>CAZWCE010000007.1:0-229006 GCA_964632505.1 uncultured Planctomycetaceae bacterium | reverse complement strand
GCAGGCTCTCCTAAATTGCGCAACCTAACGCGATCCGGAGGTTGCAACCATATCATTTCCAGGCGATCGCCACGGTGCTGGAGGATTCGGCGAAACGTCCGGAGGAGATCGAGTGGCCCGAGAGGACGGCTCTTTTCTTCGGGAGCGAATATGAAGGGCTCGATCAAGTCAGTGGTGAAGCGTGTGACCAACAAGTGACGATTCCGATGCGGCCGCAGTTCGATTCGCTCAATGTCGGCGTGGCGTTCGGCATTTTTCTCTACCACTGGCACCGGGCGACCGGAAGCTGGTCACGCGATTCTTAGAACGTTCGGGGGAAGGGAAAGCGGTTCATTTCGCGGGAAACAATTCGGCAAGCACTCGCTCCGCTCAATGAAATGGAGTCCTTTTTCTTCCGACCGGTCGGCGAAGACGAGAAAACCAGGAGCGTCGTCTTCGGAACTTGCCTTCTTCCCATCGGGCGAAGAGATCCCTTCCCATCTGCTCGACATGACGTCGTCCATGCGTCGGATCGTCTTCCAACGCTCCGAGCAAATGGTCGGGAATCGCATCGATACCCAATCGCGCTCCGGAGATCGCTCCCGCCATGGCCGCGACGGTGTCGGTGTCGTCGCCCAAACCGATCGCTTGTCGGATGACCATGCAGAAGTCGTCGGGATAATCGGCGAATAGCTGGATCGCCGTGACGACCGAGCGATGGGCTTCCACTCCCGAACCGAAGGTCATCGGCACATCCTGGTCGATCGAGCGCGCCGTTTCCAATTGCCAGCGGTATTCTTCGTGTTCGGACCACTCGGCGAGTTCGCCGAGAAAGGCACTCCGATCGAATCTCTGGGTTCGCACGGCCAACGCCACGGCCAGCGCGAGCAGTCGGGCCCCTTCGACACCAAGATAGTGGACATGTGTCACGCATGCCGAGGTGGTTGCTTCGGTCGCCACCTGATGAAGATCTTCGCAAAAGGCCAGTCCCACCGGCGCCACCCGCATCGCCGCGCCGTTCCCGTAGGATCCATCCGGGAAAACACTTCGCACCACCGTCTCTGGAGATTCCCCCTTTTTGAAAGCGCGGAGAATCTTACGGACTCCCGCCCCGTAGCCCCGATAGGGATCGTAGTTCTTCACGAACCGCTCGATCAGGAACCGGGGATCGATTTTTTCTTTTTCCAGGAGGGTTTCCAGAATTCCGATCATCATTTGGGTATCGTCGGTGTATTCCAGACGGCGATTCTCTTCGTTGGCGAGCAGATGATTCACAAGTCCTTGGCGATAGATAATTTCCGCCGAAAGACCTTCGCAGGGGGCTCCCAGGGCATCGCCGAGCATCAACCCCAAGAGAGAGCCGAGAAAACGTTTTTCCGTGATTGCGGAAGTATTCATAAGATGAAAACGCTGGAATGCCGAAGGGGAGAAGGAATCGGTCCGGGCCAATGTCTTCACCGCGAGGAACGAATGCAGCGTGAAGATCGGGCGAAAGGGACGGTGGCCCGGACGGAAAAGGCACAGGATATCGGGATGAGGATCGGAAGAACCACCAAGTGGAACGAAAATCGTGAAGATCTGAAAAGCAAGAGGCACGAATCATCCGGAATGCGAGCTTCCGGAAAAAAGCGGATGGGGAGGGATTCGAACCCCCGGAGGGTTTCCCCTCGCCGGTTTTCAAGACCGGTCCCTTCGACCACTCGGGCACCCATCCTCCAAAGATTGATCTCTATTTTTTACCATATGACTCTCGATGGGTCAACGATCGCCGAATTTGTTGGTAGGAGCGCTCTTTCCCAATCGGGCTTCTCGAGCAGTCAAGCATGGCGTTCAGTCGTTCGATTCGTTTTTTCGGGCCGATTCAATCAGCGCTGCCGCTCCGCAATCAAATAGTCGCTCGGCGACGACCTCGCCCAATCGTCGGGCGTCCTCCATCGGTTCTGATTGAAATGTTACGGAGTCGATCACTTCAAGCATCGTTTTTCCATCCATGCTGAGCACCCGGGCCTGCAAGGTGAGAACTCCTTTTTCTCGCTCGCTTCCCCAGGCCGCGATCGGGGCCAGACAACCGCCGCGAAGTGTGGAAAGCAGAGAACGTTCGGCGGTGACGGCCAGTCGGGTTTGAAGATGATTCAAGGGGCCGACTTGTTCTTGGGTCGCATGATCGTCGCGACGAATCTCCAAACCGAGCGCCCCTTGTCCGACCGCTGAAAGAAAGAAGGGAGGTTCGAGCAGTTCGGTGATGTTTTCCGCCAGCCCAAGTCGTTCGAGTCCTGCCTCGGCGAGGACGATCGCGTCGTAATCGCCGGCATCGAGCTTTTTCAATCGGGTTTCTACATTTCCGCGAATGTCGCGAATTTCCAGATCGGGTCGCAAATGCTTCAATTGCGTCTTGCGACGCATGCTCCCGGTTCCTACCACCGCGCCGGCGGGGAGATCGACCAGCAGATCGTATTGGCGGCTGACGAAAGCGTCTCGCGTGGCTCCCCGCAAGGGGACGGCGGCCAGCGTGAGCTCCGGAACCGGATCGGTCGGCAGGTCTTTGAGGCTATGCACGGCGAGGTCGATGCGGTCCTCCAGTAGTGCATTCTGAATTTCGCGTGTGAAGACGCCTTGAGAGCCGATCGAGCCGATCGAGCCGTGCTGATTTTGGTCGCCTCGCGTTTTGATCAAGATCAATTCGACCTCGATCCGGCGTGCTTCCAGTTGCTCACGCACCCAATTTGCCTGCCATCCGGCTAAAGCACTGCCGCGCGTTCCCACTCGAATTTTGGCCATCAGAATATCTTTCCGTCAAAAGAATCGGCAACCCGAGTCCAGCGATTCATTCACCCGTGGAGGACAAAAGCATTAATGATATTGCGAACAGCCGGAAATCGAGCTTTCTTGCAAATGTCCCATTATAACATTCTTCCTCGGCCATGGTAGTCAAAGAGGCGATTGTCTGGTAGAGTCGGCAAAGACTAAATTTGGTGGAATATCTTTGCTGCCAACAACATACAACATAACTGTTTTAATCTCCAATAGATACATAAAAAATTGTGTTAAATTATTGTACTGTTTCATTTCTTTTGCTATAATTCGACGAAGTTCTGTCGAAATAGATCATTAATCCAATGTGAGGCCGAAAGAATGAATGCGGCCGATAGAATAAGGACCGTTGGTTGATGGTCCATGGTTCAGTAATACTTCGTTTTTGTTTTTTCCGGGATTCCATCATTTATTCATAGAGAATTGTATGTCTGCTTCGCCCAAGCTCTTGCCCAATGCCGTGGATGCCATCGGGAATACCCCCTTGGTTCATTTGGCGAATTTTTCCAAGCATCTACCGGGAAATATTCTGGGGAAACTGGAAAACCAGAATCCGATGTGGAGTGTTAAGGATCGACTGGCCTACGCGTTGATTCGTTCCGCGGAGGAAAAGGGGTTGACCGGTCCGGAGACGATTTTTTTCGAACCTTCCAGCGGTAATACGGGAATCGGTCTGGCGTGGATTACCGCCGTGCGCGGCTACCAGCTCAAGGTGGTGATGCCGGAAAGCGCGAGCGTGGAACGTCGCCGCATCATGATGGCCTTCGGGGCCGAGGTGATCCTCACTCCCGCCACCGGTGGGATGGCCGCGGCGGTGAAGAAAGCCAAAGAGTTGGTGGCGAAGAATTCGAATCATGTGATGGGCCAGCAGTTCGAGAATCCCGCCAATGTGGAGATCCACCGCAAGACCACCGCGGAAGAGATCTGGCAGGCGACCGGCGGGGAGGTCGACATTTTCATCGCCGGCGTGGGCACCGGGGGAACCATCACCGGCGTCGGTTCCCTGTTGAAAGAGCGTCGTCCGGAGATCAAAATCGTGGCGGTGGAGCCGAAACGCAGCCCCGTGCTCTCGCAGACTCTTTCCGGAAAGCCCGTCAAACCGGCCCCACACAAAATTCAAGGGATCGGAGCCGGCTTCGTCCCCCGAATCTTGGATTTGAGCCTGATCGACGAAGTCATCACCGTTGAAGATGAGGACGCCTACCAAACGACTCGGAACCTCGCTCTGTGTGAGGGCATTCTCTGCGGCCCGAGTTCCGGTGCCGCGGCGTGGGCGGCGCAGAAGCTGGCAAGAAGGGTGGAGAACAAGAAGAAGAACATCGTGACGATTCTCCCCGACCTCGGCGAACGCTATCTGTCGACCTCCTTATTCAACCATTCTTTCTCGTAACACCGCACTCGGCATTCCCAAGGAAGCAATAATGGTCGATGATCTTCCCCCGGCTGTCGTTGCCCTCCGTATCGGCTTGTCTCGGAGCAAAAGCAAACGGGCAGGTCGTCCCCGCGGTCGGTCGGGGGGATCGGCATGTCGTGCAGGTTCGCCTCGATGCGGACCGGAGAGTCGGTGTGGTAAGTCATCTCCAGGATTTTGCTTTGCGTCGATTTCTCTTTCCACCATCGCACGCGGAGTTTGCGCCAATGTCGTGCCAGATCGAGTTGTTTTCGCAATGAGATCAAATCTCCGTAAAGGGCTCGCCATTGCCCGGTCGTTTCGTCTTCCGGATTCGGCCAATTCAACTTTGCCGTTTCGAAGGTCGATTCCCGTTGCGGATTGGCGATGCGCAGGCGATCGAGCCGATGCATGTGCTTCAGCTCATTCCGACGGCCCGTACGGACCCGCTTGGCGAGAATCGGGTCGGAAAAATCGCTGAAAAAGGGAAAGGGGGCCGACTCGCCGTATTCCTCTCCCATGAAGATCAACGGGAGGTGAGGACTCAAGAGCAGCAAGCAGGCGGCCAGGCGTGCGGCCGGGGGCGGAACGAGACTCGGGAAGCGATCGGAATTCGGGCGATTTCCGATCTGATCATGGTTTTGCAGACATGTCACGAAATGCCATCGCGGGAGATCCGCCGTGGGAGTGCCGAATCGCCTCCGCCGCGACGGTTTGTAGCGACCATCGAAAACGAAAACCTTATCGATCGCTTCGGCGATTTCTTCGGCGCAGCCGAAGTCGCGATAGTAGCCGCTGTTTTCCCCCGAGATATAGGCGTGCATCGCGTGATGGAAATCGTCGCTCCACATGCCCGATTGTCCGTACCCCCCCCACTTCGGAGCGAGGACATGCACGACGTCGTTCTCGTCGGTTTCCGCGATCACGTGGACCCGGCGTCCTGCTTTTTCTCCTTCTTCTTGGACTGCTTCACGAATCTCCGAGAGGATATGGCGCGGGCCGCGATCGAAGATCATCTGCACCGCATCGAGCCGGAGTCCGTCGCAATGGAAATCGCGTATCCACATGCGGGCATTGTCGGTGACCATTCGCCGGACCGGGTCGCAATCGAGATCGTCGAAATTCACCGCCGGCCCCCAGGGGGTGTGATAACGATCAGTCAGATAAGGTCCGAACTCCGACAGGTAATTTCCCTCGGGACCGAAATGGTTGTAGACCACGTCCTGGATCACGGCCAATCCATGCCGATGCGCCTGGTCGACGAGCTTTTGATAGGCGGCGGGTCCGCCATAGGAATTTTGTACCGCAAAAGGATGGACCCCGTCGTACCCCCAATTTCTCTCGCCGGAGAATTGGGCGACCGGCATGATCTCGATCCCCGTGATGCCCAGCGCGGCGATCTCGGCAAGTCGCTGCCGGGCGGCATCGAACGTTCCTTCTTGGGTGAAGGTGCCGATGTGCAATTCGTAGAGGATCAGATCGGCGGGATCGATCCCCGTCCAATGGTGATCTCGCCACCGATGGCCGTTGGGAAGGAAGATCGCCGAGGGCTGATCGACGCCGTCGGGTTGGTATCGCGAGACGGGATCCGGACGTTCACGGCCGTCCCCCAAGCGGTAGAGATATCGAATCGACTCCCACCACGCCCGATACGCCTCCGCGGGCCGCCCGCCGGCGGCGGAAACCTCCACTTCGAAGTAACCGTTTCCCGCCGGCGCCATGGCGAGAACCTCTCGTTTTCCGTCCGCAAACAGCACGAGGGAGACGGCGTCGGAGGCTGGAGCCCAAATGCGCCAGCGCAGCGTGTCTTCGGAGACCGGGACAACGCCTTGCTCAAGCAGGGGAGGATCGCCAATGTGTCTTTGGGAGGTGGGAAAATTCATGATGATTCATGTTCGCAAAAGGAGGCCCAGCGGTTCGGGATGGATGCGACGTTCCATTGGGAACATTTCCATGCGTCGGATGGATGAGGTGGGGGCGGTGCTCCCCCGCGTGAAGGCGGCAAAACCTCGGATGAGAGGCCCCTTCAAGGGGGAAAAGGAATATGGTACCCCATGATCGCGAACGGTTCAATCTTTCGTTGTCCAGTGGGGGTTTTCGGTCGTTGCGTCCCAAGCCGGTCGATAGGCCGATCTACTGGGAGATCTCGGGTTTTTTCACGTTTTTTCGGCAAGGAACTTGACCGCGTTTATCTGGTTGGGTTATTCTGGATAGTCGGATTACTTTGTGAATGGTGGTCGATCCGCCGCCCTCGGATTTGATCGGGAGACCAAATCGGCCGTGGTTTTCGATGGTTGGTGGCGACAGGGGCTTTTCGGCCCATTTCGAGAGAAAGGACGAATGGTATGTTTTGTTGCGAATATGCCGCACGAGGCGGCTTATGGGGGTTTTTGCTTGTCTTGGTCGGGATCTTCTTGTCGACGACAACCCGCCAGATTCCGGCCGCGACCACCGCGGAACGGCCCAATGTCATCATTATCTACACCGACGATCAAGGTTCGCTCGATTTGAACTGCTATGGGGCCGACGATTTGCACACCCCGAACCTCGATCGGCTGGCGAAGGAGGGCGTGCGGTTCACGCAAATGTATTCCCCTTCGGCCATCTGTTCCGCTTCCCGCGCGGGGTTGCTTACCGGTAAAACGCCCGCCCGTGCCGGGGTGCCCGGCAACGTGTCCTCGCACCGAGGACATTCCGGGATGCCCCCCGAGCAGGTGACGATTGCCGAAATGCTTAAGAAAGCCGGCTATCGGACCGCCCACATCGGAAAATGGCATCTCGGTTACGATCGACAAACGATGCCCAATGCTCAGGGGTTCGATCACTCTTTTGGGCATATGGGAGGCTGCATCGACAACTACTCCCATTTCTTCTATTGGGTCCCGCCGAATCAGCACGATCTCTGGCTCAACGGCAAGGAGATTTGGAGAACCGGCGAATACTTCCCCGAGTTGATGGTCGACCAATGCCGGGACTTCATCGAAACGAATCGTCGGCAACCTTTTTTCATCTATTTGGCGTTCAATGTTCCCCATTATCCTTTGCAGGCGACCGGGAAGTGGAGGGAATATTACCAAACGGTCAAACCTTTGGACGTCCGTTATACCAACACGATCGATCCGGAAGTTTGGGAGGAGTATTACCACGGGTTCCGTTCGGTGCGGAGCATGTACACGGCTTTCATTTCCAGTATCGATGAGCAAATCGGCCGGGTCATGGAGCAGGTCGACCAACTCGGCATTCGTGAGAATACGATCGTGATTTTTCAGTCCGACCATGGTCATTCCCATGAGTCGCGGACGTTCTGGGGAGGGGGATACGCCGGACCCTACCGGGGTTGCAAGGGGAATCTCTTCGAGGGCGGCATCCGCGTGCCCTCGATCGTCTCCTGGCCGGGGACCGTGCCGCAGGATGAGGTGCGTGAACAGATGGCCACGGGATGCGACTGGCTCCCCACCATCGCCGATTGGGCCGGGGCCGAACTCCCCGAGGACGCGCTCGACGGGAAAAGCCTCGTGCCGGTCATTGTCGATGACGCCCCCACCCCCCATGAGCATTTCTACTGGCAACTCGGAAGGGGAAACAACGCCCAATGGGTCGTCCGGAAGGGGCCGTGGAAACTGCTCGGCAACGCTCGCGATGGAAGCGGCCGTCATCTGGCCCCGGAAGATAAAAAGCGATTCCTTGCGAACCTCCAAGAGGATGTCGGCGAATCGACGAATCTC
Source organism: uncultured Planctomycetaceae bacterium (assembly GCA_964632505.1). Taxonomy (GTDB): domain Bacteria; phylum Planctomycetota; class Planctomycetia; order Pirellulales; family Thermoguttaceae; genus CAZWCE01. The sequence continues at coordinate 221,101 of CAZWCE010000007.1, read as the reverse complement.
ATCGAAAAATACCCCGAGATCCACCAGCAACTCGAGGCGATCCACAAGGGGTATGCCGAAGAATTGAAGTGATCTGCATGATCCCTTCCTCGGGAGACGTTCGGCTTTCTCCGCCATCAAAAAACGTATAATAAGATGGGATGACGACGGCGTTTTCCGGAAGCTGAAACGGATTGTGCCTTCGGTATCATCCCTCCGGAAAACATTTTCATCGTGTTGTTTTTTTGGGACGATCATTCTCGGCCACGCGACGACCACTTGCCGCAGTGCCTGCCGAACGGACGATTTGGCAATCGTTCTTTCCGGCGAAACATCCTGTTTCCATCGGCTGTCCCGTTTTTTCCGGACGGCTATGGTTTATCCCCGATCACCTATTTCAATCAGAGGACTACTTCTATGAGACGCACATTCTGCGACTGCATCTTCTTATGCTTGCCCCTGGCCTTCTTACTCTCGATGGCGCCGCCGGCCGATGCCGGAATTTTCGGCCGATGCCACGTGCAGACCGTTCCGGCGCGTTGTTTTTATCCGGGTCCGGCCGTCTCTCTTTTCGATGGTGAAACCCTCGATGGATGGACGACTCTCGGCGGCGGTCCCATTCCCGACGGTTGGGAAGTGGTCGACGGGACGATCCACCGCAAGGGAAGCGGCGGATACCTGGTGGTGGACCAGGATTTCACGCATTTCATTCTCGATTTCGAATGGAAAATCTCCGAGGGCGGCAATAGCGGTCTCAAGTACAAGGTCAAGAAATTCGAAAAAGGGGGGTGGCTCGGCTGCGAATATCAGATTCTCGATGACGCGAATCATCCCAACGGGAACAAGGTCAAAACCAGCGCCGCGGCGCTCTACGACGTCTATGCTCCCGCGGAAAACAAAGTGCTCAAGCCGGTCGGGGAGTATAACCACAGCCGGATCCGGGTCTACGGCAATACCATCGAACACTGGCTCAACGGCATGAAGGTGCTCCACGTTCGCACCGATTCGAAGGATTGGCAGGAGCACATCGCCGAAAGTAAATTCGCCGGCAAGGAAGGATTCGGGAAGAACCTCGTCGGAAAGATCATGTTGCAGGATCACGGCGATGAAGTCTGGTACCGGAATATCACGGTCCGGCACCTGACCCCCGCCTCCCAGATGAAGAAGTCTCGTTCTTTCGGGCGGTCTGCCGGCGGGGTGTTCCGAAATCTTTTCCGCCGTTGCCGCTAAGGATGAAATGCCGTACCGATGATCACGAAAAAGGCAGCTCTCTCGGGCTGCCTTTTTTCTGCGCGACCAAGAGGACCGGGAAGGGAGGAATCTCTATGCGACGGCTAACGCGCGCCCGCTCCCTGCTGATAGGATGGGTAGTAGTGGAGGTAATTCTGGAATGTGCCTCCAACCCCGGTGGGCATGTGACCCCGACCGTCCCGTTGAAGCGCGCCGATCTCGGACTGGATTCTCCTCTGACGCAATCGTTGCGATGTGATCTCGTTTTGCTGTTGAGCCATGGCTCGGCGCAACTGCTGCTGCGGCCGCACGAACTGGTTATAATTGTCGAGCACTCCTTCATTTCTCCGAAAAAGATCGAGCCAAGGGCTGATGGTCGGGGAACGCAAAGCCGGAGAACGGTAAGTCGGGGAAGCGAGTGTCGAGGGATATTGGGCGATTGCGGAGCGGGAAACCGCGAAAAACAGTCCCGTCAGCACCGCCGTCCCCAAAAAGCATTTCATTCGGAGACTCATCTTTCTTCCTTTCTTCAAGCGTCGGCTCGTACGATTAGAAGTTTGACGAAGGATTGCCGCCGCCGCCAAGGACATCTCCGGAGAGTCGCGTGACCGTGCCGGTACCGAGCAACGTGAAGCCCATGACCCGTTCGATGGGGGCCGTCAGTTTACCGATGTACGTATCGAAGGCGATCAGCTTATCTTCCGCGACGAAAACACGGTCGTTCGGCATGATCTGGTAATTGGTCTGGGGACAGGCGTGGGCGGTGATTCCCTGCCAATCGACCGGCAGAATGATCGGTTGACCTTGATGGCCATTCGGACGAGCGATCCAGATTTTCTTCGACGAGACCTGTTCAAGCCCCTGCACATTGGCGATCGCCTTCAACACGGTTTCATTCCCCATGTATGGGAAGGGAATGACACGGTCGCCGAGACCGGCTCCCTCGAGAATCACGTAATACTCTTTACTATTATAGGCGAATACGTCGACCGCGACTTGGGGGTCGTCCAAATAATTGGAAAGATGCGATTCAATCGCTTCCCTCGCTTCTTGGACGGTCAAGCCGTGGACATAAATGCTGCCGTAAACCCCCAGCGTGACCTTTCCGTCGGGCCCCACAAGGTGCTCTCCCGTGATCTGTTGCATTGTGGAGATTTCGAGAAGCCTCACGGTCACATGGGGATCCTTCAGTTTCGTTTGCTCTTCCAGTTCCGATTGGAGCAGATCGGCGATCTGCTTGATCGTCAAATCGGCCACCCGGACCGATCCATAAGGATATCCGAGTTCGATATTTCCGCCGGGGTCGACGACGAACGATCCCGCGATCGGGTGATCTGGCAACGTGCCGATCGCCTCGACCTCCAGAACGTCATAAGGTCTTACATAGTAAGGAGATCGAGGAATAAGCCTGACGACGTCGATCAGTAGAATATCAGGCGCTTCGATCCGGTACTCCGGCAGAACGGTCTTGGCCATTTCTCGGGGAACCCGAACGTGCAGATTGCCGGCGGGCCGTCTTACAGATGAGGTCGACGTCGTTGCGCAACCACTTGGCAGAAATAGAGTTATAGCCAAAAGAGCCCATAGGCTTTTTTGGCCGAATCGCTTCCTGCTCTTGATGATTCGTCGATCCATGACTTCCGTTGATCCTTGTTCATATATTCGGCGACCAACAGTAATATCGGCATGGGGCAGGATTCCTATTTAGATCGAATAGACTGTTTTCATCGATTCGGGTGTAAAGACTTCTCAAGGATTCTGCTTGATTATTTCCAATGGCACTGTTTGGGATATTCTTCCGTGTGCTCGTCGGGATATGAACGGTTCATGACACATGTGTCCGGTTGTAGGGACTTGCTGGGAAAAAGAAACCAAGAAAGCTGTTTATATTGCCTGTTTTCTGTTGTTTGAGATGATGTTCCAATTATCATGATGGGGAAAGGTGTGGAAAAGGTCGCCTCATATTGAAGAGGTTTCTAGAATATAAATGGTGTTTCCTTTGACTCAAATGCAGGCGCGATACTTCAACCAAGAGGGCAAAAAAAAATGAAAAAATACGCACTGCTTATTTCGTGTGTCGCGGTGCTCTTCCTTCTGGGGGGGCTATCCCCGACGACGGCGTTATGTGACCAAGTTAAATTCACCGGCGTCCCGTATGGCGGCACCGATGGTGGAGGAGAACTGAGATTCGAATTTCCCTCCGACCCTTCTTCGCCGATCGACGGTGCCGGATATCCAAAATCCGGAGAAGCGTTCACCACCTTCTGCCTCGAAAAATTGGAAACCTTGGAAGTAAACAACATCTATGATGTTGCCTACAGCCGTGCGGCAAAATTGGGCGGTGATGGAAACCAAGGAACCACCGGGACTCCAAGCGTGGGACTCACGGGGACACCTGGTGAAAAGGATCCCATCTCCCGAGGGACCGCGGAACTCTACTCCATGTTCACCACCGGCACCATCAGTTCCTTCGTGAACGCAAACACGGCTGCAACTTCATTTGATTATTACGATAATCGCGATGCCTCCGCCGACTGGTTGCAGGCGGCCATCTGGTGGCTCGAAGATGAAATCGATCTGGACGATCCGGCGGATGACAATCTCTTCCTGGCTGCCTTGAATAACTTCAATAATCTGGGTACGCTCAGTGACTGGCAGTTCGACTACGATCCCTTCACCGATGCGCCCGGTGTCTATGTCATGAATCTTACGAGTTCTGACGGAAATCATCAGGACGTTTTGGTCGCTCCGGTTCCGGAACCTGCCACCTTAAGCCTTTGGGCCCTCGGCCTTGCCGGATGTGCCGGGGTGGGCGCCTATCGCCGACGGCGACGTGTTTGAGCGGAAGGAGTCGCTTCGGAGACTTTCTGAGCCGATGAAAATCCTCCGGGGAGAGGTGGAAAAACCCCTCCCTGCTTGATTTGCAGGGGGTGGCATTCCCTTGCGAGTGATCTACAATTGGGATAGTGAGAAAAGCCGATGCGGAATGCTCTCCGTTTCGGCTTTTTTTACAGCGACGGACCGGCGACTTCCGGTGAGCCCCTTTGAAATAACCGCTTTCGCTGTCATCAAGAAGCTTTCAACCCCCATATCGTTGAGGATTGAATCATGGCCGTTTGTAAAAGACAACATCTTCGAGTATTGCCATTCGTGGGCCTTCTTCCCGGATTGCTTCTTCTCCTTGCCGGGACGCTCTCGGCCCAGCAACCTGCAGAGGAGCACCCCATCGCTCAGGCGAAAGCGCTTTCTCAGGCGTTTCGAATCGCGGCCAAGAAGGTCCTGCCGACGGTGGTGAAGGTCAAAACCCAGCTCCACGCCAAAGGCCGGGCGCCGTTGGGAGAAGAATTGGAGCGACGCCTGCCCGGCATGCCGCCTTTCGGTGGAGGACTGGGTTCGGGGGTGTTGATCAATGAGTCGGGGATCGTCCTGACCAACAATCATGTGCTTCGCGCCGCGGACGAGGTTTCCGTGGAGCTTCCGGACGGCCGGGAATATCCGGCCGAGAAGATCAGCGCCGACGAAAAGACCGACTTGGCCGTGATTCGGCTCGATAGTGAGGAGAACGCAGCTTTTCCGGTCGCTAAACTCGGCGACAGCCGGAAGATGGAGATCGGCGATTGGGTTCTGGCGATCGGCAATCCGTTCGAGCTCGATTCGACGGTCAGTGCGGGCATTATCAGCGCCAAGGGACGTTCGTTGGGGGGCATTGAACGCGGGAGTTTCATCCAGACCGATGCGGCGATCAATCCCGGAAATTCGGGCGGGCCGCTGATCAATCTCGACGGTGAAGTCATCGGCATCAATACCGCCATCGCTTCGCAAAGCGGTGGATATCAGGGGGTCGGATTCGCCATTCCGACCGAGTTGGCCAATTGGGTCATCTCGCAGTTGATCGAAGAAGGCAAGGTCCGACGGGCCTATATCGGCGTGCAGATCAGGGAAGTCGACCGGGAGACGGCTGAGAAGTGGGATCTTCCCTTGAAGCGCGGCGTGCAGGTGGAGCGGATTTTCGAGGATGCTCCCGCCGAGGATTCCGATCTGCGTCGCGGCGATATCATCCTCGATTTCGACGGGATCGATGTGAACACACCGGCCCAGTTGCAGTCGGTCGTGGAACGCGCCGAGGTCGAGAAACCGCATGTCTTGAACGTGTTGCGTGAGGGAGAACCGAAAACGCTCACTCTCTCCTTGGAAGCGATGCCCGAAGATTTTGGAAAACGCTCTAGTCTGCTCGGTAGCGACGTGCGTTTCCATAACGACGCGAAGCTGGGCATCATGGTGGTGGAACTGACCGACGAAATGGCCGCCAAATACGGATTCCAGGATCAACAGGGCGTGCTCATTCTCGATGTCGTCCCTGGGAGCGTGGCGTTTCGGAACAAGCTGAAAGCGGGCATGCTGATCGAGTCGATCAACAATCAACGTGTTGCAAGTGTTCAGGACTATGTGGCGCAGCGCAAAGATCTTTCGCTTCAGGAGGGGATCCGGTTGGAATTGCAGACTGAAGAAGGCCCCCGCGTCGTCGAGCTCGGTCCCGGGGAATCCAAGGATTGATCTTGGAATCTTTTCACTTTTTGGATTCGGCCCGACATTGAGGTAGAACGGCCAAAAGGAATCACCGGAAGAGGAATCGGCCATGACGACAAATCCGCTGTATCTCCCCGAGCTGCGGGAGATGATCCAGCAAGGGAATGAAGAGGAACTCAGGGAATTTTGCGAGGCGCTCCATCCGGCGCGTACGGCCGAGTTCATGGATGGCCTGGATCCGGAAGAGATCTGGGAAGTGCTGCGTCACACCGACTTGCAGAATCGGGTCGCGATTTTCGGTTTTTTCGAGCCTGAGCTGCAAGTGGGGGTTCTTGAAGTGGGGCCGGCCGAAGAGATGGCGCAGTTCGTGGCCCATCTTCCCCCCGACGATCGGGTCGATGTCCTGCAGTCCTCGTCTCCGGAACGTGTGCGGGAGTTGATGCCGCTGATACCGGTCGAGGAGCGACGCGATATTCAGCGTTTGCGTTCGTTCCCGGAAAGCATGGCCGGGGCGGAGATGACCACCGAGTTCGTTCGTCTGCGCGAGAGCATGACGGTGGAGGAATCGCTCGGAGAGATCAGCCGTCAGACCGAGAAGATGGAAACGGTCTATTATCTTTACATCGTCGACGACAACGACCATCTGGTGGGGCTGGTTTCGGCCCGGCAGTTGCTCGCCTCGATCCGGCACCCGAAGACCCGAGTCGGCGAGATCATGGAACGCGACCTGATCACGGTAAACGCGTACGAGGACCGGGAAGAGGCGGCGCAGAAAGTGGCCCGATTCGACCTCTTGGCGATTCCCGTGGTCGATGAAGAACATCGGATGCTCGGAATCATCACGCACGACGACGTGCTGGATGTGATGGTCGACGAGTTGACCGAGGACGCCCAGCGGAGCGCGGCGGTCGAACCGCTGGAAGAATCGTACATGGGGACTCCGCTGCTGACGCTGGTGAAAAAACGTCTTTTGTGGCTGATGATCCTCTTCTTCGGAGCCCTTCTGACGGCGTTCGCTCTGGATGAATACGAATCGGTGACCCAGGCCATCCCCTGGTTGGTGATCTTCATTCCGCTGGTGATTTCCACAGGCGGCAATAGCGGGGGGCAGTCGGCGGCCCTGATCATCACCGCGCTTTCCAAGAACGAGATCACCAGTAGCGACTGGCTGAGAATTCTGGTTCGGGAGGTCCTCATGGGGACGTTGCTCGGATTCGTCCTCGGTGCCGTCGGCTATCTGTGTGCTCTCATATTTGCTCCCGGAGGCGCAGGATGGTATGAATTTCTGGTCATTCCGATCACCCTGCTTCTGGTCGTGATCCTCGGGACGATCACCGGTTCCGGGCTTCCCTTGCTTTTCCGAAAAATCGGCTGGGATCCGGCGATGATGAGCAATCCATTCGTCGCCGGCTTACTCGATGTCGGCGGCATTCTGATTTTCATGAAGCTGGCGATGTGGATTCTCCGCCCGGAGCTTGCCGGGAGTGCCCCCTGAGGCCGTGTTTTCCGCGTTTTCCACCAAGCACCGTGAAGATTTAGCGGGCCCGATGGCGGAGTTGACGCCGAACTTCGTACGCGACGATGCCGACGCTGACCGAGAGATTCAGGCTTCGCGCTTCCGGGGCGATGGGGATGCGAACGGCCTGCTCCGGCACCCGGCGGAGCATCGAATCGGGCAATCCATGCGATTCGCTGCCGAAAACGAGCACGTCGTCAGGCTGGAAGTCGATATCCGTATAGATTTTTTCGCCGTGTTTGGTGAAAAACCAGAAGCGTTTTTCGGGGAGTTTCTTTTCGAGATCATCCCAGTCGTCGGAGATTTCGAGCTTCAAATGGTTCCAGTAATCCATCCCGGCTCGTCTCAAATGGCGCTCGTCGAGACGAAATCCCAGCGGCCGCACCAGATGCAATTCGGCTCCTACGGCCACGCAGGTTCGACCGACCGCGCCGGTGTTGTGGGGGATTTCCGGTTGGAAAAGTACGATCTCCAGGGGGAGCGTGAATTCCTCGTTCGTCGTCGGCACTTCGTCTCCTTGCGGGTTGCAACGGTGGTTGAAAAAGATCGCTCGGGCAAGCATCTCCGGACAACTCGTTTCGATACAGGCGGTCAATGCGTTTTCTTTCGGCGAGGTGCTCGAGATTCCATGGAGGTTGCCATTATGAACTCTTTTGGTATCGTGTCAAATGGGATCGGAAGGAAGTGAGACGCCTCAAGCGGATTTGTCTCGAGGAGATACCGCGGCCTTAGACGATAAGCGGCAACCACGAAGAATCCTCGCGATTCCTTCGATAGCATAGAAAAGGGGAGACATGTCGACGGGAATTCCTGAAGACGCTTCCACGCTGGAACTGCTCGGCTTCGGCGCCGTGGCGATCGATGAATTGCTTTTTCTGAAGCAGTACCCCGCACTGGATACGAAGGTGCGTGTGGACCAACGATTGCGGCAGGGCGGGGGGCTGACCGGAACGGCGCTGGTGACCGCCGCGCGGCTGGGCATCCGTTGCGGGTATGTGGGGCAGTTGGGCGAGGATCCCCTCAGCCGTGAGATGATCGAACGATTGGAGCGGGAGAACATCGATTGCTCTTGTCGGGCGAAGATTCCGGAAGCTCGCCCCGGATACTCGACGATACTGGTCGATATTCCGACCGGTAAGCGAACGGTCCTTTCCAGCACCTCCCAGGATCATTTCGGCGCGGCTCCCGATTGGCCGCCGCGGGAGTGGATCGAGCAGGCCTCGGCGATCCATCTCGATCATCACGGCTTGGCCGGTTCGTTGCGGGCGACCCGCATCGCGCGAGAAAAGGGAATTCCGGTGGTCGCCGATTTCGAGCGTGTGATTCCGACGCCTGAATTCCGCTCGCTTCTAGAGAAGGTCGACCACTTGATCGTATCCGAGGCCTTCGCCCTGGCGTGGACCGGCGAGGCGGAGCCCGCGAAAATATTGCGGTCGCTCTGGAATAACGATCGGGCGTTGGTGGCGGTAACACGAGGGCCGGACGGATGCGATTTCCGGAGCCGGGAAGGAGAGAAGAACGGTCACCTCGAGGTTTTTGACGTCGAGGTGGTCGATTCGACCGGCTGCGGCGATGTCTTTCACGGAGCCTATGCGGCGGGCATGATTCGGGGGTTGGAACCAGGGGAATGTTTGCAACTCGCTGGGGCCGCGGCGGCGATGAAGGCGACCCGACCCGGCGGACAGACCGGAATTCCCCGTGGCGAAGAGTTGTTTGCCTTTCTTCAAGATCGGGGGATCTCGCTTGCGACCTTCTGAGTCATCGAGCATGGGCGTGGATTCGCTACGGTCGCGGTCGGAAAAAATCGTCCTTCTCTTGCGGCGGCGCTTCGATTCGTTCACAATGAAGTTTGTCCCCTACCCTGGTGGAATTCGGTACCGGTATTCTCGGTGTTGATGCGCCGATCCGCGTCTTTACGACGGCCGTTTCTTCTTTGGGGGCCGACTTCGGCGGAATGATCCTTTCTACTCGAACACGCATTCGGGAGCGGAACGACATGGCGACGCTGCATCTTCTTCCATTGGCCGCGAATATCGGATCGATCGTGGAGTTCTTCAATCGTCCCCTGGGAACGTTGGTCATCGGGTTGCTGGTCGTGGTCGGCATGATTCTCGTGCTCCGGATGAACGCGTTCCTTTCGCTGATCACCGCGGCGCTGGTGATCAGTCTTCGGGCGCCCGGCGAGTTGACCGAGAAAATTCCCCGCGTGGCGGAGGCGTTCGGAACGATGGCCGGCAAGATCGGCATCGTCATCGCGATGGCCGCGATCATCGGGCGATGTTTGATGGATAGTGGAGCCGCCGACCGAATCATTCGGGCCTTCGCTCGCCTCTTCGGGGCCCATCGGGTTCCCTCGGCACTGGTCGGCAGCGGATTCGTCCTCTCGGTGCCGGTCTTTTTCGACACCGTCTTCTACCTCCTGGTCCCTCTGGCCCGTTCCTTCTATGAAAAAATCGGCAAGAATTACATGCTCTGCCTCATGGCGACCGCCGCCGGAGCGATGATCACCCACACCTTGGTGCCGCCGACTCCCGGTCCGTTGATCGTTTCCGAAACCCTCGGAGTCTCTTTCGGAAACATGATGCTCGTCGGCGGCATGATCGGCGTTCTGCTCTTTCCGGTGGGGCTGCTCGCGTGCCACCTGATCAACTGGTATTTGCCGAACCCCTCGATTCGCTTCCATGTCGATCCCCGTGAAGAAGGCGAGTCGTCCGAGGAGGTCCTCGAAAAAGCCGATCGCCGGATCGATGCCAAGCTGCCGCCGTTGTGGCTTTCGCTGTTGCCGGTGCTGCTGCCGGTGGTGTTGATCTCCTCGAACACCATCATGGAGATGTGGCTCCAGGCGAAGGAAAAGCCGAAGGAAGCGGCCGTTACAACGATGGAAGCCGATCAGGACGCTCCGGTCGAATCGGAGGCACTGGAGGAGGCTTCCTCCGATCGTCCGGCGTCTTTGCAAGCGGTGATGGCGACGATTGGGAATAAGGACCTCGCCCTGATTCTGGCGGCCGCGGCTTCGATCGTCCTGCTCCTGTGGCACAAGAAGCTCCCGTTGATGGAGTTGAATCGTTCCCTGGAAATGGCGCTGATGGATGGCGGGATCATCATTTTGATCACCGCGGCGGGAGGCGCCTTCGGGCAGATGCTCCAGGAGGCGGGCGTGGGAGGTCACGTCAGCGAATTGATCGGACCCGGCGAGAACGGCGAGATCGCCGCCTCGGGAATTTTCATCTTGATGTTGGCGTTCGGACTCGCTTCGGCGATGAAGATTTCCTTAGGCTCCAGCACCACGAGCATGATCACCACCTCCGCCATCATCGCCTCGATGGGCATCACCGCCGAAGAGTTGGGATGTCATCCCGCCTATCTCTGCGCGGCGATCGGCAGCGGTTCGCTCGTCTTCTCCTGGATGAACGACAGCGGTTTCTGGCTCTTCTGCCGCATGGGAGGCATCTCGGAAACCGATACCCTGAAGTCCTGGACCATTCTCCATATCCTCATGGGAGTTTCCGGGTTCGTCGTGTGTGTCGTCCTTTCCCGACTGATTCCCTTGGTTTGAAGTCGTCCGGCGAGTGCCCGACACGTTTCAAGATTCGAGAAGCCGCGTCGACCCCGAATAGAACGACTGCGTCCCTTGTTCCGTTTTCAGCAAGAGTGCTCCGTCGCGAGCGATGCCGAGGCATCGTCCCGAGAAGGTGGCGTCGTGATCTTCGAGCAGAATTTCGCGATCCCGTTGCATGCATCGCCGGTTGAGCCCGTCGATGATGGCTCCGGGCTGACTGGAGATCTCGGTCAGCACCTTTTCCAGTTCCTCCAGGAAGCGAAGCACCAGGGCGGTGCGTGAAATCTCTTCCCCGAAACAATCCCGGCAGGAGATGCTCCGACGACGGATTTCCTCGGGGGCGGTCCTCATCGATTGATTCACATTGATGCCGACCCCAAGGATGCTGACCTGAGGCGAGGGAGATTCCAAGAGCATGCCGGAGACCTTCTTGCCTTCGAGATCGATGTCGTTCGGCCAGTGATATTCCCATTTCTTCCGATAAGCAGTGTATTCTTTTTCCAGGGCGCGCAGCAGAGCGAACGCCACGGAGCAGGAGAAGAGCGGGGACATGTCTCGGGTGATCCCGAAAACACTCGGATTGAATACCAGGCTCATGGTTACGGCTCCCTCGGCCGACCACCACCTGTTCCGCCCGCGACCACGGCCTCGGGTCTGTCGCTCGGCAAGAATCAACAGAGGCAGTTCGGGCAATTCTCCTCGAGAAACCAGATCCTTGGCGAAATCGTTGGTCGAGGAGAGCTCCTCCCGATAAATGACGCGGGAAAGAAATTTGCAGCGGTACAGTTTGTTGAGATGATCCATCGTCTTGTGTTTCGCGGTGGTTTCCCAGGTTCACCGATGCGGCGGTGTTTCGAACGGCTCTTCGAAAGGATGCTTCATGTTTCGGGGGAGTAAAGCGGCGCAATTCGCCTTGACTCCCTTCCGAAAGTTTGATATTCAGCCATTTCTACTCTTCTTCGGGCCTATAGGCGCATCCTTTCGTTTGCAAAATAGCTAAAATGAATACGAGACGGAAAAATATGGGATGGGGCATCAATCAATGGATGATCCTCCTGATCGTGACGACGACTTTCTGCCTTCCCGTGTCGGCGCAGACAGATTCCTCGTCTTCCACCGAAAGAGGGAATCCGGTGACACCTTCCCTCCGAGTGGCGGATAATATTGTACTCGATTTTCGTCCGCGAGGCATCCCGTCGACGGCATCACGGACGTCGGGAGAGAATGCCTCTCCGTCGGAGGCATCGCCTAATGCGGCTCGCCCCTATCAATCTTCTTCGTCTTCCGCGACGACCTCCGTTTCTCCCAACGCCACTGGAGCTTCCACGCCGCAGGAAACCAATTCCTCGGAGAACCTCGCTCGGCGTTTTACCGAAGGGTGGCGAAATGCCGGCCCCCGAAATGCGGTCGGCGGCGGCCAAGCTGTGGGGGAAAATGAGCCGTACTGGCAGGCCGTTCGTGCGCGCTCGGGATATCCACGGCTTGCGCAGAATACGTCGAGTTGGTCCTCTCCAAATTCCTCCCAGTATTCCCCCGCTCCGTCTTCCTCGGCTCCGCCGGGAGGTGGTTACGCTCCGGGCTCGGTGGGAACCGCTCCTCCGGGAGCGTACCCCCCGGGATCCACACCACCGTACGCTCCGCAAGGCGGCGTCGGCCCCTCGACGAATCCCGGCCTCACACCGGCCTCGCCTTCCTTCGATCCCTACGCAGTGCCGGGTTCTCAAGGCTTGTTTCCCCAGCAACCGGTCACCCCGTCGCCCAGTTCTTCGGCTCCCTTCTCCTTCTCCCATTCCGTGCAGGAGGCGCAGCGTTTTCTCGACACCGTGGGAGTTGATTATCTTTGGATGCCGGGAACCGCCTCCGATGAGCTCGGGATCAACGAATTCGATTTTCGAGCGCAGTTCGCGATCCCGTTTTCCTGGCTTCCCGAGGGCTCTCCCTTGTTTGTCGCTCCCGGCTTCGGCTTTCATCTGTGGAACGGTCCGGAGGGGCCTCCGGTGCATAAGCGTCATTTTCCCGCCAAAACGTTCGATGCCTATATCGACGCCGGCATGGAACCGCAGTTCAACCAGACGTTCGGGGCCGAAACCTGGGCACGAATCGGCGTGTTTTCCGATTTCGAGGAAGTGACGACCGAGAGCATCCGGATTCAGGGACGCGGCATGCTCAGTGTCGTCATGACCCCCGCGGTCACCGCCAAACTCGGCGTGATCTATCTCGATCGGGCTCGAATCAAACTACTTCCCAGCGGCGGAATCGTCTGGCAACCGAACGATGACATCATCTGGCACATCATCTTCCCCGATCCCAAGCTTTCCAAGAGACTGGTCACCGTGAATACGACCGATTGGTGGGGGTATGTCGGGGGAGATTATGGCGGCGGCAGTTGGTCGATCGCCTACCAGAATGAAGTGCTTCGAACCGACTACAACGACTTCCGCGTCGGCGTCGGGCTCGAATTCGATAACCAGAATTCGATCGACGGGGCGTTCGAAGTGGGCTTGGCCTTCCAGCGGGAACTCTACGCCGACGGCGAGGCGTGGGCGGAACCGAATACGACCGTCTACTTGCGATCGATGTTCGCCTACTGAGTCTTCGCTGAGTCCCATTCCTGCATCTCAGAATGCCGGAAGAAGAGACACCCTGGGATCAACATTGGAATCATCCCCGAACGATCGTCGAATCGCGAGGAAGCTTGTGTCTGACCTTTTAGAAAAACCTGGCAACAAGATGGGACGAGACGGCTTTTCCGTGAGCCCATTTTGCCGCCGCGCGCTGCTGCATCCGGCGCTCGCCTTCTGGTTCATGCTATCCGCTTTTCCGACCATCCTTTTCGCGCAAGCACTCGACGGGCACCGAGACGAGCGACGCGAATCGGCCTCCGCCCCCGTTTTGGCCCCTCCCGCGAGTGGAACGACGCTGTACGAACATTCGTTTTCCGAATCGCCGTCATTCTCTCCCCCTCCCTCGAATGCTTACGGCCTTTCCGCGCCGGAAAACCTGGAGACCCCCGGGGCGGTGTTTCCCGGCGAAAGCGAACCCTTTCCCCCGGTGAATCCGGATGGATCTCCATGGCAAGGTTCCCCGAGTTCGGTGGGGCATGTCGGCGACGGCGTGGTGGAGACCGAGCCGCCGGATTGGATGCGCATGTTCCGCAGTTATTCCGTCTTCGGCGAATGGGCCGACGTCGGTTCCGGAAAGCAGCAGATGGGTATGACCACCGTGAAAATCGAGGCCCAGCTTGCTTTTCCCTTTTTTACGGAGAAGTCGCCGCTTCTGGTGACTCCCTCTCACGAAACACGCTTTATCCAATGGAAAGGAACCGCCGATTTTCCCGATGTGGTGCATGCCTCTGAAATACACTTCCGGTGGATCAGGCCGCTCACCGAGCGATTCAAAGGCACTCTGGCCGTGGCTCCGAGTTGGAACAGCGACTACAATCAAGACATCGGCGACGCGCTGCGGATCACCGGTCAGGCAGCGGGCATTTGGGAGTTCAATCCTCGCTCGACGCTCCTTTTCGGCGTTTCTTATCTCGATCGTTCCGATATCCGTGTCCTCCCGGTCGGAGGAATCATGTGGCGACCGAACGAGGATCTCGAGGTCGACCTTCTCTTTCCCCAGCCGAAAATCTCCCAGCGCTTCCGGTGGTGGGGAGAACCCGATTCCGAGAAGAAGACGGATTGGCTCTACGTGGGCGGGGGGCTCACGGGGGGAATCTGGGCGATACGGCGTGCCGATTCCTCTTGCGATGTGGCCAGTTATCGCGATTACCGCGTCGTTCTCGGAGCCGAGCGGCGAACGGAGGATCCCTTCCACCAAATGAAGAACAAGATCCTCGCCTTAGAAGTCGGCTATCTGTTCGAGCGGTTGGTGCGTTACGAGAGCGTCACCGGCGATGTCTACCCGAGCGAAACCTTCATGGTCGGTTTGAGACTGATTCGGTAGGCACTTTCGTCGAGTCGCTTCCCGTTGTTTTCGACAGCGTTCCGGCAGAAGGGTTCCCAAGCGGAACGATTCAGCGCTGATAATGGATGCCCATGCCTACTCCCTCGGGTTCGATGAGCGGGAAGAGGGTCAATCCTTTCCCTTGCCAACCTCCCTCGGTTTGAGAGACCGCCCGGCACGAGAGGTACGAGAGATACCATCCCAGGCAGATTTGAGAGAGGTAATGCTTGTCGTCGTTCACTCGGGACCACGCGGTCATGGTCGAGCAAAGGTAGAAGGTTCCCTTGAGCCACTTCGACTCGCTCATTTGAGCCGCGGTGATGAACGGAGTTGCCCCGATGAAAGCATGACCACTAATCGAGTTTTCATCCTGGAACGGTTGCCATTTCGATCCCCAAGGTCGATGATCGCACGGCCGGGAAGCCCCCAGGGCGTATTGCCCGAAAAGCAGGGAGGGGGCCCCCACCAGATATCCTCGGGTGGTGCGGGAAGCGAAATCGGTAAGGGAATTCGTGTAGGATGAGCAGGGGTTGCGTTGGTCGAGATAGCGTCCGGTGACGGTCATGATGGCGAAGCTCGGAATGAAGATATGTCCCTCGCCGAACGTCTTGACAAACGAGGCGAAATCATCGGTGCCCGAACTGCGGACATCGTCCTGGTACCAGTTTTGAAAATCTCCATCGAGAGGACTGTTCGCCAACACGGCCCCCCCACCGAGCGCCAAGCTGTAATTCCATAAAGTGCTCCACCGGTAGAAATTCCGATGATCGTCACAGACTCTCCTGTACTCCTCGCGCATGGAAGTCCGGAAAGGCCGCTCGCAGTGGGCCATCCTCGGGTAAGAATGCTCTGTCTCACATCGGACGGGATGGAGACGGGGATCGATCGAGCGAGGGACGGCCTGTTGCGTTGAGCTCGGCGGCGACAAGGAATCGTACGTTCCCGATTGCCGCTTCGAGTGCATGGCGAGAGGAACGCTGGAGGACCGAAAACGGAACGACGATGGCGCCGCGGGAGTGATGTCGGAGATGGTATCGGTATTTCCAGAGCCGGAAGGGAGATTCCCCCAAGAGGATGCGCCCGCGTGGCTTCGCATCGCGGTAGAGTGGGTGGAATGGGAGGTTTGGGTGGTAGGCAGCGAAGTGTTGGGGGCCGTGGGGATGGCCTGAAACGGAATGTTCGTGTCGGTCGGGACGAAGGAATCGGAAGAAACTCGCCTCTCGAACGAGGGGGGGTGGCCGGAAAATGGGACGTCGCTGCCGATCCTGGGCGTTGATGAACTCTCTGAAAGGGAGGGAGAATAATAGGTTTGACCGAAGGCGGATCCCTCGCCGACGAAAACGGCCACACACACGATCGACCACTGCCACATGATCAGATGTGCCGGACGTTTTGTTTTACGTTTTTGATCATTGATGTTCATTGCAGCCCCAGGCAATGTTCGATGGGATGTCTCGAGCGTTTTCCCTCGGAGAAAACAGCACCCTTTGAGTGTTCTTCGGCCAAGTGACTACTTTTTTATCGACGATCATATTCTCTTTCTTCGGAATGAGCCGGACAACCGTCAAAGTCTTACTGAATTTTCTATATTCACAAAAGCGGTTTTTCGATGGTATTCCGGGAGGTTTGGGAGGGGTGCATCGACGTTTTTGGAAGGAAAAAAGGCGCACGAAGGTCGAGGAAGCCATGAAAAAAGCGAGCCCCCTATTTTTGGCGGAAATGTTTTTCATTAAAATATTGTTCGATTCAGAATAGCCTTTGATGCCTCCATGAAGCCGAATCGACTGAGAGGTCCGTTCGAAGACGCCTGAAAACACTCTTGCAAGGAGTTGGAAAAGGCATTAAGCTCGTTTTTTACGTCCCGCTGGGCGGACGCCCGGTAGAATGGTTGATTAGAAACGAATTTTTCCCCGCGGAGTACATTTCATTTCAATCGGTTAGCAATTCGGGAAGCCGGTGCGGCGAAAACGGCGATTTCCCCCGCCGCGCACTTCTCCAGGAAAACGTCGAATATTGCCCCTCCCCCTTGGAGGGGAACGATCGTGTGATTCAGGCTGTGATAAGGAAAAAGCAAAATGAGTGATGCCATCCCGATGACACGTGAAGGGTACAATAAGTTGAAAAGCGAGGCGGAGCGTCTCGAAAAGGAAGAGATGCCCTTGATTCTCGAGCGTTTGGCCAATGCCCGCGCGGAAGGCGATTTGAAAGAGAACGCCGAGTACCATGGTGCCCGGGAAAGCCAGGGAATGCTGCAAGCGAAAATCAATGATCTGAACGCTAAACTCTCGCGCGCGACGATCATCGATCCGGCCGACATGCCGAAGGGCGAAATTCGGTTCGGTGCGACGATCGTGGTGGAAGATCTCGAAATGGGCGACGAAGACGAATACACCCTGGTCGGCGCCGGCGAAGAGGACTATCTTGAAGGAAAGATCTTGGTGACCAGTCCTCTGGCGCAGGGATTTTTGGGCAAGAAGGTGGGGGATGTTGCCGAGATCCAGGTACCGGCGGGGGTTCGGAAATACAAAGTACTGAAAGTCGATTACGGCGAATGAGTGGGCCGTTTGATCAACGAAAGCATGGGGAGCACACGTTGATCGATCCCCGATTCGATGGTAGGGCTAAGGTGTCTCCATCGTAGCCCGGCGAGGTCCATTTCCCCTCTCTCGGGTTCTCCTGAGCCCCCGGAGGCATCGAGGGTGCATGCGTCGAAGACGGCCGAGCGTCGGCCGGATTTTTTCTTTTCTCCGTCCCGCGAATCGTTCCTCTTAGCGAAGGCGCTCCTTCGAAGCCAACTTCCATGACCACTTCGAGCAATCGTCAACCTGAGCCTCCGGCTTTCGACCTTCGAAAAGGGGGCAAGGTGCACCTGATCGGCATTCAAGGTCAGGGGATGCGCTCGCTGGCAGAACTGTTTCGGCAATCGGGATGGCACGTCACCGGCAGCGATCTGGCCGATTCGACCGAGTGGTCCGTCTCGGATTCGCTCGACGCCCCCGACATCGCCCCGCTCTCCTCTCCCTCGAAGGCCTCCTCCCGCGTGATTTTCTCGGAAGGCGATCGTTCGTCGAACGGTGCATCTCCACCACCGAAGGAGCGTGAACCGCGAGAACGTGATGAGGAATCGCCGACGGGGTCCGAGTCCAGAGGGGTTCCTGAGAGATCTTCTCCGTCCCCACCTTCCCGGATCCACCAGGGACATTCCGCCGATCATCTCCCGGAAGGAACCGATCTGGTGATCCATAGCGATGCGATTCCCGAAGAAAATCCCGAATTGGAAAAAGCGGGCCGCTGCGCGATGAAGACCTTGCGATACGCCGAGGTCTTGGGGGAGCTTCTCGAACAAAAACAGGGGATCGCCATTGCCGGGACCCACGGCAAATCGACCACCGCCGCGATGACCGCCGAACTGATGGTGGCCGCCGGCCTCGACCCCTCCTACGTCATTGGAGGTGAATTCCGGAACGGTCGATTGGGAGGATACCTCGGCCAAGGCCCCCATTTAATCGTTGAGGCCTGCGAGTACAACACGAACTTCCTCAATATGTGGGTCAAGAATGCCGTGATCACCTCGATCGAGCAGGATCATTTCGATTCCTACGAGAACGAGGAACAACTGGAACATGCCTTTGCGCTGTTCGCCCAGCGGGTTTGGCAGGAAGGGACGCTGTTCGTGCCCTACCAGGCCGAATGGATTCCGAAGATCACGCGGGAGTTGCCTTGTCGGGTGGAGACGTTCGGGATGGATCCCGGGGCCGATTGGGCCGGAAATATCACACGGTGGCGACGGGGACGCGGAAGGATGAACGTTTTCCACCATGGGAAATACTTGTTCACCACCACGCTGCAAGTGCCGGGCCGTCACAACCTGCAAAACGCATTGGCCGCGGTGGCGCTGGCGTTCGAGAACGGGGTTCCGCCTCACGTGCTGAGAAAGGCGTTGGTTCGCTTTCGCGGATTGCGACGCCGACTGGAGGTCGTCGGCTCCCGACGGGGCGTGGTGCTGATCGACGATTATGCCCACCACCCGACCGAGGTGGCCGTTTCGCTGGAAACGATCCGGCTGATGTATCCCCAGCGTCGTATTTGGGTCGTGTTTCAGCCCCACCAAGCCTCCAGGACTCGGCATTTTTTGCACGAATTCGCCGAAAGCCTCCTCATGGCCGATTGCATTGTCATCGCCAGCGTGTATCATGCGAGGGAAGAAATCCTTCCTGGAGAAGAGCCGCACGAGCAGTTGGCCGAAAGAGTCCACCGCTCGGGGAGAAAGGTGGCGACCTTCTCCTCCATCGCCGCGATACGAGACTATTTGACTGAGCATACCACTCCCGGCGACGCGATCGTGACCGTCGGGGCAGGAGATATTTGGAAGCTTTACAATGAGTATTTTCTCCGATGATCGATTGCATGTCCGCCGCGATGAGCCCCTGGCGATGCATACGTGGTTCCAACTCGGGGGACCCGCGGAATATTTCGCCGAACCGGAAAGTCGAGACGAGCTCGCCTTGTACCTAAAGGAGTGCCGGCAGGCGAAGATTCCTTTCCGCATTTTGGGAAGCGGCTCCAATATTCTTGTTCCCGATGAAGGGGTTCCGGGATTGGTCTTTCGACTGAACGGACCGGAATTCTCCAAGATCGAGATTCGCGACGATCGGTGCGTGGTCGGCTGCGGTGCGAAATTGGGGCGCGTCGTCACCCAATCGGTGCATGCGGGCCTGGGGGGATTGGAATCGCTGATCGGTATTCCCGGAACGATCGGCGGCGCCCTGCACGGCAATACCGGGACCCAGAGCGGCGATGTCGGACAGTGGGTCCGCGAGGTGACCGTCCTCTATCCCGACGGCCAAGAAGCGGTGCTCAAGAATGAGGAGATCGTCTTCTCTTATCGTTCCAGTTCATTGGAGGATTTGATCATCCTCGAAGTGTCTTTCGCACTGGAGAAAGAAGACCCCTACAAGCTCGCCAAGCGTCTCCAGAAACAGTGGATTTTGCGAAAGTCCTCGCAACCGATGGGGCACCAGTGCGCGGGGTGCATCTTCAAGAATCCTCGCGGTATGGCTACCGGCGAGCTCATCGAAAGTGCCGGACTGAAAGGCACACGCATCGGAGGAGCGGTCGTCAGCGAGCGACATGCGAATTTCATCGTCGCCGAGCCGGAATGCACCAGTAGCGATGTGATGCGTTTGATCGATCTCATTCGCACCCAGGTCAAGGAACGAAAGGACGTCGAGCTGGAGCTGGAGCTGGAAATCTGGTGATGGGCTCGACATCAAGTTCGCCGTGGCCGGAAGAATCCCAAGACGGTTGCTTGCCCGTTTCCACGTCAACGCGGCGAAGCGAACGTGACCGAATGGTCGGGAATCCCGTCGAGCGAGCCGTGTTTTCGTGCCAGTGCCAAAAGACGATCGACCTGCTTGCGGGCCTCTTCGGGGGCGATCTCTTCGTTTTCCTTCAGCGTTCCCCAGACGACACGGTTCCCCTGCCGGGTCAACAACGTGAAGCGGTTTCTTGTGAGGTCGGGATCGGCTTCGCCCGAAGCGGCCGGTTCCACGAGCAGATGGGTCAGTTGGAGGTTCCGCCGGTGGGGTTCCAAGGCGGCTGCGATGCCCCCTGCCTGCCGGACTCTCGGATCCCCCCATGAACTGCCTTCCGGTCCATCGGGCAACGATCGGATTCCCCGGAGCCGGAGATATTCGGTCGACGCTTCCGTTCGGGCTTCCCGGATGAAGTATCCGGTCGGAAGAAGATTCCCGGCGGCGTCGATCGGATAGAGGCCTCCTTCGAGATTGCCGGGACATAGATTACCGGGGATTTCCACCATCGCGATCGGTCTTCCCAGGTATTCCAGCTCCACCTCGACGCGGCCCGGGTAATGTTTCCGCACGGAAATCACCCGATCGACCCAGGGTTGGAGGGTGAAAGCGCCGGAGATCCTCTCGGTCAGATCCCCGTCCATCAACGAGACCGAGCCATCGAGGCTGGCGCTGTTGAGTGCCTCTCGGGTGATATCTTCGTGGATCCACGACGGTTTCGGGGTGACCGAGAGACGTTCGGCAGAGAAACCGAATGTTTCCGATTGTCTCACCTCGTCTTCGATCGCCGTCCAGGCGAAGTGCCAGCACGAGAAGAACAGGGTCAGGCTGCCTCCGATCAGCACCGCTGCCCGACTGCGGGGATGGTCCCACCACCGACGCCAAAACGGGGGACCGGTCGGAATGGCCTTGGTGGCCGGTTCCGGCTTCGGTGCCCGACGCTTTCGCGGGCGCGGTTTCTGGGGAGATTCTTTTTGTTTCGTTTTCACAGGTACCATGGACGAACCGCTTGGGGGGGATTCGGGCGAAGGACGTCGACGATCCAATCGACGGTTTCCTTTGGGCTGTCCGGCAGCAGTGGCACGTTCGGTACGGGCGATCGACCGAGCCATCATCGCTCCTCGGCCAGGAACACCTTCAGGGAATGGGCTTGAAAACGAATCGGCTGTCCGGTATCGGCGATCGGTCCATCGAGATTGGGATAGATGTCGAAAGGCGTTTTGGCATCGGTGTCGATGAAGAGCCACCAGGCAAGGTTCTTCGCGATTTCCGGAAAATGAAACTCGGTCGGTTCGTTGCCCCCGTGAGTCATGATCAGGACGTTGTGGTGGGGAGGTTCGCTGCTGTCGGTCCGGGGGGTGGCGGCCAAGAGGCAACTGAGGCTTCTCTCCAGGCCGTTGTTCCAATCGACCGGGCCACCGTGTGGACCGTGCCAACTCAAATCGGGGAGTCGGCCGCGACCCTGTGGCTGTCCGGTGAGGAAGCGGGGCTGGCGGACGGTCGGTTCACGGCGGCGAAACATGATCAATGTTTGGACGAATCGACGCAAGTGTTCGTTCTTTTTGACCAATTTCCAGTCGAACCAGGAAATATTGTTGTCCTGGCAGTAAGCGTTGTTGTTGCCGCGCTGGGTTCGTCGGCATTCATCCCCGGCCACGAGCATCGGCACGCCTTGGCTCAGGAACAAGGTGGTCAACATGTTTTTGATCTGCCGGATGCGGACCGTCTCGACTTCTTTATCCCGAGTGGGGCCTTCGACGCCGTGATTGTTGCTGTAATTGTTGTTCTCGCCGTCGCGGTTTTTTTCGCCGTTGGCCTGATTATGCTTGTAATTGTAGCTGACCAGGTCGTTCAAGGTGAAACCGTCGTGGGAGGTGATGAAGTTGATGCTGTTGTACGGCGCTCGTCCCCCGTGCTGGTAGAGATCGCTCGAACCGGAAAGTCGCGTTGCCAGGGCGCCGTTCATATAAGGGTCGCCCCGCCAGAATCGTCTGACGTCGTCGCGGTACTTGCCGTTCCATTCGGCCCATCTCAACGAGCCGAACGATCCCACCTGATACGCGCCGGCGGCATCCCAAGCCTCGGCGATGATCTTGGTGTCGGCCAAAAGCGGATCCTCGGAAATCATCTCCACGATGGGAGGATTCGCCACCAAGTGGCCGTTGCGGTCGCGGCTGAGAATCGAGGCCAAATCGAATCGGAAGCCGTCGATGTGGTAATTGTGGACCCAGTGCCTGAGGCAATTGAAGATCAGCTCGCGCACGATCGGATGATTGCCGTTGACCGTATTGCCGCAGCCGGAATAATTCTTGTAGTAAATGCCGTTTTCGAGCATGTAATAGACGCGGTTTTCCAGCCCCTTGAAGCTGATGGTCGGCCCGAATTCATTGCCTTCGCAGGTGTGATTGAAGACCACGTCCAGAATCACTTCGATCCCAGCCTGATGGAAAGCACGGACCATTTCCTTGAATTCGTTCACCTGGGCCCCGGGTTCCGCGCTGAACGCGTATCCCCGGTGCGGCGAGAAGAAGGCCATCGGGTCGTAGCCCCAGTAGTTTTTGTGGGAAGGCTTCGAGCCGTCGGAGCCGAGGATGGGGAATTCGTGGACCGGCATCAACTCGACCGCCGTCACTCCGAGCGATTGCAGATAGGGGATCTTCTCGATCAACCCCAGATAGGTCCCCGGATGTCGCACGCCGCTGCTTCGGGCATTGGTGAAGCCTCGGACATGCGTTTCGTAGATGATCGTTTCCTCGAGCGGAGTTTTGACGTGCCGGTCGTCTTTCCAATCGAATTGATCGTCATCGACGACCACGCATTTGGGGGGGCGGGTGATGCCGTCGCTCGATCGCTGGAAGGTACCGGCCAACGCTTTGGCGTAAGGGTCGATCAATCGGGAATTGCCGTCGAAGCGGTGTCCTTCTTCGGGCTTGAACGGGCCGTCGGCCTGAAGATGGTACAACTGGCCGGAGGTCAGGCCGGGAACGAAAACGCTCCAAACATCGCCCCAGTGGTTTTCGTCCTTGTCGAACTCGATGATCTCCGAAGGATTCCGGTCGGAAACCTTATTGTACAAGAGAAGACGCATCGCCGTTGCCGAGCGGCTGACCACGACGAACTGCACCCCATCGGAACGGAGTATCGCTCCGTAAGGCAAAGGATACGTGAATTTCAAGGCCGGGGGACGATCAAACATTCCGGAGTGCTCCACGGTGTGCCCCGGTGTGAAGCTCACTTGACCGGGATACCATTGCTGCAAATCTGTTGCCATCGCTCAAATGCCATCCACTATTAATGATTAGTATAAACTAGCATGAAATCCGAAAGGGCCAAGGGGCATTTCTCGCTTTTTAGTCGAAGCGTGTATTTCTCGGAACGATGGAAAAACGTGAATTCCCCTTGGAAACGGATCCTTATTCGCCGCCGTTCGCATGCTCTCTGGTACTATTTCGGGCATGACGGCGTCGAAAGTGAAACCGAACAGGGCGGAACCTTTTTTGAGGCATTTTCAGAACCTTCCGATTGGCAAGATCCCTTTTTCTATCTTGCCTAAAGAATACAACCTTTTTCACGGGAAGGCCTTAAAAAAATCTCCCGCCGGTGGCGAGAACAAGAAAGACAATCGGTTTTGTCGACAATATGTGTTCTTCGGGGACGCAAGCTCTGAAAGGAGAAATCCTGTCCGAGGGGGAGATGGGCGAACGCTCGAAAGATGGTACAATGTGGAGTTTATGACATGATAAGGGAGAATAGCTGCTTGCCGGCATGATCACCCCGGTTTTCCTTTTTCTTGGTGAAAGAGCATATTCGTGGTTTCAGCACAAATCCATCGCATCGAATACTACCTCCCGGAAAATGTTCTGGAGAATGCGGAACTGGCTGAGCTTTTTTCGGGGTGGACGGAAGAGCGCATTCGGAAAAAACTCGGCATCGAACGTCGCCCGATCGCAGCCGAAGATGAAACCTCGGCCGATATGGCGGTCAAGGCCGCCGAAAAGCTCTTCGCCACCGGGGTTTGCAAGCCGGAGGAGATCGATTTCGTCCTCTTTTGTACTCAGTCGCCCGACTACCTGTTGCCGACCTCCGCCTGCATCATCCAGGACCGTCTCGGCATTCCCAAAAAAAGCGGTGCGTTCGACTTCAATCTCGGTTGCTCCGGCTACGTTTATGGTCTGGCCGTGGTCAAGGGAATGATCGAGTGCGGGATGGCCCGAAACGTGCTGTTCCTCACCGGAGAAACCTATTCAAAGTATATCAACCGGCTCGATCGTGCTTCTCGACCGCTGTTCGGCGACGGTGCGGCGGCCACGTTGATCCGAGGGGTCGAAACCTCCTCGGAGAAGCCTCTGATCGGTCCTTTCGTTTTCGGAACCGACGGTTCGGGAGCCGACATGCTCATCGTTCCGGCGGGAGGTCACCGGATGCCTCCTTCCGAGCAAACGGCGATCGAACAGCCCGACGGGAAGGGAAGCGTTCGCTCGAAGGATCAACTGATGATGCACGGCCCGGGGATCTTTTCTTTCGCCATCAATGAGGTGCCTCCTCTGGTGGAGGACCTGCTTTCGAAAAGCGGGAAGGAAAAAGACGAGATCGATTGGTACATCTTTCACCAGGCGAATAAATACATGCTCGACCGGCTGCGGGGATTGATCGACCTTGATCCCGACCGGTATTACAACGAAATGAGCCACCGCGGCAATACCGTCTCCAGCAGCATTCCGATCGCGATGGCCGATTGCTGGAGCGAAGGAAAATTGAAGGCGGGTCATCTCACGATGCTGGTCGGTTTCGGAGTCGGCCTCTCCTGGGCGGCGACGTTGGCGGTCATGCCGGACGATCTCTATACACCTTCCGAGAAGTGATCCGATGACTGAAGTCTCTTCCGGGGGGAACGTCCCTTTCCGAACGATCGCCTGAGGTCCGCACGGATTTTCTTTTCATCTTCTAGGCATTCTCCAGCCAAGCCAACGACGTTCCCTTCCATGGTCGCGACGAAGAGACGCACGTCGACGGCGATCATTCCGTCGAAGACCGGAGGTGAGGACATGGGGATCTCGGCGAGTTTTTTCCCTTCCTCCGCCGAAACGGACCATCACCGTCCGACGTTCCATGGCCGGACCTGCTTTTCAGCGATTCCCACCGTTCCCTCTTTTGTGACCGGAGTCGTAATTCCAATTTTGCCTGCGCATGGCTGCGACGTGAGTCGGGTGCTCCAAGGCATCCTATTCGGAACGATCGTTATTCTGTTCCCTACCTGCATGATCCGAATGCGGTCGGGCTCGGTCTGCTGTTGAGCCTTTCCCGCAATCCAGCATCATTTCTGAGAAGAGTTCCAACATGCCATTTTTTCTCTCGGTCCGGAAAACGGCATGATATATTTGAATACTCCCCGTTCGGGATCGAAAAAGTGTTTTCCATAAGTCCAATGGATCAAGAGGATACAGACACCGATGAAAATTACCATTTTAGGAGCCGGATACGTAGGGCTGGTCAGCGGAACCTGCTATGCCACGACGGGGAACCATGTGACGATGGTCGATGTCGACCCGGAGCGGATCGCCGCTCTCCATCGCGGCGAGGTCCCGATCTACGAAGTGGGATTGGAGGAGCTCATCCGAGAGAATTTGGAGGCGAAGCGGATCGAGTTCACCACCGATCTCGCCGAGGCTTGCCGCGGAGCGGAGGTGATCGGCATCGCCGTGGGAACCCCCCAGGATGAAACGGGCCGTTGCAATCTCGAATATGTGCTGAATGCCGCCGAGCAGATCGCCGACAACATTCGCGATCATACGATCGTCGTCACCAAGAGCACGGTTCCGGTGGGGACGGGTAAGAAGATCCGCCGGATCATCTCCTCCCGGACGGAGGTGCCGTTCGATTATGTCTCGAATCCCGAGTTTCTCAAGGAAGGTTCCGCCGTGGACGACTTCATGTATCCCGAGCGGGTCATTCTGGGGACGCAGAGCGAGCGGGCCCGCAAGACGATGCGACACCTCTACACGCCGTTCATGCGACGCAGCGACCGAATTCTCTTCATGGATGTCGAAAGTGCCGAGTTGGCCAAGTACGCCTGCAACTCGATGCTGGCGCTTCGGATCAGTTTCATGAACGAGTTGGCCCGGTTGTCGGAGAAGATCGGTGCGGACATCCACGACGTCCGGCTCGCGATGGGGACCGACGGCCGCATCGGAAGCGCCTTCCTCTTCCCGGGATTGGGATACGGCGGGTCCTGTTTCCCGAAAGATGTTCAAGCGCTCGCCCATACGGCACGCGAGCATGGGAAACAGCTTACGTTGGTCGAGCAGACCCATCAGGTCAATCAGCAACAGACCGATTTCTTCTTCGAGAAAATCATCGGACATTACCAGGGAAATTTGCAAGGACGGCGTTTCGCCCTATGGGGGCTCGCGTTCAAGCCGCGGACCGACGACGTCCGCGAGGCCCCGGCCCTAAAACTCGCCCGGCGACTGCTCGAACAGGGAGCCACCGTCTGCGGTTATGATCCCGAGGCGCGGGAAACGGCCCGAGCGGTGCTCGGAGACCGGATCGATTACGCCCGTTATTCGTATGATGCTTTGAAAAGTGCCGATGGGTTGATCATCTGCACCGAGTGGCTGGAGTTCCGGACCCCCGACTTTCATGAGATCGTCTCGCGGCTGAAACAACCGGTGATCTTCGATGGCCGGAATCTCTACGATCCCGAAATGGTCCGCCAAGCCGGGTTGGTCTACTACTGCATCGGCCGCGATCATCATTCTCCCACCCTCCCGCCGATCGGCGATACGACCGGCACGACGATCGGGACGCCGGCGGTCGAAAGCTGATCGAGTCCGGTCGATCGAAGCACAAGAAGGGGCTTGGTGGAGCGATTCCATCAAGTCCCGTTTTTTTGTGAGGAGGAATTGAATCGAGTCCCCTCACGGTCGGCGTTGGGCGACGACTTCGGCTTGTTGTGGTCCGGAGAGTTCAGTAGAATGGTTCCAGGGCGGCGTTTCGAGGATCCGCCTCCGGCGCCTTCGCCTGTTTCACGATGGCCCCCATGAAACCTTATGGATGAGGATGAATCCCATCCTCCCTTTTTCTTCTGGAGAATCGCGATGCCTTTTTCGTTTCCGACGAAGCTGTTGTTTGCCGTTTGGATGACCGCTTGCACCGTTTCCGTTGCCTTCCCTGCCGAACCGGCTGAACGTGCCGAGGAAGTGCTCGAAGCCGCGAAGGTGACCGGCGGATGGATCGTGCACCTCGGCTGCGGTGATGGAACGATGACGGCCGAACTCTCCCAAGACGGTCGTTTTCTTGTGCAAGGGTTGACGACCGATCCGGAGGTCGTTCGGAAAGCACGCGAAACGGTTCAGAAGGCAGGAGTGTATGGACGGGTCACGATTCGGCGGCTCGGAGCGGACCGGCTTCCCTATGTCCACCATGTCGTGAATCTCCTGATCGATGAAACCGGCGGCGCGGTTGCCGAGAAGGAACTCATGCGGGTACTCGCCCCCGGTGGAGTGCTCTTGAGACGCGAGGGGGAGAGCTGGAACAAGAAGATCAAACCGCCGCGTGAAGGAACCGACTCCTGGACGCACTTCCTCTACGATGCTTCAAACAATGCGGTCTCGCACGATCAAGTCGTGGGACCTCCCGAGAGCCTCCGATGGACGTGCGATCCCGAATATGCCCGCAGTCACGAACACCTCGGCAGTGTCAGTGCGATGGTCAGCGATCATGGCCGCGTGTTCTATATTGTCGATGAAGGACCGATCGCCGATGTGACGGCCCCGCCGGAGTGGAAACTCGTGGCCCGCGATGCCCACAACGGTGTCTTGCTCTGGTCACGTCCGATCGATCTCTGGGAGAGTCCGCTTCGCGGATTCCGCAGCGGTCCGGTCGATATCGCCCGTCGGTTGACCGTCCACGGCGATCGACTCTACGGAGCGTTGCCGATGGGCGCCGAAGTGCAAGTTTGGAACGCCGCGACCGGCGAGTTGGTCCGCACTCTCGAAGACTCCCACGGCGCACGGGAAATTCTCATCGATCGGGGACAGGTGTTCGTGGTGGCGGACGATATGTCGGCCGAGGGGCATCGCCGGAGGAAGCAGTGGTTCGAAGAGCGGGCCGAAACGATGACCCATTACGAGTATCCCCGCGTGCCGATTCGCGAGTTCGGAGCTCGACGTCTTCTCGCCTACTCGCAGGAATCGGGCGAACTCCAGTGGAAGAAATCGGATGAAGAGACCGTCGCGATGCTGCCGGCGGTCACGGCGGTCTACGGCGATGCCGTTTGCCTCCATACGCCGGCCGAGTTGATCTGCCTCGATCGGGCCACCGGAGAAAAACGTTGGCAGACGCCCCGTCCGTTGCCTCTTTCTCGGGTCACTTGGTCGACGCCGACGCTGGTCATCGCCGACGGCGTCGTGTTGGTCGCCGATCGGGCCGATCTCTCGCACGTCGCGAACGAAGCCGAGCCGGGCGACTGGATCGTCGAGAACTCCCATAAGGGGCGTGCGCTGCCGGCCGAGATCGTCGCATACGATCTGAGCGACGGCCGAGAACTCTGGCGGGGAGAGTGCTTCGAAAACTACGATTGTCCGCTCGATGTCTTCGTGATCGACCAAGTCGTTTGGACCGGGAAAATCCTGGGCAAGCGGGATCCCGGATTCGTCCGCGGACGCGATCTGCATACGGGAAAAGTC
Organism: uncultured Planctomycetaceae bacterium; assembly: GCA_964632505.1. Lineage (GTDB taxonomy): Bacteria > Planctomycetota > Planctomycetia > Pirellulales > Thermoguttaceae > CAZWCE01. The sequence goes on along the minus strand of CAZWCE010000007.1, from coordinate 192,343 downwards.
GTCGCTCAAATGCAGAGCGATTTGGATTATTTCCAACCCGGCATGGGCCATCATCGATGTTATCGCAATAAGGCCACGGTGAATTACATCCTCACGGGGCGTTCGGGCATCGAGTTCATCGATCCCGTCAGCGGCGCGAAGATTCCTCATCATTGGGTGCGGGGAACCTGTCAGTACGGGGTGATGCCGACCAACGGGCTGGTCATCGCTCCGCTGCATTCCTGCGCCTGCCACATCACGGGGAAGTTGACCGGCATCAACGCCCTGGCCCCGGAGAGCGCCTACCCCGTCGAACCGCCTCCCCCGGAAGCGAGGCTGGAAAAGGGGGCGGCCTACGCGATGGCTTCCGAGCCCGGCAACCCCGGCGACTGGCCGCTGTATCGCCGTGATGCGCGTCGGAGCGGTGCGACCGAAGTGTCGTTGTCTCCCCCATTGGAGGAGAAGTGGTTGCGGAATGTCGGTTCCTCGATCACGCCGCCGATCGTCGCCGGGGGGAAGGTGTTCTGCGTCGATCAACCGGCTCATTCCGTGGCGGCGCTACGAGCATCCGATGGTCGTCCCGAGTGGCGTTTCGTCGCCCGTGGCCCCATCGATTCGCCTCCCGCTTTCTCCCAGGGCCGCCTCGTGTTCGGTGCCCGAAGCGGCGATGTGTATTGTCTGGATGCCGATTCCGGAAAGCTCGCCTGGCGTTTCCAGGCCGCCCCGACCGAGGCGCAGATCGTCTCCGAGGAGCAGCTCGAATCGTTATGGCCGGTCCATGGTAGCGTGTTGGTTCAAGACGACCGGGTTTATTTCGCGGCCGGTCGGTCCTCGTTCCTCGACGGCGGCATCCTGCTCTACGCACTCGATCTGAAGACGGGCCGACAGCTCGCCTCGCGAAAATTCAGCAGCCGGGATCCTCAGACCGGAGAGCAACCGAAGGATCTCGTCCGATCGTTCGGTTACGATGCCCCCCGCGTCGCGCTGCCCGATATTCTGACCCTCGAAGATGGCGACCTGTTCATGCGCCATCTGCGTTTCGATGCCGACCTCGAATCGCTCCCGCTGGGGAAGAAGCACCTTTACTCCTCCGCGGGACTGCTCGACGAGAATTGGTGGCACCGGACCTATTGGCAATTCGGGGAGTCGATGGGCACCGGCTATCACGGCTGGCATCTTTCGGGAAACCGCACCCCGGCCGGTAGGATGATCGTCCTCGGCGATCGTCATGTTTTCGGCTACGGGCGGAAGTTCTACGACAAGCGTCAGGGGGGGCATCCCTCGGCCGCCGGACCGGGGCATCATCTCTTCCGCGAACCGATGGAGTCCTCTTCCCGCAAGGGAGAGAAGAAATCATCTTTCACGCGATCGTTCAAATGGTCGCTCGACCCGACCGATCCGGTCGTGGCGATGGCGCTGACCCAAGACCTCCTCTTCGTGGCAACCGTGCCGAAACCTTGGATGGAGACGACGCAGGGGGCGAAGCTGCACGCCGTGGGCCGTGAGAGCGGGGAGGTGATCTGGTCGAAGCCGTTGGCGGCGGTCCCCGTTTTCGATGCGATGGCGGTGACCGACCGGGGACTGTTTCTCGCGTTTCGCGATGGTCGGGTCGGCTATTTCGCCTCCGGCGGAGTCCATTCCCCGTAGCGGTCTTGGATGAATTCCAGCCACCAGAGCACGCCGGCGTCGGGGTGGATCGTGTCGATGTCGGCGTCGATATGTTCGATCTCGGAGTGACCGCCCGGCTCCAAAAAAGGCCCGTCGATGCCCTCGGCCCGTCCGCATTGGATCCAGGTCGAGGCGAGCATATGCCCCTGGTGGTTCTCGTAATCGTCGCGGGTTTGGGCGAATTGATTCTCCTTCATTTCGGGAGTGTATCGCCCGATGCGCGAGTAGTTGTAGTATCCTCGCTGTTGGTGGCTCTCCTTGCTGTACGATCCCCAGTAACCTCCCGGGGCGTTGGTCGGGGTCGCTTCGCTGTCGAGCCAAGGCTTGCCCTTCTCCTTCGGACCGTGATGAATGTTCAAATCGGCACTCGGGGCCCGATGACGATCGTTGTTGGCGACCATGATCGTCGGATCGACCGCATGGGCCGCTTCGATCATCGCGTTGACGTCCCAGGGCGACATGCCTTCGTTATCCGGATCGACGAAGACGTTCCGATAATCGTGCTCCACCAGCCACCGTACCGTATTGGCGACCCCACGATTCGCCTCCTCCTGGCCCCAGTGTTTCAGGTCCTCTTTCGCTCGGGAGGTGCTCCAGTACAGGCAGCCGACCAGCACGATCATCCCCCGGCGGTCCGCCGCCTCGATGATTTTCCCCATTCGTTCGGCGATCTCCGGTTCCAAGGTGGCGTCGGGCCGATAGCCCTTGATATCGCCGAAACGCGATCCCATGAAGAACACGCTGACCGTGTTGACCCCATAGCTCTTATAGATGTCGAGATTTGCGATCAGTTCGTCCGTCTTTTCGTCCGAGAGGAGGGCATTGGAGCAACGGAGTCCCAGAATTTTTATCGGCGTTTCATTGAGCATAAGTTGCTCCCCCGAGATGGTGAACGTGTACTCCCCGGCCAGCGACGAAGTCGCCGCGAAGAGGAACGCGGCAACCGAAAGGGAGTGGAGGAGGGTGGGAGGATTCGATTTCATGGTTATTCTCCGAACAGAGTAGAGATAGCTCGGGGCGAGGGCGTCCCGAAGTGAGATTGCTTTTCCGCTCCAATCCCCAGGAACACGGTCCAAGATAACGCATTGCAACGCGAAAGACAAATCCTCTTTTTGTCGGAGAAGAATGAAGTCGGCTCCTCGATGCGTTCTCTGTTGTCGTATTTTAGCGCAAACCTAGCGAAGAAATAATCCGCAGGCCAGGGTGGTGAAAGCCGCATTGTAAACTCTTGTCTCTTCATGAGTTGCGGGACATGCCGTTTCTCGTGCAACGACATCTCTCTCGGAAACCGTTGTTTGAGAGTTCCGGGGCAATGGTGTCCGGCCAATTTGCAAGATAGGATGATCCGCGATGACAAGAGATGTCGTGGACGGCATCCCGAAGCCCCCTTTAACGAGCAACAGGAGATTTTCAGCCATGCAACGATTCACAATGTTTTTCGCCGCCGCGGCTTTGCTTAGTTCTTGGAATGTCGCGAGGTGCCCTGCTGAAGGGAATGAAACCGTACTTGAACGAGTGACCGGTGAGACCGTGAAAGTCCCGGACGATCATGCTTCGATCCAGGAAGCCGTCGATGCCGCGAAAGACGGCGATATGGTCCTGGTTGCCCCGGGTGTGTACAGAGAGTCACTTATCATCGACAATAAATCGATCACTTTGGCGTCCACCTATGTCACCACGGGGGATCCGAAGCGTATCGGCGAGACGGTCCTGGATGGGACGGACAAAACTCGGAAGGAGGGCCGCATGGAAAAGGTGATCCTGGTGGGGGACCAGGCGGGGCGCGATACGCAGATCGTCGGTTTCACTATTTGCAATGGAGATGACGGTATCTCCTGCGAGGCCGATATCAATATCCTGCACAACGTTTTTCATCACAATACCGATGCCATCGACTACGAAGGGGGCGGCGGCGTTTGCGCCCACAACATATTCAGACAAAACCGGGACGATGCGATCGACCTGGACGGTCCGTGCCAAGGTGTTTTCGAGCACAATATTCTGAGCGATAACGGCGACGACGGCATCGAGATTCGCCTGCATCCCTACGAAGGAAAACTGCGGACGGCCGTCATTCGCTACAATCGGATCGAGCGGAACGAGGAGGACGGCATTCAGATCATCGACTATCCCGAACCGTCCAATCGCGCTTTCCGCATCGAACGCAACATCATCGCCGACAACGCCATGGCGGGCATCGGCTTCATGAGCGACGCCAACACCGTGGAGAACTACGAAGGCGCCGATGTCGAAGAACGGGTCGTCATTGTGAATAATGATATCGTGGGAAATCATTACGGGATCACCGGCGGCGACCGAGTCCTCGCTTTCAATAACGTCATCACCGACACGGAGAAATGTGCACTTCTGAAAGTCGATCGGCACTCTTATATCGGTCGAACCCTTTTGTGGAACAATGGGACGGATCATGAAGATTCGAATATCGCGGCCGATGAGCTCCTTTCCAAGCCGGCACTTGACGGCTCGCGTCTTTCGACGGTCGATCGCGGGGTCGAAGGGGTGTCGGATCAAGAAATTTCCGGGGCGAAGCTCGAAGGATACCGAGTCGAGATGGATACTTGGACCGGAAAAGCCCCAGACCTCGGTGCTCACGAAGAAGGGCTCGACCTTCCTCCGCCGGAATAGGTCGCCTCTCTTGACGGGGGCGCCTTTGGGGGGCTCGTTCGGTAACCCGGCCCCCGAAGGTATTGGGTTGCAATAGACCGCAAAATTGAAGTAAGGGGTTAGAGAATGCCGACTTATGCGCAAAAAAGAAGGGGCCTGCAATTTCTTGCAACCCCCTGAAGTGGGCGATACTGGGCTCGAACCAGTGACCCCTAGCTTGTCGAGCTAGTGCTCTAACCAAACTGAGCTAATCGCCCGGCTGTCCCGAGATTATTCAACGGCCGCCCGGATCAATCGACCGGCGACGTTTCAGGAATGATGGCTCTATTTTCCATTGGATTGGGAAAGAGTCAAGTGGTTGTTTGGAAAAAGTTGGCCAGAAACGTTCTTTTCAACGCGGTCTCCGCTCGGTGTGTTTTCTTTTCGTTCGGCATTTTTGAGAAGAATATCTTCCGGCATCGGTCGATCGCCTTTTCGTGGCGGAACTCCCTTGACGATACCTTGACGGAGGAATAGGATAAAAGATCTGTTTATTGCGCCGAATAGTCCAGCAGAGAAAGTCGACATGCTCCAGGTCCAATTGCCCGACGGAACTATACAGGAATATTCGCGGAGAATGCGAGCGGTGGACGTTGCGCACCAGATCGGTCCCGGTCTGGCGAAGGCGACGCTGGCCGCGGAGGTCGATGGGTGTCTCACCGGGGCCGATGCCTGGTTGCCGGAAGAGGGCACGGTGGCGTTGCGGTTGATCACCAAACGCGACCCGGAAGCGCTGGAGATTATGCGGCATTCAGCGGCGCATGTGATGGCCCGGGCGGTGATGCGTCTGTTCGACGGGGTCGAACTGGCGTTCGGACCGAACGTGGAACACGGTTTCTACTACGATTTCGCGACGGAAAAACCTCTTTCGGAAGACGACTTCGAGAGGATCGAGAAGGAGATGAAGCGGATCGTGAAGGAGGACGAGCCGTTCGAGCGTATGGAATTGCCTCGCGACGAGGCGATCGCGCTATTGCGGGATCTTGACCAAACGCTCAAAGTCGAACACCTTCAGGAAGGGCTCGGAGAAGAGGACACCGTTTCTTTCTATCGGCAGGGAGAATTTCTCGATCTCTGTCGGGGACCGCACGTCCCCAGTGCGAAGTCGATCGGGGCGTTCAAGCTGATGTCCCTCGCTGGAGCGTATTGGAAGGGAGATTCCGCAAATCGCCAGCTCCAAAGACTTTACGGCACTGCTTGGTTCGATAAAAAAGAGCTCAAGCAGCATCTGCACCGACTGGAAGAGGCCAAAAAACGCGACCACCGAGTTTTGGGAAAAAAACACGAGCTGTTTTTGATTGATCCTCAGGTTGGTCAAGGATTCGCCCTATGGCTGCCGAAAGGGGCGATCCTGCGTCGCCAATTGGAGAATTTCATCTACGAGGAATTGATCGCGCGTGGATATCAGCCGATTTACACCTGTCCGCTGGGAAAGATCGAGCTCTACGAAACCTCCGGTCACTACCCTTACTATGCCGATAGCCAGTTCCCGCCGGTGGAATTGCAGGACGGCGAGCGCTATCTCTTGCGGCCGATGAACTGTCCCCATCACATCATGGTGTACCAGTCGAAGCCGCGAAGCTACCGGGACCTGCCGCTCCGTCTTTCGGAATTCGGGTATGTGCATCGATTCGAGCAGTCGGGGGAACTCAGCGGTCTGACCCGTGTTCGGGGCTTCACCCAGGATGACGCCCACATTTTCTGCACCGAAGACCAGGTAGCCGAGGAGTTTCGCAGTTGTCTCGAAATGACGATCCATGTGCTCAAGACGCTGGGACTGGAAGATTATCGGGTGCGGCTCAGCTTCCGTGAACCGGGCAGCGATAAGTACATCGGGAGCGACGACGTCTGGGACCGCGCCGAGAAAACCCTCGAGGAAGTCTGTCGTGAAATGGATTTGCCCGATCTGGAGATCGAGACCGGCGAGGCGGCGTTTTACGGACCGAAGGCCGATTTCGTCGTCCGGGACTGTCTCGGTCGCGAGTGGCAGCTCGGAACCGTGCAATTGGATTATAATCTTCCCAGCGAGGACCGGTTCGCCTTGGAATATATCGGTGCCGACAATCACCCCCATCGTCCCGTGATGATCCATCGTGCGCCGTTCGGCTCCTTCGAGCGTTTCACCGGCATTTTGATCGAGCATTTCGCCGCGGCGTTTCCGCTTTGGCTGGCCCCCGAGCAGGTGCGCGTGCTTTCAGTCAGCGAGAAATTCGAGAGCTATGCCCGTGAAGTGGAAGCGTTTTTCCGGGAATCGGGAATTCGCTGTTCCGGCGATTATCGTCCGGAGAAGATCGGCTCGAAGATTCGCGATGCCCAACTCGAATTGGTGCCCTATATGTGTGTGATCGGCGGTCGCGAGCAGGAAAGCCGTTCCGTGGCCCTTCGGGATCGACGCCGTGGGGATCTGGGGGCTTCGTCTCTCGAAGAGGCACGCGAAAAACTCTTGCACGAAATCAGCACCCGGCAACTCTCCGAGGAAGCCGCGTCGGAATAACCAAATCCGCGGTTCTGGCGTTGTTGCTTGTTTCGGTTTCCTCAACGGCAAGCTGAATCCATTGGCCGGAATATTCTTCGCAATCTCTCCATCTTTTTCTAAGATGTTCCCCAACCGAGGTTATTTCTCAAAATCCAGCCTTTTTCTTCGGATTCATCTCGGTCGCCGGGCCATTTGATCGATCAATAGATAATGGGTCCTCTTGTCCGGATGATACTGGATAGTCAATCGGGGGAGGTTTTGCCCATCGCATGGGGGGGGCGTGATTCCGGTGGTCGTCGACGGGCCTATGCACACGGTCACGGAAAACCAGGATGAATGAGAAGCGGCGTTGTCGCATGCCTCCCTGAGTCGATGGAGAAGAAAACACGTCAAGGAAGAATCGTAATCGGTCGCTGGGGGGCGAAGATGGAATTTCGTTACGCTAATCTTATTGCAATGTTGGTGTTGGGGATGTCGACGTCGATGTGCCGAGCTGAAGATGCGGCGTCGTCCCGAGCGAAAGTCACCTACGAGCTGGTGCCGCATGTGGTATTGCCGGAATCGATCCAATACTACCCTCAGCCGTCGAATCCCGACAACCGTCTCCGTCGAGCCAACAGCTCCTCGCTTTTTTCGCCTTACGCGGCAAGATACACGGCGTATCCCTCCTACACGCTGAATTATCCGACACCCTTTACGGCCCATGACGATCACCTATTTCCGATCATCCCCCGGCGGGCGGAAAAGACGAACCAAATTTGTGGTCAAGTGGCCCATTCGGCTTCTTCAGCCGCGACGCCCTATCCTTCCCGAAGCACTGGGCCGATGGAAGCTTCGGGCGGGGACACGGAGCCGTCAGATACGCTCGGCTCGGAATCGACCGAGCCGCAACCTTTGCCGAAGACGAAAGAACCTTCCGCTCCGAGGGGGGCGGAGACGCTCCACTGGCGCAAAAGGCGGCCTCTTGCGGGACAAACAGAGGAGGCGGATCGGCCGATCCGATTGGTTTCGCATGACGGTTGGGAGTCGGTCGCGACGACGCAGGGGCTTCAACCGACGGAAGGATCGTCGGCCAGTGATGGAACTTCTTCCCGAGGGGGCGACCAAGCTCCGCCCGAGAAAGCGCATGCATCGTCACCAAGGAATTACCCTCCTCGCGTCCCTCAATCCGCTTATCCCCCACCCGTTCCGGGCATGTTTCCGCAAGCTGCTCCGGCGATGCCCTATGCCGCCGGATACATGGGCTACTATACCTACGGAGGTTGTACTGATTATCCGTATACCTATTCGTATCCAGCCAACAACCGATACGTTTACCCGGTGCCGATGCCTTCGGCCTATCCTCCTTACATGTACGGATATCCATATGCTGCATCGATGCAACCGGCACAAGCCCCTTCGCCGATGGCCGGCTATCTCCCTTCGAATCAAATGATGCCGATGCCCGCTCCCCAGTCCGCGTACCATCGAGGGAGCCCGGCAATGGCTTACCGAGGCGCGTACGGTGGAGGAGGCTACGGGACGACCGGGTGGGGCTACCGGCGTCCGGCTTATCCGGCCCATCCGGCTCAAGGATCGATGAACTACGCGATGTCGCCCTGGGGATCCCGATGCCCGATGCCGAGAGTCGGCAGGCGTGATCAGACTTCCGAGAAAGAGAAGAAGTCGTGTCGAGTCGGCTACTGGCTTCTTCCGCCGTTGATTTATAAGCCGCTGGAGAAGATGTCCGAAGCGTGGGACGATCCTTATCTCCCGCCGGACACCGGCATGCGGCTCCCCTCGAAAAACGCCTATCCCTGGGGATACTTCGGCGCCAAGGTTCTTCCCCAGTCGACTTGCTACAGCGGATATTACGGCGATTATTTCAGCACGCGAACATATCCCGGCTATTGAAATCGAGATAAAAGGTCACGGCAAGGGCCTATCGCATGAATCCGACGTAGAAACTGAAGATCTCTTCCTCGTCCATCGGGTCGCTGGAGACGGGGAAGGCGAAATCGAGGGCGATCGGGGCCGGTCCCATCATCGGGATCGTCACCCGGAGACCGAAACCTGGAGCCACTCGGTAGGTTTCTTCCCAACTGTCGATCGACGATTCGACGGTCCCCGTATCGACGAAAGCGACGCCGCGGATGTTGTCGTCGGCAGTGATGGGGAAGAGCAGTTCGGTGGAGGCGTACATTTCGAAATTGCCGCCCACGGCGACCCCGTGCCATCGAGGAGAGATCCCCCGGTAGTTGAAGCCGCGAATGGATGAGAAGCCGCCGGCGTAATATCGTTCGTAGATGGGAGTGTTGTCGGCGGTGACCCCCATCGCTCCGCGGAATCCGAGCACCCAACGACCGGAAGAATCGGGCCGTTCACGCAGCATGAAATACTTCCGTAAATCGAGATTCGCCCGGGGATAATTGTACGTGCCGATGACTTGTTCCAGGCTCACGCTGAAGAGATGACCTTCGGTGGCGAGGAACTGGTTGTCGCGGGTATCGTGCACGACTTCGGCACCGAAGCCGTACATGGCCGATTCATCCAGTGCGGAGAGGAGATCGGGAGGGGTTGGAATGATCGGGTCGAACAGTTCGACCTTTGCCCCGTTGAAAAAGACGGTACTGGTCAGGTCCTTGGTCCACTGGTATCCGAGACCGACACGCCCGCCGACGCGTTCCTCGTCCCATTCACGGTAGAAACGAGAATAGTAATATCCGCTCAGCTTGAGCGAGATGTTCGAATCGAGCAGATAGGGTTCGGTGAACGAAGCCGAATACTGTTGGACTTGAGTTCCCGGGCTGGCTTCGAGACGAAACCGTTGGCCGTCGCCCCGAAATGCGTTCTTCCACCCATCGAGGCTGAAGAAGGGGTTGGGAAGCCGAGTGATATCGAAATTCTTCTCTTCCAGAATGAATCGTCCCATGAGACCGGCATCGGAGTTGACACCCGCACTGAGCATGACCTGCCCGGTCTGTCCCTCTTGCACGCGAACCGTCGTATCGATGGGAATGATGTCGTCGACCCGATCTCCGCTCCCGGACTTCGGGATCACATCCTGATCGATGCCTCCTCCGCCGGGCATCACGGCATCGGGCAGCATCGGGGCCGCACCGCCGGGATAGGGTCGCGCGTAACCTCCTCCCGGACGCTGAGCCAACGAATAAGTGCCTCGGGGAGGCGGCATTTTCGGCGCGGCCGGCGGCAAGGTGGTGGTGGGATTCGGCGACGATTGGGGGGACGGCATTTGCGGCGAAACGCTCCGTTGGTTTGAAGCGGGAGGAGACGCACCGACCGGCCTTGCATCCGAAGATGATGGAGCGAACGAGGACGTCGACGGCCGCCCCGCGGCTGGATTCTCGTTTTCGGTTTCGCGACGATAGGGGGTGGCGCCGACGACCGTCGGTGGCCGCGTCGAGGTGGGCGACGGTCTCGAAAAGCTTGAGGCATTTCTTTGCGGAAACGTGCTGCTGCCTCCCAATTGACCACTTTGGTACGTGGTCGCTTCCGGAATCGTGGGGATGCTGCGGCCGTCGGTCGGGATCTCCCGTCTCGGTTGAATCTGGACTCCGGTCGAAGTGGTGCCGTCGAGGGGGCGATTGGAGTCGAATGCCGCCGGAATGACCGGCTTTCGGGGAGGATTCGGATTCCTGCTCGAAGGCGGGGCCGTATAATCGGCGGTATTGGCGACTCCGACGGAATCGTGCCGCTCATCATGAAAGACACCTCGATGAATCGCTCCCGAGGTGTTCGGCGTCGATGTTCTCGGACGTGACAAGTTCGGCGGGCGGCCGACCGGCGGTTGCCACTGAAGAGGATCATTCGTCCCGGACGAGGGGAGTGGATTCGGTGATTGACCGCGGTAGATTCCTTCCGAAGTCGGTTGCCCGTGAGGCGTTCGAGGTGGCTCCGTTATCCTGGGAACGTGTTTTTTCGGCGGAGGGGAGATCGCTGAGGAGGGCTTCTGCCCGCGAATGACCGGAGGCGAGTCGGGCTGCTCGGCCACTTCTTCTCGCTCTGGATGATCTTCGCCCTTTTGGGCTTTCACGACCGCCCCGGCGTCGGCCTCGTCGGACGGAGTGTAAACGATTTGCGGAACCTGCCCGGTCGCCGGACTACTGTTGAAAAGCTGAGAAGCCTTCAAGCGTCGTTCGGAAGCCTTGACCTCGTTCACATCGAGAATGTCGCCGGGTTTGAATCCGATGCGATTGAGCACCGTCGAGGTTTTGGTGTGCGGGTTGTCGTTGCCGACGAACTCCACCTTGATATCGCGAACCATTCCGCGTTTTCCCTCGGTGATCTGGAAAACCAGATCGAGCGAACCCGGCTGTTCCCGAAACCGCGGTTGGGCCTTCACATCGGCAAAGATATACCCCTTGGCCCCGTACAGCGAACGGATCTTGTTCACATCGCGGGTGAGGGCATCCTGGTTGAAATACTCTTCGTCGCCGATGGTCATCTCTTCGAGGAACTCTTCTGGCGTGAAAACGTCGTTGCCGAGAAACTTGATGTCCCGCACTTTGTATCGCGGTCCCTCGTTGATGATGAACTTCACGGTGACCCAGGCGTTGTTGGTGCCCAGCCCGGTGTATCCGGAGGTCTCGACGAACTCCCGACCGATGGTGGCCTGGAAATACCCGAGCTTCCGGTAATAGGCCGTCAGTTTTTCGACATCCTTATCGAGCGTCTCGCGGCGAAAGTCCCCGAAGAGATACCACAGGAAACCCGGCTTAGTCGAAATCTGAGTTCGCAAGCGGGCGTCGCTGACGATGGTGTTTCCTTCGAAGGTGGTGCGCAATACTCGTTTCTTGTCGCCCTCGTCGATGAGGAAAACGGCTGCCCGATCGGTAGCCCGATCCCCGGAAAGGATTTCGATATGGACCTGATGGAATCCCTTCTTGTGGTAGAAGTCGATCATCCGTTCCTTCGCCTGCCGGATGGCGATCGGATCGAGTGCGTCGCCCCTTTCCAGATTCGCTTCCCGTAGCAGGGCGCTCTTGGTGACGATTTTGTTGCCTACGAAACGGATCGCGTGCAAGAGCGGCCTTTCGATGAGTTCGAAAACGACGATCCTTCCCCCGGGGACTTTTCGGGTCATCGGTTTGACGTCGACGAACCAGCCGGTCTGGTTCAGACTCCGCTTGTCCTCATTGATCGTATCGAGATCGAAGGGCCGATTGGGACGCGTCTTGATCCGCGAACGGATCTTATCGAGTGGAATCTCGCCGTTGCCGTGGATGCGGACATCCAGGACGAGATCCTGCTCATTCGTAGGTTTCGGGGACGGTTCAGCCGGAGCGGAGTCGAAGGATCGAATATTCCGGTCATTTGCCTGGGCGACCCGTCGTCCTTCAGGAGAAGATTCGGGTTTTTTCCCGATCGGCTCCGGAGGGTTCCGGCGATAGGTGGCCGTTCCGCCGGTCCGGCGGTCGGTGAACGATTCATCATCCGATACTTCGGAGACGCTCGCCGGGGAGGCCGCTTTTACGCTACGGTTTAGATCAGGGGATTCACCGGGCGCGAATGCACCGGTTCCGGATGGCTCGAACGCTTGCGGGGCCTCGGCGGAACGAGGTGGTGCCGTTTGTCCGAGGACATTCCAAGCGAAAAGAATGATCGCAAGCAGAGAAAACAGGGGGACGGGAACCGATGGAAGTAAACGGCGGCTCGGGGATGTTTTCTTGCTTATATCGTGCCGGAGAGGAGATAGGTTCATAGGGACATTCTTACGTGGAAAAAGCCTTGATTTTGAAGCGAAACATTCGCGCCGCCGAGAATAGGCGTCGATTACCCCTCGGACGAGGCGCCGAATCAGAAGCGTCGCCGAAGGTTACTGAAAAAAAAGACGCTCGACAAGGCGAATCACAAAAAAAATTTGGCAGTTCCGAGATGCCCGCCTCGAAAACGGTTTCCGGTAGGAGAAAGGAAATCCCGGAACCGTCAATACAGAAAGATAGCGGCGAATTCCGTCATGATGAATTCGTCGCCAAAGAAAAATAGAGAGGATGGAGAGCCTGGGGCGTCGCTAGAATTCGTCGGGAGACTGGAACTCGGTGAATTCGTCGTACTCATCTTGTTCCGTGTATTCGGCGAACTTCGTGTACTGCTTCATCCAGTACAGTTTGACGTCGCCGATCGGTCCGTTTCGCTGCTTGGCGATGATGATCTTCGCCTGGCCGACGATCCCCAAATCTTCCGCTTCCTCCGGAGAATGATAATACTCCTCGCGGTGCACGAACATGACCACGTCGGCATCCTGTTCGATGGCCCCCGATTCACGGAGGTGGCTCAGGCTCGGTCGGTTGTCCTTGGCCGCTTCCGTTTGCCGATTGAGCTGGGCCAGGGTGAGGATCGGAACTTCGAGCTCCCGGGCGAGCCCTTTCAAACGACGAGCCATTTTGGCGACCTGTTCTTGGCGGGAGTCGAGCGGATTTTCCGGTTCGATCAGACCGATGTAGTCGATCACGATCAACCCGAGGTCCTCGCTCCGTTTTAGTCGTCGGGCGACAGCACCGATCTCCGTGACGGTTCGGCTGGGCGAATCATCGATGAAAAGCGGTGCCTTGCCCAATTCCGCGGAAGCCTTCACCAGCGACTGACGTTCGGAACCGGCCATGTAACCGGAGCGGAGCTTGCTGCCGTCGATTTTTCCCCGGGCGCAGAGCATGCGTTGGGCCAACTCCATTTTCGACATCTCAAGACTCACCAGCAGCGTCGGTTTTGCCTGATCGACCGCGACATGGTCGGCAATGTTCAGCGCAAACGCCGTTTTGCCCATGCTCGGCCGCGCGGCAAGTATGACCAACTCGGAACCGTGTAATCCGCCGGTCATCTCATCAATCTTCGAGAACCCGCTCAGCACGCCGTCGGCGGCGCCGTGTTCGAGCCGCGCGTCGATTGCCTTGAATGTGTCGATCAGCACTTCGTGCATCGAGCAGCATTGGTTGTTGTTCCGACTGTCGTTGATGGCGAAGATGCGCTCCTCCGCCTTGCTGATCAAGTCGCGGGGTTGAAGCTCGGGATCGTAGGAGTCATGGAGAATCGAAGAACTTGTTTGGATGAGTTCTCTGAGGACCGCCTTGTCGCGCACGATTTCGGCGTAATGCATCGCGTGGGCGGTCACCTGGACGGATCCCATCAGTTCCGCCAGGTAGCTTTCCCCGCCGATTTCCTCGAAATCGCCCGACCGGCGAAGTTGCTCGACGAGTAAGGTAAGATCGATGCTGCGACCGGCGCTGTGCATCTCCATCATGTTTTCGAAGAGTTTGCGATTCGCGTTCGAATAGAAGTCTTCCGGTCGCAGAATGGTGGCGACCTCATCGCAGACCAGGGGATTCAGGAGAATGGCTCCGACCACTCCCGCCTCGGCCTCGGCGTTGTGGGGAGGAAGTCGGTCGAAGAGATCCAGGTTGGCCGCGGTCGCGGCTTTGGGGCGGGCAGGCCGATCGCTGGTTGCCATACCGTCATCCTTTCCGGAGATAGCATCGAAAACGAAAAAAGACCAAGGCTCAGCAGGGAGGTGTAGAAAAGTTCACGTCCTTGCGTAGAGAAGAAAAAAGGTGCGTTCGGGAAGGAACGCACCTGATTGTGACCGGAGCAGGGGCAAGAATCAACACGGGGCGTTTGTCCACCCACGTTTTCAGGGGGCGAAGCACACCCTCGGAAGCATGCTCCTCGGAGATTATTTGGCGGGTTCGTCGTCGCCCACTTGGGGGACGACCCAGACCTTGATTTCGCTATCGATGTCGTGCCCCAGATAGACGCGGATCGTGTAGAGCCCCAGCTCCTTCAGCGGTCCTTCGAGTCGAATCTGATCGGGGGAGAGATCGATGTTCTCCGACTTCAAAGCCCGGGCGATTTCTTCCGGACCGACCGATCCATAGAGATGGCCTTCCTCGTTGGCGTTCGCTTCGATCGAGACGCTGACCTCGCGGAGATGGTCGGCCGTCGACTGGAGTCCCTTGAGCCGTTGCTTTTGGATCTCCAGCAGTTTCGCTCGATGCTTATCGACCATGCGCTTGTGATGCTCGGTCGCGACGGTCGCCAACCCCTGCGGGATGAGGTAGTTATTCGCATAGCCGGGCTTCACTTCGACGACATCGCCCTGTTTTCCCAGCGGATCGACCGTCTGGATCAGCAATAGTTCGATACCGCCGTGAGGTCCCTTGGGCAAGGATTGCCGCCGAAAAGGATTTCGTTTGAGTTTCTTCTTTTTTGTCGTTGCCATGATTCACCCTGATAAGCTTGATGAAGCGGACAGTTGGGGATGTCGAATGTTCGCGATGTTTGCGTGATGATGTTTTTTGGGGGATTCCGGCGGATTCTTTCATGAAACCAGGCTGGATGCCATCCGGATCAGTAAGGGCTTGGACGGCACCCCCGTGTTTTCGGGCAATCGAGACGTCAGAAAGGGATGTCGTCATCAGGGGGTGGGGCCTGGGAGTATTCGTCCCCTCCTTGGCCGCGATTGCCTGTCGGACCGGAAGGGCCCGCATTGGATGTCGACGACGGTCTTCCGCCGGAAGAGGGGCTTCCTCCTCCTCCTCCACCGCCGCGTCCTCCGAGCATCTGCATGCGTTCGCCGATCACTTTGAGCTTGGTGCGTTTCTGCCCTTCATTATTTTCCCAGGAATCGAGCTTCAGCCGTCCTTCTATGAGCACCGGCGATCCCTTGGCAAGGTACTCCGAAGCGACCTCCGCGGTCCGACTCCAGAGGGTGATGTCGACGAAAGTGGTTTCGTCGACCCATTCACCGCTTGCGTTGCGTCGGCGATCGTTCACCGCCAGGCCGATATCGCTCACAGCGGTTCCGCTGGGCGTGTATCGCAATTCGGGATCCCGAGTCAGGTTTCCGACAAGGACGACACGGTTATAACTGGCCATGAGGTACTCCCGGTGAAAAAAACGGCGGAAAATTCAAGCGGATTCGAGTCGTGGCCTCGAGCGGAAGACGAACTCAGGAGGAGGCCTTCTGGCTTTCCTCGGAGTCGCTCGACTCGGATTCCTCGATCTTTTCAGATGTTTCCGGTTTCGATTGCCCCATTTTGGCGTGTTCCACCAGTGTATCGATCAACCGGGCATCTATCTTCAGGTAGAGAAAGCGAAGGATGTTGCCGTTGAGCTGGCTCTGGCGGTTCAAATGTGCCAACTTCTCGGAATCGATTTTGAAATAGGTCAGCCAGTAGGTTCCGCGGCGTTGTCCCTGGATGGGGTAGGCGAGTCGCCGCTCCTCCCAGAGTCGGCTCACCAAGACTTCGCCGCCGGCGTCCTCGATCATCTTGTTGATTCGCCCGGAAACTTCGTTCGGATTCCGGTTGTAAACGCCGGAATCGAAAATGTACATGCCTTCATAAGAGTTGACAGCCAAAATACCTCTCCTCCAACTCAACTGGGATGTGTCGCGGGGTAGGGCCTTGCCGGATGAAGCGTCTCCTTCCGGTGGACTTCCTTCCCCTTTTCCATCGACTTGTATTCCATCGATTGATCAATAATGTCACGCGCGCCGCCGCGAAGGGGGACGATGGCGGCCCTTTTTTTTCCCTTCGCCGGAAGCACGGTCTTCGCCGGAAGCACGGTCTTCTATCCGGAAACGGCGGGGCCGTTGAACCGATTCATCGTTTCCTCGACTCCCTCGACGGCCCAGCATTCAACCGCTTCGGCAGCCCGTATCACGGTTGCTTCGACGTCGGGCCACTCCTTTTTGGGGAACCGGCTCAGCACGTAATGGGCCGGATCGCTTCCTTCCGGCGGTCTTCCGATGCCGATACGCAATCGCGGGAAATCTTCACCGTCGAGGGCGCGGATGATATCCCGAATTCCTTTTTGTCCGCCGCTGCTTCCAGACCCTTTCAGCCGCAGTCGATTCACGGGGAGATTCAAATCATCGCAGACGACCAAGAGATCGTCCATCGGCAACCGATAATAATGCATCGCCGCCGCGACGCTTTGCCCACTCCGATTCATGAAGGTCGTCGGGCTGAGCAGGAGCAGCCGCTGCTGTCGTACGTTGATCTCTAGGGTTTCGCCGTGGAATCGCTTTTTGGGCTTTTGCCCATTGTGTCGGTTCGCCAATTCCCGAAGTACCATGAACCCGATGTTATGGCGTGTCTGCCGGTACTTCGTACCGGGGTTGCCTAGTCCTGCGACCAGTTTCATCGGGGCACCGTCTTCCTCGTCGCCGAAGTTCCGGGGAGTCGATTTCGCCAACTGTCGTTTGACGGCATCCAACCAACAATGAAACATTCACTCTCCCGATCGTTTCCTCTCGTTGCCTCATCAACGAGACGGGCAAGTTTCACGTTCCACATCGACGGGCGAAAAGGATCGCGGTCGGAATAATCCACCGTTCGCTCGCATGGGCGAACCTCATTCTTCGGCGGATTCTTCGCCCTCTTCTTCGTCCGACTTGCGACCGATGACTTCCGGTTCTTCGGTCGAAACTTCCTCTTCCTCGCCCTCTTCGGGCATTTCCATCGGGATCTGGCAGTGGACGATCGAGGTGGCCGGATCCTCCAGGATCTTCACTCCCTTGGGAACATCCTCGAGGTCTTCGATGCTGATCGATTCGTTCAGCTCCAGATTGTTGATATTCACGACCAGGTTTTCCGGGATGTCCCCCGCTTCGCATTCCACTTCCACCTCGTGGACGACTTGGTCGACGGTGCCGCCTTCCTTGGTACCGGGGGCTTCGCCGCGGAGTTCGATCGGCACGGAGAGGGTGATTTTTTCATGTTCGCTGACCCGAGCCAGGTCGACGTGAAGGACATGCTGCCCCCACGTGTCCCAGACGCACTCGGTGAGGAAGGCCTTCTCTTTGACCGCGCCGGTGAGCTGCACGAAACGGTTGCCGTGTCGGAGTGTGGCATCCAGCGATTCGAAAGGAATCGACAGATTGATGTTTTCCTTGCCGTGTCCGTACAAGACAGCCGGGATGTGCCCCTGGGCTCGAAGTCGGCGATTGTTCCGTTTGCCGCACTTCTGGCGATTTTCCACTGCTAATGTTTCCGTTTCCGCCATGATGATCACCCTTTGTGCTTGAATCGTCCCGCAAGGGGCAGGGAGATGCACCACCGGTGGCGACCGGCGGGACCCCGGGGACTGTGGGAAAATAGGCCTGCCGCTTGCTCACGTGAATGCGTTTCCGCGAGAGCAAGTGGGCAATGGTATGGTTTCCTCTCTCCGGATCGCAGATGGTTCCACCCGTGGCGAAACGTCATCTCGCTTTCGCGATCATGGAGGGGAGATGGTTGGTCTCGTTAATCGGGATGATCGACAACCGCCAACGCGTCGGTGGGAAGCGTCGTCGGAGGCGGCGTTCCGATGAACACGCGCCGGCAAGACATCAACGGAACTCACCGCCGAGGAGACGGAGCCGTTTTTTTTTGACGGCCTGCGTGTGGGAGGATCTTTCCCCGATTGGCAAACCGCTAATTGTGACGATATTCTCTAAAAATTCAACCCCCCGCTGAATCGTTTTTTCGACTCTCCGTAGGTTTTTGCCGTCGGCGGGACGGATTCTGTCGGCTGGTCGAAAAGGAGGGGGGTGGGGGCGTGTTCGTGAATGCTCACGGTTGGATCTCTTTTTGAGATGACCCGAAACGCAGTGGGGGCGGCGAACCGGCTCAGTAGCCGGACCAGAGGCGAATTTCCCGGAAGAGACGACTGACCGACTCATGGCAATGGATGCGGCGAATCGCCTCCCCTAAGAGAGGGGCGACGCTCAGGACTTCGACGTTCGGCAAGTTGTGTTCCGGCAAGAGCGGGATGGTGTCGGTCACGGCGATCTGATTGACGGGGGCATTGCGTAGGTTTTCGATGGCGTTGCCGCAAAACACGGGATGAGTCGCCCCGATGTAGATTTCGCGAGCCCCCTTTTCATGGACCAGGTGCGCCGCGCCGGAGATGGATCCGCCGGTGCTGATGATGTCGTCGAAAAGAAAGGCGACCTTGCCTTCGATCGGTCCCCCGATGAGGTTGGCTTGGCGGACCTGATTGCCCATCCGTCGCTTGTCGATGATCGCGAGGTTTCCTCCCAGGACTTTCACGTGTTCGGCAGCGCGCTTGATGCTGCCCTCGTCGGGGCTGACCACGACGATTTCGTCGTCCTTGTAGCCGAAGTTGGCGAAGTGGTTGTCGATGACCGGGGCGGAAGTCAAATGATCGACCGGGATGTCGAAAAACCCTTGAATCTGGGCGGCGTGCAGGTCCATCGTCAAGACACGGTCGGCTCCCGCCCGGGTGATCAGGTTGGCGACGAGCTTCGCGGTGATGGGGACCCGGCCCTCGTCTTTGCGATCCTGTCGGGCGTAGCCGAAATAGGGGATCACGGCGGTGATTCGCTCGGCGCTGGCCCGCTTGAAGCTTTCGATCATGATCAAAAGCTCGACCAGACTCTGATTCACCGGACGGCAGGTCGGCTGGACGATGAAGACGTCTTGTCCGCGAACGTCCTGTTCGATCTTGCATTGAGTTTCCCCGTCGGGAAAATTTCCCACCAAAATATGCCCGGGGGGAATGCCGAGGTAGTCGCATATCTTCTTGCTGAGTTCGGGATTGGACAGTCCGGAGAAAATCTTCAAATCGTTCATCGTGGACGGGGTTCCCTTATTGTTCCAGGAGATATTTCACGTAAGCTGCTGGAAAGCCAAGCTCCGGGAAAACACAGACGCATGCAACATGGAACCGACATGGCAAAATGGTCCAAAAAGCGAAGGAGTGGTCGGAAATCGCGAAGGGCCGTCCGTCGGCAAAACGACACCTCGACGAGCGAAGTAGTCGGGAATTCCGTTGGTTTTTTTGAGCGTCGCATATCGAGTGAATCCCGGGCGAACAGCGAGGACCCGGCCTCACGGCATGAACCGGGGAGCCACGGTTGATGCGAACATGAATATGATGCCAAAGGAGTATTTTAGGGGATTTTGCCCACGCCTCCTATAGGGACCCTGAAAAAAACACGAGATCGAAAGCAGGTGGGGGGAGGCGGCGTCAAGCCTTTGCGGGGGGATGCACGCGGGACGCGAGCGGTTGTTCCGGGAATTCAGTATCTCCGGCGATCGATCCGTGAAGAAGTTTTATTGGATGAATCGCTCTTCTTCGCTGCTGGTGTGGACCGTCACTTCGCCGGCGTCCTCCAGGCGTCGAACCACATCGACGATCTCTTGTTGGACACGTTCCACATCGGAGGCCCGCATCGGACCGAGGTAGTCGATTTCTTCGGTGAGCATACTCGCCGCCCGTTTCGACATATTCCGGAAGATCTTGCTTTTCAGCTCCTCGCTGGCTCCCTTCAAAGCGATGGCCCATTGCGAGCTTTCCACGTTTTTGAGCACCGTTTGGATGTCGGGATCGGCCAGCTTGAGGATGTCCTCGAAGACGAACATCAATCGCCGGATCTCTTCGACCAGGTCGGGATCTTCCTGAGAGAGATTTTCCATGATGTTTCGCTCGGTCTGGCGATCGATGACGTTGAGGATCTCGGCCACGCTCTGGATGCCACCCGCATTCTCCAGCTTCTGGCTCATGACGCTGGCCATTCGATTTTCGAGTCCCTTTTCCACCTCCTTGATGATTTCCGGACTCGTCTGCTGCATCGTGGCGATGCGCCGGACCACCGCCAATTGCCGCTCCGGCGGCAATCCGTTGACGATGTCGGCCGCTTGGGAGGGATGGAGGTGAGAAAGAATCAGGGCGATCGTTTGGGGGTGTTCGTCGACGATGAACGTCAGGAGGTTCTCGCTGTCGACTTTTTGCAAGAAGCCGAACGGGATCGCCTCGAGCGAATTGCGGACGTTCTCGACATAGGAATCGGCATCGGGGCCCAAGGCCGCTTCAATGAGCTTTTGGGCAACGTCGAAACCTCCCGCCCCACCGATGAGCTTCGCGGGATTCGCTTTGGAGAATTCCCGGATCACGTTTTCCTGCTCCTCCGGCGTGATCGTCCCCAACTTGGCGATTTCGACCATCACCGCCTCGACTTGCTTGGGGTCCAGTCGATTGAGCAAATCCGAGCCGTGCTCCTTCGGCAGGCTGACCAGGAAAACCGCCGCTTTTCGTAAGTTGTTTTGAGCCATTTGATTGGAAGTGACTTGCCGAGCTGGAAGTTATCGAACCGGGAATCGGCGGCGGATCATCGACTGCGATCCTCGACCGAGCCGGAACGTACCAAGATTTGCCGGTCCCTGTCAAGCTCGATCTTTCTCCGAAAGACGCTCACATCGGGGACCTTCGTTCAACCGGGATGGGAGGAGATCGACGACGACGTGGGGAGATGGACCTCAAGGCGGCATAGGGCTTTCATCCCGGGCGATTCTTCCAGTTCGATCGTCAATTGATACGTCCTGGGATTCGCTTTTTCTGATCGGCCCTCCTTTTTTTCCATCCCACGCTCGGAAGCAGTATTCTCATTCCCGCCGGAGCCTTGGAGGTGGCTGTCCAGCAGATCGACGAATTGAGTGGCGATCCATTGGGCGATTTTTTCGGTCGTGGTGTTCTCCACGGGTA
The DNA here is from genome assembly GCA_964632505.1 of uncultured Planctomycetaceae bacterium. Lineage (GTDB taxonomy): Bacteria > Planctomycetota > Planctomycetia > Pirellulales > Thermoguttaceae > CAZWCE01. Next base: position 171,072 of record CAZWCE010000007.1, on the reverse strand, counting down.
GGAGCAGGACTTCGTCGTGAGGGAATACCCAGCGGCGGTTTTCCATGCGGACTTCGATTTCACCGCTCTCGGTTTTCAATTGCAATCGCGGATGGCGATCGGGGAGCAGGATTCGGTGATCGAGTGTTTCGAGGACTTCCGCCAGCATCCCGCGGACGGCGAGGAAATCGAGCACGTATTGTCCTTCATTCAAAGGCCCCTCGATGGTGCAGGTCGTGAAGTAGTTGTGGCCGTGCAGCGACTCGGTCTCCGTGGAGGAAAGCGAGATGAAATGGGCAGCACTGAAGTAGAGAGAGGGATGATCTAAACGGATCGCGAATTGGGAGGGCATCGAAGACTCCTGATAGACGGTGGAAAACGCTCCCCGGAGGACGGCCGAAAATGCAAAAAAAAACCATCACGGCGGTCCAACCGTGATGGTTTCAAATATTATATCCGGCGAAGGGTTGCCATCGATTCTCCATGATCGAGAACGGATCGCTCCTGCCGGGGGCAGGAGTGGTGTGGTTTCCTAGACTAATTCTTTTCTAGAACCGATCAGTGTCCGCAGCCGTTCGGCCAATAGCGAAGCATCGAAAGGTTTCTTGAATGTTTCGTTGATGGTCGACCGGTCGAAGCTGGTGGAGCTGCCGTCGTCGGGCAACAAGGCGATGAGAATGATCTCAGCGAACTCGTTGTTGCGACGCAAGTTCTGGCAGATTTGCAACGCTTCGGTTTTTCCGATCGAAAAATCAACAATGATACAGTCCGGATGAAAACTTTCGGCTTGAATTCCGGCGTCGAAACCGCTGGCGGCAACGGCGACCTTGAAGGAACGCTCCACGGGGAGTTCTCTCTTCAAGTTCTCGATCAAGACCTGATCCTGAGCGACGATGAGCACCTTCGCGAGGGTTTCATCTTCCAAATCGCCCAAGGGCATACCGTGTTCCTTCAAAAACTTGATTAAGTATTCTCTGGGAATACGGCGGTCTTGAGATCCGGGAATTCGGTAACCTTTCAGCCGGCCCGAGTCAAACCACTTACTGACGGTGCGCGGGGCCACCTTGCAGATCTTGGCGACCTGACCAGTTGTAAAGACCTTCATTGCAGGCTCTCCGATATCTCAAACGCTTAGTCTCAACTACGTTCCGGAAGGCTCTCCATCCCACCGGAACCTTAATTGCCCCATGTTTGCAGATCGTTCGGCGTATAAGACGCCGTGGACGATGACGGGCAAATGTCAACAAACATCTGGGTCGGGGCGAACGTCAATCGCTTCTGAAAACCGGATGGCGAAAGATCAATTCCCTTTGATCCTTGCCATGGTAATTACATCGGCAATTAAAGCTTTCGGAAGTGAGGGAAAATTCGTAAAATAGAGAATTTGCATTCCAGTTTTCATTTCTCATGCAGTGTCTCTATTTAGAATGATCCCACTGACCGGTAGGTTGGCTCTAACTGATCCGGTGCAAAGGTAGGTTGGAAAGGCGGGATGTCGGAAATCGTGCGAGGGACTTCCGGCATGGATACAGACTGCTCTGTGTGCTTCCCCCCCTGGTTGTCGTAACCCTTCCGCTTGGATTCCCTGCAAAACATACAAGTGATCTCGAAGCTATAAGCGGTATGAGTCACCGATCATTATTTTCGGAACTTGTGATGTCCATACTTTAGAAAGAATCTTCCCTCATACGCTTCAAGCCCCCATAAGCGGGAATTCCGGAGCGGGCGGTGCATGGGGATCCCAAGAGATCCCATTCCTGGTCGAGTCGGGTTGATGAGGGAAATGAGGAATGTGGCGGGAATAGGGTCGCCGGCAAAGGGTTTGCCAACCGTTTCCTCAAAAGATTAGGTGATATGGGGCGTTAAAAATGGTTATCGGGGTTATCGGGGGCGTCTATTATTTATATTACGTTAGAAGTCGATTGGTGTGTCACGTGAAAAAATTATTTTTCGAAAATTTTTTTCCGGGACCGGCCGTTCTCGAGAACGTTCGCCACCGTTCTGAATCGGAAAAGGTAAGAAACAGAAGAAAAACGAGTCGGAGAGGGAATCTTCGGGGAATTCATGCGGCGGTCGGCGATGGGTAGAACTCCCCGTTTTCGTCGACATCGATGAATCGAACCGAAACCGGCTTGGAGATGCCCGACTCCTCCATCGTCACGCCGTAGATCGTGCTCGCGCAGGCCATCGTCTTTTTGGAATGGGTGATCATCAGAAATTGCGTCGCGACGTGAAAATCTTCAATCACTTTGATGAACCGGTCGATGTTCGCCTCGTCCAGGGCGGCATCGACTTCATCGAGAATGCAGACCGGACTGGGGCGATTTCGGAACAGGGCCAGCAGAAGGGCGACGCAGGTGAGCGTCTTTTCGCCACCGCTGAGCAGCGAAATGCTCCGGAGTTCCTTGCCGGGAGGTCGAGCCACGATTTCCACCCCGCTCTCCAGTGGATGTTCCTGGTCTTCCAGAAGGAGATCGGCATGCCCGCCACCGAATAAACGCTTGAACAGATCCTCGAAATGGGCCTTCACTCCCTCGAAGGTTTCCTCGAAGAGACGCTGGCTTTCCTGATTGAGCCGATCGATAATCTTTCGGATGCCCGTCCTGGCCTGAATCAGGTCCTGGTGCTGATTCGAGAGTGTTTGAAAGCGTGTTTCCAATTCCTCGAGCGTTTCGATCGCCTCAAGGTTCACGCTTCCGAGGTCCTGCAATTTCCGTCGCAAGGTTTCGATCTCTTCGCGGAAGTCGCCGTCGGCCTCTTCTGCGAGAATTTTCTCCGGTTCGAGCTCCGTCAAGTCGATGCCGTAATCCTCGCGAATCCGCTCGATGGTCGTTTTCTGCTCCTGCCGGATGCGTTCCACCTCGAGTTGCAAATCGTGGATCGAGCCGCGAACCTTTTCAAGTTGCTTTTGATCCCTCTGGAGCTGTTTTCTGGCACGCGAACGCTGCAGTGCGATCGTTTCTCGATTTTGTTGGCATTCGACCGAGGTGGTGACCATCGATTCTTTTCGTAAAAAGAGACCGGCCATTTCCGATTCGGTCTTCAAGATGCTCAAGTTGCTTTGGATCACCTTTGCTTTGAGCTCTTCCAGGCGTTTGCAGTGTGTCTGGAGGACGCTGCACCGCTCCTGCTGGCTTTCCTCGTACTGGATTTTCTGCTGTTGGAGATTTTTCAGACGTTCTTCGCTCTTGGCCAATTCGATTTTCGCGTGAGTGGTCACCCGATCGTGTTCCGTGCATTTGCGGCCGAGCTCGGTCAGTTCTTGTTGGAGGCGGTCGGCCTTCGCCGATTTTTCCGAGATGACGGTCTCGAGCTCTTCGAGCGATTGTTCCAGAGTATCCTTCTGATGCCGGCTTTCCAGCAGTTCCTGTTCGAGCTGATTCCGTTCCTGCTCGATCTGCTCCAAGTGCCGGATGAGTTCGGCGTTTCGTTCGTCGGCGGTACTCACCTTCATGCGATGGGTTTCCAGCGACTCGGAGGCCTGCCGCGACTTATCCCGACCCTCGTTGACCCGCTCTTGATCTTCGGCGAGCCGTGTTTTCAGGACTTGGCATTCGAGCTGGGTTTGATCGATCGCTTTTTCGCTATCCTTGAGTTGGGTTCTCAGCGCGCGGAGTTCGCTCCGACGGGAGATCAGCCCCGAGGAGGATTGTACCGGCCCGACCACGAGAGTTCCGTCGGCGGCGAGGTGCTCTCCTTGTCGAGTGAGGAACTCGTACCGTCCTTCGGTTTCCCGAAAGAGATTCTTGGCGTCCGAGAGCGATTCGACGATCCATATGTTCCCGAGGAGTTGACGGGCGAGAGAAGCGAACTTCGGCTCGGTTTCCACGAAGCGGTCCGCCCGACCGATCACACCGGGGCGTTCCTCCAGGTCGGGACTTCGGAACGACCGGGGGTGGGCCGGTTGCACGGGCAGCCAAACGAATCCGACTCTGCCGGAAAACCGGGCCCCGTCGCGTTCGATCCGCTTGACCAGTTCAGGTTCGGGGGAAACGACCAAATGCTGGGCCGTCACTCCCAACGCCAACTCAACCAGTCGCGCCGCTTCGACCTGCACGCGGAAAAGATCGGCCACCAGTCCGTGCACGTGCCGGAACGGTCCGGTCCCTTCGCGCGAAAGCCGCAGCACTTCCCGGACTCCGGGGCTGAGTCCTTCATTTTTGTGTAGAAGTTCTTCCAAAACGGAGATTCGCTCCGCCAGGGCACTGTGTCGCTGTCGTTTGCTGGAAAGCTCCTCGGTGAGTTGGTCGAGCGATTCCTGTCGTGCTTGACGTTGTTGCTTGGCCTGGGAAAGCTTTTCGTTCGCTTTTTGGAGATGCTGGAATCGTTCGACGGCTTCCGATTCGAGTTCTCCCTTTTTCTTGGCAAGCTCCGAGATCTGCTGCTGGAGCTCCTCGAGCTGGCGGGTCCTCTTCTCTTGATCGTTTTTGAGATTCTTCAGCCGGCTCCGGCATCCGCCCAGTTCACCCGTCTTCTTGCCGGCTTCATTCTTGTGTTGTTCGATCTCCTGAAAGATCGTTTTCTTCTGTTTCTGTTTTTCCTCTTCCTCGAGGCAAAGCGAGTCGCCCTGCTTGCACTCTTCCTCGTAGCGTCCGGCGAAGAATCGATGTTTTTCCTCCGCCTGTTGGATTTTCTCGATCGTTTCCTTGAGCGCTTGCTCGAAATCGCCCTTGCGGACACTCAGGCGGGAAAGCTGCCGACCATGTTGACTCATCTCCTTCCGGAAATCGTCGATTTGGGCCATCTGCAACTCGATGGACGATTCGCCGGCGGAAATACGTTCCCGGACCGCCGCTTTTTGTCCCTCAATGATGCGAAGCTTCTGATCGACCTCTTCCAGAAGGCTTTCATGCTCGGCTAGATGCGTTTCGGCCTGCCGGACGGAGTTCTCCAGCTTCTGCCGCAGGTCCGATTTCTCGTCGATCTCCGTTTCGAGGTGCTCGATTTCTTCCAGATGCTGCCGCCAGTCGAGCAGGCCCACGTGGGTGCGAAGTTCCTGGAGGCGGGTGGTGTACTTCCGGTAGAGTTGGGCCTTGCCGGCCTGGGTTTTCGTGTTCAGAAGTTGTTTCTCGACCTCGTCGACGATATCGGAGAGCCGAAGCAAGTTCTGTTCCACCCGGTCGAGCCGGCGGAGGGCCTCCTGCTTCTTGCTGCGAAATCGGCTGATGCCGGCTGCTTCCTCGAAAATGACTCGACGCTGCTGCGTGGAACTCTGGAGGATCCCTTCCACACGGCCCTGTTCGATAATGCCGTAGGCCTGGGTTCCCAGCCCGGTGCCGTTGAGAAGGTCGCGGATGTCGCGCAGTCGGGCCGCCTGACGATTGATCAGGTATTCGCTTTCCCCGCTCCGGTAGACACGTCGGGTGATATGGACATCGTCGGTTTCGATGTTGAAGGCGTCCGCTCGATTATCGAAGGTGAGCGTCACCTCGGCCATGTTCATTGCGGCGCGGGTCCCGGAGCCGTTGAAGATGACATCGGTCGTTTCGCTGCCACGAAGACGCTTGATGCTCTGCTCCCCGAGGACCCACTTGATGGCGTCGACGATGTTCGACTTGCCCGAACCGTTCGGGCCGACGATGACGGAGATGCCCCCGGGCAGAGCCAGCTTGGTCTTGTCGGCGAAACTCTTGAAGCCGACCATTTCGAGCGCTTTTAACATGGATGAAGTCCGGAACGATGATTTTTCTTGAGTCGAGGGAGCGTGTCGGAGGCGCGTTTTTCGTGACGGACGATGCGTCGGGACATGCGGCGGTCAGGCATTCTTCTCCGAGTCTTCGTCACTTGCTTCTTCTTTCTCCTCGTCCTGGCGGTGGTTCTCTTTTTCTTTCTCGTTTTCGTTTTTGGCGAAGGGATTCCACTGCCTCCAGAATGATTTCTTTTCCTGCTCAGGTTCCTCTTCCGGCTCTTTGTCGCCAGAACGTGGACGCTTGTAAACTCTGCCGGCCTCCGGCAGGGCGTCGATTTCGAAACGGCAGGTCAGCGTCTTCTGCTTGGAGGCTTCTTGCAGCATGCGGACGACATCGGGATAGGTGCCGCCCAATTCCGCGACCGCCCGGATGATTTCGTCGAGACTGGTGGTGACGGTCCGTTTTTGATCGTCGTTGCCGCTGGAAAAACGGCTGACGATCACTTCGTAGCCATCTTTGCATTGAACCATGATGCGGTTGCCTGCATCGAGCACGAACGGCGGTTTCAGCTCGATGTCGCGGGAAAAGAGCACCAATTCGGGGCGGTGATTCTTGGTGGCGTGCACCATCGGCGGACCGGAGGTTTCCAACACATGGTAGCTGAACGGCGAATCCTCGTTCAGGTATTCCCCCAGAATGGCCGGGTCGTGTGGATTGCGATGCCAGAGTGCCCGAAACGCTCCATACCGGGTCTCGGCGCTGTTCTCGTTCAGGAGCGACCGCAGACAACCGGCCGCTTCGAAGTCGTTTTTCATCGTCCCCAGGGCGTTCAGTGCGAAGACCCGGAACGCCGCTTCCTCACGCGCGATCTCCGTCAGAGTTTCCGCTGCGTCGATATGGTTCAGATAGGCCAGTGCCTCGGCCGAGTAGAATTGGACCTCCTGGTTCTCGCTTTCGAGCCCGTTGCGGAGCGGTTCGATTCCCTGCTTGCCGAGCGCCTCGAGCTGCAAGGCCGAAGAGCGCGACTTCCGCGGCACCAGTAGTTCCTTGCTCAAGCGTTCGACACGCTTGTTCCGTTCGACCTCGTTTTCGTACAGCGCGATCGACTGGAGCACTTGCATGTATCGGGCGACGTTATCTTTGTAGGTTGGATGCAGTCGGATTTCGATTTTCGTATCGGTCTTCGCCGTTGCCGCATTCTTGTTGATGCCGTTTTCGAAGACTTGGAATCGCTCGTTGATGACTTTGTCGATTCTCGCGGAGAGGTAGGGATTGCGATGCGCCGGCTTCATCATCAAAAACAGAGGACGCGATTTCACGGCGATCCCCCCGCCGAGGACGCGGCCGCGTTTGATCTGAATCGGATCGTTTTCCAAATCGGCCAACGGATCGACCATGATCGGTCCCTCGGCGAATCCCCAGGTATGCCCCTGGCGAATCTGGTGGCTCAAGACCGCCATCTCTTTCAGTGCCGTTCGCATCATCCATCCTCCGGCGAGACTGGTCGCCTCGCTCCCCGGCGGAAGAGCGACCTCCACGTCGAAACGGTCGAGTTCCTGGATCCCCGGTCGCAGAAATCCACGTACCCGAACTACCGCCGTGTTCGTCGACGCCAGCAGAGAGTGGGGGCTGCGTACTCCTCGGGTCTGCATGTCCCGCAAGACGGCCGATCGTTCCGGAGAAGCCCCTTCGTTGCATCCGGTTCCCCGCAAGCCGGTCACCAGGGCGAACCCTTCTACCGGAACGCTTTTCATGTTCAGAGGATCGCAGAGGTCGCCCACGAGTCGGGTTTGTTCCCGATCTTGTAGGTCGGCGTCATCCAGTGTCTTTTTCGAAAGCCAGGAACAGCCGTTCCCCCAGAGAAGCAGTGCCGGAATGAAGACGTAGAACAGACGGAATCTCGCCCATTTCATGGATCACCTCACGTGATGAATATTTCCGAAACCCTCTTGTTCGACGAGGGTCGGCATAAGCGGAAGCTTGGAATCTCGCGGGACGTTACCGGTTTCCACCGATCGCGTCAAGGCGGATTTGTCTTGGTCAGAGAGAAGAAAGAGGCGCGGAGTCGAGAGAAGGATTATCAAACCGAGGGTCTCGCGCGGTGCGGAAAAAAGCTTCTCGGATGTTCAGGCATCCATGAACTTTTCGATGATCCTTTTATCGAAATAGTTGATCTCCATCCCGGCATCGACCACGATTTTCTGCGCACAGATACCGCTCGATCGGGGGCTCAACAGAAACATCGCGGCGTTGGCCGCCTCTTCGGTCTGAACCGCCTTTTTTCTCGGGATGACCTGTTCCGCGTAGAGGTAAGAGTCGACGTATCCCGGAATTCCCGCCGAGGCCGCCGTTTTTAACAGGCCGGGGGCGACGGCATTGAATCTCACATTGGAAAAATTGCTGAACGACTTGGTAAGAAAAGCGAGCGAGGCATCCAAGGCAGCTTTGATCGGGGCCATGAAGCCGTAATTCTCGCTGGCCATCCTTGTCGTGGAGATCGACATCGTCACGACCGAGGCGTCCGTGGAGAGCAGATCGGCGAAAGCACGGCTGATCTTGATGAGCGAAAAGCAGGAGATGTCCATCGCCTGAAGAAAGGCCTTTTTGGGAGTCTCGTGGAACGGCAGGATGCCTTCGGAATAGTCGGCGAAGGCGATCGAATGGAGGATGCCGTCGAAGCGGTCGTATTGTTTTCCGATGATCTCGCGCAAATTCGCGATTTCCTCATCTTGTTCGACATCGCAGGGATAGACATCGAATGAAGGAAAGAGCCGATCGACCTTCGCTTTCAGCTCCGTATCGCGGACGACCAGCACCACCTCCGCACCGCATGCTTGGCACAGCTTCGCCACATGGTAGGCGATGCTCTTCCGGTTGGCGATTCCGAAAATGAGAATGCGCTTGCCGGCCAATTGGAGAAAATCGTTCACGCTTCGGTTCCTTCAAAATGGAGCAGATCGGTCGATCAGGTGATTTTGGGGGCCAGTGTGCAGGCGAACTCGAATCGTACCGCCATCTTCCCCCGCACGGTGACCTTGGCGTCGAGAAAAAAAGCGGTGGAGACCGTTTCGTTGAGTGTGACCTCCATGACGATCGTGTCGCCGGGACGCACCATGTTTTTGAACCGGACGTTGTTCATCCGCGTGGCGACCGGGACACGTGCTTCTTGTCCGGAAATCTTCCGCGACAGCAGAATCGCGCCGCACTGCATCGCCGCTTCGCAGAGCAGCACGCCGGGCACCAACGGGTAATCGGGGTAATGCCCGTTGAAAAAGTCCTCTTGCCCGGTGAACGTCTTTTCGCCGATCAAACGGTCTTCTTCCCACTCCTTGAGACGATCGACCAGCAGGAACGGTTCCCGGTGGGGAATCGCCTGGAGAATCGTGGATGGATCCATCATGTCGCTCCTTCGCATGTGCCGGTGTTTTTAGGGGAGATGTCGGTTCGACCAATCGAGCAGTCGGGACTCCATGTCGTTGGCGACGATCACACCGTAGTTGACGGCGCCGAGCCAGCCCGACATGATGATCCCGACGCTTCCGGCATGGTAGAGTCCTTCGATCTGCTCCGGAAGCGAGCGGCTGACGGAAAGTCCCTCGAATTTCGTCCCGAAGCTGGCTCCCTTCCAGTGCCCGGTGTATTCCCGAAAGGTTCGCGGCGTCGCCGCTTCAACGTATTCCATTTTCTCCCGGGCGTCGGGGACGTACTTTTCCAATGCCTTGAGGGTCTCGTCGATCAGGGCCTGTTTCGACCGGGCGTACTCGTGATCGGAGAGGGTGGCCCAGTCTTCGTATCGTGCGTTGGTGCTGGCGACGACGTAATGCCGATTCGTTCCGGGACGGGTCTTGGGATAATAGAACGAATAGGTACGGCTGGTGATGTCACGGCTCAGCAGCATGTCGGTTCGAAACGCCGGTGCCGTGGAGCTGAAAAGCAGATCGCCGCAACGGTCCTGGTCGAGCGATTCGCCTTCCTTCAAGGCCATGTAGACCTGTGTGCTGGAATTGTTCAGTCGGACCTGTTCCGCCTCCTGATAGTACGATTCGTCGAAGTGCTCCCGCCCGATCAAATCGCAGATCGTCCCCTTGAGATTGCTGTTGGAGAGGACCGTTTCGGTGCGGACGACGCGATCGTCGACCTGGACGCCCTCGACCTTCTTCTCGGCGACGAGAATCCGGTCGGCCGGCGATTGGACGTGGATGTCCACACCGTTTTTTTCCAGTTCTTCGCGCATCAGTCGGATGAGAAGATCGGTCCCCCCCTGAAAGGTGAACACGCCCCGGGACATGAAGTTGGAGAAGACGATCCCGTACGTCAGCGCCGGATCCTCGAGTGTCGAACCGTTGGCGTAAGTGATCGGCTCCATCAGCAGTCGGATGACATCTTCCCGGCCGGGGAAAAAGCGTTCGAACAATTCCCGCGTGGTCATGTGTTGATCGTCGTAGTGATTCATCGACCGCGCGGTATCGAAAAAGGCGTCGACCGTTGCTTGATCGATGCCGAACCGCTCGATCAACAGTCGGGTGAAATCCTGCCGATCGAACGTGGTCGTCAACGAGAATTGTGGATTGTCGAACTTGATGTTTTCGAGCTGGACGATCCGATCGGCGATTTCGCGATTCCAATATCGCCGGCAACTTTTTTTCATGCCGACCGGGAAACCGTGCAGCGAGATGTCGAAAATCAGGCCTCCCGGCCTCGAGAACCAGGTCGCCAGTCCTCCGAGCTTGTAATGCTGCTCCAAGAGGAGGACGGAATAGCCGGATCGCGCGAGGATATTCGCCGTGGTCAGGCCGGCCAGGCCGGAACCGATCACCACGACCTCATAATGATCCCGCAATTCTTTTTTTCGATTCGATTTCTTCATGAGGGGAGTCGTTCGAGTAAGCGTTTTCAGGGGAGTGAACGATCGCAGCTTCGGGCTCACGGAACGAAGGACGGTCTCCGCCGGGAACGTTAGGTGGCCATCAGGTACTTATTGGCGATGGTGATGCCGCTGACGATCGAACCGACGATGCCGACCATTCCCTGATCGGTACCGCAAACGTACAGGTTTTCCAGATGGGTCCGGCCGTCATACCGTTTGACCGGGGCTCCATAAATGGCCCCGTGCTCGCGACCGGTGAAGCGGACGATCGTTTTGGGGGTGAACATATCGGTGTCGATGACGGAGGTCCGGAAATCGGGCACGAAACGCACCGCCGAGGCGACCACACGTTCGTACCAGCGATGTTTCTGAAGGCGATACGCCTCCCGATCGAGCTGGGCCCATCGGTGATAGTTCGCCAGGGCCGTGATGCGCACCATGCCCTCACGAAGCGGTTCGCCGTAGGCGAAATTGTTGGGCGAACAGATGACGCCGCTGCGGGGATCGACGAAATCGTCCGGTTTTTCGTAGGCGAAACGGGAAGAATCGTTGAAGAAGACGATCGTGTCGCCGTGTCCGAGTCGCTTGGGCTCCACATCGAGCACACTGATGGTCTCGATGAATGAGAGTCTTCCGGGAGGGAGTTCGTCTTGCGCTGTGTTCGGATCCTCGCATAACCGCATCGTTTCGCGCCAGCCGGCCGAGGAGAGAAACTGTTTCGCCTCCAGGTGACTGCCGTCGGAGAGGACCAACTCCCGAGCTTGTCCTCCTTTTGTGAGGATCCGGTCCACGCCGGTTCGCAAACGGAGCTCCCCGCCGAGGTTTTTGAACTTCTTGACCAGCTTGTTCAAAATGAACCGGACGCCGTTATAAGGCCGCGAGAAACCCTCGAGGAAGATCGAGCGGAACATGATGCAGAACTGCCCGAATTCCATGTCGTTCTCTCGCGCTCCGCCGTAGTAGAGCAGGGGGCAGAAGATCATCTCCTCCAGGAGGGGATCGGTGATGTGCCGACGGACGAACTCGCGCGCCGACCCGCTCGTCTCGCCGAGTCCCAGGTCGTTGTAATCGACCAGATCGCCTACCAAGCCGCGAAGCCCGTCGATCTGATCGGGAAATGCTCGGGCCACTTCCGCTTCGAAGAGCGCGAAATCGTTGGTGAATCGGAGACGCACGTCGGGGAAGGCGATCGCGGAGCCGATCTGCGGGGTGAGGGAGAGCTCATCCCAGGAGAACCGCAACTGGCGCATCATCCGTGCCAAGGGACCACGGCGGGTTCCCTTGGGAGCGTAATTGGTCAGAGCGTGCAGGCCGACATCGAAGTTTCTCTTTCCCTGGCGATAGAAAGAGTTCAAGCCGCCGATGGCGCTGTGTTGCTCGAGGATGCAGACCCGTTGATCATAATGGGCCAGACGTATCCCGGCGGCCAGCCCCGACATCCCCGCCCCGATGATGATCGTGTCGTACATCGCTTCCCCCTTTTCGAAAAGTGCGAAAGGAAGGGATCCTCGTCTCCCCGAGCGTCGCTCCCATGGAGATTCTACAGGTCCTTCATTCGCGGTTCCAGGTAGGCGATCGTGCTGTTCATGCTGTCGAGCTCGGGATAGTCTTCCTCGGGAATCTGGATCCGGTAGCGTTTGCGCAGCTCCATGACGATATCGAGAAAGTCCATGCTGTCCATGTCGAGCTGGTCGCGGAAAGAAACATCATCCTTCAGTCCGCTGAGATCTTCGTCGGGCGAAATATCGGACAATATTTCTAGTACCGCTTCTCGGATTTCGGCACTGGTCATCTTGGTTTCTCCGTGGTTGTACGAATGAATGTCGAAGTGCGACGACGGGCATCGCGTTTTTTTGATCGCCAGGGAGGGCTCTCCCCGGTCAAGCATCCCTTCCGACGATCAAGACGGAATTGGTTCCCAGCATTCCAAAGGAGTTGTTCAGAATATAATTCACCTTCTCCAGTCGCCTGGGATTCCCGACCACCAGGTTCGGAAGTTCGCATTCCGGATCGACGGTATCGCAGTTGATCGTCGGATGGCAGAGTCGGTCTTCGAACGACGGCAAATTGCCGGCCAGCTCCAACACACCCGCGGCGCCCATGGCGTGGCCGATGAAGCTCTTGGTGTTGTTGATCGCCGGGCAGGAGCCCTCCCCGAAGACGGCGCGAATCGCTTGGGCCTCTTGGATGTCGCCCGAGTTGGTGGCGGTGGCATGGGTGCTGACGATGTCGATCGCCTCCGGAGGGAGTTCGGCCCGACCGAGGGCTTTTTTCACGCATTCCGCTTGGCGTTCGGCCAACGGAAGAACGAAATCGCTGGCGTCGCTATTCATCGCGTATCCGAGGATTTCGCCGTAAATCTTTGCTCCGCGGTTCTTTGCGTCGCTCATTCGTTCCAGGGTGTAGATACATCCCCCCTCGGCGACGACGATGCCGTTGCGGTCCTGATCGAACGGCCGGGAAGCTTTGGCCGGATCGTCGTGACTTGCCAGTGCCCCTTGGCTATTGAAGGCGGCGAAAATGCCGAATGTCTGGATGCTCTCGGACACGCCCCCGGCGAGAGCGATATCGCACTCGCCGAGTCGGAGCATCTGAACCCCCTGAATCAGTCCGGCGTTACCCGCCGCGCAGGCCGCTCCGATGGTGTAATGGGGGCCGGTAATCTGAAGGTTCAGCGTCACCTCTCCCGCCGGGTTGTTCGCGACCGTTCGGGGATTGTGATGATGCGACCAGACGCTGCAATCATAATCAAACTGCTTGATCTGGTATATTTCGTTTTCCGTCTCGACATTGCCGTGTTCGGTGATTCCCAAAAAGACGCCGACCTGGGATCGGTCGGTTTCGTCCCAGAGTAGATTGGCGTCGCGGATCGCTTCGTTGGCACAATAGATCGCGATGCTCCCGGCCCGGGTTCCCCGGCGGACGTCACGACGCTTCTGATACCGAAGGGCATCGAAATTGCATCTTCCGGCGAGCGTTTCACCGAAATACCGGATTTCGTACTTCTGAACACCGCTTTTTCCCGCCAGCAATGCCTGACGATAATCGGAGAGGGAATTTCCGTTGGGAGCGGTCAGACCTACGCCGGTGATGACAATTCTCTGATCCTCTGGTGGTGACGTCATCCGTTAAGTCCTTCTTCCTCCGGTGGATACGCAAAATCGCGGTTTCGCTTTCCATGGCGAGCCCCGGGAAGTGTGCCGACCGACGATCTTTTTCGATCGGGGCGTTCCGGAGGCGAAATCTTTAGGTCGTGTAAACTAAACAGCATACCCTTCTTGATGCCTATTCGCAAGAGTCTCCTTCGGATTGCCTTGGGATTGCGGGCAAATTCCTCACCATGCCGCGATTTGAGGCATCATCCGAGGATGCAGGGAGAATCCCCGTCAATATGCACCAGAAGGATTGTCTTTTTCGGTGGGCTATCCATCGTCGCGGTTTTCGTGAATCCATGCTCCCAACCGCCGCATGCCGTCTTCGGTGGAAATCTCGGGAGAATATCCGAAATCGTTTTCGGCACGAGAGATATCGAAATAATGATGCATGGCCAGTTGGGCGGCCAGGAATCGCGTCATTGGTGGCTCGCTTTTCAAGCGAAGTGCTCCATAAACCGTTTCCAGGACCGAGCCGAGTCGCCAAGCCGCGGAGAAGGAGATCTCCTTTTTCACCGGCGGCAATCCGGCCAGACCGAGGATTTGGTCAATCCACTCCCAGCAGTAGACCGGTTCGCCCTGCGTGATGAAATAAGCGCTCCCGGCCACGGGACTCTTTTCCTCCAGGGCGGCTTCGGCCTGAAGATGGGCCAGCGCGGCGTTGTCGACGTAAACCATGTCGATCAAATTACTTCCGTCGCCGACTCGTCGCAACCTTCCTTGTTGAGCACGTTGGAGCAATCGGGGAATCAAATGCTGATCGCCCGGCCCCCAAATCAGATGCGGTCGAAGGGCACAGGTCAAGAGGCCTTTTTGGCCGTTCGCCTCGAGCACTGCCTTCTCGGCCAGCGCTTTGCTGTGAGGATAATGAGCCAACCATTCGGTCGGGTAAGAAGCGGTTTCGTCGACGTTCTCCTGGGGACTTCCGTCGAACGTCACACTCGGAGAACTGGTATAGATGAGTTTTCGAACGCCGTGTTGCAGGGAACCTTCAATGATGTGTTGCGTTCCCAGGGTGTTCGTCTCATAATACGGTTCCCATCGGCAGCCGATTCCCGGCAAGGCGGCTGCATGGAATAGGGTTTCCACGTCCTTGCAAACGGCCATCGTTTTTTGGCGATCCCGGAGGTCTCCTCGAACGACCTCGACCCCCATTCGGCTCAGCTCCGGATAGTCTCCTCGGCAGTAAATCTTTACCTGCTTACCATTTGCGACGAGTTGTCTCACCAAGGCTTTTCCCAGAAATCCTCCGCCGCCGGTTACCAATATCGCCATGATTGTCGTCCTGAGGTCCTTGAAATATTGGTTGATATGTTTTCAGATCGCCGACCGTCCGACCAAACCGTCGCGACGGCGGTCCATAATCGTGATTCTACGAGGATATTTCTTGCAAATGAAACGCAAACCATGTATTTTAACAGATGGAGTTCTTCATGGAGAGCACCCCCCGTCCTGTTTTCGGGTGAGTGGGCGATCGTTTTCCATCACCGAATGGGAAGAGGAGAAAGCCATGGACGGATCAAACGCGGCACGAGATTGCCGTGGTGGAGGATCCGAAAACGGCATGGTCTCTCATTTGGGGGGAGGTCGTCGAGCGATCATTTGATTCACAAAAGAAATAGAAATGAAGGGGAAACAAGATGCCGGAATCGGAAACATCGAAAAGTAAACTTCATCGAAGAGGATTTCTTTCCGCCGCAGGCGGCGCGCTCGCCGCGGGAATCGCGGCCACGGCCCATGCAGGGCCCTTCGGGCGCAGACGCCCCTACCGGACCGCCTGGCCGAAGGCGGCGGTGAACGGCAACATCAACCACTCCGTCTGTCATTGGTGTTTCACGAGCGATTCTTCTTGCGATCCGATGACGCTCGAGGAGCTCTTCGCGTTTTCACGCCAAATCGGCATCAAGTCGGTCGAGTTGGTCGATGTCGAGCATTGGGATCTCCTCAAGAAGTATGGACTCGTTTGCGCCATGAGCAATAGCCACGGTTTTGTCCGCGGTTTCTGCAATCCCGAGAACCATTCGTATTGCATCGACATCCTCAAAAAACAGATCGACCTGAACGCCGAGGCCGGTTTTCCCAACGTCATCACGTTTTCCGGCTTCGAGGACGGCATCCCCCGCGATGTCGGCCTGGAGAACTGCATTGCCGGTCTCAAAAAAGTCGTCGGGTACGCCGAAAAGAAGAAGGTCAACCTCATATTCGAACTGCTCAACAGCCGAGTCGATGTTCCGATGAAGGGGCATCCCGGATACATGGGCGACAATGTCGAGTGGTGCGTCGAAATGATCAAGGGCGTGGGCTCGGAGCGATTGAAGCTGCTTTTCGATGTCTACCACGTGCAGGTGATGCAGGGGGACGTCATCACGCGCATCAAAGAGAATAAGGATTACATCGGCCATTATCACACCGCCGGCTGTCCGGGGCGAAATGAGATGGACGATACCCAAGAACTCAATTACGAAGCGATCATGAAAGTGGTCGCCGAAACCGGTTTCGACGGCTATGTCGGGCATGAATTCATTCCGACGCGCACTCCTCGGAAATCGCTCTGGGAGGCCGTGCGACTCTGCGACGCCTGAGCATGCGGGACGAAGATTTCGTGATGCCGGCCATGCCGGCCTCGAAAAGAGAAGAGATGAAAAACGGCCGACGATTGGTGAACATCGTCGGCCGTCATGTTTTGTGGGGGCGATCGGCAGCAACGCGATTTCCGCGGTTCACTGGGTGGATGCGAATTCCGGTTTTCGCGGTCCCAATTGCATTTGGAGACGCTCCACGATGCTGCTGTGCATCTGGCTGACCCGGCTCTCGCTCAAGTCGAGCGTCATGCCGACCTCTTTCATCGTCAGCTCTTCGTAATAGTAAAGAATGATGATCAAGCGTTCATTACGACTCAGTCCCCGCGTGACCAGTCGCATTAGATCGGTTTTTTGAATCCGTCGGGTCGGGTCTTCACCCTTCTGATCTTCGATCAGGTCGATTTCACTGATGTCTTTCGAGCCGTCGGTTTCGAACCATTTCTTGTTCAAACTGATCAGATTCGCGGCATTGGCATCGAACATCATTCGTTCGAGTTCTTGCGTGCTCATGCCGAGGTGCTCGGCCAGTTCTTCATGAGTGGGTTGGCGGCCGAGCTGGTCGGAGAGTGTTTTGCTCGCCTCGCTCAATTTCCTCGCACGGGAACGTACCAGTCGGGGAACCCAGTCCATGTTGCGGAGTTCGTCGAGCATGGCGCCCCGAATTCGCGGAACGCAGTAGGTCTCGAATTTCACTTTCCGCTCCAGGTCGTACGCGTCGATGGCGTCCATCAACCCGAAGATCCCCGCGGAGATCAGATCATCCAGTTCCACCCCGTCGGGCAAACGCGACCAGACGCGCTCGGCATGGTAACGAACCAGTGGGATGTATTGCTCGATCAAAATATTTCGGATGGATTCGTTCAAGCGATTCTTGACGAATTTTTCCCAAAGGCTGGCTACCTCATCGGGGGGCAACTGTGTCGCAACCATACATTCCTCCATGAATGTTTCGAGGGCGACCGTGGGGGGGGCCATCGGGTCGGACGCGTTCGATTCCATTGATTCCGCGATGCTACTCGGCCTGGTGAAACATGTTCAATAAGCTTCGGCGGTATGAGAAAAGAATCAGACGTGAAACGACGGATCGGCGATGCTCACGGTTCTACCCGGTCCTCAATTGGAACTGGTGTCATATTGGCGAGTTCAACGATGTCTTGTGTAAACGAATAGGATAAGATGGCTCTACATGTGGAACGATTCAAACGAATGCAGAAAAGTCTTGCGGGGAGGTACATTCCGGTTCCCTCTGAAAGATAAGGCCGCTGAAACTTCGTATACGAAGGATGGTTTGGCTCGCAATAGTCGTGGCCTTCGGCGGCACGCGTTTCCCTCCGCGGGCCGGGCTCTCGTCTCGGTTCACTACGTCAGCAGCACTCGATCAGGCAGTCCGCTTCGTTGAATGCAGTCCAGCTTCAATTGGTATCGTCCGAGAGACTGGAGGAGATGAGGAAACTTTTTCGGAAAACACCGATTTTTCTTCCGACGACGGTCGTGTGAATCTGGGCCGGATAGGGCAGGTGAGTCAAGGTGGGGGGGGATAAAAAAGCACCCGGAAATCGGCCGGGTGCTTGAGGGAATGTGTCTCGGTGATGGAAGGTCGCCATCGGAAAGGGAGCGGCTATCCGATGAAGCGCGTCGGGGGATCGACTTGCAACTGTTCCACGGGGCGGTGACTCAGGTTTTTGGCCTTGATGTCTCCGCCATATCGACTGATTTCCAGTAATACCATCATTGAGGAGATGATGATCGCGGCGAGAGAAACGCCCAGGGCCACGTCGAAGAAGTTCAGCGATTCCCGAGCCGTCCACAATAGAAGAGGCACGGCGGCAAGCGCGATTCCGAGAATGTCGAAGATCAGGAGAAAGAACCAGGATCCGAAACCGTACGCGATCAGTGCGTAGAGGTTGATCACGATCACGGCGAGCAACACCAGCCCGCTGATGGCCAACATGATGTAATCGACCGTGGTCAACGGAGGCATTTCCTTCAATCGCTCGGAGATGCTCTTGCTGGGACGACGCTCCTTTTTGGCCTTGGTTTTTTTGGGCTTCTTTTCCTTCTTCTTTTTCTTCTTCTTGCCCTTTTTCCCCTTGGCCGAGTCCTCGTCGAGATTCTCCGAAAAATCTTCCTCGGAGTCCATCTCTTCCATGTCGTCTTCGAGGGAAGAGGAGTCGAGGTCGTTCAGGTCGTCCATTTCATCCATTGGATCGTTCTCGAGGTCGTCGAAAAGATCCTCGTTGAATTCGTCGTTGTTCGGTTGCGACACGAATGGTTCCTCCAGTAGATCGGACTCATCTCCCGGGACGCCAAGAAATCGTTTTCGTTCAGCGATTCCGCACAGAAAGGCGCCGACATATCCAGGAAGAGGGGTGAATGAACACTTAGGCGGCCGCGATCGCTGATTAGACCTTTGGGCCGGAATATTTTCTCTAGTATAGTAGAAAATGGTAATGTGTGCCAACAAAAAAGCTTGGGCAATCATAAAAGGACGCCATTTGTGAGCTCACGGTGCTGGAAAACCGAGCTGGGCTGGCTATTATGGGGGGTGCCGGGGTCGCATTTTTTGAGGTTTTGCGGGGCTTTTTCCTTGCAATCGTCGACGCGATGTGGTATTTTGAAAGTTGGTTACCGAGGTGGGGTTTGGTCCCTTTTTTTCAAAAAGGCGTCTTTCATGCTTGTTTTGTCCCGAAAAGAAGGACAAAAAATCCTGGTGGGCTCGGACATCGAAATTACCGTGGTCCGAGTTTCAGCGCATACGGTGCGCATCGGCATCGAAGCTCCTTCCGAATGCAAGATCGTTCGAGAAGAGGTGGAGCTGCGCAATTCCAACTCCAACGATTCCGTCCCGTCTTCTCCCTCTTCGCCGGTCAATTCTTGATTTTTCATGGGAGTTCGATGCGGTGGAGTGTCTCCCCGACCGGCCGTTTTACCGCTACTTCGTGAAGACAACCTCGGCACCCTCTTCTTCGGGCGAAGGCTTGCCCTTTCTTCCCTCGCCCAAGTTGCTATACTGAAGGCGAACCACTTTCGATTTGCCTGATTCCCCTCCGCCGTCGTTTTCTTGGCAGCACATTTCCAGGAAACGCGACCGCGAGGTCGGCAGCGCTTTCATCGCGTTTTCGTGGAGACCTGTGTTTTGAAAACCATTCTCGCCGTCATCCGGCCCCACAAACTCAATGCCGTTCGGGAATCTCTCCAGCAAGTCGAGGTGACTCGAATGACCGTCGCCGATGCGCTGGGGTATGCGGAGATTCCCAAGTCGGGAGAAGAATCGCAGCCTTGGGATTTGGCCCAGCGCGTCGTCATGAAAATCGTCGTGAACGACGACTTTCTCGAAAAGACCCTCCACATGGTCACTCAAACGGCCCGTACGGGAACCGGCGGCAGCCCCGGCGACGGCAAAATCCTGGTGCTCCCCCATCTCGAAACGATTCAGATCGACAGTGGGAGCCGCGGCCCGGGAGCGGTGTGATTCCTTACTAGCGGCGTGCCCTCATTCTCTTGTCTTCGTCGGGTGTCTTCGTCGGGGAGGACCTCCGGCGGGAATCAGCCTTGGCCGTAGTAGGCGTCTTTGCCGTGTTTTCGCTGGTAATGTTTTTCGAGGACATGAGATTCCAGTTCGGGCGGTGGGGTTCGGAGCATTCGCGTGCCCAAGGCCATTTGGGCGACCGCCTCCAGGGCGACGGCGTTCTTGACCGCTTCTTTCGGGTCGCTCCCCCACGTGAACGGCCCATGGCCGGCGACCAAGACGGCGGGCATTTCCACCGCCGAAAGGTAACGGAATCGTTCTAGAATGACGGTGGCCGTGTGCCGCTCGTAATCCTCCCGGACCTCTTCTTCGGTCAGAGGGCGCGTCACCGGCACCGTTCCGTGAAAATGGTCGGCATGCGTCGTGCCGAGGCATTCGATCTCCATGCGGCTCTGGGCGAACATCGTCGCATGGGTGCTGTGCGTGTGCGCGATGCCACCCACTTCCGAAAAGTGTCGATACAACATCAAGTGGGTCGACAGATCGGACGACGGTTTCCATCCCTGCTCGACCGGCTCGCCTCGGAGATCGACCACCGCCATGTCGTTGGCCTTCATCGTCCGATAATCGACGCCGCTCGGTTTGATGGCTACATATTCGCGGTCATCACTGATACCGCTGACGTTTCCCCAGGTCAGGGTGACCAGTTGCCGGCGGACCAGTTCGAGATTCGCCTCGGCGACCTTCTCCTTCAGCGTTTCGAACATCGTCGTCTCCCTGTGTGTGGTGGGGCTCTCAAAGTTGCGTTTGGGCGAGAATCCGACGATAACCTTCCAAGGCGTCGGGAAACGGCTCCAGGGCCCGTTCGAAAATCCCCAAAGAGTAGGCGATCGCCAGTCCGTAATTCGTGATGGGTACGCCCGCTTCACGGCATCGCACCAATCGAGTGAGCATCTCCCGCCGATTCCACATGCACGCCCCACAGTGGATGACCAGGTCCCACGGCGAGAGATCTTCCGGAAAATCGTGCCCCTGTACATGCGTGAGGTCGAGGTCGCCTCCCACGAACTGTCGTAGCCAGCGGGGAATTTTCACACGCCCGATATCCTCGGTGATGGGGTGATGCGAACAGGCTTCGGCGATGAGGATCCGGGCATTGAGATCCAGGTGTTCGATCGACGCCGCTCCCTGCACCATTTGCATCAAGTCGCCTTTCTGCCGGGCGAAAAGAATGGAAAAGGAGGTCATCTTGATTTCCGGCGGGGTATCGGCCGCGACCTTCAAGAACGCCTGACTGTCGGTCACCACGATGCCGGGAGGCCGCTTAAGCCGGTCCAGAGCGTCCCGGAGTTCCCTTTCCTTGACCACCATGGCGTACTGGTCGCCGTCGAGCAAGTCGCGGATCGTTTGAACCTGGGGCAGAATGAGCCGACCACGAGGGGCTTCTTTGTCGATCGGAACGACCAGCACCGCCAATTCTCCAGGCGGAATCAGATCGGAAACGATCGAAGGCGGCGAGAAGTATTCCTCCGGCGTGATGCGAATGATCGTCTCGTGCAGATCGCGAATTCCCTTCCCTTGGGTGGCGATCGTTTCGAGGAATGGAATTTTCCGCTTTTTCAGCGCCGAGAGCAGTTCTTCGGAAGGAGCGTCGACATCGGACTTATTGAAGACGACCACCACGGGAATATCGCGCCCGGTGAGTTGCTCGACGATCGTCTCCTCGAACGGGGACCAATCCCCATGCGGCACGACGATCACGCCCACGTCGGTGCGGTCGAAGACCTGTTGGGTTTTGCGGACGCGCAACTCGCCCAGTGCCCCGAGATCATCGATCCCGGCGGTATCGATGAACAGCACCGGTCCGACCGGCAGCATCTCCATCGGCTTTTCCACCGGGTCGGTCGTCGTGCCGGCGACCTCCGAGACGATGGAGACCTCCTGGCGCGTCAGTGCGTTCAGAATGCTGGATTTGCCGGCGTTGCGGCGTCCGAAAAGTCCGATATGGAGGCGGAGCCCTTTGGGTGTTTTTCTCATACCATTATAATAAGGCGATGGGAAAAAAAAGCAAACTCGTTAAACGGCAAAAAGAGTGAGCATTTTGCCACTTGGGGAGCCCTTGGAAAACACGGTCTGTTGTAGGGGGGCCCCGGAGAAACAGCCGCAGGGGCTACGTTTCGCGAGAGCGACCGGGAGGTTTCGAGCCGAGTCGCGTGACACGCTCCGGTGCGACGCATTGATCGAACTCCTCTTCGGTGAGCCACTGACGCTCGACGGCCAGTCGGCGAATCCCCTCGCCGGTCGCTTTCGCCGTCAGGGCGAGCTCGGTCGCTTTCTCGTAACCGAGCTTCTCCAAAAGGGCGGTCACGGTTGCGGTGCTGTTGGCCACGTTCTCCCGCAGGCGTGATTCGTTCGCTTCCAGTTCGCCGAGGCAGTGTCGCTCGAAGATGTCGCAGGCCTGGGTCAATAGGTCGATCGCGTGCAACAAACTGTCGGCGATGAGCGGATAGAACTGGTTCAGATCGAGATTTCCCCCCGAGGCGGCTTGGAGAATCATCTGATCGTGGCCCATCACGGCGATGGCCGCTTGGCCGACCGATTCGCAAATCACGGGGTTCACCTTGCCCGGCATGATTGAGGAACCGGCCTGACGCGGCGGCATGTGAAGCTCGGCGAAACCGGCGTCGGGACCGCTGGAGAGCAGGCGGAGGTCGTTCGATACCTTCAGTAAACTCGAAGCGAGCGCCCGGAGGATGCCGCTCACTTCGACGAAGACGTCGGTATTTTGGGTCGCCTCGATCAGGTTTTCGGCCCGAGCCAGTCCGAGGGAGGTGATGGAGCGGAGTTCCTCGACGACACGAAAAATGTACAGGCGCGGTGCCCCGAGGCCCGTCCCGATCGCCGTCCCGCCGAGGTTGACGACCCGGAGCCGCTCTTCGCATTTGTAGATGCGCCAGCGGTCGCGGGAAAAGGCTTCGGCGTAGGCCGACATTTCCCGGCCGAGCGTCGTCAACACGGCGTCCTGCAGTTGGGTGCGTCCGATCTTGACCAGGCTGCCGAATTCCTTCTCTTTCGCCTGAAACGCTTCCACGAGACGGACCACGGCCTGTTCGAGCGTACGGATTCCACGAATCGCCGCCACTTTCAAAGCGGTGGGGTAGGTGTCGTTGGTCGACTGGTGTCGATTGATGTCGTCCAGAGGATGAACGATTTCGTATTCGCCGGGTTTTTTTCCCAAGAGCACCAAAGCACGGTTGGCGATCACCTCGTTGACGTTCATGTTCGTCGAGGTACCGGCCCCGCCCTGCATCGCATCGACGAGAAAGTGCGCGTGGAGTTTCCCTTCGGCCACTTCGAGGCAGGCCGCTTCGATCGCCGCATCGGTCGCCTCATCCCAGAGGCCGAGGGAGTGATTCGTCCGAGCGGCGGCGAGTTTCACGGCGCCGTAGGCCTCGATGAGCGCCGGATGCACCGGTCGCCCGGCGACGGGAAAATTCTCGACCGCCCGGAGGGTATGAATGCCGTGAAGGGCGTCGGCCGGGAGCTGTTTTTCTCCCAGCATGTCTTGTTCGCGGCGAAATTCCATGGTGTAACCCTTTCCACGCCATATCATTCCGACTGGTTCCGGGAATGCTTTCGGTCAATCGTCGGGCGGTTGGCCGACCGCGACCACGAAGGCGACGGCGTGGCTCTGGCAATGTGAAATGGAGAGCTGCATTTGCTGTATCCCCAACTGCTCGGCGTGTTCGGCGGCTCCGCCGGAAAGTCGGAGACTCGGTTTCCCGCTGGGTGCGTTGACGACTTCGGCGTCGCGCCAGGTGATCCCACGTATCCAGCCGGTTCCGATCGCCTTCAATGCCGCCTCTTTCGCCGCCCATCTCCCGGTATAGTGGAGGATCGCCTGCTTCTTGATCCCGCAGTATTCCCGTTCAACGTCGGTGTAGACCCGCTCGAGAAACTGGTCGCCGTGCTTCTCGATCATCTTTTCTATCCGATGGCATTCGGTGATGTCGGTGCCGACGCCGATGAGTTCCACGGTGGAGGAATCCTTGTGCGTATAGGGTTCTTTCTGGGCGAAATCTTCTGGGGCGATCAGGATCGAAGTCCGCACGCCTCTTGGGCCCGATGGAGCACTTCGGAAGCCTGCTTTCGGGCCTCGGCGGCTCCGTCGCCGAGAATCTCGCGAACCTTTTCGGGATGGCTTTCCAGTTCCGCCCGACGGCTGCGTGCTTCGGCGAAGTACGAATCCGCCAGTTCCGCCAGTCTTTTTTTGACCGAACCGTAGCCGAATCCGCCTTTGCGATAGGTGGCGGCCCACTCCTGCACCTCCTCCGGGTCGGCGAAATGCCGGATCAACTGGAAGAGGTGATCGGTCTCGGGATCCTTCGCGTCCTCCATCGGACGCGAGTCGGTCGTGATGCGCATGATTTTCTTCTTCTGCGGTTTGACTTCCTCGAAGACCTCGATCGTGTTGTCGTAACTCTTCGACATCTTCTCCCCGTCGGTGCCGGGGACCTTGCCGGCCGATTCGAGCACCTTCGCCTTGGGCAGTTTGAAGACTTCGCCGAACTGATGATTGAACCCGGCCGCCAAGTCGCGGGAAACTTCGATGTGCTGCACCTGATCCTCGCCGACGGGCACCGTGTCGGAGTCGAACGCCAAAATGTCGGCCGCTTGGAGCACCGGATAGGCGAACAGCCCGGCGTTGGCGGCGAGCCCGCGGGCCTTTTTATCCTTATAGGCATGACAGCGTTCGAGCAGCCCCATCGGCGCGCCGGTCATCAATAGCCAGCACAACTCGGAAACTTCCGGAACGTCGGACTGCACGAAGAGGATCGCCCGATCGGGGTCCAGCCCCAGCGCCAACAAATCGATTGCAGCATCTTGCGTGAAGCCCCTCATCGCTTCGGCATCGCGGACGGTGGTCAGGGCATGCAGATTCGCGATGAAGTAATAGGCGACGTCCGCTTCGTCCTGAAGGTCGATGTATTGGCGAATCGCCCCGAAGTAGTTTCCCCAGTGGAAACGTCCGGTCGGTTGGATTCCAGAAAGCACTCGCATGATCGCTTTTTCCGTCGTGAAAGGTGTTCGAGTCAATGGCCGCTCGGCAGTGAAGTTCACTCAAAGTTCCAGCGTTCCGATCAAGTCGTCGAGATGCTCCACCTCGGCTAGGTCGAGCAGGCCGGGTAGGGCATCGAGGATTTCGTGAACGACGCGAGGTCGGTAGAAATTGGCCGTTCCGACCTGGACCGCCGTCGCTCCGGCGACGAGAAACTCCATCACATCGTCGACGTTGGCGATGCCCCCGATGCCGATGATCGGAATGGACACCGCTCGATGAATTTGGGCGACCGCCCTTAGGGCAATCGGCTTGATCGCCGGACCGCTGAGTCCTCCGAATCCGTTGCCGAGTCTGGGTTTGCGACGTCGCCAGTCGACCGAAAGGCCGAGGCAGGTGTTGATCGCCGCCACCGCATCGGCCCCACCCGATTCCGCGGCCTTCGCGATCACGGCGATGTCGGTCACGTTCGGCGTTAGTTTCGCAATGATGGGAGTTTCCGTCGATGTTCGGACCGCCGCGACCACCTCTTCGCAGAGTCGGGGATCGGTGGCGAAATTCACTCCACCACTGACGTTTGGGCAAGAGATGTTCAGCTCCAACGCCGCAACGCCGTCAGCGCCGTCGAGGACTTCTGCCATTTTTTGAAAGTCTTCGAGGCTCTTTCCGGCGATGCTCACCACGATTTTCGTCGGCAAGTTGGCCAGCCAGGGCATCTTTCGGCGGAGG
Organism: uncultured Planctomycetaceae bacterium; assembly: GCA_964632505.1. GTDB lineage: Bacteria > Planctomycetota > Planctomycetia > Pirellulales > Thermoguttaceae > CAZWCE01. The sequence goes on along the minus strand of CAZWCE010000007.1, from coordinate 145,605 downwards.
AATTCGTCGAGTCCGTCGTTGTCCAGTCCGATGGAATTGAGGAGCCCCGCCGGGGTTTCCGCCGTCCGTGGGGGGCGGTTACCGGCGCGGGGATCGAAGGTGATCGTTTTCGGGACGATCGCCCCAAGTCTCGAGAGGTCAATGATTTCCGACATTTCTCGCGCGTACCCAAACGTGCCGGAGGCGACCATCACGGGGTTTTCCAAAGTGAGACGACCCAGGCGAACCTTCAGCCGGGGATCGGAATGAGTCGGTGTATTCAAATCCGGAGACATACTCCTCTGGCTTTCCTTCGGGGGAAACAGGGGGGTGGCCGCTGGTGCCGGGTGATCTTTCCCGGGGAAATGATCCCGAGTTGGGAACGCCGCGACCCATTGGCGAATCGAAAAGACTATTCTACCCCGGTCGGGAAGTTCGAGCAACGGCCTCCGTCCGACTCGGCATGCCCCTCTCGCGATGCGTTTCTCAATGTCCGGTCGATGATGTCCCCGTCGTGTTTTTCGCCGAAGTGGGGGATCAAACGGAGATGTTTACAGCTCCTTCGGGAAGGCGTTGACGACATGCCGACCGCTATCCATGCGGATCAACTGCCCCGTGACGGTGTCGAAAGCCGGATCGCAGAGAAGCCGGCACATGCGGGCGATTTCCCGCGCGTGGATGCGCCGACCGAGGGGAGCCTTGTCGGGCGGTGGTGTCCGACTCTCCGGGTCCTGATCGATCGTGATCGGCGCGATGGTATTGACCGTCACCTCCGGTGCCAAATGGAAAGCGAGATGATCGGCGATCACATTCTGGGCCGCTTTCGCCATTCCGTAGGCGGAATGAGTCGTGTTCTCGGCCGACATCGCCGAGAGTTGGAGGATCTTCCCCAGCCCGCCGGTCTCTTTCATCCAGAAGCCCAGCTCCTTGGCCAGCATGAAATTCCCCTTCACGTTGCCGTCGAACGCCATATCGACCTGATCGCGCGAAAGGTCGCGAAAAGGGCGCAGTCCCTTGGAACCGCAGTTCAACAGGAGCACATCGAGCCCGGGCCACTCGCTTCGGATTTCATCGATCAGCCGGTCGATGCTCTTCTGGTCGAGGAGATCGAAATGGGAGGCACGCCCTTGGACATCGTGCTTCTCGACCTGGGCGATCGTTTCGTTCGCGCCCTTTTCGTTGGAAAACCATGTCGTCCAAACATGCGCGCCCGCTTCGGCGAATTGGCGGCACAGGAAAGGACCGGTTTCGCTTGAACCACCGGTCACGAGGACACGAGCACCTTGTAGACGGGTTTCAGCCATGAAAAAACCTCTTTCATTCAATCCTGGGAAAGCAATAGTGATTCTCGTTGCTAGTCCGTATCTCGCCGGCAAGCATTTCCGGAATCCGGGGGAGGATGCCCGAAGCGGGTGAATACGTATAATGGAGGTTGTTGCCGAAGGAGCGATTTTGTCCTTCGCTTGTTGCCATTATATCTGCATGCACCGAGGAGAAAACCATGGGGCCCCCCGAATCGAACGACCGAGAACAGGGAAAGGACGTGGCGGAATGGTTCGAGGTGAAGCCGACGGTGGTCGTCAGTCGTTGCCTGGGATTCGCTGTTTGCCGTTGGAACGGCGATCTCCTACGCGATCCCTTTGTGGAACGGTTGCGGCCGTATGTCGATTTCGTCGATTTCTGTCCCGAGGTGGAGAGCGGGCTGGGAGTGCCGCGGCGCCCGGTGCGATTGGTACGCGGGGCGGGAAACGATGAGGAAGACTCTTCCGTGAGAACATTGCTGGTGCAGCCGGCGACGGGGAAGGATGTAACCGAGTCGATGCACGCGGTGATCGACCGATTCCTTCGCGAACTGCCGACGACGCCCGACGGCTTTCTCCTGAAGTATCGATCGCCCACCTGCGGTCCCGGCAATGTGCGCGTCTACCGGAGTGCCGAGGATTCGGCCCTCGCTGGGAAGTCGGCCGGAATGTTCGCCGCGAGCATGCAAGAGGCCTACCCGGCGATCGCGATGGAGGACGAGGGCAGACTGAAAAACTATGTCCTCCGGGAACATTGGCTCACGCGCGTCTTCGCGATGGCCCGATTGCGGCGCATCGCCGAACTGGGACGCATGCGACACCTGGTGGAGTTCCATGCCCGCCATAAATTCCTGCTCATGGCGATGTGCGAATCGGCTCTACGAGAATTGGGGCGGATCGTCGCCGACGGAGGGAACCAAAAATTCGATGATGTCATGCAAGCGTACACCATTCGTTTTCAAGAGGGAATGTCTCATCCACCGGAGACGGGGCCGCGGGTCAACGCCCTGCAACACCTCTTCGGGTACTTTTCGAAGAAGATCGAGTCGGCGGAGCGAGACTATTTCCTCGATCTTCTGGAAGAGTTCCGTCGTGAGGCGACGCCGCTCTGTGTTCCGGTCGCGATTCTCAAGTCCTGGGCGAAGCGGTTCCAGGAAGCATACATTGCGAAGCAGGCTTTTTTGCAGCCGTACCCCGCCGAAGTGATGCCCCTGGGCGATTCGGGCAAGGGACGCGATCTCTCCTAAGCGAACATTCGATTCACAGCCGGTTCGATCCTTCAGCTTTTTCACTCTTATTCATATCCGCATCAATAGTGGCCCCTCGGTTCATGCAGTGACGCCCGTGAGGTCGGGCTCTCGCTGTTCGCCCGGGGTTCACTAGATATGCGACGCTCCATAGAAAGAGGTTCATGGCCTACCTTCAGTTTCGCGACGTCAGCATGAGTTTCGGCGGTCCGTTACTTCTGGACCGGGTGAATTTTTCGATCCAACCCGGCGAGCGGATCGGTCTGCTCGGCCGCAACGGCGAGGGGAAGTCGACGCTGTTGAATCTGATTCGGGGAAGTCTCGAACCGGACGATGGAGAGATCGTCCGATCGGTCGGTTTGTACACCTCCATGGTGCCGCAGCATGTGCCCGAGGATCTTTCGGGAGCCATCTACGATCAGGTTGCCCCGGGAGTTCGCGCCAAGGGAGACGCAAGAACGCCCCTGGGAGAACTGCTGGTGCGGTATCATCGGGTGTCTGGGCAGATCGCCGAGGCGGCCCGAGGACACGGAGGCAACCTCGGTTCGCTTCAGAAGGAGATGGATCGTCTGGCGGAAGTCATCGAGAAGGAGAACGCCTGGCAGCTCCAGTCGCGTATTTTGACGGTCCTCCAGCAGATGAACCTGGAGCCGGAAGACGAGGTGTCGGTCCTTTCGGCCGGGATGAAACGTCGGGTGCTCTTGGCTCGGGCCCTCGTCGGCCGGCCCGACATCCTCCTGCTCGACGAACCGACGAATCATTTGGACATCCGTTCCATCGATTGGCTGGAGTCCTTTTTCGAGTCGTATCGCGGGACGTTGGTTTTCGTGACGCACGATCGCTTCTTCCTGCAGAATCTCGCTTCGCGAATCTTCGATCTCGATCGCGGCAAGTTGCGGTCGTACGACTGCGATTACCGGACCTATCTATCGCGCAAAGAGAGCGACTTGAAAGCGGAAGAGCAGCAGTTCGAGCAGTTCGACAAGAAGCTGGCGGAAGAAGAAGCCTGGATTCGTAGCGGCATCAAGGCCCGGCGGACGCGGAACGAGGGGCGCGTCCGGGCGCTTCAGGATCTGCGTCGTCGGCGACAAGAACGACGCGAAAAAGTCGGCAAGGTCCGCATGAACCTGCAAGAGGCTCGAAAGTCGGGACGGCTGGTCATCGAGGCGAAGGAGATCACCTTCGGTTTCGAGGATGGCCCGATCGTGGAGGATTTTTCCACGCTTATCATGCGCGGCGACAAGGTCGGCGTGATTGGGCCCAACGGCATCGGCAAGACGACGCTCCTGAAAATTCTGCTGGGAGAAACGGCTCCGCAAGAGGGGATCCTCCGCCATGGGACGCATCTGGAGATCGCCTATTTCGATCAACTGCATGCCCAACTGGATGGTGAAAAGACGCTCATCGAAAACCTGGGACTCGGAACCGATTACCTGATGATCGACGGCAAGCGGAAGCACGTCATCGGCTACATGCAGGATTTTCTTTTCTCCCCCGCCAGAGCACGCGATCTGGTGAAATTCCTTTCCGGCGGAGAGCGGAATCGACTGCTTCTGGCACGTCTTTTCTCCAAGCCTTCGAATGTTTTGGTGCTCGACGAGCCGACCAACGACCTCGATATGGAGACGCTTGAACTCTTGGAGCGGATGCTGATCGAATACCAGGGGACCGTGCTGATGGTCAGTCACGATCGGGCGTTTCTCGACAACGTGGTCACCGGGATTTTCTCGTTCGAAGGGGAGGGGGTGGTCAAGGAATACGCCGGGGGATACAGCGATTATCTGCAAATCAAGAAACTCTCGCGGCAGGCGGAGAGTGCGGAAACGACTCCCCCTGAAAAGAAAAAGCCGGGCCCTGATGGAGAGGCTTCCCACAAGAAATCGGCGTCACAGGCGGGAGGAAAACGACTGACCTACGGAGAACGGCTGGAGCTGGAACAACTTCCGGAGAAGCTCGAATCGCTGGAACAAAAACGCCGAGAGCTTTACGATCGGATGTCGGAGCCGGAGTTCTACCGGCAGCCTTCGGGCGAGATCGACTCGGTGACCCGGGACATGGAAGCGACCGAAAGTTCGCTGGAAGAGGCCTATGCCCGGTGGGAAGATTTGGAGACACGATCCGAAGAGGGAGGGTGATTTCGATCCATCGCGGGAAAGCGGGTGAGGAATCGGTTACGATATATCATCATGGAGCAATTCGTGAACGAGAAATCTGGGTCTGGAGAGTCAAGAATAACCGTTCGGGAGATTATTATGAAAAAACGTACAATATGGGTCGCGATGATGTCGCTGATCTTCGGCGTGAGTCCATGCGTTTGGTTTTGTCCGACCGTGAGGGCGGAGTGGCCTGCCGGGCGTCCGAACATCCTGATGATCATGACGGATCAGCAGTTCGCCGACGTGATGAGTTGTCGCATAGGCAAGAAGCATCTGCACACGCCGAACATGGATGCCCTGGCGGAACGGGGGATGCTCTTCACCCGGGCCTACACCGCCAATCCTTTATGCAAGCCGTTGCGGTGTTCCCTCTTCACGGGGCATTACCCGCATCAGACGGGCGTGCAGACGAACCGACCGGATGATCCGCTTTCCGACAAGTTGCCTTGCCTGGGGAAGCTGTTCTGCGATGACTACGAAACGGCTTACTTCGGCAAGTGGCACATCGCCCGATCGTTCGGCGATGTCGATTGGCACGGTTTTCACGAGCGGCAGCAGAAGGGCTGTATTTACAACTCCGACCGGATCGTGGATTTTTTGAAGCGAGAGCATGATCGCCCTTTTTTGGCGGTGGCGTCGTTCATGAATCCTCACGATATCTGTCAGATCGCGCGGTACGAACCGATTCGCCACGGCGCGTTGGGGGAGCTCCCGCCGGTGGAAAAGCGGCCCCCTTTGCCGAAGAACTTCGGGATTCCCGAGGATGAAACCGATACGATCGCCTGGATGCGGCGCTCCTACCAAACGGCTCCCATGTTTCCGGTGGTTAACTATACCGATGATCAGTGGCGCAGGCTTATCTGGGGCTATTACCGCTTGGTGGAGATGGTCGACCAACGCATCGGTGAGACCCTCTCGGCTCTGGAAGAGGCCGGGTTGGAAGAGGAGACCCTCGTGGTTTTTCTCAGCGACCATGGCGATTGCCACGGTGCGCATCACTGGAATCAGAAAACGGTTTTCTACGACGAGTCGGCCCGAGTGCCGTTGATTTTTTCCCAACCGGGAGTGATTGCCGAAGGAACCACTTGTGATCGATTGGTTAACACGGGAGTCGATCTCCTCCCGACGCTGTGCCAAATCGGCGACGGAGCCATGCCGGACGATTTGCCGGGCGAGAGCCTCGTGCCGCTCCTTTTGGGGAAGGAGGCGCCGGCACGGCGGGAGTATGTCATCGTGCAGAATCACATGGTGCAGGGAGCGCCGGTGGAAGGAAAATCGCCGAAACCCCGGGGGCGCATGGTCCGCTCGGACCGCTACAAATATTGTGTTTACGACTGGGGCGAGCACCGGGAATCGCTGGTCGACATGCAGTCGGATCCCGGAGAAATGCGGAATCTCGCTCGAAAGCCGGAGTACCGGCAAGTGCTGCATGAACATCGCCGATTGTTGGAAGCGTTTGCCCGAGAGCATCACGACGACGTGGCGCTGGCGATGCTTCGCGATCTGGCGGATTGAATTCTCTTCGTATGCACCTTGCCGGAGGATCGCGAGGATATCGCGTTCCTCCTGGCGGAATCGAAACGGATCCTCAACCAGAAAGGAAAGAGGTGATCATGAAAAGAAGAACACTTTTGACGCTTGCGTTCTGCTTCGGGCTCTGCGCGGTGGCGGGGACGAACCCCACGCTCGCTCAAACAGAGAATCGCCCGAATATTCTGTGCCTGATGGTCGATGACCTCGGACTCGGCGATGTTTCCTGTTACGGGGCCACCGATGTGCGAACACCGAATATCGACCGAATCGCGCAAACGGGGTTGAAGTTGACCCACTTCTACGCGAACTGTTGCGTCTGCTCCCCGACGCGGGCCTCGTTGGTCAGTGGATGTTATCCCGAACGGGTCGGCGTGCCGGGCGTCATCCGGACTCATCGCGAGAACAGTTGGGGGTATCTGGATCCCGATTTTCCCACCATCGCCGACAAGATGAAAGAAGCCGGGTATCGGACGGCATTGGTCGGCAAGTGGCATTTGGGATTGGAATCGCCGAATAAGCCGAACGAACGCGGTTTCGACTACTTCCACGGTTTTCTCTGCGACATGATCGACGACTACTGGGAAAAGACGCGACACGGCATCAACTACATGCGTTTGAACGAGAAGGAGATCGAGGTTCCCGGCCACGCGACCGATCTGTTCACCCAGTGGGCGGTGGAATACCTCCAGCGGCAAGCCGACTCGGAAGAACCGTGGTTTTTGTATCTCGCTTACAACGCCCCGCACACGCCGACCCATCCCCCGAAAGATTGGATCGAAAAGGTGAAGGCGCGCGAGCCGGAGATGGATCCGAAACGCGTCGAGCTGGTGGCTCTCGTGGAGCATCTTGATTTCGGGATCGGCCGGGTGCTCGATGCATTGGCGAAATCGCCCGATGCGGAAAATACGCTCCTTGTTTTTACCTCCGACAACGGCGGACTGCTCCGGCAAGGGGCATCGAACGGCCCGCTCCGCGGCGGGAAGCAGGATATGTACGAAGGCGGCGTTCGTGTGCCGACCTGCATGCGCTGGGCGGGACACACTCCCCCCGGCACGGTCACCGATTTCCGGGCGATGACGATGGACCTCTATCCCACGTTCTGCCAAGCGGCCGGGGTGGCGATCGAGCACGAGGTCGATGGCCACTCCCTCCTCCCACTATTGGAAGGGAAAAAGATGGAGCCGCTGCAGCGCGATCTGTTCTGTGTCCGTCGCGAAGGAGGCGGCAAATATCAGGGGCAAGACTATTACGCCATGCTGCGAGGGCCATGGAAACTACTCCACAACTCTCCTTTTGAGCGACTCGAACTCTACCATTTGGGAGAGGATCCCGACGAGTCCGAAAATCTGGCGGATCACGAAAAAGAAATCTTCCGTCAAATGACTCAAGCGTTGCGGGCCCATATCCAAGAGGGGGGGCGGGTTCCCTGGCAACCCCCGAAGGAGAACTGATCCGTCACACTTCTGATATTCAATCAGTTGTTCCTTTAGAACGAAAGGTGATCCGGCACCGTGGTCGGGTCACCTTTTTTTGTACCCTTTTTGCATATTCCCGGTAGTGTTCATTCGGGCCAACGCGATCAGCGCGTTGTCATGAAGGACGAGATTGCGTTGTGCTCCTGGAAGGTGATGATTCGGGGTCGCGGAATAAACGACTTCTCTACTAACCAAAGGAAAAAAGGCGTTTTGCAAAATGCCGTTGGGCGATATGCTACTGTATTAAAATTGTCGATTATGTAGTGTATGGGAGTGTGTTCGTTTTAACACTATTAGAGAGAATGGTTTACGGATGGGTATGCCATAGAAAAGATAAATGAACGCCCACTCTGATGAGGATCCGTGCCCCCCTAAGGAAGAGAATTTGGCATTTTTCACGGTATTTATGCCGCACTTTTGATGAATGAAGGTATTTTTCAGAAGATAGAAACATCTTCCGCATTGCATCTTTCCTTTGGGATTTAGGCTGGAGCGTATCGTCGGCGAATCCTCTGCCGACATGTTCATATCCGCAAGGGCGACGAACGTCCTTCGCATCGTTCAAATGGATCATTGTTTGACCAGGGTGTTTTTCAACAAGGGTGAGAAGATGTCTATCAAAATGAAATTGGTGATTGGGTATGGTTTGCTTTTGGTGATTATTATCGCCATGGGGGTCACGGGCCAAATCGTTGGTCATTATACCGGCAGTTCGGTCATCGACATGGAGCATGCCTCCTTCAAGCTGAAGGATCTTTCCCACGCGCAGGAAGCGATCATCACGGCGCAGAAAGCGCACGAATCTTGGATCGCGCAGATCCGTGCCGACATGATGGAGAACAAGCCGCAGATCGAAGTGGAAATGAACGGGCACAAATGCGGCTTCGGCAAATGGCTTTACGACAAAGATAAGGAAGGCAAGACAGGTCTGGATCGACTTGCCGAGGTGAACCCGGAAGGGGCCCAAGAGATCCGTTCGATTCTTTCGGAGCATCTGGAGTTGCATCAAACGGCCAAGAAGATCAACGACATCTGGATCCCTCGCCATGAAGGATTGCGAAGCCAATTGAAGGATCGTCTCGATGATCATCGGAAATGGGCCGGCCAGGTTGCCACGTCGATCATCAAGAGCGAGAAGATCCAGGTGGAAGCGGATGCCGAGAAGTGCGCCTTCGGCGTTTTCCTCGCCGGCGAAGAGAATCACCAACTCGAAAAAGGATGGCCGGAATACGCCAAGGTCATGGACGAGATCCGCACTCTCCACAAGGAATTGCATGAATCGGTCCATGCGTTGAATAAGGTGGACCTGGACGATGCCGATGCCATGCAAATTCGCGAGAAGATTTTTTCGGAAAAGACGATGCCGTATCTGGAAAAAGTCGCGGCGAAGTTTCAGCAAGTGATCGAGATGGAAAACGAGCGGATCGCGGCTCAACGGAAGGCAAGAGATATTTTGGAAGAACAATCACTCGTGTTGGCTTCCAAGGTTCAGGATGCACTGAGTCATGCCGTGACAGGCGGGATGAAAATCCAGAAGGAGATGGAAACGAAGGTCGCCCAGCGAGGGCTGGATTGCGAGAACGCCGTCGCTTGGCAGAATTTCCTCTTTCTGATCGCCACGATTCTGGGGACGGTGGTCGCGCTGGTGGTGGCCTTCGTGACGGTCCGCAGCATTGTTAAGCCGGTGGCGTTCGTGCAACGGACGCTCGGCAAGATGGCGGGGATGCTCCAGACGACCGCGGAAATGATGGAGAACCGACTCGCCAAGGGCGACTGGACCGCCACGGCGGAAATTGAAACGGACCAGAAGGAACTGGAAGAGATCCACGCCATGGCACAACGGAAGGACGAAATCGGTCGGATGTGTCATTCCCAGGAAGCGATGGCGAACGCCTTGATCAAAACGAACGAGGCGACGAACATGGTCATCGATCAGGTCAACGAGGCGCTCGGTACCGTGCAGGAAACGGTCGATCAAGTCGCTTCCGGCGGACAGCAGGTTTCCGAGGCGTCGCAATCGCTCAGTCAAGGAGCGACGGAACAGGCCGCCAGCATCGAGGAGATCAACAGTTCGATGACCGAGCTGGGAGACAAGACCAATCTGAATGCCCAATCGGCACGAGAAGCGAACGGGTTGGCCGAGAACGCCAATCATTCCGCCGTTGAGGGTAGTGAAAAGATGAACACTCTCATGGAGTCGATCGGGAGGATCACGCAACGGGCCGAAGAGGTGCAGAAAGTGAACAAAGTGATCGACGAGATCGCCTTCCAAACGAATCTCTTGGCGCTCAATGCGGCGGTGGAAGCGGCTCGGGCGGGGCAGCACGGCAAGGGATTCGCCGTGGTGGCCGAGGAAGTCCGCAATCTGGCGGCCCGCTCGGCGCAGGCCGCGCAGGAAACGACCGAGATGATCAACGGCGTGGTGGCTGAAATCGGCGAGGGCAACGTCATTGCCGAACAGACCTCGCAACGGTTGAACGAAATCGCCGAGAACGTCGCCAAGACCAACGAACTGGTTCGTGAAATCGCCACTGCCAGCAGCGAGCAGGCGCAGGGAGTCGCCGAGATCAACAATGGGCTCAACCAGATCGATCAGGTGACTCAGCAGAACACCGCCAACGCCGAGGAGACCGCCTCGGCCAGCGAGGAGATGAATCAGCAGGCGACGGGGCTGCGTGCGCAGTTGCGGCGTTTCAAACTCAAGCAGATCGCCATCTCACGTTCAGCGAGTGCCGCCGATTCCCAGACGCCGCAACCTTCGGAAACGCCGGCGAAAGGAAGAGATGCGGATAGGCAATCCGAGAGCGTGAATCACTCGACGGAAGAATCCCATGAGTTGATTCACTCCTGAATCGTCGGGAGATGAGCGGAATGAAACGGGCCCCCTTGCTTTTCCTGTTCAAGGAAGAACAAGGGGCCTTTCTGTTTTCTTGGAAGAAGGGAGCCAAGCCGGAGAGCGATCAGAAATCGTCGGGAAGCAGGCTCATTTGTTCCATCGTGAAGACGGGACCTTCCTTGCAGACATAGACCGTGCCGCAGTTGCAGCGACCGCACTTTCCGATGCCGCACTTCATGCGATTTTCCAGACTCGTGTAGATGTCGTTATCGTTCAGTCCCATCTGTTTAAGAACGGGCATCGTGAATTTGATCATGATGGGGGGGCCGATGACCAGTGCCGCGGCGTTGTCCGGTTTGAGTTCGGCCTCCTCGAGGACCTTGGGCACGAAACCGATCTTTCCGTCCCATTCGGGCGTCTCTCCGCCGGGATCGACCGTTTTGATGACGTTCACGTTCGGGTGGGTCGACCACTCCTGGAGTTCCTCGGGATAGACCAGATCGGCGACGGTTCGTGCACCGTAAACGATCGAGATATCCCCGTACTTCTCGCGGTTTTCCAGAGCATACCAGATGGCGCAGCGGATCGGCGGCATGGCGATTCCTCCGCCGGCGAAAACCAGATCCTTGCCCTCCCACTCCTTCATCGGATAGGAATTCCCATAGGGCCCCCGAAAACCGATCTGGTCGCCGGGCTCCACGCGCCAGAGGGCCTCGGTCACCCGGCCCGTCTTGCGGAAGCAGAATTCGATGAAATCCATCCAGTTGGAGCTGGAGCAGATGTTGAACGTCGATTCCCCATAGCCGAAGACCGAAAAGATGCCGAACTGTCCTACTTGGAACGCGAACTGTTCCGCCTTGGCGGGATCCTCGAACTTGATCTTCATCGACTTCACATCGGGAGTGTGCTGCTGGACTTCGAGGACTTCCATCAATTCGGGTTGGTAGACGTTTTCCTTGATCATGGTTGGGCCACTTGCTTGGATTTGCTGGAATGGAATAAGGACAGGATGAAATGATCGAAAGGTGAAATCACCGGAAGTCGAGGCGTGCCTGCCGGAATCGAAGAAATCACGTCGCCTTCTGCTGGAGTTTCTGAAGGACCGGTTGAACGCCGAGCGATGCGGAACAGACACGTGTGCAATTGCCGCATCCCGTACAGAGCATCACACCGAACTTTTCGGGGTAGATATTGAACTTGTGCTGGATCCGTTGCCGCTGACGCTGCGATTGGACCGTCCGCGGGTTGTGCCCCGAGGCGTGCAGCGTGAACAGCCCGAATTGGCAGGAGTCCCAGTTCTTGACGCGGCGCCCTTGGTGGATCGTTCCCTCGTCGACGATATCGAAACAGTGGCAGGTGGGGCAGATGTAGGTACAGGCCCCGCAGCCGACGCAACGCAAGGATGTCTCGTTCCAGATCGGGTCGTCGTAATTCGATTGGAGCGCTTCGCGGAGACTTGCCGGATCGAAACGCTTCTCGGGGGGCTCGGCCGTCTTGCCGGTTTTTTCCGACTCCTCGGTCTTCGCTTTTTCGAAGAGTGCTTCCCCCTTTTCGGAGAAGGTGCGGAGTTCGAACTCACCATCGCCGACATCCAGAAGCATCGCATCGGCGCCCTCGGTGGAGTCGGGGGCGAAGCCGACCGAGGTGCAGAAGCAATGCTGATCGGATTCCCGGCAGGCGAGCACGACCACGGTGGTGTTCTCGCGGCGACTTTGGAAGAAACGGTCGTCGAAGTCCCAGGCGAAGATGTGATCGAGCACCGGCAGGGCGGCGGCATCGCAGGGCCGGGCCCCGAAGATGACCTGGCGATCGTCGAACGGCTCGACGTCGCGGAGAGTCACTTTCTTCCCGTCGCGCTCGTATTCGTAGAGGACCTCGTGACGCGGAAAGAAAAATTCCTTGATCGAGTTGACCGGCATCGCATCGGGCTCGAGGACCAGTTGATCGGGTTGATCGAGGTAACGGAAAAAGAGACGATCCTCCGGCCCGGCGGCGGGGCCCGCGACGCGAGCCTTCTCTTCGAGCAACGATTGGACCAGTTCTTTCAGCGATTCGTTGGTGATGATCCGGCTCATTTGATGAAATCTTCCTTATCGGATTCGGAGTAACTGCCAATCAACGGTTCGGCGCCACGTTCTTTGCCGGCACGGTACTGGAAGAGTTCTTCGGCCGCCTTCGCCATGGTGAGATTCAACAGATCCAGGTCGATCCCGGCGGGGCAGGCCCGGGCGCATTCTCCACAGCCGATGCAGCGTCCGGCCAGGTGAAACGCTCGGTTGATGTGCCAGGCGAAGTTGCCGCGCGGGGTGGCGGACGTCTCGAAACGAACGGGGCGATTCTTGTCGGCCACGCAGACCTCGCAGTAGCACATGGGGCAGATCTGTCGGCAGGCGTAGCACTTGAAGCAGCGCTCGAACTCGTTCTTCCAATATTGCAGCCGTTCCTGCCGCGACATCGCCATGAGCTTCTCGAGCTTGGCGTAGCGTCTGTCGGCTTTCAGTTCGGGATTTTCCACTTCGCCGATGGTGAGGTCCGCTTCCCGGGGCATCTTGTCGTCGCAGGCTTCGCACTTCGCTTGCAGGGGAACGCCGATGCCTTCGCAGGCCATGCCGACGACGACGATCTGGTCGCGATCTATCTGCGATTCGTTCTCCAAAACGTTCATCGTCTTCAGGTCGCATCCCTTGACGACGATCGCCGGTTTGCCGAGTTGTTGAATCTCGGGGCGATTCAGATAGGTCGTCAGATTGGCGCGGCATTCATTATTCCAGACGAGTTGGTCGACGTCTTCGGCTCGGGTGATGAACTTCGGACCGATCGTACCCGACTCGGTCAGGCCATAACCGATCACCACGTTCACTTTTTCTTGCGAGAGCAAGTCCCGCGCGGTTTGGCGAAGCTGATCCTGCATGGTATCTCGTGCTGCTGTAGGAGGAGAATGGGCGGGGAAGGAACTACTTGATTTTGCAGATATCCTGGTACTCGACGTAAGGACCTTGTTTTCGGGTGTTTTCGACCAACTCGGTGACCACTTCCTGGAATTTCTTCGCTTCGGCGGCGGAGATCCAGGAGAAGTGGATACGGTCGGTGTCGATGCCGACGGCGTCGAGCAATTCGCGGAAGAGCATCCATCGGCGCCGGGCGTGATAGTTTCCGGAGGTGTAGTGGCAATCGCCGGGATGACAACCGGAAACGAGCACGGCGTCGGCTCCCATCTCCAACGCCTTGACGACCAGATTGAAGTCGATGCGCCCGGTACAGGGGAGGCGGATGATCTGGATGTTGTCGGGGTATTCCAGCCGATTCGTGCCCGCCAGGTCCGCACCGAGGTAAGTGCACCAGTTGCAAACGAAGGCGATGATCTTCGGCTCGAACGTTTCGTGGGGTTCCGAGGGTGATTTCGTCGTTTCCCGGCTCATACCAGACTCTCCAACTGTGAGTAGATTTGCTGTTCGGTGAAGCCTTCCAGGTCGGCTGTTTTCGAAGGACAGACCGCCACGCAGGTGCCGCAACCCATGCAGAGTCCTGGATTGACCCGGGCGGTCTTCTTGACCAGATTGCCGTGACGGTCGCGGATTTCCGCCTCTTCGATCGCATTATAGGGGCAGGTCTTCACGCACGCGAAACAGGCGGCGCAACTCTGCTCGTCGATCTGGGCGACTTCCGGCTCCCGGGTGAGCTTGTCGTGCCCGAACATCACCAGGACTTTTCCGGCGGCGGCGGTGGCCTGAGCGACCGATTCGGGGATGTCCTTCGGCCCTTGGCAGGCCCCGCAAACGAACACGCCGGCGGCGTTTGTTTCGATCGGCCGGAGCTTGGGATGCGATTCGCTTAGAAAACCGTACTGGTCGTAACCGACGTTCAATCGCTGGGCGAGCGGCTGGATGTTCTTCGAAGGAATCATCGCCGAAGCCAGTACGATCATGTCGGCCTCGATGGTGACCGGTTTGCCGGCGAGAGTATCGACGCCGCGGACGATCAGTTTGCCGTCTTCCTCGGTGATTTTCGAGACCCGACCGCGATGATAGATCGCCCCGTCCTGCTCGATGGCCCGGCGGACGAACTCGTCGTAGTTCTTGCCACCGGAACGGATGTCCATGTAGAAGACGTGAGCCTCGCCATGATGCACCTTGTGTTTGTAGAGCATCGTGTGCTTGGCGGTGTACATGCAACAGATCTTCGAGCAGTAGGAGACGCCCTTGGCGTTGTCGCGGGAGCCGATGCACTGGAGGAAGACGACCGTCTCGGGGATTTTCCCGTCGGAGGGGCGTGTCGGTTCGCCGCCGGTGGGGCCGGACGCGGAGATGAGACGCTCGAACTGGAGGGAATCGATCACGTCGGGATACTTGTCGTAGCCGTATTCGCCGTAGCCGGTGACGTTCGGCAGATGCTGCTCTTTTCCGATCTGGTAGAGCTGGTACCCGGTCGCGACGACTACCGCTCCGACCTCTTCGGTGACCAGTTCGTCCTTGTCTTCGAAGTTCACCGCCTCGGCGGCGCATTTCTTTTTACAAACGCCGCACTTGCCCCGCTGGAGCATGATGCAGTTCTCGGCGTCGATGACCGGTCGGGCCGGAACGGCTTGCGGGAACGGCACGTAGATGGCCGTTCGGTTGCCGAGGCCGTAGTCGAAATCATTCGGGTTCTTCTTCGAGGGGCAGGAGTTCCAGCAGAGGCCGCAGCCGGTGCATTTCTCGACGTCGATGTATCTGGCCTTTTTGCGGATCGTCACGTTGAAGTTGCCGACGAACCCTTCGACGTTCTCGACCTCCGAGTAGGTGTGCAGCGTGATGTTCGGATGCTGGCCGACTTCGACCATGCGGGGCGTCAGGATGCACTGGGAACAGTCGAGCGTGGGGAACGTTTCGGAGAGACCGGCCATTTTCCCGCCGATCGACGGTTCGCGTTCCACGAGGATCACCGGATAGCCGGCGTCGGCGATGTCGAGCGCGGCCTGAATGCCCGCGACCCCGCCGCCGATGACCAGTGCCTTTTTGTTCACCGGCACCTCAATCGGCTCCAGAGCGTGATTCTGCTTGACCTTTTCGACCGACATGCCGATCAGTCGGATCGCCTTGCGCGTTGCCCGATCCTTGTCGGAGTGGACCCACGAGCAATGTTCTCGGATATTGGCCATCTCCATGAGGTAGGGGTTGATTCCGGCCGATTGGGCCGCCTTGCGGAAGGTTTTCAAGTGCATGTGGGGGGAGCAGCTCGCCACGACGATCGCGTCGAGCCCTTCGCTCTTGATCTTATCAAGGATCATCGCCTGTCCCGGTTCGCTGCACATGTATTTATAGCTGATCGAGCAGTGGACGCCCGGAAACTTCGCGACCTCTTCGGCCACGCGTTCACAGTCGACATTGCGGGCGATGTTCTCGCCACACCAGCAGGTAAAAACGCCGATCTTCGCCATCGATGGTCACCTGTCTTGCTTATCGGAGGATGGGATGCGGTTGAGGAATCGGAAGAAAATGCTTGGTTCGGTAAGGGGACAACGATATGCCGGAACTCAGGAACGATCCACGTTCGACGGGCAATTCAGACGAAGTGTTTGTCGATGCCCAGTTCCTTTTCGGTCTTGCCCAGGGCGAGACCGACCAGATCGGAAAGGTAATAGACCTTCATCGGTTCGTCCCAATCGCGTTTTTGGCGGATGTCGGCTTGTTTCATGTCGAGATTCACGTGGCACATCGGGCAGGCCACCACCAGACAGTTCGCCCCGTGGGCTCTCGCGTTCTGGAGGATCTTGTGCGACAGATCGATGATGATGGCGTCGTTGGCCAGCGTCATTCCGGCGCCGCAGCATTCGGTCTTGTAGTTCCAATCGACCGGCTCGGCGCCGAGTTCCGCAAGCAGCGACTCCATCGAACTGGGCTGTTCGGCGTCGTCGAAGCGGAGTTTCTCCGGGGGGCGGGTCAAGAGGCAGCCGTAGTAACAGGCGGGCTTGAACTCCTCCAGCGGTCGGGTCGCCTTTTCCTTGATCTTTTCGAAGCCGAGGCGCTGGAAGATCTGGATCAAGTTGATCACCTGACTCTTGCCGGTGACCTCGAGTTCGACGATTTCCGAGATCTCCTTCTGCAGCGTCTCCGATTCGGTCAACTCGGAGCCGGCTTTGATCAGCTCCATCGAGCACATGGGGCAGGGGGCGAGCATCTGATCGATGCCGTCGCGTTCGGCGATGCCCAGGTTTCGGGCCGGCAAGGCGGTCGCCAGTTTCTGATTGATCGAGTGGGCGGCCGTCGCGCCGCAGCAGATCCAGTCGTCGAGTTCCTTGAACCGCACACCCAGCGGTTCGAGGCACGTTCGCACCGATTTCTCATAATCGTAGGAGGAACCATGCAACGCACAACCCGGATAGTAGCCAAACTCCATGATGATCCTCGTCGCGTGGAAAAACGCTTTCAGGGAAGTCGATATTGTCGGAGGAAGAATCGCCAAAAAAAACGCCGTCGGAGCGGTGGGGGGCCCTCGGTTTTTGCGGACCACTGGAAAAAGGGGCTCGAAAGAGGCCGAAACCAACCGAACGCCGAGGCCGCTAACTCGCGGTCTTGCATTTCTTGAAAATGCGTTTCACCACGGCCTTGTCCTTGACCGGAGAACCGACCTTCAGATGAAGTTTGCCCTTGCCCATCATTTTCGGGCCGAGCATGGAATCCTTCAGGAGATTGCCGACGCTCCAGTCCTGGAAGAATCCGAGAGTCTTGAAGGTGCCGACCAGCTCGATTTCGTTGAGCCGTCCGTTTCGGCGAATGTTGTCGAGGAAGACCTGTTGGAAGAGCACCGTGCGGCGCTGGCTGGGCGCGATTTTGTTCTCTTCGATCGCCCTCTGCTTCAATGCGTCCAAGATGCCGGCGATATGCACCGATTTCGGGCACCGGGTCGAGCAGGTCAAGCAGGAGACGCATTTCCAGATCGCCTCGCTTTGCATCGCTTCCTCGACCTCGCCGTTTTGCACCATCCGGAGAAGCGAGCTTGGAATGATGTCCATCTCGTCGCCCATCGGACAACCGGCGGAACACTTGCCGCACTGGTAACAATCGGCGACCTTGGTGTGGGCGAGTGCCTCGATTTTCGCCACCTCGGGGTTCTGTGTCGTTTGCATGGAATCCTAATCCTGATTCAAGAATCGCTTATGCTTGCCTAGGGTGGAAGGAGAAGTCTTCCTGCGGGGACTTTCCCTTGGAGGAGTGGCATCGCCTGAGTACCTGTCCGCCGAAAGGGATCGCATACGCCGGGAACGCGGAAGTGGACCACCTCATTTGGACGCCGTGCAAACCGCTCCCCTCCGCTGAAGGATCCCAGGCTCAAGCCGGAAGAGCGTGAAACGTTGGAGCACCAGCGGACCGCATTCGATATTTCAATACTTAATTCATTTCATCTTAGGCCAATCCCCCCACCTTGACAAGAGTCCGGCCGAGGAAATCGATGGAATTTTTGCCGGTTTCAGACGTGTCAGACGTGAGAGAAGAGCGGTGCCGGGGAGCTCTCGGCCGCGACGACTCCATCGCCAGTGGTGAGTATAATCAGTGGAATGTTGAGACCGCCAGAAAAGTGTGGTATGGTAGTATTCATACGGGAAGGGAGGAAGGGGGCGTCTCAGGTCGGCGATGGCGGTGGGAGTTGATCGAGGACCATTCGACCACGCCGCTCGCCTCTCCCCTATTTGGTTGGCATTGCTTTTTTCGCGGTTCCGACACGACATTCCTGTTCACGTTACCGGGGAACGCGGTTTCATGAAGCGATCGTTCTGGCATCCACTGGTCAAGGGATCGGGACAAGTGGTCCTGACGTTGACGGTTTTGATCGCACCGTGGCTCTTCGGAGGGGTGGATGCGTGGGGCCGTCATCTCCTCAGCTACGGGGTGATTTCCAGCCTATTTCTGGCCTTTCTCTTTGTTTTGTTGCATGACCGTCCCGAGCGAAAACTGCCGACCGTGCTCATTCCCATGGTGTTGGCCCTGGCGTTAGTGGGGGGCCATCTTTTCGGCATGTCTTCTTCGATGCTTTCGTTTTTTTCCCCTCGAGCGGAAGAGTTATGGGAGGCACTGCTTCCCAATGCGGGGACCCCCGAAGCCAAGCTCATCGAAGATCAGACCGGACTTGCGTCGGTAGAACACCACACGATGACGCTTTCGCCCTCGTCGACCCGGAGCAGCTTGAGCCTGTGGATCGTGGTCTTCGGCGCCCTGTTGGCGGGATACTTTCTGTTCGATACCTCTCTCTCGCGGCTCTGGTTGCTCGGTTTGGTGGCGGTCAACGGAGCCCTGATCACGATGTTCGGCGTCTTGCAACAGTTCGGTTCCGACCCGGAGCGAATCTACTGGAAGTATCAATCGGGCGGGGTTCCATTCGGTCCCTTCGGCGACCGCACCAGCGCGGCGGGCTACCTCACTATTTGTTTGGGCGCGGTGCTGGCGTGGATCTGCTACTCTTTCTTCAGAAGGTCTTCACTGCGGCGGGATCAGGACGATGAAGACTGGAATCCCTCCCCCCGTCGTTTTCGCCGGCGCCAAGGCGGTCAGGCCTTGATTCCAGTGGGGGTCGTAGGTTGGTTCCTGGTGGCGACGATGCTCGTGGGAGGTGTTCTTCTTTCAGAAGCGACGGGGACGGTCGTGGCGATGGCCGTGGCGATCTTACTGACCGGCGTCGTCATCTTCCTGGTTCGGTGGGAACTGCTCTCCATCTCAAAATATTTCTTTTTTCTCGTCTTGGGATTGATTCTTCTGGTCGGACTTGGGCAGCATGAGGAGATCCGGCATCGGTTCTCGTATTTTTTCGAATTGTCCCGGACGAGCGATCCGGTCAACGCATCATCGAATCAATGGAAGAGCCCCCTTCCGAGTGCCTCCGATTTCCGGTGGCGCGGCAGCGGGCTGGGGACGTACCGGTATGTGTACCCGATGATCAACTTCACCCCAGAGTTGCCGGGACAGTTCGTACATGCGGAAAATCAATATGTCGAGTGGTTGATCGAGACGGGAACCATCGGCTTTTTCTTGTTGATGTTGGCCATCCTTCTGATGGGACTGGTCCTCTGGCAATTGCTTCAGCAGACCGAGAAGACCGCGGGGTTTTCCCTAGGAATCGGCGGCTTTTTCATCTTTTCCAGCCAAGCCATGATTGCCGGGACCGGTTCGAGCCTTTCTTTACCGGCCAATGCCCTGTTGCTGGCGACGCTTTTCGGGGCGATCAGCCGCTCGGCGATCCAGCATCATGAATTGTGGCGTTGGAGGAGTCTCTGGCTCGGCTTTTCCGTGGAAAAACTTTTCGGGCTGTTGCTGCTGTTCTCGATGATCATGCTCGGGCTCTGGTCGGCGAAGCAGTTCCACAAGGAGGCTCAGGTCGCCGAGGCGATGAAAGGGACGCTCATCGCTCCCACGCCCGAGGCGATCGATCGGGAGACGCTCCGGGAGAAGATTCAGGAACTCCAGAAGGCGCTGAAGGAGAATCCGGAACACTCCCAGGGCCAATGGCGACTCGCCACGCTGTGGTTCCATCTCTACCGATTGGAACTCTGGGAGCAGTACCTTGCCCAGGGATATTCGCCTTCGGATCCGGTGGCATGGGGAAAAACCGCTCCGGCCCAGATCCACGGCGTATTGCATTGGTTGCACCGCAATGAGTTCGAAGAAGGCGTGGAACGTTTCCGGGAGGATCCGATCGTGAAGGCGACGATCGAACCGGGGCTGGTGCATCTGGTTCTTTCGCGTCGCGCGAATCCTCTTCACCCGGAAGTCCACTTGGCGCTGGCGATGCTGCGACCGTATTTTGATCAGCATTTCGAAATGGATTCGCTCGAAGCACGATGCATCCAACGGGCGCAGCGGGTGGCCCCGAATGACCCGAACGTGCTCTACGATTGCGGAACCTTGGAATATCAGGCCGGGAACACCGACAAGGCATTGGGATTCTGGAAGCGGTCACTGACGCTGTCTCCCGAGCACCTTCACGAGATCGTCCAGGTCGTGAAGCAATTGGTGGACCAGGGAAGCGATCCGACGGATGTATTGCGGAAGGTGTTTCCTAGGAACCCGGTGCTCTTGTTCGGGTTGCTCGAGAAGGCGTGGTTCGACCCCTCCCCAGAGCTAGGTGAGGCGATGTTCGACCGCCTGGAGGAGCTGCTCTTGACGGAATCTCCCGAACCGCCGTTGCAGGAAATGATCAACGGCGGCAAAAAATGGTATTACCTGGCCCGTGTGGCCGCCATGCGGGACAACCGGAAAGCCGCGATGCTCTACTTTGAAGAAGCGCTGAACTTTCAACCCCAGAACGAGAAGTGGTGCTATGAATACGCCCTGGTGCTCTTCGACGAACAGGAGTGGGAACTCTGCCGGGAGCAGGTGCGGCGATGCGTTCGCATGGACCGGGAAAACCAGCTCTACAGAAATTTTCTCAAAAAGGTGACCGATCGGCTCTTGCGAAGCACCCCCACGCAATACGATGAAAAAGAAGAGAGACCGTCCCGGCCGTTCGAATGACGGAGGTCGTCCGAAGGGGATCGGGAAATCAACGGGCTCCGTCGAGACTCCGAGATTCGACCTCGACCGAACTGCTGGCACGTTGATCGAGGGTGAAGGGAACGTGATTCACCACGTAGATGGCGAAAAAACCTAAAAACAGTGCCAAAAGCAACAAGAGCCATTGCTTCCAGGTCAAACCGTGGGGATCGTCGAATTGTTCGTGAATTGGATGGCCCATTTTTAGAAGACTCCGATCAGGAGTTGGAAAACAATCATGTACCAATATGCTGATCCAACGCTCATCGCGTTGCAGTGATGGTCAGGCGAACTAAGTGTCCTATTCTATTTCTTCTGCTCCAACGTTTCTACCCGATTCTAACGAAAAAATCACAAAAATCTCAAATCTTCGTGTGAGAGAGAAGGTGATTATTTCTCGTTTTTTTGATGTTTTCTTTGGCAAAAACGCTCTCATTCCAAAAAAGTACACATGATCGATGGGTGTACTCTTCATGAGTCCGGGAGATTTCAAACCGCCGCTCGGGCGGGAGGCGAAGATCTCTTTCCTCTATAGATATGCTTCGTGAAGAAGGAAGGCTTTTTGTAGTTATTCTGCTTTTTTTTACAATTTTAGGCATTATAATCTGTGGTGACAAGGAACAAAAAGGCGTCGGTTCTTGTGATGCTCCCCCTCCAGGGATGATGGCAGTGGGAGCGCATGATCGGACACATTTCTACGAACGATTGGATTTTGGAATATAGAACGACAAGGACGCTATGCGTTTTCTACTGGATGGTTTGAATCGACCTCAGCAAGAGGCGGTCCGGCACATGCAAGGCCCCCTTTTGGTGCTGGCCGGGCCGGGAAGCGGAAAGACCCGCGTGGTGACTCATCGGATCGGGTGGTTATTGCATCACGGGGTGAGGGGAAGTCAAATTCTCGCTTTGACGTTCACCAACAAGGCGGCCGACGAGATGCGGCATCGGATCGAGCGGATGGCCCCGAAGCACTATGTTTGGATCGGAACGTTCCACAAATTCTGCGCCTCCATGCTCCGCCGCTACGCCCCCTACGTCGGTTTGGAGCAAAACTTCACCATCTACGATGCCGACGACAGCAAGCGAGCTTTGAAAGCGGTGCTCCAGGAGGGGATGCTTCCGAAGGGGATCGACGTCTCTCGGGTCGCCTCGGCGATCAGCCACGCCAAAAACGAGCTGATGGTCCCGGAAAGCTATCAGGCCCATCCCGGAAGCCTTCTCGGGAAGGTCGTCGAGGAGGTATATCCCAAGTATCGCGATTATCTCTTGCAGGCCAACGCCATGGACTTCGACGATCTATTGCTCCGGATGGCGATGCTGCTCCGGGAGAATCCCGAAATACGAAAGACGCTCGACCACCGCTTTCGGTACATTCTGGTCGATGAATACCAGGACACGAATCTCCCCCAATACACCATCGCCCGGGCGCTCTCGATCGACTACCCGAATCTGGCGGTCACCGGCGACCCCGATCAGTCGATTTACGGCTGGCGGGGAGCGAAGATTTCCAACATTCTCGATTTCGAAAACGATTTTCCCGAAGTCCGGATCATTCGTCTCGAAGAGAACTATCGCAGCACCAAAAGCATTTTGCACATCGCCTCGACGCTGATCGCCAACAACGTTTTGCGTAAGGAGAAGAAACTGTTCACCGCCAACGTGGTCGGCGAGCCGGTTCGTCTGATCTGCTACCGGGATCACAACGAAGAGGCGGAGCAGATCGCCGCGGAAATCGCCGAGGAGGTGGAATCCGGGAAGCGACGGCCGGGCGATTTCGCCATCTTTTATCGCGTGAACGCCCTCTCGAGGAACCTGGAGCATGCCCTTCGCCGTTGGAATGTTCCCTTTCAGTTGGTGCGCGGGTTGGAGTTCTTCCGACGTCGAGAAATCAAGGATGTGCTCGCGTATTTGCAATTGTTGAACAATCCGAGCGACAATCTTGCCTTTCTCCGCGTGGTGAACGTGCCGCGGCGGGGCATCGGCAAAACCACGCTCCGGCGTTTGGCCGCGGAGGCGGACCGCCGCGGCGTCTGTCTCTTGGAAGCGGCGCGCGGGGCCGATCAGATCCATGCTCTTTCCGCGAGAGCCAAAAAATCCCTTCTCCGATTTGTGGCGATGGTCGACCGGTTGAGCGACATGCTCGAAGAGGATCTCGAAGTGCTCCTGGCGAGCGTTCTCACCGAAACCGGTTTGCTGGAAATCTTCCGGCAATCGGAACTCGAGGAGGATCAGCAGCGGTTGGCGAATGTCCAGGAATTGATTTCCGAAGTGCGGGAATTCGATGCCCGGTACGACGGCGACCGGCCTCTGGAAGGGTTTCTCGAAGAGACGTCGTTGACCAGTGATGTCGACGACTGGGAAGCCGGTGCCGAACGGGTCTCTCTGATGACCCTCCATGCCGCCAAGGGATTGGAATTCCCGGTCGTTTACCTGATTGGAATCGAGGAGAGCCTTTTGCCGCACGAGCGCTCGAGTTTCGACCAGGAATCGTTGGAAGAGGAGCGGCGTCTCTTCTTCGTCGGCATGACCAGGGCCCAGCAGCAGTTGCGGCTCAGTCGGGCCGATACGCGGCAGTATCGAGGGCGATCGGCCGTGTCGATCATGAGCCGATTCCTGCTCGAATTGCCGAATGAATCGATGGAGATCCGGGAGTCTTTCGAGCAGACCGGCGTCGATCGACCCGCTCACGATTCGGACAAGTGGGTCCTTGAGAAGACGGAAACGATCGAGACGGAGTCGCTCGAACTCTTCGACGAACCGGAGACACTCCAGCGTTCCGGGCGGAAGAGAAAGCGGTCGCCTCTCGGGTTGACCATTGCGGCGGAAATGGCGGGGGAAAACCGAACGGACGAAGAGAAGCGGGGTTTTTCCGTCGGCGACTTCCAACCCGGCCAATTGGTGCGTCATGAGCAATACGGCATCGGGGTGATCAAGCGCCTGAGTGGAAAGGGAGAAGAGCGACGTGCGGCGGTCGACTTTTTGACTTCCGCCGGTCGGGTCGATCTCTTGCTGGAAGAGTCGGGGTTGGTCCCCATCGGCGGCCGCAAGTCGTAATTCTTGCCCACGGAGGGCTAGTTTTGCAGCGGTCGAAGCTCGTCGACCACCGCTTCGTGCGTCCATCGTCGATCGGTCGAAAGCAACAGGTATTTCCCCTCGTTGTTGCAGCTATCGACGATCACCTGGTACTGGTTCGGTACGAGACAACCTTCGGGGCAAGGTTCGTGGCCGTTGATGAGAACATCGCAATTCGTCAATCCGGCGAACGCTTTGGCGTTGCGGGACCGATAGTCGCGACCCCAGAGCAACTGGAATACGGGAGCGTCTTCCAGAAAGTCTTCCCAACTCAATTCACGGTCGAAGATGGAAGTATCGAATCCCCGTTCGTCGACAAACTGTGGAATGCTGTGCGTGATGAGGACATTCTCGCCGAGGCGAATGCCCACCGGACTACTCAGAAGAAAGGGGACATAAGCCTCGCGGATCTCCTCGGCGGCCTGTCCGAACATCTGTTGCATTCCCAGCCGGAACAGGAAGTTGAGCATCTTGCTCTTCTTTTGGATGGGATACTCCGTCATTTCCGCGATTTCATGGTTGCCGAGAAGAAAATGGATCCGATCGGGATATTCGCATTTCCATCGGGCGACTTCCTCAAGCATGGTGTGCGACATGCACCCGCCGTTTTGGGGGTAGGTCATTCCTCCGTGACAGACTTCCTGGACCACCAGGTGGCGACGGGGGTGATGGTCCAGGTCGGCGATTTTGCGGATCAAGTTGAAATTCCGGCGGTTCCCGTGCAAATCGCCCGTGATCATGACTTCGTCGGCATTCTCGACGGTCAGATGGACCAGAGAACCTTGTCTTCCGGGAGTTTGAGCATTGTGACGGGTCGCTTTTTGAAAATCGTCGATTTTTTGGTCAATGTATTCCCTGGTCGCTGTCATGAAGCACTCGTTGGGGATCGTTCCACGAAAGAAGAGAAAAAGGAAGCCTCGATCCGTCCGACACGCATCCGAGGGGGCTGGAGATCCTTGCCGCGGGGGTGATCGGATTTGCCCACCATTCTATTCGAAACCGAACTGGAAGAGCGTTGTGAAGGAGGACGCCTCTGCCAATGACGATAAGATCCGATCATGATTTATCTTAGCAATTTTCCGGGAAGCTGTCCAGGAGACGTTTTCGGTGGTTCTTTCCCGACCTATCTCGGGAAGCTCCCGTTCGGACAGCCATATCGCGGTGAGAACGTCGCGACGTGCGGCGGAAAAAAGCTACAATTCCCATGGCAATGATTCTCGCCGACATCTCTCCATGGAGATTTCTCCGAGAAAAAGGAGGAACGACTCCGCCGGGTTGCAGAGGAGCCGTTTTCTCTTCATACTATCCAAGGTCATTTAAGTCTTCGTGCCCTTTGGGGCGTAGGGATGTGACGCTCCCTCCCTCCCTTCAGGTCACGAGAACACCGGTTCGTTTTTTCGATCACCTCGTCGTCCGACGCAGCAATGTTCGGCCGATCGGGCTTCCCTTCCATTTTGAATATGAATTGACGCTTTTGCAATGATGTATTTCTCCTCTCCTTCGCTTGCCGAAACCGACTCGCCGTCGCATTTGTGGACCGAGACCGTTCACCTCGGGGATCGACTGCAGCAATGTCTCGAAGAATCGCCGAATTG
Organism: uncultured Planctomycetaceae bacterium; assembly: GCA_964632505.1. Taxonomy (GTDB): domain Bacteria; phylum Planctomycetota; class Planctomycetia; order Pirellulales; family Thermoguttaceae; genus CAZWCE01. The sequence continues at coordinate 119,912 of CAZWCE010000007.1, read as the reverse complement.
GGGGGGAGTGCATGCGTGCCACAGGCTTTCGCGGCGTTTCTTCGAACGGACCTACGCCATGCGTCAGCGGCTGGAAAAACCGCTGGTCGTGGCGTTTCTCGGCGGCACGGGGACGGGAAAGAGCGCTCTGGTGAATGCCCTTTTGGGAAAGGAGATCGTCGCCACCGGCAAGGAACGTCCCACCACCGAACGTCCGGTTCTCTTATGTCATGAAGGATTGCAGCCGGACGAGTGGGGATTCGATCTGGAAGAACTCGAGATTCGTTCCGTTCAAGTGCCCGTTCTCCGCCGGTTGGTGTTGATCGATTGTCCCGATCCCGATACCACCGAGAATGAAGAGATGCGCCGGACCAATCTGGCGCGGCTGAGGGCAATCCTGCCTTTGTGCGACGTGCTGGTCGTGACCGCCACCCAACAGAAATACCGGAGTCGTCGGGTGGCCGACGAACTGGCCGACGCCGCGCCCGGCGCTCGCCTCCTCTTTGTGCAGACCCATGCCGATCGGGACGACGATATCCGAGACGATTGGCGTCACGTGCTGCAATCCCGCTATGCCCCCGGTCGAATCTTTTTCGTGGATTCGCTCTCGGCGTTTCGACTTCGAGGGGAGGGGCGCCCCGGTGGGAAAGAGTTCGAGCGGCTCTATCGGCTGTTGACCGAGGAGTTGACCGATCAGACGGCACTGAAGATCCGCCATTCCAATTACGTGGACTTGGCAGCCGAGACGGTCGAGCGGTGTTGGCGATTTGTCGAGGACGAGCTCCCGGCCGTTCGCACGCTCAAAAATAAGATTGAAAATGAGCGAAAAACGCTCGGGACGATCCTCTGCGAGCGGATGCGGGAGGAATTGCTGCAAGACCGCCGATATTGGGAAAATCGACTCGTTTCCCGCGTGGCGTCGCATTGGGGATATAGCCCGTTCGCGGTCGTGTTGCGGACTTTCCAGTGGCTCTCCTCGGTGACGACCGGCTTGCGTTTCTGGAAAGGGCGTTCGCTCCCGCAATGGGCCGTGATGGGGGCGTACGGTTCCGGCGAAAAGGAGAAGATTCGCGCCTCCTCCGGGCAAATCGATCCTACGACCAGCCGCGCCGCGGCACGTTGCTGGGAGGATGGTCAGGTTCGTGAATCGGCCTTGATTCTCGCCGGTTTCACGCAGGATGCCAAACTGCCGATCGAGGGTTGCGGTTCCGAACGCATTCTCGAAGAAGCTTCGCGAGCGGCGGAAGCCTTCGCCCAGGAGGTGGCCGGAGAGATGGATCGCCTCTGCGACCAATTGGCTCTGGTTCGGAGTCAGTGGAAAACCCGGCTGATCTACGAAAGCCTCTTCGGGGCGATGCTCCTCTTCCTGATCGCCCGTCCGGCGAAGAATTTCTTCATCGACTCCTGGTTGCGCGATCCGCCGCACCCGCTTCTGGGCATTGATTTCTATTTCGTTTCCCTCTTCTGGCTGATACTTTGGGCCTCATTCCTGTTGGGGGTTTTTGCGTGGAACCTCCGCCGCGGGCTCGACAGCCACATCCATGAAATGGCCTCGCAGTGGAAGTACGCCGAAGCGCTCCGCTTTCTTTTTGCCGAGCTCGAAGGGCAGATCGACCGCGTGCAGCAGTTCACCGACCGACTCCAGCAATTGAAGCAACGGATCGACCGGATGCAACAGCAGGCCGAAGAACTCGATCCCCTGTTGGGAAGACGGCTCGAAACCCCCCGGTCGTAAGAAGACTTCGAGGGGGCGATGCGACCGTCGGGGTTGGTTTTTGAAACCGATCCTGTTACAATATCCGCATCTTTTGCTTCGTCCTCCCTGCTTCGCTTTCCCTCGCTCTTGCAGGGCGACCTCGGCGAGTGGAGCTTCTTTCCGTCCACCTGTTGATACGAGTGTACCGATGGCCATCAATGTTACCTGCCCTGGTTGTTTGAAGCGGTTCGAGGTCAGCGATCGCTTCGGCGGACAGAAAGGGCCCTGCCCGAATTGCAATACCATCATCGAAATCCCCAAGGAGAAGGTGAAGGTCCACGCACCGGACGATTTCTCCTCCGGGGGAAAGACGGTCCAGGGAAAGGCGATTCTAAAACCCATCGATCGGGTCGAGACCTCCTCCGGCATTAAAATGGTGGTTTTTACACTTCTGGGGTTGGTCGTGGCGTTCGGTCTCGCCTGGGGGGTGCGTCTGGCGGGGTTGGGAGTGAGGATGTGCTCGATTCTCGGCGGGGTAGGGCTCTTTCTCATCGCCATTCCTCTTTCGGCCGTGGGGTACGTCATTCTCCGAGAAGGCGAAGAGATCGATTATCTCGAAGGGAAGGACCTTTACCTTCGCGCGGCGATTTCCGGCGGGGTATACGCCGTCTTGTGGATCGTTTTCGAGTGGATCGCTTTTTTCATGTTTTCCGGCGCGATCTGGCAATGGTTGATTTTCGTGCCGTTTCTGATCATCGGTGTCCTCACCGCCCATGCCGTCTTCGACTTGGATTTCAGTCGAGGACTGCTCCACTTCCTCCTTTTTTTCCTGGTGATGATCCTCATGCGCTGGGCGATCGGTCTCGACTGGATCTGGATGATGGGGATGGACAACGTTCCCGCCGGTGCTCCCGAGGTGGATCCCAATGCAGCGCCTTTGCCCCCCGATCCTTCGGATCCCCCCACGCCTACTTTCTAGAATCTTCGCTTGGAAAAACGGATGAACCGGGCTAATGTCGCATCTTCTCGAAGTTCCAGAAATCGCCGGACTCGACGTTCGAAGGAGTCTGATCCGCATCCCTCCCGAGATCGATGTGCCTCTAACCCCCCGGGTGAAGCAACTGATCGATACCCCCGAGTTTCGGCGACTGGCCCACATCAGCCAATTAGGGCTCGTTTCGCTTGTCTATCCGGCCGCGGGGCATTCCCGATTCGAGCATTCGCTTGGGGTTTATCGACTGACGCTGCTGCTCTTGAAGCAATTGGCCCACGATGAGAGGTTTTCGCAGCTCATCCAGCCGGAAGACGCCGAACTGCTCATCGCCGGTGCGTTGCTGCACGATGTGGGACACTGGCCGTTCTGTCATCCGATTGAGGACATCCGTTTGCCCGATGTGCCGCGCCATGAAATGTTCGCCGGGAGTTTTCTCCTGAAAGGGGAAGTGGGCGACGTCCTCCGGGAGGCCTGGGGGCTCAACCCGCGCGAAGTGGCTTCCTTACTCAACGATACTCCCCAAACGGTGGTGGCGAAAATCCTCAAAAGCGTGCTTTCCGGCCCGATCGATATCGACAAAATGGACTATCTCTTCCGCGACAGTCTACACGCCGGGGTCCCCTACGGGCGCCATTTCGACCAAGGCCGCCTGATCGGCAGTCTTTGTCTGAACGCCGAAGGCGATGGGCTCGCCATCACCGAAAAAGGGAAGACGGCCGCCGAGTTGATGGTCTTCGCCCGATACGTTATGTTCAGTGAGGTCTATTGGCATCATTCCGTGCGTGCGGCCACGGCAATGCTCCAGAGAGCCTTCTTCCTGTTGCGCAGCCATCTCGAATGCGAAGCCCTCTTCCGGATGCGGGAGCACGAGTTGATCGACCATCTCCGCCACGCCGCACGAGAAGGCCCCGCTGAGAGGCTGGTCGAGGGATTATTCGGTCCGGTCCGGAAACTTTATAAGCGTGTGGTACAATATAGTATCATGGAACATCCCGATCTCTATCGCCTTCTTGCCGGGAGGCGATTCGATTTCCTCCTGAGATGTTCCGAACGTCTGGCGAAGCAATTGGGGACGGTCCTCGGACGGGTGGTCGCCTCGGATGAGATCATCATCGACGCCCCGCCTGTTGAGAAGGAGGTCGAGTTTTTGATCGACGTCTACTATCCCAAGGAGGATTGCTATCGACCGCTGGAAGAAGTATCTCCGGTCGTCCGCGCGCTGGCCCGGGAGCAGTTCGATGATTACGTGAAACGCGTACGATTGTTCGCCCATCCGGAACTCGTCCGGTCACTCCACCGCATCGAAACCCTCCCTCAGCTCCTTTTGGAGGCGATTCAAGGAGTGGAGCGGGAAGCCGATTCTCGTTGAAAGAGGATGGATGCGGGAAAAAGTGGATGGAACGGAAATCTCTGAATAAGAAAGAATCTCCATGCAGCTCGATTTTCTGGGGGCGAATCGCCAGGTGACCGGTTCGCAGTACTGCCTTTCGAACAACGGCCATCGCGTGCTGATCGATTGCGGCATGTACCAAGAGCGCCGCTACCTGGACCGCAACTGGAAGCCGTTTTCGATTCCGCCGTCCGAAATCGAGGCGGTCTGCATTACCCACGCCCATCTCGATCATTGCGGACTTCTGCCGAAGCTGGTTCGGGAAGGGTTTCGGGGGCCGATCCATACCACCGCGGCGACGGCCGATCTGGTCGAGATTGTCCTGAAAGACGCCGCCCAGATCCACATGGAGGACGCCGAGTTCAAACGCAAGCGGCACCGGAAAGAGGGGCGCCGGGGGCCCCATCCGATCGCGCCGCTTTTCGACGACCACGACGTCGAAAAGACCCTCCCGCTTCTCGATGAAATACCCTACAAGCGGTGGTTGCCGTTGGTCTCGGGCATTCAGGTCCGTTTCCATGATTCCGGACACATCCTCGGTTCGGCCATGGTCGAATTCGAAATGGAATCGACTCAATCGCCGGGGGAGAAACGTCGGCTGGTCTTTTCGGGAGACCTAGGGCAAGGGAATCGCCCGATCATTCAGGATCCCTCGTTCATTTCCGAGGCCGATTACCTGGTGATGGAATCGACTTACGGCGATCGGGTCCATCGGGAGAGTCTCGAGGAAGACACACTGGCGGCGCTTGCCCGATGCATCAACGATACGGTCGAGCGTGGGGGCAATGTCATCATTCCCACTTTCGCCATCGAACGGGCCCAGGATTTGATCTACCAGATCGGCAAGCTGATGGCCCGGGGGGAGATCCCCTCCATTCCGGTCTTTCTCGACAGCCCCATGGCGATCCAAGTGACCAAGATCTTTCGTCGCCATCGGGAGCTTTTCGGGGACGACGCCTGGAACCGCATCGAGGCGGGCGAAACTCCGCTACAGTTTCCGGGGCTGAAGATGGTCGAGAGTCGTCGGGAATCGAAGAAGATCAATCAAATCAAGGAGCCGTGCGTCGTCATGGCAACCTCGGGGATGTGCATTTCGGGACGTATCAAGCACCACCTGACGCAAAACATTCGGCGACCGGAGTGTATGGTCCTCTTCGTGGGCTATCAGGCCGCCGGCACTCTCGGACGACAGATTCTCGAAGGAAAACGGGAAGTCCGCATTCATGGCCGCCTCTGGCCGGTTCGCGCTCGCGTCGAACAGCTTCACGGCTTCTCGGGGCACGCCGATATGCCGGCCATTTTGCGGTGGCTCGAACATTTTCAGACGCCCCCCAAAAAACTCTTTTTGACCCATGGTGAGGAATCGGTCGCCAAGTCGCTCCAGCAGACGATCATCGACCGATTCCAATGGGAGGTGTCCGTTCCCGAATACCGGGAATCGGTCATCTTGCAATAGGAAGGCAATCGCTTTTCTCGCATCTTGTTTTTCGAGGTTTCCCGTCAAACGAGCTTGACAATCGGGACATTCTTTCTTATTCTCCCCCCGATTTCAGGTCCTATTCTATTTCGCGCCGCGGGCGGAATGGATCCGGATCTTTTACTACCCGGTCACAAAATAGTGACTGTTGGAATTGCCGAGACGCCGGCCCGGTCGTGGAACGCCGGACGGTGATGGTTCACCATATGTTGCTCCGAGTCATATCTTTTCATTTCGTTCCATGGTGAGGAAATCGTCGATGTCCATCCGAATGCTTCAACTTGGCGTGTTCGGGCTATTGATGCTTTCGGTGTTGATTTCCTGCAAATCGCTCTCACCGTCGAAGGAGGAACGAAGTCCGCTGAAGCCGATCCGCATGTCGGAGAACAAGGTGGCGATCGACGTCTTTTTCGTCCGCGTGCCCCACCATCAGGAAGAGACGCTGGAGGATCTATGGAGCGAACTCGACGAGCAGAGTTTTCCGGTCCCTTTGCGAAAATCACTCGCCTGGAACGGCATTCGGGTGGGAATCGCCGGAAGCTATATGCCTCCTTCCCTTTCGACCATGCTTTCGCTGGAAGATAAGCCGGTCCCCACGAATATCGAGAAGCAGGACCTGACCCTCGACCAGATCGAGCAAGAACCGCTGGTCAGTCGCAAATACATGCATCTGGGGCCGAAAGATTATGGTTTGATCGAAATCGGCGAAACCCTCGACGAGCTCCCGCTTCTGATGTGTGAGAACGGAGAGGTCTTCGGCAAAACTTACCGGCAGGCGCAAGGATTTCTCTCGATTCGGGTGAAGCCGAATTCCGATGGGTCCGTGGAGTTGCGAGTCACTCCCGAGCTTCAGTACGGCACACCGGAAAGAAAATACGAAATCAAAGGCGGCAAAGCAATCTTCGAAGTTTCCCGGCAAAAGAAAATCTTCGGGGAACTTGGTTTCACGGCGTCGATTCTTCCCGGCCACTGGCTGGTGGTGGGGGCCCTACCGCGGAGCACCAAAGGGCTGGGCTACCACATGATGACACGAGATAACGGCGGCAAAAGGGAACATAAAGTGATCGCGGTCCGTCTTTCGCAAACCCAGCATGAAGGGTTGTTCCATGCTCAGGATCCACTCTTCTTTTTAGATCAATCCGATGACGATTCCCTTGAGGTGGGGAAAACGGTCGAAGCTCAAGAAGTTTCCGCCGTGGAAGAAGACGTGGATGCTGATGAAGAAACGCTCTCGGACGAGGAGGTGAGTGAAAATAAAAAAGGCGACCAGAAGGGATTCTGGCCGCCTTGGTGATTCCGTCGGTGCCGGAACGATCAGTTCCAGAGGGAATCCAACGCAAAGCTGACACGCAAGTTGCTGATGATCACGTTCATCAACATTTCGGATGTGGTGTATTCCAGCAAGATCACGTCGTTCGGCTGGATGAGAATCCGTTGGCTGGGATCGCGCATCGCTTCTTTGATATCGATACGAATCGCCTGTTGTTGCCCATTCATTTCACGAAGCACGATGACTCGGGTCGGTGGGAAGATCGTGCCGACGCCGGTGCCTCCGATGCTTCCCCGGCTGCCGGAACCGCCCGCCGCCGCGGCGATCGAACCGCCGGACATCGATACCGCGCCGAAGATGTCCAGATCGAAATCACGCGGCAATGGGTGCATTCCGCCCATCAGCAAACCGCCCGTATAGAACACTTCGGCATCTCGTGATTGGATGAAAACGATATCCCCATCGTTCAGGATGATGTCCTCTTCCTTCAAGACCGGCAACTGTTCTCCGGGGGAAACCCGTAGCGGAATTCTCAATATGTTCGGAATGGTCCCGTCGGCGGTTCGGACTTGTCCGGATCCCATGTACTGGTCGAGAATCGCGTTTCTCCCACGGGCATCTTCGAACGCTCCCCGAAGGATGACCACCTCGTTCTTCGCGTTCAAACCGGGCAGGCCCCCCGTTTCGGTTAAAGCGTGGAGCACGTCGTTTTGGTACGCTCGAAGCTCGACGACTTCGGCGCTTCCCTGTTGGGGATTGCCGATCGTCACTTCGCCGATCTCTTTCTGAGTCGTCAGGCCTGCCGCCCGCGCATCTTCGCGAATGACCATCACCTGGTAGGTCCTCGGTTTGATCAAGGAGACCATGATCTTGGCCTGGTCGGGCTGGAGAATCTTCTGCGTGATCGTGTACGCCTTACGGATTTCGTTCTCCGCTTGAGCGAGTGTCAGCCCGGCGACCGGAATCGGGCCGAGGATCAGCGGCAACGTGATCGTGCCGTCCTCACGAATCGGAATCGGATAGCCGATCGCCGGAGGCAAACCGGAACCTTCTTCGGGCTGGTGGATCGGCGGCGCCTGATCGCGTTCCCCGAGAACACTCGCCACGTAAACGCCGAGGGTGTCATCGGGTCCGAGGATGTAGTACTCGGGCTGATCCTGGCGGAGCCGGATGAAGTTGATGTTCTGCTTGTTGCTTCTCGGGCTGTTGTTCAATCCGTTGGGTACACAGCTCGGCGAAATGGTTTCGCTGTCGGGAATGCTCATGCAGCCGCATGTCAATATGGCGATCAACATGCCGTAAATAGCCGGTCGAAATGGTGAGGAATCGTACATCCTTTGCATCCTTCCACGACGAAGCCAGTTTGCCCCCCTGTTTCCGAAACCGTTCCTTCGGTTCGCTTGGGCATCCCGTTCGTCTTGACAACTAAAAGGGTGGTTGTTTTCCTTTATTGGTGGACTTATTCAGAAAAGGCGTAACTCTTGCGATACGGCTTTTCCTTTCAAAAGAATCGACTATCACCATTGAGAACATCAACAGAATATGTTTTTTCCAAAAAAAACCATCAATCGAGATAACGCCAAAGAGACCGAGAACCTGCAAAGTTTTCCCATATTGCACTCATTCAAAATGATGATGTCGCAGGCGTTGTTTCGATGGAGAAAATAAATCGACGGTGACGCCCCCTGGCGATTGGGAACCCGGCAAGAATGCGTGGGGAGGGAGGGAAAGACGTTTCCCATGTCATGCAGAAAAAAAAACATTTGAAAATGGCTACCGCACCAGTCACAAAAAAAGAGGGATCGGGGGGAATCGAGCCATGACTATCCGTGCGGTGATGGTTCGCGCGATGTGACTCCGAGTCATTTGCTTTCACCAAGTGAACGCTACGATGAGGGGGGCAGACGGTAGTCAGTGGGGTAGGCTATTGGCTTGACGCATTTTTTTGCGGTCGGGTCGAGTTTGCGTCCCTCGCGCCGGATTTGCCTCTTCATCGGTGTTCAATCACCGTGGATGGGAGGAAGATCGATTCGAGCCGAAATTTTCCGGACCGTCTCGAGCTCATCCGTTTCCTGATCGCGTTCGATCCACCGGCACTCGTGGAGGCTGCGGAACCAGGTTTTCTGGCGTTTGGCGAATCGCCGGGTATGCAGCTTGATCGCTTCGGCAGCTTCCTCGAGAGAGGAATACCCGTCTTCGAAATACTGGAGGATTTCCCGATAGCCGACTGCTTGAGAAGCCGTTTTTCCCAGAGGAGCGTATTGGTCGAGGAGTTGTTCCACTTCGTCGACGAGCCCTTGCTCGATCATGAGATCGACTCGTCGATGGATCCGGTGATGTAAAGTGTCCCGTGGCCAGGAAAGCACTAATACCTGATTGCGGCAGTGTGGTTTTTCCTCTTCGAATTGCCGCTGGAATTCACTGATCGGCCGACCGGTCGTTTCGTACACTTCCAGGGCTCGAATGAGTCGCCGTGTGTCGTTTGGGTGCAGTCGCGCCGCCGCTTCGGGATCGACCGTCTCCAGTCGTCGATGAAGATGCCCTGCCGGTTCCCGTCGAGCCTCCGAGTCCAGCTTTGAACGGAGCGCTTCATCGGCCGCCGGACCCTGAAAGAGCCCGCGGAGAAGCGCTTTCAGGTACAGTGGGGTTCCTCCGACGAACAAGACGTTTTGACCTCGGCGATGGAGATCTTCCGTCGTCTCATGCGCGGCGCGAACGTATTGCGCCAAGCTGAATTCCTCTCGGGGCGTGATGAGATCGATCAAGTGGTGGGGGATCTCCGCGCGTTCCTCCGGGGTGGGTTTGGCCGTGCCGATGTCCATGCCGCGATAGACCGCCATCGAATCGAGCGACACAATTTCCGCTTGGAGCGATTCGGCCAGCGCTAAGGCGATTTTCGTCTTTCCCGAGGCCGTGGGCCCGGTCAGAAAAAAACAGTCTTTCACGGGAGGATAATCTTCGAGGGGAAAAGACATGTGAGTCGATTTTCGGCAACGGGAATCGCCCGGACGTGGTCGCGTTCCAAGGCGTTTCGAAAGGAACGTTGAGAGAAGGGGGCGTGGTCTTGGACAAGGGGCGTGATACAATGGCAAATCGATGTAGACTATTCTAAAGGTTCTCCCATCGATGGAAAGGAGCCCTCATGCCCTCCGAGGCGAGTTCTCTGACGCAGTTGGCCCGAGTGATCGCGGATCGCAAAGAACGGCTCCCCCCGAAGTCCTACACGACCCAGCTTTTTGAGAGGGGGGTCGTTGCGATCGTCGCGAAGGTCCGCGAGGAGACGGAAGAGCTGATCGAAGCGGTCGAGAAAAGGGCTTCTGAAGGCGACCTTGCCGATAAGGAAACGGCGGCGAGGAAGCAGCAGGTCGTCCATGAAGCGGCCGATCTTTTCTATCATCTGCTGGTCCTGTTGACCGAATCCGGCGTTTCGTTGGAGGAGGTCGATCTCGAGCTCGGAAAGCGTTTCGGCACCTCGGGCCTCGAAGAAAAGGCCTCTCGGAATCGGGGAGGCGCATGAAAAAGAACCGGAGAAGCGAATTCCCCGGTTCCATTTTCGGTGAAACTTGGCCCGCCTACTTCAAGGGGACATCGATCAATACATGTCGGGCGGCGGGGCGGCGGCCGCTTTCTCTTCCTTAGGAATCTCGGCGACCAGCGCGTCGCTGGTGAGCATCAGTTCCGCGACACTCGCGGCATTCTGCAGAGCGGTTCGGGTGACCTTGGTCGGGTCGATGATGCCCGCCTTGACGACATCCTCGAAGGTGTCGGTCGCGGCGTTGTAACCCATCGAGCCACTTTCCGAGGCGACTTTTTCGCAGACGATGCCGCCGTCTTTTCCGGCATTCGCGGCGATTTGAGTGAGTGGGGCGCGACAGGCCCGGACGATGATGTTGTAGCCGACCTTTTCGTCGTCGGAGAGCCCTTCCGGCTTCACTTTCAAGGAGGAACGCAGAAGAGCGACTCCACCGCCGGGAAGGATGCCTTCTTCGACGGCCGCCCGGGTCGCATGGAGGGCGTCTTCCACGCGGGCCTTCTTCTCCTTCATTTCGCTTTCGGTGGCAGCGCCGACGTTGACCTTCGCCACACCGCCGGCCAGCTTCGCCAGACGTTCTTCGAGTTTTTCCCGGTCGTAATCGCTCGAGGCGTTGTCGATTTCGCGACGCAACTGCTCGATACGGCCCTTGATCTCCGTGCTCTTGCCGGCGCCTTCGATGATCGTCGTATTGTCCTTGTCGACCACGACCTTCTTCGCGCGACCCAGTTCCGCCAATTGCATGTTTTCGAGCTTCTTGCCCAGGCTCTCGAAGAGGACCTCGCCGCCGGTGAGGATGCCGATGTCTTCCATCATCGCTTTGCGGCGATCGCCGTAGCCGGGCGCCTTGATGGCACAGACCTTCATCGTGCCTCGGAGACGGTTGATGACCAGCGTGGCGAGGGCTTCGCCGTCGATATCTTCGGCGACGATCAGCAGCGGCTTGCCCGAGTTGACGACCGCTTCGAGAATCGGAACCATGTCCTTGATGTTGCTGATCTTCTTCTCATGGATCAGGACGTAGGCGTCTTCGAGCACGCACTCCATCTTCTGCGGATCGGTCACGAAGTACGGCGAGAGATAGCCGCGGTCGAACTGCATGCCTTCCACCCACTCGACCTCGGTTTCCAGGCTCTTGCCTTCATCGACGGTGATGACGCCGTCTTTGCCCACTTTTTCCATCGCATCGGCCAGAAGATCGCCGATTTCCTGGTCGTTGTTCGCCGCCACGGCGCCGACCTGGGCGATCTCTTTCTTGCTGTTTTTGACCGAAGTCGACATTTTCTGGAGCGCCTCGGTGATATCGGCCACCGCCTGATCCATGCCATGCTTCATGTGCAAAGGATTGATGCCCGCGACCACGGCCCGCATCCCTTCATTGAAGATCGCCTCGGCCATGATGGTTGCCGTGGTGGTGCCGTCGCCGGCGACGTCGCTGGTTTTGGAGGCGACTTCCCGGACCATTCGGGCCCCCATATTCTCGTAAGTCTCTTCCAGGTCGACCTCTTTGGCCACCGTCACACCGTCTTTGGTGACGGTCGGAGCGCCGAAGCTCTTCTGGATGATCACGTTCCGCCCACGCGGGCCGAGCGTTACCTTAACCGCCTTGGCCAGCTTGGAAACGCCGCGTCGAAGCGCTTCGCGCGCCTCTTGATCAAATGCAATCATTTTTGCCATGGATGGTTTCTCCCTAAATCTCTCTTCATTATTTATTGGAATTGGCCGGTCATCGTCAAATGCCGCAAACTTCTGGAAAATCTTCTAAAAAAAGGACTTATTCGATGACTGCCAGAATGTCACTTTCCCGCATCAGCAGCAGATTCTGTTCCCCCACTTTGAATTCTTCTCCCGCGTACGAGGTAAAGATGATCCGATCGCCTTCCTTGACTTCGAAAGAACTTCGGCTGCCGTCATCTAATACTCTTCCATCGCCGATGCTGACGACCACGCCACGCGCGGGTTTGTCCTGTGCGGTATCGGGAAGAACAATACCGCCGGCGGTCGTTTCTTCCGATTCTTCGCGCCGAATGACGACTCGGTCGGCCAGGGGTTGGATCTTCACGCCACTGCCTTGTGCAGCCTTTTTCTTTGCCATCTCAAACCTCCGTTACTGTGCACCATTGTTGGTGATCATGATGTAGAAAAAAGTTCTAAAACCGAAATCCAACGTCCCCGGGCAAATAGAGTGCATACCGTGAACTCCGGCTTGTGAAATCATCTTGATGGTCCCTTGCAAAGCAATTCGCGCGCCAAATGCGTTGCGTTTTTCTAACGTATTGCGGTAAAAGGGTTTATGACATAAATGCGAAAACGCATTCCGGCGGTCGCTCCCCAAAATGGCACCGAAGAAGGTTTTTCGTTTCCAATTACTGCCATTTTGACAGCTCGGACCGGGATGTCTTTCGGCTCCGACCGATTCCCTTCCTGCGAAGTGTCCTTGACGAAGCCGGGGGATTATTAGAAAACAGTATTTTCACGAAGCTCTTCCGTCGCTTCATTTCTCCGAGACCATTCTCCATGAGGCCGATATAGCACTGCCATTGAGACTCTTTCGAGTTCCCGCGAACCGAGTCCTTCCTCGAAAAGACGAACCGATGCTCCGATTCCTCCACGCCGCCGACCCGCATATCGACAGTCCTCTGAAAAATCTCCATACCTACGAAGGCTTTCCGCCGGAGCGTTTCGGCAGTCTCACCCGGACGTCGTTCGAAAAAATGATCACCCTGGCGATCGAACAGGAAGTCGCCTTCGTGTTGATCGCCGGCGACTTGTTCGATGGTCCGTGGGACGATATGTCGACCGGCTTGTGGACCGCCTCGCAATTTCGCCGTCTCGAGAATGCGAAGATTTCCGTTTTTCTGGTCCGGGGGAATCATGATGCAGCCAATCGGGTGCATGAGGTGATCCCCTGGCCGGAGAACGTACACGTTTTTTCGCCCGACGCAGCCGAGACGATCCTTCTGGAAGAGGCGGCGGTGGCGATCCACGGTCGCAGTTTCGCCAAGCGGGACGAAAAACAGGACCTGGCGACGACCTACCCCCACCGGGTGGAAGGCTGTCTGAATATCGGACTTTTACACACCAGTTTGAGCGGCAGCGCGCAGCACGATACCTACGCCCCTTGTGATCTCGAGACCCTTTTGCGCAAAGGCTACGACTACTGGGCACTCGGGCACATCCACAAGCGGGAAGTGGTTCACGATTCGCCTCCGGTCGTCTACAGTGGCAATTTGCAGGGGTTGCATATCAACGAACCCGGCGCAAAGGGGGTTTACCTGGTGACTGCCGATTCGCAGGGAGTGCGGGAGTATGACTTCCGGCCCACCGATGCCCTCCGCTGGTTCAGCGAGACGATCGTCCTTTCGGCCGAGGAGGACCGCGAGGAGTTGGAGGAAGCTTTCGCCAAGCGGTGCGAAGCGATCGAGACCGATTTGCAGGGGAGGTGGGGAGTTCTTCGGTTGACCGTTTCCGGAAGAACCCCCCTGCAAGCGAAGGTGAGCGATTTGCAGGGGCGAGAAGAGTTGGTGGGGCGGTTGAAGAATGTGATGAACAGGACGGCGTCGAATCTCTTGCTCGAAGGAGTTCGTTTTTCCACCTCCCGGCCGATCGATCGCGAGGCCCTTTTGGCGGGGGACGATCTGGCGGGAAATCTATTGCGGGATGTTCTCCATTTTCGCAAAGCGCTTTCCGACGAAAACGATTCCGGGGAAGAGAAAAGGCTGCTCACCGAGTTGCTCGGTTCTCTTGCGCGGCATGTCGAAATCAGGGAAGCGGGGATTCGCTTGGAGGATTCGCATCAGCTTTTGCATTGGCTCGAAGATGCGGAAAACCTCCTTTTGGAGGGGCTTCCCGAAACGCCCACCTGAGCGATCGGCTCTTGGACCGACTTTCTCCCAGGCTCCTCAATTCCGTACGAAATCGACTCTGAAATCATGCAAATCCGAAATCTTCACGTTGAACGCTACGGCCATTTTCACGAGAAACATTTCGCTTTCCCGGCCGGTTCGTTCCACCTGATCTATGGGCCGAACGAATCGGGGAAGACGACGTTTCTGAACCTGGTTCGTGATTTGCTGTACGGCATCCCGCTACAGAGCGACTACCATTTTTCGACATCGGGTCGGGAGATGGCGGTGCGGGCGGAGGTCGAATTGAAGGACGGCACCGGCCTTTCGTTTCGTCGGCGAAAGGGGAGGAAGCGGGTCGTCGTCGGTGAGACCACATCCACGAAAGAGCCTTTCGATGCGACCGGATTGAAGGCATTCCTCGATCATGCGACGAGGGAACTCTTCGAAAACGTGTTCGGTTTTTCGCTGGATGAGATTGCCGAGGGCGAAAAGGGATTGAAGGATGCGGGACTCGAAGAGGCCCTGTTCGGCAGTGCGCTCGGCTCCCTCGCTTCATTCCAAGCGCTCAAGGGTAATCTCCAAAGGGAGTCTCAGGATCTTTATAATCCTCGTGGGTCCAAGCCTTTGATCAACGATTGGATGGCCCGCATTCGCACCGCTAAGAACCTGGTGCGTCAACGACGTTTCGCCCCGGAAAAGTATCGCGAGCTCCAAGAGCAGGACCGACTTTGCCGAGAACGATTGGAGGAGAGAGAAGCAGCGCTTCGGGAGGCGAACGTCCGATACCACCGGCTTCGGCGCCAGCACAACGCCTTCCGACCTCATGCCCGCCGATGCGAGATTTCCGAGTTGGTGGAGTCGCTTGAAGCGTCGACCCCCGAGGTTCTCCAGTTTCCTCGCGAAGGGCTCGATCGCCGGCAACGTCTTCGGGAAGAGTTGGAGGAAGTGGAGCATCTCCGCTTGGACTTGACCCACGACCGGAGCATGCTTGAGAATCAGTTGTCGCGTCTCCAGCGGGACCCCGCCATCCTCCGACATGCTCCGACGTTGCGTTCTCTGGAGAAGCGGCTGGCGCTGTTTCGCGAATATCGTGAAGAAATCGAGGCGAGGAAACGTGAGCTGGTGTCCCAGGAGGAACGGATCGAGGCCTTGTTGTCCCGAGTGGGGGGAGACGTGACCCCCGCGTCGCTGTCCCGGTTCCAGGCCACTCTCGAACAGGAGCAGGTTCTCGATCGGCTTCGTGAGGAGTCTTCCCGTTTGGAGGCGAAGAAGCTGCGGGAGGAGGACCGCTACCGCGAGATCATGAAGAAGAACGCCGCCGATCGGAAGAAGCGGCAACGGCTTGTCGACCGGCGGGAGTCGCTCATCGGCGATCGAGAAAGCCCCGAGGAGTTCATCGCCACATTGCGGGAATGTTTGGACGAGCGAACCGAATATCTCTCCGATTGCAAGCAATGGGAGACCTTGCGGGAGGAATGGACCCGGCAGGAGAAGCCGCTTCGGGAAATGGAAAAGGAACTGCGGGAGCAGGTCCTCATGGGCGACGTTCCGCTTAAAGAGATGGTCGTTCCCTTGGAGGCGACCTTTCAGGAACATCAACGGGCGCTGGAAGACTCGGAAAAAACGCTCCAGCGGCGCGAGATGCGGCAGCAGGAACTTCAGGCAAAGCTCTCCGAGGAACAAACGGAGTTGGGGGAGATGGAAACCGTCGCGCTTCCGCCGACCGAAGCGGAACTGAAGGAAGTCCGTCGCCGCCGAGACCAGCTCTGGGAAGCGATCGGGCTGCTCCTCTTTCAAGAGGATTCGGAGGCCACCCCCCTGTTCTCACCTCCGCCGGAGGAGGTCGGCGAACAAGATCCGCGCACACTGGTGCGTCGCTTCGAGCAACTGATCGATCGGGCCGACCGCATGGCCGATCACCGGCTGCGCGATGCTCGTCTGGCCCAGAAACGGGAATCGCTTCGGAAGTCGATCGCGCGGGACGAGAAGGCTCTGGACGAAATCGGCAGGGAGATCGACCAGGCCCGGGAGGTTCACCGGTCGCGCGAAGAGGCTTGGCACCGGGAGTGGTCGACTTGCGGTTTGGTTCCCCGCTCGCCGGCGGCGATGCAGCAGTGGCGCAGTCGTTACGAGAGTTGGTGTCGGGATCGACGGAGCGTGGAACTCCAGCAGGAGAAATGTCGCCGATTGAAGGAAGCGATCGATCGATATGCTTCGCGATGGGAGCGATTTTTTCCCGAGAGCGACGAGTCGATCGCGGTCAAGATGAATCGGGGGACCTCGCTGCTGGAAACATTGGAGGAGACGAGCCGGGAGAGTGAGAGGTTGACCGAAGAGATCGAGCAGCAAGAGCAGGAAGCGCAGGCGACCGAAGCGACCTTGCAGGAGTTGCGTGCGGCGGAAGCGGAGTGGGATCGGCGTCGCGTTTCCCTGTTGGAGTCGCTCGATTATCCTTCGCGGTGGTCGGTGGCGACCGCTCAGCAAGCGGTGGGATTGATGAAGGAAGCGAAGCGGCTTTCGGAGAGTCGTCAGGCGTCGTTGCTGTGGATCGAGGAAAAAGAGGCGGCGCTGGCGGAGTTCGCCGAGATGGTCGGAACACTGGCGGAAAGCTTGCTTTCCGATGAAACGTCGGTGGAAGGGGCCGAAGTGCCGCAGGACGTCCTGGCGGAGACGCAACTGATCGGGTGGCTCGATCGACTCCAGCGAGCCGAGAAAGCGGAGCGGGAGCAGGATAAGTTGTCTCACCGACAGCATCAGTGCCGGCTTGAGATCCAGAAGGCCGAGGACCGGCGCACGAAGCTTCTCGAACAGCGCGATGCGTTGTTCGAGGCGGCCGGGGCCTCATCGGAAGAGGATTTTCTCCGTTTCGCCGAGGCGGAGGAGAAACGCCGAAAACTGATGGAAGAAATGGAGAACCTCGAGCGGGATCTTCGGGGAATCCTGATTGAGGTGGAAGACGCCGATTCCTTCTTCGATGAACTCGACGCGCTGGCCTATGATGATATTCGAGAGCAATTACGGCAGTGGGAAGAGAACGTCGAGCGGCTGGAGGACGAGCGGAATCTGGCTCGCGAAGAGATGGCGATCGCCAGAATCTCGCTGGAAAAGGCGGAAGAGGCATCCGGTGCGGCGGAGGCGGCGGTGGAGCTGGAATCACTGCACGCTCAGTTGCAGGAGGCGGTCGATCGATACGTTCCCCGACGCTTCGCCGAATTCCTTCTCGATCGGGCATTGGAACGTTTCAAGCGGGAGAATCAGTCCGGCATCCTCGCGACGGTTTGCGAGATCTTTCATCGAATGACCGAAGGACGTTATACCCGGGTGCAACCTCGTCCGGGGGAATCGACCACCTTCGAGGTCCGGCAGGCCGACGACACGCTCAAAACGCCCGATCAATTGAGCACGGGAACTTTGCAACAACTTTACCTCGCGATGCGGTTGGCCTATATTCGACACTATTGCGCGAAAAACGAGCCTCTGCCGGTGATCATGGACGACGTGCTGGTGAACTTCGACGATCGTCGGGCCGACGCCACGTTGCGGACCATCGCCGAATTCGCAGGAGAGATTCAGGTCATCTTTTTGACGTGCCATCGATCGATGACCGAACGATTCGAGCGGTGGGTGCCGGAATGCCGTCTCCAGGAACTCCCCCTGCCGGAGATTCGAGCAACATGAAGGGGTACCGCCTCCGAGATCGGTCCCGGAAGAGAAGCCGGAGAAGAAATCATGCAGCCAACCTTTCGCACTTGCTCGATCCGTTTCATTCGCAAACCGCGCAGGATCGGTGAGGTCTTCGCCGGGGTGGCGACGAACGGCAGATTTTTTATGTTTTTGTCGGCGCGGTTGCTTCTGTTGCAGATGATCGTATCTTCGGCACTTGGCGGGGAGCAGGCGGTCTCGCCCGCCGGTTCGGTGGAAGCCCTCTCGGAGGCGACGATTCGGAGGATGGTCGTCCGGTTGGGGAGCCCGCGATTGGTGGAGCGCGAGACGGCGGAACAAGTCTTGCTCGATTTGGGGCCCGGTGTTTTATCGCGGTTGCCGGCAGAGCGCGAAGTCGTCTCGGCGGAGATTCGCGCGCGTCTTGAGGAGATCCGAAAGACACTCCAAACGGCCGCCGCCCGCGATGCCCTGGCTCCTTCACGCTTCTCGATTTCCCGAATACGGATGCCCCTGGACCTTCTCATGGCGGAGTTGGAAGAGGAGCTTACACCTATCGAGTTGGCGCCTGCTTTGGAGGAGACGCCTCCGGTGGTGTCGCTTCCGGAAGAAGCGTTCACTTTTTGGGAATTGTTGGACCGCGTCGCCGGCGAACATCGGTTGAGGCTGGCGACGGAAGAGACCGACGGCAAACTTCGGCTCGAGCCGTTCGGACCGGGACGGCTTCCCCTTCGCCACGTCGAAGGTCCCCTGCTGTTTTCGAGCGAAGGACTCCAGGAAAGGGAGATGCCGGCAGAAGACTCGGGCGGAGTGATTTTCGCGACGGATCTTCGCATCCTCTGGGAACCGCGGTTGGCGCCGATTCGGATCTCCGTCCTTCCAGAGTCGCTGGTCGGTCGGGATTCCGCGGGGAGGACCATCCTCGAGTCGTTCTCTACGGCGGCTCGCTGGGAAGCGCCGGTGGCCCGGAACAATTTGTTGCGGTCCTTTCGTCTGACGTTGCGCCCCCTCGCCGAAGAATCGGTCAAGGCGACCTGTTCCACGATGCCGTTTCTGCCACGACTGGAGGGAATCGCGGAACTGCTGTTGCCGACGGAGAAACGGACGTTCGTTTTTCCCGACTGTCGGCGCGGGGTACCCCAATCGCAACAATATGGAGAGGTGCGATTGGATCTCTTGGAGACCTTTCCCGCCGAGGGCGGTGAGGCGGTGGGCCTTCGACTTCGAGTCGCTTTCGAGAACCCCGGCGATGCCTTGGAGTCGTACCGATCTTGGATCTTTCAGAATCACGCGGCGCTGCTTTTCTCTTCCGGAGAACGGGTTTTGCCGAAGAGGATCCGTCCTCGTGAGCAGGGTCGGGGACATGTGGTGATCGACCTTCTTTTCCCGAAATCGGCTTTTCCCGAAAAGGCGGTGTCGTCGGAGGAACCGGTTTCTTTTCTCTATGTGACGCCGACGGTACTGATCGAAAAAACGTATCCGTTCCGATTTGACCGGTTGGCGATCGATCGTTGAACCGCCCGGTCCTTCTTTCAAAACCACGAGGTTCGACGGGGAGGAAACGGGTAGGTTTGCGGGGCATACGCTCTACCCGAGTTAGGACGAGTTCGCTCACAAGAAGCGGTGTAAGGGCGGTGGAAAAACGCATCATGGTGCGGTTTCGATCTTCCGATGGGAGAGATGTATCGCAGTCTCTTTTTATGTGAGTTCGCGACGTGGCGTCGGAAACCGACAGGTATGGTCAGCGAGCGAATCTCATGGGCGATGATCGTTTCTTTCCCTCGGAAGCCAAGGATTCGATGAACGATGAAAATACAAACGCCGCCCGGAGCCGGCAAATCGAAGTGGCGATGGTTCTCGTGGCTGTGGCGCGGGTTTTCGACCTCTTGGAAAACCTGGCGGATGCGCTATTATTATTGGGACGGTACCCAACGGATGATCGCCATTTCGGGAGCGATCGTGGGAGTGTTCGCCGTCTTGGTCGCCGGTTTTCTTCTGATCGACTGGGGCTTACGTCGGATCAGCTCTTTTCAAGAGATCGAAAGCGGCAAGCACTTCGTCGAGCAAAAGGATTATGCCACCGCCGAAGCCTGCTTCGCCGAAGCATACCGATTGTTTCCCCAGTCCGTGCCGTCGTTGCATTACCGCGGTCGAATCTACATCGAGCGGGTCTGTGCCGGATCCACCGATGGAACACTCAGCGATGAAGAGTTTCTCGATCTTGGGGTTCGACTGCTTTCCAGGGCGATCGAATTGGAGCACTGCCGGACCTTGCCGTGGATCGTTCCGAAGATGGGAAATGGCATCGCCGCGTCCTACTACTGGCGAGGGCGGGCCCGCGCGCACCGGGGGGAACTGGAGTCGGCGATCGACGATTTCAGCCACGCCATTCGCGTCGATCCGGAGATGGCCGAGGCTTACCTTCATCGGGGGAAGGCTTTTTTCAAGCAGGAGAAATTGGAACTTGCCGCGACCGATTTCGAGCGCGCGATCCAATACGACCGGACCCTGGCCGAGGGGCTCGCTTCCCGTGTGAAATTGTTCCAGAAGAAGGAGAATCTCGACGGGATCATCAGTGATTGCACCCGGCTCATCATGGAGAGTTCGCCCCCGGCAGATTCCCTCCTGATGGGTGAGGCCTTTCTCGAACGGGGCGATGCGTATGTGCTGCAAGGAAAACTCGATTCGGCGATGACCGATTATGAAAAAGCGATCGAGTTTCATCCCAAATACGGTGCGGCCCTTCGGCGACGACAGTTGGTCGAGCGGCTGAGAGCGAATCCCGTCGGCGAAACGGAAACCCGACAGCAACTGAGTGATATGGTGCAGAACCAGCCGTGATCGAAACTTCTCGCTGCTTTTCCGTTCCAGCGAGAAATCCACTCTCCCGGCGCTTCTCTTCCTTTCCCAACTGGCGGAATCGACGCGATCGGATTATATTGAAGCTTTGCCGTCGGAGTTCTTTTTCCGAAGGATCGCGGTACTCGCCGGATTCCGGAGGAGGGGAAGGTTTTCATGTCACTGTTTGAAGCGAGCGAGAAATCGAATCGCGAGAAAGCACAGCCGCTTGCCGCGCGGATGCGCCCTCGAGCGCTGGAAGAGTTCGTCGGGCAAGATCATTTCCTCGGCGAGGGAAAGTTGCTTCGTCGGCTCTTGAAGGCGGATCGACTCGGCTCGGTCATCTTTCACGGGCCCCCCGGCACGGGCAAGACGACGCTCGCCTACCTGCTGGCGCGGGCCTCGCGGAGCACCTTCCGGCAGCTCAGCGCCGTGACCGACGGGGTGAAGCAACTCCGGTCGATTCTTGCCGAAGCCTACGATCGTCTCAGCACTTCGAGCCAGAAGACGTTGTTGTTCGTCGACGAGATCCATCGATTCAATAAATCGCAGCAGGACGTCTTGCTCCCGGAGGTCGAAAACGGGGTGGTCGTGCTGGTTGGAGCGACGACCGAAAACCCGTACTTCACCATCAACAACGCGCTGTTGAGCCGGAGCCGGCTTTTCCGGTTCGAACCGCTTACTCCGGAGCAGGTCAAGACGCTCGTGCGCCGGGCGGTGGAAGATCGCGATCGAGGGTTCGGCAAACGAGAGATCCATCTGCATGAGGACGCGCTGGAATTTCTGGCCGAAGTGAGCGACGGCGATGCTCGCGTCGCGCTTTCAGCCTTGGAAGTGGGCGTGTTGTCGAGCGATCGGGAGCCGCTGGAGTTCACGCGGGAGCTTGCCGCCGAATCGGTTCAGCGCAAGGCGCTCCAGTACGACCGGCAGGGCGATCTGCATTATGATACCATCAGCGCGTTGATCAAGAGCATTCGGGGGAGCGACGCCGACGCGGCGATCTACTGGCTCGCTCGGATGCTCGAAGGGGGCGAAGACGTACGTTTTTTGGCCCGTCGGCTGGTCATTCTCGCCAGCGAGGACGTGGGCAACGCCGATCCGGCCGCCCTGCCGATGGCCGTGGCGACGGCGCACGCCTGCGAACTGGTGGGGTTGCCCGAGTGCCAATTGAATCTCGCCCAGGCGGTCAGCTATCTGGCATGTGCTCCGAAATCGAATGCCGCGACGGTCGCCATCTCCGAGGCGAAGCAGGACCTCCGAGAGTCGCGCACGCTTCCGGTGCCCCGGCACCTTCGCGATTCCCACTATCAGGGCGCCAAGGCGTTGGGTCACGGCAAAGACTACGAGTATGCCCACAACGCCGAGAAGGGAGTGGCGCGTCAGGAGTATCTCGGCGTGGAACGTGATTACTATCGTCCGGTCGACCGCGGTTTCGAAAAGGAGCTTCAGAAGCGGGTCGCCTACCTGCGCTCGGTGATTCGCGGCAAAGAGGGCTGACGTTCCGTTCCCCCCATGAAAAAAGCCGCGTTCCCGAGAAAGGAAACGCAGCCTGCCAGGCAAAAGTCTCGCCGAGAGGGGGAAAAGCGAGTCGCTTTGCGGCAATTATTCACTCTTGTCGATGATCTTCAGCTTCATCTCGTTTGCGTTGGCCTTCAGCTCCGGAGCGTACATCGCCCACCCCTTGGTCGGCAGGGCACTGAATCGCCCCGGCTGTTCGGCTCGGAGCCGATAGGCGACGCTGTGCTTCCCGCGCATCAAGCGATGTTTGAAGAACACGACTTTCGTATCGCGGAATTCGACGTACGCGCCCAGGGCGTTTCCGTTGTATCCGCTGCGGACCTCGATCGGTTCGAACCCGGCCGGTTTCAGATCCTCGAAGACGATGCTCTCGTAATCGTTTTTGCTCTCGATGAGAAGCTCCACCTCGACCAGATCGCCGCTGGTCACTTCATCGAGCGATTCGAGCGGCACTCGTTGATATTTCTGCACCTTCTGCTCGACCGCCTGTCCCCGGCCGCCCGAGACCATGGCCGAGGCGTCCTCGACCTGTTCCAGAAGATAGTACTTCCGATGGACTTTCAGTTCGAGCCCGGCGGCGGTGATCGGATCCTCGAGCGTGAAGTTCGCCAGATACGCATTGAAATACAGCGGTCCGGTGCCTTTCTTGCGGATTTCGATCTTATGCGTTCCGGCGGCGACCTCCTCGCCGACCCGTTGGAAGGTGTTGTCGATTTCGAAGAGATTCTCCGGGGTGATTTCCACCGCTTTTTTCAGCTCACCGTCGTACCAGATTTCGACGGTCATCTCGGGACTCGCTTCACCGCTGGCGCGGAGGAACTCCGCCATCGCCTCGACGCAGAGCGCCGTATCGCGCGTGGAGTTCCAGTAGGTCGCGTGTTTGCGATTGTTCAACAGGTATTTGACCAATCGCGAGGCGAGCCTGCCTTTGGGGTCGGTTCGCGAAAGCAGCTTCAGGAAGTAGGCCTGGGCCTCGAATTCGCTGCCGTACCAGTACCACCAACTGGAATTCGGGAGATTCAGCCAAGCGGTCTGGTTCTCGTCGTCCTGCTCGACATATTGCATGATGTTCTGCATGATCATGTCCAATCGCTGTCGGTCGCCGAGTTTCTCCAAAGCCAGCCCGACCATTGCCATCGAGTAGGTCGAGAGCTTCAGCCGGTCGCGATAGAGGAAGTCTTCCATCGCTTCGCTCGGCTTGCCGGCGTCGACCAGGACCATGAAGGCGAACGCATCGAGATTGTCGGCCGCCGTTTTGTAGCGTCGCTTGCCCCGTTTTTCGGGAGGCAGATCGCCGATGCGGAGCAATTCGAGCTGCTCCTGCTGGTAATTTTCCAGCCAAGCGACTCCCCGATCGATCACTCCCGGGACGATCGCCACGTCGTTCTGCCGGGCAATCTGCAATCCGTGGACGACCAGGGCGGTGGTGTGCGGGGTGCTGCGTTCGCCGGAGCCGGAGAACCATCCCCAACCGCCGTCGGAGAGTTGCATCTCGGTCAGTCGCTGCACGCCTTGCTTGACCATCCGGTCGACCTTCGCCTTGCTGAATACCGGGTTTCGCTTGTACTGCTTCCACTGGCGTGCCCGCTCTTGGGGATCGCCGAGTTCCTGGGCGTTCAGGTTGGCGTGTGCTTTTTCGAGACGTTCCAGGTCGATGCCCATGTCGATCAGGACCCGTTGGGTGATCACCGTCGGCAGGAAGCGGTTGAGCGTTTGCTCGGTGCATCCGTAGGGATAGTTCGCCAGGTAGGGCAGCGCGTCGATCATCGAACCGGCCAGGGTCGGCGAGAAGCGGACCGTCAGCTCCGACTCCGCCGGACGCCGCGCCTCGGGAACGGTCAACTCGAACGAGGCGGTCTTCTCCTCGGGCCGCATCGCTCCGGAGATGGCCTCCTGTTTGAGGATGCCGTGGACCAGTACCGGGACGGTCTTCTGCATCGCATCCGACTCTTCGTCGGTCAGTGCTTTCATGCGGATGACCGCGTCGCCGACCTTCCGTGCTTCCACGAGCCAGTCGATGCGGGCCTCGCCTTCCGGACCGATGGTGACGTCGCGAACCGCCTTGTCGAGCGCCGCGAGTTGCTTGCCCTCCAGCTCCAGCGAAACCTGCACGCGTTTCTCCTTGTCGAGATAGTTGTGCACGTTCGCCGTCAGAAGGATCCGGTCGGTCTGCACGAGGAACCGCGGGGTCTGCATCCGGAGGATGAGGTCCTTTCGGGTGACCACTTCGGTCGCGCCGTGTCCGACCCGGGTGCCCTGGGCCATCGCCCAGGCGTTGATCTTCCAGGTCGTCAAGTTTTCCGGCATATCGAGTTCGACCTCGGCGGTGCCGTCGGCGTCGGTTTCGAGCCTGCCGACCCAGAGGGCGGTGTCGGCGAACTCCTTGCGGACGGTCGCCTCGACCAATTCGCCGCCTCCTTCGGCCTGTTTGCGGTTTGCCGGCGTCCCGCCGTTCTGAACTCCCGGTGCCAACGAAAGAGACTCGGCCTCGGCCATCTCCGACATCGGTGCGGCTGCGGCATCCATCATCATCGCGCCCTTGGCCATCGGCATGGCGCCGCCCATACCGCCCCCGAAGCCTCCTCCGCCGTTTCTTCGGGCGCTGTAGCGTTGACCTCTTGAAATCATGCCATTGGTGGCGATCAACTGGTCCATTTCATCGGCGACCGAGTAGCCGAACACGCCGATGTAGCCCATCGCCTGTTTTTCGGGGGGAGTGATGTGGGAGAAATGCCGGTCGAGATTCGATCGTGTCGAGGGTTGGTGATTCCGCCGCCATTTCCAGAAAAACTCCTTGATGTCGCCGAGATTACTCCCTCCGGAAATGTACTCGACCGATTTGTCGTAGATGCTCACCACGGTCGAACCGACGATCGGCTCGCCGTTCAGATCGGTCAGGCGGAGTTTCACCTTCGCCTTCTCGCCCGGCTTGTAGTTCTCCGAACTCGGCTCGACGGCGATATCGAGCACACGCTTTTCCGGCGGCACGACGATCTCGCGGGTCGTGGTGTGGACCTGACCGTTGTGGATCGTCAGTGCTTCGATGAAAAAGTTCGGCATATCCTTCTGATGGATGTCGACCTCGACGACGGTCGTCTTTTCCGCCAGGTGCAACACCTTCGGCGGCAGATACACCCCGTTGCTCGGCCGGAGGAACAGAAGCACCGTCCCGTCGGGCCGATTGGTATTGACCATCAGTTCGATCTTCTCGCCCGGATTGTATTCTTTCCGTCCCGGGACCAGTTCGATTTCGTTGAACCGGAAATCGGCCACGCCCCGTCCCGCTTCGCGAACGGCGAAGACGTAGGCACCTTCGATCGTATGTCCCGCCGAGTCGGTCACCTTGCAGGAGAGACGGAATTGCCCGGCCTGGGCGGCGTTGAATTGCAAGGAAGCGTGCCCCGACTGGTCGGTTTTCAGGTTCTTTTCATAGACCGCTTTTTCGAGCGGCTTGCCGTCTTTGTAACGGATATGATACAGCGTCACGTCGGCGTCGCCGGAGACGGGTCGGCCGTCGAGCGTGCGGGCTTGGAAATCGGCCCGGACCGTTTCGCCCTTTTCGTAATGTCCCCGGTTGACCCAGGTGTAGACGGAGAACGGTTCGCGCGTCGCCAGGACGCTGCCCGAGCCGACGATCGTCCGTCGCGATTGGTCCATCACCTCGGCGGTGATTTCATAGCGGTGATCCTGGTCGGGGTGGATCGCCTTGGCGATTGCCGTATCGATCTCCACTTCGACCGTGCCGTCCGGCCCGATCGGCACTTCCTGCTCGGCGACCACTTCCGGCGGATCGGAAGGCCGGTGCCACCAGGAAGGAATCGGCCGGCCGCAGCCCCATCGCTCCCAGCCGGGGTACCAGAGATAGTCGTACGCGAACCACCAGTAGCCGTTTCCGTAGAGCCAATCCCAACGGGTCCCCGGGTACCAGCTCTCCGAATGGTTCGTCCGTTTGACGGTGTATTTCACGGTCGCTTCGGTCACGGGCGAGCCGAAGTAGTAGTCCGCCTTGATCGTCGCCTTGATCGTATCGCCCAGGGCGACCGGCTCGTCAGGCGAATCGACGGTCACCTCGAACTCCGGTTTGCGGTACTCCTCCACCCGGAAGGTGCCGCCGCCGTACTGGTGATTGTTCCTCGCATCGCGAATGTTCAAACGCCAGACGCCGAGCGTCGCGTCCTCCGGAATCTCGTAGGTTCCCTCGATGCCGCCGTAGGCGTCGAGCGTGACGTCCTTCTCCATCACTTTGTCGTTCTTCGGATCCCGGAGTTCGATGCGCATCTTCTTGCCGGCGAAGTCGGAGGTGGCCGGCATGTCGTACTGGGCGTGACGCACCCAGAATTTGTAGTGCGCCGGCTGATCGGGCCGGTAGACCGGGCGGTCGGTGATCATGTACGCCTTCACGGCGTGGTATTCCGCGTCGTGAAGGCGTCCGAACCAGATGCGGTCGAAGCCGAGATAGGCCATACGGCCCTCTTTCGTTCGGGCGGTGACGATCCACTGGTAGTCGTCGGGGTGATCCTTTTCACTCAGGAAGATGCCGCCCTGAGGGTCGGAAAACTCGGCGAACTGCCGGGTCAGGACCTGATGCTTATTGCCGGTCCGGTTGGTGCGCTCCGTCTTATAGCCGAAGAATTCGACGTTCGCCTTCGCCACCGGATTGCCGTCGGCCGCATCGGCGACGTAATAATAGACCTTTCCATCGAGTTGCTTTCGGGCGATCGCGGTATCTTCGAGCCAGACGACGATGTAATCGGAATTGCCGTCCTTCATCATCGCTTTGACCAGATACGCCCCGGGACTGGTCATCGGCGGCGTGATGACCGTCCGGCGATCGAAATGGTCCGGAAGCGGATCGAGCTCGACCGTCCATCGGGCGACCTGCTCCCCGATGTATTTCGTCTCGTTCTCCCGCACCAGCCGATGCCCGATGTTCTGGATGTTGATTTTCCGGTGATCCACTCTCCCGGGGTTGCTCTTGAGATAACCTTTGACATCGTCCAGCAACTTCTCGACCTGAATGCGATGGGCGATCACCGTCACTTCGTTTCCGTTGCGGTAACGGAACGCCAGCTCCGGCTTTTTCTTGTAGGGCTTGACGGTATTCGGTTCGAATTGGCCCCAGTTGTCGACGATTTGGTCGAGGTTACGCTGCCATTGCTCGCGCTGATGGTCGCGGTAGTTCTCCGGAGCGTTCTCCGGTCGAGGAAACTCCTCCAAGAGCCGACGCCACTGGTCGGCCGCCTTCGGGTACTGCCGCCGGTTCTGGAAGATGTTGGCCAGCGACTCCAGCGCCGACTTCTTGTCTCCGCCGCCGAAGGAAATCGCTCGTTGGTAGAGTTTGATGAAGTTGTGCTCGTCGGGGAGCGAGAATCGCTCGATGCCGGTGGCGAGTTTGGCGATCGTCTCTCCTTCGGCAAGCGTGTGCAGAGCCCAGGTTCGGCTTTCCTGTTTCCGGTGTCCTCCGCCGAAGAAGAATCGGTACTGCTGCATCGTTTGCACGCCGAACTGGCCGTGGAGGAAGTTCGCCCGGCGCATCAGGACCGTCGGCGTTTCCGAGGCGTCGTACTCCTCCGCCTGGGCGAGACACCACCTCCACCGCTGGCCGTCATTGGCCGCTTTTTCGAACGACCCCGGCATGTCGTAATAGACCGGCTTCCCGTCCTGGTCGACCGGAGCCCCGGCGGCCGGACCGCCCCGGGAAAATCCGAATCCGCCCCGTTGCTGGTGCGGATAGCCTTCCTGGTATTCGGGCAGTTCGGTAATGTCGGTCAGAATCTGCAATTGCCAGGACATATTGCCGTGTCGCCCTTGCATCCACATATCGGCGAAGCGGAGAAAGAAATCGGCCGCTTCCCGGCGAGGGGCCTTTTCGATGACCACGTCCATCGCCTGCTTCATCAACTGCAGGGCCCGAACGCGGTCGCGTTCCATCACATTCGCCGCTTGCCCTCCCCCGCGATGGGGGCCGCGCTGGAATTCCCCTCCCACGACGAATCCATGGTGATTCAACCGTGAATACGTTTGGGCGACCGCTTCGAGCAATCGCCAATTATTCTGGTGCGTCTCGATCAACGCTTCGAGATAGGCGTCGGTCTCATCCTGACGATTCAGCCGTTGGAGGCAATCGACCGCCATTCGGGGGGCTTGCACGACCTTGCGGGGATCGGCATCGGCCGAGAGCGACCATTGACGAATTCCGTCGTACGCCTCTTTGAAGAGTCCTTCGTTGATCATCTTCTGGAATCGCTCCACCGGATCTTCGATTTGCCGGATTTGCTCTATTTTTTGATTGTTTTGATTTTGGTTCCCGGCAGTTGGGGTGGGTTGTCGTGGAAAAGGGTTTCGTCCGGGGATTTGCTCGGCGGTCACTCCCCCCTCGAATTGGGCGGTCCCCGAACTGGGCGCGAAAAAGATCGCGACGATCCCGAAGATGAGGGCCGCGGCGAAGAACCAGGCGAACGAAGAATCGCCAAAAGAGAATAGAAAAGGTGGTCGACGCATGGGGAAATCCTTTCACTGATGTATGCTTGGTATCTGTTTTCGAGAGGAAAAGGCAATTTTCTCTGAAATCGTTCGTTGTTTGCCGGTCGGGCGGTCGCGGCGCTCGCCCGACGGTCGGAAGAATGTGGGGGGACATCTATGGAGACGAGTGACCGGGCCGTTCGGTTTTCGAAAAGTTCGGTTTTCGTCAAAAGGGAAACAGGCACCGATTTCCTTTCCAAGAAAAAATAGCAGAAAGCAGCCAAATGAACATCCACTCGGCGAAGATTTCATCGAAAAGTCCTGAAAGAAATGCAAATCTCCGCGTGGGGATTCGCTGTTTCTTCGGCAAGTGATAAGGTATGATAAAGAAGAAGAATAGGGGGACCGGGGACTTGCAGTGGTGGCCTGCAACGCTTTCCCTCGGACTCCTGCAAGATACACGGGAGTCAAGAGGTTTGCTGTGTCGCGGAATAATAGTTCTGAAAATAGTAAAGATTCCGGTTCTTCTCGCTCTCTGGTGCGTATGGAAGGTGTCGCCAAGTCGTTCGAGATGGGAGAGGTGACCGTGGAAGCGCTTCGCGACGTGACTCTGGAAGTGGCGGAGAAAGAGCTGGTGGTGATGCTTGGTCCGAGTGGTTCCGGAAAGACGACGATTCTGAACCTCGTCGGCGGTCTCGATCTCCCCACCGCGGGAAGCGTCTGGTTTCGCGACCGGGAACTCTCCGCGATGACACCGACGGAATTGACCGAGTACCGGAGGCGATCGGTCGGTTTTGTATTCCAGTTCTATAATCTGGTTCCCAATCTGACCGCCCGGGAGAACGTGCTCGTGGCGACGGAACTGGTCGAAGATCCGCGCGACGTCGACGAGGCTTTGGGATTGGTCCATCTGGGAGTACGGACGGATCATTTTCCCGCTCAGCTTTCCGGGGGAGAACAGCAGCGGGTGTCGATCGCTCGGGCGGTGGCCAAGAATCCCGACCTGCTGCTCTGCGACGAGCCGACCGGCGCGCTCGATTTCGAGACGGGCAAACAGGTGCTCCGCGTGCTGGTCGATTTGAAGGAACAGCTCGGCAAGACGGTCATCATCATCACCCACAACGGTGCGATCTCGAAGATCGCCGATCGGGTGGTCCGTTTGCGCAGCGGCAAAGTGGTCGAGGTGCAAAAGAACGAATCGCCTACGCCTCCGGAGGAGATCGTCTGGTGAGTATCCGGCGGAAGACGATGCAGTTGTGGAAAGATGCGTCGCCCGAGCAGGTCCTGGTCGGCCAGGGGGTGCTCAATCGGAAGTTGCTCCGCGAGGTGCGTCATTCCCGCTGGACGCTCGTGGCGGTGGCGGGCATCATCGTCTGCGGGGTCGCCTGTTTGGTCTCGATGGGCTTCTCCTATCGCAATCTGCAAAATGCCAAGGCCGATTACTATGTTCAATGCCGCATGGCCGATTTCTGGCTCGACGTGAAAAAAGTCCCTCGGCCGGAAGTCGAACGCCTCTTCGAAATTCGAGGACTCGAAGAGGTGCGCTCGCGGATCCAATTCTTCGCCATCGCCGATCTGCCCCATGCGAAGAAACCGATCAGCGGGCAAGTGCTTTCGCTTCCCGATCATCCTCGGTCGGTCATCAACGATATCTATTTGCGCACCGGCAGCTACTTCACCGACCAGAGAGCAAACGAGGTGATCGTCAACGACGCCTTCGCCAAGGCCCACGACCTCAAGCCGGGGGACTGGGTCCATCTGCTCTTGAACAACCGTCGGCAGGAGCTTTTCATCGTGGGGACGGCCGGAAGCAGCGAGTTCGTCTACCTGCTCGGCCCGGGAGCGATCATGCCCGACCCGCAGAATTTCGGTGTTTTCTATCTCAAGCGGAGCTACGCGGAAGACATCTTCGATTTCCAGGGCGCCGCGAACAACATCGTGGGACGTCTTTCCCCCGAATGGCGGTCGAAGGCCAAGACGCGGCTCTTTCTCCAGCGGGCCGAAAACCGGCTGGAAGATTACGGCGTGTTTTCCAAGATGCCGCTGGCCGATCAGCCCTCGAATCGGTATTTGACCCAGGAAATAGAGGGATTGCGGGCGTTCGCGGTGCTCATGCCGAGTTTGTTTCTGATCGTCGCGGCGCTGGTCTTGAACGTCTTGCTCAGCCGGATGGTCGACCAGGAACGGGCGGTCATCGGTACCTTGAAGGCCCTCGGCTATACAAGCAGCGGCATCATTTGGCATTACGTGAAGTTCGGAGTGACGGTCGGGCTGGTCGGCGGAGCCGGAGGCGTGCTCCTGGGATACCTTCTTTCGATTGCCATGACCAAGGAGTACCGGCATTTCTTCGAATTTCCCGATCTCCGGTTTCGCTTCTATTTCGACTTGGCGGCGATCGGGATGCTCGTGAGTATCCTCTTCGCGGGCATCGGCTGCCTGCTCGGCCTGCGGGGCGTTTTGCGGCTGAATCCTGCTCAGGCGATGCGGCCGAAACCTCCGGTGGGAGGCGGTCGGGTGGTGCTCGAGAAGTTGCCGTTTTTCTGGCGCTGGCTGAACACCGCTTGGCGGATGACCCTTCGCGAAATGTTCCGCAGCTATGTGCGAACTTTCGCGGGGCTGGTCGCCACCTCGATGGGCGCCGGCTTGATGGTTAGCGGATTCATGATGTCCGACGCGACCTTTTTCCTGATCGATTTTCAATTCCGCAAGGTTCAGCGAAGCGATTTCGACCTCACGCTCCGCGATCAGCATCATCGGCGAGTCGTCGACGAGGCCCGACGTCTGCCGGGGGTGATCGATGCCGAACCGAAGTTGAGCATCGCCGGTACGTTCTACCACGGACCCTATGAGTACAAAAGTGCACTGACTGGTCTGATTCCACATGCAACGATGACCGTCCCGCACGACACGGCCGGTCGGCCGGTGAAGGTGCCGAAATCGGGGGTGCTCCTCAGTCTCAAGCTGGCCGAGCTTCTGCACGTCCGGCCGGGGGACACGATTGTTTTCCAACCGAGCAGAGGCGAGCGGAAACGACATCAAGTGACCGTCAGTGCCATTTCCAAGGGATATTTCGGCATTTCCGCCTACGGCGACATCACCTGGCTGAGCCGACTGGTCGACGAGAACTACGCCGTCACCGGCATCCAGCTCCGCACCGATCACCACCGGCAGACCGAAGACGCTCTCTACACGGAATTGAAGGAGCTGCCGAGTTTGGAGTCGGTCTATTCTCGGCAGGAAACCCTCGAAGCGTTCAACACGAAAGTGCTCGATTTGATGTGGGTGTTCATCGGTATGCTGATCGGTTTCGCCGGTGTCGTCTTCTTCGGCGCGATCCTCAACGCCTCGCTGGTCGCCCTTTCGGAGCGAAAAAGGGAGATGGCCACCCTCAGCGCGCTCGGGTACTCCAACGCGAAATTGGCCGGGCTGTTCTTCCGCGAGAGCTTGGTGATCTCTCTTCTCGGAACGCTTTTGGGGCTGCCGTTGGGATATGCCTTCTCGGTGATGATCTCGCTGGCGTACGATACCGAACTGATCCGCTTTCCCGTCGTATGGAAAAATGAGACCGCCTTCTGGACCTTCCTGCTGGCGATCGCCTTCACCGTCCTGGCGCAAGTGGGGGTCCGGAGAATGATCTTTCGGACCGATTGGCTCGAAGCCCTCCAGTCGAAAGAGTGATGCGGACTTCCAGGGAGGCCGTCCTCGATGACCGACTCGATTGAAAGCGAGGTCACCGGCGGCTATAATGCAGGGAAGATGAAGGAAGTTTGCCGACGAAATGACCACAAGAAGGGTTCGATTACTCAATTGCGGCGGCGTCGGCCGGAGTATCGACTTCGGTTTCTCTTCAAATCGATCATGGATTTTCCATGATTTCACAAGAATGTAAGAAAGGAAAGAATCATGAAACTGCGAACGACGACATTCCTCTCCGTGATGCTGGTCTTTTGCTGTGCCGCCCTGGCCGTGGCCGAGGACGACGGTTGGGTCTCGCTCTTCGACGGCGAGTCGCTCGAAGGGTGGACCCAGCGCAACGGCAAGGCGACCTACCGGGTCGAAGACGGAGCCATCGTCGGCAAGACCGCCAAGAACAGCCCCAACTCGTTTCTCTGCTCCGACCAGCCCTATTGCGACTTCGAATTGATCTTCGAGGTGAACGATGAAAAAGGGCTGAATTCCGGCGTGCAGATCCGTTCTCGCAGCAGCGAGGATTACAACAACAAGCGGGTGCACGGTCCTCAAGTGGAGATCGAAACCGCCCCCGGCGATGCCGGCTACATCTACAGCGAAGGGACCGGTCGCGGCTGGCTGACGACCGAACGACCCGTCCAGGATGCTTACAAGAACGGCGAATGGAACGAGTTCCGCGTGTTGGCCACCGGCCCGCGCATTCAGACCTGGGTCAACGGTAAGAAAGTCGCCGATCTGACCGACGAGGCCTCCTCACAATGCGGGTTCATCGGCCTGCAAGTCCACGGTGTGGGCGACCGCGGCCCGTTCGAGGTCCGCTGGCGCAACATCAAGATCAAGGATCTCGCCCCCGAGAAATCGAAGAAGGCGGCCGAGGAAAAGGTCATGTTCAAGCCGGCCCCCGACGTGAAGAAAAAATAGTCGTGTCTCTGTTGTACTCAACACGCCCCCGATGCGGTGATTCTTCATCGGGGGTGTTTTTTCGATGCTGAATGCGAGGTTGCCATGCGTGCTCTTACGACTCTCTCTTTTGTTCTCCTTGGCTCTCTGCTCGTCTCTCCTGTGGTGACGAACGTCGGAGCGGCGGATCCCCCCAACGTGCTGTTCATCTCGATCGACGATCTTCGCCCCGAGCTGGGGTGTTACGGCAAGGAGATGATCCATTCCCCGAACATCGACCGGCTGGCCGAGAGCGGAACGCTTTTCGAACGATCCTACTGCATGGTCGCCGTTTGCGGGGCGTCGCGCGCTTCGTTGATGACCGGCATCCGCCCGGCGAGGAATCGCTTCCGCGGTTACAAATGCTATGCCATGAAAGATGCCCCCGACAGTGTCCCTTTGAACACTCACTTCAAGAACCACGGATATTACACCCTCAATAACGGGAAGGTGTACCACCACGCCAAGGACCACAACGACGGCTGGAGCAAATCGGCATGGCGGCCGCCGGGAATCGGTCCCGGCCGGGGGAATCATGCCCTGCCGGAAAATCAGAAGCGCATCGAAGAAACGGGCAACCCCCGGGGTATCCCCTGGGAATGCGCCGAGGTGGACGATTCCCTCTACAAAGACGGCATCACGGCCGATAAGTCGATCGAGGACCTTCGCCGACTGGCCGACCAGGAAAAGCCGTTCTTCTTCGCCGTTGGGTTCGTGCGGCCGCATCTCCCCTTCAACGCCCCCAAAAAATATTGGGATCTGTATTCCCGCGAGGAGATCGAACTCCCGGAAAACTTACGCTACACACCGAAAAACGCCCCGGACGCTTCGATCCACAACTTCGGCGAGCTGCGGGCCTATATCGACGTGCCGAAGAAAGGGCAACTTTCCGACGAGATGGCGAAATCGCTCATCCACGGCTATTACGCCTGCGTCAGCTACACCGATGCCCATGTCGGCCGACTGCTCGACGAGCTGGAGAAGTTGGGAATCGAGGACGAAACCATTGTCGTGCTCTGGGGCGATCACGGATGGAACCTCGGCGAGCACACGCTCTGGTGCAAGCATTGCGTGTACGAAACCTCAATGCAGGCGCCGCTGATCATCCGCGCGCCCGGCATGCCCGAGAATAATCGCGTGGCCTCGCTGGTCGAGTTCATCGATATCTATCCCACGCTGTGCGAACTGGCCGATTTGCCGCTGCCCGAGCATCTTCAGGGCAGGAGCCTGGTTCCTCTCCTGAAGGATTCCGGCGCCGTTTGGAAGGACGCGGCCGTGGGACGGTACGGCATCGGCGAGACGATCCGCACCGACCGCTACCGGTACAGCGAATTCTTGGATAAGCAAGGGGATTTGATCGGACGCATGCTCTACGACCACCGGGAAGATCCCCGGGAGAACGTGAATATCGTCGATCGGCCGGAACATGAAAAACTGGTGAAATACCTGGCCGAACAACTCGACGCCCGCAAGGGAAAATAGCAACGCCCCTTTTGATACTCTCCTTCGAAACCCATCGGAGGAGCGTATCAATGAATCTGACCGAAAAGAGATTTCAGGCAGATCGACGACCACGTCTCGAACCCGTCTAGATCCTCCAGAAGCCGGTCGACGGGCACGAAGCCGCTTTCGATAATCTCCGATTCCCGGGGGGTCACTTCCGGTTTCTGGACATCGAAGCGGTGGACGATTCCCAGGTGGACTTTCCCCACCTCGGTCTGGTCGTCGTTGATCAAGCCGACGCACTGCTCCGTGTAGGGCGTGTTCACGACGACCTCTTCCTGCATCTCACGCATCAGGCCTTCGCGGTAGGGATCGGCTTTCTCCTCGTTCACGTCGGTCGAAGAGATATGTCCTCCCACGCCGACGCTCCGCTTGCGGTGCAATCGGCCTTCGCCCTGTCCGGTGCCGCGAACGTAATGGAAGATGTGCGTCTTGCGCTGCTGGTCGACGAAACAGAACAGGAGGTAGGGAATCAACTGCTTGTAGCCGGGGTCTTCCTCCACCTGTCCCCGGGGAAGAAACCGGACCACTTGGGGATCGAGGAGCCGCTCTCGGTAATGGTTCACCTCTTCGGAGAACCCCTGGAAATGCCCCAGTTCGTGGAAGAGTTCGGTGGGCACCACGAGCACTTTTTCTTCTTGCTTTTCGGACACGTTTCGCCTCGTTTCCTGTTGAAGGGTTGCTGGGGGCGTTGGGAAGGGGACGGTCAGAGAATGAGCATGGCGTCGCCGTAGCTGTAAAAACGATACTGCTCCTGGACGGCTTCGGCGTAAGCTCTTTGCATCAGCGCGTCGCCCCCGAAGGTCCGCACCAGTACCAGGAGCGTGGAACGCGGGAGATGGAAATTGGTCAACATCGCATCGACGATTTTGAACTGGTACGGGGGACGGATGAACAGATCGGTTTTTCCAGAAAAGGGGTGGAGTTTTCCCTCCTGGTCGGCGGCCGATTCCAGGAGCCGGACGGAGGTGGTCCCGATCGCGATGATCCGCCCCCCCTTCTCGCGGCAGGTGTCGATCTTCTTGATCGCTTCCTCGCCGATCGCCCCCCATTCGGAGTGCATCTGGTGATCGCCCAAATCGGCGGTTGTGATCGGCCGGAAGGTTCCAGGCCCGACGTGCAGCGTGATCGGGCAGAGCGTTACGCCTATTTTGGCGATTTCCTGAAGCAGCGCTTTGGTGAAATGGAGACCCGCGGTGGGCGCGGCCACCGCGCCCGACTTCCGGGCGTACACCGTTTGGTAATTGTCACGATCGGAGGGGACCATCCTGCCGCTTCGAATATAGGGGGGAAGCGGAACCCAGCCGACTTTCTGGAGCAACTGCTCCGAGGAGAGATTCTCTTCCGAGAGCGGTCGAACGATCCAGTGGTTCTCCTCGTCGCGCCCGATCAGTTCCAGTTCGATGCTCGGTTTCCCTTCCGAAGTTTCGATGGCAAATGTTTCTCCCGAGGTGGGCTTGCCGCGCGTTTTGCACATGATCTTCCAGAGTCCCGAAGGATCGGCTTCGAGAAAAAGCCCTTCCCAACGGCCGCCGGTTCGAGTTCGTTTGCCGATCAGCCGCGCCGGCACCACCTTCGTGTCGTTGACCACCAGACAATCCTCGGGCTGGAGCAACAGCGGCAGCTCGCGGACATGACGATGACGCAGGCTTCGCGTCTGTCGCTCCACCACCATCAATCGGGCATCCGAACGCTTCGGAAGAGGGGTCTGCGCGATCAGGTCTTCGGGGAGGGTGTAATCGTAGTGTTGCAGCTCGTTTTTATCCATCGGTTTGGACTTTTCAGCAGGGGATTCGGACCGGGTACGTCTGGGAGCTTCTTCGGTTCCGGAAAAGAGGCCCCATGCTAACAGAAAATAGGGCGATTGAAAAGCAACCGCCTATTCAAAAACGTCCTGTTTTGTTCCGCTCCCACCCGAAA
The DNA here is from genome assembly GCA_964632505.1 of uncultured Planctomycetaceae bacterium. Lineage (GTDB taxonomy): Bacteria > Planctomycetota > Planctomycetia > Pirellulales > Thermoguttaceae > CAZWCE01. The sequence continues at coordinate 83,196 of CAZWCE010000007.1, read as the reverse complement.
AAGAAGGAAAAGAAACTTTGGCGATCCTGTGCCCGGTCTCTTGTTTTTCGAAGAAATAATGCAATAATAATAGCTTGGTTGTATGCCTTCTCGTGGAATGGTCGCGAAAGCCGCCCGCTTGATGAAGCTGAAGGAATTCTCCGCTTCCGGTATGACTAGGCTAATTCACCCATCCATGGGTGTTCATGACAAAGATGAACAACGATTCTCTCTTTTTGAGGGATATCCGATGCTGATCCCCCCGGGGAATTGATAGAAAAGTAAAGGAGAATAGCGTGGGAAAAGTACTCTTTACCAGTGAAGCCGTGAGCATGGGCCACCCGGATAAATTGGCGGATCGCATCTCCGACGCCGTATTGGACGCCCTTTTCGTGCAAGATCCCTTCAGCCGCGTGGCTTGCGAAACGATGGTCAGCACGGGCATGGCCATAGTCGCGGGTGAGATCACGACCAAGGCGACGGTGAATTACCAGGACGTCGTGCGTTGTGCCATCCGCGACACCGGTTACGTCGATGATGAGTGGGGCATCAATGCCGATACGTGTGCCGTTCTGACTTCCATCGATCGCCAGAGTCCCGATATTGCCCAGGGAGTCGATGCCAACAAAGCGGCCCACAAAGACATCGGCGCCGGCGACCAGGGGCTCATGTTCGGGTACGCCTGCAATCACACGGAAGAGCTGATGCCGCTGCCGATCGCGCTGGCCCATCGCATCACCAACCGTTTGACCGAATTCCGCTTCCAGCGCAAGGTCGACTGGCTCCGACCGGACAGCAAAAGCCAGGTGACCGTCGAGTTCGACGGCGACAAGCCGGTCCGGGTCGATACGGTGGTGGTATCGACACAGCATGACCCGATGGTCGACCAGAAGGCGATTCGTGAATACCTGATTCCCAATGTCATCGAACCGGTCATTCCTGAAGAACTGCTTAATGACGACATCACGTATCACATCAACCCCACCGGCAAGTTCGTCGTGGGGGGGCCGCACGGCGACTGCGGGCTGACCGGCCGCAAGATCATCGTCGACACCTACGGCGGTTGGGCCCGGCACGGCGGAGGCGCGTTCAGCGGAAAAGATCCCACGAAGGTCGATCGCAGCAGTGCGTACATGGCCCGACATATCGCCAAGAATATTGTCGCCGCCGAAATCGCGGAGCGCTGCGAGGTGCAACTCGCCTACGCCATCGGAGTCTCCGAGCCGGTGAGCGTACTGGTCGACACCGAAGGCACCGGCAAGGTCGACGAACAGCAGATCTGCGATGGGATCCGCGAAGTCTTCCCGCTCACGCCCGCCGGCATCATCGAATATCTCGAGCTGCGGCGTCCCATTTATCAAAAGACCGCCTACGGAGGTCATTTCGGACGCAATGAGTTGGAATTCACCTGGGAGTTGACCAATAAGGCCGACGAGTTGCGAAGTGCCTTGCTTTCCTCCGCCGGGCTGTGATCGCCTTTCACGACAAAAGGGTGGCGACGGCGATTCTTCTACAAATGGGGGGAGTGCTTCATGGGCGGTATGCTCCCGGAAGTCTCCTCTCCCCACTTTTCCGGCCGGTGCTTTGCCAATGAACCACTTCGCTTCCGCAAATAAGGCCATTCCGCCGGATTTGTCGGACTGAAGGTCGTAGGAAAGGTTCATTTTCCATGCAAACCGCATTAGGTCGCCAGGCCCTTTCTGCTAATCATGTAGGGGGGTTCGGCAGGCAATCGTGGCAGCGGGAGATCTTCCGCTGGGCCGCTTGGTCGATCGCGTTGCTGCTGTGGCTGATTCTTTTCCTGATCACGCGGTTTCATTTTCAGGGACCGTTCGACGAAGTTCCCCTCTCTTCGTCCGTCTTACTGTTCGGTATCTTTGTTGCCGGGCTTGCTTTTGCGGGCCATGGGGCTTTTCGGCTTTCCCGCCCTCCGTCGCAAGGGAATCTCACCGCGGAGCATCTTGTCCACGGTTTCGTGACCCTCCCGCTCTTTCTCGCCGGCATTTCGGGATATTTCAGCGAAAGTTGGCGGTCGGGGCTCCCCTTCGCGTTTCCGGTGCTTCTTGGCGAAGGAATCTTCTGGGGCTATTTCTGGTGGACCGAACGTCCTTTTCTTCTGCTTCGGCGAAACGCTTCTTTCGATGAAGAGAAAGCAACGATGGACGAGGAGCCCTCACGCTCGAGCGGTTTTGCCTGCCCGCCGCCGGTCGCCGCCCTTTCAGAGGAGATGGAAGGAGGTCTCGTGGACGGTGACTTTTCGGAGGTCGAAATGGAACTGGAGGAGGAGACCGATCTCTTCGGACAAGATGCCAATCTTCTCCAGCAGTTGACACGCAGTCGTCTTTCCGATGAAATAGAGCACATCGATGGATGTCTCCGTGCAACGTTCGCCTCCCACGAGAAGATGTTGAGCCTGCACGTCGCCTTTTGTCCGCCGTTTGCGCGCATTCCCGAGGTTCAGGCGGAGCAGCTCGACGGACCGGAGTGCCGCATTAATGTGGTGCAGTGTCAGCCGTACGGCGCGCGCTTCGATGTCAAACTCTCCCAGGATGCCGGCGAGGGGGAACGAAGCGTGCAGATCATTTTCTTCGCCGAAGGCCCGGTCCTGGACGTGGGATGCTGAACGCCGAAAAGTTGGGGCTTCAACGAATTATCCCCGGCATGACATCCTCTTCGGCTCGTTCATTTGTTTTTCTCAGGAGAGAACCATGCATTCCTTTATGTATAAGAACGGTTGCGTCGAGTGGATGAGTGTTGCGGCGCTCTTTTTTTTCGTGTCTTCGCTTTCGGCGGAAACGGTGCAGGATCTCGCTTCTCGGGAGGCGAAAGGGCGCAAGTTGGCCCCGCATGTGGAGCTGGTCACCGGTCCGGTCAACGGCGCGATTCTGACCGACGGTGATCGTCGCCTGGTCGTTTACGGCGATGCCCGGTTTTCGGAACAAACTTCTTTCGAGCCTTCTTCGGTCGATGCGGTGCTCTTCACGCATTTTCGTCGCGATGCCGGTTGGGCCGGTGTGAAATTTCTCGAAGCGGGGGCCGAAGCCGTGGTTCCGGAAGAGGAACAATCGCGGTTCACCGAACCGGGGTCTTTCTGGCAGAAGCATCGCACCAAGCGTTTTCGTAACGGTGGCCTGCTTTCCTCGCATGTGTTTCTCCAGCCCGTGTGTGCCGCAAGGATGTGCCGACCGGTGACCGAAGGAGATCGCATTGAATTTCCCGCCGGCGATTTGCAGGTGATGCAGACGCCGGGCTACACGCGGGGAAGTGTTTCCTATTGGGGAGATATCGATGGAAAACGCATCGTCTTTTGCGGCGATCTGATGTACGGCAACGGCAAACTGCTCGATTTCTACCCTCTTCAGGATCGCATCCCGGAAGCCAAGATCGGTGGATATCACGGCTACGCGGCCCGCATGGCCGATTTGATCGACTCGCTCCGCCGCATCGCCGATTTAAAGCCCGATCTTCTCGTTCCGTCCCGGGGGACGATCGTCGAGGAACCGGCCGAGGCGATCGAGCGGGAGATCGCGTGGTTGCAGGAGATCTACCGGAATTATCTCCGCATGATCAGCATCCGTTGGTACTTCGGCGACGAACGCATGAAGGCGTCGGCGCGGAAAGTGCTCGGTACCGATCACGTGGATTGGATGCCCATGGCCGAGGAGTTCGAGAATCCCGACTGGCTCATCCCGCTGGGCAATACCCGCGTGCTCGTTTCCGAGAGCGGGGCGGGTTGGGTGATCGACTGCGGCGGCAAGAACGTCTATGAGAAGGTCCGGGATCTTTTGGCCGAGGGGGGCATCGATCGGGTGGAAGGAATCTTCGTGACCCATTATCACCACGATCACACCCCTTACGTGGCCCGGGCTTCCGAGGCGTTCGATTGCCCGGTTTATTGTACGGAAAAACAAGTCGATATTTTGAAACGCCCGAAGGCGTATCATATGCCTTGCCTGATCGAAGAGCCGATCGAGGAGATTGAAGTCGTCGAAGACGGCCACACGATCGATTGGCACGAGTTCCGCTTCACCTTTTACTGGTACCCCGGGCAGACGCTCTACCACGATGCCCTGCTGGTCGAAAAACGCGATGCCGCCCCCGGTTCCCCGCCCTATTTCTTCGTGGGCGACTCCTTCGGGCCTTCAGGTCCCGACGACTATTGCTTGTGGAATCGAAACTTTTTGAAAGAGGGATCGGGCTATCTCTATTGTTTCGAGCTTCTGCGAACGTTACCCGAGAACACCCGGGTGGTGAATCAGCATGTTCCGCCCCCATTTCTTTACAAGGAAGATCAGATCGATTTCATGGTCGATTCGCTCCGCAGTCGGCGTGAAGTGATGAAGCGTCTTTTTCCGTGGGACCATCCCGATTTCGCGCTCGATCACGCTTGGGCTCGCTTCTCTCCCTATTCCATCGAAGGGACACCGGGCGAAACGGTTCCGGTGAAAGTCGTCTTTTTCAATCATGCCGATCGGCCGATCGAGGCGGTCTTCTCGCTACGAAGCAGTTCCGGATGGCAACTCCCCGAGGGACTGCAAAAAGCGACCTGCTCGCCGGAAAGCGAGACCGAATGGTCATTCGACCTGACGATTCCCGACGAGTTCGAAGGCGATCTGGAAGTGATCGCTCTCGATTTGAAATGGGGAGAAGATTATCTCGTCGGATGGACCGAAGCGTTGGTCGAAATCGAATCCGAAGAACCGTTCTCAAAACCGTTTTGACGCCCCTTTGCGCCGATTCCATTTGGAACCTTTCCCCGCTCGTCCCGACGCTTTCTCCCGCGCAAGCGTCGAGGTTCTTTTTTTCTCGCAAGGATTGCCATGAGTGAAACCCCGCCGACACGCGACGACATCGCCGAAGCCTATCTGGAACAGCTTCCCTACGAACCGTACCCATTTCAGGAAGAGGCGATTCTTTCCTGGTTTTCCTCCGAACAGGGGGGTCTGGTTTCGGCTCCCACGGGGATGGGAAAGACGATGATCGCCGAGGCGGGGCTCTTCGAAGCGCTGAAAACCGGCACGCGGGCTTACTACACGACCCCGCTGATCGCCCTGACGGAACAGAAGTATCGGGAATTTCGGGAATCGGCGGTCCGTTGGGGATTTTCGGCCGACGAGGTAGGGCTGGTGACCGGCAATCGGCGCGAGAATCCCGAGGCGACGGTGCTGGTGGTGGTCGCCGAAATCCTCTTCAATCGCCTGATTCACCGCGCCGGAGTGGACACCGAAGAAGAAACTCCCCCCGGCGATGTGGAAAAGACGCCACCCGAGGCCGTGCGTTTCGACGATGTCGGCGTCGTCGTGATGGATGAATTCCACAGCTTCACCGATAACGAGCGCGGCATTGTCTGGGAATTCACGCTCGAACTGTTGCCTTCGCATATCCGAACGCTCTTGATTTCCGCGACGGTAGGAAATGCCTACGATTTCGTCAGTTGGCTACGGCAGACGACCGATCGCGATCTCGATCTGATCCAGTCCGACGTCCGTAAGGTGCCGTTGACCTTCTCCTGGGTGGGCGATCAGCTTCTGACCGAACAGTTGGAGAGGATGGCTGCCGGAAGTGAAGAGGAACGGCTGACTCCCGCCTTGGTCTTCTGTTTCAATCGCGAGGAATGCTGGAACGTCGCCGAACAGATCAAGGGCAAGAAGATCATTGACGATGCCCGCCAGTCGGAGCTGGTGGAGCGACTCAAGCAAGACGATTGGTCCAAGGGGGCCGGCCCGAAGATCAAGCAGTTGCTGCTTCGTGGGGTGGGAGTGCATCATGCCGGCGTGATGCCGAAGTACCGACGGATCGTCGAGGAGCTTTTCCAGAAGAAGCTGCTTTCAGTGACGATTTGTACGGAAACTCTGGCGGCGGGCATCAATTTGCCGGCCCGATCGGTCGTCCTACCGAGCATTCTGAAAGGTCCCCCGGGGAAGAAACGCATCGTCGAGGCGAGTACCGCCCACCAGATTTTCGGTCGAGCAGGGCGACCGCAGTTCGATGCCCAGGGCTACGTCTTCGTTCTTGCGCATGAAGACGACGTGAAGATCGCTCGGTGGAAGGAGAAGTACGATCAGATTCCCGACGACACCAAGGATCCCAAGCTCCGGCAGATGAAAAAGAAAATCAAAAAGAAAATGCCGAAGCGCAGGGCGACCGAGCAGTATTGGAGCGAAGAACAATTTCGAAAACTGATCGAGTCGCCTCCCGGCAAGCTGGTCAGCCGGGGCCCATTGCCGTGGCGGATGCTCGCCCACATGCTCGATGCCTCGCCGGAACTGGAGCCGATTCGCAATCTCGTTTCTCGAAGATTGATGTCGTCCAAGAAACTCGAACAGGGGCAGAAACAACTCGATCGGATGCTGTTGACTCTCTGGCGAGCCGGGTACGTATCGCTCGACCCCAACCCGTTGGATTTCGGCATCGAAGCCGGACGGGACGATTCCGCCGACGCCTCATCATCAGAAGAAGAGAAGAGAAAAGCAACTTCCGACCGGGAGAAAGAAGGAGGCGAATCGGGGACCATCTCCCTTTTCGGTCAGACGATTTTCGAGGAGAAGAGTTCCGACTCGAAGAAATCGACCGATAGCGGCTCCTCCGGCGACCGAACGGAGAGCGAAGAAGATGATTCTTCGGAGCGTTACCGACCGCGGTTCGCCAACCCGAATGAACGTCTCGAACTGCTGCGTCGTTTGCGCGGAGTGAACCCGCTTTACGGCATCTTCCTCGTCAACCAGTTGGGGATTGCCGATCGCCGGGAGCGTCTCCAAGCGTTCGAGAGCGTTTTGGAGATGCCGGGGTCGGTGGCGCGTCACGTCCGGGTACCCGACCAGGAAGAATTGCCCCCCGGTCCCTTGGCCACGAACCGGCTCGATCCCCAGCTTTTGCAGTTGGGTCTCGCGTTGCCCGAGGAACTGGCCCCCAAGGAAGAGGATCCGAGGGATCGACGCTTCGGAGCCTATGCGGAGGAAAAAACCTGGGTTCTCACGCTGGCCGAGAAGCTCCGCCGTATGTTTGATTACGATTATGGCGGTTCTGTCGATGTTCGGACCACGCCGGTCTGGGCGGCCGGAGAAATCCTCGAGTTCGGTGGCGATTTCAACAAGTTCGTCACCAGTCGGAACTTGCAGAAACAGGAAGGGGTGATTTTCAGGCATCTTTTACGTCTGATTCTTCTGTTGAGCGAATTTCTGGATCTCGTCCCCCCCGAAACGGACGAGGAGGAATGGAAAGGCGATCTTCGCGAGATCATTGCCGAGCTGACCGCCTGCTGTCGGCGGATCGATCCCTCCAGCACGCAGGAAGTTCTCCGGCAGGTCGAGTCTCGCGAGGAAGCGATCGGATAAGTCCGGGCCTTTTCCCTCCGAATTGCGATTTGACGAGCCGGGTTTCGTGACATATTCTTTATTTGAGCGGTCAAGACGATCGCCGTCGGGCCCGGGACGATGAGCCCCCTCGTGCGGCCGAGCGATGGCCGTTTGGACCGTTCTCGATGTCTCCTCGGAGGGAAGAATACCCATCAGGGAGATACTGCTCATGATCACTCGATGACGCCTCGGAGCGTCGTTGCACTCTCGTCTGTTTTTCCGTGATCGCATTTACGGAGACCTGATTGCTCCCAAAGGTTCGTGACCCATTGCGCTCGACGTGCGAATCCGTGCCGCATGCGTCGCTTCGGGCAACTTCCGTTGAAACGATCCCAGAGACCTCTCCTCCATGTTCCAAGGAATCATCCATGAATCCGCTCACCCATTTCGAGTACCCGGACATGTGTCCTGCAAACAACTTCGATTCCGTCGACGAAGTCCGAGACGAAGTCTGGGGGATTCTGGGGACGATCTATCCTCAGGAAACCGCCTGCGAAAGACGCGCGGAGCAGCGTTTTCCGTATCCCTATCTGGTGCAGCTTTTCCCGGTGGATGAGATGGGAAAAATTCTTGACGGCGACCCCGTGGTGGTCGTCGGGAAGCACTTGTCGGAATCGGGCCTGGGATTTTATCATCCCAAGCCCCTGCCGTATCGACGTATGATCGCCGTCCTCAATGCCACCGACGGCGATACCAGCCACTTCTTGATCGATCTGGCTTGGTGTCGCTTCACCGAACAGGGTTGGTACGAAAGTGGAGGTCGATTCCTGGAATCCTACGAGGAGTTTCCCGGTAAGTGAACACGGCTTTGATTCATCTTGGCATGAGTTGTCGTCCCAAAACGCCCGAAGATCGGGCGTTTTTTTATTGCTCGGGGGTAGGAATGAATGAGGCGGGGAAGGTATAATGTAGGAGAATCATCCGATCCCTCCGCTTCGCCGATAGCCTTGTCCCCTTGTGAGGCTTTTCGGAAGATGCTTTTCTCGGGAACTCCCCTTTTCTCCCGGATTTTCGAGCATCTGTTCCAAACCACGTGCCTGAAACCTCCCCGGTAGTATCGATGTGTGCTCATGATCCATCCGACAAGCGAGCGTTTTCCTCGGATTTGACCGGACAACCGTTCGGCGAATACCGCATCCTGCGCCGACTCGGCAGCGGAGCGATGGCCGATGTCTACCTCGCCGAACAGCCCTCGCTCGGCCGCAAGGTCGCCCTGAAGATTCTCAAACGGGAGTGGATGGACGACGAGACCTATGTGAAGCGTTTCCATCGAGAAGCCCGGGCAGCGGCTCAACTGGTGCATGTGAATATCGTGCAGATATTCGATGTCGGACAGGTCGACGGGGTGCACTACATTTCTCAGGAGTACGTGCCGGGGATCAATCTTCAGGGCCTTCTTCGCAAACAGGGGAGCTTATCTCCTCACTGGTGCATCGCCATCATGTGGCAGGTGGCCGCGGCGTTGGAGAAAGCCTCGCGGCAGGGGATCGTGCATCGTGATATCAAGCCGGAAAATATTCTGGTGAACGATTCCCGGGAGGTGAAGGTCGCCGACTTCGGGTTGGCCCGCATCCTCGATCCCACCGAGGCCGACGGGTTGAATCTCACGCAAATCGGCATCACGCTTGGAACCCCGCTGTACATGAGTCCCGAGCAGACCGAGGGGAAACCACTCGACGTTCGCAGCGACATCTATTCTTTGGGCGTGACGAGCTACCAGATGCTTGCCGGGAACCCGCCTTTTACGGGGGACACTCCGCTGAGCGTGGCGGTTCAGCATCTCCGCAAGTCGCCGGAATCGTTGGAGAACCTCCGGCCCGACGTCCCTCCCCCCCTGGCGCGGCTGATCCACAAAATGCTGGCCAAGGAGCCGAAAGATCGTTACGAGCAGCCACGTTTGGTGCAGCGCGAGCTGAAGCAGATCCAGTCGCAGTATTTCGGGGAAATGGATTCCTGGGAAGCCCTTCCGGACTGGGACCAATGCGTGCTGGAGGATTCCGAAGCGAATCTGATCGCCACGACCGATAAGCTCGGCGCCACGATGCAGATGGAAGCCCGTTTTCGGAAGAGTCCTTGGCAAAAAGGGCTCGCCGCGGCATCACTTTTGGGGGTGTTTCTCCTAGGAGGGGGGCTTGCGTACTGGCAACTCCGACGGTCCCCGGAGTTCGCCTCCGAAGTGAAAGAGACCTCGATCGAGGTCAAAGATACCGTGGGAGAACAGTGGCTTTATGCCGCGCGGATTGGAACCGAAGAGGCTTGGCAGAGTGTGATCAAACATTTTCCCGAGCACCACAACTACTGGGGAAGAAAGGCGAAGCAGCAACTTGCGTTTCAATATCTCGTCGGCGAGGAGGACGAAAAGGCGAAAGCGATCTTTCAGGAATTCGTTGATTTAGGGGATTCGGAACCGCGTTACTACGCCTTCGGCCTCTCTGGGCTCGTGTGGATCTACGCCGGCAACGATCAGCTTTCCCTCGCACAGGCAAGGCTGAACGAATTGCTCGAACTGGGTGCCGATAGCTGGGATCCGCAGGTCCGGCAATTGCTCGAGCGGTCGGTGGAGATTATTCGCATCAAGAAAGGGGCGGTCCCCAACCATAATTGGAACGCCCAGTTGAGCCGTCTTGCCGAACGCATTGAGGAAGAACTCCAAGAGGCTTCTTCTCGAGAGCAGGAAAGTGAGCAAGGAGAAACCACTCCGCCCGACGGCAACGATCTCTGAGAGGTGAATGATTCAAAGGGTGCGTCAAGAGTTTTCCGTCGGAAGTTCATTCGCTTCAAGCCCCGGGAGCAACCGGCCCAACTCGGAAACACAATTCTGCCTGATCTTTTTCCGGTATCTCAGATATCCGGTCAGTAAACGGCGACCGTGATCGGTCAACCGACAGCCCCCTCCGCCGGCGCCTCCGGAATGCCGGAGGATCAATGATTTTCCGTACACTTTTTCCGTCCGGTTGATCGCATCCCAGATCGTCCGATAACTCACCCCCGACGCTCGGGCCGCCGCGGAGATGGAACCGAGCTGTTCGATCGCTTCCAGGTAGGCGGCGAGGCGATCTCCCATGAACGGTTCCCCTTCTTTCTCCAGCCAGATTCGACATCGGACATCGATCGACATGCGATTCCGTCTCCTCAAGCTCCGATCGCGATTCAGTTCGTGTACTCCGCCTATTCCGATTTCTCGACTTCCGGTTCGATGCGATTCCACGCGTCGATCGATCGGCTCAGTTTCTCCCGTGCGGTTCCCGGAACGTTGTAGCACTGGAGCCCCACGGGCCCCCGATACCCCATGCGATGGAGCTGCTCCATCAACGCACCGTTGTCGAACGTGCCGGCATCGAGCGGCTGAATGAGCGTCGTCCAATCTTCTCCGTCCGCGTCGGCTCCGTTGATCGAAACGCAGAAAAGCTTCGGTAAGATACGGCGGAGTTCCACTTCGATGTTTTCGCTTCCGGCCGTTTTCAGCCGATGGCAGAGGTTCCAGGAAATCCCCAAATTCGGGTGATCCACTTTTCCGACGATCCGTTCCGCCTCTTCAGTCGTCGCGAGGTAGAAACCGGCGTGGGGGTAGATCGCCATTTTCAGATCGGCCTTTTCGGCGACATTCGCCAAATCGCGGAGTTTTGCGACCAGGGCCTTGTCGGCGGCAGGCGCTTTCGGAGTGGGTTGCCCCTTCGGGCAGTGCAGCCAGATGATCGTCTTTCTTCCGGCCAATTGCTCGATCACCTTCTCCAACCTGGGATCGTGCGTGACTTGGTCTTGCTCGACCGTCAGGCGAACGTACAACGCCGAGAGCGCGATCCCATGCTCATCGAGGGTGGCGATCATCTCGGCAATGCCGTCCAGCCCGCTCGGGCCGATGCCGTCGTACCCGAGTTCTCGAAGCAGTTCACACTGCTCGTCGAGCGACGTATAGGCGGGGTCGCCCCGGAACGCGTTTTCGAAAGCAAAAAAGGGGTAGGCCTCTTCGGCAAGAACCGAGCCGCGGAGAAGCAAGGGGAGAAGCAGCGTACCCACGAAAAGCGGCAACCCGAAGGCACCAAAGCCAAAGTGTCGATGTTCGCGATGGACCGTTGAATCGACCATGAAACCAACTCCTGTTATTTTTCTTGCGGTGTCGTGTAAAAAATCGACTCTCCCCATTGTAACCGGCGGGAAAGAACATCGAAAGAGAACTCACGAAAGATTCGGACGAATGTCGGAGTCGAAAGAGGGTTCAATCTTTCCAGCACATCTTCGATTCACCGAAGGGACCATCGCCCGGGTTCGGAACGTTGACTTTTCCCCCGATTGTCGGCAAAAGGGTATTTGATATAATAGACTCGGAATAGCATTTCGGAATTCCCTTTTCGAGTTCCGTTTCCTCGAACGATCGAACGTCAAGCCCCTTTTCCGGTTTCCAAGACGAGAGGAACGTCACTGGAAGCCGTTCTCGCGCCTGGCATGGCGAACGGGCTTGAGAAAATCGCAATCAAGACGTGAGCAATCATGGTCCCCATCCTTTCCAAACAGAGACTCGGACCGAGTATCACCGAAATCGTCGTATCGTATCCGCGCGTGGCGCGCAAGGCCCAACCCGGTCAGTTCGTCATCGTGATGGGCGATGAGCGTTCCGAGCGGATTCCGTTGACGATCGCCGATTTCGACCGCGACGAAGGAACGATCACCCTGGTCATCATGGCCGCCGGGGCCTCGACCGCGAAGTTGCAACGATTCGAACCGAATGATCGCTTTTATGCGATGATCGGACCCCTGGGGCATCCGAGCGAACCGGCCGATTACGGGACGGTCGTCATGGTTGCCGGGGGCGTCGGCGCCGCGCCGGTGTATTCCATAGCCCGGGCGATGCGGGAGGTCGGCAACCGGGTCCTGGTCATCCAGGGAGCCCGGACGAAAGATCTCCTTTTCTGGTGTGATCGGCTCGAACAAGTCGGCGACGGTCATATCATCACGACCGATGACGGCTCCGCGGGGCGATCCGGTCTGGTGACCGGGCCACTCGGCGAGTTGCTCCGAGCCGGGCTGCACGAAATCGGCTGCGTCTACACGATCGGTCCGACCGTCATGATGAGGGCGTGCGCGGAGATGACGCGTCCGTTGGGAATCAAGACGGTGGCGAGTTTGAACACCATCATGGTCGACGGGACGGGGATGTGCGGAGGTTGTCGGGTTCGTGTCGGTGGTGAGTCGAAGTTCACCTGTGTCGATGGCCCGGAGTTCGATGCCCACGCCATCGATTGGGACAACGTGCTTTCCCGCCGGCGAATGTACCATGAACCGGAGAGGTGCGCACTCGATCGATACATCCGGGAATCGGAAGGCGAAACCACGTCTTCCTGAGGCCGTCACCGCAATCCGTTCGGAAACGAGATCGAAGGAGTAAGCTATCGATAGTCCGAAGGAAAAGAATCAGCAGAAGAATCCCCGAAATGAGCGGGCTCCGATGCCTGAGCAGCCGCCCGAAGAGAGAGCAGGCAATTTTCAGGAGGTTCCGTTGGGCTATTCCCCGGAAACGGCTCGTCGGGAAGCGGGGCGTTGCCTGCAGTGCAAACGTCCGCTCTGCGTCGAAGGCTGTCCGGTGAGTGTCGATATCCCCGGTTTTTTGGAGTTGCTGAGAGATGGGCGATTCGACGAAGCGGCTCGGCGGATCAAGAAGACCAACGCCTTGCCGGCGATTTGTGGAAGGATTTGCCCCCAGGAAGATCAGTGCGAGGCGAAATGTATCCTCGGGAAGAAATTCGATCCGGTCGCCGTGGGGCGCTGCGAACGATTCGTCGCCGATTACGAGCGTGAGAACGAGCTGGTGCAATTGCCCGATATTCCCGAGCCGAACGGACGAAAGGTGGCGGTCATCGGTTCCGGCCCGGCCAGCTTGACCACCGCGGGCGATCTGGTGCTCTTGGGATATGAAGTGGTCATCTACGAGGCCTTTCATAAACCCGGCGGCGTATTGATGTACGGAATTCCGGAATTTCGTCTCCCCAAGGAGATCGTCGAGAAGGAGATCGATTACCTTTTGCAACTCGGCGTACGGCTGGAACTGAACCAAGTGATCGGGAAAACGCTCACCATCGAGGAGCTGCTCGAAGAAGAAGGGTTCGATGCGGTTTTTATCGGCGTCGGCGCGGGATTGCCTATGTTCCTGGGGCTCCCGGGCGAAGATCTCGGAGGTATCTATTCGGCCAACGAATATCTCACGCGAAGCAATCTCATGAAGGCGTTCCGGTTTCCCGAGTACGATACTCCCGTGATTCCCGGCAAAAACGTCGCCGTGATCGGAGCCGGCAACGTCGCGATGGACGCCGCGCGAACCGCTTTGCGGCTCGGCGCGGAAAAGGTCACGATCGTCTACCGTCGTTCGCGCGAGGAACTGCCCGCCCGATTGGAAGAGATTCACCATGCGGAAGAGGAGGGCGTCGCGTTTCAATTGCTCACAAATCCGGTGTCTTATCTCGGCGACGATCAGGGCCGTGTTCGCGGGATGATCTGTCTGAAGATGGAACTCGGCGAAGCCGATGAGAGTGGTCGCCGACGTCCGGTGCCCGTCGAGGGATCCGAATTCGAGATGGCGGCCGATCTGGTCATCGTCGCCATCGGAACCGCGGCCAATCCTGTATTGCTGAAAAACACGCCGGGAATCGAACTGAATCGCAAGGGGTATGTCGTGGCGGATTCGAACGGGCGGACCACGCGCGAGCGGATCTGGGCCGGCGGGGATATCGTCACCGGTTCGGCCACCGTGATCGAGGCGATGGGCGCCGGACGATTGGCCGCCCAGGACATGCATGCCTATTTTTCGGCCGAGAAAACCCCCGATTGGTCGGCCGGAATTCCCGTCACATGAATATCCGGTCTTATCAATCGACGTGAGCGAAATCTCTGTTTTGTGAGGTCCGCATGGAGAAGCATTCAAAAAATCGGCATCGATAGGAAACTCCATGGCTCGCATTCTGATCACTTCCGGCCCCACACGGGAATACCTCGACCCGGTTCGTTACGTGACCAATGCTTCGAGCGGAAGGATGGGGGCTGCGCTGGCCGCCGCGGCGGTGGAGACCGGCAACGACGTGGTCGTCGTCTCAGGACCGGTCGACGTTGTCTATCCGGAAGAGTGCGAGGTCATCTCGGTCATGACGACCCGTGAGATGCTCGAAGCCTCCCTGGAAAAGTTGCCGGTTTGCGATGGCGTCATCGGCGCAGCGGCGCCGTGCGACTACCGTCCCGTGCGCGTGGCGACTCATAAATTGAAAAAGACCGGCCGTTCCCTGCGACTGCACCTGATCGAAACGACCGACGTCATCGCCGAGTTGGCCAAACACAAGAAGCATCAGTGGATGGTCGCCTTCGCCTTGGAAACGACCGATCATCGGATTCTCGCTCTGCAAAAGTTGGAACGCAAGAATTGCGACTTGATCGTCTTGAACGATGCTTCGGCGATCCATCAGCCGACGACCCTCGTGGAGGTCATCGCCCCCGACGGCGAGACGCTCGTCGTCGCCAGAGGAGATAAAAAGGAAGTCGCTCGCGAGATTTTCCAGGTGATCGACGATCGCCTGTCTAACCGTTGAAAAATCGAATCGATGGAAAACACCGGCAGTTGCGCTGAAATATTCGGTCGCCGAATCGCTTCTTCGGCAGACGGGCGTGGTTCTTCCGGTGAACGAGTTCATGCATCCTACGTGAAATGAAAGGATCTTATTATCATGCAAAAACGAGAATTGGGAAAATCCGGCATCGAGACTTCGGTGGTGGGCTTCGGCGCCTGGGCCATCGGCGGCTGGATGTGGGGAGGAACCGATACGTCGGATGCCCTCGACGCCGTCGCGGCCGCGATTGATTCGGGAATCGATCTGATCGATACCGCACCGATGTACGGCTTCGGACGCTCCGAGGAGATCGTCGGCAAAGCGATCGCGGGAAAACGTGACCAAGTGGTGCTCGCCACCAAGTGCGGTCTCCATTGGTCGGAAGAAAAATGGGAAGAAGGCAAGGGCGAGCTGCATTTCTACACCGATGAGAAAGGGGCGACTTCCGACTTCGAGAAGTATTACGTGTACAAATATTTACGTCCCGAAGGGATCGCCCGGGAGATCGAGGCCAGTCTCCAGCGCCTCAAGACCGACTATATCGATCTTTATCAAACTCATTGGCAGGAAAACACCACGCCGATTGAGGACACCATGGCGATGCTCTTAAAGTTGAAGGATCAGGGGAAGATTCGCGCGATCGGCGTCTCGAACGCCTCGGTCCGGCAGATCGAAGAATATGAAAAGGGCGGGCCGGTCGACGTCGATCAGGAACGTTTCAGCTTGCTCGACCGCAAGCTCGAGGAAGAAGGTTATTTCGAACATTGCGCGAAGCAGGGAATCAGCATCCTCGCCTATTCGCCACTGGTCAACGGCCTATTGACCGGGAAGATGGATCCCGACCGGAGCTTCGGAGAAGGCGACCTGCGGGCTTCGAATCCCCGCTTTTCCGCCGAGAATATCCGATCCGTCAATTCCATGCTCGAGCAGTTCGGCCCGATCGCCGAAAAACACCAGGCGACGATTGCCCAGTTGATCATCGCCTGGACGTTCGCCAAGTACGAAAAGATGCACGTGCTCTGCGGCGGGAGAAAGGTGCGGCAGGTGACCGAGAACGCCGAAGCCGGCCGGATCGAACTTGCCCGGCAGGAGGTCGAAACGATGGATCGCATCGCACGAGAGTCGAACGTCCGATAGAATCATCCTCGGAATCCTTCTTTCCGGCAAAAAGTGTATCATCGGTTCCCGCGGCTTCGTCTTCCGGCGAAGTCGCTTTTTTTTGCGCGGGACGTTGAATCCTCCCCCGGTGCTTGTTTTCCAGCGATCAGGAGATGGTATAATCGTGTACTCGTCTTTTGATGATTCCTTTCCCCGAGAGGGGAGGAAAAGTGCGGTATCGTGCCCACCTGATTCCATCGGCAAACGAGGACTCCCATGCTTTTTTCCGATCTTTCCCCCGCCAACATCGCCGCGATCGCGGTGGGCGTTCTGGTGTTTCTTTCGTTGCTCTGCCTGTTCTTCTCGCTTCGGGCAAATCTCCGTTGCCGGTTGA
Organism: uncultured Planctomycetaceae bacterium; assembly: GCA_964632505.1. Classification (GTDB taxonomy): domain Bacteria; phylum Planctomycetota; class Planctomycetia; order Pirellulales; family Thermoguttaceae; genus CAZWCE01. The sequence continues at coordinate 66,784 of CAZWCE010000007.1, read as the reverse complement.
TGGCCGACCTCCCGACTTCGAAGACCCTGGGCGTTTTCATCGGCTTGGTCGAATTGAAAGGGACGATCGAATCGGAGGAGCCGCTGGTCAGCCATCTCGCCGGGGAGCGATGCGTTTGGTACCGTTGGTCGGTCGAAGAGCACTGGTCGCGGACGGTCACCGAGAGCTACACCGACAGCGACGGCAATCGCCGCACCAGGACCCGGACCGAGAGCGGATGGAAGACCGTCGCTTCCGACTGTCGCATGCGGCCCTTTTATCTGAAGGACGACTTGGGCATCATTCGCGTCGTTCCCGAGGGAGCTGAGGTCCATCCGGTGAAGATCTTTCACGAAACCTGCCGACGGAACGATCCGCTCTATTATGAAAAGGGACCTCGCCGGGGAGTCTCCCATTCGACCGGTCGGCGACGCTTCTCCGAGTCGGCCTTGCCTTTGCATCATTCCCTCTACCTGGTCGGACAGGCCCGATTGCGCGACGACGTAGTCGCTCCGGAGATCGCCCACGATCCGGAGGCGAAAATGTTCTTTCTCTCCACCGAGTCGGAGGAGTACCATCACAGCAGTAATCGTTGGATGTTCTGGCTTCTGGCCATGTTGGGACTGATCCTCGCTTCGGCCATGCCCGCGGTATTCATCTTCACGCTCGAGTGGGAGCCGGTCCGTCTGATTCCCTACTATTTCCTCTCCGGTTTGGTCTTCCTTCTGCTCTGGGGCATCGGCTGGACCTGGACCGTCTACAACAGCCTGATCGGCTTGAAGAATCGTGTGAGTCAGGGATGGAGCAATGTCGATGTCCAGTTGAAACGCCGCCACGACCTGATTCCGAACATCGTCGAGGTGATCGAAGGCGTGCGCGGCCATGAAAAGGAAGTCCAGGAGTCGGTAGCCGATCTGAGGAAACAAGCGATGGCGACCGAGCCGGGCGCCGAGGGACCGGATCCGGAGGCCTGTTCCGGGAGATTGCTCGCCCTGATGGAGCAGTACCCGGAGCTGAAGGCGAACGAGAATTTCATGCAGCTCCAGAAACAATTGAGCGAGACCGAGCAGCGGATCGCCCTTGCACGAAGCTACTTCAACGATCTGGCGATGTTCTACAACAATCGCCGCGAAGTCTTTCCCGACCGATTCCTCGCCACGCTGGCCGGAATGAAACCGCAGAAATACATCGCGGCGGAGAACTTCGAGCGAGCCCCGGTTCAGGTCCAGTTGATCGACTGATTCCGACTCCCACGGCGGTTGGGCGTCTATTCGCGATCCGGTAGGAGATTCATCCGAGCGAGACAATCGGCCACGTGGCTAATATGGCGTTTTTGCCGATCGGAGCCCCTGTAGGAGATTTCCAGCCCGAAAGTCGGTGCCCGGGTGTCCCGGGGATCTTTCTCCGACTTGTACCCTCGCCGGAACCCTCTTTTGTAGGAATATGTTATGATTTTCAATAGCCAATCGGTTTTCGGCTGCTAAAATGAAGGTGTAGGCCGATTCATCCTATTTTCGCCGCGTTTCTTCCCCTCGAATCGGCGGTGTGAGAGCATTTTTCGGAAAGAATCCGAATCGGTGGACGGGATTCGCTGAAGGAGTCAAGGATCATGGTGGAGGAGTCGCGTCGCTCGAAAGACGCTCCCCGACAAGAGAGCCCCCTTTCTCGGGAAAAACGTTCAGGTTCCACCCCCGCGGGTCCGCTGCGTGGGAAGGGGACCGCGCGCTCGAACTCCCAGGGCGAGGCGGTTTCGCGGCATCCTCTTCCGAAAATCGATACGCGCCCGAAAGAGGAGAGAAAGCAACCGGCTCCGCGGACCTCCGAGAAAGTGGTTCCCTCGTCGGAGGAAGATCATGAGGCGCTGTCGGATGTGGCGGTCAAGAACGCCCCGCCGTGGCTGATCAGCCTTTTGGTTCACATCTTTTTGATGCTTCTCTTGGCGCTGATCGTGTTGCCGCAGTTCATTTCCGGCGACCAACTCGAGGCGACCTTTTCCGAGCAACTCGGCAAGCAGCTCGAGCGCGATTTGGGCGTCTTCGATGAATCGGAGACCCTCGAAGTGGCCGTGACCCCCGAGGAACTGAATCTGGTGGAGGATCCTCTCCAGAACCTGATCAACCCGATCGATTTTTTGGAAGACGGTACCAACTTCATTTCGGAAGATCCGGCGCGCAACGCGATCGGACTTGCCTTGGAAGGTCGCACGGAAGGTTCGAAAGAGTCGCTCTTGGGCAAGTACGGCGGGACGGCCCTGACCGAAGAGGCGGTCCAGCGAGGGCTTGCCTGGCTGGCACGGAACCAGCAACGTGACGGCAGTTGGAAACTGACCGGTCCCTATCGCGACGGGGTCGACGAGTCGCGGGAAAATCGTTCCGCCGCGACGGCGATGGCGCTTCTGGCCTTCCAGGGAAACGGCAGCACCACCCTCCGGGGGCAATATCGCGACGAGGTCGAAAGGGGATGGAACTGGCTCCTCAAGCAACAAGACGATTTCGGGTGCTTCTTCCGTAGAGGACAGCCGCAATCGCGTTTCTACACGCAGGGGCAGTGCCTGATCGCACTTTGCGAATTGTACGCCATGACTCACCAGTCGGAATATCGATTGCCGGCCGAGAAGGCGATCGAGTATTGCCTGAAGAATCAAAGCTCCTCCGGCGGATGGAAGTATTTCCCCGGCGGGCGGTCCGACACCTCCGTGACCGGATGGGTGCTGATGGGGCTGCAAAGTGCCCGGATGGCCGGGTTGACCGTCGATCCCGAATCGCTCGAGAGGGTCGATTTGTTCCTGAATACCGTCGCGAATGGAGACGGCAGTCGGTATGCGTATGAACCGGGCTATCCTTTCACGAAACCGATGACCGCCGAAGCACTCTTGTGCCGTCAGTATTTGGGATGGAAGAAGGAAGACCCTCGTCTTCAAGCCGGGCTCGCCTGGCTCACCTCACCGGAGAATCGCATCGATTACAGTCGCGATCCCGATGTCTACTACTGGTATTATGCCGCCCAGGTCGCCCATCATATGGGCCATCGGAGCAAGTACTGGCAGCGCTGGAACGAGGTGATGCGGCAACGGGTTCCGGAGATGCAGATCCGCGAAGGCAACGAGACCGGCAGTTGGGATCCCTCGCGCGACGCCTGGGGGCAGCACGGCGGCCGGCTTTACGTGACCTGCCTGTCGATCTACATGCTCGAGGTCTATTACCGCCACTTGCCGATCTACCGCGATATCGTCCTCGAGTGACGACGCCCCACTGCATGATGGACGTCCTTACATAGCGCAGATCGACTCGTAATGGGACAGTTCCTCCGCTTTTTTCTCTTCCGGCCAATCGAGCTCCTCGGCCATCCAGTCGGCGACCGCTCGGGCACGCCGGAGACGCTCTTTTCCGTAATGATGCCATCCCCCGCGCCGCACCATCACGTCTTCCAGGCGAAAGGCCCATTCATGGCGGCAGTAATGGGCGATCTGTTCTCGAGTAGGCTCGATGGGAACGACCGTGCTGCACTGCTCCACCGCGCTGGGCGGCAGCAGCGCGGTTTCCGCGGTCGGGCAGCGTTTCGCCTTCAGAGTGAGATAATCCAGCACTCGGTCGACCGTCTCCTCGGCGATTTGCCGATAGGTCGTCAGTTTTCCACCGGCGAGGTCGAGCCAACCGGGATACGGCATCGCGATTTTGTGCCTTCGGGAAATGTTCGAGGGGCCTTCGTCTCCGCCGGAGGAGATGAGCGGACGCACGCCGGCCCAGGTCGCGACGATGTCGGAAGAGGAGAGCTCTTGACTTGGGAACGCCTCATTGATCACATCGAGCACGTAAGCGATATCGCTTCCGGTGACGGGAATCTCTTCGAGCGATTCGTCGTAATCGGTGTCGGTGGATCCGAGAATCGTTCGCTCTCCCCAGGGAATGGCGAAGAGGTAGCGATCCTTGCGCGTCACGATCACCGCTTCCGGCACGGGGAGACGCTCGTGGGGTACGACCAAATGGATTCCCTTGGTTCGTCGCAAAGGAATGCTCGCCATGGGTAGTTTGTCCGACCAGGGACCGGTCGCGTTGATGAAGACCGGGACGGTCGTCTGAAACGCTTGGTCGCTTTCCAGGTTCTTCAGGTAGCACTTCCAGCCGCTCGGCACCGGCGTGGCTTCCTGCAACTGCACGTAGTTCGCCACGACCGCGCCGGCGATCGAAGCGGAACGGAGTGTATCGAGGACCAGTCGCGCGTCGTTGGTGAAACCGTCGAGTACACGCACCGCTCCTTGAAGATCTTGATCGTTCAGACCGGGCAATTGCTCGAGGATTTCATCGATACCCATCGAACGTGAAGGCTCATAATTCCCATCGGGACCGCAGAGCAGATCGTAGGCTTTCACCCCGATCTTCAATTGCCACAGCGGCCGTGTTTTTTGGTCGTATGCGGGGAAGAGGAACGGAAGAGGCGGGGAAAGATGCGGGGCGATGCGACGGAGGATCCCTTTCTCACGATTTGCTTCCCGGACGAGTTTGACCCGACCTTGCGAAAGGTAACGCAATCCGCCGTGGAGCATGCGGCTCGTTCGGCTGCTGGTGCCGAAGGCGAAGTCGTGTTGATCGACCAACGCGACGCGGAGCCCTCGCATGGCGGCGTCGCGCGCGATGCCGGCGCCGACGATCCCTCCCCCGGCAATCAACAGATCGAAGGAGTCGTGGGCAAGCCGGTCGAGCGCTTCGTCCCGAAGTAGACGTGAGGAGTGGTCGTTGGAGAGTGCCATGATGAAAAACTCGGTAGGATTGGGGTGGAAAAAGAATCTATATGCCTTGGGCCATTTCCTAATGATGTGACTTTCTAAGCGTACCATGCGGTGGAAACCGGTCAATGGATCCCTCATGCCGAAGAAGTTCGAGATGGGAGTGCTTCCCGCGGCAAGAATGGTTACGGGATCGTTACGCTTTACCTGATCTGCACACGGGGAATTTTTGAGAAAACGAGTAGATGACGATTAATTGGCAACGATAATCCTCATATGGTGGCCATCCCCATCGTTCCGAGGGATCGTTCGGGAAAAGTATCGGTTTTTCGATGAGTTCTCAGAAGCACTCGGAAAGATCAGTTAATATTTTGCTATTGCTACAAGGATCCGGAGAAACAAGGCGAGCCATGTGGAATCGGTCGGGAAATCGTGGCGGCATCGACAGGAATGTTGTGCGTAACCTCTTTGTGTGCTTAATGTTGGGAATGCTTCTTCCGGGGCGCTTTTCCCCAGCGATGCCGTCGGGTGGCGATCAGGAAAATCGCCTTGCCCAGGAGGAAAAGCATGTCGCAACGTCTGCACATGAGCTGCACGCTGGTGAGGGGGCTGGAGTCGATGGATTTTTGTCGCAAGAGGGGGGATTGTCAGGAAGGGAGCGGGGGAACGGCTCTCCCGGGGGGGCGTCTCCTCGTTTTGCGGGACAATTGCAGCAACCTCTTGGGAATCCTGGAGTTGGAGAGGAAGGAATGCTCGGGGGCCTGTTCCCGGCTGTCCACGGCGGAGAGGCGGTCGCGGCGGAGTATCTCTATACAGGCGAAATGTTTACGAACATGCGGGGGGGCCGGTCGACCCAGCAGGCAACCGAATACATGGGGCTGGCCGATCTGGTGCTCACCGGCGATACTGAGGCGATGGGATTCTGGAAAAACGGCACCTGTTCCATTCTTGCCCAAAACATGCACGGGCGCGGGATTTCCGAAGAATATGTCGGCGATGTCCAAATTCTGAGCAATATCGACTCACCTCATCGCATGCAGGTGAGCGAATACTGGTACGAGCACCATTTCCTTGACGGCGATGTTGTTCTCCGTCTGGGGAAGCAGGACGCGAATCTCGAATTTGCGGTGGTTCACATCGCCGGTGATTTCATCAACTCCTCATACGGCTTTCATCCCACCGTTCCGATGGCCAGCTACCCGGACGGGGCCCTGGCGGCGGTGACGCTGGTGGAGCTGACCGACTGGCTCGATTTCGAATTCGGAATCTTCGATGGCGAACCGGATGGGCGCATTTGGGGGTTCACCGATTCCGGCACTTCGATGTCGCTTTATGAATTCCACGCTCGCTATGCCCTGGCCGACGAACAACTTCCCGGTGAGATGCATGCCGGCCTATGGTACCATAGCGGCCAGTGGGACGATCTCGCCGCCGGCTCGGGAAACTTCCAGGGGGCGCACGGATTCTATTACGGCGTGGAGCAATGGTTGACTTCGGAAGAGCCCGAAGCGGAAGAGGTACAGCAAGGGCTGGCCGCCTTCGGGCAATATGCCTGGGCCCCGGAAGATCGCTCCGAACTGAATCATTATTGGAGCGCGGGAATCGTCTATCATGGCTTCCTCCCGGGAAGGGATGCCGACATCTTGGGGGCCGGCGTCTCGACGGTGCTTTTCAGCCGATACGCGGGCGTATCCTCCCCGAACGAGGCCGCGCTGGAATTATTCTACAAATGCCGGTTGACCGATCACTTGATCCTCCAGCCCGACCTCCAATACATCGGACGGCCTTCGGGGACCTACCGCGACGCATTCGTATTCGGATTGCGTTTCGAAGCAACTCTCTGATGCACGGCGGCAGGCGGTTTGGGAAAATCACCGCCTCTTCGACGCCTACCAACCGAATCGGTAGTAGTAGAAGTTTCGAGGTTGGTAGTAGTAGACCGGAGGATGGTAATAGGGCACCACCGGGTGGTAATAATGGTGGTGGTAGTGTTTTCCTCCGTGATGCCGACGGTGTTGGGAATCTCCGCGGTCCGGCACGTTGGGACGTTTCATCGGACGGTAAAACGGATTGTGTCTTTTGTGGTGGAATGGTCCCTGGGCTTGGTAAAACTGCCCGGGGGCGTGATTGGTGACGGCGCGATCGCTGTTGTTTTGCGCCGGAGTCGTTGCGGGCATCAGAGCCATCAATGACCAGGTGGACGCCAGGGCGATTAAGAAAAGGGTGATTCTCATCGGAGACCTCCTTGGTCCGTCATGACGGGAGAGAGTCGATTCACCGACGGGCGGCAATAAGCGAACCGCCACGGATCGTTTCGCTCATCCCTTTCGATACGGCCGATCGAATCTCCACGACGGAAAGTGGTGTTGTCGTTTCCTGGGATCTTCGGGGGAGCGATTCGCCAACTCCCTCTACTTGTCATTATGGTGGACAACCGAAAAAAACGGACACGAAAAAATCCAAAAAGTGAAGGAATTTCACATCTTGTTGACTCCAAGAGGGTTCGGAGAGTTCGAATCGCACTGTCGTTTTTGCGTAGGCTTTGCAGGTCACCTATTTTTTAGAGAGGGGTGGTGACGAACCGAATTCGGAATAGATCGCGGTTTTGGTGGGCCCCTGCGACACCGTTGCTTTCCCTTCACGCGGTCGCCGCGAAACGATGTCGATTGTGTTTTCTCCAAGCGGGGATGGCCGGCTGCGAAGTCGTTTCGGGAATTCGATTCGTAAAGAGGGAATAATCTTGTTTTTCCCATGAATCGAGATAGAATAAAAGGATCGTTTACCATTTCGGTGAGATCATTTTTGAGCGTCGCATCCCCACGGAACCGAGGGCGACCCTCGGCCTTCCAACCTTCCCGAGATCCATTCGGGATGCAAGGGCTACAGTACTGATGCGACCTTGAATCATTCGAATCTGTTCTTTTCTTCATCCTCTCGGACCTTATCCTACCGTCGCCCTTGAGACGGCCGTTACCCGAGAACGATGAAGACGGGCAACATCGATTCCCGCCATCATATGCATCCATGAAAAAGACACCTCCTCCCCTGAATCCCGGTTCTATGGAACAGGTCGGTCCAAGGCAGAAGTTCGATTTCACCTCCGCCATCGATCGTGTATGCCGAGATATGACCGATCGTATCGGCGCCCTGAATCACATCGACATGAATTACGTGGCGATCGGCTTTTGTCAGACACGCCGGGCCACTTCTCACGGCATGTTCGCTTCCCTCACACCGCTCCGTTTTCAGAACGGGAAACGAATCACCCGCCGCTCCGGCAAAAAATGGAAGATCCAGTCCTATCTTTCTTCGGAGGGAGGCGAGTACCTCTACATCCTCAATTTCTATTTGCCTCGTTTCCTGGAGCTTTCGCTGTTCGATAAATTAGAAACGATCGTACACGAGTTGTATCACATCAGTCCGAGTTTCGATGGGGACCTGCGGCGCTTCGGGGGACGTTGTTACGCCCACGGCAGTTCGCAAAAGAAGTACGACGCGATCGTCAAGCGTTTGACCCATCAGTGGCTCGATGCCGAACCGCCCAAGGGAATGTGGGAGTTTCTCCGTTACGATTATCGCCAGATCACAAAGCGGTACGGCTCGGTCTACGGCGTGAAGATTCCCGCTCCCAAGCTCATTCTCGTGGAATGATGTTTCCCGGCGATCCGGTGTCATTCTTGACATGCTTTTCTCGCAATGGTGCCGCTGAAGGGGCTCCGAGGACGAGAGTTCTGAGTCTATTCGTCTGTTCAGTTTGTGACGCGACGATCCGTTCGATATAATGATGTCTATTGTAGGGATATCCGACCCGGATTCACTTCCAACGAGCGGCATGTTCGGTTTTGTCTTCCTCTCGCGCGAAGAGGAGAGGTTCTCGGCCGGTCATGCGAAATGTTTTTTTGCTGACTTATTTGGGACAAGGAGATGGATGAATGAAAAAATCGATGAGAATGACGGCGCCCATGCTGCTTTGGACGCTTGGGCTTGTGATGCTTTTCGGCGGGATGACGCGCATGGCCGCTGCGCAGGAGGATTCAAGGCCGAACATCTTGATGATCTACTGCGACGATCATGCCTATCAAGCGATCGGGGCCTACGGTTCGAAAATCAACAAAACACCGAACATCGATCGGATCGCCAATCAAGGGATGCTCTTCACGAACTGCTGCGTGACGAATTCCATTTGCGGCCCCTGCCGGGCGGTGATCCAGACGGGCAAGCATAGCCACATCAACGGCTTCTGCTGCAATGGTAACAAGTTCGACGGGACCCAGCAGACCTTTCCGAAACTGCTGCAAAAGGGGGGTTACCAAACGGCGGTGATCGGGAAATGGCATCTTGGTACGCACATGGCGCCGCAGGGATATGATTACTCCGAAGTGCTTATCGGCCAGGGGCCCTATTATAATCCGCCGATGATCAAGAACGGGAACGAACGCATCAAGCATACCGGCTACACGACGCGCATCATCACCGACCTCGCCCTCGATTGGCTGGAAAACAAACGAGACAAGGACAAGCCGTTCATGCTGATGTACCAGCACAAAGCGCCGCATCGCCGCTGGGAACCGGGCCCGGGGTATCTCGGTATGTACGACGATACCGTCTTTCCGGAACCGGTCACCCTCTTCGATGATTATCAGGGACGTACCAGCGCCGCACGGGAACAGGATATGTCGATCGCGCTGACGATGACCGCGCGCGACCTCAAATTGGTGGGCCCCCCGGGCAATCTGACCGAGGAGCAGAAGGAGTTCTGGAATGATTGTTACGACAAGCGAATCGCCGAGTTCAAAAAGCTCTTCGGAGAGAATATCCAGGAGAAGATCAAGGGAACCGATCCGGCTCTGGTGAAGTGGAAGTACCAAATGTACATGCGTGATTATCTCGCGTGTATCGCGTCGGTGGACGACGAGGTCGGCCGCGTGCTCGATTTTCTCGAGGAAAACGGGTTGGAGAAGAACACGGTCGTGATTTATTCCTCCGATCAGGGATTCTATCTCGGAGAGCATGGCTGGTTCGACAAGCGATTCATGTATGAACAATCGTTCAAGACCCCGTTGCTGGTTCGCTGGCCCGGCGTGGTCGAGGCCGGCGTGGTCAATCGCGACATCGTCTCCAATCTCGACTTCGCGGAAACCTTCCTTGATATTGCCGGTCTGCCCATCCCCGGCGATATGCAGGGGCTGAGCTTCAAGCCGATTCTGGAAGGCAAGACGCCTGAAAACTGGCGAACGTCGCTCTATTATCATTATTACGAATATCCGGCCGTGCACAGCGTGAAACGGCATTATGGAGTGTATGACGGACGCTACAAACTGATCCACTTCTACGACGACGTCGACGAGTGGGAGCTGATCGATTTGAAGGAGGATCCCCTCGAGTTGGACAGCAAATACGGGGATCCGGCCTATGCCGAAATCCAAGAGGCATTGCACGAGGAACTCAAGCGGAAACGGGAGCAATTGAAGGTTCCGGAGCAGGATCCTCCGCAAACTTATCGCGGACAACGTCGTTAGAGCTTCCGTGATTTCGACTTCTCGATCGTCCCCGTGCCCGGTCCTGAAATCCAAAGGATCGGGCATTTTTTTCGTCCACAAGGCGAGTTTTTCAATAATCCCCGCCACCCGGCCGAATTTGTACGGCATATTATTCTATCGTTCCTGCCAGGGGCTTCCGTGGTTCAGCCCTTGGGTATAATCGCATTCGTCTTCTCCATCCCTCCCGGTCGATTTCATGCTACCCACCATCGAGATCATCGTCCTCGCCATCATCCAAGGCATCGGAGAGTTTCTCCCGATCAGTTCCTCGGGCCATTTCGTCGTCATCTCCGATTTGTTCGCCACGTTGGGAGAAGAGCTTCCCGTGGAGTCGCTGACCATGAACATCGTGCTGCATTTGGGGACGCTCTTGGCGATCGTCGTGGTTTATTGGAAAAAGATTTTATTCATACTACGGGAAGAACGTCGCATGATTCCATTGATCCTCGTCGGTTCGGTTCCGACGGCGATCATCGGCATCTTCATCGAAAAGATGCTTGGCGAATATCTGAATTTTCCTCTGTTCACCGGATTCATGTTCCTGGTGACCGGAGGATTGCTGCTCTGGGCGAAAGGGAAGGTCGGAGATCAATTTGCCGCGAAAATGAGCTACCGTCAATCGCTCTTGATCGGCCTCTTTCAGGGGTTGGCCGTTTTTCCGGGCATCTCCCGAAGTGGAGCGACCATCATCGCGGGATTGTTTTGCGGTTTGCGGCGAGATGAGGCGGCGAGTTTCTCGTTTCTTCTGGCGATTCCCGCCATCGGTGGTGCGGGGCTCCTGGAAGCGCTGAAACTTCTCGATCAAACGCCGAACATTGCCGATTTCAGTCTGTTGACCCTGGGGGCGGTGGTCAGCTTCGCCGTCGGGGTGGTCTCGCTCCTTTGGCTTCTCAAGTGGCTCAATGAAGGTCGGCTTTATCTCTTCGCGTATTGGGTGTTCTTTTTGGGGCTGGTCGTCATTGCATGGAAAGTGACCGCCGGCATGTTGGCCGGGTGACCGGAGAGCGTTGACGAATGGGTGGCGTGACCGACATCTCTTTCCGGCAATCCTCTTTCCCCGAAGAATTGATGCAACCGGACCGGGATCCCTGGTTTCCGCGAAGCGAACCGGATGCTTCTCGCTCGATCCTCGTATCCCTGAAAATAGGTGTCCTATACTATATTATCGAGCGTCGTATCGATAGAGAACCCGGGATGACCCATGAAAGATGCGGCCCTCCGGGCGTTGATGCGTGCCCCACTGGGTGCTGCTGATGCGAACATGAAGAAGCGTATCCGCGCATTTTTCCCGTATGGCAAATCGGCCGGATTGGTAGTGTTTCGAGTGAACCGCCGAAGAGTGATTTGAGGCATCGTCGTGTTTTTCTTCCTCTTTCTATTAGTCAATGCAACCAACCTCTTCTTGGGAGTGGCTCTGGCGATCCATTTCAAGAAACGATATGAATTCATGCAGTTTGCCAATGCATCGGAGGAGGAGTATGGGGAGGAGGATGCTTTGGAAGAGGAACCGTCTTCGGACGATGCTTCCGATCTTCTCGATGCCGCGCTCGAAAAGGAAGAGTCGGAGGCTGATCAGGAAGAGGCGATCGAGCGATTGGTGCAAGACAAGGACGAGAGCGACGCTTCCGATTCCCTCTCTCCCGAAAGCAGCGAGGAGGCGGCCGCAGGCGAACAAGAGGATCTCATGGATGCCCTCGAAGAGAAAGAGTCCGACCCCAGCGATTCGGAGGGAGCAACGTCTTCGAGCTATCTCACCGATGAACAGGCGGAAGAGATCGATCGAATCGCCGATATGATGATGGACGATGACGAAGAAGAGGCAGAAACCGAGCAAACTTATGTCGAACCTACCGAGAACGGGGAAGCGGAGCCGGAAGAAACTTCCCAGCCCGTGGAGAGTGAAGCTTCTGCCGAGGAGACGTCCGAGCCACCGGTGACCGAGGAGCAGCAAACGCAGGAAGAGATGGAGGCGGTCCGTCGTCGGGCAACCGACTTCCTTGACGACGAAGATTCCGAGCCCGCCTCCGAAGACGAATCTTTCGACGATGCCGCCTCGATCGAATCACGTATGGATGAGGTCGAGGAAGTGCTCGAAGAGTTCGAACAAAAAGAACCTGAGGATCAAGCTCCAAGCGAAGTGAAGGACGACGAGCCTCCTGCTTCCGACGTGGAGCCCCCGGAAGAATCGCATCCCTCCGACGAACAAGCGGAAGACCGTTTGCCGGTCGAACAAGAACCGGAATCGGAATCCGTGTCCGACGAGAGTTGCGACAGTGATTCTGACGATCAGGATGCGGAAGGATCGAAATCCTCCGAAGATAATTTCCAAGAGAGTGACGGCGTGGAAATCGAAGAAGAAGAGGTTCCTTGGGAAGTCGTCCAGCAAACTCTTTTCGGGTCAGAAGAATCCGACGCTGAAGAAGAGGAAGCGAGCACCGACCCGGCGGACGCCGTGACCGATCCTTCTGAAGAGAAAGAGCCCGAGGAGAGGGAAAAGGGTGAGTCGGAGCCGTTCGATTCGGACCGCGAAGATGCTTCGCTGCCAGGGGCGGTCGGCGATCGTTCTCAAGATCCCCAGCGGGAGGTGGAAGCGATCGAGCCCTCGAAAGAGAGTACGGAAGTACCGAATGATCGCGAGGAAAGTGAAGGACCGGCGGATCAATCACGCGATGTTCGTGAGGAAGCCGGTTCGGCGGAAGAGCAGGAGGAAGAGCCGAGCGAGGAAGCTTCTCAGGAGTCTCAGCTCGCCGAGCTCGTCGATCAGCAAGAGACGTCCGCAACATCCTCGGAGATCGATCCTTCACTTCAGGCGTTTTTCGAAGAGCAAACCGTCGACCTGACGACGCCCACCGATCCGCTGGAAGAAGAAAACACCTCTCTCGACTCCTGAGCGAAATCTCTTGATTCCTTATTGAGCGTCGCATCCATGCGTGAAACCCGTGGGCGCTACTTCTGCGGATGTGGATCATTCTTGGGAATCTTCCGAGCGATCTCTTTCAACCGGTCGGGCAATTCGGAGTAATGGAAGAGGCGATGATATTCCATCAATCCCGTCAGGGCCCTGGAATAGACGCGGTAACCTGCTTCTTCCAGAATGGCGATCGGATTGAGGCCTCCGATGACGATCGCCCCGATTCTGCCCTCACTGACGGGGATGTCGATCACCGACTGGCTCGGCATGCCGATCTCCATGAAAGCGCCGAGCCCGATTTTTTCCATTCGTTCCGCGATGAGAGAGATGACCTCTCTCGAGTCGGCGGGCATTTCCCGGAATCCGGCGCCGATTCTGCCGTTTCCCGTTCGAATGGAGTTGGTGTAGTCGGTCATTCCGGCACGGATGAGGATTTCCAGTGGATCGATGCTCGTGGCATCGTAATGGATCAGCTCGACGAAGCGGGACGGCTTCTTATTCTCGATTTGCAGCAGACCGCTGAAACGCGAACTCATCGGGATGCCGTGTTTCAGTAGAACGCCGTTGATGGTGATGGAGCAGACGGTGCAAAAACCGACGCAGTTTTCCGGAATCGCGATATTCCCGAACGTTTCTCCCGGTTTCAACAGCGCGACGCGGGTGCCCATGGCAAAACCTTCGGAAAAAACACGGCAAATGTCATCGATGCACTCCAACATGAGTGAAGGAGAGACGATCGAGGTGTTCACGGCGAGCGATCCCGCACAAGTCGGCAAATCGAAGTTCATGCGGTAAGTCATCTGGTCGATTTTTGCCGAAAAATACCCGACCCGATTGAGCACCTGTGAGGCATGCAGTTCCTCAATTCCTTTCTGGGTGATCATGCGGCCGCGTCTGCCGTGCGATTCGGTCAATCCGGTGTGGTCCATCTCTTTGAGATAGAGCCGAACGGTTCGTTCGCTGTAATCGAGCCCGGCGTTCAAAAGAATCTCGGTGATTCGGGAGGAGCTCACCGGCTTGGCCTCTTCTTTAAGGACCTGCAAAATGGAGATTCTCTTCTTGGTTTTTTTGTCCATGATGGATTTCCGGAAAAAATGCCGGAATTTCATTCGCGGGTTCCGGCAGGTCATGAAGCGGGGTTTTTAAGATATTAGCATTCCAAAACCGGTTTAGCAATACAGCTAATATTAAAAAATGCCGCCTTTCGGCAATTATGCCGTTGTATCGCGACGGGGCTTATTCCAAGCCCCCTCATATGGTTGACCATCTAGTTGTTTGTTGGTAGCATAACGGCAAATCCCCAATTTTTTGACCGTTATAGTGGCAAGTTCTTGCCGAAAATGTTTGCTTTTTTCAAAGGAGTCGGGCATGATACATTGGCGAAAAACGAACGATGTTCTCGAAACCACCAATCGAGGGAATCCATGCGAGTCGGGGCTCTGTACTCTCTGCCTCGCCGATTGCCAGGGGAAATGCGAAACCTGGCTTTCCTCGCTCGTGGGGCGGAAGCTGCTCTATCCACGCCGTTTCGGCGAGTGCACTTCCGGTTCTTCTTTAATTACGGCCAATGGTGCCGGATACCAAGCCTTGCGGATTCAGGGATACGCCTACGGAGCACATGGCCTCAGGGAAGGTTTATCGAACGATCCGGATGATTGTATCTTTCCGAACGTCGATATCGGAACCTCCTTCGGAAACGAGGTCGAGACGAAGTGCCGGATCCCGATCATGACCGGGGCGTTGGGCTCTACTTTCATTGCCGCCAAGTACTGGCCTTCTTTTGCGGTGGGGGCCGCGCTTTGCGGATTTCCCATCGTCGTCGGTGAGAACGTCGTTGGTGTCGACCGGAAGTCGGAGCTGAAGGACGGAAAAATCCGATCGGCGCCGGAATTGAACCGCCGAATCGACACGTTCCTCCGCTACTACGATGGCCATGGGGCGATCATCGTTCAGATGAACGTCGAAGATACGAGAAACGGCGTTGCCGAATATCTCGCCGAAAAGTACGGCGACAAAATCATCCTCGAGCTCAAGTGGGGACAGGGCGCGAAGGATATCGGCGGAGAGATCCAGGTCACCGACATCGAGTACGCCAAGTTTCTCAAGGATCGGGGGTATGTGGTCGACCCGAATCCCTATGACCCCGTCGCCGAAGCCGCTTACAAGAGTGGTTCCCTGAAATCGTTCGCCCGACACAGCCGTTTGGGGGCCACGAATATCGACCAAGCCGACGAGGTCTACAACGATTTCGTCCATAATGTCGAACAGCTCCGCAAGCTCGGTTTCAAACGCATCTCCCTGAAGACGGGGGCCTACGGCATGGAAGCGTTGGCGCTCTCGATCCGGTGCGCGGCCGACACGAAGCTCGATCTGCTCACCATCGACGGAGCTGGTGGCGGAACCGGCATGAGCCCCTGGAATATGATGGAGCACTGGGGAGTGCCGAATTTGCATCTGCACGCCAAAACGGCGGAATACTGCGATATTCTGGCGGAAAAAGGTGTCCAAGTTCCCGATATTTCGCTCGCCGGAGGATTTGCCCGCGAGGATCACCTCTACAAGGCGATCGCCTTATGCGCCCCTTACACCAAGCTGGTCTGCATGGGCCGCGCACCGATGATTCCCGGCTTTTTGGGAAGCAACATCGAGGGAGTCTTCCATCCCGAGCGAAAAGAAGACCTCAACGGCTATTGGGAGACGTTGCCGAAATCGGTTTCCAAGATCGGCGAAACCCCCGAAGAGCTTTTCGCGGGATGGGAAGCGGTGAAGAACAAGGTCGGCGCCGACGAGATGAAGAACATTCCCTTCGGTGCGATCGCCATGTACGGATACGCCGATAAGCTCGGTTGCGGTCTCCAGCAGTTCATGGCCGGGGCTCGACGTTTCCAACTTTCGGAAATTGCTCGCGAAGACCTGATGGCCGCCAACGAGGAAACGGCCAAGGTCACGGGGCTTCCCATGGCGCATGAAGCCCAGGATGAACTGGCAAAGTCGATTTTGAAGAAATAATCGATATCGATCGCCTCATCGACTCGATTTTCACGAAGCCGTGCTTCTACGATGCAGGAGCACGGCTTTTTTCTTTGGTTTTGGATCGTATCTCCCCTCTCTTGGGCTGTATCCAAGGCCGTTCACCCCAAAAGAAGGCGGCCTTGCTTAGAATATCTTTCCCTATATCGCCAAAAATAGCCAGTTTTTCTAAATCTTCTATACCGAATTAGGCGATGTATAACTCGTAAGGCACCCTTCTTGCTTTAGCGGCTTATCTTGTCGCATTGGGGAGTTCGCAAGAAATTCGCGGTGCGAACGATACATTTTCCATCCAAAGGAGCGTCTTCCATCAAATGGGAGGGGATCCTATTGGCCGACAAAGGCTCGATGTCCCACCTGGTGAGACGAAGGCACCCTTGCTGCGCGGAAGAAACACCATGGAGCAACGCTTCCAGGTGCCCGCTGCCCGCGTTGCGCTGAGAAAAGCGTTTCCGCCAGGACGGCGACGACGAAGAGACTTCGATGGAGCGTTCGAGTGATATCTCGAGTTATCTTGAGATAGGCGATTGATTTCGACGTAGCCGACGTTCCCGGCGAGCACTGTCCTTGCGCGGGCTTGATCGAGAGTGGACTCATGTAGGCTCGATGCCCGGACGTCGGACGAGCAAACCATAATCACTGATGCAGGAGTTGGTACCCATGCTGGTTCTTTCCCGCTATCGCGATGAGAGTATCTATATTGGAGACGACATCGTTTTGACCGTCGTCGACGTGCGCGGGGACCGTGTGCGATTGGGGGTCCAGGCTCCCTCGGAAGTGTCGATCCATCGTCAGGAAGTGTACGAGGCGATCCAGCGCGAAAAAGAAGAACTGAACACATCCTCCCCCGAAAAGTCGAACGAACGGAAAACCGCCTCGGAAGGATCGCCGGTCGCCAAAAGCGAGATAACCCCTTCCGCTGGAACATTCGGTGAAAACATGACGAAATGAACATCCCGTATCATTGGATTACCTTAACATCCACCAGGTACGGTTGTTACGAATATTCAGGTCCTGACACCCCGGGGGAAAAACATCCGTCCCACCGGGGTTTTTTCCTTTTTCCCGATTATTCCGGTCTGCCGAATAGTACTCCCGGAAAAGGAACGGCACCACAGAAAATTGCCGATTTTAGCTTTGTTCTCTAAAGCACCTAAATTCTCAGGTCGATATTCTCACCAAGGACACTGTTCCGTCGTGGAACCGTGCCCGGTGACAATATAGACCGACTATGCTGTCACATTTTACTTGGTTTCCTCTCCTCATGCGTGATGTGAGGGAGGAAGGTTTCAACTTTGGAATGAACCAAAGGGCGATTCGTTTCTCGGGCAAGCGTTGCTCGGGATCGTCCTCGCGAAACTCTGACTAGGATTCGTTCACTCCCCGCGACCCGGTCGAGCTTCGACAATTGGTTTTTTACAGAAAGGGTTATTACAGATGGCCGGACTCTATGTGAATACCAATGTGCCGTCGCTTTCGGCTCAGTACAGTTTGCAGAACAACATGGACGGGTTGAGCACCACCCTCGAGCGGTTAAGTACCGGTTTGCGGATCAATTCCGCCAAGGACGACCCGGCGGGATTGATCGCGAGCGAAATCCTCAGGAGCGACATGACCGCCATGACCAAGGCGATCTCGAACACTGAGCGGGCGAACCAGATGGTCTCGACCGCCGACAGTGCCCTCGGTCAGGTTTCGTCGCTCTTGAACGACATTCGCGGGCTGGTCAACGAGGCGGCGAACACCGGTGCGATGAGCGCCGAGCAGATCTCCGCGAACCAGTTGCAGGTCGATGCCTCGCTCGAAGCGATCGACCGAATTTCCCAAACGACCACCTTCCAGGGCACCGCCCTGTTGGACGGCTCGCTCGACTTCGTCACCGAAGGGGTCAATCCGAACCAGGTTGCCGACTTCCGTATCGACCAGGCGAACTTCGGAACGTACGACGAGATCGGCGTGAATATCGAGGTTACTCAGGCGGCCGAGAAGGCCCGCGTGAACTTCAACCAGGAAGCCGTTTCCGAGGAGACGGTCATCGAGGTCGGCGGCAACCAGGGATTCGAGGTCTTCAAGTTCGAGAACGGGGCCACCGTCGACGAGATGGCCCAGGCGATCAATCTCGTTTCCGACGCCACCGGCGTCGAGGCGAAGGTCGGCCAGGATGCCCTCAAGGGCCAGCTCATGGCGACCAGCGCGGGCAAGGACAACGACGTCTTGATCACCGCCGCCGAGGCGGGCAAGGCGGCCGGCAACTACTTCGTGAAGTACTCCGCCGGCGAATCCTCCGGCACTTCCTACGAGATCACCGACCCGGTCGGCGACAACGCGGGCGTGATCGACATCAAGCTCCAGACCTCTGAACGTGCTTCGGCCGTGGCGGAAAAGGTCGACGAATCGGGCCAGGGCGTCGAGCGCATGGTCGTCGGTGCCTCGGTTGGTGATGTCACCAGTGGTTCCGGAGCGATTACAGCCGGAGGTAGCACCGCTCAATTGCACTTGAGTTCCACCACCGGCGTGAAGGTTCGCGAGGTCAAATGGGTCGAAGACGCTTCCGGAGGTGCCGCAGACACCGCCGAGGCCCAATTCGACAAGGATTCCGGCACCCTCACTCTGACTGTGGGGGATATGTCGGGAGTGGCATTACAGACGGACACCGTCATTGATGCGGTTAATGAAATCGACGGCCTGACCGCAACCGTTTTAGATGTCAGTGGCGGCACGACCTCCGTAACGGCCGTGACGGCTGGGGCGTTTACGGTCACTCCTTCCACGGCGACATTATTGCAATCAGCCACGATCGCCCAGGACTTCTTCGGCGACAACGCGCTCGATTTCCAGGCGAACATCAAGGGGACCGAGTACAACGATACCGACATCGTCTACATCGCCCAGGAGGTCGATCACACGGGCACCGCACAAGATTTGACGATCGACGTCAACGGCAATACCACCGCCCAGGTCGCGGCGGGCGAAGTCGGCTTCTCGTACCAGGAGATGCCCCAGCGGGCGGCGGTCCACTTCCAGACGGCGCAAGATGGTCCTGGTGGCTTGGCGACGGGGGACTTCAAACTCACGTTCACCGCCAACGACAAGGGGACGAAGTACAACGACGTCACCTTCCGGTTCGTGGAAGACACCAGCATGACGACCGCGGTCGCCTCTTATAATGAAGAGAAGAAGGAGGTGGTCATCACTTCACACTTCGGGGCTGGTTCCAGTGTGACGCTTCGAGATCTCAAGGACGCGGTTGAAGCCGATACCGACTTCACCATGAAGGCGGAGAGATTTAATGCCTCTAGTGAATGGGAAGATGCGGAATTAAGTCGTTCCGTCGATGCAACACAAAATGGAGCCGTTGGTACAGCTACTGCTTGGGCCACCGGCGGAAATCTGGCATCGAAGAAGACCGGGCAGTTGTACGGCGAGGTCGGCACCGACCACAACGCCCTGTTCGTGGTCATGAATACCGATGATCAGTATGATTTCGACGAGACGATCACGGCGGAGGACGTGGTCAACACTCTGAATACCGATTCCACGTACGAGTCGATCCGCAATCTCTTCACCGGTGCTTTCTCGGTCGACAACGACGGGAGCGGTACGCTCACCCGGGGCAATATCAATGGTGGCGGTGCTTCCGGAGATGCGCAGACCTTCTCCCGGGTCTATTCGGCGGCGATGCAGGACGGCAAGGATGGGGATGAGATCGAGGTGACGGCCAAGGACCTGGTCGAGTACATCAACAACGATGCGACGCTCTCCGGACTCATCACCGCGCAGACCGACCCGCTCGGTGGCGACGGGGAGGGCAAGCTGACCGTCTTCGACGAGGCGGCCTACTACGGCGATCCACTCGATAACAACGGCATCCAGTTCCTCGGTCAGGACGGCGAGGCGAACATCGAGTTCAAGGTCGACGGCGCGAACACCGACCTCGGGGTGGAGTACAAGCCGGATGTCGAAGGCACGGCGACCGCCGCCCTCTCGGCGACCAACGCCGACGCCGCCTTCACGCTCACGGCGAAACAGACCGGGGCCTCGATGGACGATGTGGTCGTCCGCTTCAAGCGGGGAGTGAACAGCGATTATGTGGGAACAGGGGGTTCTCCGACCACGACCATCACGGGCGTCGGCGACCAGCAGGGAAGCGTGCAGTATATCGAGGGTCCCTCGAACGCGTTCGCCTATGCCAGCAGTGGCGATACGAACGAGAAGGGGAATATGATCATCTCGGCGAACTACCGAGGCGACGAGTACAACAACGTCGATATCAAGATCAAGCTCGATACCGACCAGTCCGAAAAAGCGGTGGCGACCTACGACAAGGAGAGCAAGAATCTGATCGTGACGGTCAACGCTGATAATGTGACCACCTCGGAGGCGATCAATGCGATCAACAATATGGAGGGGGGCTACTTCTCGGCCGAGTTGGACCACACCAACGATGACATCGCGTACACGACCGGCGGTGCCATCACCGTCAATGATTTCAACGACGGAAGCGGCGACTTCAGCGCCTTGAGCCTCAGTAACGGCATCGCCACGACGATCGGCAACACCGGCACCACCGGCGGCCATGAAGGCGGCGTGCTCGAGGTGACGCTTTATGAGCATTACGTCTCGGATGTCGCGGTAGGTACCGGGACATCGGGCGGGGCGACGGGCCTCTTCGCGCAGAATGCGGTCGACATCATCAACAACGACGAGGTGGTGGGTAGCCTCTTCAGCGCCGCTGCGTACGGCAGCAGTACGCTGGAAGGGGAAATCGCGGCCCAGACCGACACGCTCACGACGATCAAGGACCCGGATACCGGGGAGGATGTGAACACCTCGCGGATGGTGACCTCCGGCGGTCTCAAGGAGGAGGGGCACTACGTGGTGAGCTTGGCGACCGACGAGAACGGCTTCGCCACGACCACGGCCAAGGATCTGGTCGATCACTGGAACACGCTTTCGGCCGAGGATACGGGGAACATCAGCGCGAGTCTCTGGCTGCCGCCCGGCCAGACGATCAGCCCGACGGACACGACCGCGGGAACGGGCAAGCTGGCGGCCGGGACGATCTCTTTCGCCAAGGACGGGACCGACATGCAGCCGTCGCAGGCGGTCGGCGAGATCGTGGCGGTCAACGGCGAGGATGCCGGCTTCACCATCTACTCGAAGCTGAAAGGTTCGCAATACGACGATATCACGTTCAAGTACGTGGCCGACCCGACGGTGACCGTCGGCAGTGAGCGGGCCGAGTACAACGAGGAGACGAAGGAACTTTCGGTGTTCATTTCCGAGGGAGCGACGACGGCTTTGCATGTGCAGGCGGCGTTCGAGCGGGACCTGGCCGACAGCTTCATCCTCGAACAGCGGGGCGATGGGTCCGGCGTGGTGACAACCGACGACGACAAGGTCTCCACCTACCGCGGCACGTACGAGGCCTCGACGAACCTCGGCGGCGTGGCGCTGGTGGGCAACCAGGACGCCGACGCCTACAAGCTGTCGATCGAGTCGGTCAACTACGGCGACGACCAGTTCGTTTCGGTCCGCAATATCGTCGGCGGCATGCAGGTGAAGGACGATGCCGGCAAGGTGGTCGAACGCGACTACGGCCAGGACATCGCCGGACGTCTCAACGGCGTGACACTCGTCGGCGACGGTTTGGAAGTGTCGATGAACACCTCCACGCTGGACCTCTCGGTCAGCATGACCGAGGACGTCAAAGCCGGCGACGAGGTCGACTTCACCATCAAGGGCGGAGGTGCCTCGTTCCAGCTCGGTCCCGATGTGGTCACCAACCAGCAGGTCCGTTTGGGAATCCAGAGCGTGAACACCGCGCGGCTGGGTGGTCCCTCCGGCCGGATGTATGAGCTGCGTTCCGGAAGCCGGGCCGATTTATTGACCAACACCAAGCTGGCCGACAAGATCGTCCAAGAGTCGATCATGAACATCTCGACCAGCCGCGGTCTGTTGGGTTCGCTCCAGCGATCGACCTTCGACGTCAACATCTCCGCGTTGCAGAACACGCTCGAGGCGCTCACCTCCGCCGAGTCGTCGATCTCCAACGCCGACTTCGCCCAGGAAAGCTCGAACCTCAGCCGTTCGCAGATTCTGGTCCAGTCGGGTGCCAAGGTGCTCGGCATTGCGAACCAGTACCCGCAGTACGCGGCGATGCTGGTCGGCTAAGCCGGATAGAAAAAACCACTCGCGGCGCTCTCTCGCGTTTTTCGGGAGAGCGTCGGCCGGGTCGGGTTTTTCGCATACGAAGGACCGGTTCCTCTTTCGCGGGGGAGCCGGTTTTTCATGCGCGCCTCGAGTACGGTATCAGAGCTTCGCTTCCCGGAGCAACTCCCGGAAGCGTTTCTTTTGCTCGGGGCCGCCCAGATCGGGACGCAGGAGGGCGAGCAGCTCGATCATCTTCCGCGTTTGCCGGGGGTTGCCCAGCCGGAGATGGAGCCGGGCGATGTTCTCCTTCGCTTCCCACCACCGGGGCGATCCTTCGCGGAGTCTCCGGGCGAGCACCCGCCAGCGATCGAGCGATTCCCGGAGCGCCTTCGGGGTGTTCTGTTCGGCAAGCAATTCCGCCAAGGCGTGCTCGGTGGCGTAGTCGTCGGGGGTTCGATCGGCTTCCGATTGCAGCATGTCGATCGCTCGATCGACCTCTCCCACGGCGGCGAGGGCCTTCGCTTCGATGCGGGTCAGTTGGCGTTGCTCTTCGGGGGAGAAGGATTTCCGGCTTTCGCCGAGGTGGTCGAGCAGATCGAGTTGCAGTCGGGCCAACTTCTCCCGCCACGCTTCCGGGAGGTTCGAAGGCAGCCGGCTCAGCCCTTGCAGCGTGGAGAGGAGAATGGCGGGGTCGGCTTCCATTTGATGTTGCAGCAGTTCCGAGGCTTGTTCGAGTTTTCCCTGTCCGGCCAGCGAATAGACCAACAGGGCCTGGGCGTCGGCATGCAGAGGAGAGGTTCCCGCCTGTTCACGGGCGAGGACCCGGTGAAGCACGATTTCCGCCAGTTGGAAAAACGTCGGTTTTTCTTGCTCGCTTGCACTAAGCAGCCAGTATTCCGCCGCCAGAAGATTCACCCGGGCCACGCCGTCGTTCCACGTCGTGCCTCGTTCGCCCCAATTTTGGAACCACTTGGCGAGATCGGAGTAGGAGAGCGATTCGCCGAGCGGAGGCGTTTCGGGGGCGCTTGTGATCGTTTCCGCCAAGGCGGCCGCGCAACGCCGGGCTTCCGTGACGGCTCGTTCGAAGGAAGGGGAGCTCGGGGCGATCTCTTCGAGGTGGTCCATCGCTTCGCGATATTCTCCCAGGTGCTGGAGGAGCTGAGCTAATTGGATTCGGATGGTATCGGCGTTTTCCGAAGTGGGCCAGAGCGCCAGGTATTTCTTAAGCAGGTCGACGTAGCCTTGTCGATTGAGCTTGCCGGCTTTCACCAAGGCCCCCGCTTCCGAAAGAGCCATGAGATAGGCGTTGGGGGATCGATCGAGGGAGGTGTGGTTCACGGCCACCCGCCGATAGCGGTCAAACGCTTCTTCGTGCCGGCGGGATTGTTCTTCCGCCGTCCGTGCTTGCTCGGCCCGTTCGGCCATCAGTGACGCCGCGATCAGTTCCAATCGAAACGCTTCCTTTTGAAGATCTTCACGCTCCGCTTGTTCCGCCGCCCGATCGTAGAGCGAGACCGCCTCTTCATACCGACGTTGCCGGTAGGCGTCTTCGGCCAATTGTTCCAGAAACGCCCGATCTCCTCCAGCTTCCGAGTCCGTGTCCGACGGTTTCGCCGATCGGGCGAGTTTGAGTTGGGCTCGACGTTGCCAGTAAGGGGAAAAGAGTCTGGCGATCGCATCCGCTTGTCGGGTGGCCATGCGCCGGTAGGTTTCCGCCTTTTCGGGTTGTTGCCGGGCGATCGCTTCTCGCCAGAGTGCCAGCATGACTTCCAATCGGGCCAGTTGATGATCGGGTTGCGGCGCGAAGTTGTTGTCGGATTCTCGAACCATTTCCAGGGCCCCGGCCCATTCTTCTTGGGCCAGTAACAGCCGCATGGCTTCTGCTTTCGCTTCGAGACGAATCTCCGAAGGGGCGGGCTCCTGAGAGAGTTCCTCGGTCAGTGTTGCGGCGCGGGACGTTTCTCCCAGTCGGCGAAGGCATTCCGCTCGGAGAAGTCGACTTTTCCAGATGACCGGCGAGTCGGGCTCCAGGACTGCGATCTCCTCCAAACATTCCAGGGCTTGTTGGAGGGAATCGAGAAAATCAGAGCTCTGATCGGAATAACAAAGTGCCAGTTCCTTCAAGGCGTGAGCTTTTTGGAATTGCACATTGCGTTGGAAGGAAAGCAGCTCTTCTCGGGTCAATTCTTCTCCGGAAGGAGACGCTCTCATCGTCTCTTGAATTCGCTGTCGGAGCGTTTCGAGCCTGGCCATCGCCGCGCGGAGATGTTCTTTTGCTTCTTCGATTGAGGGGACGGAGTCGGGATGGACCGAAGCGGCGGCTCTCGCGAGTTCTCCACGGATGAGAGAAGTCAGGGCGAGTTGGAAATCGAACATAAGACGAGCACGCCACGACGAGAGCACGGACTGGGAAAGCGATTCGGCTTGTTCCATCTGCTCCAGAATCGATCGTCTTTCCGCGGCGCCTGCCGCGATCAGATGTTCCGTGAGCACGCGAACGTATTCAATTAGTATCTGCTCCTTCGCTTCGGTTTTCACGGAAGAGCTTTCGAGGTGTTGGCGGCAGAAGCGTTCCGCCGATTCAAAAAGACGACGCTCGGCCAGTCCGCGCACAAAAATCAGATCGCGTGACGACGCTTCCGGCACTCTTTTGCCCGACAGTATGCGAGCGTTCGAAGCCGAAGCCCAAGCCTGCGGCACGAAAAGAAAGGAAAACAGAATCAGGAAACGGCAGAAGTTCATTTTTCGTGAGCCGTCAATTGGCTGAATTGGGGGAAGCTTCCTCGATCGAAGCGGCGAACTGGATTCGAATGAGTCCCAGCGATCGGCAGAGATCGTAGACATCGATGACATTCTCGATCGGCACATCACCGTCACTGTCGATGATGACCGGCAAATCATGTTTTGTCGTTGCCAGTGCAGCAAGCAATTGTCGCAGACGGCCGAGGCTCTCCACCGAATGCCCTTCGACTTGCCAACTCGGGGTTCCCGACCGGTAAGCGATCTGGATGCGGGCCTCGTCCAAGTCTTCTTCCAGCATATCGCGGGGAACGATTTCCGACAAGCTTCCCGGCAATGAGAGATTCGTCGGCAATGCCTCTTCCACTCTCCGCAGATTGGCGGTGCAGACGAAAAAGATCAAAAGCAGGAAGATCACGTCGATCATCGGCATCATCTTCAATTCGATGTCGCTTGACCTGGTTTGCTGGGAGACCGACTTCATATTTCTCTCTCAAAGCGGTGGACCTCATCGGGCCCGAGATGGATTCAAGGTTGGATGACCGAGAACGATACGTTCCAAACACCACTTTCGGCACAGGCGATCAGCACCGGCTTGATGGCGCGATAGGGAACCCGACGATTGGTGCGTATGCGGATTTCCAATGACTCGGCCTGCCTTCCCCGCTCGAAAGTTAGAAGCTTTTCAAGTTTTTCGTGATCAAGCGGGCGAGCGCCGACGAAGATTTCCCCTTCGCGCGGGATGTTGATGATGAGGTGGCGCCCTTGATCTTCTGGCGAAAGGTCGCCGGTTTGGGCCGCGGGTAGATCGATTTCCATTTGCGTTTCCTGCTGCACCAAGTTGCTGGAGACGAGAAAGAAAACGATCAGCAAGAAGACGACGTCGATCATCGGCGTCATGTTGAAGCCAAGTCCTTCCCGCCGAATCAACGTGGGGGCTCGCATCAGCGATCTTCTCCTTTCGGCGGCTCGGGGGGGCGTTTCTTCCGGCTGGAAGGTGGTGGAGACGGGGCGTTGGAGTCGGAGCTTTTCGGGCCCGGCCGCGCACGATTTTCTTGTCTCCGGGGAGGAGGTGCCGTTTCCGGGTTGGTGCTGGAAACACGACGGGTTTGCGGGGATTGCGGTGGCAGGACGGTCTGCGGCGGAACACTTCCCGTTTCCGACTGGACGGCGAGCAGTTTCTTTTTCATGGGACGTAAAACGCGGTCGGCCACGAAGGTCACTTCGGCCACCAGCGCATCGACTCGGTTTCGGAAAATGGCGAACGCCGCCAGCGACGGAATGGCGACGATGAGGCCCTCGACGGTCGTGATCAAGGCGAGGTAAATTCCCTCGGCCAGATCGGAGGCCCGCGAGTAGCCGTCGGAATCGGCCAGATCGCGGAAGGCGAGGATCATTCCGACGACGGTTCCGAGGAGTCCCAGCATGGGGGCGATGTTGCCGATGACCGAGAGATATTCGATTTTACGAAATAGACGCGACGATTGCTCCGAGAGGCAGTCCTCGAAACTCTTTTCGACACTTGACCATCCGGCCTCGATTTCGGAAATCGCGGCCTCGAGGACATAACCGAGAAAGGAGGGTTGGCTTCGACAGCGATCCATGGCCCGCGCCCATTGGCCGGTCTTCAATAGATCGTGCACTTCCTCGCCAAGCTCCGGCGGAATCATGACCTTGCTTCGGATAGTGATCGCATGTTCAATCATCAGCGCGACCGCCGCTACCGAGAGGAGAATGATCAAAAAACCGATGATCCCCCCGGCACCGAGGATATCGAAGGCCGAAGCCTTTTCTTCCGTCTCCGGAGAGTCGGCTTCCTCTTCACTTCCGGTCGGAAACAGCGCCTCGGGCGTTTCGTCGTCTTCTCCGGCATCGGGGGAAGGGAGACGGTCGGGAGCCACCGCTTCATCGAAGGCGGGTGGTTCGGGGACCTCGGCTTGCCAGGCTTCACTTGTATTACAGAAGACAAGGCCGATCAGCAAACCCAGGCATGCTGCCGGCAAAGAGAAGGTCACTCGGCGATGATGCCGCAAAAGATAAGAGAGATGTTTTCTTCGTCGGTGAAGCGGGAAATCCATTTCCGAAAGGCTCGCTATTCTAAGATTCATGTACATTCCGTGTCAGAGATTCCTGAAGTTGTTGCGCTTCTTCGGCACTGTCGGAGTCCGGATACTTCTCCAGTACCTCCTGCAACAGGCCGACGGCTTTGTCGGTTTGATTCCGATCGATCAGCACTCGGGCCGAGGCCACGAGCGCCCGGGCGGCCAGAGGCCGATGCTCTTGGAAGAGAATGGGGATGCGCATCCATCGGAGGAGCGCTTCCCGGTGGGCGTCGAGTCGATGATAGGCGCGCCCCAGCAAGTAATAGGGCCCCGCGCGAAACGGTGGCGACATATCGGCGACGACCTTCTCCCACTGTGCCAGGTTCGCATGTTCGATAGTGACCAGTCGCGCCCGCCAGGTTTGGGCGATCGCCAAAAGGGCGATCGGGCGATCGGCAGCGAGGGCCAAACGGTCGAGCACTTGGAGGGCTTTTTCGCGTCGATCGGAACCGAGAAGTATTCCCGCGGCCAGCAAACGCGCCGGGGGATTCTCTTCTCGATCGATCCATTTTTCTCCGAGTTGGGTCAGCGTGGTCGTCGGGAGGAGAAAGTCCCAGGGCAACGGGATTGCGGCCAAGTAGGGCGTTTGGGGGTCCATTCGGGTGAGCAGGAAGAACTCTCCGGCAGCCGATTCGATTTCTCCGAGGGCCCGCAAACAACGGACGATCATCGCGGTTTGATACTGACGGACCCAAGCCCTTTCTTCTTGCTCGCGCGCCTGCCGATAGAGGAGAAGGGCGCTTTGGTACGCTTCTTTGCCGAATTCCGTGTCGGCTTCCTGATGGGGTTCCGAGCGTTCCATGGCCACATCGACGACCTGCGTCGCGGGAAACCGCTGAGTACGTCCGTCACGGAGTTGGAGAATCAACCCTTCGGCCCCATCAAACGCCGTGATGGTGCCGGTGAGGCTTCGGGTCGTCTGTTCCGTTTTCACCGTGACGGTGTCCTCGGCCTTCGCCGTGGTCGCTCCGAGTAGCACCAAGCCGATGGGGAGCCAAAGAAAGGGCCAATTCGATAAATGGGAACGCACGATCTGCATGGTGATTAGCGAAGGCTTCCGATGTTCACGTAACTATATTGTCCGCCGTTTTGCCGGGCCAATTTCTTGAGGAAGTTTTCCGACGGTTCACTGCCGGTCCCGAATTCGATGACGTTGATTTGAATCCCGGCCGCTTTCCTGCGAATCCGGTAGAGTTGGGCCGCCGACATTTCCGGCTCTCCGGCATCGGTCAGGAAGAAGATGACATCCGGTCCCTGCTGGATGCCGCGGAGCAGAGCTTCCTCGTGATCGGTGCCTCCATCGGCAATGATACCGCCGAGGGAGCGAAGGGTGCGTCTTTTGTTCTTCTCGGTGGCGAAGGGGAGACGTCCCGGCAGGCCGCCCGTATTGAGAACGCTGGGTCGCTCGTTGAAAAAAACGATTTCGAACTGGTGTGTGCTTTCGAGGCTCTCAAGGCTTTTGGCCAATTCGCTCTTGGCGTAACGCAACGGGCTGGTGCCCACGCCTCCCATGCTGGCCGAGCGGTCGAGCACGAAAACGAAACTGTTTCCGGTGCCCTCGGTTCCCATGAAACGCACGCGGGCCTTCCCCCCGATTTCGGTGCCGGAACCTTCCGCGCCGGAAGTCGCTTCCGGGGCCGCCGGAACCCCTCCACCTTCCAATGCCGAAGGACCGATCCTCGGAGTCTTGCTCGGCAATACCTTTTGAAGGTCGAGATGAGCGCGATTCTGATCGAGGATCTCGACGACACTCGGGAGAGGGGTGTCGGTCTTCCGATTCGGTGAAGGTTCGCCCGTTTGACGGTTCGGGCTGTCGAAAATCGTCTTTCCGTGTTCGTCGCTTTTCTTCAGGACGATCCCGACATTCTCCGCCGTCCGTTCTCCCGGCGACGTGATGCGGGCGGGAAGCCACTGCATCAGCACCAGCACGACCCCCAAAAGGAGGGCGTGCAGCGCCACCGAGCCTCCCCAGGAAGGGATCTTCCAACGCCCTGCGGGGGGAAAGGAAGCATCGGGATGGGCCCGAGCCATTGAGGAACTATCCCGAGTAGGCATATCGGTCGATCCTGCCAAAGACGAGTGGAGAGGGGATAAAAGGTCGATAAGAGCATATATAATATACTATGATTGAAAGCGTCAACGGTGGTTCACCGAAAATGCCCGGAAATCGATCTTTTTCAGAAGATTTCCGTCTCTCACTTCGCTTGCGGCGGCCGAAGAGCTTCCATCGCATGGCTTTTCGAATATAATGGTAGCGTAGTCGTCAGAAGAGTAAATTCAGCAAGGTTAGAGAGGATGGTGGGTTTAGTGGATGTCGTGGTTTATCCTCATCCGGTATTGAAACATCGGTCGAAGCCACTCAAACGCATCGACAAGGAGCTGGTCGCGGTGATCCACCAGATGTTCGATCAGATGTATCAGAGCGACGGCATCGGTCTGGCGGCGAATCAGGTGAATCTGCCTTATCGCTTTTTCGTCATGAACGTGACCGGCCGTGAAAGTGAGAAGTCGGAAGAGATGGTCTTCATCAATCCGGTCATCACCAAGAAAAAAGGTCGAGCGGAATCGCCGGAAGGTTGCTTGAGTTTTCCCGGGATCCAGGCTTCCGTCGTGCGTCCGGCCGAAGTGGTCATCGAGGCATACGGTCTCAACGGCAACAAGATCGAAATGGAGCTCCAAGGGCTTCTCGGCAGAGCCGTCCAGCATGAAACCGATCATCTCAACGGGGTTTGCTTCGTCGATCGTCTTCATCCCACCGAAATGGCCGGGGTGCGTGAAGATCTCCGTGGATTGGAATTGGAATTTGAGTCCCAACGGAAGCACGGCCTCATTCCTCCCGATGAAGAAATCGCCTCCCAACTGGCCGAATTGGAAAAGTTGCGCACCTGAATCAACTCCCCGCTTCTTGATGGGTTCTTTGCCACGCCCCCGGTCGGTAGGCGGAGACGCTATTCCGAAAAAACGCACCAAAATCGGTGAAATACCTTGCGTTTTCGCCCCCGCTGCATTTTACTATTGAGAGTTGCATCAATCGTGAACCCAGGGCGAACATCGAGAGCCCGGCCCTGCGGCTGTCAATGCGTGAACCAAGGGGGCACTGCTTATGCGAACATAAATAAGTGGCATCGGCAAAGTGACATCCGAAAAAAACTGAATCGATGTCTACCATGATGCTCATGACAGGGGGGAGTGATGTCGCAGATCATGCAGACGGCCAGGAAGATCATTTCCAATGTGGAAACGGTCGTGGTCGGGAAACGTCGCCGGGTGGTGCTTTCGGTGGCGGCCCTTTTCTGTGAAGGGCATATCCTTCTCGAGGACGTTCCGGGCGTGGCGAAGACTGTTCTGGCCCGAGCGCTGGCCGGGAGCATCGGTTGTTCGTTCAAGCGGGTGCAGTGCACTCCCGATCTGCTGCCGACCGACGTGACGGGCACCTCGATCTTCAACCAGAAAACGAGCGAGTTCGAGTTCCGCCCCGGACCCGTATTCGCCAACTTGGTGTTGGCCGACGAGATCAACCGCGCTACTCCCCGAACGCAGTCGGCCCTGCTCGAGGCGATGGCCGAAGGGCGTGTGACCGTCGACGGAGTGACGCACGACCTCGTCCGGCCGTTTTTGGTCATCGCGACGCAGAACCCGGTCGATCATGAAGGAACCTTTCCTTTGCCGGAAGCCCAACTCGACCGCTTCTTCATGAAATTCAGCCTCGGTTATCCCAACCAGAAAGACGAAATGCGGATGCTCGGCGTCCTCCAGCGCGGACATCCCCTCGATCGGCTCAAACCGGTGGTTTCCGCCCAGGAAGTGATCGAATGTCAAAAGGCGGTTCGAACGATCCAGGTCGATGAAAAGATCGTCCACTACATCACCTCCATCGTGCAGGGGACCCGCAACCACGAAGAGCTGGTCCTCGGCGGGAGCCCTCGGGCCTCGATCGCCCTGTATCGCGCCGGCCAGGCGATCGCCGCCATTCAGGGCCGCGATTTCGTTATGCCCGACGATATCAAGCAGATCGTGGCCCCCGTATTGGTGCATCGGGTGATCGTTCGCCCCGAGAGCCGCCTGCGGAAGGTCTCCGCCGCGACGATCATCGAAGACGTGGTCGACATGGTGCCGGTGCCGATGCATCAATCCAAGGATCGGGACGATATGTTCTCGCGATAGTGTACGGGTGGAAGTCATGAAATGGTTTCTCCTTCTGCTGCTGCTGTTGTTGCTCGTGGCGCTGCTGTTGCAGTGGGGGCCTCTGGTTTACATGCTCTATGTTCTGATCGCGATGTTGGTGTTCTGTCACTTATTGGTTTTTTCCACTCTCGACCAAGTGACCGCCCGACGGGTTTGCCAGCGATATTCGGTTTCCACGGGACAGACGATCACCGTCACGTTGGAGATCAAACACCACGGCCGCGTCCCGATCATCTGGTCGCTGTGGGAGGACGTAGTCCCGGGAGCGGAGGTCAAGCCGGAACCCCCCCTTCGGGTTCAGGGGGTGCGCATCAAGCCGGCGATGATCCGCGCCGGCGGCCGGCTCTTGCTTGTTTATCGTTTGAAATTCCTCCAGCGGGGCTATTATCAGGTCGGGCCTCTGCTGATGGAGACCGGCGATCTCTTCGGCCTGTTCCGCCGTTTTCGCGTCGTCAGCGAGCCGCAATTCGTGATGGTCTACCCGGAGGTGATGCCGATGGAAGGGTGGGATATCGCTTCCAGGCGTCCGATCGGGGAAGTCCGCATGGGGCTGCGTATTTTCGAAGATCCCACCCGGGTGGCCGGCGTGCGTCAGTACGAACGCGGCGATCCGATGAAGCACATCCACTGGAAAACTTCCGCACGGATGGGAGCCCTGCATACCCGATTGCATGAACCCTCGACCGTCGCCGGGGCGACGATGCTCCTGGATTACGGCACCGATGCCTTCCCCCCCAAAACCGAACCTTACCGAAGCGAATTGGCCGTGGTGGCCGCCGCTTCGATCGCCCATACGCTCTATCACATGGGGCAGGTTTTCGGCCTGGTGACCAACGGCATCGATAAGGCCGAACGCATTCGACGCGAGGGCTGGAAGTCGGATTTCCGTAGCCGGGAAGCGGCCCGAGAGGCCCTTCGGGAAACCGGACGGGCTCGTCGCTGGCATCCTCAGGTCATGGAGGCCGATCGCGGCCCCGAACAGTTCGCGAATCTGTTGGATGTCTTCGCGCGACTCGAACTTTCCGAGCATTTGAATTTGCAGCAGACGATTCTGGAAACCTCTTCTCGATTCGCCCGCGATGCCACCGTGTTGGCGATCCTGTGCCGTGTCACCCCCGAAAAGGCGATGGCCCTGGGAAATTTGAAACGCCGGGGACTGGTCGTCTCGGCGATCGTCAATACCTATGACGAAGAACATTTCGCGCACGACGCGGCCCTGTTGGAGGCCGAGGGAATCAAGGCCCGCCACCTTCGCGATCGAGACAGCATCGTCACGCTTTGTCGCGAGCGATTGTTGCAGCATATTGGCTGAATGTGGAAAAGGCCCCCGACGTCGGTTTTTGGTGGGGCAGAGGAAAAGGAATGAATCGATTTTCGATTCCATGAGGTTCGCCGATGCCACGTCACGACAAGACATTGCTCGATTACCTGGTCATCGCGATTTGTCCGCTTCTCATCATGGTGATGGTCGGGAGCATGGCCTATTACCTGCTCGATGTTTTCGGTCGGGCAAGTGACTTCTCCGCGGATCATCAATGGCGGATCCGTTTCATCATCGCGATGTTTGTCATGGCGATCGTCTTGATCGGTCGGGTTTCCATTGAGTTCGATACGGCCCGATCGCTCCCTTATATCTTCGCGCTTGGGGGGGTGACCCTGCTGGCGGTCTGGCGGTTCGCGCCGATGTTTTTTCTGCCGGTCTCTCTGATCATGATCCTCATCTGGTGGATTTCCCATAAGTTGACCTGGAACTGCACCTTCATCGATGAAGAAGAGGAGGACCGTGGAGTCGGGCTGCTCGATGCGGAACGGGAGGAATCCGAGGAAGCGATCCCACCGGAAACATCGGCCGAAAAGAAGAAAAAAGCGGGGAAATCAAAGAGGAAAAAATCGATCGCCGAGCGGATCTTCCTGTTTTTCTTCAGCGAGCAAGACAAGGTGAGCCACGCGCCCGGTGTCTGGATACTTTACTTCTCCTTGGCCGCGATTCCGGTTTTCGTCTTCGGAGAGTTCCTGATGGCCAATGCTCCCGAAGCAACGCGCCACCATGCTTTCGCCTGCGTGGTTGCGTATTCCATCGCTTCGATGGCCTTGCTCATGTCGACGAGTATTCTCGGCCTGCGACGCTATCTTCGAAGGAGGAATGTACCGATGTCCGGCGGCATGGCATCGGCCTGGCTGATGATGGGAGCGGTCATCATTTTCGTCTTTTGCATGATCGCCCTTTTGCTGCCCCGGCCCGGCGGAGATTTTCCCCTCCCCGAACTGGCTGAGCTGAACGGACCGGATCAACACGAAAAAGAGCAAAAAGACGAGGACGAGGGACCGAAACAGTCGCCCAATCGGTGGTCCGTCGGTTCCGACGCGGCCAAAGATAGCTCCCCCGATGACCGGGGTGGTGGAAAGAATTCTCGGACCGAACAAGTGGAAACCCGTTCGGGAGATTCCAATGCCCCGGGAAATCAGGAAGGAAATGGGGAAGGGCAAGGACAGAATCAGCAGCAATCCGCGCAAGGCCCGGGAAATGAAACCCAAGGAAGTGAGAGCCGAGGAAGTGAGAGCCGAGGAAGTGAGAGCCGAGGAAGTGAGAGCCGAGGAAGTGAAAGCCGAGGAAGTGAAAGCCGAGGAAGTGAAAGTGGCGAAGCGACACAAGAGCTGATGGGAAACTTCACGGAGCTTTTTTCGATGCTCGGCATTGGAACGATCTTCCGTTGGTTGCTCCTTCTAGGCATCGTGATCTTGGTTGTCATGCTGGCGATCATGTATCGCGAGGAGCTTCTGCGGGGGGTGAAGGAGCTTCTGGACACGTTGCGTGGGCTCTTTTCGAATCTTTTTCCGAGAAAAACGGAGCCTCAAAGCGTAGAAGGGGAACCGACGTCGGCTGAATCGAGACGGCGATTGGCATTTCATGATTTGAAAAACCCGTTCCTGGGACGTCGCGCCAAGAAGTATTCGACGGAACTGCTTATCCAGAAGACGTTTGAGGCGATCGAGGTCTGGGGGGCAGAGCGAGAGATCGAGCATTGGCCCGAGGAAACCGCTTCGGAATATCTTTCCCGGATTGCCCGTTCGAGCACGATTCCCGAAGAAGATTTGCAGGTATTGCGGGAATACTATTGTCGGGTCGTTTATGCGGCACTACCCGACACCCCCAAGGTGAGGCAAAAGGCAACCCATCATCTGAGTCGTCTTTGGAAAAAAATGAGCGTTGTATGAATTGCGCAACTCGTTATCCAACGGTATCTTGCTACGATGGGGGGTATGTATTCCCGGAAAAATAGTGGTTTTTTTTGAAAATGGAGTTGTATTTTTCGCGACTGATACAATTATTGAGTTATGGGAAGAATTGTGGAAAAACCGGCGATTGTGCCAGGAAAATACTTTTCAAATCCCAGAATTATTATATAACGGTATGAAATGGGGCTTGTGCCTTTTTCCTCCCGTTTGTTCCTTTCCGGTTCTCTCGAATTCCACGGACTGGAATTTGGCCATCGTTAGGAGTTACGCTCATGGCAACGGCATATTATCTTCAATCGTGCCCGACGTGCGGCCGCCGTCTTCAAATCCGGGTCGAGTACCTCGGTCGGAAGGTGGTTTGCTATCATTGCCGCGCGATGTTCGTCGCACAGAATCCCGACTCGCAGCGGCACGTCAACAGCGATGCGGAAGAGATCCTGCGTCGCGTCGATGAGTTGCTCAACGCCGGTCCCTCGAAATCTTCGATGAAGATCACGCACCCGAAATAACACGAAGACGAACATTGTTTTTCGTTGGCGTGCGGCGGTCGGGGACTCTCTCGTTGCATCTTCGCTCAACGCCGCACGATTCTTTGAAGATCGCGGAAATAGTCGGGGTAGGTTTTCGCCGTGCAATCCGGTTCGGTGATGAGCATCCCTTCTTGTCTCAGCCCTAAAAGCGCCAAGCTCATCGCCATGCGGTGATCGTCGTAGGTATCGAACGTCGCGGGATGCATTTTTCCGGGATGGATGGTGATGCCGTCCTCGAACTCTTTCACTTCGATCCCAGTCTTTCTCAATTCGTTGGCCATGGCGGCGATGCGGTCGGTTTCCTTATGGCGGATGTGAGCGACATTGTGAATCGTGGTTTTTCCTTTTGCGAAGGGGGCGACGGCGCAGAGGGTCTGTACCGTGTCGCTGATGGCGTTCATGTCGACTTCGATGCCACGGAGCGCTTGCGGTCCTCGAACCGTGATCGAATCTTCCCGGTCTTCCACTTCGCAGCCCATTTGTGCGAGACAATCACAGAAGGCGACATCTCCTTGCAGACTGTTTTTCGAGAGTCCTTGCACCGTGACTCGTCCTCCGGTGATGGCGGCGGCGGCGAAGAAATAACTCGCCGCGGAGGCATCGGGCTCGATCGAATACTTCGTCGGCTGATAGAAGGTGTGGCCGGGAATACGGAAATGGGAAAGATCTTCGGCCGCTTCGACTTCCGCCCCGAAGGCCCGCATCACCGAGAGCGTCATCGCGATATACGGTTTGGAGACGAGTTCGCCCACCACGTCGATTTCCATGTCCCCTCGGGCGGCCGGTGCCGCGAGCAAGAGACCGCTCAAGAACTGGCTGGAAAGATGTCCCGCGATGGCGGTCTTCCCCGCCAGCATGGGCCGTCCATGGATGCGCACCGGGGGATGGCCCGCCTTCTTTTCGCAAGCCACGTCCGCCCCCAGCGTTCGGAGCGAATCGACCAGATCGCCGATCGGCCGCTGGTGCATTCTCGGTTTGCCGTGAAGACGAAATGTTCCGGGAAGAAAAGCGAGCATCGACGTGAGAAATCGGATCGTCGTTCCGCTGTTGCCGATGTAGATTTCCGCCATCTCATGGAACTCGCCGGGCGCATCATGGGCCAGTCGGGGATCGATTCCCTCGATCGTCATGGTTCCGTGGGGCACATCGTGCTTGACCGAGAGGCCGAGTGTTCGCAGCGCCGCCACCATCACGCGGGTATCATCGCTGTCGAGCGCCCCTTGGAGAATCGATTTTCCCGGCGTCAGTGCGGCGCAAACGAGCGCCCGGTTGGTGATGCTCTTGGAACCCGGGGGACGCACTCGCGCATCGACGGGGCCGGAAGGAGTCACGGAGATCGAATCGGTCATGCTGGTTCGGAGCCACTTTCCGAAAGGGGAGACGATTGATGTTCTGTAAGCGATATTCAAAGGGAGTCACGGAGCGGTGGACACTTTCCAGAGCGATTGCTTCGTTCGGAAATAGACGGCCTCGGGCGTGACCGCCGGAGTTGCCAAGCATTGGCCATCGAGTTCGAAGGCGCCCACTTTTTCTCCTCTTTCCTTTTCGAGATCGACCACCTGCACCTTGCCGGCGTCGTCCACGGCGATCAGGCGGTCGCCGGCGACCACCGGCGTTGCCCAGAAGTTTCCTTCAAGCCGCACTTGCCATCGCATGCGTCCGGTTTCGGTGTCGGCACAAACGACGATCCCCGGCGGCTTCAGTATATACATTTTTTCATCATCGATCGCGGGACTCGGACTGCTGCCCCTCAAACGCCGTTCATACCAGAGTGTTTCCAGCTCTTGGTTGTCGGGATCGATCGCGAGTTTATGAATGCCGTTTGCCGGGAGGTAGATCGCTCCGTCGGCCGAGACGGAAGAGGCCATCGTATTGACGGAGATCTCATAGTGGTAAAGGGTTTTTCCTTCTTGCGGATCCACCACGCTCAGGCCGTCGCGTCCATGGATCAGTACCAGCTTCCGGAGATTGCCGTCGACGTCGGAATGTTCGAGAAGCGAAGGCGAACTCCAAATGGCGTCCTTCATCCGTTCTTTTTTCCAGATCGTCCTGCCGGTTTTTCGATCCAATCCGAGCAACAGGGAGGTTCCCTGATTCTCGCACTGAATCATGACTGTGTCGCCGACGATGATCGGGGAAGAGGCCATGCCGACGTCGTTGCGCATCTCGGGGTAATCGTACCCCAGTCCACGGAACCAGAGAAGATTGCCCGCCCGATCGAAGCAGACGACATCGTTCGAGGAGAACATCGCCACGATGCACTCGCCGTCGCCGGCCGGGGTATTGGAAGCAACGCCTCCGAAGGGATGGAAGATGGTCGCCCCGGTCGCGCGGACCGTGCGATGCCAAGCGATTCGGCCGGTCGCTCGATCGAAAGCCAACACATGAAGCCGACTTTGATTGACGCCATCGGCGCAGGTGACCACCACCAGGTCGCCGAGGACGATCGGGCTCGAAGGCCCGGGGCCGGGAAGAGGCACTCGCCAGAGCACATGCTCTTGGCGATCGAAATCGTCGGGAAAACCGGCTTCTTTGCAAACGGGGTTGTTCTTCGTGCCCCGGAAATGCCCCCACTCTTGGGCCGCGAGTGGAGAGGACGAAACCCCGCTGGAAACCAGCAAAGGAAGGCAAAACGCGAGAATTCGGAAAACCTGCGTCAACGATTTGCGTCGCTTTTGCCACAATCGTTTTGCCCGGGATCGGCTTATTGTGGCGTTGTTTGGTCGATCGGCGATGGGAAGCATGGGTGGCCTGATGCTCTGTATATTAAGGGACAAGGATTTGGTAAGTGATCGCCAGGGGGTGAAAGTCATCTCTCTTCGCTCGAAGAGCTTCGCAACGGACGTCCGGAGCGGTCGCAAACACGGAGAGAGAAATTCCAGCTCTCCGCCCAGCTCTGGGGTTGGTCGTTTTGGCAAACCTTCACGAGAATCGTATTGTTTCCCGGCTCGAGGGTCACCGGCACGATGTATTGATCGGCCTTTTGCCCACCATGGTAGACGTCGATTTCGCGGACCAATTCCCCGTTGAACCATATTTTCAGGGCATTCAGGGAGGAAAGTCTCAGCGTGGCCGGTTGACGCTTTTCGGAATGGAAGTCCGCCAGGGCGTATCCACAAACGTTTTTCTGCTTGCCGAAGAGTTCATTGAAGTCGACGACCCCAAGGCGATCGCCCGTATGATGTTCCTGCCAAGCGATTTGATCTTCCTTTCCATCATACTTTTTCTCGGGGAGATCCTCCTGGCTCAGACGCTGATTCTTCAGTTCTTTTTCGGGGGGATAAACGACATCGAAGCCTTGCTCGTCGGTATTGTCGAATGGTCCGAGGACGCTCCAATCGAGGACGAAACCGTACTCGTTGGGGACGTCCAGTTCGAGGTCCAGCTTTTCGAGGCGACCGATGATGGTGGTCAATTGATCGAAATCAACCGCAAAATCGAGAGCTCGACGATAAACGGCGATCGCCTGATCTTTTTGGCCTGCATCGACGTATCTTTCCCCCTCGAGAATGAGCCGGCCGATCGGGTCGCGTCGCAGAACACCGCTCGGATCGCGGAGCAGTTTTTCGGCGAGTTCCGTTTTCGCTTCGGGGGTTTCCCGCAGGAGCAGTTCGTAGGCAAATCGGCGGCCGGCGGGGGCGTGTTCCGCATCGAGCAGAAATTCACGGAGTGCGTCGAGCGGAAGCGGTTCGTTCTGTTGATCGGCTCGATCGACGACGGCTTCCCCCGCGAGGCGAAGCCAGTTGG
The DNA here is from genome assembly GCA_964632505.1 of uncultured Planctomycetaceae bacterium. Classification (GTDB taxonomy): domain Bacteria; phylum Planctomycetota; class Planctomycetia; order Pirellulales; family Thermoguttaceae; genus CAZWCE01. Next base: position 27,908 of record CAZWCE010000007.1, on the reverse strand, counting down.
CGGAAAGGGGATTCGAACGGTCGAACGCGGCGAGGAGCTCGGGTAACTGGGCGGGAGAGATCGCGGCGACCTTCGGCCAGGCCCGGCCGGCCTCGGCGTTTCCCTGTCCGAAGCGTTCGACTTGCAGCAACGCCTCCACCGCTCGTTCCGGGAAAGGCGCCTGCTGCGCAGCAACATCAGCGCCCCAAACAAGGAAGGGGATCGAGAAGAGCAAACTCATGAAGAGTCCGAGAGTGGTTTGAAAGCGCGGGTAGGGCTGTTCGTTCATCACAGGATCCTGAATCGTACGGGCCGTTGGTCGAGTGACCGAGTCTGTTCATTGCAGATTGTTGGCGAGTTCCGCTTTATTATATCGACATGTTTCGTTCAATCCAACCTCCCGGGTTCCTCTTGATACGTTCTCATGAATCGCGAAAGAAGTATTGGTGTGATGATGTATGGAAATGAGCGATAAAAAGGCGACCTTTATTGGGGGGAGTAGTTGACTATTCGGGCGGATCTGAGGCTGATCTCCGGTTCACGCTTTTTTCGGCCCCAATTCCCTGACGGAACGATTTCCTCTATAATGTCTCACTGTGACGGCACTATCTCACGACAAATGGCTTTCGGGCAAAGAGCCCTCATTAAATAGTGTATCTATCCTGTCTCGCCGGGTTGACGGCGTTCGGTTCTGCCAAACGAGGTTGCCGTTACTCCATTTCCTATCAACGACAGCAAGAAGAGAAAGCGAATTCGATGGTCGAATTGGGGGTGAATATAGATCACGTGGCGACGGTGCGTCAGGCGCGCAAGACGTTCGAACCCGATCCGATCTTGGCCGCGGCGTTGGCCGAATGGGGAGGGGCTGACGGCATCACCATTCATTTGCGGGAAGATCGTCGCCACATCGGTGATCGGGATGCCCGATTGCTCCGTGAAACGGTCACCTCGAAATTGAACCTCGAAATGGCCTGCGAAGAAGGGATCGTGAAGATCGCCTGCGACTTGCAGCCGGAGCAGGCGACGCTGGTTCCCGAGCGACGAGAAGAGATTACCACCGAGGGGGGGCTGGATGTGTTGGGACAGAAAGAACGCATCCATGAGGTGGTCTCCCGTTTGCAGGAGGCCGGCATTTTGGTGAGCCTTTTTCTCGATCCCGACCCCCGGCAGTTGGGGGCCGGATTCGATACCGGGTGCGATGCCGTGGAGCTGCATACCGGAAGCTACGCGCTCGCTCCCGTCGGTGTCGCACGGGAGAAGGAACTGCAATTGGTCCGACAGGCGGGTGAGCAGATCGTCGCTTCCGGCTTGCGTTTGCATGCGGGCCACGGATTGACTTACCATAACGTTTTGCCGATCGCGACGCTCGATCAAATGGCGGAACTGAATATCGGGCACAGCATTGTATCGCGGGCATTGATGGTCGGCATGCGGGAGGCGGTTGCGCAGATGAAACAACTGATCAATCGCGGCTATTGATCCTTCCTCTACGAGAAGGGAGGCCGCGTTTTCCTGCCGAATAGGCGGTCCAGGGGCGACGGCATGGTGCGAACGCGGGGGGGGGGCGCCGATCATAGACCACATCGAAACAATCAGATTCAGGAAAAGAACGAACGAATTTCAAAAAAAGAAAGGTGGGCATGTCTACACGATCCGAAGATTTTGCCGGACTCTCGGTGGCGATCATCACCCCGTTCCAGAATGATCAGGTCGATTACGAAACATTGCAAAAGCAGGTGGAGTTTCAGGTGGAAGCCGGAACGACCTGTGTTTGCCCGGTCGGGACGACCGGCGAATCGCCGACTCTCGATTACGAGGAGCACAAGTCGGTTATTCGCGCGGTGGTCGAGGCGGCCGGTGGGCGCGTGAAGGTGATGGCCGGTACCGGCTCGAACAGTACCTCCGAGGCGCTCGAGATGACCCAGTGGGCCGCCTCCGCGGGGGCCGACGCGGCGCTGGTCGTGGCTCCCTATTACAACAAGCCGACCCAGGAAGGCTTTTTTCAACATTACAAGAAGTTGGCCGAGTCGGTCGAGATTCCGATCTGCGTGTACAATATTCCCGGCCGGACCGGAAAAAATATCGAGCCGGAGACGATCGCCCGAATGGCCGAAGTGCCGAACATCACGATGGTCAAGGAAGCGACCGGATCCCTCGATCAAGCCTCGAAGGTCCTCACTTCCACCGACCTGACGGTGCTTAGCGGAGACGACAGCTTGACGTTGCCTCTGCTCTCGATCGGCGGCCGGGGCGTGGTTTCGGTCGTCGGGAATATTATTCCCAAGGATATGATCGCGCTGGTGAACGCCTACGAATCGGGAGATGTGGCCGAGGCCCGCCGGTGGCACGCCAAACTCTTCCCGCTGTGCCGCGACATGCTTTCACTGGCGACCAATCCGATTCCGATCAAGACCGCGATGCAATTGCTCGGACGCGATCGGGGAGAGCTCCGCATGCCGATGACCCCTCTCTCGGATGGGCAGGTCGATGCCTTGAAAAAGACGCTCTCCGATTACGGCGTGCTCAATTAATGGGTTCATTGGTCGTGGGCATTCGACAATCGCCGCGATAATGCTTCGATCCAAAGGAGGCCACGTGAAACCGAGTTTCGTGTGGCCTTTTTTTCGCTCTTTTTTCGGATGCGGCTTATCCAACGGGAAGATTTTTTTTGGGAAAAATGTATGGACGACGGAATTTTGCTTGTAGATCAAGAATTAGATCGAGTATAATTTTGCAGGATGTCGTTGCGGCTCTTCTCGAAGGGGTTCGACGGCGTTCATGATTCCCAATCCGATATCCCTTTTCTCAAACTGAATCTCTCACTAAGAACGGAAGGAAACCCGATGCCCTATTCTGCGAATCCTTATGAAGCTCCCGCCGACATGATCGCCGCTCAGGCTTCCGAAGACGCGAGATCGGCGTTCATCACGCGGACCTACCTCCACCTGGTCGGGGCGATTCTCGCCTTCGTGGGGCTGGAGGCGATCCTGCTTCACTTGCCGATGACCCCCAAGCTCGTGGAAAGTATGATCAGCGGACAGTATTCCTGGTTGATCGTGCTGGGGGCGTTCATGGTGGTCAGTTGGATTGCGAATTCCTGGGCGCAATCGGCGGTCAGTCCCGGAATGCAGTATGCCGGGCTGGGGCTTTACGTTGTCGCCGAGGCGATCATCTTCGTTCCGCTTCTCTACATTGCCGAAAGAGTCGCTCCCCATGCGATTCCCGCGGCCGCCATCTCCACGGTGGCCCTGTTCGCCGCCCTGACCGGAGTGGTGTTCATCACCAAGAAGGATTTTTCCTTTCTGCGTTCGATCCTCTTTTTCGCTGGCATCGCCGCTTTTGGGCTCATCGTCGTTTCGATCGTGTTCCAGTTCGCCCTGGGAGCCATTTTTATCTATGCGATGATCGCGCTGGCTTGCGGTTACATTTTGTATTACACCTCGAACGTGCTGCACCATTACCGTCTCGATCAGCACGTGGCGGCGTCGCTCGCCTTGTTCGCGGCAATCGCGCTGTTGTTCTGGTACATTCTTCAGCTCTTCCTTTCTCGGGAATGACGGAGGTTTCACCGCCTCGGCCCAAAAAAATCCCCGGCGAAGCGAACTCCGACGGGGATTTTCTCATTATTCTGAGGATGGCTCAGGAGCGTCTGGGTTTGAGGATCGTCACGCCCAACGGAGGGAGCTTCGCGAGCAGTGAAGCCGGCCGCCAGTGCGACTCCCGGTCCTCGGCCATGATGCCCGGGCCGTTGCCGATGTTCCCGCCGCCGTAGAAGGAAGAATCGCTGTTGAAGATCTCCTCGTACCAGCACAATTCCGGAACCCCGATGCGCTGCTCTCGCACCACCGGCGTGAAATTGAGCATGATCAGGAGAAAGTCGTTCGGATCCTTGGCCTTGCGGAGATAGGCGAAGGAACTCTCCTCCCAGTTGTGACAATCGATCCATTCGAAGCCTTCGTGGTGGAAATCCTTTTGGTGCAGTGCCGGCTCTTGGACGTAGACCCGATTCAAATCGGCCAGGCACCGTTGTACTCCCTGGTGCGATTCCCACTCGAGCAGATGCCACATGAGGCTCTCGTCGAAGTTCCATTCGTTCCACTGACCGAATTCTCCGCCCATGAACAACAGCTTCTTGCCGGGATGCGTCCACATGTAACTGTAAAGCAACCGGAGGTTCGCGAATCGCTGCCAGAGGTCGCCCGGCATCTGGTCCAGGAGCGATCCCTTGCCGTGGACCACTTCGTCGTGGGAAAGCGGTAGGGCGAAGTTTTCGTGGAAAGCGTAGATCAGGCTGAAGGTCAGTTCATCGTGATGGTACTTTCGATGCACCGGCTCGTGATGCATGTACCGGAGGGTATCGTTCATCCACCCCATGTTCCATTTGAGACTGAACCCGAGTCCGCCGACGTAAGTCGGGCGCGAAACGGCGCCCCATGCGGTCGACTCCTCGGCGATGGTCAGCGTTCCGGGGTGCTGAATATGCGTCTGTTCGTTGAACTGTTTGATGAAATCGATCGCGGCGATGTTCTCGCGACCTCCGTACTCGTTCGGGACCCAGTCGTCGTCTTCCCGGCTGTAATCGAGGTAGAGCATCGAGGCGACCGCATCAACCCGCAAACCGTCGATGTGGTATTTGTCGAGCCAGAAAAGAGCGTTCGAAATGAGGAAGTTTCTCACTTCGTGTCTACCGTAATTGAAGATATGCGTTCCCCAGTCGCGATGTTCCCCCTGTCGGGGATCGGCATGTTCGTAGAGGGCGGTGCCGTCGAAACGGGACAGCCCGTGCCCATCTTTCGGGAAGTGGGCGGGAACCCAGTCGATGAGCACCCCGATGTCGTTCTGATGACATAGATCGACCAGATACATAAAATCTTCGGGGGTCCCGTACCGCGAGGTCAACGAGTAGTAGCCGACGATCTGATAGCCCCAACTGGCCGAAAGAGGATGTTCCGCCACCGGCATGAGCTCGATGTGGGTGAAGCCCATCTTCTTGACGTAATCGACCAGTTCCTGGGCGATCTCCCTGTAGGAGAGCCAACGCCAGGGTTCCTCGGGAGAACGTCGCCAACTTCCCAGGTGGACTTCATAAACCGAAATGGGTTCATCGAGCCAATTCGTTTCCTTGCGTTTCTCGAGCCAATTCCGGTCGTTCCACTGATAACGATCGAGATTGGCGACTTTCGAGGCGGTGCAGGGAGGGACTTCGGCGTAGAAACCGTAAGGGTCGGCCTTCTCGAAGACATGATCGCCGCTTCGGATTTGGTACTTGTAGATCGCCCCCTCTTCCAATTCCGGGATGAACAGCTCCCAGAAACCCGAGGGAATATGCTTCTGCATGGGATGGCGACGCCCGTCCCAGTGATTGAAATCACCGACGACGCTCACGCTGGTCGCATTGGGAGCCCAGACGGCGAAGTTCACGCCGGTGACGCCGTCGATCGTGCGGACATGGGCGCCGAGCTTCTCGTAACTCCGCCAGTGGGTGCCTTCATTGAGCAGATGAAAGTCGTAGTCGCTCAACATCGGGGGAAAGGAGTAGGGATCGTGCATCGTATCCGTCTTTCCACTTTCTTCGGAGGTTTCAATTAAGTAACGGTAACGGGAATCCCCGGCCTCGGTCTTCTCGGGCTTCAGCGGGCAGATCGCCTCGAATAGCCCCGACGGGTGGATCCGGCGCATCGAAATGCTCGGTCCTCCGCCCGGATCGATCACCCGTGCCTGCTGAATATGGGGCAGATAGGCCCGAACACTCGTCAACTCGCGTCCTTGCTCGTCGACTTGATGGGGACCCAGGAGTTGAAACGGATTCTCGTGTCTTCCTTCCACCAGTTGCCAGACATCTTCCAGTTGCAAATTCGTCTGCACCCACTTATCTCCTTATGCATGCATGTGATTTGATAGATTGGTTCCGAAAATACAATCTTGCGAAGGGGGCGAGATCTTCGGGTTCGCCGGTTCGGCAACCTTCAGAGGGGCCGACGTATTCTCCTTCGACTCTGAAAGGAAAAAGCTTCGCCGAGAAGCTCTTCTTTTCTATATTTCCTAAACTGTCTATCGGAAGGATAGTGGGTTTTTTCCGTTTGAAAAAAGATTTTTATACGGGGAAGTTATTTCTTTTCGGTGATTCTGTCGTTTTTTTTGGTTTTGCCTTCCATGATAAGAGTTCACGATTTTAAGGAACATGACGATTCCTCGAATGGCAATAAGAAAAGCCGGATCCTCACTGGAGAGGAAGTCCGGCCGAGAGGCGGTTCGATCGCCATGCGTCGATGCGCGACAGGGAGGTCTATTTGTATTCCGACGAAAAGAAGTTTTTGCTTCCTTCCGGATCGGGCTGGATTGTTGCTTGACCTTCCTGCCAATTGGCGGGGCAGACCTCCCCGTTTTTCTCAAAGTACTGCAGGGCTTTCACCATGCGAAGCGCTTCGTCGACGCTTCTTCCCAGGGGAGCGTCGTTGACGACTTGGTGGCGGACGACTCCATCGCGGTCGATCAGAAAAAGGCCGCGGATCGCAATGCCGTCGGGGACGAGGACATCATACGCCTCGGAGATTTTCTTGTTCAAATCCGAGATCAACGGGTAGTTGATTTCGCCGATGCCGCCCTCGCTCCGAGGGGTGTTTCTCCACGCGAAGTGGGAAAAATGACTATCGACCGAACATCCGAGAATCTGCACTCCCAATTCCTCGAACTGATCGGAGGCCTCCGAAAACGCGATGATTTCCGTCGGGCAGACAAAAGTGAAATCGAGGGGGTAAAAGAAAAGCAGCACGTACTTCCCGCGGTAATCCGAAAGCGAAATCTCTTGGAATGTTCCCTTGGGAGAAACGGCCTGCGCTTTGAAGTCAGGGGCGTCTTTCGTTACTAAAACACTCATCTCTATCTCCTTTCAAAAATGAAACCTTCATGATTGGTGATGGGAGCGTATTCAATGGTCTGGTCCAGTGTGCTCTCCATCCGATTTCGAGAACCCGGGGACCGAAGGAATGGTCTCTCCGAGAGGGACGATCTTCTGCAAAGTAATTATCCATTTCATATCATCCATTAGATATATTGTCAATACCTACAGGATTAAATTGCTTTAATGGGCATTACATTTTGCAGTCAGGTGGGGGATGGGCCACCTACAAAAGGGGTTTTCTTGCTCCATTCGAGGGAATGTCATTTCCTACTATAGTACCAGGAATGCAAAACGACAATCAGGCCCCCCGGGTCTTGGGGCGCGAAAGATTCTAAATCGGACGATCGCTTTCTATTTTGAGCAACCCTCACATCCGTCAAAGCCGGTTTTCTCGGGAAAACCGGACCAAACCTCAAGATCCTTATAACAAGCCGTCGATATTGAATGACAACTGCTTATTTTTCGAAAGGAGACGGCGGCGTCAAAATAGGGGGAGGATTTCTCTGATTCCGGAGGATCCAAATCGCCGTACATCGTCCGCTCGGGGCATCTTCGCGAAGGATGCTGAGGCCTTTCAAAATTTTTGGATCATCCAAACCGGTGATATGGTTTTCGGAAGGAAAAAAGATGAACGATTCATGGCAGGTCCAGGATTCGAGATACGACAACGACTCACACTCAGAAGCCGAACCTTCAATGATCATTGCCAGGATGCCTGATTTAGACGGCAGCCGGGAACGCTTCGAACATCGTAGAATGGCGCGAAAAACGCGGGGAATGAAGTCCATGGAACGACAATACCAATTGATCGTCGGTGGGGCTTTTGCAGTGGTAGCGGTGGTGCTTCTGGGCATTGCGGTTTTCAACTATACCGGTTCGTCCGGTAAAAAACTTGCCGACGACGGCGGTGGATCGCCTTTGGTTTCGTATCGGGTAGGTGAAGGATCGCTCGAAGAAGAAGGAGCAAGAGAGCCGCAAGGTCCGATAGGCATGCTTCCGAAGCAATTCGGCACGAACACCGGTTCGAATGACAATGACTTCTCTGCAAGCGAAGCAGCAACCGCTTCAACGATTTCCGGCCAAAAAGAGTTGAGCGAAAGCAATTCGATGCAATCCGCTTCTGGTGGAGCTTTTCCCGGAATCGGGTTCTCCGAACGATCGTTCGAGGGGGCCTCCTCAATGGAGCAATCATTGGGATGGGGGCAAACAACAGAAGCTTCCGACACGATCCCGGCTGAAGATGGTTGGGCCGAGCGGGAAAATGCGGAGGCTCGTTACCATCAAGCATATAGTCGCCAGCAACCAGCATCCGGTCCAATGGCGGATGCCTATCCAAACCGAAATATTCCCGGAGAGTACGGGCACCGACAAGAAGTCGCCTCCAGCCGCTCGGGTCAATCTCCCTCGTATCCCGAAACTCCGGTGGAGGACCCGTACGCGAATCTTTACTCGCAGGATCATGCGGCGCGAGTATCGGCGAATGCCGTGGGTGGAGAGACCGCCGATTCACGAGATGCCGCGAAGTTGGATGCCTCGTCGCCTCCGTCAAGCCGCGAACAAGACATGATGAGCCAACACGCCTCGCTTTACGGCGGTCACTATCCCCTCCATTCCCGCACGGAAAACGGAAATGCGTATTCCTCGCCACACTCCCCGGAAGAGGGGGGCGAACGATCAAGGGAAGAAAATCTTGTGATGAATGATGCTTACCCTTACGGTGAGACTCCTAGCGTGGGAGGTTCCATCGACCGAGTCGATCCGACTTCATACACCGAAGGACATACCGGACACCATCCTCAAAATGAGGATCCTTGGGGGGATCAGGGGAATATGCAGGCGAGTCAGGCTGGGGGGGCGGTTCCCGAAACCGGCTATTACGGTTTTGGAGATATGAATCCTTCAGAAGGAGGAGAGCTTGCCGGCTATCACACCCACGCCAGAGACGAGCCTCCTTCCCGGAGATCTTCCCACGATGGCGTCCCTCCGAACACATCCGGGATGAATCATGATTCCCGCGGACTGTCTTCCAACCAGGAACGCGGGCCGGCACGGGTGGCTTCGAGAGTACCTTACGGACCTCCGCGATCCGCTCAGGTGGCCGGGGACGCCGACGATGCTTTTTTGGACAATTACCAGGGATATCCCGAAGGGGCCTATGATTCGGGAATCGATTCTCAACGGGGTGACGGGCGGGGGCCTCTCCAAAGCGATTTCGCCGGTCAACCCCGTTCGCTGCGTTCGGAGGTGCCGGAAACATCCTTCCCGAATTATTCTGCCGACGAAGACTGGAACCCGAATCCCAATAGGGAAACGAATCGGTATTCGAGCCGAGGGCAACGCGAAAACGCCCCCCATAACCCGTTTCCGGTCGATCCCTCTCCCATCTCGACATCCCCTTACTGACCCCCGTCGGTGAAAAAAATCTCAATTGGAGCCGACCTCCGCAAAGCAGTGGCAAAAGAATCGCCGATATATTCAGACGCTTCCCGCTAACTTGACAAGAGTTTGGTGTACTCATGGCATTATACGATCACGCTTTCATCAAAGCGTATAATCAAAAAAAAGATCGGGGTTCTTCCGACTCCTCGTCCTCCGTTTCCCCCGAGACTCCGGATGCGCCGAGTGATTGCCCACGGAAGGAACCGAATCGTAGAAATCAGAACCGGCCGGGTACGGAAGAGTGCCACCGAGAAGAGCGACACCTTTCTCGTCGGGAACGCCGTTCGGCCGGAGATGCCCCTTCCTCAGGTTCGCAAATGTATCAGACTTCTTTTCAAATCGAAAAGGAATGCGAGCGACGCGAAGAGGATGAAGGGGCGGCGCCTCGAGAGACGGTGCGCATGCCTCAGATGGATGAGGAGATCGAGAAAAAAACGGAATCGATCTACGAATCGGTTCGAAAGATCAAAACCGTGGAAGGGCCGTTTTTCAGTCGGATGCCGTCGCCGACGAATTCGCTCGTGGGAGCCTTCGAGAAACGAGAAGGGGATTACGAGAAGGAAGATCCGCTTCATCGGCGAACCAAGCGTTCGGCGAGGGTCGAGGAATACCGTTCCCTGAAAGGGCAATCGTCACGCCATCCGGGACCGGCCGGAGAGGGGGATCGGAATCTTCCGGTTCCGCCACAACCGGAAGAAGTCGACGAGGAAATCGCGCAGGCCATGCAAAAAGCCAAGTGTGTGATTCATAAGAAGCCTCGTTGTTCCTTCGAGGGCGCCGATCACTTTCAGCGAAAACACGGCTCGACGACGGGGCCGGAACGAACACTTTGCGATTCCTTCAATAACGCATCGCCTTCCCACATGCCGAGGAAGCAACGTTCGACTCCGACCCATCAGAGGAGAGATCCGTTGCTCGAGACGCCGTCGCTTGAAGAAGATTCGCCTCGTGGTTCCATTCAAGAGGAGCCTTTCGAAAGCAGAAACGCGTCGAACACGAAAATGCGTCTCGATCAACCGCATGGGATCCCGCATGAGGGACCGGCAAGCTTGCGGGAAGAGGTTCTCGGCGACGTGTTTGGCGATTTTTGTCTCTCTCGCGGAACGTCGTCCGTCGAAGTGGAGGAAGCGGCGGTTGCCGAAGAGGAGCGACATTCGGAGGACGCGGTGGCCGATACGGTCCCTTCGGCGTGCGAACCCGAAGCGACAGTGACCGATCAACCGGAAGACGAGAAGATCGAAGATCGAGAGACCGACTCCGGCGATCAGGTGCCGGACGACGTCGAGGAAGCGACGGACGAGAGCGGGATCGATGAGATCGCTTCGCCGGAAGAGCCGTTGGAGAACGAATCGCCGTCCGATGAAATCCGTTCCGAAGTCGACGAAAGTTCGGCTCCCGTACCTGATCCGTCGGAAAGTGCGGTGGCCGGGGAAGTCGCAGACGAAGCCGCGAGTCAGTTCGCCGACGAGGATAGCGACGCGCAGCCTGCCGGCGAATACCGCGAAAAGTGGATAGCCTCGGAGGAAGCGTACTGGCCGAGCCACTGTATTCGTTTGGGAGAAATCGCCGGCGAACAGATGCATCGTCTGGCCGACCGGTTGAGTACGAAGTTGAGCCAGGGCCATAAGATCATGGCGATTGCCGGGTGTTCGCCGGGCGATGGTTGCACGACATTGCTGCTCTGCGCGGCACGTGAAATGGCCCGACGAGGTGTTCGAACCGTCCTGGTCGATGGGAATTTCGAGAATCCTCAGTTAGCCGAACTGTTGCAACAGAGCCCGGAATGTGGTTGGGAAGAAGTGCTCCAGGGAGTCGCTTCGCTCGACGAGGCGGTTCTCCATTGCGGACGATCGTCGATCTCTCTCTTGCCGCTGTTGCCTTCGGAATCGAGGACGGCATTCACGAGCAGTTGGAACGCCAATCCTTCGGCGTGCATGCGAGCTCTTTCGGCACATTTCGACCTCGTCTTGATCGATGCCGGAAAGCTCGACGGCAAGCTGGAAGGGGAGCAAGTCGACGACCTTCTGCGTTTCGGTGTCGATGGGGTCGTCGTCGTGCGCAATGTCCGCGCCACGTCGGAGCCGCATCTCCATCATTTGCGTTCGCAGATGCAGGCCAGCGGGCTGGTCGAACTGGGAATCGCTGAGAATTTCGTCTAATCAAACCACTGTCTGGAAAGCAAGGTGAACGCATGTATCTTGACTACTGGGGATTGAAGAAGAAACCGTTCGAAAACCACCTCAATGCCGATTTCTATTATCCCAGCCAGACGCATCAGGCCAATCTGCTGAAGCTCCGATATGCCCTGGAAGATTGCCGAGGAAGCGGGATTCTCGCGGGCGAAACGGGTGTCGGAAAAACGCTGGTGACCCGGATGCTCAAAAACCTCGCCACCGATCATGCGGTGTCCGGCACTTTCGTCCATGTCGTCTTTCCGCAAATGAACACGCGGGATCTTTTGGGATATATCGCCGCGGAGATGGTATCCCAGCCGGTCGGGCAGGGCGCCGAGACCGTGGACCTCAGCTTGCGTCGGATCGAGCACTTCCTCCTCGAAGCCGGCGAAACGGGACGGCATACCGTGTTGGTGATCGACGAAGCACATCTGATCGACGATTTGCGAACGTTCCAGGCCCTCAAATTGCTCTTGAACATTGAGTATCACGGCGTGCCTTGTCTCTCACTTCTTCTGGTGGGGGCGCCTTCCCTCTTTCCCATCATCGGGAGACTCGAATCGTTCGAGGAGCGCATCGACGCCAAGTGTATGCTGCAGCCGTTCACCGAAGAGGAGACCGCGGCATATATCGTTCACCGTCTTCGAGAAGCGGGGCAAGAGAAGGAGATCATTCAGAGCGAAGCGTTCCCTCTACTTCATGAGTTGACTCAGGGAATTCCGAGAAAGATCAATCGTCTCTGCGATCTTGGATTGCTGATCGGCTTCGCCGAGGGCTTTTCCTCGATTTCACCGGGACACGTCGAAGCACTCAACCATGAACTGGTCGCCGCCGAGGCGGCTTGAGGGGGAGTGACTTCCTCCATGGTTCATGATCTTGCCGCTTGGGTGCCGGCTCTCCCCTCGACTTCCGGTGAATGTCTCGTTATATTGGGTCCCAGAGAGACCTTCGGCTTTCGGCAAGTTGGCGGAAGCACGTTCTCTTTTTCGTTGCCTATGCCATGAATTGAGGATACGATGAAATCGCGACTGGATCTTGCGGTACGCCTGGCTCGAGAAGCGGGCAATTTGACATTGCGCTATTTCCGCGACGAGAAGCTTCAGGTGGAACGGAAAGACGACAGCAGTCCGGTGACGGTCGCCGATCGCGAAGCGGAGCTGCTCATTCGAGGCGGTATCGAGGAGGTTTTTCCCGACGATGCCGTCCTCGGCGAGGAATTTCCCGAGAAGAAAGGTTCTTCCGGCTACCGCTGGATTCTGGATCCGATCGACGGAACGAAGTCGTTCATTCATGGTGTTCCTCTGTATAGCACCTTGATCGGCGTCGAGTATGAAGGAGAGCCGAAAATCGGTGTGATTCAGTTGCCGGCGATGCAGGAGACGGTCTGGGCGGCCGAGAACGAAGGAGCCTGGTATCACTCGGAGAAAGAGCCCGTCCCCAAGCCGGCGAAAGTGGGCTCCTGCGAGCGCTTGGCCGAATCGCTTTTTCTTACCAGCGAGGTGATCACCTTCGATGAGATGGGGCGCCGCGAGGCCTACGTCGAATTGGAGCGGGCCTGCCGCTTGACACGCACCTGGGGAGATGCCTACGGGTATTTTCTGATCGTCACCGGTCGAGCCGACTTGATGGTCGACGCCTACATGAGTGCATGGGATGCCGGGCCGATGTTGACGATTCTCCGCGAAGCCGGCGGCGTGTTCACCGATTGGCAGGGCAATCCCACGATCCATGGGGGGGAAGGCATCGGAACCAACCCCGCACTTCTGGAAAAGGTGCTTTCGATCACCCGGAAGTATCCGAAGAAGTCGTCCTTGTAAGCTAACCGTCGCAGCAGGTTTCGCGCCCGGTCGATTCGCCTTCTCGAAACCATTTATAGGTCAGGAGGAATTCGCGGTGTCCCAGCCGCTCGCTCTTGGTCGGTTCTCCCGATGCCGCTTGTTGCATCTTCCGATGGATCTCTTCCGCCACGCTCCGGTGCGTTCCTTGCCCCAGAAGGATCTTGCCCGCGTCGATGTCCATGTCGTCTTCCAGTTTCCGGAACGTTTCATGGTTTGCGCAGATCTTGATCACCGGTGAAACGGCGGATCCGACGACCGAGCCTCGGCCGGTAGTGAACAAAATGAGATGACAGCCGCAAGAGATCAGCTCGACGATTTCCGCGTTGTCGGCGATGTTGGGAAACCCGAATCGGACCGGGCCGTCCGGGACCACATCGAGCAGATAGAGCCCTTTTCCGGGGGGCGATTCTCCGGGCCGCAGCACTCCTTCGATGGCCGAGTTGCCGCTCTTGCAATAGGCCCCCAGCGATTTCTCCTCAATGGTCGTCAATCCTCCGGCGGCGTTTCCGGGAGCAAAACTTCCGTGTCCGAGAGTGGTGTAATAGTTCGCCGCTTTGGTAATGGCCGACTCGATCTCTCGGCCGACCTTTTCGTTTTCGGCTCTTGCGGCGATGAGTCGCTCGCAGCCGATCAACTCGCCGGTTTCCTCGAACAGGGCGGTGCCTCCCTCGTCGACGAAACGATCGAGACATTGCCCTACGGCGGGATTCGCGCTCAGCCCGCTGGTCGCATCGGAACCTCCACAGATCGTCCCGACGACCAGCCGGTCCCATCGGATCGGCTGTCGGGGAATCGTTCGCAATTCCTCAAGCATCTCCGCGGTGAGCCGTTTTCCCAGTTCGATCGAAGAAAGGGTCCCCCCGTTTTCCTGAATGGTCAGAAGTTCGGCCGGGCGTCCCGTCTCCCGAATCGTCCCCAACAACGACTCGGCGTCGAACGATTCGCATCCGAGCGAAACGAGTAGGACCCCGCCGACGTTCCCGTGGGTCGCAAGGCGATCGAGTATCTTGGCGGCATACTGGTTCGGGTAGCAGCCGGGAAATCCGATCAGATGCACCGACTCTTTCTCGAAAGCATCGCTGATGCGGCGCGCGACATGATGCGCGCACTCGACCAGGTAGATCACCAGCAGGTGGTTTCGAATGCCGACCGAGCCGTCCGATCGTCGGTAGCCTTCGTAGTGTCGTGCTTCCACCGGTCGGTTCCTCCGGGATGTGAAGAATAGGAGAGTGTCGGAATGATCTTCGGAGAAAACGCTCCTGAGAGATCAACGATTTTCGGCGAACCCGACCACATCGAGATCATAATCGGTGAAGGTCGTCAGGGTGCCTCGAGTCCAGAGGACGATGCGTTCGGCGGGCCGGCCGATGGGGATGATCGGGCGGAGGTTGTCGCACGGGGAATCCGTGGTGACGGGTTCCCAGCCCCAGTCTTTTCCGTCGTTCGGGGTCCGTCCCCGGAAGATTTCGTAGTGCCGGCGGTTGTCCTTCGCACTGACGTTGGGGAGCCCGGTCACCGGGTGTACATCGGCCGAGATGTAGACGGTGTTCACGTCGTGCGGATCGATGGCGACCAGCCCCGTGTAGTCGGCTTCGGCGGCGTAAAGGCCGGTTCCGGCGTAGGCCATTTCGTGGGCGTGCCACTTTTTTCCGTCGAAACGGCCATAGTAATAACGATGATCCCAACCGGGGCCTTCTCTGGTGTGGCTGTTGCTGAACGAGGCACCGTCTTTCTGTACGGAAAAAGCGATGACGGGGTGTCCCTCCGCGTCCAGATGGAGATCGATCGTCCAAGCGACGTGATGCGGATCGCCGGGAAAAACCCGGGTCAACTGTTTGTCGCTCATCGGTCCACTGTCGAGTCGAGAGATCGCATTGCCGAAGGAATCGTGAAGTACACCGTCGCGGAGATAGCCGTGGTAGATGCTGTTGCTGTAGTTGATCGGATGGGCATCGGTCGTGATCAAATGGATCGTCCTTCGGCCGTCGGAAGCGTACTTCACATAGGGACGGCCCGGCCAGTCGAACACTTCTCCTCCGTACTTCCAGCTTTGGGCGGAATCGTCGCTGACCATCCAGTTGGGATTCGTTCCTGCGGCGCGGGAGAAATTGTAGAGCCGACCTTTGCCGTCGTTCTCGTCGCCGAGGTAATGTAGATTTGTATAAGTCACTCCCGCCGGCATCTCGATCAGGCGAAGCGGGCCCCAGGCGGTGATGTCTCCGGGACTTTCGGTCACGCGGTAGCGGATCATCCGGTCGCTGCCGTGCTTGGTGTAGGTGGCCAGAAGACGGCCGTCGGGCAACCGGAGCAAGGCGGGGACGTTGTGATCGTCGCACTGGAGACGGTCGTGCAGTTCGAATGAAGCGGCGGTGCCGTTGTCGAAATCGTAGCGGGTCACGACGATGTCGCCCGCTTCCGAACCGTCGCGCGTGGTGCCGGCCACACTTCCGAAAATGACTTGCCGACCGTCGACCAGGGCTCGTTCGTCCTGGAACCAGCACCAGCCGCCGTTCTTTTTGAGGGTTTTCCAGTCAGCAGGCCCTTCTGCCGCTACCAGAAGGGGACAGGAGAACAAAAGTAGCCAAGAAAGCGGCCATCGGCGATCGAACACAGCTTGCATGGAATTCAACTCCGAGAAAGGGGGCGGAAAATGGAAGGGGAGAACAGACGAACCTACCTCTTCGGAAAAGATGCCGACGAAGGTTTGCATCGAGACGAAGAGGTCCGATATAATGGCGGTCAACGAAGTGTTGCGACCGCGGTTATTTTATACCCGGTCGGTCCCGATTTCAAGAAACCTTGTGGGTTCGCGTCAACGGAAGTGCTCCGAAGATCGCGCTGCCGCACTATGAAAATGAGGGGGTTCCATGTTCAACGATTTGTTGCTCGAAACGAAAAGATTTTTCCGGCTCGGTCCGCTTTTTCTCGCCATCTTCGGCTGCTTGCTCTCTTCGGCGTTTGCCCAAGAACCTGTCGGCGGTGATTGGGGCGAGGGACTTTCTTCGATCGGGAGAATCGAGGCTCGCGATGCGCGGGAAATCGCGTCGTCGAACTGGTCGATCGGTGCCGAGACGATGGATCGCGATTACACGATCTACGCCAATTGGAGGGATTATCTGGGACCGCTGGGGGCGAAAAAAGCGAGAATCCAGTCGGGCTGGGCGAAGACGGAGAAACGGCAGGGGGAGTACGATTGGGCATGGCTCGATGAAATCATTCCCGACATGGTTCGGCAGGGCGTGGAACCCTGGGTTTGTCTTTGCTACGGGAATCCGATCTATCCCGGGGGGGGCACGACGGGCCTCGGCGGCGGAATGCCCACCTCCGAGGAGGCGTTTGCCGGCTGGGATCGCTTCGTTCGTGCTTTTGTTCGCCGTTATCAGGAGCATGTCGACGAGTGGGAGGTCTGGAACGAACCGGGACTGCGGGGCGCTAATCCGGACGATGCGTACGCCCGGCTCCTCATTCGAACCGCGAAGATCATTCGAAGTGAGCAACCCGACTCGCGCATCACCGGCCTCGCCACGGCCGGCATCAAGCACAGTTGGACGAAGAAAGTGCTGGACCGGCTGAAAGAGGCGGAATCGCTCGATTTGATCGACGAGATCTCCTATCATCCTTATTCTTACAATCCGGACGACAGCTATCCGGCGGTGATGAAACTGCGGCGTTTGGTTCGGTCATACGGAGATCATCTCACGTTGCGACAAGGAGAGAACGGTTGTCCTTCGAAACGAGGTTCGTTCGGCGCGCTTTCCAACAACGACTGGAACGAGACCAGCCAGGCGAAATGGGCCCTCCGGCGATTGCTGGGGGACCTGGGGCGGGGGATTCCGTCGTCCTACTTCGCCATCTGCGACATGCAGTATCCCTCACGTAGAAATTATAAGGGCCTTTTGGCGATCGACGATCAGAAGCGCGTCGAGCACCCGAAACGCGGCTATTACGCGGTCCAGCATTTGACGGCGCTGTTCGACGATTCCCTCGAGCGGTGCGAAGAGGTCGAGGTGAATATTCAAAGCGGTTCCGACGCTTCTTATGCGGCATTCGTTTACAAAAATCCGCAAGGGGAGGGCGTGATTCCTATTTGGCGTTCGAGCGACAGGCCCGGCAAGAAGCCGGCAGTGGAAAACATCGAAGTTGTGTTTTCCGACATTTCCTTCGAGGAACCGGTCCTGGTCGATCTGCTCTCGGGCCATGTCTTCTCTCTCGAGGCATCGCGCTGGAAAAAGAATGAAGATGGAATGACCTTTTCCTCGCTGCCGGTCTATGATTCGCCGGTGGTTCTGGCCGAATGGAATTGGGTCGAGGATCGATGCATCGATGCGGAATAGATCTCTTGCCTCGCGTTTCTTTTTTGTACGCATCTGTTTCTTCAAGGAGAGTTCCCATGTTTTTAAGATCGTTCTTGAGCTGGATTCCGGCCGGTTTGTTGATGCTGATTTTTTGCGCAGATGCTTTTTCGCAGCAGGCGGAACGGCCTCGGGCCTGGATCCAATTCCGCGAAGGCGACTTGGTGCAGGAATATGAGTCCACCCCTTACCTGTGGCTGGGGCGGACGAGCATCGGTCTGGAAATTGCGGTCGATCCGCAGCCGGAGGATCAGCTCGCTCTGCTCTGGGGAGCGAAGAACGATGCCCGGGAGATGCTGTTGGTGGTCAATGGAGATCAGAAAAAGCTGCGTCGCGACGGCGACTACTCCGGTTTCCAGTGGCTCGTCGTCCCCATGTCGCAGATCATCGATGATTTCGGGAAAGCCGAGAAATATGAGATCGGGATGTTCGCCACCTCCGCCAAGGAGGCGTTTCTTTCCGAGGTGCGGCTGATCACCTCGGAGGAGTCCTTGAAAACGGACTTGCCGAGTACCTCCAAGAGTATGACGTTCGAGACGACGCCTCCGGTTTTGCCGGAGGTCTTCCCCGAGATGCGTGATTTCTGGGATACGGCCCGAGAGCCGGAAAATGCCTTACCGGATGAATCGTTGCGGCGGTTGTTCGCCGAGGCGGAAGCCAACAGTCGAAGGGCTCATGAAAATTTTTATCGATGCCGGAAATTCGTCGAGGGATGGCTCGAACATCACGCCGATAGCGAGTCGGGCCTGATTCCGCGAAATATCAATCAAGGAGCCGATTATTGGAATGCCAAGGATGCCGCGGCCGACAATTACCCCTTCATGGTACTGACGGCCGCTTTGACCGATCGAGAGATGTTCGAAGGAAGAATGCGCGACATGCTCGAAACCGAAATCGAGTTGACGAGTCGGATCGATCGACTCCCCGATACATACTCTTTTTCAAAGAACGGTTTTCTCGAAGACAAGCCGAACTTGAACAGCATCCTCTTCGGCGGTTCGGAATACGTCAAGGACGGTCTTTTGCCAATGACCGAATGGTTGGGGCCGAGTCCCTGGAGCGATCGCATGCTGGGGATCGTCGACGACATCTGGAAACATGCGAACGTCGAGACACCTTACGGCAAGATTCCGACCAACAACATCGAGGTCCACGGCGAAATGCTCCAATCGCTTTCCCGAATCTATTGGATGACCGGGGAAGAGGAGTACCTGGATTGGGCCATCCGTTTGGGCGATTACTATCTTCTCGGCGGACATCACCCGACACGGGATCAGACCAGCCTCCGCCTCCGCGATCATGGTTGCGAGATCGTCTCGGGGCTTTGCGAACTCTATGCGGCCGTCCACTTCGCCCGGGAGAAGAAAGCGAAAGCCTACCGGAAAGCGATTCACGCCATGTGCGATAATATTCTCGAGTATGGCCGGAATGAAGAAGGGATGCTCTGGGATGTGTACAACCCGCAAACGGGCGAGCATTCGCCGGGGTTCTGCGATACTTGGGGATACAATTACAACGGAATATACACGGTCTATCTTCTTGACGAGGTGCCTGCATATCGCCAAGCGGTCGTGCATGTGCTCTCGCAACTGGAGCCGAAACTGATCGACTACAACTGGGGCAACGCCGATAGCTACGCCGATTCGATCGAGGGTGGCATCAATCTCTACAATCGAGAGCCGATCGATGGCGTGTCGCGCTGGCTCGACAGCGAGATCCGCGAGGAATGGGCCAAGCAACAACCCAACGGCGTCATCGAAGGTTGGCACGGCGACGGCAATACCGCCCGAACGGCGATCATGTACGCTCTCTGGAAAACCCAGGGGACGCATCTACTGCCCTGGCGTGATGATGTATGTCTCGGGGCGGTCGAGGAGGACGGGCGGCTGATGCTGGTGCTCCGTGGCGATGAGCCGTGGCGCGGGAAGATCTACTTCGATCGACCTCGTCACCGGGATTACCTGCACCTGCCGATCGATTATCCGAGAATCAATCAGTTTCCGGAGTGGTTCACCGTCGAAGAGGAGGGGCGATATGAGATCACCGATGTCGAAGCCGATGGCAGGCGTGTGGTTTCGGGCAAGGAATTGCTCGATGGAATCCCGGCGGCCCTGGAGAAGCCGGGGTTGATGCGTTGGGTGGTCCGGCCCTGTTCGCCGTGATGGACACTCGGAAACACTATTGCGGGTATGGCATTTTTCGATTCGGCGGCTCGGAAAGATGGACTGACTTTTTGAATCGCCGACTCGCTTGCATGTGTTCGATGACAGGCTGCCCGACCTGAGGCATCCGATCGAATATCTTCACATAGGAGGCCGGGAGCGGTTCGACGTTGAGCGGTCGATTCGCTCGCCGGTCTGCTTTCAGTACATCGTCGAGGACCTGTTGATCCCAATTCCATCGACGACGTTCTTGGCTTCGACACCAACGACGGACCAGTTGTCGGGTCCGGGGATTGCTGTGCAGAAGCAACGTCCCCGAGAGGAGTTCTCCGTTTCGGTGATAGACGGCAAGATCCCCCTGGAACGTTGCTGCGAGCTCCGGATTGCGTCGGATTCGGGCGTCGGCATCGAGATAGAGCAGGTTCTTGCCGTCCGACTCCAGAAGCATTTTGTCCAGAAATACCGGTTTCCAACCACAATTCAGGACCCAACTCCCCCGATTGGGGTATTTCTCGATGCGATGGGGAAGGTCCCAATGCGAGAGATCGGCCTTCAAATGGAGGATTTCTTCCTCATAAGGGGTGGCTTTGGTGTAAAAGGCGACGATCAGAAACTCTCGTGTCTTGGTTGTCATGATTCCTTGAGGGGGTCCTTTGGATGCTTCGAAGAGAACGTCATCTCAGTATGACATTGAGCGAGGACCGTCCAACCATGGTTTCTGGCCGTATTGGAAGAAAATTGGACCTGATTTTATGGAAACTCTTGTTTCGTAAATGGTTACAGAGAAAATACCGGCTTCGATTTGCCGGAGTGAATGGTTCCGTCGCCAGCAGGGGGCTCCATTTGTTCTTTTTTGTCAACTTCCTCAGCAAGGAATGATGGTCTTAGGCAACATTCTCATGGAGATGCTGTTGCCTCCGGTCATTGTTGATTTTCTCTAAGCCTTTGTTCTATAATGATTTATGGAAGTAATGGAGAGATCGGCGACATTTTGGCATCCATTGTGCATGTGAATGATGGCAACATGGTGTCTCTCTCCCACCGAATACCACTCCTTGTGGTAGGGTAAGCAACGGGGTCCTCGATTCCTCCCTCTGACCCCTTGACGGCAAATCCACGATGTGGCCCTCCTTTTGTCGTCACGCTTACCCTCATGCACCTACCCCTTTCCCGCCCGAGCCTCTCGGGCGGGCCCTCCTTTTTCTTCCCCTCTCTGGGATGGTTTTCCCGCCTCTTCGCGCCGGTGCTCCTGAAAACATTGACTGCCGCGGCAATTTTTTCCGATAAGTGAAGCAGTGCCGTATTCGAGGAGTGTTCCCACGGTGCCTCAAGGGATCCTCTGTCGACAGGCGAACATTCGCGGAACCCCGAATCCTGAGAAATCCATGTGAGAGAAGTCATGAGTGCGCATTCTTCCCGAAACCGATTGGCCGTGGCGTTGTTGACCCAAGATGATGCAGAGCATCTCCCGAAGACTTTCAAAAGCCTTCAGGGTATCACCTCTCGAGTGATCGTTTACGATTTGGGTTCTCAGGACGACTCGGTGAGGATTGCCGGGGAATGGGGCGCGGAGGTGATCGAAGGTGACTTCGACGACGATTATGCCAAGGCCCGAAATGCTTGTCTCGGGGAGATGGAAAAGGACGATTCGCTCAACTGGATTCTCTGGCTCAATGCCGGCGAGGAGTTGGAGCCGGAAACCAGCCAAGGGCTTGTCGATTTCCTCTTGCAGGAAGCGGCCGGCGATTCCTGCTATTACCTCGTGCTCAACGCCCCTTCCCAGAAAAAGGACGCAGCCCTTCAGCAGAAGATCGATCTGCGTTTGATGCCGCTTCGTAAGAGTCTGCGGTTTGCCGGAAGGATCCGCGAAACCCTCCGTCCGTCCATGGAAACGGCCGGGGTCGGTAGCGATGTCGCTCCCGGGCGAATCCTTTGTGACGCCCGATTGCAAGATCCCGAGTATATGCAACAGCGGGCACGGCGACATTTGTTCCTGGCCCAATTGCAAGAGGAGATGCCGCAGCGGTATGAATTTCCCGAAGTGAAATTCGGTTCCTTGCTGGAAAAGGCCGAGGCACTGCAGGAACTTCGTGAATACGCCGCCTCTCGCCAGACCTATCTGCAGGTGATCGCCGAATCGAATGACGACCCCCAGATTCTCGAAGCGTATTATGGACTGCTTTCCACCTTCGACCACGTTCCCAATCTGGTCGATCATCAATTGCAGTATGCGATCGATGCTCTGGAGAAATTCCCTCTCGATCTCCAGTTGCTCACTCTCATGGCCAGCTACATGCAGCGTTTGAAGAAGCATGAGCTGGCGATCCGCGCCTTGCATACGGCGGTGAATCACGGGCAAGTGATGCTCGAAGTCTGGCATGGATGCAACGTGAAGGAAGTCGCCGTTTCCTGCTTGTGCATGTTGCTGCAACTCACCGGGCAGCCGGAAGCAGCTTGCCGGATTCTGGAGGAATGCGTCGTGCTCGAAGAAGCACCGCGGGCGCTGATGCGGAAGCTCCTCGATCTTTATGTCAGTCTCGGTCGGGAGAAGGAAGCACTGGAACTGGTCGAACGGATGTTCCGAGATTCGAAAGAGAAGATGCTCATCAAGGACGTGATGCTGGGGGCCTGCCATGCCGTCCGGAAGGAATGGAAGGCTGCGCTGGGCTACCTGCAAAGCGCTTATGTCGGAGGATGCGAAGACGTTCTGTGCTTGCGATGGCTTTCGGTGGTTCTCCTTTCCAACGGGCAGCTCGAGGAAGCCGTTCCCGTCCTCCAAGAATGGAAAAACCTGGAACCGGACAATTTGGAGCTGAAAGCCTATCTTGAAGCGATTCGCCAACCGGCGCAATTCCATGAACGCCTGGGCAAGATGCAGGATCATCAATCGGCGGCACTCTCGGGGGGCCGGGAGAAAGAACAAAACGAGGAGCAAACCGGTACGAAGGACGAGGAATTTCAAGCCGAAGATTTCGGGCAAGCGAAATTTCGGGTGGATGCTCCGGAGCCGACGGGCTCTCCTCTCTCGTTTCCGCAACCGAAGGTGCTCAAGGCGTCCGATGTGACCGAACGGAACGGTCAATGACGCAAAAGATATGGTTTCTGGATGCCATGATCCTTTCACGATGCCGGCAAACGATTTCTTAGGGAACTGAAACGCATGCCGCCGTTGGACGGGAGACCGTCTCGACATCGAGCGGCAGCGGTCTTTCTTAGAAGTTCGATCCTATTCCCTTTCTTGTCGCGGCACGTCGGCCATCAAAAGTCGCGCATGACGGTCCGTTTCCTGCTTTGCGCACTGGTTGGGGCCGTTCTTTCCGTCTCATCCCGCGGATGCCGTATGGTATCGACGGCCGAGAGGGCGTCTTCGAAAAACGCCTGAACCTTGCGAAAGAGCATTGCAATGCAATTGCAGTGCTGGGGTAGTCATATTATTCTCGAATTATTCCATGTTTTTCTGTGCATCATAACCCCTTTTGGCGCAAGTATTTGCGCTGCTCCATGTTTGTTTGGCACGAAGTTTGCAACACGTTTTTCACCGCAGGCGTGCCTTGAAAAAAATGATCGATCCCCGATCATGAAAGAATAAAAGACATGAAGCAAGGTACTTTTTACGGAACCGAATTGAGCGAATCACCTATTAAGGAGTAGTGAAATGGCTGAAAATGTGAAAGCGATCAGTAGTGCCGAACAGTTTGAAGAAGTGACCGGATCGGGAACCGTTCTGGTGGATTTCTTCGCCACATGGTGTGGTCCTTGCCGTCAATTGGCGCCGATCCTGGAGACGGTCGCGGAAAAGCAGAACGGCAAGATCACCATCGCGAAAGTGAACGTGGATGAATTGGCCGATGTGGCCGGAAAGTACGGCATCGACAGTATCCCCACCCTCATCTTTTTCAAAGATGGGGAGATGGTTTCTCGTTCGGCGGGGTTGATGTCGGAAGAACAGTTGAATTCCGAGATCGATCGGCTCGCATCTTGAGGATCGTTGAAACCGAAAGATTTTTACAGCGATCGGCGTCCAGGTAGACGCAGGCTTTCGCTATCGACAGGAGAGGGATTGACCTCTCCTGTTTTTGTTTCTCATTATTTTACATGCTAATTCACTAGATCGAGTCCTTTCGAGAGGTGCCCCCCACTCGGCGAAGAACCCCCTTCCCGTCGACGGGGGGCACTCCGCTTGAGAGGCAACGGTCTCGAAACACATGGAAGGAGGAGTCATGGGGGAAAAAAATTCCCGACGTCCTTACCTCGCCGGGGCTGCCGTGGGAGTGATCGCAGTGCTCTCGGTGTACGTTTCTACGAATGTACTTTCGACGTCGAAGTACCTGGGGGCCTCGACGACGTTTGTCCGAGCGGCGGGGTTGGTAGAAAAAACGATCGTTCCCGAGCATGTGGCTTCCAACGAGTATTACCGGGAAAAAGGCGTCGAAGTGAACTGGCAATTCATGTTGGTGGTCGGCATCCTCGGGGGAGCCTTGCTGACCAGCGTTGTGGAACGCGAGTTTCGTGTCGAAAACGTCCCTCCTATTTGGAAAGAACGATTCGGCAACGGCAAGGCGTTTCGTGCCCTGGGAGCTTTTCTCGGTGGGGTCGTGGCGATGTTCGGCGCTCGCCTTGCCGGAGGTTGCCCCAGCGGACACGGTTTGAGCGGTCTCATGCAACTTTCGATTAGCGGATTTCTTGCCATGGCGGGGTTCTTCGGAGGCGGAGTGCTCGTCGCCTATTTCACCTATCGGAAGGAGGCTCGCGATGACCGGTGAACAAGTATTGGGTTTGATCACGGGAATACTGTTCGGTGCCTGTTTGCAGCAAGGCCGAGTGCTCCGGTTCGAGAAACAGGTCGGGGCGATGCTGTTTCGCGATATGACCATCTTGAAATTCATGCTCTCGGCGATTATCGTCGGCATGATCGGAATTCAGGCGATGATCGGATTCGACCTCATCCAATCGGAGATCAAACCGACGTTGTTGGGCGCGAACATTGTGGGAGGTCTCCTCTTCGGTTTCGGTTGGGCCTGGGCGGGATTTTGTCCCGGAACCTCGGTCGGAGCCGTTGGGACGGGACGTTTTCATGCCCTTTGGGTCGTACTGGGCATGCTCGTCGGAGCGGCCCTCTATGCCGAAGCGATGCCCTTTCTGGCGGATAATCTCCTGCAATGGGGGGATTTCGGGAAGTTGACTTTGCCCGGTGTCTTGGGGATGTCGCCATGGATCGTTATCGCCGCACTTACACTTCTTTACCTCGGGATGTTTGCACTTTTCGAAAAATGGAACATTTGAAGCGAGCGATTCAACATGGTCTCATCGCCAAGAGGCTGTCTGGAAGCAGGCAGCCTGCTTTTTTGCGCCGGGCTTCTTGATCCGAGCCGTTTCTGCTGTTGAAGTATGACTTTGAAGCGGATGATTCCGTGGTGAGGAGATCGACCGGTCGCCTGAAATAGATGTCTGTTTTTGTGAACAAAGCCGCCTCGGAACAGGAGCCAAGATACCCGATGTCCAGAAAAGATAGGGCGGAGATCCTCCCTCATGCAAGGGGATCGGTACTATTTCTATCGTGGAATTGTTGCCTTTTCATTCCTACAATCCTCACAAGGGCAACACTGGATCCTGCTTCGGAATCGGAAAAGTTGCAAATCATCTTCCCTGTAGTCTTTTTTCACCCTATGCTTTTTTTGTTCCGGGAGGGATGTTGCGATTGCGTGACATCGCCGGGACGGAAACCTGTTGGTCCGCGAAGCGGAAGACGGCGTTTCCGAAAAAGGTGATTCATGCTCGCAAAAAGTAGTGTCCGTCCGATTTCCTGCCCTTTGCCCAGCCAACCCGGGGTTCCGATGGCCACTCTCGGTTCACTACGGATGCGAGGTTCACAAGAAGCAATCGAATCGGGAAATTTTCCATCATGGCGATCATTGCTGATTCATTCTCAATTAAGACACCGTTTCGTCGGCAAAACGCCTCGGAAAAGCGACCGGTCGTGATCCGAGCCGCTTTACCTTGGTTGTTCCTCGGACTTCTATTTGCCGCGATGCCTCGCGAGGGTGTTGCCTTTTCTCCGGAAGCCGTCGAAACGTCGGGGGTCGAGCCTTTCGCGCATGATGCGACCGATCCTATTTCCACCATTCATTTTCTCTTCGGTTCTCGTCTCGAGCGATTGAGCACCGGGAAACCGTCCCTGAAGGCACTCCCTGAAGATGCTTTCCTCGTTTCTTTCGATGCTCCTTTTTCGGAGGAGAAGCATTTCCGTGATTCCATGGGAGCGCTGGTTTTCCGTATTTCTCCGATGGAACGACGGTTGCTGGAAGATGCCGCCGATGGGCAATGGGATGATCATAGCGCTTTTCGCGCCGCCCTCGTCAGCCAAGGCGAAACGGACCCGATCCGGTTACGGCGTTATGAAGATCGTCTCGAACGCCACCTCGATCGACTGCGGGAACACGGTAGCGAAACGCTCATCCCGGAGGAGCGTGCGAGAGGCATCTTCGAATTCATGCACCGGAAGATCCTCACCGGAGAGTATGACATCCAATGCACCGACTTGCGTGAAGTGCTCGATTCGGGAAATTACAATTGTGTCAGCGCCACGGTATTGTTCAACTGTATCGCCAATCGCATGGGGCTGGAGGTTTGCGGACTCGAGACGCCGGGACATGCCTTGAGTCGTATCAAATTCCGGGAAACATCGCCGTCGATGCCGGTGATCAAGACCTGGATGGATCTGGAAACGACTTGCTCGGAGTGGTTTCAGGTGCGTCACGACAAGTTGAAACGAGAGCAAGCACTCGAACATGTGGTCGGCGGGGTGCATCGGACCGTGGGGAATTTGCCTTCGACGGAAGACGATTCCGCATTTCGAGAAATCAGCGAAGTGCAGTTGATCGCCACCATCTACTATAATCAAGGGGTCGACGCTTTGGCGCAGGAGCAATACGCCTGTTCCGCCCGAATGAACTGCAAGGCGTTGCACTTGGATTCTCGAAGCGAAACGGCGTGGGGAAATCTGTTGGCGACCTTGAACAACTGGGCGATCCATCTCGCCTCGAAAGAGCAACGATTCGATGAGGCTTCCGAGATGCTTGCCGAAGGGCTTCGGCTCGACGCTTCGTACGAAACGTTTCGGGCGAATCAGCTCCACATCTATTACCAGTGGATGAAGCATCTGGCCGAGCAGGGACGTTACCGGCAGGCGTTGGAGGTTTTTCAGGAGGCCTCGAAGCGGATTCCGCAGGACCGTCGTTTGGAACGGCTTTGCTTCACGATCGGTCATCGCTATGTGCGTGAGCTGATGATTGTTCAGCGATATGAGGCGGCCTTCGAACAATTGGATGCCGTCCGAAAGCTACATTTGGGCGAAAAGGTCGATCCGGTGGAAATGGAGCTTCGTTTGCTGCACGAACACGCCCGACAACTCCTCTGGAACGCGACGGAGCACCAACCTGCCGATGCCGGGAAGGCGGTTTGGTTGCTCGATTTGGCGATCAAAAGGAACGCCCCCCGGTTCGCGGAGGTTCTCTGGCAGGAGCAAGACGCTTCGTCCGATCCGCCGGCGTTTCGAACCGAGGGGGAATCGCTTCAGGGGAAGGCTTTGTTGCTGGCTATCATGGAGTCCCGCAAGGATGCGATTCGACGGTGGCTCGATGAATCGCTTCGCCGAGAAGATTATCTGGAAACCGTTCGTCGGATTCATGCCGCCACCGACCAGTCGATTCTCGCCGAGGTGGCCTGGCCTCGATTGGCGTCGCAATCGCGGACGATCCATTTCACCAAGGCTTCCGTAGCGGAGAATCTCCCCAAGGCGGACACCACGGAAGCATCGGAGTGGATACCCGTCCAACGGATGCTCGGTGAGGCTTACCGATTGTGGATCCTCTCCCATCTCGATGAGGGGGAGCTGATGCAGGCGATGGAGGTCGTGGAAAGAGCCAGGGAAGAAAAGGTGCTCGAAGGTCTGCTGCACCACTTCGTTCCCAAGGAAATGCTCTAGAGGTCCCCTCTCGAAAAAAGGTTCTTCCGACATTTTAGTGGCTGATTGATGAGTCCTTGTCGTCGAGATCGATTGGCTC
>CAZWCE010000006.1:192981-277028 GCA_964632505.1 uncultured Planctomycetaceae bacterium | reverse complement strand
GTACTCTGAGCAAAATACACAGTCTGCGCTAGCGCGCAACGGAGGTTGCAACCAAATGATATTCCCGCTTCATCTTCTTCACCGCCTGCGGAAGATCCTCCACCCGAACGATCGGCACTTGGAGCGAGCCGCCCATGGAGAGCCGCAATACCCGACGGGAAAAAGGATCGCAACTTCCCGGCCCCAGCAGCACGCCATCGGTCCCCATCGCGGCGGCCGAGCGGAGAATGGTGCCGAGATTGTCGGCCAGCGTGACCTTTGGCAGGACGACCCAAAAGGATTTCTCGTCCATGCCTTTCATGCGGAGAACATCTTCCAGCGAAAGGATTTTTCCCCGTTTCCCGACCGCCAATATCCCCCGATGAAAAGGGAAACCGACGATCTCGAGCATTATACGCCGCGGAGCGACATAAACGGGCACCTTTTGCAAGATCGATGCGGGCACCCGCTCCAGATAGCGGTCGATGGCGAAGACCGATTCGACCTCGAAATCGCTCTCGAGCAAGCGTCGAGTGACGAGATCTCCCTCGGCAATGAACAGGTTTTCACCTCTTAAGGTACGGTCTCGAAGATTTCGATAAGAAGCAACCCTCGGGTCGTCGAGCGAGGTGATCGGAATCGGTGTCGGCGGCGTCATCATCAGCGCCCGTGGTTTTCTCTTGGCGTCGGAAGGGTATAATATCGGCGTTATCCGTATTTTGATTTTAACATAGGACACCCCATAAAAAAGGGGATGAATCCTCCATGCCTCGGTTGCATCCGTTTCTCCCTGAAGATCGGTCGGCCGGGTATCACAACGTCAACAGGTTCGCATCTCGAACCGAAGCCAAAGGAATGCCATGTCGATTCTGGGAGCTCATATTTCCATCGCTGGTGGCGTGCACCAAGCCGTCGAACGTGCTTCCGAACGGGGGCTCGACTGCCTGCAAATTTTCACCAAGAGCCGAAATCAGTGGAAGGCTCGAACTCTGGAAGAAAAAGAGATCGAAGCCTTCAAACAAGGTCTGGTCGATCACAACCTCTCACACCCGCTGGTGCACGATTCCTACCTGATCAATGTCGCTTCGCCGAAGGAGTCGCTCTACGAAAAATCGTTGGAAGCGTTGGAGGTGGAGCTGCAACGGACCGCGATGCTTGAAATCCCCTGGTTGGTCATCCATCCGGGTTCTTATACTTCCGGTTCCGAGGAAGAAGGACTCGCCCGCGTCATCCGAGCCGTCAATCGGGTTCTCAAAAACGTCAAGGGGACTTCCAGCGGCATTCTCCTGGAAACGACCGCCGGGCAAGGAACTTCCCTGGGATGGAAATTCGAGCAGCTCGCCTGGTTACTTCAGCGATGCGACGTCCCCGAACGTATCGGAGTTTGCTTCGATACATGCCATGTCTTCGCCGCGGGATATCCCTTCGCTTCCGCAAAAGAATACCACGACACCATGAAAGAACTCGACGAAGTGATCGGTTTGGAACATCTCCGCGCGTTCCATTTGAATGGCAGCAAATCCGAATTGGGGAGTCGCGTCGATCGGCATGACCATATCGGCGAAGGTCATCTCAAGCTCGAAGCATTCGGCCATCTCCTGAGCGACCGTCGTTTCAAACGCATCCCGATGTACATGGAAACACCTAAGGAAATCATCAAGAATGAAAACGGCGAAGAGGAGGACTCCGATGCGCTGAACCTCCGCCGGTTGCGGAGAGTCTCTAAGTAGTCATCACGATCTCACATACGTCGACGCGCAGATACAGGAGCAGAAAAAACGTGAAGCAGAAACTGACGATCGTCTCGGGGGGGCAAACCGGGGTCGACCGCGCGGCCCTCGATACGGCCATTGGGCTGGGGATCCCCCATGGCGGATGGTGCCCGAAAGGACGACTCGCCGAGGACGGCCCCCTCTCGAAGAAGTACGCGCTCAAAGAAACCCGAAGCAAGAAGTACGCCGCGAGGACCGAAAAGAACATTGTCGATTCCGATGGAACGTTGATCTTGTACGTGCCGCCGCTGGTCGGAGGAACGGCGCTGACCCAGCAGCTCGCCGTGAAGCACCAGAAGCCTTATCGCTTGATCGTCCTCGATGACACCTCTCAAGACGATCCCCTCGCTCAGTGGATCGAACAGCAGCAAATCAGGGTCCTGAATATCGCCGGCCCGAGAGAAAGTCAACAGCCGGGCATCTATGAGAAGGCCTGCCGTTTCCTGAGAGGTTGGCTCGGCGAGGAGGAATCCCCAACGAATCCCCCATGAGCTATCATCGTGATGTTGGACCGAGAATCCTCACTCGGCGGGGGAGGAGTCGACTCCCGTCCATCCCTCCGAAGGAATGGTCGGGCCGAACAAACGGGGAGCCGTTTTCGTTTCGGCGGTGGACGATTCCGACCGAAGCCCGGGCTCCGATTTCGACGCGACTTCTTCCGTCTCTCCCTGCCGGGAGAGGGCCGGAGGTTGCAACGGCGTCGGCGTCGACGCCCCGCTTTCTTTCATCGCCACCAGAGGAACCGGCTCGTCGTTCGGCGAAGATTCAAGAGAGTCGGGCGATTCTTTTTCCAACTGTTTCAACTGTTTCAAGCTGGGAATCCTCGATCGCGGTAAACGAGCGATCGGCAACCCCGGGGGAATTCTCTCTTTCTCCGTTTCGGATAAATCGGCGGGGAGCGGTTCGATCGTGAGCTCGTCCGATTCCATTTTCAACAACGCCGGCGCCTTCTCGGACGCCTCCTCACGGACGATCCTATGGCTCGGCTCTTTCGATACGAGCGCCTGGAGTTCACTTTCCGCGACCGGCTTCTTCTCTCCCAATTTCCGGAATGGCAACGAGGCATGATCGAGTGTTTTCGAAAAGCCGATCTCCCCTCGACTCTGATTCTCCACGACCGACCAGTCGAACGAACCGGAAGAAGGACGTTTGGGGGAAGAGGTCGTCTTGCTGACTTCGGTTTGGTCGGGTTGAGCCAGCTTGTCACGGCGCTTGGGAATATGCGATTTCGGCGAGGGGGGAGGCGCCACTTCCTGCAGGGCCTTTTGCTCCTGGATCAAAGGCTGATCCCCGGATGGTTCCTCACTGGCAAACACGCGGCCGGTCACATCGATCTCGAGAACATCCTTGGCGTCCAAATCGGTGCGAACGTAAATTCGCGAAGTGATCTTGCCGGTCCGTTCGTTCGCATGAAAGGTCACCGGGACGACGTGAATCTTCCGCGAATTCCCCGACTCTCGGAATTGCAACCTGGGATCGGAAGAATTCATCTCCTCGATTCGAAACGGTGTTTCGCTCTGGAGGATCAAGTTCTTGGTCACCTGTTCGCCCGGAGAGAGTTGGCCGATCATCAACGGCGACGGTTTGGCCAGCAAGGGGGAACGGACCAACCCTTTCGCCGGCAAAACGACCTGGGAAGCTTCCTGGTTCGGATCATTCGTGATGAAGGTGATGTAATCGTTGACGTACCCGATCGGAGCGTCTTCCTGCAACGTGACTTCGATATCGTAGGAGACCTTCCCGTTCCCGCGATGGGTCTGAGTGGCGCGAACGTGAATGTTAGGATTGTTGCGACGAATGTCGATCAATCCCCAGTCGTTTCGGCCGGCGTAGTGAAGCTGGAGATGCTTCGTAACCTGTTTGCCTTCGGAGATCGCCCCGAAGTTGACGACGCCGGGATCCAAAACCACATCCGGCCGGATGTACGATTCCACGTGCAATTGCACTTCCGCCCGAATGGGTTGATCGAACACCACCGTAATGGTCGCCTCTTTTTCCCGGGTGAACTGGCCGGAGGTGTTGAGCTTGGCGACGATTTCGGACGTTTCCCAAGTCTTCAGGAGAGGATTCGTTACCGAAACACTTGTGCATCCGCAGGAGGACCGAACCGAGGCGACATGCACATCTTCTTCATAGATATTCTGGAATTTGAAACGATGCTCCACATCGCTCCCCAAAGCAACGCGACCAAAGTCGTATTCTTTCTCTTGGAACATTTTCATCGCCCATTGCTGCGCATTGGCAGAATGCGGGATGGAAAGAAAGAGCATCAGCAGAAAAAGAAATATGAGATTGCTTTTCATTTCAATCGGAATACATCAATCATGCAAGAGAAATCCGGGAGAGCTCTTCCCACGACTGGAGGGGAAAGCCTTCCATGACGGGATTTAAATTGTAATCACTTTCCCCAAAAGAAGAAAGACGGAAAAATCGAGGGCTCATCTCGCCCATGATTAAGGTCATGTAAAACATATTACTATTATAATCGGCATAAGCGTTGAAGATATTCGCTTGCGATTTCTTTTTTTTGAGAAAGGAATTCATTCGCCATACCCTTTCTTGCCTATCCCCCCATCACGACGTAGATAACAAAGACTGCCGGACCTTCCCGCCTTGAGCCCACCTCCTTGATCGCCCGTTGAAAGCCCCCCATCAACGCATCTCTGCTTGGACACCAGAAGGCATGGGAAACATACATAAATTGTTTTTCCTTTTCCGGCATTTTCTGGAAAACGATTCATCACCATTGACATTCACAACTAGTGGAACCGCCGATAGAACACCCCCTTAATATGGAATTTTTGTCATGGACCACACCGCTTACCTGCGAACCCTCCTTCCATCCGCCCCCCAGGCGCTGGTGGTCGACGATTCCGATCCCACCCGCCGCATCTTCCGGAATCTTTTAGAGGAGTTCGACTTCCAAGTCGAGGAAGCCCGAAACGGAAAGGAAGCCCTCTCGCAGATCGAAAAACGCATCGACGAGCTGCATTTGATCTTCTCAGACATCAGCATGCCGATCATGGATGGATTCGAACTTTGCTACCGACTCCAACAGGAAGAATGGTACGACGGCACTCCCTTCGTGCTGGTCTCGACCGAAAGCGATGCGAACAACGTCATTCGGGGATTGAAACTGGGAGCCGACGACTTCATGCCCAAGCCGTTCGACAAAGAAATGACCGCCCAGGTCATCGGGAGAGTGATGCAAAATGTCTGAAGTATCGCAAAACAAGCAGAGATCCGTCAACCGAATGATGGTCCGACTGGAGCACCTGGACAAGTTGCTCAGTCTCGCCGGTGAAGTCATCATCACCAGTTCCTCGCTCCATGAACTTCAGCGGGAGATGGTCGAGGCGGTCGCGCAGCACAAGGTCATCAGCGACAACAATCTCCAGACGGTCAAGGCGGCCGACGAATCCTCGCGACGCATCAGCCAGGATCTCCACGATTTGGTCATGGCGATTCGTATGGTCGAAGTCGGGGAAACCTTCCGGCTCTTCCGCCGCCCGGTTCGCGATCTGAGCCGCAATCTTCAGAAGGAGATCGACCTCCAACTCGAAGGCGAGAAGGTCCTGATCGACAAGGCCCTCGCCGAACGCATCGTCGAACCTCTATTGCATATTCTCCGAAATGCCGCCGATCATGGAATCGAGACGGCCATGGAACGGGCCCAACAGGGCAAGCCGCAAAAAGCGACCATTCTTTTGAAGGCGATCGAGCATGAAAACCACACCGAACTGATCGTTCGGGACGACGGCCGGGGCATCGATCGGGAGAAGGTCGTCCAGAAAGCGATCGAGCGGGGGTTCCACCAGTTGGGCGACGGCAAGGATCTGGTCGATATCTTATGCCATTCCGGATTTTCCACGCGGGAAGAAGCGACCGACACCTCCGGACGCGGCGTCGGATTGGATATCGTCCGGAACATGCTCCAGGAATTCGATGGAAGCCTGCAGATCGAAAGTCACCCCGGCAAGGGAACCACCTTTCGACTGATCATTCCCAAGCTAAGGGCCGTGAACATCATCGACGCCTTGATCGTTCGAGGAGGCAAGAGTCTTTACGCATTGGCGATCGAGAAAGTGGTCAGTTTGCAGGGAGTCGATCCCGGTGAAATCTGCTCCACCATGGAACAGGATCACTTCATCAAGTATCTCGACGAGACCCTGCCGCTGTTCGATCTGCAGCAACTTCTCGGCGGCACCCCCACCGACCAAGAAAAGGAAAACGTGGTCCCGGTGGTCATCCTGGAAGGCAAACAGGAGCGGATCGCCGTCACCGTCAGCGAGTTTCTTTCGCCGCAGAAGCTGGTGAACGTTCCCCTGGAGACGAGCATGTTCGGCCAGGCCGCCCAGGGCGTCGCCGGAACCTGCATCATCAGCGGCGGCCGAGTGGGACTGACCGTCGATGTTGATTATCTTGTCGAGCTGGCGACCGGGGACGTTCACAATTTCCAGAGTCAGCCCGACTCCTACGATCTGAATTCCGATTCCATCGTCGAACTCAGCGCGAGTGAAATCACATCGCCTCGTTCGACGGAAGACCTGTCCGATGCGGCTTCCGGCACTCCGTCGGAAGGCGACGGTGAATCGACCACGAATCGATCAGCGAAAGCGACATCCCATATCAGCGAAAACGATGCCGCCGCGCTGGTCGACGAGCTCGGACGCGGGATCATCGAGCTGCAAGATGTCCTGATCACGCTGGAGAACGATTCCGAGAATCTCGAACTGATGAAGGATGCTTTCCGGCGATTGCATGCCGCCAAAGGCAATTTCACCATGCTCGGCGCCGACGACTCCGCCTCCCTCGCCCATGGGTTGGAAACCTTGCTCGATTATCTCCGCAAGGAGCGCATCGAGATGTCGTCGGATCTGATGGACCTGATTCTCGACGGGGTCGGGGAACTGGCGCGGGGAGCCAAGACGTTACCCAAGGAGATCCTCCGTAGCGACGGAACCATCTGCAAGCGCATCACACAGGTGATCGACGCTCATACCGAGGAAACGAAGATCGCCGATGAAAGCGCCCTGATAGGCCAGTCGTTCTCGCTCCATCCGATCGTGGAACTCCAGTTGCTCGGGGCCTTAAAACAAGGGCAGAACACCTACGAGACCTACCTGAAGTTTCAGTCCGGTCGCCAGGCCGACTTCTTGGTGGCCTATCTCACTCTCCGGAAGCTCTGCTATTTCGGGACGATCGTCGCCACCCTTCCTTCGATCGAAGAGATCGAAAAAGGCAATTGCAGCAACGCCATCAAGCTCCTCTGGGCGACGGAACTCGACGAGCAGCAAGTGCAGGAAACGATGGATTCCCTCGGAACGATGTTCAACATCGTCGAGCACAAGAGCATTCCCACGACCGTCTTCCGATACGAGAAGGAATCGGCCGAAGTGTAACGGCTCGAAAAGCACAGTCAGCGCCGACCGCCTTCTTGCCATTGCCGAAACGCTTTCGAGGGATACTCCCGACTCACTCCCTCTTCCTCCCCGCCGCTTCGCACGATAAAGAGCACGCAAAGGTCGTTTTCATCGGCCAATTGTAGCCCTTCTTCGAGTCCGAGCACGAAAAGCCCGGTCGCCAGGGCATCGGCCCGGGCACAGTGCTCATCGAGCACCGCTACCGACCCCAACCTTCGGACATCCCCATGCGGCGAAACATTGCCGGGAACGTACTCGGTCGGATAGCCGGTGCGCGGATCGATCAGGTGACTGAATCGCCGATCGCCGATTACGATGAAGTTGCGATAGTCGCCGCTGGTGGCCATCGCCCGATGTTCCAGTTCCAGAACATTTTGCAGATCGCGGCTTTGGGAATCCGGGATCTCGAGGCCGATCTTCCACCGACCGCCTTCCGGTTTCGAAGCACCCACGCGCACTTCTCCCCCCACCTCGACCATGAAACTCTCGATTTGGAACCCCTCGAGTATATCGGCGAGACGATCCACGGCGTAGCCCTTGGCGACCGCTGAAAGGTCGACCACCAATTCCGGCAGTTCCTTCTTCAGCGCCGGGGGATCGCGTCTGACCTGGAGCTTGGTAAAATCGACCCGTTCTCGGAGCGACTCCAGCTCCTCGGCCGGAGGCAATTCCTCCAGTCGATACTTGTCCGGCCCGAAGCTCCACCGGTTCACCAACGGCGCGATCGTCACATCCAGGGCCCCGCCGGTCAAGCGACCGACCTCCAGCGCCAACGCGACCACCTCCGCCGTCTCCGAGGAAACGGGAAACCAGGAAGTCTCCCGCGAATCGTTGAAGCGGGAAATCTCCGAATTAGGATCGTAGGTCGACATGAGCCGGTTGATCTTGCCGAGTTCTTGTTCGAGATCGGCATGAAGTTCGTCGGGCGAAAGCCCTTCGGGGTAAGCCGGAAACTTGATATTGAAGGTGGTTCCCATCGTCTCGCCGGCGAGATGGATCATTTGCCCTTCTTCTTGCGAGGGATCCCTACGGTCGAAGAGATAGAGCTTCGCGAGGTAGGCCAGCAACAGAATGACTACGACGCGCAAGACGACCCTGGGAGGCGACATCCGCGAGGTGGACGTGGAATCGGAAGTCATGGAAAAGCCTCCTGGCTGAAAGGGAAAAGAAAGAGGAATCTCTCGTCTCTTCGCGCATGGGGCGAAAAAGAGCAGATTCCTCTTGGCCGTATCGCGGTGGAGCCGGATGCTTGCAAGCGTGTCGTTCCGGGGTGGGCACCGGACGAAAAAACCTAGATTCCGAAATCGTCGAAGTAGATATTATCGCGTTCGACGCCGAGGTTGTCGAGCATATCCATCACGGCACTGATCATCATCGGGGGACCACACATGTAGTATTCGCAGTCTTCCGGCGCCGGGTGGTCCTTGAGATAGTTCTCGTACACCACCTTATGGATGAACCCGGTCGGTCCTTGCCAGTTGTCTTCCGGCATCGGCTCGGAGAGGGCCAAATTCCACTGGAAATTCGGGAATTCCTCGGCAAGCTCCTCGAACTCTTCGGCGTAGAACGTCTCGCGAAGGCTTCGGGCTCCGTACCAGTAAGAGATTTTCTCCTTCGCTTTGCGATTCTTGAGCAGTTCGAAAATGTGCGATCGCAAGGGGGCCATGCCGGCTCCGCCACCGATATAGATCTTCTCGGCGGGCGTGTCCTGGATGAAGAACTCACCGTAGGGACCGCTGATGGTCACGTGGTCGCCCGGTTTGAGATTGAAAATGTAGGACGACATCACCCCCGGAGGCGCCTTCGGCGCACTCGGCGGCGGCGTGGCGATGCGGACGTTCAGCATGATGATCCCCTTCTCCGACGGGTAATTGGCCATGGAATAGGCCCGCGTTACTCCTTCGGAGAACTTCGCTTCGTAGTCCCACACATTGAAGCGATCCCAATCTTCGTGATACTCTTTCTCGATGTCGAAATCCTTGAAGGAAAGCTCGAAGGGGGGACATTCGATCTGGATGTAGCCGCCCGCTTTGAAGTTCACGTCCTCTCCCTCGGGCAATTCCAGGATGAGCTCCTTGATGAACGTCGCCACGTTCCGGTTGGAGCGGACCGTGCATTCCCATTTCCGCACGTCGAAGATCTCCGGGGGAATCTCCAGGTCCATGTCTTGTTTAACCGGGACCTGACAGCCGAGTCGCACGCCTTCGCGCATTTCGCGCCGAGTGACCAGCCCCCGTTCGGTCGGGAGGATCTCTCCGCCGCCTTCCTTGATGACGACCTTGCACTGGGCACAGGTTCCACCGCCACCACAGGCGGAAGGGAGATAGATCTCCTTGTCGGAAAGGGCGCCGAGCAGTTTCCCGCCGACCGGAACGAGAAGATCCTTTTTCGGGTCTTCGTTGATGCGAAGGCGCACTTCGCCGGAGGGCACGAGCGTCGACTTCGCCAGAAGAATGATCGCCACCAACAGCAGGACGATTCCGGAAAAGGCGACCACGCCTGCAAATATTTGAAACAGCTCTAATTCGGTGACCATGACGGACCTCAGAAGCGATGAATTCAGTTCGAAAAGTTATTTTAGTGGATCGACAATAAGGGGCTGGACCGACCGCCATGGCGATCCGCGTCTCGCCTGAAAGATGGATTATAACTGGATTCCCGAAAAGCACATGAAGGCCAGTGCCATCAGACCGACGGTGATGAAGGTGATGCCGAGCCCGCGGAGCCCCTCGGGGACATTGCTGTAGGTCATTTTTTCCCGGATGCCGGCCAGCAGCACGATCGCCAGGGCCCAGCCGAAGCCGGAATAGACCCCGAATTGGATGCTGTCCCAGAGATGGTAGTCGCGTTCAACCATGAACAACGAACCGCCGAGGATGGCGCAGTTGACGGTGATCAACGGCAGGAAAATCCCCAGGTTGGTGTACAATTTCGGGAAGAAACGGTCGAGGGTCATTTCGAGGATCTGGACCATCGCCGCAATGACGCCGATGAAGCTCAACAGCGACAGGAAGCTCAAATCGAGATCCGGCAGACCGGCCCAGGCCAACGCCCCTTCCTGGAGAAGGTAATGGGAAATGAGGTTATTCACCGGGACGGTGATGCCTTGGACGACAATCACCGCGACCCCCAGTCCAAAGGCCGTCTCCACCTTCTTGGAAACGGCCAGGAAGGTACACATACCCAGGAAAAAGGCGAGTGCCAGGTTCTCGACAAAAACCGTTTGTACGAACAGGCTCAAGGAATGTTCCAACATGGCAGGACACTTTTATTTCGGTTGAAGGGATGAATCCAAAGGGAATGCTCGGGAAACACGGAACAGCGTGTTCCCGGCGTCTATTCTTCCTCCTCGATCATGTCGGGGATGGCGGTTTTCAGGATCCAGATGAAGAATCCGATCAGGAAAAACGCGCCCGGCGAGAGGACCATCAGGCCGTTTCCGGGATACCAGCCTCCTTCGGTCGTCAGCGGGAGGATGGAGACACCGAAAAGCTTTCCGGTGCCGACCAGCTCGCGGAAGAACCCGACCGAGAGCAGAACCACGCTGTAGCCCAATCCGTTGCCGAGTCCGTCGAGAGTGCTTTCCAGGACGTTATTCTTGATGGCGAACGCCTCGGCCCGGCCCATAATAATACAGTTGGTGATGATCAGCCCGACGAAGACCGACAGTTCTTTGCTGATGCTGAAGAAAGCGGCCTTTAGAAACTGGTCGACCAGGATCACCAGCGAAGCGATAATCGTCATTTCGATGATCATCCGGATACTGCTGGGAATCAGGCGGCGGATGACCGAAACGGCGACGTTCGAACCGACCATCACGAAAATGACCGCCAGGCACATGATGAACGTCGTCTCGAGCTTGGTCGTCACCGCCAGGGCCGAACAGATGCCGAGGACCTGGGCCGCGATCGGGTTGTTGCGGAAGATCGGCTCGAACAGGATTTTTTTCAGTTTCGCTGACATGACTCGCCACTTATTGATTGGAAGGATTGGAAGAAGAGTTCGAATCGATTTGTTCTCTCAGCTTGTCGAGATAGGGTCCGAAGCCGTGATCGCCCAGCCAGAAACGGACGGTGTTGGTGACGCCGTTTGAGGTGAGTGTCGCGCCGGCGATGCCGTCCACCTGGTGCTCGACGTTGGGGTCGTCGGGGTCGACACTGCCGCGGAGAACGCGGATCACCGGATTGTCCGACTTGTCGAACGCTTTCTTGCCGACCCATTTATCCTGCCACTGCGGGTTATTGATTTCGCCGCCGAGTCCGGGCGTTTCACCGTCTTCATAGAAGCCGATATTCTTGATGGTGTTCAGATCGCGGTCCAGCGCGAGAAAACCGTACATGGTCGACCAGAGACCGCGGCCGTAGATCGGGAGGATCACGCTCTGGATCTTGCCGTCTTTTTTGTAGAAATAGATCGGCGCATAATTCGGTCGGCGCCGGATATCGGCCATATCTTCGTCGGTTTCCAGGATGGTGCTCTGCGCCGGATCCTTGGCCGCCTTGCGGAAATCGAACTCCTCGGGGTCCATGTCGTCGGCGACCTGGTCGGTCTGGAGATTGATGATCTCCTCTTCGATATTCTCAAAGAGTTTCTCTACGTCCTGATCGTCGCCACGCTTTTTGAGATCCGCCGCCAAAAGGATATTCTCCTTCATATACAGGCTTTTGTTCTTCTCTTGGATCGGGCGCAGCTTGACCGAGGCGGTGGAGACGAGCACGGAACAGACGATGCACACGCCCGCGGCAACTCCCACGGTTCTCAAGGTCGATTCGTTAGCCATCGGAATCTATCCTTCCGGTTGATCGAAAAATGTATATTCCCAAAAAAGCAGACGGGCCAATGCCGATACCGTCGCCGGTTGTCTCTGTCAGGAGGCCGCCATACGGACCGCCCGGCGCTGGATGAAGGCTTTCACGACGTAATAGTCGATCAAGGGAGCAGCCATGTTGCCGAACAGGATCGCAAGCATGGTCCCTTCCGGATAGGCCGGATTCACCACGCGGACAATCAGGACCAACAAGCCGATGAGGGCCCCGTAGATGTACTGTCCGGTGCGGGTCATCGCGGCGGAGACCGGATCGGTCGCCATGAAGACCATGCCGAAGGCGAACCCGCCGAGCACGAAATGCCAGAGCGGACCGACTTCGAACGCGGCGTTCGTCTCGCTGCCGATGAGGTTGAACAGCCCGGCCATCGCGAACGCGGCGACGGTCATGCTGAGCATGATGCGCCAGGAGGCGACTCCGGTGATCAGCAGGATCGCCAGACCGATCAGACAAGCCAGGGTCGAGGTCTCTCCCATCGAGCCGGGAATGAATCCGAAAAATGCTTCCAGCCAACTGTAGCCGGCTTGCGAAACCTCACGAATCCCCCCCTGGGCCGGATCCATCGCGATGCTCAGCGGCGTGGGCGCGGAATAGCCGTCGACGGCGGTCCACACGGAGTTGCCGGAGATGTCGCCGGCATGAGCGAAGAACAAATACGCCCGGGCGGTCAGGGCCGGATTCAGGAAGTTCCGTCCGGTACCGCCGAAGATCTCCTTGCCGAGCACCACTCCGAAAGTGATGCCCACGGCGACCTGCCAGAGCGGAATCGTCGGAGGAAGAATGAGCGGGAACAGCAGACCGGTGACGAAAAACCCTTCGTTGACCTCGTGGCCGCGAACGATGGCGAAAAGCACTTCCCAGGAACCTCCCACCACCATACAGACGAGATACGCCGGCAAAAAGTAGAGGGCTCCATGGACGAAGCAGGAGAGCAGACTGTCGGGGTCGTATCCCAACTGCAAGATCCCCATCACGGCGCCGCGCCAACCGGAGGCGGTCGAGATCCCCATCGATTCCATGACCTGATTCGCCTGTAGGCCGGTGTTGTACATCGCCATCAGGGTGCACGGAATCAGGGCGATGACGACCGTCATCATCAACCGCTTGTAATCGAGGGTGTCGCGAACGTGCGTGGTCCCGGTGGTCGGTTCCCGCGGCGTGAAGAAAAACGTCTCGATCGCTTCATAAAGCGGGTAGAACACCTTGAGTTTCCCGTCCTTGCCGAAGGTCGGTTCCAGGCGATCGAACAGGGATCGTATCGGATTCATAACGGTATACCTTTCATCGACGTGCGGAGACGACACGGGGCGTCTCACTCCCGCCAAGCAGATCGGAAAATGAAGACGGGCAGGTCGGGTTATCCTTCTTTCTCAATCGTTTCAAGCATGTCGCGAAGCGTCCGGCCGTAATCGTTTTTTCCGGGATCGGCGTAGGTGCATAGGGCCAAATCTTCCTCGTCGAGTTCCAGACATCCCAGTGCTTCGGCCTGTTCCACATCGCCGATCTCCAAAGCGCGGAACAGAAAGACCGGCAAGATCTCCAACGGCATGACGCGTTCGAATTGCTCGACCGGATAAATGGCGCGATGGCCGCCATGGGATGCCGCGGTCATTTGAAACTTCTTCAGGGGTTCGAACGCGGAGATCACCGTCCGGGTGAGGGAGTGCTTCTTGAAACCGGGGCTGATCCAACCGAACAGTTCCCCCTGCTGGGGTTCTTCGATCGCGGTGACCTGCAGGTCGTAACGCCCGAGGTGGCGGAGTCCTTCTTCGACCTTCCGACCGCGGAGTACATTGCCGGAGATCAATCGGACGGCACCGTCGCGCAATTGGTTTTCGGTCAGCTCCGGAATGCTCGCTCCCAGACGAGTTCGCAGCAATCGCGGTTTTTGAATCATCGGCCCGGCCAGGGAAATCACACGCTGAGGGTCGATCTCTCCGTGCGTGAAGAAATAGCCGATCGCGGCGACATCTTGGTAGTTGAGGTACCAGACTTTTTTTCCTTGATGGACCGGATCAAGAAAATGAATGTGCGTGCCGGGCAATCCTGCCGGATGCGGTCCTTCAAAAAGGACCGGTTCCACGTGGGGCAGGTCGCCACCGGGAATCGGGCCGGAGGGCCCGCGGCAGAGATAGATCTTTTTGCCGCAAATACGTCCAAGGACCTTCAACCCGTTGACGAAGTCGACTTCGCGGTGACTCAGTACCACGGCGGGATCGGCGGAGAGAGGGTTCGTGTCGATAGCCGTGACGAACAACGCCTCCGGAACCGACTCCAGGGATGGAATCTTGCTGAATGGTCGGGTGCGAAGACAAGACCAGAGGCCGGCTTGATTCAACTGATTCCGCACGGTGGAACTGTCGAGGGAGACCAGCTCATCGGGCCGATAAGACTCGAACTCGACCTTTTCGTCGCCGTCCAACGCGATGACGATCGAAAGGAAAAGACGCTTCGCGCCGCGATGGATCGCGCGAACCGTGCCGCTGCCCGGCGAGGTGAAATGCACGCCCGGGTTCTTCTTGTCCTCGAAGAGAAGCTGACCGAGCTTGACCTTATCGCCTTCTTCGACCCATAAACGCGGTTTCATCCCGAGATAGTCGGTCCCGGTCACCGCCACATGACGCAGGGAAGGTCCTTCTTCGATGATCGGTTCCGGAGCTCCGGAGATGGGCAGGTCCAAACCTTTTTCTATGCGAATCTGTCGCATTGGATCCTCTACTTTTTCCTGATGACCATCAAGTGGCAGCGTTCCAACGTCGCAGCCGGGGAGACCAAAGGGCGGTAAGTGGATCGGTTCACCCTCGGATCATTGTGCACCCGGGAACCCTGGCCTGATGATGTTTCCGCAATGCCTGGGGCATGCAGTGATTTGCGGATATGCGAAGGGGGGGGGGGAAGTCTGCGGGAATATACATCACGGGAAACAAGGGCTGCCCGCGGAAAAAAGATCGATGATTCGTTTAATCTAACTCAACCGAATCGTTCTGTCCAGAACTTCCAAGCAAAAATTGATAAAAAATTATTTATTGAATTTTACAACGCAATCGCTCCGGAGAAAAGCAATCCGGAGTTTTTCCATCTATTTATTGGTATTTAAGTCGCCATCTCTGTATAACCAAACCGAAAACCAAAATACATAAGTTGTTATAGGAATTGAATTTATAGAAAACGCCCCTCCGATGTGGAGTGTCACCTCTTGATGGGGGAAATGGCTGAAATCCGGGGGGTCGGAAGAAAAAATGAAAATCTCGGGGGAGAAACCAAGAGTCGTCCTGCGTCTTGCGCATGGAACAACCCGAAGATGGTCCGGGACCGAAAAAAACATCGGTGGTATCCTACGCATCGTACGAAAGATGGATAAAATTCCAAACCTTTCCGAACAATGCTTGGAATGAGGAATCTGCCGCCGACACTTCCCCTGCGGAAAGAACGGTTTCCCCCGATTCTGACGGCTGAGAAGAAAACGCATCGCCGCGTGCACGGCGCGCAACGGTTCCGTCCGATGATCGGAAGGAATGGAAGAAATCTTCCGAATCCGCACCGCTCAGGCGGTGCGCTGAATGATGCGAAGCGGCGGGGGCGATTTCACCGCCGATTCGGCGCGATGCCGTAGAAATTCCTCGAATGTCTCGCGAAGCTCGGAGAAGAACCGCTCTGAAGGAACCTCCTCTCGATGGCGAAAGATCCTCATCGTCGGATGCCATGGCGAGCGGTCCTCAAGCAGATTCCAACGCCAGTCGCAACTGGTGTGCAAAAGCAGCCAGACGGGAATGCCCAGTGCCCCGGCCAGATGAGCCATCAAACCGCTGGTGCAGATCACCAGATCGAGTGAAGCGATCATCGCCGCGAGCTCCTCGAAGTCCTGGGATTGGAGCACCTCGGGATAGCGGAAGATCGATGCCTGCCACGGCTCTTGCAGCCGATCGGCCTCTTCGCCGATGCGTCCCAACTGGAGATTGAACCACCGGCAGGAAGTCCCCTGAACCAGCGGACGCCAAAGCGGCAGTTCCATGCGTTGTTGAGAGACCGGTTCGCCGGTACCCCGTCCTTCCCAGGAAAAACCGACTCTCGCCGATTTTCCATGTTCCGAGAGACGGGCATCCCAAAGGGCCTGTTTCCTGGAATCGGCTTTCAAGTAAGCCGCCTGCTTCGGAAAAGCATCGTGGGCATAGCGGTAGTATCGCGGCAGGCTTCCCAGCGCAATTTGGGCGTCGCAATTTTTTCCGAGAAAGGTATCCGGGGTGACCGGTTCGACGGCGGGGAGGACCAAGGTCACCTCTGGAAAAGATCGGGCGAACAGAGGATGCAGCCGCTTGTCGCATTCGAGGATACAATGGCCGATGTCTTCCTGAAGATCGGGAACGCACGATGCGAACAGGACTTCCGTTCCCGAGCCTTCCTCGCCGTAAGCGAGAATCGTTTGATCCTTGTCGGGATGTCCCTGCCAGACGGG
Source organism: uncultured Planctomycetaceae bacterium (assembly GCA_964632505.1). Classification (GTDB taxonomy): domain Bacteria; phylum Planctomycetota; class Planctomycetia; order Pirellulales; family Thermoguttaceae; genus CAZWCE01. Next base: position 260,575 of record CAZWCE010000006.1, on the reverse strand, counting down.
CAATTGATGCAATTGCCAGGTACCGTGCGTCCCCAGCTTGCGATATTCGAACGCTTCCCATCCTTTCTTGTATTGGCCCGTCGCCAAAAGCGCTTTGCTGTACCCGACGAGGATATCCGGCCGGCCGGGGGCAAATCGCAGCGCGGCCTCGAATTCGGGAATCGATTCGCGGTGGTGGCCGAAGCGGCAGAGGATTTCCGCCAGTCGATGCCGGGCGACCGGCGAATCCTGTTCGAGCCGGAGCACGCGACGATAGCAATCCATTGCCTGCTGGAACGAACCATCCTTCTCGTGAAGGTAACCGAGCGTGAGCCAAGCGGAAGCATCGTCCGGGTAGAGTTCCGTCATTTTTCGAAAGCAATCCACGGCGCGGGGATAATCCCGCAGATCGAAATAGAGGCGTCCGAGCGACAAGAGGCAGTCCTTCTCCTCGGGCGCCAAAGCGGTTGCCCGACAGAAGGCCGAGAGCGCCTCTCGACGGTTGCCCATCGATTGGAACGCGTGTCCCTGATAGTAATGGGGCTCGCTCTTTTCAGGCATCAATCGGATCGATTGCTCGAAGTGGGGAAGCGACTCTTCAAAGCGGTGCAGCACGCTCAACACGCCTGCCAGATTCAAGTGCGCGACACCCAATTCCGGATCGCACTTCACGGCCTGACGAAAGCAATCACACGCTTCCCGGTGTCGTTCCTGCGTTTGCAACAACGTTCCCAGGTCGTTCCAGAGCGTCGCTTCCCGGGGATGCTCTTCCAGAAGATTTCGGTAGTGCCTTTCCGCTTCGGCCCAACGTCCTTCCCGAAAGGCCTGCTTCGCTTCTTGCTGCGTTCGCGTCATGTCTTCCATCCGTTTCCCGATAAAATGAAGGTGGTCGATCGCTTTCATTTCAGATTTTTTTTAGTCCATCACGGCGTGGCAGAGATGCTTGGTTCTTTCCGATCGAGAGGGCAAGCATTGCCATCATTTTTCACACTTTCACTTTTTTCACTATTCTTTTTGGATGATTTTCGCCTATGTGTCGGCAACCCGTCGAGAGCAAGGGAGCCATTCATGAGCCAACCCTACTCTTCACTCATCGGAAATTAATCGTCAAAATCCATACGATCGTGTTCTTTATCCGGAATAATTGTTCAAATCGGTTCCTTTTTTCACGGCAGCGATGAAACGCAGAACCAGAGAAAAGCACCCGGAAATCCCAACATACCCATCTACACAAAAACAGGTATATTGAACAAGAAGGATCGCCCGGAAAAAATAGGGTGTTGCCAGGGGGCAGCCGCCGCTTTTCTCGACTTATGAGCGTTCCAGTGTCGGAGCACTGGTACAAAGATCTTTGCAGAAATGTTATTTTATTGTATCCGGCAAGAACCGACTTGAAGAATCGAGCATGCCAAGGTCCATGGAATAGAAAGGAACGAACTTGTGAATGCACCTGTGAAGAACCACCAAGAGAAGAAGGGCGTGATTTTTGATGTGGATGGTGTCCTGATCGACAGTTTTCGCCCGCATTTCGAAAGCTGGCAGGTCGTCGGCCGGGAAGACAACGTCTCGTTTACGGAGGATATGTTTCGCCAGACGTTCGGACGCACCAGTCGAGAAATCATTCCGATGATTTGGGAGCAACTCGACTCGGACGAGCACATCGCGCGGATCGACGCCCGCAAGGAAGAGGCCTATCGCAAGATCATCGAGGACAAGATGCCCATCATGCCGGGAGCCTTCGACCTGGTGAACCATTTGCACGGTGCCGGATTCAAGTTGGCGATCGGTTCTTCGGGCCCGGTGGAGAACGTGGAGCTGGTGATCAAGCTGATGCAGATCGGCCCATTGCTCGAGGCTCGGGTCACCGGCGGTGAAGTCCGGCACGGCAAGCCGAACCCCGAAGTCTTCCTGAAGGCGGCCGAGAAACTCCAGCTTCCGCCCGAACGGTGCATCGTGGTGGAAGATGCGAGCGTCGGTGTCGAAGCGGCGCACGCGGCAGGCATGGCGGTGGTCGCCCTCGTCAGCACGGGACACGTGGAAGAAGAATTCTCCCAAGCGGAATTGATCGTACACGAGCTCTCGAAATTGGACCCCGAAGTGATGGACGATTTGCTCGAAATCGGTAAGACGGTATGACTTGGGTATAATAAAGCATGAGATCAAATTCTAGTTTTTTTTCGGGGTAAACAAGCCGGAAGAGTATCAACCTCTCTTCTTTTTCGACTCCAATAGTCAGGACCAATGCAATGACCAAAATGATCGTGGGAGTGGATGTTGGCGGGACGAATATCCAGACCGCTTTATGCGAAGCTTCGGGGCGAATCCTTCAGCGCAACAAGAATTCGACCCCTTTTCGCGGAAGCCGGGAGGAGATTATGGGGGCAATCATCGAGTGCATCGAGACCCTCCTAAAAAAAGGCGACGTCAAAAAATCGAAGATCGACGGGCTCGGACTGGCGGTCCCCGGTCTCGTGGAATACCGGGAAAATCGAATCGCCGAATCGCCCAATATGTCGATCAGCGGACAGGACCTGGTGGCGCCGTTCGAGGAGCAATTCGGGGCAAAGGTGGCCTTGGTCAACGATTGCGACGCAGCAACGATGGGAGAGAAATGGCTCGGCGCCGCGCGAGCGGCCGATACGGCGATCGGACTTTTCGTGGGAACCGGCATCGGGGGAGGCATTATTCTCGACCGTCGGCTGTTGCGTTCCGATCGATATTCACTCTCGGAAGTCGGTCACATGATCCTCCAACTCGACGGCCCCCTGTGCGGTTGCGGAAATCGAGGATGCCTCGAAGCAATGGCCAGCCGGACCGCCATGGAGAAGAACATTCGCGAGGCGATGCAAGCCGGCGAAGAAACCGTGCTGCACGAACTCCTGGAGCCCGATGAACCGAGAATTCGAAGTGGGGTGCTCAAACAGGCGTTGGAGCGAAACGATCGCCTGGTGACCCGGGTTCTCGGCGATGCGGCCGATATACTTGGCTATGGATGCATGAACTTTCGCCACCTCTTCGATCCCTCGATTTTCGTCTTCGGGGGAGGCGTGATCGAAGCCTGCGGCGACTTCTTTTTTCCCCGCATTGAGAAGATCCTCCAAACCGACCCCTTCATGCAGGGCCGTCCTCAACCGGCGGTGGTGCTCTCGGCCCTCGGCGACGATGCCGGAGCCCTCGGCGCGGCCGCCGCGGTGCTGGAGGTGCTCGGGGAGGACCCATTCCAGGCGGCCTTGAGCGACAAGAAAAAATATCCCCGCAAGGAGGTGACGATCGAAAACGGCGTTTTTCAGATCGAAGGCGATTCGCACAAGGAGAGCGTCATCATTCGCCAAAACGGCCGCGTGAAATCGATGACCCGAAAAAAGGATCCCGAACCGGTCACCCGGCTCGGCCAACTCACCGAAGCGCACATCAAACGGATTTGCAAGGGAGGTCCCTGGGAAGTCATCTTCGGAAGTCGGGAAGACGAATCGCAACTCCCCAAAGAGGTGGTCGATTTCCTCAACCGTCGCGCCATACGCTTTCAGGTGGTATCACCCGAGGAAGCCGTGAACCACTATGAGAAGAGCCACGAACGTCTCGCCCTGGCGCTGATGTCCGCGTGAGACGTAGATTTCGAAGATCCGGAAAAAAGTTCACAAAACAAATGCTTATTGCCGATCTTACCGAGGAGCACCTGTTTATTCATGTTTGCATTCATAGTGGCCCCTCGGTTCATGCAGTGACGCCCGTGAGCCGGGCTCTCGCTGTTCGCCCGGGGTTCACGATATTTATGCGACGCTCAATAATGCCTTCCAGAGGCGCCATCCACGGGTGAAAGCAGTCCCCGGCCCCTTGACCATCGGAAAAAAGCGATCATTGCCCATGTCGACCTCCACGAGGAATAGGTCTATGAAAGACAAGAAAACGCCGACTTCGGAAAAATCCCGCAAGGAGGTTTTTCAGCCGGAGTTTCACAACGAGCCGTTGGAGAATGACGTCGCCATGGCCGAACTGGTCGCGGTGATCGACATCGGTTCCAATGCCATTCGCATGGTGATCGCGGAAATTCTCGGTGATGGATCGATCGAAATTCTCGAACGTTTGCAGCGCGCGGTGCGGATCGGGCTGGATACTTTCCGACGAGGTCGCATCGGTGCGATGTGCATGAGGGCCTCGATCGAGATCCTGCGGGATTTCAAGAGCCGCCTGGACATGTACGAAATCCGTCGGGTGCGTGCCGTCGCCACCAGCGCGGTCCGCGAAGCGATCAACGCCGATGCGTTCGTCGACCGGGTCTACACCGCCACGGGACTGAATGTTGAAATCATCTCGATGTCGGAGGAGTGTCGCTTGGCCTATTCCGCCGTGCGTCATTCCATTCTGGAGCACCGCAATCAGCCTCCCGTGAAAAATGGCGAAGAGAAGTCGGCGGGGGAGGCGGTTCCATCGGCGAAACCGTCGAAGGACGACGATGAGATGATTTTGCGCCGGGGTCGCACCCTCATCGTGGAAGTGGGTGGGGGAAGTACCGTGTTGAGCGTGCTGCAGGACGGTCAACTGGTCAACTCCCAGACGCTCCGGCTGGGTGCGATTCGGTTGCGGGAGTTCCTCGCCGACAACTGGGAGCCGGCCCAGCAGCAGTCGACGATCCTCAGCGACCACATCGATAACATCCTCAGCGGGACGGAAGCCATCATACCGCTGGAGAGGATCCACAAAATGATCGCCATCGGAGGCGACGCTCGATTCGCCGCCGATCAGGTTGGGAATCCTTGCAGTCGTTACGGATTGACGTGTGTCGAGGGGGAGCTTTTTCGAGAACTGGTCCGCTCTTGCTCGCATATTCCGATCGATGTACTGGCTCGGCAGTTTTCTTTGCCTTACGAGAACGCCGAAACGCTCGTTCCGGCGCTACTGGTGCTGCAATCGCTCTTGCAACGCACCGGGGCGGAGAAGATGCATGTTTCGAACGTCTCGATGCGCGACGGGTTGTTGCTCGACTTGGCGCTGCAGGTTTCCGGACTGGAAGACGGATCCTTGCGGCAAGCGACCACCCAAGCCGCGTGGACCCTCGCGGAAAAGTTCCGCGCCGATCCCGAACACGCCTACAACGTAGCCAATCTCTCGGTGAAACTTTTCGATACCCTTTCGGCCGAACACGGCCTCGATTCCCATAAACGACTCCTGTTGTTCGTCGCCGCTTTGCTCCACGAAGTCGGCCGGGTGGTCAGCGCCCAGGCTCATCACAAGCATTCCTACTATTTGATTTCGCATTCGGAAATCTTCGGGCTTTCCCCCGAAGAAGTCCAAATGGTGGCACAAATAGCCCGATATCATCGTCGCAGTCGTCCCAAGCCATCGCATCAGGATTACATGAGTCTCCCGCGCGAAAAAAGGGTCCTGGTCAGCAAATTGGCCGCTATTTTGCGCATCGCCGATGCCCTGCAGCAGGGACATCCCTACAAGATCGAGGACGTGAAAATGGAACTTGCCCAGGCCGCGTCCGCTTATCGCCCTACTTCGGCGTCAACCGCCCGCGAGCGGAGCCGCACGAGAACGGGCTCTCGTTTCGAACATGGCGACGAGCTCCTCATCACGCTGCCGGGAGTGACCGACACGCTTCTGGAACAACGGGCCCTCGACGATACCGGCGACCTCTTCGAAGATATTTACGGATTGCGAATCCACTTGACCAATCACACCTGATCGCGTGGGAAAGCAGAAAAACACATCCCGTCACGGAATCCCACGTGGAGTCGTCGCCGAAACATCCCCCAACAGGAAAGACTGATGAAAACCATCGATCTGAAAAGTCCCGAATTCTATTTTGATCGCGAATTGAGTTGGCTGGAATTCGACCAACGCGTGATGGAAGAAGGCATGGATCCGAGCGTGCCGCTTCTTGAGCGGGCGAAGTTCCTGGCCATCGCCGAATCGAATCTCGACGAATTTTTCATGATTCGGGTCGCAGGCATCCGCCAGCAGGCGGCCGCGAAGATACGCAGACGCACTCCCGCCGGCATGACCCCCGTCGAGCAGCTCGAAGCGATCGCCGGACGCGTTCGACGACTCGTCGACGAACACACCGAGGCCGTCGGAGAACTGCTTGAACTGCTCCGCGGTCAGAAGATAATCATCACCGATTCCGAGGAATGGACCATTCACGAACGACGGTACCTCGAAGGCGTTTTTCGGGAACAACTACTCCCTCTTCTCACGCCGATCGCGATGCCCCATGTCGAGAAAGGCCAAATCCCGGAGAAACCCACGCTGCTGGGTGGATTGCGTCTGCACCTGGCGATGGTGCTCGAGCCACTGGAGACCACTTCCTCCCAAACAAATCAGAACGAGGAGAAAGAAGACGAGACGGAGACGGCGAGGCATCGGTACGCGGTCGTCCCCGTCCCGACGAATTACCCCCGCTTTCTCGATTTGCCGGAACCGGAAGAGGGCATCCGCCTGGCACGCCTGGAAGACGTGATCGGTTGTTTCGCGGAAAAACTCTTTCCCGGGTATCGCATCCTCCGTTGTGTTCCCTTCCGGATCACGCGCGATGCCGATGTCGCCATCGCCGACGACGACGCCGAAGATCTCCTGCAGATGGTCGAAGAAGCCGTGCTCGACCGACGCCGGCGGCGGGCCGTTCGGCTGGAAATCTCCTCGCTTCCTTCCTGCCGCTGCTGTGTCGAGAATTCCTCCGACAACGCATCGTCCGATCCTTCGGAAGCGCAATCGACTCAGGAGGACTATCTTTCGGAAATCCGCCAGTGGCTGGGCAACCTGTTCCAGCTCGAAGACAGCGAGATTTACCAAATTCCACGGATGCTCGACATCACATCGTTCTGGCAACTGGTGGGTCTTTCGGGGTTCGATCACCTGAGGACCGAACAGTGGCCCCCCTGCGAACCGAGGGATCTGATCGGCGTTTCCGATGAAGAGTTCTTCGACACCCTCGCCGAACGCGATTTCATGCTCGTTTTTCCGTACGAAAAATTCGATCCGATCATTCGCTTCGTGCGACTCGCCGCCGAAGACCCCTCGGTGCTGGCGATCAAGCAGACTCTCTACCGCACCAGCGGAGATTCACCGATCATCGCGGCGTTGGAGAAAGCGGCGACCAACGGCAAAGAAGTGACCGTCCTAGTGGAAATCAAAGCCCGATTCGATGAGGCCCGGAACGTTCAATGGGCCCGGCGATTGGAGGACGCCGGCTGCCACGTGATCTACGGCATCGCCGGCCTGAAAACCCATGCGAAATCGCTGCTGGTGATCCGGCGGGAACAGTCGCGAATCCGTCGGTATGCTCACTTGGCGACCGGCAACTTCAACGACAAGACCGCCCGCATCTACAGCGACATCGGACTGATGACCTCCGACAGCAAGATCACCGCCGACCTCGCTTCCTTTTTCAATCTCCTCACCGGCTACTCCGAATCGGTCGGATGGTCCATCCTCACCGTCGAGCCGGTCCGCCTGAAAGAACGGTTCATTGAGCTGATCGATCGGGAAATCAAAAGTTCCACCGGCAGCCACCCCGGGCATATCATGGCGAAGGTCAACTCCCTGGAACATCCGGAAATCATCCGGGCTTTGTATCGCGCCAGCCAAGCCGGCATCCGCGTTCAGTTGAACGTACGGGGAATCTGCATGCTCAAACCGGGGGTGGAGGGAGTGTCGGACAACATCGAAGTCCGTTCGATCGTCGACCGCTTCCTGGAACATGCCCGCGTTTTCTATTTCCATAATGGCGGGCAGGAGGAGGTCTACCTCTCCAGTGCCGACTGGATGCGGAGGAATCTCGAAAAAAGGTTCGAGATCCTCTTCCCGGTCCTCGCTTCGGAACAGAAACGCCGGGTCATCGAAACCCTGCGCGTCTATTTTTCCGACACCGTCAAGGCGCGCCGCCTTCTCCCCGAGGGGCGCTATGTTCCCATCGAAGAGAAGGACTTCACTCTCAGGGCCCAGGAATTCCTCTATCATGATACCATGGAAGCGACCAAGCATTACGAAGAGATCAACATGCGATACAAACCGCTGATCTCTCCGAACGATCCGGTGTAGTTCCATTTCGTCGGATCGCCGGTTCAACCGTTGCTCCACCGGGCGAACTCCCGCGCCCAGTAGGTGAGAATCATCGAAGCTCCCGCCCTTCGGAGCGAAAGGAGGCTCTCGGTCGCGACGGCACGGGCATCGATCCATCCCTTTTCCGCGGCCGCCTGGACCATGCTGTACTCTCCCGAAACATGATATGCCGCCAGCGGGATGCCGGGAAAACGGTCGTGAAGCAACCGGAGGATGTCGAGATAGGGCAGCGCCGGCTTGACCATGATCACATCGGCTCCCTCGGCTAAATCGAGCTCCACTTCGCGCACCGCCTGTTCCGCCGCCGCGGCGGGATCCATCTGATACGTTCGACGATCCCCAAATTGCGGAGCACTTTCGGCGGCTTCGCGAAACGGCCCGTAAAAGGCGCTGGCATATTTCGCCGCGTAGCTGACGATGGGAAGATGCGAGAATCCTTCCCGATCGAGCGTCGTACGAATCGTCGCGATCATCCCGTCCATCATGCCGCTTGGGGCAATCACATCGGCCCCGGCCCGGGCGTGTACCAGCGCCTGGCGCGCCAGCAAGGCGAGCGTGGCGTCATTGTCCACATCGGTGGTATCTCCCCGGGTCACCAACGGACCGCAATGACCATGGTCGGTGTACTCGCAAAAACAGAGATCGGTCATGATCAACAGATCGTCCACGGCATCCTTCGCCTCCCGAACCGCTCGGGCGATGATACCCTGCTCCGAAAGGGCATCGGAACCTTCGGCATCCTTGGACTCAGGAATCCCGAATAGAATGACCCCCCCGATCCCTTCTTTCTCGATCCGGCGAAGCTCCTCGCCCAATAGATCGACCGAGATCTGATCGCAACCGGGCATCGCCCCGATCGGACGACGCTCTTTTTCTCCAAAGCGGACGAAAAGTGGATAAATCAGGTGACGCGGTTCGACAACGGTCTCCCGCAAGAACTCACGAAATGACTTCTGGTAACGCAATCGTCGCATACGCACCACGGGAAATCGCCCCGCCGGCAGCGAGACATCTCTTTTCGGATAGGCTTCATCTGGACACATCGATCGATAATCTCCGAATAAGCAAAAAGGGTCATGGAGAGCCGACCGGCTATTTTTTACCGGTCCGGCGGGGCATCCTCGCTGTCGAGATTTTCAGCCGCGCGCTTGACGGCCTCTTCGGCCCAATCTTTTTCCGAATAGAGTTCGATCACCGCCTCGCGGATGTTCCGTGCCCGTTCGGGATCGCTCGCTTCCAACTCGTCGGCATGATTGAGTCGTTTGAAAATCATTTCCCGTTGTTCCTCGCTCGAAGCTTCGACCATCGATTCGAGAGCCTCGAGCCTGCGTCGGGCAAGTTCCACGCACATCTCGGTCGGGCCGGCAAGAGGCCGAGCGGAACCCGGAGGAGTCCCTCGATCGCTGTTTTCCATGGTTCCTTCTCGGGAAGAACGCGAAGACATCTCTTCCCGAGCGGAACTGGCCGACTGATAAAGTGCGATCAAAGCGCGGAGCTTACGGATGCCTTTCTCCGGGTGGAGTCTCGCTGTTTCCATCGCTTCGAGATAGGCCAGCTCGACAGGCAGCAAGTCCTGCCGATCGACCAGGTGATCGACCCGGCGTTCGAAATTCCTTTGCATGTTGGCCAGTTCGATCTCCTTGATATATCGGGCCAACTCCTCGCCACGCGGATCGTTCGGAAAGAGCGATAGAAACTGACGCATTTCCTCCTCGCGACTCCGAAGCGCTCGAACGTAATCCTCCTGCCGATGCGAAGCAATACCCGCTTCGATTTTCTCGTAGAGATCGTCCGCTTCAGGGGGCTGGAGAAGATACCATACCCCGAACCCGGTCAACAAGAGACACAGTGAAAGGACGATCACCTGTACGGAAACCATGGGCGGCTTTTCGGATTCGAATTGATCGACCTTTCCCAGTTCCTCCTCCTGGATTTCCACGAAACTCGAAGATTGCGTCACTGCCGCTGGGGAAGCCTCGCTCTCTTCTCCATCGGGCCATGGGGATCGGTCGTCCCCCATGGACGATTTGGAAGAAAGAGTCTCCGGAGCATGGGTCTCTTCAGAGAGGGAGATATGATCCAAGTCCTTCCCAACATTCACAATCACGGGCGATTCTTCCGGTGACATCGTCCGGGTCATCTCGTCCGAGGATGCTTCTTGTCGCGACGGCGGTTTTTCTTCGTCGTCATGCTCCGCGGAAGTTCTCGACTGTCCGGGGGGACTCATGCCGGCCTCATCATCATCGGAGGGGACGCTGGTTTCGTTTTTTTGCTCTTCGGGAGAAAACAAGGAGAAATCGGCCGTTTCCCGAGGATGAGCTTGTTTGTGGAGAGTTTTGGTGTCGTGATCGTTTCGACGGTCCGACGGCTTTCTCTTCTCCTCCGCTTTCGGCGATTCGGGGATTTTTTCCGAGTCCGGCAGTCGCCGATGTGGATCGTCGAGAGTCACTTGCTCCGAATCGGCGAGCGACGGATCTCCTTCAAGAGGTGGCGATTTTTCCGGATCCCTCCCGGCCGAAACCCCATAGGGGGCCGGTGGTATGGAGGGAGACGATGCCTTTTCAGCGGGCGTCTCTCCCTCGGGGAAGCAATCCTCGAGAATCTCTTGCAGTCGTCGACGGGCAACGTAGGCATTCGCGGGGCGGTTCTGGGGATCCTGCTCAAGCATCTTGAGAATCATGGAATGCAGCTTCTCCGGAATGTCCCGTCGGACCCGGCGAGGAGGTTCGATCGTCCCTTCCCGTTGCTTCTTGAGCAGTTCCGCCAATGTTTTCGCCTGGAACGGGGGGCGACGGAGCAGCAAGGTGTACATAACAGCACCGAGCGCATAAAGATCCGACTTCGGACCGATCGCCTTGGCCTTCGCCTGTTCCGGGGGCATGTATTCCAGTGTTCCCATCACGCAATTGGCCATGGTCCGATGGCTGCTGCCGAAGAATCGGGCGATGCCGAAATCGGAAAGCTTGGAAACCCTTTCGGGATTGAGCATGATGTTCGCGGGCTTGATGTCGCGATGGATGATCCCTCGATCGTGGGCGTGTTTCAATGCCCGGCACATTTCGATGCCGAGCTGCGTCACCTCCTTCGGCGAATAAACGGCCCCCGCGCGCAGCTCCTGCTGAAGACTGGCCCCCTCGACCAATTCCATCACATAATAGAGAAGCCCCTCTTCCTGACCGAAAGCAAATAGCCGGACGATGTGCGGGTGACGCAACATCTTGAGGGTCTCGATCTCCGCCGCGAAGCGCTCCCGCAACTGCTCTTCTTCCTCGAATGGATCGAGCAGCAGCTTCAGTGCCGCCGGATCGCCGGTCTCCAGATGCACTCCCTGATAGACCGCGCCCATGCCGCCCCGGCCGAGCATCTTTTGAAGTTGGTAAGGTCCCAGCTTTTTCGGTTGCACCGGAAAAGTCTCCCTATTCCTGGATCTTCCGTCTTTCGCAAAGGAAGAACATGGCCGATCAGGAAATCGCGATCGCCGCCTTCTCCGACACGCGGAGGATTCGGTCCCATGAAGGCCGCACGGCCTCCCCTTCCATGATAACACAAGACCCGTCAAGAGAATACCGAGAATCGTAAGGTCCAGAAGGCTTCCACGGGAATCAGTCCTTCGGCGAGACCAGTAGCCGGGGATGATTCCTGGTCCCCCCTTGTTCCACGAAGTAGCCAACTCTCAATCGTTCCGGTGCCGCTTCCATGAAGAAAAACGCGACCAGAGCACGATCGCCCCCACGGCGACCGCTCCAGCCAAAAGGGTCAATCCGTAAGTCATTTCCCGATAAATGAGAAAAAGGATCAGGAGCGTGAGGCCGAACAGCGCACCGCCGATCAAGAAATGGCGACGAATCTCCCGATCGATCTGCTCGACCGCCCGACTCTGCCGCATCGTCATTTCTTGAATAATCTCTCGAGCGCGGTCTTCCTGCCCAGCGGGAACGGTCAGGCGGACCTTCACCGTCCAGAGCGAAACATACCGCATCAGCGTTCCGGGGTGATCGATTTGCGTGGGGCTGAGTCCTTCGCGCTGCAATAGGAGCATTACCTGGGGTGCGTCGTCGGGAAAACAGCGATAGATGACCGGATCGTCGGCCTTGGAGTCTGCTAACATCGGTCTCTGGAAATGCCTGGCTCATGCTGGTGGAAAGATGGAAAAAATGAACGATTTCAACGGGCATTGTATCAGAGTGAGTTCTTTTGGTCTATAATGGAGAACCTGTGGAATCTTCCCCCATCCGCCGTGTGCTTGTGGTCTTTTGCAAGCGATCGGTCGGGAAAGCATCTCTGTGTTACTCTTGAGGAAGGAGAAAAAAAAATGATCCGACACCTGTTTGCCGTCTTGGTGACCGCTTCGGTCGGCTTTTCCGCCGGCTCGCTTCCGGCCGCCGACAACGAACTGACCCAAAAGGAAAAGGAAGAAGGCTGGATCCTCTTGTTCAATGGAGAAAACCTCGATGGTTGGAAATGCAACAACGGAAAGGAACCGCAATCGCCGATCGAAGACGGCGCGATGGTCCCCTTCAAATCCGGCGGGTACATCCTGGTCTACGACAAGAAGTTCAGCGATTTCGTCCTGAAATGCGACGTCAAGATGTCCGATCCCTGCAATAGCGGCATCTTCTTCCGCATCGAGGACCTGAGCAATCCCGTCCACACCGGTTTTGAAATCCAGATCGCTTCCGGCGAAGGCACCTCCTCCCACTCGTTCGGCGCCATTTACGACATCGTCCCGCCGACCGAGAACGCCAGCAAAGGCCCCGGCAAGTGGGACACCGTCGAGATTCGCGCTTGCGGACCGAAAATCAGCGTGAAGGTCAACGGCAAGGTCGTCTCGGAGCTGAACACCGACGAATTCGACGAACCGGGCGAACGTGCGATCGAAGGCGATCACAAGTTCAAGCTCAACGGCGAAAAGCGGGCGATCGCCGATTTCGCGAAGGTCGGTTACCTCGGCTTCCAGGATCACGGTCATCCGGTCTGGTACAAGAACGTCAAGCTTCTCCCGCTCGATCCGGAAGACTGCGAAGAAGAAAAATAGAACCACCCGCAGTTTGCATTCCCAAACAATCTTGCCTCATCCCTCCACGGGATGAGGTTTTTTTTCGCGCCGAAGTATCTTTCGCCCAGAAAATGGGCCGGAGGAACATGCCCCCGGCCGGTGAGGTGAATCGATCGAGACCTCGCCCCGATCACTTGCCCGAGAGGCAGAGGACCGAACCGTCCTGGAGGGAAACGAACAACTTCCCGTCGGCGGCGATGAGTCCGTCGAACTCCGGGGGGACGTCGAGTTCCTGCTCGGAGAGTACCTTGCCTCCCTCGGCGGAGAGGGCAAGCAGCACGCCCCCCTTTCGCCCCTCGAAAGCAGCGTAGGGATCCTCCTGGTCGAGCACATCCGGCGGACCGGCGGCGAAGAGTTTGTCCCGGGTTTTCACCATCGCGCGGATCCGCACCGGCACCCAACTCTTCCAGAGCGGGGGTTCGGCTCGGGTATAGCCGATCATCTTGTCGAGGCCGAACGCCTCGTTCTCCAATTTCCATTCCGTTCCCGGTCGGCGGAGATAATCGGACTGCGGGAGCCACCGAACCGGCGTTTGTGCTCCTTCTTCTCCGACGATTTGCGGTTCGGTCGAGTTTTTATCGGCGAAGACGAGGTATCCGTCGGTGCCGGCGAAGAACATCCCGCTGTGGACGTTCCGCCGATAGAAGTACTTCACGGCGTAGGTCCGATCCTGGTCGAAGACGAGCATCTGGCCGCTCTTGGGGGCCTGGTAGGCATGTTGGAAACCGGGCCACCGCTTCGAATACATCCAGAACGTGCGGTTGTAGGCGGAGTCGTCGAGCAGGCCGGCGGTCGAAAAGAGGTGCAGCCCGAAATCCTGCGCTCCCTTGCTCGAGAGAACGGGGGTTTCGATCAACTCGAGGTCGGGCGTCATCATTTTTTGACGCATGTAAATATGTCCCCCTTCGGCCACGAGCACTTCGGAATTGGCCCCGGTGACATAGAAGGAGACGTCGCGCCGGCCGGTCTCATCGGGATGAGGCCCCCGGATCACGTTGTGGTGACGAATGCTGCCGGTCGCCGGATCCAGCCCCCAGACATGGATTCCCCCGTCGAGATAGGTCGATCGTCCGGCCGTGCAGTAGATGGTCTCCTGCTCGTAGAGGACACTCCCGTGGACCGGCCAAACCGATTCGAACTGATCGAACGCTCCCAGGAAAAGTTCCCGCGGGGCCGCCAGGAACGTCCAGGCGAGCCGTCCGGTTTTCGCGTCCAGGGAGATCACCTTCCCGGCTCGGGTGCCGAAGAAGACACGCCCCCGAGCGATCGTCGGAGGGGAGTCGATGCGGCCGTCGGCGATGTGATTCCAGAGCATCTCGCCCGAGTCGGCATCGAGCGCGAAAAGCGTGTGCGCATCCTTGCGGGCCACGTAGAGGATTCCGTCGGCGACCACGGGCGCGGTCAGCTCACCGCCCAGGGGAATGCGCCAATCGGGGGTCACCTCGGCGTCGACTTCCGTCGGGGTGGAACCGCTGCGCCGGGCATCGTGGCGGAAGGTCGGCCAATCACCCGGCGAAGGCTTCCAGCCCTGCGACACACTCTCATAGGCCGCGCCGCGCTGGAGACGGTCCTCCTCGGCGACCACCGGAGCGGTCGTGGGCATCTCCTTTTTCACCGCCGTGTACCCCAGCAATTTCGCGCCCGGGTGGCAGAAGCACTGGTCCGGCGGGACGTAGATCATCCCGTTGCAGGGAAGAATGCCGTAGACGCAAGCGCCACGGAGCCAGTTGTTCTGGGAATGACTCTCGGCGCGGAGATCGATGAACTCGAGCCCCTCCATGCCGGTGATGAGATAGCGACTGGTCGCTTTATTGCGATAGCACCGATGATGGTGCTCCGGACTTCGCAGCTCCGGCGCCGGCACGCGACGGACCTCCTCGCCCGTCTTCGGGTCGTACCCGACCGCCATGACGTTTGCCGATTTGCCGGTGTAGGCGGGATCGTCGAACGTCCCCTTCTCGAGATCGAGCGAAGCGACCCCCCGCCAGATGAGCCCGTCGATGTAGAACAGGTCGTAGCGTTCCCAACCGGCGATGGGATAGGACTTCTTCTCCCAGAGGAATTCTCCGGTCTCGGCGTTGTAGACGTTGAGCAAGGTGTTGTTGTGGATGAAGACGAAATCGTCGCGTGCTACGAGCGTCGAGCCGTTGGTTCGTTTCAACTTGACTTTCCAGAGCGGCTTGCCGGTGGAGAGCTCCAGGGCACGGAGCTGATCGCCTTCCTGGAAGATCACCCGCTGTTTCGGATCAACCGCCAACATGAGCGACTTGATCGATCGGGTATTGCAATCCCAGAGGAACGTCCCTTGATCGCCGTCGAGGGCGATCAATCGCGATTCGGTCGGATCGGCCTCGCCGCGACGTTCCGCCACTTCGGGATCGGCGCCCTGGCAATACAGGAGCACGACGCCGTCGGAGGCGAGGATTTCATGCGTGTTTTCAGTGCCTTCGATCACTTCGAGGGTTTCGCCGGTGGCGGCATCGAGAATCGAGAGCGGGGCGTCGTACGAGAGGGTCACGTAGAGCCGATCGCCCTGGACGACCATCCGCCGTTGGTTCGCCGCCGGGACATCGACCCGCCCGGCCCGAAGTTCCGTCCAATCCTTGCCGGCCCAGCGCTGGTAGCTCCACTCGCGCCAGCCCCAGGAGGCGAGACGCCGCTTCCAGAGTAGACGCCCGTTGAAGGCATCGCGACAGACCAACGACCAGCGGTCCGGAAACCGTTCGTCGGTGATGCCGACGAGTCCCTCGTCGAAAAAGTAGAAAATCCGACCGTGATCGGATACCGAAGCCTGGATGCCCGAGGGCGTTTCGTGGCTGCGAAGCCAGAGCGGATCGACGATCCATTGCAGATCGCGAGGCGGCCCGACCTGCCGGTCTTCCGCAACGGCGTTGTTGCTGGCATCGTGAAGGAAATGCGTCCATCGGTCGATGTCCTCCGGGCGGGGCTTGACCGTTTTCTTCCATTCTTCGCCCTCTCGGGCAAGCAGCACGCCCCGGGGAGCGAGGACCCGCATCATCTCCGCCTTCGAAACCGGTCCCGCCTTTTCGACGACCAGCAGATTCACGAGATTCTCACGATACGGCAGATTCTTCCCACGCAGCAGATCGACGGAAATCGGCCCGTATCTTCCTTCGCGATCGAGCCGCTTTCGCGCCGATCGGACCGTTTCCCGATCCATCGCGAGCCCCTGGACGGTGCAGGATTTGCCCATCATCAGAGGCGTCGGATCGAAATCGGCTTCACATCCCAGGCACACCACCATCCCTCCGGTGAATTCGGCCGGGGGGTCCGGCAGATCGGCCACCAGCGGCGAAGCGAAGAGGAACGCCAGAACCCCACTCCACCCCGTCACCGCGAGCGCGCCGGCGAGGGACCTACGAACATCACTGTATCGAAACGACATCTATCCAACCTCCTTGGTTGTCGAATGGTCCGTGAAAACAACTTGATCCGATACTCGATTCTTCTTTCACTCCGGCAAATCTCCCATCGGCTCCATGCCCGGGTCCCACCAGTTTTCGATCTTCTCGGCCAGTCGCCGGACGACTTCCGGGTGCGAGTCGGCGAGATTCTCCGTCTCGTGCGGATCCTCTTCCAGATTGAAAAGCTGAGGACCGGCCGGGGTTCGCGGGTGCGACGAGGCATAGCGTCCCAACTGGCCGGGGTACGTCAAAATCAGCTTCCAGGGCCCTTCGATGCACCAGCGATACAAGAGCGACTCGGAGGGATCGTCGATATCGGCGATGTCGTGAGCGAATCCCTCGCCGAAGATCGCCTCGCGCGGCGGCTCTTCTCCCCGGCAGATCGGCAGAAGGGAAATACCGGGGAGATTCTCGGGCATGGGAGCGCCGCAGGCGGTGAGGATCGTCGTGGCGAAGTCGATGCTGCTGACCAGCGTCTCTTCGTCGCGACGCGGTTCGAGCTTCGCGGGCCAGCGGACCATGATCGGCGTCCGCACGCCCCCCTCGTAGGGCGTCTGTTTCGATCGCGGGGCATATCCGTAACGCCTCCCCTTCGGTTCTCCCTCTTTCGGGACTTTCTGGATCCAACCGTTGTCGGTCACGAACATCACGATCGTGTTCTCAGCCAAATCATGATTTTCGAGATATTCGAGCAATGCCCCGCAGGTCAGGTCGAACCACTCGCACATGGCATAGTACCGCGCAAGTTGAATCGGGCGTCCCGGCGCGGTGTACTTCTCGAGCAGCTCCTTCGGCGGATTGTGCGGCGTGTGCGGCAAGAAAGGCGCATACCACAGGAAAAACGGTTTCTCTTCTTTTCGGCAAAGGTCGAGAAAATCGAAGACCGGCTCCATTCCCTCGCGGCCGATTTTCAAACCATCGTCGCCGTGGCGGCCTCCCGGTTCGGGAAAGCCTCGGGTCATGCCGTGGGTGAAGCCTCCCCGCCGGTAACTTCCTTCCCACCACTTGCCCGACTGGAAACTGAGGTACCCCTCTTCGGCGAGAAGCGCGGGAATCGTCGGCACGCGATCGACATGCTCGATCAGCTCGGCCCGTAATTGTTTGTACTCTTCCGCTGTGTAAGCCTTGGCATCCGGGGCCGGATCGTTCCCGGAAGTTCGGTGTTGATGGGCGTACAACCCGGTGGCGAGGGTCATCAGCGAGGGGCGGCACAGCGCCGTCGGCACGTACCCTCGCGTGAACGTGCAGCTCTGGGCGGCCAATCGATCGAGGTTCGGCGTCTCGATCACCTCGTGGCCCATGAACCCGAAATCGGTCCAGGCCTGGTCATCGGAAATAATGTACACCACATTCGGCTTGTCCGCCGGCTTTTCCCGGGCCGCCAATTCCGGGGCCATCCAGAGAAGCATCGCACAAGCACTCAGAACCAAGCGTTTCATAAATAATCACTCCAAATATCGTTGACCGCGTTGAATCGTTCGAAACGGAATCCCGGCTCTCCGTTCCTTCACCCTTCCTGCTGCAATTGGGGATTCGGCTGCCGGATCGGCTGATCGAGCATCTCGTTCGCTTTTGCGTTGTCGACGAACTGCTCCTTTTCACCGTCCCAGGTAAGTTTCTCCTGCAAATGGAACGCCTGATGCCCCAAGAGGCACGTCGAGGTGACGCAGTGGCCGACCTCGGCCGGTTCGAGCGTCTCTTCGCGTGTTTTCACGGAATGGATGAAGTCGATTTTCTCGCTCGTGTACCGGGGCGGCGGGGAGTCGACCAGATCGAACCCGCCTTCCAGCAGCGATTGAGGTTCCGCTTTGATGGAACCGAAACCGGCCTCGACCCAGCCGTTCTCGCCTTCGAGTCGCAGGTAAGGCCGTTCGGTCCGATAATGCACCGTCACGTCGGGATAGGTGTAGGTGATGTCGAAACTCAAGGGGACATTCCAGAAACTCTCGGGCGCCGGGTAGACCCCGGTTCCCTCGATCGTCGTCGGCCAGCTTCGATCGAGCCCCAAGCACCAGAGCGTGCCGTTGACCAGATGCGTCCCCCAGTTGGTGACCATCCCGTCGCAGTAGTCGAGATGCCGCATCCATCCCGGCCGACTCCACGACTGTCGCGGATGCACCCGTTTCAGCGTGTACGGGGCCTCCGGCGCCGGTCCCAGCCAGCGCTGATAATCCAGCTCTTCCGGCACCGGCATCTCCGGCTGCGGAGGACAGGGAACATCGGTTTCCGGCACGCAGGCGTGGGCGGTATGGATCTTGCCCAGTCGGCCGCTCTTGGCCAACGCATAAGCCCCGCGGGCGTACTTGCCGCTACGGAACTCGCTGTCGACGCGGAACACGCGCCCGTACTTCTTCGAAGCGGCCACCAGTTTCTTGCCGTCGTCGATCGTCCGGATGATCGGCTTCTCCAGCGCCACGTCCTTTCCGGCGGCCATCGCCTCCAGCGCCATCTTGGCGTGCCAATGGTCGGGGGTGGAAATGACGACCGCGTCGATATCGTCCCTGGAGAGAATCTCCCGGTAATCGACGGTGGTGTCGCAGGCTTGATAGGCATCCTTGTCGCGGATCTTCGCTTCGTAAGCGTCGATGCGTTTGGCCGCCTCGCCCAATCGCCAGGAGTCGACATCGCAGGCGGCGACGATCTGAACATCCTCCTGCCGCTGAAATAGGGGAATGTTCTTATGGTAGCACTGCCGGCCGGTACCGATCATGCCGAGCGTGATCCGCTCGCTGGGAGCCGCCGCCCCCGCCCGGCCCAGGGCTGTGGTGGAAACGATCAGCGGCGCGGCCAATACGCCGGAGGAAGTCTTCAAAAACGAACGTCGCGACGATAAGGAGGTTTGCTTTCGGTTCATGTTCTCTTTCCCTTTTTCTCTTTCAGCGATGGAGAGACGGAGCATCATTTCACCCTCCGATTCTACCATCCCGAGACGCCGCGTTCAAAGCATGAAATCATTTTCTTGCCGGTCCTTCGGGAACCATCCTTTGAGAACCCTTGAAAGAAATCGTTCTCTCGGTCATGATATGAGAGTGTCGCCCCCTTCTATTCCATCTATTCCAACCCACTCATGGAGCCCTCCCCGTGTCTGTTTTCCGTAAATACCTAGCGGGATGGATCACCATCCTCCTCTGTTTCGTCCCCACGATTTCACTCGCCGCGCCGGTCGATTACGCCGCGATGGCCCGAGAAATTCTCGACCGATCCGGCGTTTCGGGAGGGGTGATCGTCCACGTCGGTTGCGACGAAGGTCGACTCACCTCCGCCTTGCAGGGGAACGACCGTTACCGGATTTTGGGACTCGACACCGACTGGGATCAAGTCACTTCGGCCCGGGAGTTCCTGACCACCCAAGGGCAATACGGCACGATCACGATCGATCATTTCGATGGAACGACGCTTCCGATGATCGACGGCTTCGCGAATTTGGTGATTTTGCAGCAGTCGGAACCATCCCCTCTACGAAACGAAGCGACACGGATTCTCTGCCCCGGCGGCGTGCTGCTCTCCGGCGAGCCGGGACAGTGGCGGAAGGAGATCCAACCCCGGCCGGAAACGATCGACCAGTGGACGCACTACCTGCACGGCGCGAACAACAACCCCGTCGCCGAAGACTCTCTCGTCGGGCCGCCGCGCCACTTCCAATGGGTCGGCAGCCCTCGGTATTCGCGGCATCACGACAATATGTCGAGCGTCAGCGCCATGGTCAGCGCATCGGGTCGAGTCTTCTATCTCTTCGACGAAGCCTCGCCGGCGTCGCTCCAGGTCCCCTCGGACTGGAAACTGATCGCCCGAGACGCCTTCAACGGCACCGTCCTCTGGAAGCAGCCGATCCGCAACTGGCATACTCGATTCTGGCCGCTCAAAAGCGGACCGGCCCAGATGCCCCGCCGCCTGGTCGCGGTGGAAGACCGGGTCTACGCCACCCTCGAACTCGCCGCCCCGGTCTCGCAGCTCGACGCCGCCACCGGCGAGGTCCTGCAAGTCTACGAGGGAACCGGAGCGACCGACGAAATCCTTTACGACGGAAACACGCTTTTCTTGCTGGTCGATCCTTCGCAGAAACCGGCCGGCGGATGGGATCAAGAGAAACCGACGTTTTGGGAGATCCGTCGCCAGGCGAAGCAGGTCCCCTGGAATGAACATCCCCGGCAGATCATGGCCCTCGATCCGAAGACCGGCAAGACGCTCTGGCGAACCGAAACCGAGATCCTCCCGTTGACGCTCGCCGTGGCCGGAAAACGAGTCTTTTATCACGACGGCGAGAGTATCGTCTGCCTCGACCGCGCTGCCGGCGAACGACTCTGGCGGAGCGAGCCGATCTCCCGACGGACCTTCCTCCGGTCGTTCTTCGCCCCGACGCTGGTCGTCGCAAACGGCGTCGTCCTCTTCTCGGGCGGTTCGGTCAAGGCGAGCGATACCGGCGGAGGGACCAACCCCCTTTTCGCGCTCTCGGCCGAGACGGGCGAAATCCTCTGGCAGGCGGAGCATCCTCCTTCCGGTTACAAGTCGCCCGAAGATATCTTCGTCATCGACGAGACCGTCTGGTTCGGCGCGACCACCAGCGGCGGATTCGAAGGCGGCTTCACCGGCTACGACCTGAAGACCGGCGAACTGAAAAACGAGTTCACCCCCGATGTCCAGACCTACTGGTTCCATCACCGCTGCTATCGGGGCAAGGCGACAGAAAACTATCTGCTCATGTCGCGCACGGGCATCGAGTTCATCGATTTCCGGGATCCGAGTTGGGAAATCCATCACTGGGTCCGAGGTGCCTGCCTGTACGGCATCATGCCGGCCAACGGCCTGCTCTACGCCCCGCAACATCCGTGCGCGTGTTACTTGGAAGCGAAACTCTACGGAATGAACGCCCTCGCCCCGTCCGCCTCACGGAGCGAACTGCCGGAAATTCCCGAGCAAGAGCGGCTGCAGCGCGGTCCCGCCTACGATGCTCCGGAGGCCGTCGAGAAAGTGAACCCGGCAGTGGACTGGCCGACCTATCGTCACGACGCGCGGCGGAGCGCCTTCTTCCCGCAGCCACTGGCGCCGGAGCTGAATACGCAGTGGCAAACCGGCCTCGGCGGAAGGTTGACCGCCCCGGTGATCGCCGGCGGACGGCTCTACGTCGCTCAGAAAGATCAACACCGACTCTGGGCCCTCGACGCCGAAACGGGAGAACGCCTCTGGTCCTTCCAGACCGGGGGACGCATCGACTCGCCCCCGACGATCTACCGTGGGCGAGCCCTGCTGGGTTGCCGCGACGGCTACGTCTACTGCCTCGACACCCGAACCGGTCGATTGGCCTGGCGATACCTGGCCGCACCGGCGACTTATCGCATGGGCTATTTCGAGCAGCTCGAATCGGTCTGGCCGATCCATGGAAGCGTGCTCGTCGAAAACGACACCCTCTACTGCATCGCCGGACGTTCCGTCTTTCTCGACGGCGGCATGTGGCTGGTGATGCTCGATCCGATGACCGGCGAACTCCAGGGAAAGCAAAACTTCGATCAGGTGAATCCCGAGACGGGAGAGAACCTGCAAGACACCGTCGACTGGCTGAACATGGCGACCGGCATGTCCGACATCCTTTCGAGCGACGGCGAGACGATCTATCTTCGCTCCCAGCCGATCGACTTGCAAGGCCGCCGCAAGGAAGTGAACTACGAGGACCGCACCTCCGCCGAAGGGGGCCGATCTCACCTCTTTTCGCCGACCGGCTTCCTCGACGATTCCTACTGGCATCGCACCTACTGGATCTACGGACAAGGGTTCTTCTCCGGCTGGAGCGGCTACTACCTCGCCGGACAGCGAAATCCCTCCGGTCGACTGCTCGCCTTCGATGAAGACCGCGTTTTCGGATTCGGTCGCGAACCGCAATATTTCCGATGGACGACTCCGATCGAATACCGACTTTTCGCCGCCGAAAAAGAACCGGAGATCGTCCCCCAAAAGCCTCCCCGGAAGAATCAGAACGCGAAATATCGCGGCAAACCGGTCGCCGATCCGGCCGTGGAATTCACCACCGATTGGTCGAAGCGGATCGGCCTCTACGTACGCGGGATTCTATTGACCGGAAGCGACGGCAGCGCGGAGACATTCTTCGTGGCCGGTCCGCCCGATATGCTCGATGAAGACGAGGCCGGGAAAACCCTGGACACGCCCGAAACCAGGGAAAAACAGGAAAAACTCGGCGAATCGCTTCGCGGCCGGTTGGGAGCCTCGCTCTTGGCCGTCTCGGCGGAAACCGGCGAACCCCTTTCCCGCACCCCCCTCCAGGCCCCTCCCGTTTGGGACGGACTGGCCGCCGCGGCGGGAAAGATCTTCCTGGTCGACGAGGACGGAGAAATCACCTGCTTCGCACCGGAAGCCCCCCAATCCGGATCCCGATGAATCCGCCATCCCACCAAATCCGGTTCCGTGGAATTCGGAATAATCGCCGTCACCGCGAAAATGAGAGTTGCTTCTTCGAAACCGGAGATGCTATAATGAATTTTTGACCGCAAATTGCATTCCCTCAACCTACCCACAACATCACCACCAGCTTTTTTGGAACCGCATCGCCCGCTCGGTGCCGAGATCCCCTTCCCCGGAGGTTCGATCATGAGGATGACCGTTTCATTTCGTTTCGTTTTCTTGTTTCTCGCCGCGGCGATTTTATCGCTCGGCGCAGTCGGCGGTCTGTTCGCCTTGGAGGTCGATAACGATCTGCCGGTCAACACGCCGGAATCGGCCCGCCGCGTCATCAACGACCTGATCGGCGAATACGGCGACGAGTACCCGAAAGGGAAGGAATATCTGGCCCGACTCGACAAGATCGAAGCTCGGTTGAAAGAGAATCCGAAAGATCAAAAAACGCAGGAACAACTGCAAGCCCTCATTCGGGAAGCCACCCTGGCGAACCCGCTGCTCGATTTCGATCGCCTGCTCGTCTTGCGGCGAAAGGGTGAGGCGAACCGGAGCCTCAACGCCTACACCAGCCACACGATCAAGCGGACCGGCTGGAACAACGAGATCTCCGTCCTCTCGAATCTCCGTGGCGACGTGAAGGTCGAAACGCTCTACAAACCGGAGAAGGACACCGTACTCAAACACATGGACCTGCACTTCGACGCCGACAAACTCATGTTTTCCGGCGTGGGCGAAAACGGCAATTGGGCCGTCCTCCAGATCGACGCCGACGGCAAGAACCTGACCGAGCTGACTCCCTCGAATCAGAAAGATGTCCACTGGTTCGACTCCTGCTACTTGCCCGAATCGCCCTACATCATCACCTGCTCGACCGCCGGCATGCAGGGGCTTCCCTGTGTCAACGGCAGTCAGCCGATGACCAACCTCTATAAGCTCAACACCGAAACGAAGGATGTCCGCCAACTGACGTTCGAACAGGACAGCGACTGGCATCCGCGAGTCATGGAAAACGGTCGCGTGATGTATCTGCGGTGGGAATACACCGACACCCCCCACTACTATTCGCGATACCTCTTCCACATGAATCCCGACGGCACCAGCCAGATGGAACTCTGGGGAAGCGGTTCCTACTTCCCGACCGCTTACGTGCACGCCCGACCGATCCCCGACCACCCGAGCCAGTTCATCGGTTGCGTCAGCGGGCACCACGCCAAGAGCGAAACCGGCCGACTGCTGATCATCGACCGTGCCCTCTCCCGGAAATATCCTTTCCGCTACACTCCCGAAGAAAAGACCTGGGGCGAGGAAGGCGAAACGGTAAACATCGTTCCCGAGGTGCTCCCCGCCGAGGAAACCGGTTGCGTGCAGGAGATCCCTGGCTGGGGACGCGACGTGGTCGGCAACGTCCGCGATGCCCAGGGCACCGGCGTCACCTACACCTTTGGAACGCCCTGGCCGCTCTCGGACAAATACTTCCTCGTTTCGATGCAGAATTGCCCGACCGCGAAAAACAAGAAGAAATGGACCATCTGCCTGGTCGACGTGTTCGACAACATGACGGTCCTCTACGAAGATGAAAGCGAAGGCTACGGCGATGCGTTCGAGCCGATCCCCTTCACCAGCCGTCCGACCCCGCCGGTGCTGGTCGATCGGACCGTCGAGGGTGCCGAGTCGACCGTCTTCTGCACGAGCATCTACGACGGCCGCGGCTTGGCCGGCATTCCGCGAGGCAAAGTGAAATCGCTCCGCGTCTTCTCCTATCATTACGGCTATATCAAGAGCGGCGGCCATGAGTCGTGCGGGCTGGAATCGGGTTGGGACATCAAGCGCATCCTCGGGACCGTTCCGGTCGAAAAGGACGGCTCGTTCTGGTTCGAGGCGCCGGCCAACACGCCCCTGGCGATTCAACCCTTGAACGAAGACGGCGAGTGCCTGGCGGTCATGCGAAGCTGGATGGTCGGCATGCCCGGCGAAAGACTCTCCTGCAATGGTTGCCACGAAGAGTTGAACGAAGCCACGCCGAACCGCTCGCCGCTGGCGGCCCGCAAAGCGCCGCGTAAACTCGAGCCGTGGTACGGCCCCGCCCGACCGTTCGGCTACGCCGCCGAAGTCCAACCGGTGCTCGACGAGTACTGCGTCGGCTGCCACAACGAGAAGAATCACCAGGAGAAGGGGGCCATCTCCTTCGAAAAGGGCCACCTCAACAACTGGCGCCAAGATCGCTCCTACCTGAACCTCGTGGCGTTCGTCCGCCGCTATGGTCCGGAAAGCGATCTGGATCTCTACGATCCGATGGAATGGCATGTGTCGACCAGCCCGCTCTACCAGATGCTCAAGAAGGGGCATCACGGCGTGCAGCTCGACGACGAAGCCTGGGATCGTCTCATCACCTGGATGGATCTGAACGTTCCGCATCGCGGCATGTGGGACAACGAGCACTATGAACAACGCCGGCTCGATTTGGCCACGCTCTACGCCGGGCTGACCGACAACCCCGAGGAAGAGTACCGACAAATGCTCACTTCCCTCGACAACAGCCCGAAGCCGGAGCCGATCCTCCCGCCCGAGCAACCCCGCCGCGGCGACGACGGCCTGAAAGTGCCGGGCTTCCCGTTCGAAGCGAAACCGGGAGAAACGATCTCCCTCGATCTCGGCCAGGACATCCAGATGAAGCTCGTCCGCATCCCCGCGGGGAAATTCGTCATGGGCAACCAGAAGGGTTTTCCCGATGAATCTCCCAGAGCGATCGTGACGATCGAAAAGCCGTTCTGGATGGGACAGACCGAAGTGACCAACCTTCAGTACAACGTCTTCGATCCCGCCCACGACAGCCGTTATCTCGATGAAGACGGCAAGGACCACGCCGTGCCGGGTTACATCGCCAACCATCCCGATCAGCCGGTCATTCGCGTCAAATGGCCCGAGGCGATGGAATTCTGCCGGTGGCTCGGTGAAAAAACCGGCCGCAAGGTCACCTTGCCGACCGAAGCCCAATGGGAATGGGCCGCCCGGGGCGGAACGGAAGGACCGTTCTTCTACGGCGACCACGATACCGATTTCTCCACCTGGGCCAATCTCGCCGACGCCGAACGACGCCGCACTTACGTGCGTTGGGACGGCGGCAGTAAGATCCATATCCGCCGGAACTACCCGGAAGATTACCTCTACCCGTTGCGCGACGACCGCTTCACCGACAACTGGTTCGTCGTCGATTACGTCAAGCAGTGCAAACCGAATCCGTTCGGCCTGTACGACATCATCGGCAACGTCAACGAGTGGACCCGGTCGAACTATGCTCCCTATCCCTATCGGGAAGACGACGGCCGCAACAACGGCGACTTGAGCGTCAAGAAGGTCGCCCGGGGCGGTTCCTGGAAAGATCGTCCCAAAAGGGCCGGCTGCACGATCCGATTCCCGTTCGAGACCTATCAGGTTGTCTACAACGTCGGATTCCGCGTGATCATTGAGGAGTAGTAACTTCGTCGAATCCACCTCGATCGCACCAAGCCCTCGCCAACCGGCGGGGGCTTTTTTTTGCGCTGTGCCGGTCACTCTCCTTCGATCGAACGCTTCCCGAGCGGACCAGAATCTCCCCACCATAAAAAAATCCCCGCGACCGGAAGCCACGGGGATCGTGCGGTGATTCTGAAATGCCTTCGTCTCTAGAGAGCGAGGATCACTCCTGGGCCGCCTGCATGAGGTTCTCGAGTTCGGCGACCACTTCGGCGTGCTCCGCCGCCACGTTCCGCTCCTCACCGATATCGGTCTGGAGATCGTAAAGCTCGGTCGGCTGGTTCGGCTTGTTGCGGACCGCTTTCCAATTTCCCTTGCGAAGAGCGGTCTTGTTGCCGAATTTCCAGAAAAGATAGTCGTGGCTCGTTTGCTCCTCTCCCAAGAGGGTCGGCACGAAGGAGACGCCATCGATCGCCTCGGGCGGTTCGACGCCGGCCAGTTCACAAGCGGTGGGCAGAAAATCCCAGAACGCCAGCGGCTCGTCGCTCCGGCTGTTCGGCTCGATCACCCCCGGCCACCAGGCGATCGTCGGCACGCGAATGCCTCCTTCGTAGAGGTCGCGTTTGAAGCCCCGCAGGGGTCCGTTGGAGTCGAAGAAGGTGTAGTCGTGCCCTCCTTCATTGTGCGGGCCGTTGTCGGAGGTGAAGATGACGAGGGTCCGATTTTCGATGTTTTTCTCCTTCAAGCATTCGATGATCCGTCCGACATCGCGATCCATCCAACTGACCATCGCGGCGAATCCTTTCTCGGTATTCGGCCAAGGCTTGTCGGCATATTGCCCGTGATCGGGGACTTCCATGCCGTCGCCGGTCACTCGGCCTCCCTCGTTGTTGGCGTGGGGGATCGTCCAGTGAACATGAAACAGAAAAGGTCTGCCGGCGTTTTCTGCGAGAAAGTCCAGAGCATGGTCGGTCATGACCGCATGCGACCAAGTCTTCCGCTCGACCGCCACGCGCCCTCGGGCTTTGGGATCGTCGCTGAGCACGTTCCCCGGCAGCGATACTTTCCGATCGTTCAACCAGAGATGCGTAGGATAGTAATTGTGCGCCTCGCCCTGATCGAGGTAGCCCATCCAGAAATCGAAACCGTTGCGATTCGGATGCCCCGTCGTTTCGACGCCGCCCATGGCCCATTTTCCGATCCCTCCGGTCGCGTAGCCGGCTTCCTTGAGCAGTTCCGCCACGGTCACATCCTCTTCCTGGAAGTGATACTGCGCGTTGGAACTGATCGGCGTGTGCCCCATGTGCCGGCCGGTCCAAAGGGAAAGTCGGGAGGGACGACAAACGGTACACCCGGCGTAATAGCTGGTCAGCATCATTCCCTCGTCGGCCAGACGATCGAGGTTCGGCGTCTTCACTTGCTCTTGCCCCATGCACCCCAGATCGCCGTAGCCCAAGTCGTCGGCCATGATGTAAATGATGTTCGGACGAAGCCGCGTCCCCTCCTGCTGCGCCGGAAGCAGCGGGCCGGACCACAAGAATACGAGACAAAATGCACTGCTGAGAAATCGTTTGATCGACATAAACCTCCCCTTTTGAATTAAGAAAATGCGGTGGATCGCGGAAAAAGCATCATCCTTTCACGTCTTGCCCCCGATCGTTATTCATCCTTCTCGTAGAGCAAAATCACCAGCACATCGGAAGAGGCGAAAGCGCCCGTCCCCAGCGCTCCGCCGCTGCTTTTTTCACCGCCGGTCTGGGGCGCGATATTGCCGGTCATCTGAAGGATGCGGACCTTCTCCTTGTGTTCGGTCAACCAGCGGTTGATCTCTTCTTCGAGCGAACTCAAATCGTGCTCGATCCCCTTGAAAATCTTGACCTGTTGCACTTTTTTCTCCTTCGGACAAAAACCTGCCCATTCGCGGTCGGTCGTTTTTTTTGCATGTCGCCTACCCGACGATAACTTTCCTACAGTGATCGCCGTTCAAGGAGATACCATTATAAGCATTCTCGCCCGATCAAGAAAGCCCCGAAGGAAGCCCCCCCTTCCGAGGAGGACCTCTCCTTTTCCATTATCCCCGTGAAGGAGAGCCACCTTCTTCCTCATCGATCATCCGCTGAATCTCTTCGAGATATTCATCGGGAAAGAACGATTCCTCGGCACGTCTCTCCGTATCATCCGCTTTCTTCGCCCGCTCTTTCCGTCGCGGTCGATTTCGGCCTCTTCTTTCGGCGCTCCCTTTCCGATGTGCTCCGGTCGAGCGACTCGACGGTCGCCGCCGTTGCGGTGAACGGCGATTCGGCGGCTTCCGCTTCGACGTGTCGGAAACTCCTTGCCTGGAGACATCCGGAGTTTCCGCCTCCTCACGTGCCTCTCCTTCGAAGCCGAAATATTTCATCCAGGCCTCGACCTGCTGTTCGGAAAGTCGCGCGGCACCCGCCGGGGGCGGCTCAGAAGGGACAAAAGGTTCCGGATCCTTTTTGCCTCGGAAGATGCTCAGGATTTTTCGAGAAAGTGAATTTCTTTTTTGGGGAACGGATGATCCGATCGGGGAGAATTTTGAGTTTCGGCGTCCGGAATCGGGAGATCGTCGAGCAATCGCGAGATACCATTTTTTGCTATCCGCGGCTCGGGCGCGACGACGGCGAGCCGCCGCTTGGAGCCTCCGGTCGCTCGAAACGACCGTCAAGGAACGCGGTGCCGTATGCGCCCGAATGAGCGACTCGATCATCGTATCGGCATCGGGGTAGTCGGAAGCGAAATGGACGGCGATCCCCTTGTAATGGCTCTTTCTCGGCAAACCGGGCGGGGCATCTCGGGCATCGAAAACCACGGACGAACGTACTCGTTCCTTTTCGCTCAAATGAGTGGCCAGAAACTCCAGAAGCTCCCCTCGGGCTGTTTCCAACTCTCCTTGCCGCCGCCCTTCACGGGTCATCCGCGGTCCCGGCGATAGAATCGGGGCATGATTGAGAAGATTATAGCCGTCGATCAGAAAACCCATGTCGATCATTCCATATGTCGGAAGACTCCACAGCGAAAACGGCAAAGAATCCCTCCGAAAAGATATTCGGGGATGATCCGCTCGGTCGTCACCTAAATTCCACCGCTTGGAATCACACGATCACGAACGTCGCGAAGATCGATTCAGCCGCTTTTTTCCGTATTCTCACTCTCCTCGGGCGTCGCTTCCTCGGCGGTCTCGCCCTCCTCCAGCCCCTTTCCTTCTTCCACGGAAAGGAAACCGGGCCACTGGATCGTCTCTTCCCACACTTTCTGCTTCCCGCGGAGAAATGAAACGCGAAGGGGTTGCGGCCGGGAAAAGAACGTTTCCGGCAAGGTTAGGCAGAGTTTCTTGGCATCGTACGCCCAGGGCGACAAAACCGGGAAAATAGCCCAAGTGACCGTTTGGGCCAAATCCTTCTGCTGCGATTCCAGCTCCAGAGGCAATTTTTCGACACCGACCAGGGAAACCGCCGGCTTGCGCAGGAAGTTGCGTTTTCCGATGACGGTCATGGGAATTCCCTGCACCTCGACTTTGGCGTAAGTCGGAATCTCCGCCCCTTCACGGTGGCAACGATCCACCACACGCTGAATATACCCTTGGAAATCATGAGCACGAAACGCCAAAGGCTTTCGCTTCGTGATGGAGGTTTCCCCCTCCACAGGACGGCAGATTTCGATCGACGGTTCTTCGTGCAACTCCCAGAAATAATCGATGATCATCACCGGTCGGCCCTCGTGATCGTGATCGACGGTAATCCGTGAATCCTCCTCCAACATTTCCTGTCCAGAACTTGGAATCTGCGGACAAAAGAAAAAGAAGAAGAGAAAAACAGGAAAAACAAAAAAGAATCGACTTGCGACGAAAGAATCCTGGTGCGGCATCATCAGTCACCTTGCTCACGGGGGGTGGGAGGAGTAAAAACTTTCCCATTATACCATTGAAGGAGGTCTTCCCGCAACCCGTCGCCAAACGCTCTTTCGATTTCGAACGCGTCCTTTGAATATGGGGAAAACGTATCCAGGGGGGTTCCGCGGGGGTTGCTTCAGGAAAGAAATCGAGTATACTAAGCTCTTTCATCCAACCAGTCTACACTTCCGCTTGAGCGGCCATCGATCGCATTCGCCTGCTTGCGAACCATGCCCGGCCCCATCGATGCCGTAAGGAGGGGATGAAGACGAGATAGCAGAATTCGATTTCTTCGTGCGAGGAGAAGAAGATTATGGCTCGAGCATGTGAAATTTGCGGAAAAGGCCCTCAAATGGGCAACAAGGTCACCCATCGAGGAAAAGCGAAATATCTCGGTGGCGTCGGAACCAAGGTAACGGGCATCACACGCCGGCAGTTTCGCCCCAATCTTCAAAAGGTCCGCGTGACCATGGAAAACGGGGCGAATAAGACGGTCAAAGTCTGCACTCGTTGCTTGCGCAGCGGTGCCGTGACACGAAAGGTGCGCAGCGAACCGTTCAATTTGAATCCGGTCGAGGCGGCCATGGGTGGCGGCAAGAAGAAAAAGTGAAAGAGCCTGAAGTCGCAGATGTGCGGTTTGGGTGGAGCGTTCGAGATCGTCGTTCTTGCGAAAGGATATGGCATGACCGATCTCCAGCACAAGTCGCACTCCCGATTCCCAATCCACTTTTTCTGATCTTCAGCAGACCCTGAGTTAAGAGTTCGCCATGTCGATTCAACGAAATGAGGTCGAAAGCATCGCGCTGCTGGCGAGGCTTCTGTTCACCGAACCAGAGCTCGCAAAAATGACCGGTGAACTGGGCAGTATCCTGGAATATATCGAACTGCTCGAGGAAGTCGATACCACCGGGATCGAGCCGATGGCGCATGCGATCGACTCCAGCAACGTCTTTCGCGACGACCGACGCTCCGAAAGTCTCCCCCGCGACGCCGCTCTGGCCAATGCCCCCAAACGCGACCAGGAATGTTTCCTCGTACCGGCGGTACTGACCGGTGGCGGAGATGCCTGAATTCCCGTAGCTCGGCCATGACGATCCGCGATCGTCGGATGCCGCCCCTATTCGGCGATTTCAACTTTCCCGACTTCCGGCTTCCCTTCTTTCCCTTGCGAGTCCCCATGTCCATTCACGAATTGACGGCCACCGAGTTGCTTGACCTGATGAGCCGGGGCGAAATCACTTCCACCGAAGCGACCGAAGCGTATCTGGAGCGCATCGCTTCGGAGGACGACCGGATCGGCGCCTACCTGAAGGTGTGCAAGGAGACGTCCCTGGAAACGGCCCGGCGGATCGATGAAAAACGCGCCTCCGACAAACCGCTCGGGCGACTGGCCGGTCTGCCCCTTTCGGTAAAGGATATCCTCGCCACGCAGGGGGAAACGACGACCTGCGCCTCGAAGATGCTCGAACGGTTCGAAGCCCCCTACGACGCGACGGTGATCAAGAAACTCAAGGATGCCGACGCCGTCATTCTCGGACGGACCAACATGGACGAATTCGCGATGGGGGGATCGACGGAAAAGTCGGCCTTTCAACCGACCCGTAATCCCTGGAACCCGGATTGCATTCCCGGCGGATCCAGCGGCGGAGCCGCCGCCTCGGTGGCGGCGCAACTGGCTCCCTTGGCCGTGGGGACCGACACCGGAGGATCCATCCGCCAGCCTTCCGCCTTCTGCGGAGTGCTCGGCATGAAACCGACCTACGGCCGCGTCAGCCGATACGGATTGATCGCCTTCGCCAGCAGTCTCGACCAGATCGGCCCGATTTGCCGCACCGCCGAAGACGCCGCCCTCTTGCTTGAAGTGCTCGCCGGCAACGACCCTCACGACGCCACTTCGATCGATCAGGCAGTCCCCGATTATACCCGGGAAGTCGCCGCCCCCCTGAAACCGCTCCGCCTCGGCATCGTCCGCGATCATTTCAGCGAAGGCCTCGATCCGGAGGTGGAAACGGCCGTGCGGGAAGCGATCGGGGTCTTCGAATCGCTGGGGGCGACGGTCCGAGAAATCGAACTTCCGCACAGCAAATACGCCGTGGCGACGTATTATATCATCGCATCGAGCGAGGCCTCGAGCAATCTGGCCCGGTACGACGGCATGCACTACGGGCACCGCACTGCCGCCGAACCCGGCGAAGATGATGCCTATCGGATTCCCGACGACGAAAGTCCGCTGGTGACCACCTACCGTCGCTCCCGAAGCGAAGCGTTCGGTGATGAGGTCAAGCGACGCATCATGCTGGGCACCTATGCCCTGAGCGCCGGCTACTACGACGCCTACTATTTGAAAGCCCAAAAGGTCCGTCGGCTGTTGCGTCAAGATTTCGATCGGGCGTTCGACGAGGTCGACCTGGTCGTGGGACCGGTCACTCCGACCCCCGCCTTTCGGCTCGGAGAGAAAGCCGACAACCCACTCTCGATGTATCTTGTCGATTTGTACACATGCAGCACCAACTTGGCGGGGATTCCGGCCCTCTCGCTCCCCTGTGGATTCAGCCGGAACGGACTTCCTAT
This sequence comes from uncultured Planctomycetaceae bacterium, assembly GCA_964632505.1. GTDB lineage: Bacteria > Planctomycetota > Planctomycetia > Pirellulales > Thermoguttaceae > CAZWCE01. The sequence continues at coordinate 227,709 of CAZWCE010000006.1, read as the reverse complement.
CGGACTGCATCTGCAAGCCCCCATCCTTGAGGAATCGCGTCTTCTTCGCGCGGCCCATATGTTCCAGCAGGAGACCGACTGGCACCGACGATCTCCCTCGTCCTCCTGAAACGCACCGGTTTCAACGTTCATCGAACATCATCACGGAATCCATCATGGCTGAATCGCAAGGTCCTTACCGCATCATCATCGGCCTGGAGACGCATGTACAGCTCCTGACCGAAAGCAAGCTCTTCTGTGCTTGCAGCACCTCGTTCGGGGCCGAGCCGAACACGCAGGTCTGCCCGGTCTGCTTGGGAATGCCCGGTGCGATGCCCGTGATGAACCGCCGCGCCTTCGGCCTCGCCGTGAAAACCGCCCTCGCCTTGAACTGTGAAATCCCTCACTTCACCAAGTGGGATCGCAAAAACTACTACTACCCGGATCTTCCCAAAGGCTACCAGATCAGTCAGTACGATCTGCCGTTGAGTCGGGAGGGTTATCTGTCCATCCCGCTCGACGAAGAGGGCCGGGAGACGAAAAAGATCGGCATCATTCGCGCCCATCTCGAGGAAGACGCCGGAAAGAGCCTGCACGACGAAAAGGCCCATACCGCCGATAGCCGGATCGACTTGAACCGCACCGGCGTGCCGCTGCTGGAGATCGTCAGCCATCCCGACATGAATTCTCCTGAGGAAGCCTACAACTATCTCACCGAGCTGAAACTCCTCTTGCAGTACATCGGCGTCTCCGATTGCAACATGCAGGAAGGGAGCCTCCGGGTCGACGCGAACATCAATCTGCACATCGAGCCGACCGCCGAAAACAATCTAAAGGAGATCTTCGTCACGCCCATCGTGGAAGTGAAGAACCTCAACAGCTTCCGCGCCGTCCGCCGCGCGATGGAATACGAAGCCCATCGACAGTACGAAGACTTCCTGGAACAGCTCGAGAGCGGTCGGGAAACCGACACCTCCCGCCTCTTCTCCGGCAGCACCAAGCAGACATGGCTCTGGGACGAAAACGCCCAAATCACCCGATGCATGCGTTCGAAAGAGGAATCAAGCGATTACCGCTACTTCCCCGAACCCGATTTGGTGCCGGTCATCCTCGCCCAAGAAGAAATCGACCGGATCCGCGATGAACTACCTGAACTGCCCGCCGATCTTCGTCGTCGATTGCAAGAGGAACACCAACTCACGGCCTACGACGCCGAGGTGCTCGTTGGTCGCGGCCGGGGCGTGACCGACTATTTCTTCGCCCTGCAGAAGAGCTGTGGGGATGCCAAGCAGGCCTCGAACTGGATCCAGCAGGATGTCCTTCGCGTGCTCAACGAGAAAGAGATGGAAATCGACGAATTCTTCATTTTACCGGAGTCGCTCGGGGAATTGATCAAAAAAATCAAGGGCGGCGAAGTGCCTCGTCCCCGGGCACGAGACGTGTTCGACGCGATGCTCGAGTCCGGAAAGACGGTCGCCGAGACGATGAAAGATCTCGGAATCGAGGGCGTCGACACCGGCGAACTGGAGGCGATCTGCCGACAATTGCTCCAAGAGAACCCGAACGTCGTCGAGGATGTGAAAAACGGCAAGGTCAAGGCGGTCGGCTCCCTGATCGGCAAGGCGAAGCAGGTCAACCCCAACGTCAATCCGAACGAGGTGCGGCAACTCTGTCTGAAGCTGATCGAAACCGGCTGATCTTTCCAACCGGATCGTATCAGAAAAGGCGATCCCACCGCCTCTTGGCAGGACCGCCTCTTTTTTCTCAGCTCGAATGGATCAGGCTCTTTACCAGGCCAATTCCGACCAGACCGGCTGGAAAACTTCCAGCAGCTTCTTGTATCGGGCATACTTCTTCCGATAGATCTCGCCCTCATGCGGATTCGGCTGATAGACACGGTCGATGCGGACCATCGCCTCGCATGCTTTTTCGAAATCTTCGTAGACGCCTCCTGCCACCGCCCCGCAGATGCAGGCTCCCAGAGCTCCCAACTCGGTGCCGGCGGGAATCTCGACGGTCGTCTGGAAGATATCGGCGAACATCTGGGACCAGACCTCGCTCTTGACCGCTCCGCCGGTCAGGCGAATCGTCGCCGGCATGTTGCGGAACAGGAGAAGCTTCTCGATATGCCAGTAGTGCCCGAACACGATCCCTTCATACATCGCCCGAAGCACATGCCCGCGTGAATGTCGGCCATCAAGGCCGAAGAGACACCCCTTGGCATCCAAGCTCACCGGCGAACCGAAGAGGTAGGGCAGAAAAATGATCCCCGTGTCTTCGGCTTTCGTCTGCCGCACCTCGTCGTTGCAGATATCGAAGACACTCCCACCGGATTCACGCTGTTCGAGCAGTTGCTTCTCGGCCTCGAAGAACCGGCTGACCAGCCACTGGAGATTGCTCGCCGAGGTCGGGCTCCCCTCGAGAATGAGGTAATAGCCGGGAATACTATAACAACTGGTCATGAAGACTTCGGGACTGACGACCGGCTCCCGGGTAATGTACTGATTGTTCCCCCAGGTGCCGGCGATCATGCAAAGCTGCGTTTCGTTGGTCATGCCGACGGCCAATCCGCAGGCGTCGATATCGAACATCCCCCCGGCGACCGGAGTCCCCTCGGCCAGCCCGGTCGCGGCGGCCGCTTCGGAGGTCACCTCGCCGCAAATCTCTCCGGAATGCACCAGAGGCGGCATGATCCGCTTCAAATCGGAAAGCCCCCAGGCCGCGAGAATCTCGTCGTCGTACTCGCCGGTCCCAACGTTGATCAAACTGGTCCCCGACATGTCGGTCCGCTCCATCAGCGGTTTGCCGGTGAGCATGAATCGGAGGTAATCCTTGCACATGAACATCCACCGGGTCTTCTCGATCACCTCCGGCTCGTGATCCATCAGCCAGCGCAGCAAGGCGTTCGGCTGCCCAGGCCAGATCCCCTGCATCGTCTTCGGGAGGAGTTTCTCGAGAATATTTTCGCGGTCCCACGTTTCGATGTACTCCCGCGCCCGGGCATCGGAGGAGATGATGCCGTTGCGAACCGGACGGCCTTCGGCGTCGATCAGGTACAGACCATTACCGTGCCCGGTGCAGGTGACGCAGACGATCTCCGCCGGATCGATCCCCGACTCGGAAATCGTCTCTCGAATGACCGCCCCGACACTCTCCCAGAGCGCTTGCATGTCGTTTTCCGTCCATCCGGGATGCTCGTAGATATGAGCCACTTCCCGGGAATGCACCGCCACTTCGGTCCCCTGGGTATCGAAAAGGGCCGCCTTGACCATCGTCGAGCCGCCGTCCACTCCCAGCAGGTATTTCGCCATCATCCACCTCCTTCGATTGTTGTGGATCTATCCCGATTCGGGACGCGGTCTCCCTCTCTCCGGAGAGATGCCGCCCCAAAAAAAGAGGGAAGAACGCAACCTCTCGGGCGGTCTTCCCCCAACGTGTTCCTTTGAAGATTCGTCCCCGATTCCCGCCGAAAAGGCGATCGGAACGATGCACTCCGGCGGGAGAAACGGAACCTCAACCGCCGAGGAAGTACTTATTCAGTTCCGGATCACTGTGGCGGACGGAAGGATCGTCGTGGGCGTTGGCCACTTCGGTGATGATCGCCCCCTCGGGGCCGGCGTACTGCCAGTGACGGGAGCCGACCTTCGCCAGCGGGACGAAATCGCCGGGATTCGCCACAGTGTTGTGGTACGTCGTCACCGTCCCGCTCATGTGGATTTTGGGGATTTCAATGTAGTCGGGCAAATTCGCCTCACCGACTCCCACCACGTTGCTCTGCCCCCAGCGGATGAGCCAACCTTCATTCTTGGCCGCCCCCTCCTCCGGGGTGAGATGCCAGTGCTCGGGCAACATCTGATTGGGCATCAGAAACAGGTCCATCAGCATGTAACTGTATTCGCCCTTGACATTATTCATGAACATGTACGCGGCCAGCCCGAGCTTGGTGAACTGGCCGGTGTTGTAATCGGAAACCCAGAGACCTTCGCGGAAACCATCGAAGACAGGGTAGCCGAAGTAATCGCAGAGTTTGAGGATGCCGTCTTTGCCTTTTTCGACATCGAACTTGCCGTCGGCATCGTAAAAGAAATCGTTGCTTAAATTGAGGCCTTTCTTTTCGACCGCGGTGGCGAGATTGCCCAGTCCCAGAGCCGTGGCTCCCGCGAGCGTTCCGGCCGAAGCCTTCATGAGATGACGTCTGGAAATGTTGGTCATTTGATGCTCTCCTTTTTTATGGTTCCGGAAAATGAGATCACGAAAAAAGTTATCCTCCAAGTGGGAATCAGTGAAGCGCGAGGCCGCCGCTGACATCGACGGTCGCACCCGACATGTAACTGGCCCGATCGGAGCAGAGCAAGACGCAGACCGCCGCGATCTCCTCGGTTCGGCCGATGCGGTTCAGGGGAACCCGCTTGTTGTAGGCTTCCGGGTTCTTGTCGATCTGTTCCGCGATGATGTCGGTATACATCAATCCCGGCGCCACGGCGTTGACGTTCACCTGATGCGGGGCCATCTCCTTGGAGAGCGAACGCGTGAATCCGACCACGCCCGCTTTCGAGGCGTCGTAAGCCGTCTTCCCGGAGTTCGAGCCCCGAAACGCCGCCTGGGAGGAGACGTTGCAGATGCGTCCCGGTGCCTGACGCGCGAGAAGACGCCGACAAAGCTCCCGGCAGGTTAGAAACGTGCCGCGGAGATTCGCGTTGATGCCCCGGTCGAACTCCTGTGCCGAAAGCTCCACGCAGGGAGGATTCGGGCAATAAGCCGCGTTGTTCACCAGCGCATCGATCGGCCCGAGAGCCTTCTCGGTCTCATCGAACATCGCGAGGACGTCGTTCTCGATCGACACATCGGCGTACACGGCGACCGCCTCGGTTCCGAATGTCTCCTTGATTTCCCGCACCACGTCGTCTGCCTGGTCCTTGCGGCTCCGGTAGTTCACCCCGACCTTGGCCCCTTCTTCGGCCAGCATCAAGGCGATGGTCTTACCCAATCCCGAAGCCGCGCCGGTGACCAGGACTACTTGATCCTTCAAATGAAGATCCATCGATCGATCACCTCTTCTTGGTCTGAGAACGTGTTTTGAGTATGGGGTTCCGAAGCGGAACGGAGGTCGCGGCGTGTCGCGCCCCGTCCGGGCCGAAGCTCGACAGGACGTTTCCACGCCGCACCTTCCATTCTAGCAAAACACGGGAAAAGAGAAGGGCCCTACTGCCGGGACGCTTCCTCTCCACCGGTCGCGCCGTCGGAATCGCTGCCGGACGTATCGCCGTCGATCTCTTCCGGGTGGACGGTCGGATCCTCTTCCTTCGCCGGATCCCTGCCGAAGGCGAAGAAGAACCCGGAAATGATGAACACGAACGCCGCCGGAATGTAGAAGATCATGTCCCATCCGTAGGCTTTCGCTTCGAGCCACTGCTGGCGCGTCAGTTCGACTTCCTCGGCGGGAATCTCGCTCGGCTCCAAATCCTCCTCGCTCTGCAAGGCAACGATTTCACGGAAAATCCGTTCCAAATCATCGGAGGTGTACGTCACTTCGCCGTAAGTGATTCCCTCCTCGGGGATCTGCCGGATCTCTTCCAGAGTGATCACGTTGTCCTGATTTTCATCGACATCCACCCCCAGGTGCTGCGGCGGCGGCACTTCTTCTCCGAGAAACGCTTTCACCGTGCCGGAAAAATCGAGATATCGCCATGCGCCGGGATTGGGATCATCCCATTTCGGCAAGGCCATTTTTGTTTCTTCCGCGGCCACATCCATGGTCGAAATTCTTGGAGGATAAGCGTTCTTCAAGATTCCCGAGAGCTGCGCTCCGGCCACCTGCCCGACGCCTAAGAGTAGGAATGCCAAAAGACTCTGGACACTCGCCTTCAATTCCGGCGGAGCCTTCTTATCACCGTACATGTAGGCTCCCACGTACAGGAAGCTGTAGCAGAAGCCGTGCAGGAGCAGGGCGATGATCGCGAAGGCGAACGGGGACTGTGCGAAGAAAAGATAACGAATGCCCCAGGCAAGCATTCCGATGCCGAGAACACGCTTCAATCCGAAGCTCTTCACGAAGAACGGAAGCATCGCCATGAAGAAGAGTTCCGAAACCTGATTGAGCGTTCCCAAAGCGAGCGGAGCGGGATATCCGCGCTGTTGCAGAAGGTCGCCCATGACGGCGAAAAGCAACCCGCAGGCCGGAATACTGGCCAAAAACGCGCAGAGCACGAAAATGGCAAATGCCGGGTCCTTCAGGAGTTTCAGGGCATCGAAGCCCAGCGCGCTTCCCGAATCGCTTCCCGACGGCGGCGTGTCGGGCAAGGTGAAGGAATACAGCCCCAGAAGAATGCCGCAAACCCCGCCGACGAAAAAGAAGTTGTTGGACCCCATTCCGCCGAAGACCACTTCGATCAAAAGATTAATGACGATCCACCCGAGCGTTCCGAACACGAAGACTCGGGGGGCGTTATCCGGATTGGGCAGGTGCTTGAAGACGATCGAGTTGATCAGAGCGATGGTCGGCATGAAGAGGATCCCGTGCAACAGAAGCGCGGTCATCAACATACCGAATTTCGTCGAAACCGCGATTCCCTCACCCCCGCATGCCCAGCCGCCGAAAGCGAGGCAGATGCCACTGATCAGATGCAAAAATCCCAGCACCCGTTGCGCGGCGAAATAGCGGTCGGCGATCGGGCCGATGAACAGCGGCGAGATGATCGCGCCCAGTGGAATGGCGGTGTAGAGCCAAGCCATTTGCGAAGGAGTGAAACCGACGACATTCGGCCCGAATCCACTCAGTGCGATGGCCCAACTTCCCCAAATCGCGAATTCCAGGAAGTAGGCCACGCAGAGGCGTGGGTAAATGGCGGGAGATTTTTCTTCAGGCATTCTCGAACTCCTGTCAAGTTAGTGAGATGGGAAATCAAAGATTCAGTTCGGCGAAAGGGCGGTCAGCCGGAGCGGATCACTCCTCGAGGTCGATCACCGAAATCGTGTACGGCTTATCGTTTTCGTTTCCGAAAGGCAGGTCGATGTTGGCCACATAGACCTTGCCGTCGCGGAGGCAGACTTCGGAGCAACGGTCCAGATCGCCGTCGGCTCCGGTACCGATCGGGCTCTTGGCCAGCATGACGATCTCTCCCGAGGCCGGATCGACCCGGTGCACCGAATTACCGACGAAGTCGGCGATATACACCAATCCGGTGTCCTGATCCACCTTCAGTCCGTCGGTGCTCTCCATCGGATCGCCCTGGGCGCAGGCCCGCCACGACTTGACCGTCTTCATGTCGTCCTCCAGGAGCACTTCCAGGAGCGACGCATCGCCGAAATTGCAGACGTACATCTTGCCGTCGGCCGAAAAGCCCAACCCGTTTGCCCCGACGCGCCAATCCTCGTTGTGCGTCCGGAACTTGAAGATGCAGTGGGGATCGTTGCCCTTGGGCTTCACTTGGATCGGGTTCTCGGGATCCAGTTCCTCCAGATCGAAGCAGAAAACGCCGCTTTCCATCGGGATGGTCGGGGTGGGGACCGGTTCGAACTGCGATTCGCAGACGTAGACCTTGTCGCCGTAGGTCTCCAGGCCGTTCGCCTGCACCAGCCCGGTGACCAGCACCTCGCACTTGACCGGCTTGCCGTCGACATGCACGACGCGAAGCAGTCGCGCCTTGGATTGCGGGTTGCCGCCGATCGTCTGGCCGTCGGCGATGTAGAGGTGCCCGTCGGAACCGAAGGAGATGCCCAGCGGGCAGGCCTTGTTCGTTTCGGGGTGCGGCGGGAGGAAGAAATACTTCTCGAGGTTGTCTTCCGGCGTGATCTTCAGCAGCCACGCGCCGCCTTCGCGTTCGTGGGCGTTCGGAACCGCCAGGATGATGTTGCCTTCGGCATCGAGCGTCATGCCGTCGGGCGTGTTGAACTGCTCGGGAAGTTCCACGGCGATCTTCGGGTCCTTCAGCGGCGACTCTGCGCCGGCCGGCGTCGTCGAAAGGGCCACGACGGCCGGCAACATCAGGGAAACCATCCACGCCCCGGTTCGTCTCAGCTTCTTCATCGTTTTCATCCTTTCCTGTAGGTGTATGTTTCAAGCAATCTTCCAAGAAATTCGGCGAGACGGTGGGACACCACCGATTTGATCACCTCCAAGGGGCCCTTTGCGGAGCCGCGGCAGGTAGTGGCCATTATGCCATGATTGCCGAGCGGATTCAATCAAAGCGGCTCTTTTTTCAGCGATTTGTTTTTCGTCTTCGATCGTGCCGCATGGCGAGTCGCCGCCATGGCGGGGGGGATGGCGACGAGGCGAATCTTGCTTGCAAAGCTTCCGGAGCATCGATTAGAATGAGTGAAGGACGCCCGCGGCGTACGCGCGCCGTAGAATGATTCATGTTCGCATTAATAGTGGCCCTTCGGTTCATGCAGTGACACCCGTGAGGCCGGGCTCTCGCTGTTCGCCCGGGGTTCATTATATATGCGACGCTCAATAAAGGAATCTGCCGATCGTTTTCGTTGGGAGACATGATGCCGAACCTCACCCCCACATTCGAGAGAAGAAGCCGCCGATGGCCTTTTTTCCGGTTCCGGCTCCCTCACGGGGTGCTCTGGAGTCTGGGAGTCTTTCTTGCGATGCTGTCTCTTCCTCCGCTCGGCCGCTCGGCGGAGGTGGGCGGAAGCACTCCCATCGCGGAGGCGGCCCCCACCGAGGAAATCGTCTTCGCGGTGCGACCCTATGGTCCCGACGGCCACTACTACGCCAACTTCGGCCATTATTGCCACAATCCCCAGGAGAAGGCTTATCCGATCGGCGGGAAGCTCTGCCGCTTGAACGTGGCCACCGGCAAGGTGCAGATCCTGCTCGACGACCCTCAAGGCGGCGTGCGTGATCCCCGCGTGCACTACGACGCGAAAAAGATCCTTTTCTCCTACCGCCCCGGCGGGACGGAACACTACCATCTCTATGAAATCAACATCGACGGCACCGGACTGGTCCAGTTGACCGACGGGCCCTGGGACGATATCGAGCCTTGCTATTTGCCCGACGGCGGCATCGCCTTCTGTTCCTCACGCTGCAATCGCTGGGTGATGTGCTGGAAAGTGCCGGTGGCGATTCTCTACCGTTGCGACGGCGACGGCTCCAATATCCGCATGCTCAGCAGCAACGCCGTGACCGAGAATACCCCCTCGGTCCTGCCGGACGGAAGAATTCTGTACACGCGCTGGGAATACGTCGACCGGAGCCAATTGTGCTATCATCATCTCTGGACGATGCTCCCGGACGGTTCCGGCCAGATGGTCTATTACGGCAACATGCACCCGGTCGGCATGGCGGCCAACATCGCCCACCGGGAAGGCAAACGGGTCCAGTACAACAACGTCCCCGGGGCGGTCGCGATGCTCGATGCCAAACCCCTTCCCGGAAGCGAGAAGATCGTCGCCATCTTCTCCCCCGGCCACGGTCGCCGCGAGCACACCGGCTTCGTCACCGTCGTTTCTCCGAAACAAGGGCCCGACATTCCCGAGGCGGCCCGACGCATCCACCCGAACGGCAATTGGCGCGACCCGTTCCCGCTCTCGGAAAATCAACTTCTGGTCGCCCGTCAGAGGACGCTCTTCCGGATGGATCTCGAGGGAAACGCGCAACCGATCTTCGAACTGCAAGACAAGAATCCCGAGATGATGCTGCACGAGCCGGTGCCGATCCGCAAGCGTGAGCGACCGCCGCGGACCGCTCCCCGCCGGGATCCCGGCGAGGCCAAGGCGGAGCTGTTCCTCTCCGATGTGACCACCGGACGAAACATGGCGGGCGTCGAAAAAGGGCAGATCAAAAAATTGCTCATTCTCGAGCAACTTCCGGGGCCGTTTCATGTGAGTCCCGGCTTCGACGGCATCAGCCTCTGGGGGGCCTTCACCCTGAACCGGATCCACGGCACCGTCCCGGTCGAGGAGGACGGCTCGGCCCATTTCGAAGTCCCGGCGATGCGGAGTCTTCTCTTCGTCGCGCTCGATGAAAACGATCTGGCGGTCAAACGGATGCAGAGCTTCGTCACTCTGCAACCGGGAGAGGTCGCCGGATGCGTCGGGTGTCACGAGCAGCGCATCCGCCCGCCGTCGAACGATCGGCACCATCTGCCCCTGGCGATGCGCAAAGCCGCGGTGCCGATTCGCCCGATCGAAGGGGTCCCGGAAATCATCGACTTCCGTCGGCAAATCCAGCCGATTCTCGACCGCCACTGTGTCGAATGCCACCACCCCGAGAAGTCCGAGGGCGGCATCTCGCTGGTCGGCCAAGGAGGCGTTCCCTCGCACGGCAAGGGCCGGGTGTTGCCTTCCTACGTCGCGCTGGTGAATCAATTGGGCGAAATCGTCGACGGCCGCAACGCCCATGGAAACCGTCCCCCCTACGGCTTCGGCAGCGGAGCCAGTCGCCTCATGCAGCAGATCGGCGGGGAGCATTACGATGTGCAAGTTTCACCGGAGGAGGCGAAAATCGTGCGGCTCTGGCTCGATTCCGGCGCGGTCGCCAACGGGACCTACGCCATCATGGACGGCGGCACGCCCGAGAATCCCAGTCCGCTCTACTTTCGCGAAATGAAACGCTACGGTATCCTGCCGGCCGAGTTCGATCCGGCGAAGGATCCGTTCGACGTTTATGCCCTCGACCAAACCTACTGGCGCTCGTTCTGGTATCAACCGGAAAAATAGGCTGCCCCGGTGCACAGCTCGAGTCATCGAAAAAGGCCTTTCCGCGTGGGAAAGGCCTTCGGTGTTCTCTGTTTGCTTTTCTTCCGACGATGCGTCAGTAACGGGAGATCAACCCCACCTCGAGCGAAATAGCCCAGAGCATCAGAGCCAAAATCAGAAGCAAGCCGAGGTAGGAGAGTCCCACTTGGACCGCTTCGTTCGGAGGCTTGCGGAAGATCCCCTCATAAAGCAGAAAGACGAGGTGGCCTCCATCGAGAATCGGGATCGGCAAAATATTGAGCACCGCCAGGTTGGCGCTGATCAGCGCCAGGAAAATGAGGAAGGTGCTCCAGCTTTCCGTGGCGGCGTGATAGGCCATCGTGACGATGGTGCCGGGTCCGCCGATCGCCTTGGCCGACACCTGGGTCCCGATTTTCGAGAGGAACTTGAAGACCAACATCAAAAATTCGCCGGTCTGCCTGGTCCCGAGATAGACCGCTTCGCCGAAGGAATCGACCTCGACGGTCCGGAGCATCGGCTGGAACCAGATTCCCCGGTCGGGGTTGTACCAATTCTTGTCGAGGGTCACTTTCAACGAGATCTTCTTGACCTCTTCTCCCTTCTGCCCGGCGACGATCACTTGGTCTCCCTCGTCGAGCATCTGGATCAGTTGGAAGAAGATGAACGGCCAACTTGCCCGCTGGGGATCGATTTCGTAGGTAAAACCTTCCGCCGTTTTACTGCCGAAAGGCGTGTCGGTCACCGAGTCCGGTGCGTCGACAAACGTGACGCTCTTGAGGGTGGAACCGACCAGCGGCGCCGCTTTTTGCGGATCGTTCGCTCCTTCGCCCGGCCCCGTGATTTTCGGATTCACCGTCCAGGCGATTCCGAGTGTCGATGAGGCCATGACGGAGTTGTTCGTCAGCGGCGGGGTGAACCGGGCATGGGTCACCAGCGGCACCGCGTCGAAGTCGAGCGTTTCCTTTCCCCGCTTCACTTGCAGCGAAACCTCCGGCGTCTGATTTCTCGACTTCTGACGCAAGCGATGGTCCAGGGTGATCGGATTGCCGACCGGCTCTCCGTCGATCCGGACGATTCGATCGCCCGGCTTCAGGCCGATCTTCTCCGCCGGGGAATGCTGCTGGATCGCCGTCAATTCCCCCATCTCCACGGCGATACCGATCCGTCGCATCGGCACCGGCGGCACCTCGACCGTCACCGTCTCGCCCGGTTCGGACGAGGCGGTCTCTCCTTCCGCCTGCTTCTCTTTCGACGGCAAGCGGAAGGTCATTTCCAGTTTCTCGGAGGCATGAGCCGCCAGGTAGTCTTCGTAGGCGGCGTAACTGTCGATCGGTTCCCCGTCGATGCGAATCAACGTCGATTCCGGTTTCACCGCATCCAAGGCGCCCTTGATCGGGCTCCAGTCGTAAGCCGGCTTCGGGGCAAGCTTCAGCGTCAAAGGGGAAGTAAAGCCGATCGACGGCATCAATTCACCTTTTTTTCGAGTGGGCTGCAAAACGGTCTCGACCACGTCGTCGCTGCCGGCCGGTTTGTACTTCAGAGAGATTCCCTCATCGATGTCGTCGAACATCGCTTCGCGGACTTCGTTGAAATAGCGAACTTTTTTGCCGTTGATGGCCACGATCTCATCGCCGGTGGTCAAGTTCGCCTGCCAGACCGGACGGCCGGGAATCGACTTGCCGATGACCGAGGCGATCTGTGTCACTCCGAGAGAATAGGCGATGATCGCGCAGACGATCGCGAATACGACGTTCATCGCCACGCCGGCGACGATGATGGCCATCCGCTGGGGCACGCTCTTGGAGAGGTAACTGTCGGGCGCGTAAAGTGCCTTCTCCAGTTCCCGGACTTCCTGCGTCGATTGCTCCGCTTCCGACTCCCGCTTCTCGACCTGCTCCGGTTCGGCTTGACCTTTTTCGACCGCTTCTTCAGCCTGCTCCTTGGCTTCCTCCTCGACGTTCTCGGCCACGCGGGCCCGCTCGAGTTCTTCCTTGATGCGCCCGGGGTTGTCCTCCTGGCCGAGCATCTTCACGTAGCCTCCCAGCGGCAACACGCCGAGCCCGAACTCCGTGTCGCCCCACTTGAATCGAAACAGACGCCAGCCGTAGATATCGAACCAGATGTAAAATTTCTCACACTTCACCCCGCACATCCTCGCGACGATGAAGTGCCCCCATTCGTGAACGATGATCAACGCATTGATGCCGATGACCACCAGGAAAACGGTCCAGGCGATGTTTCCTACCGTTGAAAGCCACTCGGTGACGGCCAACAGGTTCACGAGAGGAACGATGATCGAGAAATCCACGTTTCTACCTCCTTACGCGCCCAACGATCGAGCTCGAACAGTCGATCGAGGGTCGGACGCGCTTCGAAATGATGCTTGTCCAAAATGGATTGACAAATGTTGGTAATTTCCGAAAACGGGATGCGATGCGACAAAAAGGCGGAAACGGCCGCTTCGTTGGCGGCGTTGACCACGGCGCCGGCGGTCCCTCCCGCCCGGGCGACCTCCAGCCCCAGCCCGATCGCCGGAAAACGCTCCCCATCGGGCGGAAGGAACGTCAGCGAGAGCGATTCGGTCCAATCGAGGCGCTTCGCGCAACCCGGCTGCCGACGGGGGTACTCCAGTGCGTACTGGATCGGCATCTTCATGTCCGGAGGACTCATCTGGGCGAGGACCGAACCGTCGCGATATTCGACCATCGAATGCACGATCGACTGCGGGTGGATCATCACGCCGATCTCCTCCGGGGCGAGATCGAACAGCCACTTCGCCTCGATGATCTCCAGGGCTTTGTTCATCAGGGTCGCCGAGTCGATGGTGATCTTTTTCCCCATGTTCCAGGTGGGATGGGCCAGGGCGTCCTCCACCGTCACCCCCTCGATCTCCTTGAGCGAAAGGGACCGGAACGGCCCCCCGCTGGCGGTCAAAATGACCCGATGGACCTCTTCGCGGCCTCCCGACTCCATCGCCTGCATGACGGCGCTGTGTTCACTGTCGACCGGGAGCAACCGCGGGGTGGCGTGCGGTCCCTTGATCGATTCCCCCGCGAGCGTCCAATCCTTATGGTTTTCGGTGTTTTTCGACCGGGATCCGCTCTGCGCCATCTCCGCCATGAGCGCCCCGCCGACCACCAGGCTTTCCTTGTTCGCCAGCGCGACCAACTTGCCGCAGCGGAGTGCCTCCCAGGTGCTGCGAAGCCCCGCGATGCCGACGATCGCCGAAACGACCATGTCGATTCCATCCAGACAGGCCGCTTCGCACAAGGCATCTTCCCCGTAAGCGACTTCCGTCTCCTTGGGCAAATCGGCCAAAGGCTCGCGGTTCGCCTCCGGGTTCGTCACGACCACCCTCCGGGGGTGAAACTCCCTCGCCTGCTCCACCAGCAACCGCGTATTGGAATGCACCGACAGGACCTCGGCGCGCAATCGCCCTTCGGAAGCGGCGATCACTTCCAGAGTGTTGCGACCGATGCTTCCGCTGGACCCCAAAATGGCGAGCCGACGCTTGGGGGGGGATAAGGCGGGTCTTTCCGACATGGAAGGGAAACCCAACTCCCAGAATCGGGGGTTGCAAGGAAACCGGCGATGGGCCGATGAGGAAAATCCGTTGAAAATGGCATCGCGAACCAGCGCCATGACATCTCTGCTTTCGCGGGCTTCACTCAAACATTATGAGTATAAGCCATAAAAAGGGCTATTATATAGGTTCCACGAGAAGATTATAAGAGGTGTCGCGCCGGAAAGGAAAAAACGGCCGGTTTTCTTGATTGGCGGGATTATCTTCACCGGGAAAAACGAGACGATTGGTGGATTTCTCGGGCGTCTTCTGATAATATCGAGCACGCGGAACGATTTCAAAAAAAATGAATTTGCGTTTACTTTGCGATCATGACCGGAGGCCCTTCGAACATGAACCGACCAGTTTCATCCCATCTTCAAACGGCAGGAGGTCCGCGACGACTGTTGGTCGCGATCCCGGTCCTCCTCTCGATATTCGCAGTCTCGCCGATCCTCGCCCAGCAGCTCAGTTCCCGCAAGCTGGAAATCCTTCAAGACAACTACCCTCGGGCCTTTTTCTTTCGAGCCAGCGAAGGATATGCCTCCAGGGGGATTCCCTATGAAAGATGGGACGCTTCCTTCTCCCGGCTGATGGGCATCATGGGCAAAGTGCTCGAAGAAGAGGTGCCCGGCCGTTCGGTGCACAATATCGAGTATTTCACGCGATTCAAACGAAATCATCCCGAACAGGCCGTGCTGCTCCATTTCAACGGAAACGCCCGCGACCCGCGGTTCGACTTTCTCGAAATGCCTCGACCGATCGATTCCAGCGCGGCGCCCTCGAGCCATCGTCAACCGGCCGCGCCGCTCACGGCGGACTTCACGCGCGAGAATCCCTTCTTCGCCGGACACTTCATCTACTACAACGGAGCGCTCATCGAAAAGGACGTTCCCGCCGAAGAAGGCATCACCGAAATCGCCGTGAGCGATCCCTCTCTCTTTCGGACGAACATCGGACGGTATCGCGACGCCCATGAGGACATCGGCCTTTGTCTCCTTCGCGACGGCAAACCCGATTGGCACCACAGCGAACAAGTACAACTGGTCTCGGTCGATGCGAAAAAGGGGACGATTCGCGTCCGCCGCGGCGCGTACGGCACCGAACCGATCGGACTGCCCGCCGGCAAGGCCTACGCCGCCGCCCATGTGTCCGAAGGCCCCTGGGGCGGCAGGTCCCATCTCCTCTGGTACTACAACTACTCGACCGAATGCCCGCGCGACAAGCAGGGGCGCACCTGTGCCGACGTCCTTTGCGAAGTGCTCGGCAATCGCTTCCTCGCAGGGGGACGCCTGGCCGCTTTCGACGGCCTCGAATTCGACGTGCTCCATCACGAATTGAGAGGCTCGACGAAACGCGGTCCCGATTGCAACGCCGACGGCGAGGTCGACTTCGGCATCTTCGATCTCGGTCCGCGCGGCGAGCCGGTGAACACCTACGGCGTCGGGGTGGTCCGCTTCTGCCGGGCCCTTCGCGACCAACTCGGGCCGGACCGGCTGATCATGGCCGACGGGATGAGTCTCCGCAACCAGCGGGCGTTCGGCATCCTCAACGGGATCGAAAGCGAAGGATGGCCCCATCTTCGCGACAAGGAGATCACCGATTGGTCGGGAGGACTGAATCGCCATTTCTACTGGCGCGACCACGCCGCCGAACCGACACTCAATTACGTCAATCACAAGTACAACGAGCCGGGCGACCGGCCGGGACGCCCGAAACGCCCCGACGTCCCCTTCTCGACCCATCGAGTGGTCATGGCGATCTGCACGTTCACCGATGCCGCCACCTGCTACTCCTTCGGAGCCCCGACCGAACCGGGCGAGATGTACGGCATTTGGGATGAACTCCGCATGGGCACCGCCGATCGCACCGGATGGCTCGGAAAACCGATCACGCCGCCGATGCGCCTCGCGGCCGAAGCCCCGATCGTTTTCGGTTCCAACCGCGGCGAAATCACGCAAGAAACGGCGAGGCACTTCGACAGCCCGACTTCGGAACCCTCCCTGCAAAACGGGCATTTGCACCTCGAAACCCCCTCGGCTCCAGGGGAAGGGACCATCACACTGGATCTCGAAAAAATCCCCACGCCGAACAGCAATCTGTTCGTCAGCATTCGGGCGACGGCCCAACGCCGGGCGGGCGAGCCGGCGAACATCGCACGACGCCTCTGGTGCCGGAATCTGCTTCCCGAGTCGATCCTCATCCGCAAAGAAACGCCCCCCGGAGGAATGGCCTATCGCGGCGAGCGCGAAACCGCCATCGATCCCGAGTCCGGGGCCGGCGTACTCTTCCGCGATGCCTTGACCATCGGCGACCTCACCCTCCCCGCCTATCAGACCCACCCTCCTTATAAGCGAGACGAACCCGGACCGAGAACCGGCTACACTTACTGGCAGCGCGAGCCGACCGTTCCGAAAGGCGGCGTTCTCCATCTGCACACCGGCATGGGCGAGCTGAGTCCCGAGCGGAGCGACGGCGTCCTCTTTCAGGTTTTCGTGAACGAGGCCGGAAGCGACGCACCGGCGAAAAGCGGTACGAAAATCTTCGAACATCATCAGAAAGCGTTCCGATGGATGCCGCACGAAGTGTCGCTCGAGCGTTGGACGGGGGAACGCATTCGATTGAGCTTCGTCGCCGATTGCGGACCGAAAGACCATTCCACCACGGACCACGCCCGGTGGGGTGGTGTGCGGATCACGGACCCGGCAGGCCCCGAAACGATCACACCGCCGCAAGAGTTCATGAGCTGGGTGGGGGGGGAGCCGTTCGATTCGACCTTCTATTTCAAGGGAATCACGGGAAAAAGTCTCGATCTGGTAGTGACCGTCGAAGGCCCAGAGCCGGTCGTGATTCAGCAGGTCTACGCGACCGCCGCGCCGGATGCCATCGTCCGCGGTTTCGAGCACGGCGCGGTGCTGGCGAACCCGGCCGATCATCCGGTCGAGATCGATCTGGCGAAGCGATTTCCGGGGCGTTCCTTCTGTCGCATCCAGGGCTCGCCGAAGCAAGACCCCCGAACCAACAACGGCCGACCGGTTCCGACGGATAAGCCGCTCGCGCTCGGACCGATGGACGCCCTGTTCCTCATCGCCGAATAGACGGATCCCCTCGAAGGCTCCGGTCTTTTCATGAAAAAAGCCGACGCACGCACGAGGCGTGGGCCGGCTGTGGTTCGCTTCGATGGATGCGAAACGATCAAATCGTCTTCGGCAGATCGTACTGCTTTCGACGCTCGCGGTCGAGGTGGGCATTCGCTTCATCGTCGCCGGGGAAGGTCTCGGTGATCGGGTCCCACCTCAGCTTGCGGCCGACCCAACGTGCGATGTTCGCCAGATGGCAGACGGTCGTGCTGCGGTGCCCGATCTCCACGTCGCACACCGGCAGCTCACGGCTGCGGATGCAATCGAGCCAATTCTGCATATGATTATCGCTCTTGTAAAGATGAACGCCGTCATCGGCGATTTCTTCCTTGGCGATGCCTTCCGGGTCACTGGAAACGCGGCCGCGGTCGATACGAATCGTGCCTTTTTCGCCGATGAAGATGCCGCCCCCGCCGAGGCCGTCGCCGAATTCCACGACCGGACCGTTCTCATACTTGTACTTGACGACCGGAATCGCACACACCTTATTGCCGCGTGACCGGGATTCCGGCTCGTGATACGTCGGCGGATCGAAGTCGCCTCCTTCGACCCAAATCTCGACCGGACCGGTACCATCCATGCCGAGGGCCCATTGGATCTGATCGAGCCCGTGAGCCCCCCACCCGGTCACTTCGCCTCCGGAATAGGGCTGGAAAGAGATCCACCCGGGATTCGCCCGCGGCGTGAAGAGGTCTTTGTGATAAGGGACCGGCTGGACCGGACCGGCCCACATGTCCCAATCGAGCCCGTCGGGAACCGGCTGCCCCGGCAGATCGCCATACCAGGGGCTGGGATAGTTCTCCGCGATGACCTTGGTCACCTTGCCGATGTGCCCGTTGCGCACCAACTCACACCCGTGCCGGTTCACCGAATTGGAACGCTGCTGGCTTCCGGTCTGGAAGACCCTCTTGTACTGCCGAACCGCCTCGACCATGATCCGCCCCTCGGCGATCGTCAGGCTCATCGGTTTTTCACCGTAAATATCTTTGCCCGACTGGGCCGCTTCGATGCAGACCTTCGCCCGCCAATGATCGTTCGTCGCGGTCACGATCGCATCGATGTCCTCGCGTTCGAGCAGTTTGCGGTAATCCTGATAGGCCTCGGCCTGATACTTTTTGGCGACGCTTTCCGCCCGGGGGAGGTAAACGTCGGCGATCGCCGCCACCTCGACCTCTTGGGATTTCGATCCCTCGGGCACTCCCGGCAAAAGTTGCTTCGCCCGTCGTCCCATCCCCACGTAACCGAGGATGATCTTGTCGTTGGCGCCTTTCTTTCCGTTTTGTCCCAATGCGCTCGAGGGCACGTAAAGGGGAGCGGCCAGGGCCGCCAGTGTTGCTCCGCCGCCCATCTTCAGAGCATCGCGCCGCGAAAGTTGATTTCTCTGCATAAAAACCTCCTGACATGATTCGGTTTCGATGCCCTCGCCTTAAATAAGTAAGAGACGCGGACATTCGATTACCGATATGGATGAAAAAGCAATGATTTCGAAACGGGACATTTACACCTCCGGGTAGGTCCACTCGCCGCGATATTCGCGTTTTAAGAGAGCCGCCGCTTCCGGATCGTTCGGGATCGTCTGCTTTTCGCCGTCCCAGACGACACTTCGTCCCAGTTTCAGCGAGAGCATGCCCAAAAGGCTCATCGTGGTGGAGTGGTGGCCGATTTCGATATCGCAGATCGGCTTGCGACCGGTCTCGATCGCATCAAGGAAATCGACGTACAGTTCCTTGATGTTCTGATGGTCCGGTTCATTCAGTTGGGGTTCCACGTGGATTTTCGCTTCCGCCGAATGCTGCTTGCGGGGATAGAAGGACCACCCGTCGAGCCAACCGAGATGCAGGGTTCCTTCGGTGCCGTAGAAATAGCAACCGATATTGTGACGCTCCGCGCTGTTGCCGGCGAAACGACGATGCTCCCAGGACACCATGAAATCGTCGAACTGGTACACCACATTCTGTGCATCGGGGGCGTCGGTGTTATCTTCGACAATGAACCGCCCGCCGCTGGAGGCGACCATTTTCGGATGCTTCTCCTCCGACCACCAGAGGATCTGGTCGAGCCAGTGGATGCCCCAGTCGCCGAGCGTTCCGTTGGCGTAATCGAGAAAACGCCGGAAGCCCTTGGGGTGAATTTTCGGGTTGAACGGCACCTTCGGGGCCGGGCCGCACCATAGGTCCCAGTCGAGCCCTTCGGGAACGTCGGTATCCTCCACGACCGTCCCCGGACCACCCGGGTAATGCACGAACGCCCGGACCGACCCGATCTTGCCGAGCTTGCCGCTGCGGAGAAATTCCATCGCCGAGATGTTGTGCGGCGAAGCGCGTCGATGCGTCCCCACCTGAACGACCCGGTCGTTCGCCCGAGCGGCGCGGACCATCGCCAGTCCTTCGAGAATCGTATGAGAGATCGGCTTCTCGACGTAGACATGCGCCCCGGCGTTCACCGCGGCGATGGTGATCAGCGGATGCCAGTGGTCGGGCGTGGCCACGATGACAATCTCCGGCTTCTCTTTTTCGATCAGCTCACGATAATCGGTATACTTCTTCGGACGGCTGTCGCACATCTCCTCGATTTTCGTGACCGCCGGCTCCAACTGATTTCGGTCCACATCGCACATCGCCACCACGTCGGCGGAACCCAATTTCACTGCGGTCTCGAGGATATTCATTCCCCACCAGCCGGTTCCCACCAGCGCCGTGCGATATTTCTTTTCCTTCTGGCTCGCGTGGATCGCGGGAGTGGCCAGGGCCGCCAGCGAACCGGCCGCGAGAAAGCTTCTACGGGATACGTTCATGAGGATCTCCTTGTTCGAGGTTTTCCATCGTTTACTTCTGGTGTTCTCTTTTTCCAAAGGAAACCCGTACGGCAAGGGAAGCATCGTACGGAATCGGGATCGAACGGTTCTTCCATCCAGTGTGACAAGTCCAATAGGGCAAGTCAAGAATTCCCGCGATGAATCCTCCGTCGAATCTTCAAAGTGATTGGATTTTCGGGCGGCCATCCATTACAATAGCTCGAAACCTCACCCGACCCCCAGGACATTCTTGTTCTGAATGATCGATGATTGGAATCCGAGCCGGGATCGATTTTTGGATCATCTCCCGGCATCGCGCCACAATACGAAAAGGAGAATCCCGATGCGTTCCGGAACATCGCGACGTCACTTTCTCGCCACTTCCGCCGGTGCCGTCGCCGGTACCTGGCTTTCCCATTCCTTGTCTCCTTGTTGCACCAGGGCCGAGGAAGAAAAAAACACGTTCGACACCAAACTTTATAAAGCGTTGATCGCTCGGTCGCCGACCGAACATCTCTGCGAAGAATGGGCCGCCGCGGGCATTCAAGGGATGGAGGTCCAGAACTTCGACCTCACTCCCGAGGAGGCGTTCGCGAAACAGAAGATGGCCGATTCATTCGGCATCCGGATCCATTCGGTCATGCGGGGTTGGGCCCGGTTCAATCATGAGGATCCGGAGGTGGTGAAGCAGTCGATCGAAGAAACGAAAAAGGCGATCCGCGCCGCGGCCGGCTACGGGGCCGATGCGATTCTCCTCGTTCCCTGCCGGGTCGGCGGCATGACGATGCCCGAGCCGTGGAACTACGACATCGAGTTCGATCCAAAGACCTGCCGCGTCAGTCGGGTGGCGGCCGGCGACAACACGCCTTACCAAGAATACATCCAGGCTCAAAACTACGCGACCGAATCCTCTCGGCGGGCGATCGAGGAACTGATCCCCCTGGCGGCCAAAGAGGGAGTGATGATCGCCATCGAAAACGTCTGGAACCACCTCTGGTGCAGCCCCGAGTTGTTTGCCTCCTTCGTCCGGTCGTTTGATAATCCCTGGATCAAGATGTACTTCGATATCGGCAACCACGTGAAGTACGCTCTTCCCGAAGAATGGCTTCTGGCAGCCGGTCCGGAAGTGGTCAAGATCCACGTCAAGGACTTCACCATCGACAAGTCGAAGCCCCGCGGAGGCGACTTCGTCAACATTCGCGAGGGCCAAGTCGATTGGCCGAAGGTCCGCAAGATGCTCGAGCAGATCCGCTACAACGGCTGGATCACCGTGGAAGGCAGCCGCGAACTGAGCCCCGAGAAGCTCAACAAGCGGCTTGATTTGATCATCGCCGGAAAGTGATCGCGGTATGTCTCGCGGAAAAAGACCTCGCCGAGTCGCCCTGGTGATCACGGAACTGGAGATCGGAGGCGCGGAACGTTGCCTGACGGAATTGGCCGCAAGGCTCGACCGCGCCCGATTCGCCCCGGTCGTCTACAGTCTGGCGCCGCCGCCGGATCAGCCCGAGCGGTCGTGTGTCCCCCGACTGGAGGAGGCCGGCGTCGAAGTGCGGTTTCTCCATCTCCGGAGGTTTTCCCAACTTTGGCAAGCGACCCGACGTTTTCGGCGTTTCCTGGCCGACGATCCCCCGGAATTGATCCAATCGTTTCTCTTCCATGCCAACCTGCTCTCCCGCTGGGCCGGTCCAAAGGAGAAGGTCTCGAAGATTCTCTCCGGCGTCCGCGTGGCGGAACATGCCGCCCGGTGGCATCTCCGACTCGACCGGCTCACCCGCGCCTCGGTCACCCGTTACGTCTGCGTGAGCGAGGCGGTCGCACGATTCACTCACCAGCGGTGTCGGGTTCCCATGGAGCGGATCGTCGTCATTCCCAACGGCATCGACACCCGGCAGTATCCCGCCGCCCAACCGGCCGATTTTGCAAAATACGGCCTTTCCCCGAACACTCGCAACATCGCCTGCATCGGCCGATTGACCCACCAAAAGGGCATCGACCGGCTTCTCGAAACCGCCCCGAAGTGGCTCCCCCGCCATCCCGATTGGAGACTCTTGATCGTCGGCGACGGGCCGGAACGCGATCAACTCGCCGCGATCGCCGAGAGGAACGGCATCACCGGGCAGGTGCGTTTTCTCGGATGGCGCGAAGATGTTCCGGAAATCCTTGCCGCGAGCGAGCTTCTGGTTCTCCCCTCTCGCTGGGAAGGAATGCCGAACGTCGTGCTCCAAGCGATGGCCTCCGGCCTCCCGGTCCTCGCAACCCGCGTCGAGGGAGTGATCGAACTGCTCGGAGAGGAAATCGAACGGCAATCGGTTCTCTTCGGCGAAACGGAAAGCTGGATCGAGAAGATCGAACCCATGCTGCGTTCGGACGAGTTTCGTCGGCGACTGGGCCACGAGAATCGACAACGGGTCCTCGATCAATTCACGCTCGAGGCGATGGTCCACCGGTACGAAGACCTATGGGAATCGCTCCTCGAAGAGAAAGAAACAGCCTCGGAACCCGACAACCGAGCGAGGTGAGGCACGTTACTCGGAATTCTCCTCGGCGATCGCGTAGAGCGTTTTGAAAACGGTGACATAAAGGGTACCGTTGGCGGCGGTCGGCGTCGAGAGGATCTTATCGGGCATGGTGCATTCATGCAAGATTTCCTTCCGACGACCGTGACGGAAAATCCAGAACCCGCGTCTGCCGGTGCCCAGATAGACTTTCCCGTCGGCCACCAGCGTCGATCCCCAAATCGGCCCGCCCACTTCGTGCACCCAATACGGCTGTCCGGTTTCGGCATCGAGACAATGCAGACGACCGTCACCGTCGGCAATATACAAAAGTCCATCGGCGATGGAAACGGTCGAACCGGAGCTGCTCACATCGTCGTATCCCCAGATCAATCCGCCGGTCCTCGTCGTCTCCCCCTCGCCTTTCGCGTCGAGACACGCCAACCACCCCAGCGGCATCTTGTGATAGAGTTCTTGTGTGAACATCACGTAGATGCGGTCATCCAAGACCACCGGATTGGCGACCACTTCGTAAGAATGGGTATCGTGGAAATGCTCCAGCGGCACCACCTCCTGGAGCTGCGCTTTGGGATGCCCGTTGAACTTCCACACCGTTTGCAGATCGAGGATGATTTCTTGCGCGCGTGCCTTTTCCGCTTGCTCGGACGTGAGAGCGCCGACAGCAAAAAGATACCCGCTGCCGGTCCCCTGGAAGACGTATTTCTTCCCGTCGATCACGCCCATCGAAGGCGACGACCACTGCCCGTGAATGATGTTCGGGCCGATCCCGAAGCGGTCCCGCGCGAGCACTTTACCTGTTTTTTTGTCCAATACGATCAGGGTGGGGGCTTCGGGATTCATCACACGACTGTGTGTCCAATCGACGCCGTTGCCGGTGCAAACGTAGATAAGATCTCCGTCGATCAAGACCGAGCAGTTCGCGGCGTTGTGCGGCTTCGCCCCCACCTCGGCCACCATGTCGGTCAGCCACAGGATATCGGCATGTCGATCGGTCGGCTTCACCGGCGGATCGC
This sequence comes from uncultured Planctomycetaceae bacterium, assembly GCA_964632505.1. Lineage (GTDB taxonomy): Bacteria > Planctomycetota > Planctomycetia > Pirellulales > Thermoguttaceae > CAZWCE01. The sequence goes on along the minus strand of CAZWCE010000006.1, from coordinate 204,034 downwards.
CCGGGTTCGCCATGTGCGCCGCTTCCGCTTCATAGGGTCCCTGGTTGCCGTCGGCCATGCCCGCCAGATCCAGGCAGACCACTTCGCAACGGTTGGTCGTCAGATAGACGCGGCCGTCCTCCACCACCGGAGTCGACGAGATCCCCACCCGATGCCAATCGGAAAATTTGATTTCATACATCTTCGGAACGACCAACTCCCAGAGAAACTCGCCGTCGTCTTCGGCGAAGCACATCAGCACACCGCGGTCACCTTTCAATTGGGGATCGTCCGACAGGGCCTCGTTCGTACCAACCAGAACGCGCCCCTCGGCGACCACCGGCGAACCGTAGGCGACCTGTCCCAGCGAAGCGGTCCACCGCACGTTCCGCGTGGTGGTCGGGTCGACCCGATCATTCCTCGGATCCCACTTCCCCGGATCGAACGAATCCGGCAAACCCACTTCCTGCGAAATCATGTTCCGGGTATGCTTTCGTCCCCATTGCGGCGCGTCCTCCGCCGGGGTCATCCCGCGACTCGATACCATCAGAAAAACCAATAACGGCGCGAGCGATTTCTTTCGCGGCAACCTGATTCCGAACCACTGCATGAGAACTCTCCCAAAAAGCAGAAAATGCGACGGATAGTCGTGTCTCTTTCCAGTTCCATCATATCGAATCGGCGGATGCCCCGCCATCCCCCGAACCGGTTCCGCTCCATCTCTCCGGCAAATCCACAACACGAAAACGACTTAGTCTCTTCAAGTCTTCCGAGGCGTTTTTCTAGAGAGCCCTACTGAAAACGGAGGACCTCGAAACTCCCCCTACGAAATCGATCCATCCGGCATAAGAATCTCCAATCGGGCGCGGGGAATGGGCGCCGGAGTTCGGATCAGTCCTTCAGTCGGAAAAGTCGGGAGAGCGCTTCCATGAGCAGGTGGGGCACGCCGTGCCGGGCTTCATCGCGAAGCGACTCCAGCGGCGGATGCAAAAGCTTATTCAAGAGTCGGTCGAACGATCGTTCGATCTCTTCGCGGGACTTTTCATCGAGTTCCGGCAATTTGTTCAACAGGCGATGCAGCTCTTCCGATTTTGCCTCCTGCCATCCCTGTCGCAATTGGCGAATGACCATCCCGGTGGCCCGGTGGTGCAAGTCCTGCATGAACCGCTCGGTTTCCTTCTCGATGATTCTGCAAGCCTTGGGCATCTCCTGATCGCGACTCTTGCGGTTTTCCTCGCAGGCCTCCTTCAGATCGTCGAGCGAGTAGAGAAAGACATCGTCGCAACGTCCGATCGCGGGGTCGATGTCGCGGGGGACGGCCAGATCGAGCATGAACAGCGACCGCCCGGAACGAAACGCCTCGATTCGTCGGTAATCTTCCAGCGTCAGAATCGCCTCCGGCGAGCCGGTCGTGCTCACCACGACGTCGGCCTCCGAGACGGCATCGAGCCGATGTTCCCAATCGACCACATGCCCCCGCCACTGTTCGGCCAGACGAATCGCTCGCTCGCGGCTGCGATTGCACACGGCGACCGACTTGGCGCCGTGTTCCTTGAGATAGCGGATCGTCTCCTCTCCCATTTCTCCCGCCCCGAGAATCAGCGTGCTCTTGTCGTCGAGATGTTCAAATATTCTCAGAGCGAAATCGACCACCGCAATGCTTGGAATACTAACCCGATGGTGGTGGATGGCTGTTTCCGTGGCCACACGTTTGGCCACTTTCAGAGAAGCCTGGAAGACGGCATGCGTCAAGGGACCGGTGCAGTCGGCCGCATCCGCCTTTTGATAGGCGTCCTTTACCTGTGCGAGAATTTGAGGCTCGCCGACCACCATGCTGTCGAGACTCGAAGCGACCAGGAACAGATGTCGCACCGCTTCGGCATCGCGAAGGGGTTCCAAGTGCGGCCGCATCTCCTCCACACAAAGCTGCTTCTGGCGGCAGAGGAACTCGGCCACCATGTCCGATTCCGGTTGTTCCTCCGTCTCCGTCGCCAGATAGAGCTCGATTCGGTTGCACGTGGAAAGCAATACCATTTCATATTCGGGATGATCGCGCTTCCAAGACGCAAACGCCGCTTCCAATTGAGCGCTTCCGAAAGCCAAACGTTCGCGCACCTCCAGCGGCACGGAGTGATGATTGCAACCGACCATCAGAATTCTCATGAAGCCGCCTCCCCTTTCACTTCTTCAAGAAAAGGCAACTCTCCCTCTTCCTGTGAAGAGGGGATTTCCTCGTTCGGCCGACGATTCCAATGCTCCTCCTCCAAAAGCCCCAGCGAGAGAGTGGCTGCGAGAAGGAAAAAGCCCAACAGAGTCAAATAGGCGACACGCCGGCCTTTTCCCACCGGGCGATAAGCGGCGGCCACCACCGTCGAAAGCGTCAACAAGCCGAAAATCACCAGCGATCCCACCACGAAGGGGTCGTCCCCGCCGACCTGCTCTCCCGAAGGAAGATAGCGGAGTCGATTTAAGAAAATCCCCGAGAGGATGCCCGAGCCGAGTGTGATGATGGTGATTCCCAGTGACCGGCTGTTCACCTTTCGCAACCATTCCAAACTGGGAAGCTGCAACCGGTTCTTGCCGGTCTGCTTGCGTTTGAGCCGTTTCGATTGCGCCAGGTACATCAGCGAAGTGACAAATCCCACCAGCACCGAGAGGGTGGCGATCAAAAAGGAGACACCGTGAACCGCGCGCCAGAATTGACCCGCCGTTTCACGCGGAAAAGAGGCCGCGGAAGCACCGAAATAACCGACGGCGATCAGTATCAGCGAAAGAGGGACGAGAAACAGACCGAAAGGCGTCTTCGAGTGATAAAAAGTGAGATAGAGATAGATGGCCATCAGTCCCCAGGCCGCCGACAGGTACCACCCCTTCGGGCTGTCGATCAGATGCCCCCCGCTGACCATCGTCTGATGGTAGATATAGGCGGTATGGGCGAGCAAACCGGCCAACGCGAAACCGATCATCACCGCTCCGCGAATACCGCTGCGGAAGAAAACGCGGGAAAACTCCAGCACGAAAACGACCAGATAACTCCCCGCGAAACAGACAACTTCGACTCCCGAAAACATGATTCATTCCATTGCAAAAAGAAGGGGACTGCGTTTCCCGGCGACTTTCGAGGAACGCCCTCAAAAAATGGCTCCGGCCGGAGCAGCCTTGCCCTCGATCCTCGAGAATCCGGGGAAGAAAGCCTAGGATGAAAGAAGCTCTTCAGAATGCGCTCGCGGCATCCTCGGGGCCCAACACTTCGACCTTTCCTCCCTTTTCGACAATCCCCGGCGCCGCGTCCTCGAACACCTGGCATTCATAGAGAATCGTCTCGGAATCGGGACGGGTCAACAACTGGGCCCCCCCGTTCCCGCCGAGTGTGCAATATCCCAGGATCAGCTTCGAAGCGGGACCGGAAACGACCCCGGCTCGGCCATTACCGCGGGCGACCACCTCGTCGAGCACCACTTCCGCAGCACTGTTGACCGCGTGCAGACCGTCGATACGAAAGCCCTGAATGGTCAACTGCTCGATGCGAACATGCCGCACATGGACCAGCGTGAGCCCGGTCGCGATGTCGGAAATCGAAAGATCATAGTCCTTGATCGACTTTCCCGGCTCCACTCGAAGATAAACGAGACCGTCGGCCATGAACCACTGGAGCGGCTCAATCGCCTCGCCGTCGCGCAACTCGGACGGCGGGGGCGGGTCGACCTGTTCCAGCGGCTTCCCCTGATGAAAGAGCCGCAACGTGCCGAGCTGCTCCGGTTGGAATCGAAAAACATCGTCATGCGAATGGGCCCAATACTCGGCCGTGACCGAGAGGGATCCATCGAGAACCGCGCCGTTCCCTGAAAGCGTAAACGGCTGAGCCTCGCTGCCGCTGTGCCGACTCCCGACCAGGGCGATTGGTTCCCGATACGGTTCCGAAGTCTTCGCCAAAACAATACGATCGCCCGGGCGACACAACTGAAGTGCCCGGCGCAATGTACGAACCGGCCCGGACGTGTGGGTTTCGGTCGAATCGGCCGAACTTCCGAAAAAACGATCGTTCCCTTTGAGATTATCCACGTAGATATCTCGGGATTCGACCTCCGGAAGGAAGGAGAAAAAGGCGAGGAACAAAACACTTATGAAGAAATGGGGATTCCGCATCGGAAGAATACTCCTTCGATGGCGGCAAATGCCGCCCGTTGGGATTCTATGGTGATTCACCACGGGACCAATCGTGAACCGACCTCGGAAGAAAAACCTGGATATCCCCTTCACCGCCCACGGTAAGCCACGAGCGAATAGGGGAAACATCTTTTTTTTCGCTCGAACAAGCGATCTCAATTCGCTTGCTCGGGAGGTTGGTAGGTGGGGTCCGAAGGATCGGAGCAAAAGACTCCACAATAATAGCATACTCCCGGTGGTTATGAAAAACACCCCGTTTCTCCATTTTTTCATCCCTTTGGGAATCCGACGATCCTTGACGCTTTCCGAGCGTCTCCCTGATGGCGAAAAAAACCATTTTCCTAAAACGCCTTTCTAATAAGAAAGGCTTGTAAAATCATTGATGAAATCAATGTCATCGATGTGGGTTTGATAAATTTTGCGGAATATTTGGATTCTGAACATTGTACGGCTTGTATCGGTGGCAATTTGTATTTGTGAGAACTTATGCCGAATAATCGCATTTCGCGGCGATTTCAGTACCGATACCGAGGAATATTCCGGATATGCGGTTCGCAACGAAAAAGCGAGCGGACACAATAACAACCAAAAAGAGAATCATTACGACCCATTGGCGGGGGAATGCAAATACGATTTGCAAAATATCGGAAAGACGTGCCTGTCCACCGTCATCTTCGACGACTCGTTCGGACCAGCAACGGTTTCCGAAGGGATCACGGTGATTGAAATAAGGAGATATGATTTCATGAAAAAGATGATCATGTTAACAACCTGCCTGTTTCTTGCGGCAGGAACCAATCCATCGGCATGGGGCCAAATCGCCCAACCGAAAAGTATGCGGGAGGCGCCCGGCATCGTCAAGCCGCTGCATTCCACCAGTCAAATCGAGGGGATGCCGGTGGTGGCTCTTTCTGAGCAGAATCCCCGGAAATCCTCCTCCGCTATCCCTCCCGTGCCCAGGATCGCTTCCCGAGAAAATCTCCTTCGCAAGCCGGATCTGGATAAGCTGACGCAAAATGTCCGCTCCGACCAAAAAGGCGCAGCACCATCACCGGACGCAGCGCCCTCAACGGAGGGGGAAACCAAAGAAAAAGCGGTTCCCCTGATGGCCCTCGAGGCCCAAGACCCGATCGAGGAAGGTGAATTCGTCACGCGGGAGGAGTTTGAGGAACTTGCCCAACGGGAAGGTTGGCGAAAAGGCGATTTTCGTTTCACCCCTTATGGTTATTTCTCGGTCAGTACCATTTTCGAGTCGGCAAGGACCAAAGGAACCGACTACGCCTGTTATGTCCTCCCCCCGGAAAGCCAGGGGGAACCGGCGTTCACCGTCGATCCGAAATCCAGTCGTCTCGGCATGAAAGTCGAGGGACCCAAATTCCACTACTGGCCCGAAGCGACGCTGACCGGACTGGTCGAAGTCGACTTCCAAGGGCAATACGTCATCAAAAACAAACCAGGGCTGCTCTTCCGACGCGGCTTCATCGAAATCGGCGATGATTACACTTCATTCAAATTCGGTCAGGACTGGGAAGTCATCGCACCACTGGTCCCCAAGATGCTCAACTGGGCCGCCGGAGCCGCGGTAGGCAATCTCGGCTATCGTCGCGGAATGTTCGAAATCGATCGGAACGTCGAGCTGAGCCCCACCTTCGGATATGAATGGCAGTTCGGTCTCTGTGCGAACCTCACCAACGACTTCAACACCGTCAGCAGCGTTTCGCCCGATCCTTCCGGTTGGCCCGTCTTCGAGGGACGTATCGCCGGAGTCTTCGGATACCGCGACGGTCCCTGTGCCATGCCGATCACGCTCGGAGCCTTCGGACACATCGGGGAGCAGATGTTCGATTTCACCGTCGGGGGAACCACCTACGACGATGTCCCCGAACGGACGTGGTCGTTCGGATGCGACCTGGACCTCCCGATTACCCAACGGCTCACGCTCCAGGGTGAATTCTTCACCGGAGAAAATCTCAGTACATTCTTCGGCGGCATCTTCCAGGGCGTCGACCTGCTCACGCGGGAAAGCATTCGCTCCACCGGCGGCTGGGCGGCGTTCAATTACGAGTGCTCGAAGCGATGGAAGTTCAACGTAGGATTCCTGATCGACGACCCCCACAACGGAGATGTCCATATGACCAGTCCATCGGGAACTTCGATCCTGTACAACCACGCCTACTTCGCCAACTGCCTCTATTTCTGGAACGACGCTTTCTTCACCGGTCTGGAGGTGAGCCAGTGGAAAACGCATTGGCAAACATACGATACCGGAACGGGCGACACCCGGAGATTGGACCCCGGCAACTCGACTCGGTTTGAATTCGTCGCCCGATATCTGTTCTGAAAACCCGTCTCCGAAGAAAAGAAAGATGCGGACAAGTTGCCTCCGCTGGGAAGGATCCCGGCGGGGCATTTCTGCGGGAAGACCGATTCAAGAATCGATCAAGTCACCGCGCTGCGCCGCTTCGCGGATCATCTGCTCGGCCAGAGCCACCAGCTCCGGCGCGATTTCCCGAAGCGGCACCAATCGGGAAGCGACTTGCTCGTAACGGACCCGATTTTCCCGCCACGCTTTGCCCCGGGTGTAGTAGTTGTGGAAAAGGGGCTGCAACCGATCGAGCACCGAGGCGAAGCGTCCCTCGGGCGAAGACATTTGATCGAACTCGTCCCACAGCTTCCGAAACTGCCGACGCTGATCGTCCGGCAAGAGGGCGAATATCCGCTCGGCGGCCCGCACTTCCCGGTCGCGTTTGTCCGCGAGCCCGGCGTCATCGTAGGCGAAGGTGTCGCCGGCATCGATCTCGACGATATCGTGCAGAAGAAGCATCCTGATGACTCGGTCGTCATCGATCGAGGGATTTCCGGCATACTCACGAAAAATCATCACCATGACCGAAACATGCCAGGAATGTTCGGCATCGTTTTCATGTCGCGAGCCGTCCAGATGCCGGGACCGACGAAACACACGTTTGAGACGATCCAGTTCCCGAAAAAAATCCAGTTGCCGTCGAAGGCGTTCAGGGAGATTGCCTTCGGCCGATGCGTCGTTCATAAGAATCCCGTCACGTCGTCATCGAACGCTTCACCAAGGGCCTCTGTTCCCGCCAGGACCTTCGTGAAGTTCTACCGGGCGAAAGCGTTTCCGGACCCCTTCGCTCAAGACCTATTCGGATGCTGGCTCATGAAATGGGCGATCTTTTCGCACTTGAACTCCTCGCCTTCGAAGGCGTCGAAGAGGTCCAACGCATTCTCCCAATCTTCGGCGCCGTCGATCCGGAAGCAAAGCGGATTCTCTTGCAACGGCTCGGGAGGACGGAGTGAAACGGAATGGAACTTCTTCGAACGGGAGAGAAAGTAACGGCAAGGACATTGCCTTTCTTCCTGGTTTCGCGAACGTCGATCGGCCTCGAACACCGCTTTCGAACGGAACCAGACGGGCAACAACCCGGTCGGCAGCCCGTGGTTCACCGGCCCTTGCTCCCCGTAAAAGGAAGCAAAATCGCACTGTTGCTTCTCGGCACACACGACCAGTTTATCGACCAGCGTGGAGTCGAGAAAGGGCCAATTCGAAGCGATCCAAACACAGGATTCCGCCGGGTATTGCTCGAGGGCATCCGCCAGAGCGCGGAGCGTGTCTTTCGCTCCGGAGCGATAGACGGGGATGTCGGAGGGAGCCAATTCCAAGACGAAATCGTTCTCTTGGTGATCATTGGTCAAGATGATCACGCCGCTTAACTGCATGCATTCGGTCGTTTCTCGAGCCACCCATTCGAGAACCGACTTGCCTTCGAGTCGTCGGCAAGCCGTTTGCCGCTGGCCGACATCCATGTACCGTGCATCGATCAAACCTAATGTCTTCAGCATAAGTTTGTACATCCTTGTTGTCGCAAAGCAACTGATTGGAAGAGGAAAAGACGACGGATTCCCCGGGGAAACTCATTCATCCTTGCGAATCGCCTTCTTCCAGCGCGGCCGTTTGCCAGCAGCGCTGTCGCCCGCCCCTCCCCGGCAGGGATTCCATCTTGATTGTCCTCCACTCCTATCATTCTCCTGAAAGGTTTCCCAATGCCACTTGCGACAAATCGAAAAAGGGGAAAAAATGTCGAAGAACGATTTCTCTCCCAGGAAAGATCGTTCTCCTGAAAAGGATACGAAAAAGCCATACCGCATGGAACGATTTCACGGCAAGTCGTCGCGCAACCGATGCTCCTTCAAGATCCTCCTTGCCGAAAAGCTGCAAAAAGCTTCGAAAATATTCTATACTTAAAAACGTGTGAACCGACCATCCCAAAAAAACACTTAGTGCACAAAAAAATACCTCACCCCATCAATGAGTGACCGAGTCAAGCTTTCCGGGCGATCGGGTGGACATTTTCTCTTCCAGACGTTAATTTACACTCATGCAATTGAGTCGTCAAGGATTTTGTGTCCCTTTGGAATCGAAAATTGTATTACGGAACATAATCGTGTTGATTTGCCGGCCGAATGTTAAGAAAAGACAAATGGGGGGTTCGCGGGACATTGTTGTTTCGCCTACAAATGATCCTGTCCCGAAATTCGCCTCCCTCCCCACTTCTCCGATTCCTGTGACATCCGCTGTCGATGCCACCAACCGATATCGGTTCTTCCCAACCGACTGAAAAAGGAACGAGAGGAAGACAGGGCGAACCCAACCACACCTCTTGAGTCGCCTTGGAAGACAAGAGCAAACATCGCGGAAACCATTCTCCTTCAATCACTTAGGGAGCCATTGGCATGCCCTCTTCGGACCCCCCAACCCCACAAAAACCGGAATCCCCACAGCCGGAGCGACAAGAGGACGATCAGAAGACGATGTTCCGTTTCGCACGTCCTTCCAGTCGTTTCCCCATCTTGATGTTCGTCCTCTGTTTTCTCACGGGCTTGATGGTCCTCCCTTTCCTCGCCGAACAGATGCAGTACGCCCTCACTCGCGGCTACGAGCGTGCCAAGTCCGATGCCGCCAAGGAGTTGCTTCAGGATCTCCCCGATCCCAGTCGTCGGGTTCCCCTGGTCGTCAAATACGTGGCTCCCAGTGTCGTGGGAATCGAAACCGAAATGACCGAAGCGGCCCCCCCCTCTCCGAACGGGGATCCACGATCCCGCATCCCCCTGTGGCGGTCCCGGGGAGAAGGTTCCGGGGTGATCGTCGATGAGGAAGGCTATCTGTTGACCAATTTCCACGTCATCGATAATGCCCGGCAGATCGTCGTTCGATTGAGCGATGGCCGCCGGGTGTTCAACGTCGAACTGGTCGGCTTCGACCCGATCACCGATCTGGCGGTGCTGAAAATCGATCTGAGCAACCTTTCCGCCATGTCGTGGGGCGATAGCGACGCTCTGGAAGTAGGCGATTCCGTCCTGGCGATCGGTAGCCCCTTCGGACTCTTCCACACCGTCACTTCCGGAATCATCAGCGCCAAGGAACGCTACAACGCTTTGGAAGACGGCCCCACCTTCCAAGAATTTCTCCAGACCGATGCCGCCGTCAATCCTGGAAGCAGCGGAGGTCCCCTGGTCGACATGGAGGGCAAACTCGTCGGCATCAATACCGCGATTTACGGCGAAGCCTATCAAGGCATCAGTTTCTCCATTCCCAGTCGCGTCGCCAAAACCGTCTATCAGCAAATCCGCGAGACGGGAAAGGTCACGCACGGCTGGCTGGGGGTTTTACCGGCCCCGCTTCCGGCGAAAATGGCCAAGGAACACGGCCTCGAAGATGCAGCCGGCGTTCTCATTTACAAGGTCCTTGCAGGGTCCCCCGCCCAGCGCGCGGGGCTGGAAGATTACGATATCCTCCTGAAGTGGAACGACATTCCCATCCGGACCCCCGCCGACCTGACCCATGTCGCCCTGCTCTCCTCGCCCGGCACCGAGGTCACGTTGAAGATCATTCGTGACGGGAAGCCGAGAGAACTCCAAGTCGAAGTCGGGCGACGTCCTGTTCGCTTGTAACCGGCTTTCCGAAACCCACTCTTGGCCGGGAATCGTTTTTCCCGGCAATTCAAGGACGTGTTCCACCCAACGGCAAGGCGACATCCTTTCGCTGGTATTCCTGCCCGGTCGCCCCGGGCGTACTCGATGGAATCTCCGGATCATCATTCAGCGTCGAGTGGCCGGAATTCTCCGAAATCTCCTCGCCCGATTCCTCGTCGACTTTGGGAAAACGTCTTGGGAGCGTGCCCGAATCGGAGGGAGTCGCTTCCGACGAATCCGCCGCCTGGAGGGGGCTCTCGCGGGAGCCCTCCATCATTTCCTCCCCGGCGAGGTCCGCGATCTCGCTCATCTCCTCCTGCCATGGGGCTTGCGAATAATCGGGCTCCTCTTCCCGGAACGCGCGGAGGCTCGCTTCCGCAGAATAGTCCGACGACTCGACGGGAACCAATTTTCCCCCTTTCTTCTGCTTCAGCATTCCATCGTCGTTGGGGGATGACATCGTGGAACGATCATCCGATGCTTCGGGCGATTCCGGAGACGCCGTCGAAGCCTTCTCTTGCGTCGGCCGATCGGCCCGATACTGCACTGCGCCGCTCTCCGGGTGAAACGAAGCATGATGATACGACGCTTCACTTCGATAAGCATTTCCATAAGAAGGACTCACCCGCCCTGAGGTGTAACTCTCATCAGCATCGGAAGCGTTGTCTGAAGAACCATCGTCGGCATAATACCGGGCGATGGAAGGACCGGAACCGACATCGCCTCCACGGCTTCCAGCGTTATGGTTGCGACTCTGATACGAAGAGGCTTCGTCCTCCGAGTCCTCCTTCGTGTTTCCGTACGAATAGTTTCCGTCGTCGGAGTCTTCCTCCGAATCGTCGTACGAATAGCTTCCGTAGCCGGAGTCTTCCTCCGAATCGTCGTACGAATAGCTTCCGTAGCCGGAGTCTTCCTC
>CAZWCE010000006.1:78309-192881 GCA_964632505.1 uncultured Planctomycetaceae bacterium | reverse complement strand
CGAATCGTCGTACGAGTAGCTGTCGTCTTTGGACGATCTCGAACGATCATCTCGGGATTCCAACGGGATCACGTTCGGGCGACTCGAAGGGGAAGAATATCCCTCCGATCTTGCTGAAACCCGGCCACGATCGTCGACGTCCCTCTCGGGGACCTCTTCGTTCTTTGGTTCCGGAGATGAGGATCTCCCGGTCGAGCGTTTTTCTTTTTCGGCCTCCCGGGGACGTTCCGATTCCTCGCCTTCGGGAATCAGACGCTGCATGGGGGGCTTTCCCTTCATCATCTTCCAAACCGCCGGGTAGCGAGTCACATTCAAACTGATGCAGAGAAACACGAGCATCAAGGAAATGAGGACGCCTGTATACCGAGGCATTGGGGCACCTCCTTTTCATCCATCCGAGAAAAGGTTGCTCGCGGGCAATCGCAGTTCTAAGGCATCGTCTTCGCCTCGACCCTCTGATCGCGAAAAGCAAGAGAGGAAAACAGGGCGATCTCCGTCGATGCCGACCGACGAATCGAACCTTTTTCGGCAATCGTTTCGAAGCGAAAAAATGGCGGGAAAACAGGGCTTCGCCTTCAAAACGACCTAGTGCTGGGGGGACGACACCTTCTTCTCCAAGCGAAAAGGCAGGCGACGGTACTGCTCGGACATAGGCTCGTGGAAAATCGATCGGATCTTCCCACGACCGGCCGCCTGAGTGTCGTGCTATACCATACACCGAAAAAACCCTCCGTCAAATTCGGCATGCCGTAAAGGGCTCGAAAAAGGCGAACCCGACGCCACTCGTGTCAAACAGCGAAACACTGCCGGGAGAAAGTCCTGGGGAAAGTTTACCGGTCCTCCTGTTCTTGACTGCCGATACACGATAGATTAGGGGGAAGTGGAGGGGGGCATCGTGTCACGAAGGCCCGGGCTGATTCTTTCGCGGGCCGTTCCCCTATGGATCCCTCAACAAACCGTCCCCGAAAGGGGCTCGGGAAGTTCGCCCAAGTCGAGTCCTTATTTCCCTATTCCCATCGATCGTCGGAAAGCATTATCTTGGAACGTTCCTTCATTTATGCGACTTGTCAAATTGGTTCCGAATCGCTCGTTAAGCAGGAGATCGCCACTCATTGGCCCCATTTCCGATTCGCCTTCTCCCGTCCCGGATTCTTGACCTACCGATTGCCGACCACGGATTCCCCCCTGCCGATGGACTTCTCATTGAACTCCGTCTTCGCAAGGACCTTCGGTTTCTCGCTCGGGAAAGTCACCGGTGAAAATCCCCAAGCCATGGCTCGGCAGGCATGGGATTGTCTCGGAGGACGACCGGTCCGACGTATCCATCTCTGGCACCGAGATCGACATGCGCCGGGCGATCATGAATACGAGCCGGGATTGACCGAACAAGATCAACGCCTCCACCGGCTTCTCCTGGAGGCCTGTCCCCATCCGGAACAACTCGCCGAAGGCGCCGAGCATGCCTTCTGCCCTGGGATCCCGGGGGAATACGTCCTCGACTGTATCGTCGTGGAGCCCGATCAATGGTGGATCGGCCTTCATCGCATCAAAGAGAAGGTAGAGGCTTCCCTCTGGCCGGGTGGGATGGCTCCGCTGCTGTCAACGACGGACGCCGTTTCCCGGGCGTGGTGGAAATTCGAAACCTGCCTGCGATGGTCTCGTTTTCCGATCGGCTGCAAAACGCGGTGCCTCGATCTGGGCTGCGCTCCCGGCGGAGCATCTCAGGCGCTGCTCGGCCGTGGAGCGGAGGTTCTGGGCGTCGACCCGGCCGATGTTGCGCCGGCGGTGAAGCATCACCCCCAATTCACCCACCTCCGGGGAAAGGTGGGACAGATCCGTCGAAGCCACTTCAGAAAAGCACGGTGGATCCTCTCCGATATGAACGTCGCGCCGACCTACACCCTCGAAGTCCTCGAGGATCTGCTGCGGCATCCCCAGATTCGCATTCGAGGAATTCTGACCACGTTGAAGCTGTTCGAAGAGAAACAGGCCCTCCAACTCGAGCAGTACCTGGCTCATTTTCGGAAATGGGGTTTTTCCCGTGTTTCGGCAGCGCAGCTCCAGTTCCACCGCCAAGAAGTCGTCGTCGCCGCTCGTTGAAAGAAACTCTTTTTTTTCGCCGGACGGTTGGCTTGCGCGAAAAATTTCCTATAATCGACAGATATTACGAGCATATGCCAAGAATCCCGCTCGGCGATGCCCCTTTTTCAGCCGAAACCCCCTCCCTCAGCCGCCGAACGATCAGCGACCCCGCTCCTTTGGCGTAGGCAGTCGCGAAGTGCCGACAACCGCGGGGAGAAAATGGCTGTGAAAAGATCTTGCAAATGCGAGTCGTATCAATTATCAATAAATGAAGTCTTGCATTCGTTCTAATGCCCTTGTTTTTTCTTGCAGTAGATCATTACCCCAAGACGACTCTATCATCTGGATATTTTACATCCCTTCCGACGTCGACGGAGCCGCTGATTCAGGTCGCCCGCGTCGGTGCTGAAACCTACAAATAGAAAAATGGAATCATGGGATTATTTATGAGCCGAAGCATTTCTGCGTTGTCGTTCTCCGACCGAATCCTTTCGCTCGGCTGCACGGCCGCGATCCTCGGAGTGTTGTTCTTTTTCCCCAGTTTCGCCGCTGCCCAGCAAATCTCCGTCAGTTCCCAACTGGCGGATATGATCGATCCCCCCGAGATTTCGGAACCAGAGCCCGGCGAAGCGTCGCCCGAAACCGTAAGCATCGACACCGATTCGGTGGGCGCTCCCTACGTCGAAGAGATGCTCGATCTGTTGAACGGCGAAATCACAAGCGGCATCAACTCCCGGCGACTCGGTACCAAATACCAGATGTTTCGCAGTTACGCCGGAGCCACGCTCAACAGCACCTCGAGCACCCGGACCGGCTCGGAGGTCGACGGCCGCGGCCGGCTTTCCTGGTACGAGCAGCTCTACCGGGATCCGCTTGCCGCGGTAGCGAAAGCGGAAAAATTCAGCCGTCGTCTGCACGCGGGGTTCCTCGGCAACCATCGGGTGCTGGCCGAGAACTTCGCTGAAATCCGCCGGAAACTGGATGTCGCTCCCCGCGAAGACGGCGGCGTCCGTTTTGCGAGGGTCGATACTCCCGAACAGGCGATCAATGAGGTCCGACGTTGCCTGAAGGAAGCCCAGAGCGGCTTCGCCCGAGCCGTTGCTCCCCTGTCCCCGTCGGAACTTTCCGAACTTTCCTCCCAGCTTTACACCGTCTACGGTTCCCAGGGCGTGAACGGGCATACGCTTCCGAACCGGAGCCGGGCCAGACGCCTTCTGCATCTGATGGAGAAGATGGACCGCCGCGGCATCCACGACGCCGCCGAGGCGATGATCCCGCTGACCGAAAAACGGCTGCTGGAACATCTCGGAAAGATCCCCGAAGACAATGCGCTCGCGGAACAATCCGAAGTCGGACCGCTGGTCCGGAGGATCATCACTCCCGCCGGAGAAATTCTCATCGGCGGTCGCGGCGACAATCACTACCCCCTCGACCAATTGCCGGAAGTCGTTTGCGTGATCGACCTCGGCGGAAACGACACCTATTCCGAGGGCATTTGCACGCTCAATCGACCGGTGCTCGCCTTGATCGATCTGGCCGGCAACGACACCTACACCGCTTCGAAGCCCGGAGTGCAGGGCGGTTCGATCCTCGGTGTTTCCTTCCTGCACGACCTGGAAGGCGACGACCGCTACTCCGCCCGCGATGTGGCCCAGGGATCCACTCTCGGCGGCGCGGGAATCCTCATCGATCAGGCCGGCACCGATTCCTACAGCGCGATGCGACGGGCCCAGGGGCATGCCCTCGGTGGTATGGGCCTGCTGATCGACCATCAGGGCAACGACAAGTACCATGCGGCGCTCTGGGCCCAGGGGCTCGGCAATCCTCGAGGTTTCGGCGTGCTGGAAGATGCCCAAGGCAACGACACCTATTACCTCGGCGGCTTGTATCTCGATTCGTACGATGAGCATCCCGGGTACGACGGTTGGGGGCAAGGGCTCGGCGCCGGCCTCCGACAGGTGGCCAACGGTGGTATCGGCGTGCTGCTCGACGGCGGCGGCGACGACCTTTATGAATTCGATTACATCGCTCACGGCGGAGGATACTGGCTCGGCGTCGGCATCGCCCGCGACTTCGGCGGGAACGATCAACGTCTCGGGGCCACCCGGCTCGCCTACAATGGGCAACCCCGCTCTCAATCGCGGTGGCAGCGGTTCGGCGTCGGCTTCGGCTGCCATTACGCCCTCGGATTCCTCTTCGACGACCAAGGCGACGACAGCTACGACGGCACCATCATGTCGGTCGGCATGGCCTGGGATCTCTCCATCGGAGGTCTATTCGACTTCGAGGGCGACGACAAATACCTCGCTCGCGGCGGACTCACCCAAGGAACCGGAGCCGAAGGCAGCATCGGCATCCTCTTCGACTATTTCGGCGACGATGTCTTCCAGGGGCGAGGACAAGGATACGCCTCCTCGAACATCTCCTACCATTCGCCTTCCCAGTGCGGGAGTAATTTCAGTTTCTTCGTCAATTATGGCGGGAAAGATCAATACGGATGCGGCGCTAGGAACGATTCCGTCAATACCCGAGGAAGTTACGGCGGTTTTCTGATCGATCGTCCGCTGGAAACCGAAATCCAAACGGCGGAAGGAGAGAATGCCTCTTCAGAGAAGCAGGAAGCGACCGCCGCCTCGAAGCTCAAGGTGCCGGCCAATTCGCAATGATCGTCCGCACTGATCCTCTCTTCGTCTTCCCTTGTCGACGGAGCTTTTTTCCTACACTATCTTTCACCGAATCAAATGGACCGCACTCATTGGGAGCAGGGAGCATGAAACCCTATTTTCTGGCATTGTCCCTTTCGTTATCGTTCGTCCTCTCGGGAATCCTCCCGTCGCAAACCCACGCCCAACGCTATTCGCGGCGTTCCTCTTCCTATCAAAGACAACCATCGAATTATCACCCCCAGTACTCTTCGAGACACCGCAATTCCAACCAAAATCGGTCCCGGAGCGCTTTGCAGTCGGCGAACCAGCAGCCGGAAGTGGGACCGGGATTGCCGAACGAACCACAGATCCTGCCCATTTTCGAAGAGGGAGAAATCGAGCAACTCAAGCAAGCCTCCGATCTGACCCTCCAAGAGGTGGAATCGCAGTTCGACGACCTTGCCCCATTGAGCGAGGAATCGCGAAAGCTTCGAGGGACGATCGAACAACTGCTCGCCGCCAACGCCCGACGACCTTTCCAGACGCGAGGCAACTCCATCGAGGAAGTCATCCATCTCTGTTTCCCCTACGGCGCCGAATCGGTCGTCTACCATCTCTCCGATGGCAAACAGGGGGGATACCTCTACGCGATCGGCTGCCTCTGTTGGAACTATCCCTTCAAAGGACAACGCCTGTTGCGATCCGACGGTACCTTCCCGATCACGAAAATGGGGTACGGGTTCCAGAAATACCCCTCCACCTTCCTGGCGATGTTGGCCTTTTCGAAGATCGACGAATCGTATGAACTCCGCCTCGAAGGTGCCGAAGGACTCACCTTGGCCGACCTGGTCGAAGGCGAAAAATACTATTGCAGCCGGGGTGACGACCTCTCGATGAAGCTTGTGGGGCTTTCCTTCTACGTCTCTCCCGACAAGAAGTGGGAGAACAGTCTTCAGGAAGAGTGGTCGCTCG
This sequence comes from uncultured Planctomycetaceae bacterium, assembly GCA_964632505.1. Taxonomy (GTDB): domain Bacteria; phylum Planctomycetota; class Planctomycetia; order Pirellulales; family Thermoguttaceae; genus CAZWCE01. Next base: position 187,182 of record CAZWCE010000006.1, on the reverse strand, counting down.
AGCGAATCGTCTACGAGGAGCTGCAGCGGCCGGTCGATCAGAGCTGCGAGGAGGTCACCAACCAGCTTCTCGGCTTTTCCGCCGCGGTCGGGCGCTACCAGTTGGAAGACCTTCCTCTGGAAGGCCCGCTCGCCGATGCGCAGGAGCGACTGGAGCAGTACCAGGATTTCGCCCTGGAGATTCGAAACGGCGAGGGCGGATGGCATCCGAAATTCTTCCTCTACAAAGGAAGTGGCGAAGGATTCTACGATCAGCTCTTCGCCAACGCGCATATCCTCCGCTGGTTGGTCCATTCCCTTCCGGAAGAGCAACTCCGCGAAAGTTCCTTCCTGAGAAGCATGGCACACTTGACGAATCAGGTCAATCGGATCTCCCTGCAAACCTCGCCGGCATCGATGTCAACCAAGCAGATCGAGGCACTCACCGTCGCGCTGCATGCGATGAGCCTCTTCCACGACCGTCTCTACGGCCGAAATCAGCAGTACGAAGCGGCCAAGGCGTCCGCCCGGGAGGCCGAGGCAAAGGAACAGGCCGACGAGGAAAACGCCGACGACAGCGAGCCGGAAACCGACGAACTCACCGGCCAACCCCCGGAACCGGCTCCCCTGGAAGAAAAAGAAACGCCGCCGGCCGACTCGGAGGAAGACACCTCCGAGTTGCCTCAGCCATGATATTCGTTTTGCCCTCTCGGGCTTCGAAGCCATGGGAAACCGTGTTCGCTACATTCGCTTTTACCATCCCAGTCACGAAATAGTGTGTTGGAATCGCTGTGAAGTAAGCCCGGCCGCGGAATGCCGGGCGGGGATGGTTCCCCCCAAATGCTCCGAGTAAAAAAGGGCCGCCCAGATGGACTCCCCCCCTTATCACGTGGTCACCGGCGCCCTCGGTTATTCCGGAAGGCGCATCGCCGAGCGTCTCCTCCAAAAGAATTTGCCGGTCCGCACCCTCACCAACTCCCCCAACCGGCCGAACCCCTTTGGGGACGCTCTCGACATCGCCTCCTATCACTTCGATCAGCCCGATCGCTTGACCGAATCGCTCCGCGAGGCCGCGGTCCTCTACAATACCTATTGGATTCGGTTCGACACGGGAGGATTTCGTCAGGCCGATGCGGTCCGCAATACCCGAACCCTCTTCGAGGCGGCCAAGAGAGCCGGGGTCGGCCGGGTCGTGCATATCAGCATCACAAATCCCTCGGAAGATTCACCGCTCCAGTATTTCCGCATGAAAGCGGAAATCGAGCAGATGCTCCGGGAACTCGAACTGCCGCACACCATCCTCCGCCCAACGCTCCTGTTCGGAGGCGGCGAGGACATCCTCATCAACAATATCGCTTGGAACTTGAGGCGTTTTCCCATCTTCCCGGTCTTTTCTCAGGGCAAGTATCGCCTGCAGCCGATTCACGTCGACGATCTCGCCCGACTGGCCGTCGAAGCGGGGACGGAGTCTCCCGAAGCACGCCCGAGGGAGGAGATCATCCAGGCGATCGGCCCCGAAACGTTCCGATTTCGTGAGATGATCGAGATGATTGCACGATCCTTGGGCCTGAAACGATGGGTCGTGCCCGCGCCCGATCGGCTGGTCTATGCCGGGGGTGTGGTTGCCGGCTGGTTTCTTCGCGACATCATGCTTACCTGGCCCGAAGTCAAAGGGCTGATGCAAGAGAAACTCTTCGTCGAGACGACGAGCCCCGCGAAGATCGCCCTTTCCGAATGGACCCGAGAAAACGCCGATACCCTCGGTCGTCGCTATCATCGCGAGTTGGCTCGTAGAACACAGCGCGACCGGCCTTACCGAGAACTGTGATTCTTTCCGGAGCACTCTTCCCCGCCACTCCCTCGTGCTCTCCTTTCGACAAATAAAAAAAGCCGTAGTCGACACGACTACGGCCATGGAGAGCCAACGATCTGCAATTGGCGTTATGATCTTCGAACCCGTCTTCATCAGAAGACGATGTTCGCATGCGAGCCGGCGGGATCCTTTCCAGTTTTTCCCTGGAGAGGATCCCGGGCGAAAGGTTGACTACATCGTCGGTGCGATGCCGGTGAGGAGTTCCTCTTCCTCTTCCTGGATGATGATTCGCGGAGTCACGGTCATCATCAGGCTCTGGGTTTCCCGTCCGATCCCGACATTCATGAACAGCCGGTTCAGGTAGGGCACCTTGTTGAGGATCGGAACGCCGTATTCGTTGCGTCCTTCGCTCAGTCGCTTGATGCCACCGAGCAGGACGGTTCCGCCATCGGGCACACTCACCGTCGTCGATACACTCACGAAGGAGTACGTCGGCAACTGGACCGTGGTCCCGCGACTGGTTCGGTTCCTCGATCGGGAGACATCCTGCTCGTCGGTGCTGGCGGGCGTATCCTGGCTGCCTCGCTCGCGGGAAGTGACTTCCTCGACCGACGACTCTTCCCCTTCGAAGCGGAAGGTGTCGACATCGGTGATCTGGCTGAAGAACGGAACCAGCGTCAGGCGGACGAACTGCCGATCGTGCGAAACGACCGCCTGCACCGTCAGGAACTGTCCTTCGTTGAGGATGACGATCACCGGTTGCTGGGCCGCGGCGAAGTCGCCGACCACCGGGATGACGCTCATGACGAACGGGCTCTGCGAGGTGTCCGACACCGAAGCCTGCTGGCCGTTGAACAAAGTCACCTTCGGAGCCTGGAGGACGTTGCTCCGGCTGTCGCCCTGGGCGGCGTTCATGAAGAAGAACGCTTCGATATCGCTGAGAATCGCGAAGCCCATCTGGGCACCGGCCGAGGCATCGAATCCGCCGAACTGCGGCACCGCCAGCGAGAAGCTGTTCTGGGAGAACGGCACATCCAAGTCGGCGGAGAAGATCCCCGGCGAACTCAGACCGACCGTCACGCTCTCGTCGCCGTCGAAGTCCCGCACCAGACGATCCAGCTCATCGCTGCCGTTATCATCTCCACCATCGTCTCCGTCGCCTTCGCCGATGATGCTGCCGAACTGAGCTCCCGTGCCGTCGATATCGTCGTTGATGTCGAAGTCGAAGTCGATGCCCATCCGTTCGAAGAAGTTGTCGTTCAGCGTGATGAATCGGACCTCGATCGTCACCTGCAGGTCGTTCAGACGACGCAACTGCTTGAGCAAATCGACGATCTCCTCGTGGACCTGTTCCGTCTGCCGAATGACAAGGCTCATGTTGCCTTCGTATTCGGTGATCGTCCCCGGTCCGCCGCCTTCTTCCTGCCAAGTGTCCGGTTGTACCGTTGTTTGGATCAATTCGATGATGCTCTCGAAGTCGGCCTGTCCGCCACCCGCGGCACCGCCGCCGGCGCTGATCGGCATACTCGTCGGGCTGCCGCCGACACCTCCGCCGGAAAGCTGGGCCATCATGCCGGGATCGATCATGCCGTTGGACGGCGAGCCGTCTTTGCTGGCCATGACCATGTAGGGAGAAATGCCTCCCATGCCACCCATGCCGGCACCTGCCTGGCGAAATGCCGCTTCTCCCATGCCTTGCCGGAAGGCCGACTGCATGCCCATGTTGCCGTTGGGCGAGAAGTTCGGAATCGGAATGATCAAATCGGCAACATCGTAGGTCGCGGTGTAGAGCTCGCCATCGCCGTCCGCCTCGCTGGTGATCTGCAAAACCTCATCGCGGATGACATAGGTCAGTCCCAGGTCGCGGAGGATCAGGTTCAACGCGCTCTTGAGCATGATCTGGTCATTCACCGAGTAGGCGGGGACCGTCTCCTCGGAGGTGATGCCGACATCTCGAATCGCGTTTTGGTTGATGATCATCGGCACACCACTCAACCCCTCGAGATAGTTGATCGCACTGCTCAGCGGAGTCGGTTCCGTGAAGTTCAACGAAACCGGCGTCTCGAGTTTGCGGAGGATCTCTTTCTCGGTTTCGGGCCGTTCCCGCTGAGTCAACTCGCCGCTGCCGATCCGACGGCTCTTGAGTTCTTTCCAGTTTTTGGCGAACTGCATCGGAATATTATCATCGAAGGGAATCGAGGATTCGTCCACGTTCCGCAAAACTTCTAGGTACCCCTCTTCCTTCATTTCCTTGATCGCAAGATTGCTCTGATGGTTGCTGATCAGCTTGGTCGTGGTGACCAACTGCCGGGTGATCGGATCGTTCGGAGCCAGTTCGCGAGCACGCTTGGCGACCACGACCGCTTCCTCGAATCGCTGTTCCTCAAGCAACTGATTGCACTCTTCGGTCAGTGCCTTGAGCTTGTCCTCGATCATCAGCTTCCGGTCCTGACTCTCGCGAATCTCCTCCAGAACGGCCTGGTTCCGACGATCGAGTTCGATCCGACCGATGTTCTCCTCGATATAGTTGTTCGTGTCGACCAAGGCCCGATCGATGCGTCGCAGAAGCTGCGTCTTGGTCATCTGATCGAGCGAAGCGTTCGACACTTTCTCTTTGATTTCGGTGAGCATGTTGATCGCCGCATCGGGGTCATTCACCATCACCCGCATCGCCTCGCCCGTCTTCTGGGCGACCTCGGCGGTCATCTGCTGGGCTTTCCCCTGCTGCGAGAACTCCGCTCGTTCGGTGATGCCGGGCTGTGGTCCCCCGTTCGCCGGTGCCGAAGCACCGAGCATGCCGAGCAACTGCTGTAACTGCTGCTGGGTGGCCCGATCGAGTTGCTCCATGTGCTTAGCCGCTTCTTGGAAATGCTTCCGGGCGGTCGCTTGGTCCTTGGCCTTCAGCGCCGCATTGCCTTTGCGGAAATGCGTCATCCCGACGTTCTCATCGCCCGCAGGCGTGGGAAGCGTTTGCAGATTCTGCACCATGCGGTTTTGCGTGGAATCGTGCGTGGAATCGTAGAGGGCCGCCTCGGCATCGCGATTCTCACCGCCCTGGTAAGAGGCGGGAATGTTCCGGCCGCTGGCTTGGTAGCGGGCGCGGGCGATTTCCCCCATCATGCGGCTGGGCGTATCGGAACCGAGTGGAAATGCCGATTCGGGAATCCGCAGCGACTGGACTTTCTGGACGATGCTTTCCGCTTCGTCGAACTGTCCCTGCTGGAGCAACTTCCTCGCTCGTGCGAGCCAATCGCCGGCTTGGCGGACTTGCTGCTGCATGGCCTGGGAAGTCTGCGAAACTCGGTTGTAATCGGACGGATCGTTCGTCATGCCCATGTCGCGCGAAGCGATCTTGGCATCTTGGATCCGCTGCATCATCGCCTGGGGAGTGCGTCCCTGTTGGCGATCGACCGCATTGTAATTGATCCCCTGCCGGGCAGCTTCGGCGGCCAGTCGATGGGCCTCTTCGAAGTCCATCCGGCGGAGCAGTCCATCGGCCTGCTTCATCAGGAAATCCGCATAAGCCTTTCGGTAGGAGAGCGAGTTGCCTTCCTGATCGTGCTTCTGCTGGAGCCGATGATGGGTGTCGATCAGCTTCCGGACGTAGACCGGACGATCGTCGACCTGGCGATAGGGAGCGCCGAGGGCGTCGGCCTGTTGGACCAGCTTCTCGGCGGTACGGACATCCTTGACCGAGAGCGCCCGACGCGCCTTCAGCAGCAGGGCATCGCTTCGCTCAAGAAGCGTTTGTCCCTTGGCCGGAGCGGAGGCGACCGCAGGGTTCGAGGCCCCTTGCTGCATCCGCCCCAAATCGCGACGCACCGCCTCCGGCGTATCGCCCTGGTACCAGGAGCCATAGTTCACATTCAGTTGTTCCGCCTTGGCAAGCAGATACTCCGCCCGGGACAAGTCCTTTTCGGCCATCGCTGCCCGGGCTTGTTTTAACAAGTCGTCACAGTGCTGACGAGCATCCATGGTTTGCGCCGGGTTCGATCCTGCCTGAGCGAGGGACCGGTCGGCGAAGGTGCACACTGAGGCCAGGCCCAGCGCCACAGCCAATAAGCCTGAATAAATTCTTGCGGTCGGTTCCAACACGATACTCCTTTCGAGACGCGCAGAAGATCTCATGATCTGAGAGTGTTTCCTTGTCCTGCAACGCTGAAACGTTACTTGATTCCCGAGCCCCGCCTGCCTTGCTTCCTTGCCTGCATGACGAGAACGAGATTTCTTCCTTCAAGCAATCACACCAAAACAACGCATTCGACGTCGCCCTGGCTGCATCCTCGAAATCCCTGGCATGGAGAAGCTTTTGCCGGTTTCCATCGTCGGTTCGATGAAATGAAGAAAAGGAACGGAAGTCTTACCGCTTTTCCCTCCTTGCGGTCAAGGTCATTTCGCGACCTTCCTTGAGTGAGGGATCGATCGTTCTTGCCGAACGTTCGGTTTGGCCCCACCGGCCAAGCGGCTCTTCCTTCTCCTCGCGAAAAAAACTCTTCAAAAGCTCCAGGGTAGGCTTTCAACGCCATTCCCTGCATTCCATTCTTCCCAGTTTACCCGAGTTGCCATGACACGCACCCCGCGCACAAAGCCGAGGTGTCATTCCTTTTCATCGAATATGGCTTCACAGGACATTAGAAAAAAAGTAATACGACCAACAAAAAGGATAGATTTCGAAGAACTCCTATAGCCGTTAAACATTCACTAACAGTAGGAACGGTCAAGACCCTGACAACGAGAACCGAACATAAACCCTTTTGAGGAAAGGAGATAGAAGAAAAACTCCACAACGAAAAGAGAGCGGTTTTCTCGGCATTCCACTGGAATCCCGAACCGACCGCGCTGATTTGATCCTACAACCGAAAAAACCGCTACCACCTGAAAGGATGGGAAGACCTGCGAAAATAGCGAAGGCCGTACCGAGCATCGGTCAGAGAAAAGGCGAAAGAATCATTCTTGCCATCGCGATCAATTCGGCGTATCGAGATAGGGATCCTGTCCCATGCCGCGTTGCATCTTCTTGCGTTCTTTTTCGAAGTACACCATCGCCTTGCGATCGCGGAAGTGCTTCCGTTCGACCCGCCGCTGGGCCCGTCGGAAAAGCCGCAGGAAACGCCGAAATTCCCGGTCGCCCGCTTGGCTGCCGAGATCCTTCAGCTTGCGGGATTTCTTGGGACCGAAGCCGGAGAGGATCAGTTCGTCGTCGAGCGAAAGGTATTGCCGGAACGTTCCGGGATCGCCTTGCCGGCCGCAACGACCGATCAACTGCCGGTCGATCCGGCCGGAATCGTGCATTTCCGTACAAATAACATGCAGGCCGCCGAGTTCCTTGATCTCATCCGGAATCTTGATGTCGGTCCCGCGACCGGCCATGTTCGTCGAAACCGTCACCTTCAGAGGCTCGCCGGCCTTGGCGACGATCTCCGCCTCTCGGGCGATGTGGTTGGCGTTGAGCACGTTATGGTCAATCCCTCGTTCGGCAAGCATCTTCGAGAGGACTTCCGACTTGTCGATCGTCCGCGTTCCGATCAGGACGGGTCGCCGTATCGCATGCAACTGGGCGACCTCTTCGACGATCGATTCCCACTTCCGCTGCTCGGAGCCGAAAATTCGGGTTCGTTCCCGTTTTCGCCTTGGAGGGCGATTCGTCGGAATCGGAACCACGTGACAACGATAGATCTTGCTCAACTCGCCCTTGGAAGCCATGGCGGTACCGGTCATTCCCGCGAGATGATCGAACCGCAAAAAATAATCCTGGACGGTCACGCGTGCCGCTTGGCCGGTCGCCACGGTGATCTCCACGCCCTCTTTCGCCTCGACCGACTGATGGATGCCTTCCCGCCATTTCCGGCCTTCGGCGAGACGTCCGGTGAATTCGTCGACGATGACGATTTCGCCATCACGAATGACGTATTGCTGATCGATGGAGAATTCGCGATCGACCTTGATCGCCCGTTCGATGTATTCGTAAATATGAAAGAGACCGACCTGGTCCAGTGCTTCCGGTTTCGCGATATTCCTCACTTTCATGCGTCCTTTGCGCGTCAGCTCCACGGTCCGCTTGTCGTGGTCGTATTCGAAATCCTCGTCCTCGATGAAATCTTGAACCACCGTGGCCGCCCAGTGGTAGCAGTCCACTTCCATCTTTTCTTCCTCGGTGGGCATGGCGCTGATGATCAGGGGCGTCCGTGCTTCGTCGATGAGGATACTATCCGCCTCGTCGACCAGGGCGAAGTACGGCTCACGCTGAACCGGCTGCTCATCTTGCGCTGCCATGGTCTCCATCATCGAGCCGATCAGGTCGCGTTGGCCTTCGCGAATCCTTCGCAGCAGAAGCCGGTCGCGAAGGAAGTCGAATCCGAACTCCTTGGCCGTGCCGTAGGTCACGTCGCATTGATAGGCTTCACGTCGCTCATGTTGCGGCATTTGCGTCTGCACGACCCCGACTTTCATTCCGAGAGCCCGATAGATCGGCCCCATCAATTCGGCGTCGCGTTGGGCAAGATAATCGTTCACCGTCGCTAAACACGCTCCCTTGCCGAGTAAGGCATGCAAATACATCGGTCCGGTCGCACTGAGGGTCTTTCCTTCCCCGGTCTGCATTTCGACGATCGAGCGATAAAACATCGCAATGCCGCCCAAGATCTGCACGTCGAAATGACGCATGCCGACATGCCGACGCGCCGCTTCACGAACCAGGGCAAACGCCTCGGGAAGCAAACGAGCCAGCGATTCGCCACTCCGAGCCCGATAGCGGAGCGAAAGACTCGTCTTCCGCAGTTCGTGGTCGCTGAGCTTCTGCATTTCCGGTTCCCACGCATTCACACGCTGCAACTCATTGGCCCAGCGCGCTAAGCGACCTCGGTTGCAGAACGGAAGGACGGAATCGGTTTTTCGTTGAATACCTGCAGGAATCGCGCTCAAAACAACAGATCCGCATCTTGAGGAGAAGGGAAAAAGACAGGACGATCGTGTCGGTGTGTGCGTGTTCCGCACGATGCACCGAAAGAAAGCACATGACCACACGTTGTCGAGTCTTGGAGAACGGCAGTTGACCGTCATCGGCGGGAACACGTGCCGGGAAGATCTCCATCAATGATAATATAGTACAGAACCACCGCAAGGGGAAATCGGCCGACAAGGAATCGCCGAACATGAGGAAGGAACGACCAGAACGCCTGAATCGCACGCCTCTCCACGACGGACCGGTATTTCACTACAGGCGACGACGACGTCCCGAGGACAGGAACGAGAGCGACGGCTGGTCGTCGGTTGAAGATCACGCAGGTCGACTTTTCGCGGAGGCTGGTTTGCTCCGGAAGAGGATTCGGTTGCGGAAGTCCCTCCCCCGGAAGGAGTTGCGACCGGACGGCTTTCCACAGGATTACCGTACTGCTGTTGAACGCCGGCCTGCACCGGCGACGGCTCGTTCCCACGAACAACCGTTTGATGCTCCGAACTCGCCGCGACCAATGATTCACTTCGCTCCGAAGTTCCAGGCCCCGCCGGCGAGGGCGTCTCCCCCTCATTCGACCAAATGTCGGAATCGAACGTCGAGGTGAACTCCGAATGGGCCTGTTCGGCAGTGGTGCTTCTTCGCGCGGAGAGAGGAATCTCGATCTGATCGCCTTGCCCTTCACCATCCCAACGGGAGCTTGATCCATAAGTGCTTGTGTTACTTGAAGTTGTGTCGTAGTCAGATCCCGAGGACGAACTGGTATTCAGATAAGGATTCGTCGTCCCCCTTGGGGGATTTGATGTCGCTGGGCCTCCTTGTGGAACACTCGTCGAATTCGGATACGAAGACGGCTGTTGTGGAGCGGTTCCAGGAGGGGTTGGGTAGGTTTGCCCCCCCGGATACGTAGCTTCCGGCGGACTCCCAGGATTTCCACCGGGTTGAAATCGATTGGGGGCGGAACGCTCGTAACCTGTTCCCCCGCCTGTATTTCCGGGAGCATACCGATCCTCGGGAAAGTTGTAATTGCCGTAATTCCCAGTGGAATTCGGCGAGGATGTTCCATGGCCGGAGTCACTATAGGTCGGCGAAGCGGTATTCGGATTGGGAGACCATGTCGAAGCAGGATTTCCTCCGCTTCCTCCATAAGTCGCGTTGCCGTTTCCCGATGGATTCACGCCGCTCGGTGGAGGAGTCGGAGGCTGATAAGCCCCCGCCGGGTCGCCATTGTAACCGAAAAGAGAATCGGGTGGCTGAGAAGCCGGATTCGAAGCCGGAGGTGCGGAAGGCGCGTAAACACTTGCTCCACTTGGGTTTGCATTAGGGGAGGAGGGGACGGTCGAGGGACCTTGTCCCAGGTACGAACCTGTCCCCGGGGGGGGAACGGTCGTCTGTCCGTAAAAAGGATTCTGAGGTGTTTGTGTTGAGCTCCTGGTCGTTTTGCAACCCGCCCCCGAAAGCAACAGGAGGCAAAGCAAGGCAATTCCCGCCCACCCATGCATGGTGATCAAGAAATGGGTCCATTCCCTGTCGTTTCGCAACGATTTTGAAGTTCGATCGTGCATATTGGAAGGTCCCCTTTGGACACAATCGTGGCGCGGCACGCTCTTGCGGAATCAGAAGAATCCAATGGTGATGAGGACATTTCGTACCGGTTTTGTTGAAAAAAAATGCCCGAAAAACCCTACAACGATTGTTGGGGAGTGTCCAGTCCAGTTCGAGGAAAAACTCTTGATTCCTGATGCTTTCGCAATGGTAGAACCCTTCTCAATTGCCGAGCAGTCATCTCCCCTAGTCTTTATCCGTTTGGTTATGACTCTTATGTGGCCCGAACGGAGGCGATAGGGCTTTCCCGCGCGGCGCAACTTTCTTCTTGTTTCCTTCGCTCTTTTTAGGATAATGGAACTATCCACCATTTTTGGGAAATCCGTTTTTTTTCTCCGGCATGCACTTCGACCGAACGACCGGCACTTCCTCTTTCTTGTCGAATTCATCATGGCTTCACGAGCAATCGATCTCCACAAACGGCTGCACAAGATCCGGCGCCTCATCTGGGGGGTCCTCTTGGCGACGGCATGTATGCTACCGCCCCCGGCGGAGGCAGAAGAAGCCAAGACACCGCAATCCACCGATGCCGTCGTCCGCCTTCCTTCCGCGGAAAAGCAAGTCGAGGCCGATCTCCTGCGACTTCAACAGGAAGTCCAATCGGTGATCGAGAGGGTCCGACCCGCGGTCGTGGGACTACGCCTGGGAAATTCGTTCGGCAGTGGCGTGGTCATCTCCGAGGACGGTTATATCCTCACGGCCGGGCACGTCATCAAAGAGCCCGACAAAGATGTCGAAATTCTTTTCCACGACGGAGAAAAGGCCCAGGGAAAATCGCTCGGCTGCTGCCAATGGGCCGATACCGGAATGGTCAAAATCACCGATCCGGGCCCTTGGAAATACACCGACATGGCGGCCGTCGAAGAAATGAAAAAAGGTCAATGGTGCCTCGCCGCGGGCCACCCCCTCGGCTATCAATCGACACGCCCCCCGGTGTTTCGTCTCGGCCGCATCCTGCAATTACAGCCCCATATCCTTCAGACCGACGCCACGATCGTCGCCGGCGACTCGGGGGGGCCGCTGTTCGATCTCGAAGGAAACGTCATCGGCATCAATAGCCGTATTCTCGAGAGCATCCAAACCAATTTTCACGTCTCGATCGCCATCTATCACAAATACTTCGATCGGATGAAAAACGGCGAAGTCTGGGGAGGAAACGCTCCCGGAAAAGATAGTCTCGATTTTCTCGAATCCTTCGAAGAGACGATCGAAAAGGCCGGTCGGTGCGTGGTTTCGGTCAAGTGTGACGACCGGGAAGTGGCCCTGGGAACGATCGTCGGGCCCGATGGCTGGATTCTCACCAAAGCGAGCGAACTAGACGAAACCATCACTTGCGATTTGAAGAATGGTACGTCGGCCGCCGCGACGGTGGTCGGGATCGATCCCGAGTTCGACCTGGCGATGCTCAAGGTCGAGGCATCTCAATTGCCGAAAACACCGTGGAAACGTACATGCTGGAACGAGCCACCCGGGTTGCCGAAGGTTGGAACCGTCGTCGCCTGCCCCCGTCCCGATCAGAGCGTTCCTCTGGTGATCGGCATTGTGAGCGTTCCAATGCACGATGTTCCGCCCATCGACGGGATGATCGGGGTGATCGTCGCCGACCACGAAGAAGGAGATGGGGCGATCATTCGCAATGTCTTGCCCGACTCTCCCGCGGAGGAGGCGGGCCTGAAAGTCAACGACGTCATCACCCACGTCAACGGCGTCCATCGACAAGACCATGCCCTGCTGATCGAGGAGGTGAAGAAGCACCGTCCCGGCGAAGAGATTCAATTGACCATTCTCCGCGGTCGGCAGTCCCTGGTCATTCCGTTGAAACTGCAAAGAATGCGGACCGCGAAATCGAAGAAGCGAGAAATGCAGAACGAGACGGGAGTGGGCATCAGCACGCGCCGTGACGGATTCCCGGCCGTATTGCAGCACGACGCCGCATTGCCTCCCAACAAATGCGGGGGCCCGCTGGTGACGCTCGACGGTCAAGTCGTCGGCATCAATATCGCCAGGGGAGGACGCGTGGAAACGTATGCCATTCCCAGCCATGTGCTTCTCACTCGAATGTACGATCTGATGAGCGGGAACCGAAAGCCGCCGGCGGAGTCCGAATTATCTCCTATCAAGAATCCGGCATCGAAAGCGAATGACCAGCCGAGCCCCGAGGCCGCTCCCAAAACCGAGACTCCGGAAAACAACCGGATGAACGCCGACGAGGATGAGAAGACGGACGAAAAATGACGTCTTATCGGCGGGACAAATGTTCTCGACTTTCCGCCGAGGATCACGGAGATGCAAGATGCGAAAGAGAATCAAGGTTCATGTTTTTTTCCCGTCGATACGGAAACTCCTTACATTTACGCTTCCGACCCTGCTGTTCCTCGCGACGATATCCCCCGCGAGTGTCCGTGCACAAACGATCCCCAGGAGCCTTTGGAAACGGCATGCGGTCGACGATCGATCGCGCGGGGCCGACGGGGTACGCCTGGCCGATGCCGACGGAGACGGGAAGCTCGACATCGTCACCGGATGGGAAGAGGGCGGCGTCACGTGCATCTATCTCCACCCGGGCGAAGAAAAAGTGAAAGCGTCTTGGCCGCGGGTCGTGGTCGGCGAGACCCCGTCGGTCGAGGACGCCGTGTTCGTCGATCTGGACGGCGATGACTTCCTCGACGTGGTCACTTGCTGCGAAGGGAAGACGCGGCGCATCCAATTCCATTGGGCGCCGCGCGATCGACGGAACTACCTCAACGCTTCGGCCTGGAAGACCGAGATCCTTCCGGCTTCCGAAGGAATCGCCTGGATGTACGCGATCCCCATGCAGGTCGACGGCAAACGAGGGATGGACCTCGTCGCGGGAAGTAAATCGACCGATGCGATGGTCGGCTGGTTCCAGTCGCCCGAAGATCCCCGCCGAGTGGAGCGGTGGCGATGGCACCCGATGGATCCCTGCGGGTGGATCATGAGTCTGTACGCCTGTGATATGGATGAGGATGGCGACGACGACATTCTGATGACCGACCGCAAGGGAGCGAAAAGCGGTGTCCGCTGGCTCGAGAACCCCGCTCCCGACCGGACTCCGTTCGGGCTCTGGTGGAGCCACCCATGGGCCGATTCCGGCCGAGAGGTGATGTTTTTGGCCCGAGGCGATGTGAATCAAGACGGCCGCCTCGATCTGGGGTGGTCGATCCGCGGGCGGCCTCACCGCGTGCTGCTCTCGGCGAAGGCGCCCTCCCACCAGAGAGAACTCTTTTCCATTCCACTGCCGGAAAACGCCGGCACGGGCAAGGCGGTGGCGTTCGGTGATATCGACCTCGATGGAGACATCGAAATCGTCGCCACCTGCGAACATGCCGACGGCGACCGCCACGGCGTATGGTGGCACGATCTCCCGTTCGGCGAAGGGGGAAAAGAAGCCAAAAAGACATCTTCAGCGAAGGAAGGGACGATCGACGCGCCGGGCTATTCGATCAGCGGGCCTGAAGGGGTGAAATACGACCGGATCGAGTTGGTGGACCTCGACGCCGACGGCGATCTCGATCTACTGACTTGCGAGGAACGGGCGAACCTCGGGGTCATTTGGTACGAGAATCCGACCGTTCCCTGATCGTCCGCGGGGGCAAGCATGATCGTTCGCTTTAGAACAGCCCGATGATCTCTTCCTGATCGTTGATGTCGATCATCTCCGCGGCCGGTTTCTTGGGCAAGCCGGGCATCGTCATGATATCGCCGGTGAGCACCACCACGAATCCGGCCCCGGCGGACACACGAACGCCCCGTAGCGGCACGTCGAACTTCTTCGGGCGCCCTTTGAGACCGGGATCGGTCGAGAGCGAATACTGCGTCTTCGCCATGCAGATCGGCAGATCACCGAAACCGGCCGATTGCAGATCGCGAAATTTCTTGCGCAACTTCTTATCGGCCAACACATCGGTTGCGCCGTAAATCTCCCGGCAAATGATGCCGACTTTTTCCCATAGCGTACAGGTATTGGGATAAAGAAACGAGAAGTCGGCCTTGCGATTTTCCGCCACGTCGACCACCTTCCGGGCCAGGGGTTCGGCCCCCTCGCTGCCCCGGGCCCAATGCTCCGACTCCACGATGTCGACCGACAGATAGGAGCACTTGTCCTGGATGTGTTCGATCTCCTCCCGGGTATCGGAAGAGAAGGAGTTGATCGCCACGACGACCGGCAATCCGAATCGATGGATGTTCTCGATGTGCTTCTTAAGATTCTCCACTCCCTTATCGAGCGCTTCGAGATTGGGCTCTTTTAGGTCGGCCAGCTCGACGCCCCCGTGATGCTTCAGCGCCCGAACCGTCGCCACCAGGACCACGACATCGGGATGGATATCGGCAAGCCGGCATTTGATATTCATGAACTTTTCCGCCCCCAAATCGGCGCCGAAGCCCGCTTCGGTCACCGTGTATTCAGAGAGCTGCATCGCCAACTTGGTCGCGATGACGCTGTTGCAACCATGGGCGATATTGGCGAAGGGACCTCCGTGCACGAAGGCCGGATTGTTCTCGAGCGTCTGCACCAGATTCGGTTTCAGTGCATCCTTCAACAGGACGGTCATCGCTCCATGACATTTCAGATCAGCGGCGGTCACCGGTTCGCGATCGAAGGTATAACCGATGATGATCCTGCCGAGACGCTCCTTCAACTCGCTGAGCGTTTCGGAAAGGCAGAGAATCGCCATCACCTCCGAGGCGACGGTGATATCGAAGCTGGTCTCGTGGGGGACGGAGTTCGAAATGCCTCCCAGACCGCATATGACGTTCCGCAGCGCACGGTCGTTCATATCCATGACCCGGTTCCAGACGAGTCGACGGGGGTCGATCTCCAGTGGGTTCCCCTGATGGATATGGTTTTCGACGACGGCCATCAACAGATTATGAGCCATTTCAATGGCGTGGATGTCGCCGGTGAAATGGAGGTTGATGTCCTCCATCGGCACCACCTGGGCGTATCCCCCGCCGGCGGCTCCCCCCTTCATGCCGAAGCACGGCCCCAGTGACGGTTCCCGGAGGCAAACGGTCGTCTTCTTCCCGATGCGGTTCAGTCCGTCGGCCAGACCGATGCTGGTCGTCGTCTTGCCTTCACCCGCCGGAGTGGGGCTGATGGCCGTCACCAAGACGAGCTTCCCTTTTTTCCCCTCGGCCAGTCGCTTCGTCACTTCGAGCGAAATTTTCGCCTTCTGACTTCCGTAACACTCGATTTCCTCGGGCTTGAGCTCGAGTTTCGCGGCGATCTGTTCGATCGGTTGGGTCTTGGCTGAACGGGCGATTTCAATATCCGGGGGTAACGTCGCGGGAGAAGGGGACATGATATGCTCTCTTCCATGGAGTGATGAAGATTCAAAAAAAGACACGACACGCCCTCACCGGTGGCTGCGGTTCCGGTTTGGCGAGCCGTTCCTAAATAGAGATGTATCATCAAATCATCGGTCTATTATGGAAACACGGCCCCGATGCAGACCGGCATCAGGACCGTGCGATGTAACCTAAAGGTCCCCCTCGGTCGTCACGCGTCGAGGTCCATCAGGTCATCTATTTTCAATGCATCCTCGCGCCGACGAGAGCAGAGCATCGAACGAAGGAAGCTAGGCCGCCAACTGACGCGCCAAGGCGACGGCGGAACTGGCATTCTCGCTGTAGCCGTCGGCGCCGATCTCCTTGGCGAAATCATCGGTGATTGGGGCGCCGCCGACCATGATCTTGGCGTTCTTGCGAACGCCTGCCGATTCGAGGCTCTCGATCACGATCTTCATTTGAGGCATCGTCGTCGTCAAGAGTGCCGAAAGCGCGATGATCGTCCCTTCCTTTTCCTTCGCGGCTTCGACGAACTTCTCTGCCGAAACATCCACTCCCAAATCGATCACTTCGAATCCGCCTCCTTCGAGCATCGAGGCGACCAGATTCTTTCCGATATCGTGCAAATCGCCCTGGACGGTGCCGATGACCACTCGGCCTTTCTTCTCCACGCCCGATTCGGCCAGAGCCGGGTTGATCCATTCCATGCAGGCTTTCATGGCGCGGGCCGCGATGAGCAACTCCGGTACGAAAAACTCATTGCACTCGAAACGGCGTCCCACTTCGTCCATCGCCGGGATCATCTCGTCGCCAAGTAACTTCTGCGGTTCCACACCGGCGTCCAGGTTCTCTTTCACTGCCGAGACGGCCGCATCGGCATTACCGGCGATGATGGCCTCGTAAAGGGCGGAATGCTCTGACATGTTTGTTTCTCCTTATCGTTTCGGCGATCAGCGCTCGCAGCAGTCGGACGGCGGCGCTGATTCGACTCACTAACGGTCCGTTGAAAAAGCGCTTGTCGTCTCTTCCAACATCGACTCCAACCTCGACCAAGCAACAATGAAACGGAATCCCCCTGATCACAGCATTCGGCAGGTCGGTACCGGAGGGCGAAATCTTCGTGTTCGGTTCGGGGAATTCAATCTTTCAAACTGCCCGCCCGCACTCTCGGAAAGAGGTACGACGGGATCAAATGATGGTTTCAATATACCATAAACGGATTCTATCACAAGAAAAATGGAGAATCATCCCCCCTTGCCGAGCAATAGAACGCTTTTTTAATCCAATGGTGGACGAATTGATAAAATGAACGAATCATGAGGACGGAAAGGCCGGCATACACAACAGGAAAAACAATCTTATTAAGGAGCCGTGAAAAAAGGCAAACGAGACACGAATTCCTCGAATATCTCGCCACGACTGCGATAGTGAAGAAACTGATCCCATCCCGCGCATCCCGGCGAAAAGACGACCGGTTCTTCGCTTTCAGCGTGTTCCAGGATCCATCGGAGCCCCTTTTGGAACCCTTGATGGTAAAAGGTGGGAAATGTCGGAAAACGCCGCCTCATGATTCGAAACAACGAGGGGCCGAGCGTTCCGAAAAAGGCGGCGCCTTTCGCTTGAAGGGCCAATGTTCGAATGAGCGAATCGTAATTCGCCCCTTTGTCTGCTCCTCCGATGAGAAACCACCCCCCCGGAAGAGCCGTCGCCGCCGCTTCGGACGACTCCGGCGTCGTCGAAGCGGAATCGTTGAAGAGAGGGTGTCGCCGAAGCATGCCGATCGGTTGCAATCGCATCGGCGGGGGGGACCAACCGCTGAATCGCGAAACCCAATATCTTATCTTTTCTTCCTCCTCCACCTCTTCTTCCGAACGGCCCTGTACATTGCAAAGGGCTTCCACGCGGCCGACCGCCATCGCAGCCGGGACGGCCAATTGTGCATTGCGAACTTGATGAGCTCCCAGCGAAGCCAAGCAACCGAGATGGTCCGCCGGAACCGTTTGCAGAGGAAGGACTCCCTCGGGAAGATCGCGGGTCGCCGCCTCCGATGCCGTCCGATCGCATACCAAAAACTGCGACGTTCCCCTCGACGCAAAAATCTTCTGCTTCGAACCGATGTAATGCTCCATCGAACCATGCCAATTCAAGTGGTTCGCCACACATGGGGTCAACACGACAATGGACGGACGGGGGATGGAGGCATCGAAATAATGGAGCTGGAAGCTGCTCAGTTCCAGGACCACCCAATCGGAAGGGGCGATTTCCGGGAGTCGGTCGAGAAGACTGCCTCCAAGATTTCCACCGACGAACACCCGACGCGGCGAGCTTTCTTCTTCAAAGCAACGTCCCAGCAAATGGGCCACCATACTCGTGGTGGAGGACTTACCGTTGGTTCCCGTCACACCGACGACTTTTGCCGGACAGGCCTTCAAAAAGAGGGCGACCTCGGTCGTCACGGGGATGCCTCTTTCCCGAGCCGAGCGTACCAGGGGATGTTGCGGGGGAACAGCGGGATTGACGACGAGCAGATCGGCCTCGAGTCGTTCGGGAAGCGCCTTGGTGCCCAAGCGGAGATCGGTCAGCGGGAGCGAGGCGATCTGATGAAGGGAATCGGCCAGCGACTCGGGTTCCGCCTCATCGAGCACCGTCAGGCGAACGCCCTGATGCGCCAAATACTCGGCCGCCGCCACGCCGCCGCCAAAACGGCCCAGACCGAGGAGAACGACCTGTTTGTCCCGTAGAGCTGTGTGCTTCATTTGCCGATCAGTTGAATCGAGCCGGTCGCCGCTGTCAAGAGAGAAGTCGCCCCGGCGAGGACGAAAAGCATCTTCGACCCCCAATGGAGAGAAAACCTCTTGGAAAGATTCCGAAAAGCTGGCACTCGCGTTTCCTTTCTGATAAAATCACCTATTTCAGGGGCGAGTGTCCTCCTCAGGCAATCGAAGACCTCCCCCTCACCCCATTCCTTCCCGAAAGATAACTGGTTGCATCATCGATGGATTTTTCCTCCAGTATCCAACTTCGTGGTGTTCGCGTACACAACTTGAAATCGATGGACCTGGACCTGCCGTACCAGCAATTGATCGTCCTGTGCGGTCTCAGTGGCAGCGGCAAGAGCAGCCTCGCGATGGACACGATCTACGCCGAAGGCCAACGACGGTACATCGAGAGTTTTTCCCCTTATACCCGACAATTTCTCGAAAAGTTGGAAAAACCGACGTCCGACCGGATCGACGGCATCCCCCCCGCGATCGCGGTGACCGCGAAGCCGACCAACCACATGAGCCGTTCGACGGTCGGGACCGCCACGGAAACGGCCGACTATCTCAGGTTGTTGTTCTCCAAGCTGGGAACCGTCTTTTGCAAAGAGTGCGGCAAAGAGGTGCGCTGCGATAGCCCGGAAAGCATCGCGAGGCACCTCCATAGCCTTCCCGAGGGGATCCGCTTCATGGTGGCTTTCACCCCGGAGATCGGCGTGTTGCCGGAAGATCCGGCCATTCTGGAATTGGAGTGGAAAGAGGGAGGCTTCCTGCGAGGCATTGTCGGGGAGCACCAGTTCCATCTCGACCAAGGCGGTTTTCCCGAATCGATCCGCAAAAGCTGGGCATCGTGGCGGGAGTCGAACGGAGAGCAATCGCATCCGATCTTCTTGATTCTCGATCGACTCACCACCGGCAAATCGAGTGAGGCACGTCTGCGGGAATCGGTCGAATCGGCCCTGGATTACGGCGACGGCCGATGCTGGATTTTCGCCGAACCGAACGCGGCGTCGGATCTGAACGAAAGTTCCGGAGCGATCCGGCTCGGCAAATCCTATTCGATCGAAGGAAAGAACTGGATCCTGACCGGCTTCAGTCGAAGACTGCGGTGCGAAGATTGCGACATGGAATACCCGAGGTTGGAACCGAAATTATTCAGTTTCAACAGTCCGCTGGGAGCCTGCCCGACATGCGAGGGGTTCGGCAACTTGATGGGGCTCGACCTGGAGTTGATCATTCCCGACCGAACCAAGTCGATCCGCGACGGCGCCATCGCTCCCTGGAACAGCCCCTCCTATCGCCATAAGCTCGAAGAACTGCTGGAGGTGGCCGAGTCGATGGGAGTCCCCGTCGATGTGCCTTTTTCGAAACTCACCGAAGCCCAGGTTGCCAAGGTCGTCCAGGGCGATGCGGAGGCGAAATACTCCGGGCTCGACGCTTTTTTCGAGCAACTCCAACGACGCAAGTACAAAATGCATATCCGCGTTTTCCTGAGCCGCTGGAGGAGTTACCGGCCGTGTCCCACGTGCCGCGGTGCCCGATTGCGTCAGGAAGCACTGGCGGTGAAGATCGGGGGCAAGAACATCGCGGAGCTCTCCGCCATGAAGATCGCCGATGCGTTGGTTTTTCTCGATCAACTTCCACTCAGTTCCTGGGAACGGAAAGTGGCGGCGACCTCACTCGAACAAGTCCATGCCCGGCTCGGCTATCTGCAGGAAGTGGGGCTCGATTATCTGACGCTCGACCGCAGCATCCGGACGCTCAGCGGCGGCGAACAGCGCCGCGTCGGATTGACCTCGGCACTCGGTTCCAGCCTGGTGAACATGTTGTATGTGCTCGATGAACCTTCCATCGGACTGCACCCGAGCGATACCGATCGACTCCTCGAATCGATCCTCAAACTCCGCGACCGCGGCAACACCGTCGTGGTGGTCGAACACGAGGAGGCGATCCTCCGCCGCGCGGACCGCCTGATCGAAATCGGTCCCGAGGCGGGCGAAGCAGGCGGATACATCGTCTTCGAAGGAACGCCCGAGGAGATCGAAAAGGACGAGGAAAGCCTGACCGGCAGCTATCTTTCCGGACGGCGTGGTGGAGGCGTGCCGGCGAAACGTCGGCAAGTCGAACACGGTCTGATCGAGCTGTTCGGCGCCGCCGGGCACAATCTGCAAAAACTCGATGTCTCCTTCCCCATGGGGATGCTCTGCCTGGTCACCGGCGTGAGCGGCTCCGGAAAAAGCACCCTCGTCGAGGAAACGCTCCACCCCGCCCTCTGCCACAAGATGGGAAAAGATTCGGAGAAAGCGCTTCCGCACGACAAAGTGCTCGGCTCCGGACAAATCGATGATGTCGTCATGGTCGATCAGGGCCCCATCGGGCGATCGCCCCGTTCGAATCCCGTGACCTATCTGAAAATATTCGATGAGATCCGCAACGTCTTCGCCGACACACTCGAAGCCAGAACGCGGAATTACCATCCCGGCTATTTCAGTTTCAATGTCGACGGCGGCCGCTGCAATACCTGTAAGGGCGACGGCTTCATCGCGATCGACATGCAGTTCATGGCCGATGTCTACATGAATTGCCCGCAATGCAACGGCAAACGCTACCAGCGGGAGATTTTGGAAATCACCTATCGGGGCCGAAACATCGCCGAAGTGCTCGACATGACCGTCCGCGAGGCGTTCGGGTTCTTTCGCGGCAAATCGAAAGTCCAGGCGAAGTTGAAGCGGCTGATCGATGTCGGCCTCGACTACGTCCGCCTCGGGCAACCGGCGAACACCCTCTCGGGTGGGGAGTCACAACGGCTGAAACTGGCCGCCTACCTCTCGAACATCAAGCGAGGACGGTGTTTGTTCATTCTCGACGAACCGACCACCGGCTTGCATTACGCCGATGTCGTCCAACTGCTCGACTGTTTCGACGCGTTGGTCAAAATGGGACATTCGCTGATCGTCATCGAACACAATCTACAGATGATGAAAGCGGCCGATTACATCATCGATCTCGGCCCCGGCGCCGCGGAAGCGGGAGGAAGGATCGTTGTCGAGGGACCGCCCGAGAAGGTGGCCAAGTGCAAGCATTCGGTCACGGGACGTTTCCTGGCCGAAGCACTGCGACGGAAGCAGCAAGTCCAAGCGTAACTCCTTCATCGAATTAGGGTTGCGACTTGTCTGAAATAGTGATGATCGAAAAAAAGGAGAAATGTCCCCCACTTCTTTCCGGGCGTTGCGACGCCGGGAAGTGTTTTTCGGGGTCGGAATCCCGGGATCCTAACGGTTCTTCCGGTTCTCCCGATGGTAAAAACAGGGCAATTCTTTCAATTATTTATTGCATGTCCCCATTTCAAGCTTTACTCCGGGAGATGGAGAAATTACGCTATAGTTTATAGTCTCCAATATCCGTCCCCCTCCCACACGCGGTTTATATTTCCCCACCCCGAAAACCGTCCGGCGGATCTTCCGACCGGTTCTTCGCTTCCGAGTCGGCAAGCGATCCGGAGATTTCGCCGACTTCCAACCGAATCCGTCAAGGTATTCAGCCTGCCCATAGAAACGACTTCTATTCATTTCTATCCGAACGAGATCCACGAGCGAGGATGCCGCGAACGAGGCACCTTTGGTCCAAATCGGACCGAGGGTCGAATCGCAAGGGAATCCTCCGCGAATCATTGAATCGACACGAAACCATGGTGCCCATCATGCGAACATCCCTTTTTGCCGTTCCCTTCCTGCTTCTTCCCTTCTTGCTCTTCTCGTCCTCGATGGCCGCGCAAGACGACTCCGCCGGTGACGCAACGTCGGCCACCGCCGAAACGGTCGACCTGGCCGAAGAACTCGAGGGGATCGAGTCGGAGTATTCCCGTCTGATCATTCCGGAGGTCGCCAACCGGATGGGCCTGACCGACGAGCAACGCGCTCAGGCGCAGGAGTTGATGATCGAACGCGCCCAAGCCTTGAAAAACAGTTCGAGCACCGAATGGGCGGAGATCGTCCAGCAGAGCGAACAGGCACTCAAGGCGATCCTCACGCCTGAGCAGCAAGCACTCTGGCCGACACTTTCCGACGAGGTGAAAATCCGATTCCATTTCCATTTCCAACAGTGGGAAGACGTGCTCACCTGGCTGGCCGATGAGGCCGGCATGCAATTGGTCATGGACTCTCCGCCCGAGGGCACACTCAACTACACCAGCCAGAAAGAGTACACCATCACCGAAGCGATCGACCTCTTGAACGGCATCCTCCAAACCAAGGGCTACACGCTGATACGGCACGACAACATCCTCATGCTGTTCGATCTGCGTCAGGGCAAAATCCCCTCGCAATATCTTCCGAAGATCACCCCGGAACAGCTCGATCAGCGCGGCAAGTTCGAATTCGTCACCGTCACGTTCGATCTGGGGCGTGCCGAATACGATCGGGTTTTTGAATCGATCCGGCCGTTTCTCGGTCCGTTTTCCGAGGTGACCCGCATGCCGCTGGGCAACAACATGATGATCACCGACACCGGGGGCAACTTGCGGATCATCCAGGATATCGTCGATCGGCTGGTCTCCTACGCCCAAAGGCAATACGAACGGGAACAGGAACGCAAGGCGGAAGAGGCCCGGAAGAAAAAGGAACAGGAAGAGCGCCGTAAGGAGCAAGAAGAAAAGAAACGCAAGGAGGAAGCGGAACGCCGGAAACGGGAAGCCCCGGTGCTCGATACCCACACCGTCGGCAAGCTCGACGTCTCCCGGGTGCTCGATGTGCTCGAACAGGTCGTCAAGGGCGAATATTTCCGGCTGGAAGGCTCGAACCAGATCAACGCCTACACGTCGAAAGAGAACCACGAGAAGATCGACGAGATCATCGCCTCGCTCGAGGCGGGCGCGACCGGCGAAACCGCTCCGGTGGTCGAAGTCTATCCCTTGGAAGGATTGCTCGACGACTCCCCGCAGAACATGTGGTACATGTCGCGGATGATGGCGATGCAGAGCGGCCGCTACGGGACGTACAATCCGTACACCATGATGGGCAACTTCAACGAGGAGTTGGTCGAGGCGCTCGAAGAGGTGGTTCCCGATTCGCAAATCACGCTGAACCAGCAAGCGAAGAAGCTGGTCGTGTTCGGTCCGCCGGATGATCAGGAAAAGGTCTCCGAGCTGATCGAGAAGCTGCGCAGCGGGCCTTCCGACGAAGACGCCCCCGTGGTGAAGGTTTATAAATTCACCGACGAGAACCTGAAAATCTCCGCCGAAGTCGGCCAAACCCTCGAAGACCTCGTTCCGACGGCGCAGGTGAATTTCGACGCCGAGAACAACCGGATTCTCGTCATCGCGACCGCCAAGGAGCACGACCTGATCCAGTCGACGATCGATTATCTCGAAACGTCGCTGGAACCGGAAGAAGAACGCAAGGTGGTTCTTTATCCCGTGACGCAGGAGCAGTTCCGCCGATTCATGCTGATGTACCGAACTCTTTCGCGAGAGGATGAATTCGACGACATGCTCATGCTCAGCGAGGGTCGCGAGAACCAACTTACGATTTGGGCGACCGAAGAGCAGCACGAACGGCTCAAGAGCATCCTCGATCAGCTCCACGGGGTCGCCGGCCGACCGACCGACGATTCCCCCGAAGCGGCGATGAACGTCCCGCAACTGGAAATCTATCCCCTGCAGAAGGTCTATGCCTCGACGGCGATGCGCACGCTGGTCGACATGGTCCCCGGCGTGGACATCAACATCGACACCTATTCGAACAGCTTGTTGGTCTATGCCACGCCGAAGGTGCAACAGGAGATCCGCCAAGCGATCGAGCAGATGGAGTCGCAACTGGCCACCCGGGTGAAGTTCTTCCCGCTCGAAAAAGAGCTTTCCGCTGAAGTGATGGCCTCGATCCGCAACGTCGCTCCCCGGGCGGAAGTGACCATGGACCAGGAGAACATGCGTCTGATGGTCTACGGCAAGAAGTCGGAGGTGGAGAACATCACCGAGGTGATCGAGGCGGCGACCGCCGGCGAAATCATCAAGGACATTTTGAAGTATTACCCGATCGAGAAACAGCTCCCCACGTCGGTCTCTGAGCAAATTCAGGAGATGGTGCCTCAGGCGGAAGTGAATTGGGAAGAAGAGAACCAGCAGTACGTCGTACTCGCTCCGGAAGCGGTCCACACCGAATTCGAGAAGTTGCTCACCGAGGCGGTCGCCGCGCTGCCGGAGGAGGACACGCTGAAGTTCTACCCCGTCGCCGAGGAACTCCCCTCCAACGTGATGAGCTACCTCGATCAACTGCTCCCGGACCTGGAAATCAACTGGGACGGCGAGGAAGGTCGGTACGTGGTCATCGGCAAGATGAAGGAACACGAGAAGTTCGCCGGCCTGCTCTCGGAAATCAAAACGGCGCTGCCGGAAGTGGAAGAGCTGGAGTTCTACCCGGCCGATGAGGAACTTCCCTCGAACGTGATGAGCTATCTCGAGGATCGTCTTCCTCAGGCGGAAATCAACTGGGACGGAGAGGACCAGCGTTATGTGGTCATCGCCTCGCCGGAGGATCAGTCGACCTTCGCCGAAATGCTCGCCGAGGTGCAGGTCGCCCGGCCGGCCGAAGAACAGCTCCATTTCTACCCCATCGACCAGAAGGTGACCGACGAGTTCGTCGACCTGCTCAAGGAAGCCCTCCCGGAGGAAGCGCAACAGGCCGACATCCGCCGGGACGAAAACCATCCCAAAATGTTGGTGGTTCGCGCGAAGCCGGCGATCCATTCGAAGATCAAGCTGGAGATCGAGCGCCTCCTGGAGGAGATGCCCGAGCACGAAGAAAACGAGCTGCGGCTTTACACCGTCACGACCAGCCAGCGTCAGCGTTACGATTCGATCCAGGATACGCTCAAGGAGGAGATCGGCGACTTCCGCCTCATCCAGGACAATCGCGAGAACGTGCTTTCCATTTGGGCCACCCCGTCGCAGCACGACCGGATCGCCCAGTTTTTGGAAGAACTCGATAAGGGACTCGCCACCGACAAGCAACAGAAGCTGATCTTCCACAAGGTCCGCGTGGTCGACACCGACACGATCACCTCCCTGCTCGGAGAGTTCTATCCCGATGTCCGCATCACCGAGGACGAGGCCCAGAACCGGCTGATCCTCCGGGTCCATCCCGACCAGGCCGACGCGGTCAAGATGATGCTCGAAGAGATCGACTCCAAGGCGGAGGAAGGTCCCGAGCGTCACTTCGCCGCCTACGAGGTACAAGGCTTCTACACCTACGACTCGGGAGGAACCTACCAACCGTACATCTACTTCCTTCGGGACATCCAACGGCTGGTGCCCAACGCCGAAGTCTCGATGGATCGCTACACCCGAAATCTGATCGTTTACGGAACCGAAGAAGAGCATGAAATCGTCAAAAAGGCGGTCCAACATCTGAAGGAGGAAACGAGCGCGGTCGACCGCTTCGGTGTGTTTCCGCTTCGCGAGGCGAACTACTCCTCGGTCCTGAGCATGATGCGGATCCTCTTTCCCCGCGTGCGTGCCAGTTACGACACCGACTCCGAGGCGATCCTCGCCCACGGCAGCAAGACCGACTTGGCCGAGGTCGAGGCGTTCATGCGGAAGGTCGATCCGAAAGAGCCGGGTCCGAACGATCCGGTGATCCAGTTTTACCAACTCGAAAAAAAACCGACCGAGTTTCTGCTCGAGGCCCTGGCCGAGATGGTGCCCGAGGCCCAAATCGTCTCCGATGAAGAGGGCAAGCAGTTGATGGTCGTGGCGACGCCGGCGGAACACAAGATCATCGAACACAACGTGGAGAACATCGTCGGCACGTTCACCGCCCCGGAAGAGCCGATGCTTTTTATCTATCAGGTGACCTCCACGCAGCGAAAGCGGTTCGAGGCGTTTCTGGATTCGGCCGGTGAGGATCTGGAAAGCATCGAGATCGTCGAAGACGAGCAGCCGGGACAGATTTCGATCTGGGCGAAGCCGACCGAGCACGAGCTGATCAGCCAGGTCCTCGTGCAGTTGGCGATGGCCTCGAGCGAGGAGCTCGGCCTGGACCTCCGCTCCTTCAACCTGACGACGGTCGAATCGCAAACGGCGACCGATGTGCTCTCGGAAATGCATCCG
Source organism: uncultured Planctomycetaceae bacterium (assembly GCA_964632505.1). Classification (GTDB taxonomy): domain Bacteria; phylum Planctomycetota; class Planctomycetia; order Pirellulales; family Thermoguttaceae; genus CAZWCE01. Next base: position 160,661 of record CAZWCE010000006.1, on the reverse strand, counting down.
GAGGTCAACGTGGTGCCCGGCGACACGGGAAACCGCCTCCTGGTCTGGGGGACGAAGTCGGAGCTGGAGAAGGTCGCCCGGACCATCGAAGAGATCGATTCGCCGATCACCGCCGAAAACCAACCGCGTTACGAGAGCTTCACCGTCAAGAGCATCCGGTACGATAGCAGCAGCAGCCGATATGTCACCCTACGGACCTTGACCGAGAACCTTTCGCAACTGGTGCCGGAAGCGGAGTTTTTCCTCGGGTCGAAATACTACCGGCTCATCGCCTGGGGAACTCCCGAGGAGTTGGAGATCGTCCGCGGTGCCCTCGACAAGATCGGCTACTCCGACTCCGAGGAAGTCGCGGCGACGGCGGAAGTCTACACCCCGAAGCATCTCGATTCCCTGACACTCTACCGGCTACTCTACCCGATGGTCCCCGACGCCACGATCACCTTCAACCGCGAGAGCGACGAGGGCCGACGGAACCTGATCGTCTTCGCCACGCCGGAGAATCATGAATTGATCAAGACGACGATCGACAAACTCGAAGCCCAGGCCGCCACCGGCGAAGCGTCCGAGCTGCGCACCTTCCCGGTGAATCTGCCCCCCTCGAATTCGTTCATCGACGGCCTGGAAGACATCGCCCCCCGGGCGGAGATCGTCCTCGACGAAGAAGAGCGGACGATCCTCGCCATCGCCAAGCCTACTTCGCTCGACCGCATCGGCGCGGCCATCGACCAGTACAATCAAATGCAATCGGCCGATGACATGCCGCAGTTCGAATCGTTCTCCATCGGTTCCCTCTATATGGGCAGCTCCGTCAGCAGTCGCTACTATTCCCTGCGGAACTTGCAGGACAGCCTCCGCGAGCTGGCGCCGAAGGCGCGCATCATGATCGACGGCGATTACCAGAAGCTCATCGCGTTCGGGTCGGCCCGGGACCTGGAAATCATCCGCAATGCCCTGGCGAAATTGAACCGCACGTTCGATTCCGAGAATCAGCCGCAAATCCGCTTCTACACGCCGAAGACCACCCTCCGCGAGGAGATCCTTCAGGGACTCCGCGACATGGCGCCGGCCGCCCGATTCTCGTACGACGAGCAGCGGAATGAGTTGACCGTCATCGGCACACCCGCCGAGCAGCAGTTGGTCGACGACACCATTGCCAAGATCAATGAAAAGGCGACCGAGGCCGGCACCGAGGAACTGGTCTACGAGAGCGTCCAGTTCTTCCGACCGAATCTTCGCCGCACGATGGACCGCTCGACGATGTACCTGACCATGGGCAATCTCCGCGAACACATCCAGGAGGTGGTTCCCGGCGTGCGCGTTTTGTTCGATTCGCGACTGGTGAACGTGGTGCTCTTCGGAAGCCGGGAAGAAGTGGACAAGGCGAAAAAGGTGGTCCAAGCGATTTCCCGCGACCATGAAACCAACACGGTGGAGGTCTATCCGCTGACGAAAGTCGACGACTACACGGCCTACACCGTGCTGACCGATCTCTTGAACGACCAGGGCGATTTGGCGATCGACCGGGAATCGGGCGATCTGGTCGCCTACGCTTCGCCGCAGGAGCACAAGATCATCGCCGAGGCGCTGACCAAGATGCAACGCGAAGGCACCGAAAACCGGACCCTCCAGGCCTATCCGCTGGCGTCGCCGGAGCCGGACGTGATCCTGGAAACGATCGAGTCGATGTACCCCGGACTGAAAATCACGCTCGATGAGCGATCCAACCGACTTCTGATCTGGGCCACTCCCGAACAACACGCTCACATCGGCGACGCCATCGAGGAAGCGAACGGCGAGAACGCCCTGGGCATGCAGGAGACGTACGAAGTCTACTCGATCCCCAAGATGTACTACCGGACCGCCGAGGAGATCCTCGAAACGCTCATGCCGGAGGTCGAGGTCTTCGCCGACCCGATGGCCAACAAGGTCACCGTCCGGGCGAGCGAACAGGAACACGCGGAAATCGCCTCGATCTTCGAGCAGGTCCAGGCCGAGGACGACGAGTACCGACTGAAGATGATGGTCTACCCCATCGGCGACGCCGATCCCGAAACGGTCGAGGAAACGCTCCGCGGTCTCCTCCCCGATGCCCAATCGCTTTCGGAACTCTCGGAAACGAGTGCCTACAGGCGACGCTATTCCCTCTATCGTTCCTCTCGCTCCGCCCAAGACGAGACGACCCCGTATTTCAAGGTCGATCCCGAGACCAAGACGGCGATCGTACTCGCCCCGAAGGAGTTCCACGAGGAGGTCACCGGTGCGATCGAGGCGCTCGCCGCCACCGCCATGCTCGCCGGCCGCAAAGTGACCCGGGCATATTATTTGGAAGAACGTTCGGCCTACACGCTGATGGAGCTGCTCGAAGATATCGTGCCGGGGGCGCAATTCACTCCCGGCACCAACTCCAACGAGCTGGTCGCGGTGGCCACCGAGGAAGATCAACAAAAGATCGCCGAGTTCGTCGAACAGCTCCGCGGCAAGGGACCAACCGGCGCTCGGAGCACGATGAAAATCCATCATGTGCCGCCGGGAACGCAAAACGTGGATCGCATCGCCCGGGTTCTCCGGTACATGTATCCCGACGCCGATCCTTCGATGGGATGGCAGCCGGACCAGATCGTCGTCTGGGGACCGAAGGCAACCCAGGAAAAAATCGAGCAACTGCTCGAAGAGCTCGCCCAGGATCCCCCGGAGGAAAACCAAGAAAATTACGCCCTCTACACGCTCAAGAACATCCCCGCACGGACCGCGTTCATGTGGCTGCGCGAGGCCTACCCCGATACCCGCATGGAGCTCGATCCCCGCGGCGAACAGGCCCTGGTGGTCTACGCCCCGAAGATCGTGCAACTGGAAATCGGCAAGATGCTCGAAATCCTCGACGTGCCGATTCCCGAGGACGTGCGGATGATGCCGAAAATCTATCCGTTCTCCGAACGCACCTGGTCGTTGGGAGCCACCTATCTGACATTGCGGGAGGCGTTCCCCGATGCCCGATTCAGCTTCACCGACGATCGGGCGGCCATCATGGCGGTCGCTTCCCAGAACGATCACCAGAAGATCAAAAGCTTCCTCGATTCGCTCAGCGAAGGCTTGGCCGAGCAGAAGCCGATACTGGAATTCTACAGCATTTCGAAAGTGAACCTGCAACAGGCGATCACCTTTTTGCAACGGGTCGCGCCTTATGCTTCCATCGCCCCGGGCGGAGGCAGCCAACTCTTCGTCTGGGCCACTCCCAGCGAACATGAGGACCTCCAGCGGGCATTGGCGAAGATGGAATCGTTCGAACTCGAGGAGATCGGTCAATCGCTACGGTACTACGATGTGAGCGAGCGCCGTTTCTATGAAGTACTCCCCATCCTGCGCAATCTCGTTCCCGGGGCCATTCTCGTGCCGGGCGAAGAGATGAACAAAATGCTCGCCTGGGGAAGCGATACCGATCATCAGAAAATCGAAAAAGCCCTCTCGACCATGGAGAAAGCCTTCCCCGATCGTTTCCATAAGATGTACCACCTGAAACACATTTCCTCCTGGTTGGCAATGAGACATCTGGAGCAGATTTTCGAACGCGACGTTTACGTCAGCGATCGGGAAGACACCCATCAGCTTATCGTGTTTGCTTCGGAAAGTTCCCACGAAGAAGTCGCGAAGATCCTCGAGGAGATCGACGTCGAACCGCCCGAAGGAGCTCAGAACACCTCGGTGGTCTACGATATGAGCAACGTTCCGCGGATGCTCATCGGGTACGTCATCGGCGGCATCCGAACGGCGGCGCCGGAAGTGGTCATCTTTCCGAGCGAGACCGCCGGCCATCTGGTCATCTGGGGACGTCCGACCGACCAGGAAAAGGTCGCGAAGATCGTCGAGCAGATCAAGTCGAAGCAGATGTCCTCGATCGCCCATATCGAGACCTATTCGATCGACAATACCACGGCCACCGCCGCGACGCCCCTGCTCCAGGAACTCGCCCCCAACGCGAAGTTCGGCTACGGGACCGATCCGCACATGTTGCTGGTCTGGGCGAACATGAACGATCATCTCAAAATCCGGCAAGCCGTCGAAGAGATGAACGAAGACGATCCCAACCAGGCGGTGCCGAAGGTCTACCGATTCCAGCGGGCCTCGATCTCCTCTGCCTATACATCCATTCAAGCCCAGATGCCGAACGTACGCATCACCTACGACCAATACGCCGACATGCTCCTCATCACGGCGACTCCCGAGGAGCACGAAAAGGTCGAGATGATCGTCGAAGAGCTCGATAAGCTCGACCCGGAAACGCAAGTGACGGTGCAGATCCACCCGGTGGCGACCGCCGATACACGCGATCTCTACTCGGCCTTGTCGATCCTCTATAGCCGGGATCCGCGTTTCCTCCTGCGTTTCGACCCCCACAATAAATCGCTCGTGGCGATGGCCACCCCGCAGCAACACCGGTACATTGATGATTTGATCCAACAAATCGAAGCGGGTGGTCTGGCCGATCCGAAATCGGAACTGAAGATCTACTCCCTCAAGAACATTGCGTCGTACACGGCGATCCGCCTTTTGCGCGACCTCTTCGACGACAAAGGCATCGATATCGATCTGTCGACCGACTACTACAGCAACCAGATGGTCGTCTACACGAGACCGGAACATCATCAACTCATCCAAGATGTGCTCGATTCGTTGCGGACCGAAGAGAAACAACTCGAGGTCTTCCAGCTAGAATTCGTGGAACCCATGTCCGCCCGGACCGCCATCTATCAGCTTTTCGCCGACGAGAGCTACGACGCGGCCCCGTCGGTGGAAATCGACGAGTACTCCAATCAAATGTACGTACGCGGGACCCCCGATCAACTGAAAGAGGTCCGAAACACGCTCATCAAGATGGGCGAAGTCAATCTCCCACCGGTGGTCGATCCGGAAACCGGCGTCTCGGTGCCCGCTCCTCAATCCCGGGCTCCGCAGGGAAGGAACGACCGGCTTCGGGTCCTGAAATTCGACGGAAATCCCGAAGATGTCATCGAGGAAATTCAGAAACTCTGGCCGCAGGTCAGCGGCAGTCAACTTCAGGTGATTCGTCAGGACGAAATGCTCATCCAAACCGAGGAGAATCCGTCCGGAGGTCAACCCGAAAAGGCGCCTCAAGAGAATCCCGACCGCGGTTCGCGAACCGTGCCGGAAGCCCCCACGGATGCCGACTCCTCGCTGATCTCCGGCGACGAGATTCCCCTTTCCTCAATCGAGGAAGCCCAACCATCGAAAGCGGATTCGAAACCCGAACCTGAACCGGAGGCGGAACCAACTCCGGATCCGGAAACGGAATCCAAGCCGGGGGCCGAACCTCAGCCAAAAGAGGAAGAGGATCTCGCGAAGCCGGTCGATCATCCCAGCTTAAAAAAGGAGCCCGCCGAGTCGACGGAGTCGAAGAAGTCCGCCGAACCGGCGCCTGAAAAAACACCGCCGGAGAAAGCGGAAAACGCTTCCGAGAATCCGCCTGAGCCGGCGTCGAACGAAAAGCCTTCCGAAAAGGCGGCTCCCGTAAAACCGGCTCAGGAGAAACCGGCGTCGAAGGAAACGGAGGCGGAAGAGAAAGCCCCGACAAAGCAAGAACCTGAAAAGGAGAAGTCGGTAGAGAACTCCGCCGGGGAGAAATCTCCGGAGGGGGAAGCCGATAAGGAGAAGACGGAACAGGAGCCGACGAATGAGGAGTCGGCGAGCAGCGTCCCTCTCCCTAAAGGTCTTTGCGCTCCCCAAGGACCTTCCAGCTCTCGCGGACCGGCCGGACCGGCCCGCGGCCGCGGCTCCTATTCAGCCGGGAGAAACGCTACTCTTTCGCGGAGCTCCACCGGCTCCCGACCGGCGGTGGTCCCATCTTCGACCGTCGAGGGGTACGCCTCGAAACTCGGCCAAGGCGGCACGGCGACCGACGGCAACGAACCGGTCTATCTGATCGTCGGTGAAGACGGGACGCTGACGATCGCCTCCGACAACACCCGGGCTCTGAATCAACTTGAACAATTGGTCAAACGCGTCAACAGTCGTGTCGTCTTCGAAGGCCACGACTACACCATCTACACGATCAAGAACACCAGCGCCTCTTTTGTCGCGCAGAAGCTCCAACTGCTCCTTTCCGACCGAATGCAGGGGTCGCAAGGTTATTCGTCGCGTTATTCACGTTACTCCCGTTCTTCGCGCTACGGCCGCTATGGGAGCCGCTCGACGCGGTTGGAGATCCTCCCCGACGAAACGACCAACACCATCTATGTGAAAGGGCCGAAGAACGTCCGCCGGGAGGTCGAGGAACTGATCGCCATGCTCGATGTCGAGGAGCTTCCCGGCATGGCGGCGGTCCAGAAGCCGGTGAAAGTTCAGATCGAAAACACCCAAGCGATGCGCATTTTGCAGCAAATCCTGAGTGTCTACCAGCAACGACTGATGGCGACCCGACTGCCGGGAGGCGTTTTTCCCCGAATTTCCGTCGACACGTTGACCAACTCGATCGTCATCATCGCGCCGGACAATCTCGCCGAGGACATCAAGGAATACGCCAAGGAGCTCGACGAAGAAATGCTGGAACAGCCCTCGCGAAAGCTGCATGTCTTGCCGTTGGAAAAGGTGAATACGAACGTGGTCCAACAGGCCCTCCAGGCGATCTATCAATCGGCGGCCTCCGGCTACCCGACCCGCATGCCCTATGGCGGCGGCATGGTCATGCCCTCGAATCCGAGAAGTCCTTATGCGAATCGCCGCAACCGATGAGCAGCAGGAATCATCACGCAACACGAAAAATCCCGAAGAAGAATGGATTCTTCCGCACTTTCCCGATACAATCAACGGAGAAATACACCGAGGGTTGCCTTGTTTCGTCGCATGCGGCAGGAAATGTTGCTCGGAGTGCATTGAACACAAGAGGGATTGCAGATGATTCGTTCTATCACTTATCTACTCGTCGCCGGCTCGGCGCTGTTTTTTTCGATCGATACGATGGCCGCAAAGGAAGCGCTTCCCTCGGAAGCCGCACATCAACAATGGATCGCCGAGGAATGCGATGCCCAATACCGGGAACTCCAGAAGGAACTCACGCGAAAGGATTGGTACCGCAAGGTCGCGGATGAATCCTTCACCGAAGCGGCCACGATCCTTCCGAAAGACCGCGATCCCCTCGATGTCCTGCTCCGCAGAACCCGGGCCATGCTCGATCACCGGCGGTCGCTTTCGGAATCCGACCGCCTCGTCTCCCTGGCCGGAGAATTGGACACGCTGACCCAAAAGGCGGAGAAGATCGATCCGACGAATCATTCACAGCGTCGGGCTCTCTTCCAGGAAGCGTTTCACCTGCGTCGGCGATTGATGCTCTCCCATCCGGCGCTTGACTTCGAGAAAATCGTCTTCGTCAAACGTCGTCTTCCGCCGCTGAATCACATGTGCGACCAGTTCTTCGGGTGCTTCCAGCGACCCGGTGGAGCTCTTTGCGTGCTGGAGGATCCCTTCGGCGCTTCCCCGACGGAACGGAATCTCCTCGCCGAAACGAGCGTCGAGGGAGGGCGGCTCGACGGCCAGAAGCTCGAGGGCGGCAACTTCCTTTCGCCGACGCTTTCCTACGATGGAAAAACGATCGTCTTCGCCTACACCCAGTGCGGACTCGAAACCCCCGATCCCGCCCCGCGCCACTGGTTCAAAACAGCCGAATGGTCGCCGGAACTCTCCTTCCACCTTTTCCGCGTCGGTACCGACGGCACGGGGCTGCGGCAATTGACCGACGGTCCCTGGAACGACCTGCATCCCTTTTTTCTCCCCGATGGCCGGATTGTTTTCATCTCCGAACGCCGTGGCGGTTTCGGACGATGCCATGCCCGGCCGGTCCCGATTTACACTCTTCACGCGATGAATCGACAAGAGAACCATCTCCAGCGTCTCAGTCACCACGAATCGAATGAGTGGTATCCCAGTGTGAACCACGACGGCATGATCGTCTACACCCGATGGGATTACGTCGACCGCGGATTCAACCAGGCCCATCATCCGTGGATCACCACGCCCGACGGCCGCGATCCCCGCATCATCCAGGGCAATTACAAGGAAAGCCACGACGACGCGCCCAACATGGAGATGAATGTGCTGGCGATCCCGGGTTCCCGGAAATACCTCGCCGTGGCGGCCGCCCATCACCAGGTGACGTTCGGTTCGTTGATTCTGATCGATCCGAGCGTCCCCGACGACGACGCTCTCTCGGCGGTTCGCCGGATCACTCCGGACAACGGTTTTCCCGAAACGGCCGAAAAAGGCACGCTTAAATACGGCACCCCCTGGCCGTTGAGTGAACATCTGTACTTATGCTCGGTCGATCGGGACGGTTCGCCGAAGAACGATCACCGGTTCGGTCTCTACTTGGTCGATGCTTTTGGAAACCGGGTGCTGCTGCATCGGAACGAGCAGTTCAATTGCACCACCCCCCTGCCTCTCCGTCCCCGGCCGGTTCCCCCGGTCGTCCCGTCGGTGGGCGAGCCGGTTGAGCTGGTCGACAACCCCCGCTTCCAGCGAATCGGCGAAGAGCACGCCATCGATCTTTCCACGCCCGGCATGACCGAGCCGGCAACGGTCAGTCTGGTCAATGTGTACGACAGCCTTTATCCCTTTCCGGAAGGCACGGAAATCAAGCAGTTGCGTATCTTTCATCTCTTGCCCAAGAGCGTGGCCAACCACCACGACCCGCAAATCGGCTTCGGCTGCGAAACCGGCGCCCGAACGGTCCTGGGAACCGTTCCGGTCGAAGAAGACGGGAGCGCCCATTTCCTACTGCCGCCGGGGATCTCGGTCTACTTCCAGGCCCTCGATGAAAACGGCATGGCGGTCCAGTCGATGCGCAGTGCCACCTACGTGCACGGCGGCGAACGGCTCGTCTGCTCCGGCTGTCATGAGGAAAAAGCCCGTTCACCGCTGGGCATGGTCGCCAAGTCGCCCTTGGCGTTTCGACGTCCTCCTTCGGAAATTTCGCCGGAAGTCGCCGGTTCGCATCCTTTCAGTTTTCCACGTTTGGTTCAACCGGTTTTGGAGAAGCACTGCGTCGAATGCCATCAGCAAAAGTCCGGCGAGGGAGCCCCTTCGTTGGTCAAGGGCAACTGGAAACAGGATCCCTTCCGATGGTATGATTCCTATCGGAATCTGGAACCTTTCGCTTTCTATTACGGCGCACCGCGTCAGACGGGGTACGATGCCTGGGCCCCGGCGCGAACCATTCCCGGCAAGTTCGGTGCCAAGGCGGCGAAATTGACGCCCTACCTCGAGGAGGACCACTATGGCGTGAATCTCTCGCCGCAAGAGAAGCGGCGCGTCACGCTCTGGCTCGACGCCAACAGCGACTTCTTTGGGTCCTACGAGAACATCGATGCTCAAGCCGACGGCCAATTGATCTTTCCGACGATCCGGTGATTTTCTCGTCGAAACCTACCGCAAACGGGCGAGGTGTTCAACGCAATCGGATCGGATATAATGGGGGATCAGTGCTTGCTCCCTTTCCCCTTCATCGTCGCGAGGTATCGCCTTGTCGGACAAACCGTCGGTCATTCGATTGCAGGACGTATGCTTTTCGTTCGACCACCAACCGGTTCTTGAGAAGGTCACCTTTTCGGTCGAGCACGACGATTTCGTTTCGGTCGTCGGTCCCAATGGCGGCGGAAAAACGACCTTGTTGAAGATTATTCTGGGGTTGTACTCCCCCGACCGAGGTCGTGTCGAACTGCTCGGGCAACCGCCCAAAAACAGCCGACTCCGGGCCGGGTACACGCCGCAGTATCTGAACGTCGACGATCTCTTTCCGGTGACGGTGCGCGACGTGGTTTTGATGGGCAGGCTCGGCCGTCGATGGCAATGCCGCTATCGGCGCGAGGATCGTCGGGAAGTCGAACGCGCCATGGAGGAGATGCAAGTCGCCTCCCTGGCCGACACCCCCTTTTCCTCCCTCTCCGGCGGGCAGCGACAAAGGACGCTCATCGCACGAACGCTTTGCAGCAATCCGGAAATCCTGATGATGGACGAACCGACCAGCAACATCGACCCGACCTCCGAGGAGATCCTGTTCGACATCCTGAAAGAGCTCAACCAGCGGATGACGATCCTGATCGTCTCGCACGACATCGGTGTCGTTTCGCAGATCGTCAACACGGTCATCTGCGTAAACCGCCAGGTGGTGGTCCATCCCACGAGCGAGCTGAGTGGCGAGGTGATTCGCGATATCTATGGTGCCGACATGAAAATGGTGCGTCACGACCGGCAGTGCCCGGGAAAGGAGTGTCGCCATGGGTGAGTGGCACTCTCTGATCACCGCACCGGAATACCGTTTTTTTCGAATGGCGCTCGCCGTCAGCGCCATTGGAAGCATTCCCTTCGGGATCATCGGGACTTTCGTCGTCGTTCGGCGCATCAGCTACCTCGCCGGCGCGGTCGCACACACGGCCTTCGGCGGGATCGGCATCAGCCTCTTCTTAAAAAAACACCTGATCGCCGGCACCCTCTCCCTGACATGGTTGCCATTTCTGGATCGTTTGCAGCAGACCTCGCCCGAGGAGGCGTATGAATGGTTCGATCCGATTCTCTTCGCCATTCCCGTGGCGGTGCTCAGCGCCCTATTCATCGGAACGGTCAGCCTGAAAGCGAAAGAACGCGAAGACACCGTCATCGGAGCGATTTGGGCGATCGGCATGGCCGTCGGGTTGCTCTTTCTCGACTTCACTCCCGGATACTACAATCTTACAAGTTACCTTTTCGGCGACATCCTTTTAATCTCCTCGCTCGACCTCTACTTGGTGATACTGCTCGGCGCCCTGGTGGTGGGAGTCACGATTCCCACGTTCCTGAAGGTCGAGGCGGTCTGTTTCGATGCGGAATTCGCAAGGCTCCGCGGCATCCACGATACCGCCTATTTCCTTCTACTGCTGGTGCTCACGGCGGTCAACGTCGTGTTGATGGTTCGTGTGGTCGGAATCCTCATGGTCATCGCCATGCTCACTCTCCCCCCGGCGGTCGCCTCGAGATTGACGATCCGCCTCCGACCGATGGTCATCTGGTCGATCATCTTCTGTTTTCTCTTCTCCTGGACCGGCCTACTCATCAGCCTGAGATGGAGCACCTCCTCCGGCCCGACGATGATCGTCGTCGCCGGCGTGGTCTACCTGCTGGTGCTGACCGTTCAGTGGTCGCTCGCTCGGCTGAAAAAAAATCGAAGACGCTGAGCCGCTTCCTCCCCGAAGAGCGCGTGGGGGTCCGGAAAGCGGGCCGACTTTTCCGCCTGGAGAAGAGGCGCCGAAAAGGGGGCGTCTTCGGCGTCCCTCGCCTCGGATGTGGAGAAGGAGGCCACGCTCGGTACTTTTCATTTGCACCACCTTCTGATACGATGAGACCATGGCAAAAGCAGACACTTCTCCCATGATGAAGCAGTATGAAGAAGCGAAGAAGGCCTGCCCCGAAGCGCTGCTGTTTTTTCGCATGGGCGACTTCTACGAACTCTTCTTCGAGGATGCCAAAATCGCCGCGAAGGTGCTCGGGCTGGCGCTGACCAGTCGCGACAAAGGCACCCGCGCCACCCCGATGGCCGGTTTTCCCCATCATCAACTCGACGGTTATCTGGCGAAGCTGATCGCCGCCGGTCACCGGGTCGCCGTTTGCGAGCAGGTGGAAGATCCCAAAAAAGCGAAGGGATTGGTCCGACGTGAAGTCACCCGACTGGTCTCGCCCGGCACGGTCACCGAGGAATCGATCCTCGATCCCCGGGAGTGCAACTACCTGGTCTCGATCACCGATACGCAGCCGGCGGGGCTCGCATGGGCCGATCTCTCCACCGGGCGTTTCTTCGCCGCCGTGGTTCCCCCGGAGCACTTGCCCGATCAGATTGCCAGACTCGCTCCTTCGGAATGCCTCGTTCCCGAATCGGGAAACGGCCTGATTCCCTCCCACCTGGGCGACGCCATGATGGTGACCCGCCGCCCCGACTGGTCGTTCGGATATCCAAACGCCCACGAACTGCTGACAAGCCACTTCCGGACGACGACGCTCGAAGGATTCGGCTTTTCCGACGCAAAGGAGGAACGCCCTTCGATTCAGGCCGCCGGGGCGATTCTCGACTACCTCCAGGAAACTCAGAAGCAATCGCTGGAGCATCTCGACTCCTTGGTGCCGTACCATGCGAGCCGGCTATTGGAAATCGACGAATCGAGTCGGCGGAGCCTGGAAATCACCCGGACTCTCCGCGAAGGACGTCGCGAAGGCACGCTGCTTTCGGTGCTCGATCAGTGCGTCACCGCAATGGGGTCGCGGTTACTGAGCGATTGGGTCAACAACCCGCTGATCGATCCCGAAGAAATCGAGACCCGGCTGGAGAGTGTGGCGGAGTTGGTCGAAGAGGAACGCCTGACTGCCGACCTCCGGGAGCTGCTTCGAAAAGTGTACGACATTGAGCGATTGCTCTCGCGCGTCGCTACCGGAAGAGCCACCCCCCGCGATCTGAATTTCATCGGGCGCTCGCTCCGCAACCTCCCGGATTTCAAACACATGCTGGCCGATGGCAAGGGACGGCTGCTTGCGGTGCTTCGGGAGAGCATCGATCCTTGCGAAGAACTCTCGGAAGAACTCGAGCGGGCGCTGGTGGACGACAGCCCGCTGACCAGTCGAGAGGGAGGTTTCATCCGCGAAGGATACCACGAAGAACTGGACGCCTTCCGTGATTTGCAAAAAGGTGGCAAAGAGTGGATCGCGCAGTATCAGGCGAAGGAGATGGAACGAACCGGAATCGCCAATCTGAAGGTGGGGTTCAATCGAGTGTTCGGCTACTATCTCGAAGTCACGAATGTTCACCGGGAAAAGATCCCCGAGAACTACCATCGGAAGCAAACGCTCAAGAATGCGGAGCGTTACATCACGCCGGAGCTGAAAGAATACGAGGAAAAAGTTCTCACCGCCGACGAGAAAGCGTGCGCGCTGGAATACGACCTGTTCGTGACCCTTCGTGAGAAGGCGGCCCGGGCTCGACCGGTGATGCATCGCTCGGCCATGGCCTTGGCCCACCTCGACGTGCTCTCCTCTCTGGCGACCCTGGCTCGGCAACGGAATTACTGCCGCCCGACGGTCACGTCCGATCCGGTGCTCACCATCCGGCAGGGGCGCCACCCGGTGCTCGATATTCTGGAACCTGAGGGGGTTTTCGTACCGAACGATACGGAAATGGAGGAATCCACGCGGCGAATCCAATTAATCACCGGTCCGAATATGGCGGGCAAGAGCACGTATATCCGACAGGTCGCCCTCATCACGTTGATGGCGCAGATCGGTAGTTTCGTGCCGGCCGAGGAAGCGACGGTGGGGGTGGCCGATCGAATCTTCGCCCGGGTCGGGGCCAGTGACGAACTCGCCCGGGGGCAGAGTACCTTCATGGTCGAGATGACGGAAACGGCGAGAATCCTCAACATGGCGACCTCAAAGAGCCTGGTCATTCTCGACGAAATCGGACGCGGCACGAGCACCTACGACGGCATTTCGCTCGCCTGGGCGGTGGTGGAACACCTGCACAACCAGGTCGCTTGCCGCACCCTCTTCGCCACCCACTATCACGAATTGACCGAGCTGGCCCATTCCTTCGAGCAAATCGAAAACTATAACGTGGCGGTCCGTGAATGGAACGACGACGTCGTGTTCCTCCATAAAATCGTTCCCGGTGCGGCCGATAAGAGTTACGGCATCCACGTCGCCCGACTCGCCGGGGTGCCGCGGCCCGTCGTTGATCGGGCCAAGGCAATCCTCGCCGACCTGGAAGAAGCCATGCTGGAATCGGACGGTAAGGTGAAAATCTCCGGCTGTGAACCTCCGCAAAAAGGATCGGAGATTCAATTGACCCTATTCGGGCCGGCCGATCATCCGCTCATCGATGAAACCCGAGCGTTGAATCTCGAAGAGATGTCGCCCATGGAGGCGATGAACTGGCTGCATCGGTGGCAACGGCAGCTCAAGCAAGAATCGACGGGCGGTCGGAAGGGACGTAAAAAATAGGGTTCTTCCGGGAATTTAATGGCTAGTGCCGAAGTGCAATGATACGTAAATCCAATTGTCATGAGTAAAAAGCGTTCGATTCGTCCCCTGCTTCGGCCGGAGCCATCTTCGCCTCGCACCCGCACGGCCGCAGGCCTCCAGGAGGCGGAGATGGTGGAGGGCGCAGCAGGGAACGCCCCCCTGCTTTGGTTGGTGAATCCGAGCCGAGCCAATCGATATCGACGACAAGGACTCATCAATCAGCCACGAAAATGTCGGAAGAACCAAAAATAGTGACCGCTTCCTACATCATTCGTCCTGTGCGTTCTGCCAACGCAACAGCGCCGGGTTGACGCCGATATCAGGATAGGAGTACTCCCCTTGCGCTTCCGGCAAATCGGGCAATTCAGTGACGATTTCGCCGTAATCCTCGCGCGACGCTTCCGGCTGCCGACACCCGAGCGGCATCAGCAGGGGAATGGTGAGAAGAACCCCTGTGAAGAGGGGAAAATGGGAGCAACGTGCAGGGGGGGAACTCGGTGGCATCATGGGGTCTCCTGCGCTCGAGTGTTTTCAGGAGGCGAGGGCGGAATTTCGTATTTTGGAGATGATAAAAAAGGCCGTCCGAGAAAAACAGGCCGGACGTTCTCTCCATTATAACATCCCCGGAGAACGAATTGGAGCCGAAGCAGGTGAATCTCACCCAAAAATTGGTGACGGAGGCGCTCGAGGCGGGATTCGACCTCGCCGGTACCGCGCCGGTCGTCTCCCCGGCGACGTATGCCGACTACCGGAAGTGGATCGAAAAAGGCCACCACGGAACGATGGATTACCTCCGCAAAGGTCTGAAGGCCCGACAACATCCCGAAGGCGTGCTTCCCGGCGTGAAGGGAATTCTTATGCTGGGCGCCTATTACGGCACCCGCCCCCCGGAAAAGCCGCCGCCCGGCACCGGGACGGTTTCCCGCTATGCCGGATTCGTCGATTACCACATCAGCTTGCGAAAACGCTTGAAACGATTGACGCAACGCTTCCTGGTGGAAGTCCCCGACGGGAAGGCACGGGGAGTGGTCGACACGGCACCGTTGATGGAACGGCAATTGGCCGTCGATGCCGGTCTCGGCCAGTTCGGGAAAAACACGATGCTGCTCCATCCCCACTATGGCAGCTCCCTTTTTCTCGCCGCCGTGCTCACCAGTGAACCGCTGGAAGACTGTTTTCGGGAGCGCGTCCCCTCTCCGGGGAAGCATCCAGGTATCGCTTCCACAAAGCACGACCGATGGACCCCTTGCGAAAACTGCCGGGCGTGCCAAGAGGCCTGTCCGACCGGTGCCCTCGAAGCGCCTTATCTCATGAACGCCCGAAGGTGCCTTAATTACTGGACGATTGAACATCAAGACGCTATTCCCGAAGAGTTTCGCCGCCGGATGGACAGGCGACTTTTCGGGTGCGATACTTGCCAGCACGTTTGTCCGTGGAACGCCGATTTACCACCGCTCGTTTCGGAAGCCTTCCGCCCCTTGGCGGAACTTCAAAATCTGCCTCTGGTGGATCTCTTTTTCCTCGATGAGCCGATGTTCCGGAAACGCTTCGGAAAGACGCCGCTGGCTCGTCTCGGAAGAAGCGGCCTTTTAAGAAATGCGGCAGGCGTTTTGACGAACCATCCGGAGCGCCATGCACTGGAAGCCCTTTCGCGGGGACTTCGTGAGAAAGAAGCAGTGATCCGGCTCGCCTGTGTGGAAGCCTTGTCTTCGCATCGACAAGCTTTTCCCTTGGAGCCCGCCGCCGACCTGCTGCGATCCCATCAGATGTCGGAGACGGATTCCGAGGTCCTCCAGGCCATCGAAAAGGCCCTTGATTGACAAGGGCCCTTCGAAGGAGAATCACGTTAAAGGCCGATTTCATTGCACGGGGGGAAGGGCCATCGGGCGAGCTTGTTGCACGGAACTTTCCCGGTACGCCGCCGGCCGCACCGGCGGCAACGGCACGGGGTGATCGAGAGAACGTTGCGCGGCGACCGCTTTCGGAGTCGAGGGAAGCGGCGGTTTCTTCGCCGAGGAAGTTTGTCGTTTCTCTCCCGCGCCGGTGGTTGTGCTGAATCCCGCATCGCTGGAAGAACGAATCAACGGCTTTTTGAAAAGACTCTTTTCGAGAGCCGCCGAATCGTCTTCGTTCACCGGCTCCTTCCGACTCTTCCCGTCTTTCGGCGAAGTCGAATCACCGCCTTCTTTCGTCTTCGGGCCCGTATTGAGCGAAGGTGGAACTACGGTACGCAATGAATAGGGATGAGGCGACTTCTCCGCGGCCGATTTTTGGTTCTGCGACGACCGCTGAAGCAATCGCGCCGGAGGCTGCAAGGGAGCCCGCTGCCCGATCGAGGGAGACGGCCGGTTCGGCGCGGCGGAATGATGCTTTTGATCTTTCATTACGGTCGATTGTGGTTTTTCCGACTGGTAGGACGGCGGAACTCCACTCCGAGCGGAACGATCGATCCTCATTCGGCTACTCGATGCTTTTCCGGGGACAGGGTCCGACTCCACCGGCGGTACCGGCGGAAGCATCTTTCGTGAGGGCGCAGCCTCTTTCGGGATGTCGTTCACGTCCATCAGCTTCCCCGGTTCGATCACCTCCCCTTCCTGGAAGACGGTCATTCCCGGCGGGGGTCCTGTCACCACGGAGCCTCCGGCCACTCCCGGTCCGGAGTATTCGTCGTCGCAATTGACTTCGATTTGACGCTTCATGAACAACTCGAAGTCGCTCGGATCGCGAGTATTCGTCCCCAACTCGCATTCCGGCAACATCGCCGGATCGATTCCCGAAACCAACTCCGGCGTGACCATGATGAGCAATTCCTGTTCGTTATTCCTATGTTCGACCCTTCCGAAGAGATTCCCCACATAGGGCAGATCGCTGATGACGGGAAGTCCGTTTCGCGAAGCCTCGATTTTCGTGTTCAACAGGCCGGCCAAGGCGAGCGTGTGGCCCGCTTTCATATCGACGGTGGTTTGCATTTGACGGGTGATCAAGGCCGGAGCCTGCTCGGTCGAACGAGCTTCGTCGATTTCGGAATACTCGGTCTTCACGGCGAGTCGAATATTGCCGTTTCCGTAGACGATGGGCACGAATGTGGTGACGACACCATAAACTTCATATTGAACGTCAACATTGCTCAATGTGCTGATCACAATAGGCACTCTTCCGCCGG
This sequence comes from uncultured Planctomycetaceae bacterium, assembly GCA_964632505.1. Lineage (GTDB taxonomy): Bacteria > Planctomycetota > Planctomycetia > Pirellulales > Thermoguttaceae > CAZWCE01. The sequence goes on along the minus strand of CAZWCE010000006.1, from coordinate 143,458 downwards.
AATGGAAATGAGCTTCCGAGCCGCTGGCGGCGACCAGCGTCGGTTCGGCGATCAATTTTGCCAGCTTATTCTCCTCCAACGCATTCAGAAAACCGAGGAAGGCATTTCCCCCGTCGACCAATTGAAAGGTGAACGACGAATTCGCCGGCGAACCGCTCACCGAGGGAATGAGAAGGCGTCCTTGCTCATCCAGCACCCCGGTGACCGCGGAATTCATCGTCTTCGCCGCGCTGGAAACCACGATGCCGTTAGGCGAGAACAATTGATACCAGTCGAAGCCGAGTTGCCGCAATTTACTCCGGGAAACCTCGAGGATTTTTACATGCAACAGGACCTTGTGTACCCCGCCGATGCGAATGTTGGTGACCACTTTGGGATAATATTCCTTCGAAATATTGACTACGGCACTGATATCACGGGCTTCGTCGATGTAACCGGAAATGAGTACTCCGTTCCCCAACTCATGCACTTCGAGCGATGCATTGGGGAACTCCCTTCGCAACAGGTCACCGAGTGCTCCCTTGACCGTCACGTGAACGACGTAGATATTCTCTTCCTCGTTCCAGAAATAGATCTTCGTTGAACCGGTTTGCTTCGCGCTGATCTGGATTTGTGAAGGCGACAGGGGCGAAGCGCTCACGATGTTCTTGTTACTGATTTGGATTTGGGGGATTTTCTCATCGCCGAACGACAGTATCCTGACCTCGTTCTCGAGCAATTCCACGTGCTCGTTCGTCGAACTCACTTGATGAATCGCCGAGGGGAGGGCATCCTGTTTGTTCTGGGAGTATTTCGGCAAAGGAGCACGGATCTGCTCAACTTCCTCGGAATCATAAGAAACGGGTTGGAGTCCCGAACGGGAAACATACTTATCACCGGCGGCGGAAACGCCGGACGACAGGTCCCTTGAAGCCTCTTTCTCGGAGTAGTAGGTCCCCGAATACAGGGAGCGAAAGGAAAGATCCTCCTCCGCTTCGATGTCGTCACGGGAACCGTCGCTTTCATCCGAAGTCATCAAGGACGACTTCGGCTTCCGAATGGAACCGGAAGCGAAGGGATTCAAGATCTCGGCTGAAGAAGAGCCGTTTGCCCCGTCGGAATGAAGCGAGACGCTCGAAGTATGATCGTTCGAGTCGAGCTGAATTCGTGCAGGGGTTTGCCGTGGGGAAAGCATGTTCTGCCCATGACAGACGGAAGTCGTCGCCAGATGGAGAAAAAGGCAGGTCCCCGCCAACAACCTCCATGCCGTCGAGCCGTCCGAAGAGCGAAGGAAAAGAACCGAAGAGATTCCGGGCAAAGACGACCCGGTCGCACCCTGGTTCGGACAAGATCCTTCAAATCGATGGAGATAAGTCATCCTTGACTACCTTACTTTTTTTGGTAACAAAAATCAGCGGATCAAGTGATGATCATCCAACAGGGACCGTGACGCTCCCAACTCGGATGCTTCCCTATTCATCACTTCTCTCTGCTCTGGTGGTTTGCGATCGAAAAAAAGTCTCCGGAATCGACCAAAGGCTCGTTCCGATCCGTCACCTTCCGGAAAAAGGAACCTCGCCTTTGATGCTTTCCTCTTCTGGCCCGAAGGAGACTATATTCCGATCTGCCTATTCCATTTCCTGTGACATTTTTTTCCAGCCGGTCCATTTCGGACGGGCAGTGAACCGTTCCGCTTGGAAGCAAAAGGTTCCATCCCCAAATCGGCTTATTGAAAACTCGATGAGGGGAGAGGATCGTTGTTCGTCCCACCACACCCCTTTTTCACCAAGGGAATTGTTCACGGGGGGACTTCTTGACTTTCAGGCCCTTGGGAATCCGGAGTGGGAGTGGACTCCCCGCTTCCGGGACCGAAGGGAATGCTCGGGTTGTTCCCTCCTCCCGAAGGAGTTTTCGTTCGGGGAGGGGGATTCTTGCCGGGTCCGACGGAAAAACCGAGTTGATTATAATCATGCTCCAAGAAAGGTCCTTGCCCCGTCGCGTCATCCTGCACCGCCCAGTCGAGAGCACCCGAACCATTCTTTTTCTTGGTGAGTTGGTAATTGTGAATCACATCCCCTTCGATCAAACGGACCGAATACTTCTCGGGATATTGATCACTAGCTTTTTTCTCTTCCTTTTTTGTCCTTTTGGCGAGATTCGCAAAAGCACCGAACAGAGAATTGATCTGATTCGAAAATTTCTTTTTTTGTTGCTTCGAGAGCAGATCGGTGGTGGTCGATTCGCCGAGATCGGTCACTTGGCGATCCTCGGTGTTCCGCAACGAAAGTCGAAGTTTTCCAATCTCCGCCGCGAGCATCACTTCCTGCGTTTGCTCCTGATTCAAAAGCAGTGAGATGGTTTTACCCTGCATCGTGGTTTCATCTTCTACATCCTGCAGGGTGTACGTTGAATCGACCGCAAATACACTGATATTTTGCAAAATCGTTTTCGCCTTGGGCTGGCATCCCTGACGATTTCCTTGACCATAGATCATAATAATATCGACCCGGTCGCCGGGCAAAATCATCTCGCTACCGCCGGAGGCCTCGTCCACCTCGACGGGAACAATCCGGCAGCCGGGCGGAATAAAATTCGCCGCATTCAGGCGTTCTCCCTTGCCCAAAAGCAGATTCGGGGTGATGGGGTAATTGGACACGACGATCACCTTCGTCCGCATGCCCACCACTTTTTCGATGTCCGTCACGGCATCTTCCGGCACCTTTTCGGCCGGCCATTGCTCCATTTTGAGCATCTCGGGCGTGATTGTTGTATGCATCGGAATGTTGTGCTTGGCCACCAACACTTGCTTCATGGGGCGATCATCTGCCTTTTTGGTCGCCAGGACGCTGGAAATCATAAAGGACGCCACGAGCCCGCAAAGCAGAGCCACGACTAATAGTAACAGCGATTTTGGTCGCATTCTGATTCATGCCTGTTGTCTGATGTGCAAGGAAAACATCCGTGATGCAATGACATGCCATGGATCCGTCTGCATGCTCCCAAGGTTTCCGTGCCGACGAGGCGGCTTAGGGCCGTCGATTGCGGTATTCTCCGATCGGCGACGCCCCTGAGCGGAAGCCCGTCCCTCGGTACGCATCGAAAAACCACCGTAGGATCCTCTCCGGCACCGATGATCTGAGAATCCCGCGGTCTTTTCCGGGTTTACAGTGTCTCGCTTGTCGTTATCATCGGTGCAGCCGGACGCAAAAGTTAATCCTTTTGGCTTTAATCTGGAAAAGAAAGGAAAATTATTCCGGCGGTGCGGAATGTCCTTTTGCCCATTCTTCCGTACTCTTGCATATTCGTCTTATTGCACCGAAAATAGGGGTCCTGCGGTTGATTCCGAATATTTCGAAACGATCAAATAGAGAATGCCATCACCACGAAATACCCGACCGTTCCGATCGCAATGGGAATGCCGTAAGGGAGCAGCATCATCGTCGGTTTCCGGTCGCCGGCAATCTGGGAAAGCTTCTCGGGATCGCGAACCACGAGAATTTCGGTAAGAATCCCCTTGAACTGCTGCGAGTGATGTTTCCATTTCCGGGCGAACAGCACCATCGCCACGGCGATGATCCCCCCGATGACGCAAGAGATGCAGAATGCCCAGAATACCTGGGACACTCCGACCCACGCGCCCACTCCCGCAAGGAGCTTCACGTCGCCTGCGCCCATCCCGCCGATCGCGTACGCCGGAAGCAGGAGGGCAAGGCCCAGAAACGTGCCGGCGAGGCTGGCCCCCAGACCGACCCAATGAAAAAAGACGGCGCTGGCGATCCAGCCCGAAATGATCATTGGAAATGTAATCCAATTCGGCACCTTCAGTTTGATCCCGTCGATGATCGCGGCCACGATCAAGACCACGCTGACCATACCCCATACCGACCAGACCAAGAGACTATGGGCCGCCAGATTTTCGGATACCATTTGTAACATTTTTTTCTCCGGAGTTAACTGAGTTGTGAAATAAATATAAAATAGATGCCGGTCTGAATGAGCCGCTCTTGCTTGCTCATCCTCAAACCTTCTGTGCAGTTCAGGAACGGCAAAGGAGGAACAGAACGCTGAAAATAAAGGCGAACAGCCAGCTAAGATAAGAAAGAAGTAAAGCGATACCGTGGCTGTTTTCCGGATAGATCAGAAAATCCATGTTCCTGCTCCCCGATTGATTTCATGTCCGACTGGTGGATCGTGGGACTCCATTCGGCACAAAAAATGCCGCTTCCTTCTATCCAAGAATAGGTTATGAATCGCTGGGAAGACTGCCGGACGAAAGGGTTTTTCCGTGAATTTCTCGATGGGAATCGCCACGGAAACGTCTCTCCATGAAGATGCGTTCAACGGCGACCGCCAAAAAAACGACCCCGGCTCCAGAGCGGAACCGGGGTCGATCACGGAGACAGGTGCAATTCATCGTTTGCAGCACTGTGAACTCACGAACGTCAACTTCGGCAAAGCCGAAATATCTATGGGGACCTACGGTTTAGGTACCACCACCGCCACCGGCAGCAGCGTTGATTTCATCGTTGACGGTCTGGAACGTGTCACGAACCGTCGGGCCAAGGGCCTGGAGCGCGGTCAGAGCGACGACAATAATCAGGGCGAGCATCACCGCGTACTCGACTGCCGTGGGGCCATCTTCGGAAACCAGGAAACGTTGGACTTTCTGAGTGAGCGAGTTCATTGTACTTCCTCCCAAAAAAAACATGAGAATACTGCCGGTATAATACCGGAAAACTAAGATGAGATTCGGAAGATGCGATCTTCCGGCTTTGCCTCGATCCTATTGGGGAGGGACAACGCGTCAAACAAGGCGGCAATCAGAGATAATCTCTCGAGACGATAGTATCCATTGCCAAGGTATCGACTGCCGTCATTCGTATTGACAAGTTGCTTCTCCTTTTTCCCATCTAGGCTCGGAAGCAAATGAAAGACAATCACGTTTGCCTTTCTACTTGAAACCTATCTCGGAAAATTCCCTTGTCAAACAGCGTCATAAGAAATGATTCCTTAGAGGAGCATCCCCGGAGGCGTTTGTGGACCATGGGCAACATTTCCGAAGCCTTGGAGCGAATTCAGTGAAGAGAAAATGCAACCGACGTGGCAAATAATATACAGCCGATTTTGCCAAACACTTCACTAAACGGTTATCAGTACACGAGATAAATCATGCTACCCCAGAACGAGGTGAAAAGAAAAAGGACCGACGAGAAAGCAATACCTTCTCGACGGTTTTCGTGAAGCAAAAGAGCAACAGCCGATGGCTAGAAAAAGGTTTTTCGGAAAAATGATTTTTCGGCCGGAAATAACTGGAGTTGGTGGGGAGAAATCCGCACGAAACGCGATTTCAGAGACGATTCGGAGCCGGGAATCGACCGTTTTCCCGATTGATTCCCACAGCTCGAAGCTCGCTGGAGCCCCCGACAAGCAACTTCTCGGCCACCGATCATGCGACTTCAATAGGAAGAAGGATTCGAAGACCGGGGTGCGGAAGGTTGCGAATAAGGATCGGGCTGGAAATAGGGGTTTCGAATCGATTGGCCGGGAGCATTCCCCGACGTATCCTCACGGCCCCTTGCCGGATGGAAACGGTTTTCCCCCCGCAACGCCAACGAATGAGGAGGATATCGCTCGGGAACGGACGAAAAAGAATTCGTCCCCCTTCCATGAGAATCGGAAGGGTTCGGCCGCCGATCGAGGTTTTTCCATGTTCGCGAACCAAGACCATCAGAGGCCCCCGAACCGGTGCCCATCGAATCGGCCACCATTTGCCTGGATGCTCCCGGAGTTCCGGACCCCCTGGGATCGTAGGAAGAGGGACTCGAAGGCGTACCCCATCCCATGGCAATGCCTTCGCTTTCGCGATACCTTTCCGCCACCCGCTCCTCCTTCTGTCTCTTCGGTATGGAAAGCAGGTAATGCAACCAATGGCGTGCTTCCGAGAAGTCGGGTTTCATTTTCACGGCAAGGGTGAACTGCTCTCTGGCAATTTGCAGATTTCCAGCATTCGCCGAAAGATAGCCGACGTTATAATGGGCTTCCGCCTGATCGCTGACGGCGGCAAACTGCTCGACAGCTTCCTGGAATCGTTCCTGACGGACCAGCAACGTCGCCATATTGCTTCGAAAGATTTTGTTTTTCGGTTCCTGACGAATCGCCAGAGAAAACCAATGCTCGGCCGGTCCCAGCTTTGCGGCACGTGCCAGCATCATCCCGATTTCGTTGCAGGTTTCCGCCCGGTTGGGTAGATCGACGAACTTTTTCGAGATCTTGTCGGTCTCTTCGCTGGGTAAAAGCTTGAGATAAACATGGTAGAAGTGAATCGCCTCCTCCAGGCGTTCGCGACGTACCAGAAACCGGGCATATTCGAGATTCACTTCCGGCTCATTCGCTTTTTCTTCCAATGCATCCTGGAACCTCTTTTCCGCAAGCTTCAAATTGCCGTTGTCTTCGATCGCCTTCGCCGCGGCGACATACAATCCCGCGTTGGGTTCCACCGTATGCCAAACCGAGAGGGCCTGATCCATCGGTGGGGTCACCGGTTCTTTCTTGGGAGAAACCCATTGCTTGAATTTGTCCCAGCCGTTCTGGATCGACCCGGTCACTCCCTTCGATCGGGACTTCTTCTCATATTGCTGAACCGCGGCCCCGACTTCGCCTTCCCCTTGGGCAAAAATGTCGCAAGGGAAAAGCAAACAGAAAAAGCAGAAAAGCAGCACCAATCCCACCAAAATACGGTGCGCGGGGAAAAGGGCAAACGAAGTTCTTTTAGTACACATTCTATCTTTTCATCCATGAAAATGAAATATGTGCGACAAAGCCTTGCCCCCGCTGAATTGTCGCATTCCCGAACACCATCCTCCGCAACAAACCTAGTATTTCCTGGACGCGAAACTGTTCTTCTCTCTGAATCGAGAAGGGCGGATCGGTCGATCCAATCACTTCCCTTTGGTGGTTGCTTGTTGGCCATCATCTCCGGCGCCGTCTTCTTCGCCCGATGAAATCACAGGTGGTTTCATCGATTCCAACGAAAGTTCCTGGATGCGTTGCACCACTTCGCTGGTAGGCGGATACGGGAGATCACGCGAAACTCCGACCTCGATCTGTTCACCGGACGGCAAATACTTCGAGGCTTCCAGTTGAACCGATCGAATTCGGTGATCGGTGATCAATTTTTTCTCCCCTGGGAAAACATAAATCGAACGATGGCTCTTGGGAGTATTGAAGAGAATATCATAGACCTTGTACCGACCGGCCTGGTTCAAATCGTTCCCTGTGGCATCGAAATGATACTCGGTGAGTGTGTTTTGCTGTTTCCATCCCTTCTGGACCATCATATTGATAGGATGCATCGTACTGCTACGGGTCTTCGGAGTATGCTGATTCGGCCAGAGATGATTTTCGTGGTATCCGGTCTTCACGGAATGCCAGAATCGCGTCCACCCGTTTCGAAAGCATTGCGCTTCGCACCAGTCGTGCACGAAGAAGGAAGTAATACACACCACAAGGATCAGGATGATTCGACGCATCGTATTCCCTCAAGCAAACATGCCCTTTTGACGAACAACCTCCAACACCGCCTCTTCTTTGTCGGGCAAGAAGAAAAGCACGTTCTCTTCGCCCGAGAAGGATTCCGTGGAGACGGCTGCATATCTTCTTTTCACGTATCGTCAAAAAGGAAGAGAGCTTTTCATGAAAAACTCAAAATCGACGAATCTTTTCCAGACTCACTAACCGGAAAAACCGGCCAGGAAACCCCGGGAACATAGGAGGTATGGATGGGGCGTTTTGAGATTCCACTCCCAGGCAAGAAAACGAAAGCGGCGTACCCGGCTATTCCCCTTCGGCGGAATTGTTCCCGGAATCATGTCAGCCAAGCGGATTCACAACCATCATAGGAAAGAATTTCCTCTTCGTCGAAGAACAGGTCAATCTCACGTTGGGCCGATTCGAGACTATCGGAAGCGTGCACCAAATTTTTTTGCGGACTGAGGCTGAGATCTCCTCGTACTGTTCCGGCAGGTGCTTCTTGACCGTTGGTGGGGCCCACCATTTGGCGAATCACCGACACGGCTGACGGACCGGCAACCACCATCACCACGATGGGGCTGCTGGTGATGTACCCTTCCAAATCGGGGTAAAACGCCTTCTCGACATGCTCTTGATAATGTTTTTTCGCGAGGGCCGGAGTAAATCGCATCATTTTCATCGCGTGGATGGAGAGCCCCTTCCGCTCGAATCGAGTGAGGATGTTGCCGATGAGTTTTCGTTGAACGCAATCAGGTTTCAAAATGACGAGCGAGCGTTCCATAAGTACCTCTCTTTTCTATTCAGAGCTGTTTTTTATTTCCCGAAAAAGAACCATTAATAAAGCAAAGCAAGCAAGAAATCGAAAGATAGACAAGAAAAACAACCCTCTTCTTTTTCGGAATATCTCTCTTCATGAAAAACAAAATATTTAATAAAGTACGTCATATGAAAAAGTCGTATTTACGAAAAGAGAACGATCTTTCCACATATATCGCGGAGACAGGGGAAGGCATGAAGAACAATATGACATCAGACGGGCATGGTATAGCAAACATCGGCGGAAGAAACAAGCCTGCTTGTAAAAGTGAACTTCCTCGAATTCATCGTAATATGGCGAGCATCTTTTCGATGGGTCTTGCGTTGCTCGGGTTCCTTGTGATCGGTCTATCGACGACGAGTTCGACCGCCTTCGCCGGATTTCCGAACCTTCTGGGAAGCCATGCTTCCAACCGCTCCTCGCAGCCGTCGATTTCATTTCACAAACGGCAAAATTCCGACCACCGGAGCACGTCGACGCAGGGTGAAGTCGGTTTGTATCCCAACGAGAAGATCCGACAAGTCAGTCATCTCTCGCCAGAAGCGGAAACGTCGAGTACTTCCTACCTGATGGATGGAAACGGATACGGTGACGCCGCACTGATGCCCCATGCTCCTCTCGTCGCCGAAGAACACGTCGGCATGCCGACCGAGGTCATCGAGCCGCATTTCCCCCGCTACGACCACTGGCAGGCCAACGCCTACGAACCCTGGCATTGGCAAGTGCTTCCTGATGGATTGATCTACCGATCCTACCTGGCCGGAATGAAGGAATCTCGATTTGCCAGCATGTGGGTCAAGGAGAAGGACCACGGGTGGCTCTGGGATGTCGCCCTGGGAGGACGGGTCGCCATCCTGCGTTATGGAACCAACAACTGCTATCAACCGGAGGGCTGGGAGCTCGACATCGAAGGCGCCGGCCTTCCCCGACTCGATCTGGAACACGATCGCGACCTGATGTCTTCCGATTTCCGCTTCGGCGTGCCGCTCACCTACGGAACCAAGCAGTGGCAATACAAATTCGCCTACTATCATCTCAGTTCGCACTTGGGCGACGAACACATGATCCGCACAGGCGATACGAGAATCAATTACGTGCGCGATTCGCTCGTGCTGGGCGTTTCGTACCAGTGGACCGATACGATCCGCTTGTACGGTGAAGCAGCCTGGGCTTTCTACACCGGCGAAAAAACGAAGCCGTGGGAATTCCAATTCGGGGCCGAGTACAGCCCGCTTTATCCCTCCGGGGGACTGCATGGAGCACCCTTTTTCGCCATCAACGGTCATCTCCGCGAGGAAGTCGACTACGGCGGGAATGTGACCGTCCAGACCGGTTGGCAATGGCGAGGTCCCTCGAACCACCTCTTCCGCATGGGCTTGCAGTACTTCGCCGGCATGAGCGAGCAGTACGAATTTTACGACGACTACGAGAGCAAAATCGGCCTCGGGCTCTGGTACGATTATTGACCTCCGTGTCCACTCTTCTTCACCACGCGCCAAGGAAAGCATGAACGACCGCGAAACGACGCTCCACCAATTGCGCGAAAAAGTCGACGCTTTCGTCCGAGAGCGCCGTTGGCATCAGTTCCACACGCCGAAGAACCTGGCCATGTCGCTGGCGATCGAGGCGGCCGAGCTGATGGAGCACTTCCAGTGGTTCACCCCGGAGCAATCGCTCGCGGTGGCCGAGAACCCCGAGAAAAAGCAACAGGTCGGCGAGGAGATGGCCGACGTCTTCTGCTATCTGATGGGAATGGCCAACCGTCTGGAAGTCGATCTCTCCGACGCGGTCGAACGCAAACTCGTGAAGAATGCAAGGAAATATCCCGCCGAAGAATACCGGGGCTACTTCGGACCCGACGACCCGAATCGCCCCGAAGCATGAGGTCTCTCCGGCGGAATCTTCTCACAAACGGCTCAGGTGCTCGATCGCCTGAGCCACCTTCGCGCGATGGGCATAGATCGGCCCGGGATGTTTGCTGAACGAGGTCAGCTCCTCGGAGATCGAATCGGGAACCTCCAGCAGCTTCCGGTAGGCTTTTCTCTGCTTGGGCGGAATCTTCCCTCCTTTTTCCTGAAGTAACTCGCGGAGCCGGTAGAGCATCTCGTAATCCTCGATGCCCTCACGCAACATCTCCCAGCGAATGCTCGAAACCGGGCCGTCGAGAACCGGTTCGTCCGAAGGAGTCGCCGCCCGACGTGGCGGGTAGATGAACCGGCCGTCGCCGTTGCCCCAGAAACGCTTGGTGCCCTCGGGTGTGGAATAGCCGGAGACGTAGCCCATCGGGTCCTCGTAGGGATTCTGGGCTCCCTCGGGGAACGCCGCGGTGGAATTCCAGTAGTTCGACTGCCAGACAAGAATGCCGACCACGTCGTGCTTCCACGATTGCCAGAGCCAGGTTCGAAGTTCGACCGCCGGGTGATCGAGGAAGAGTCCGCAATACGGGGCCTTCGGTCCGGTACAGACGTACCACCAGAACTCGGCTCCTTCCTTACGCAACGCTTCGGCTCGCTGGTGATCGTAATTGTGCAGAACCGGACACCAGATGTCGATCGGCCCGAGCGACTCCTCGCCCGGCTGCTCGGTGATCATCGTCCGCAAACGCGGGGCATGGCGTTTGATCCGCTCCATGCCGTTCCGCACGAACGCGTAGTCCTTCGGCGCCGGTTCGTCGAACCAGTAGGTGTAGGGCATCTCGATCCAGCCTTTTGCGACCAGGTGCGACTGAATTTTTCCGAGGTAATCGCCGAACATCGCCTGGTATTCGGCCGTCTGCTTGCCGAATCCTTGGATCTCCGGCTCGTATCGGGCGTGGAACGTGCCGCCGCCCATCCCCTGGAGGCGAAGCCGGAAATCGGTGAAGGGGTACTTCTCGAGAACCCGCTCCATCGCGGCGTCGAATCGGGAGAAGTCGAGTTTCGCGTGCGACTTCTCCGGTTCATTCTCGTCGACGACGAACTCTACCCGATAGGGATCCATCGGAACCGGATCGTAAGGACTGATGCGATGCTCCGCGAACGAAGCCAGGTAGGCATCGACCATCTTCCGGCGATCTTCCTCTTTCGAGAGTCCGTGGTACCGGAAGATATTCCCGGTCGACAGGCCGAACGCCGTGGCCAGGTGATTCTTCCTCGGGAGCGTGAAATCCCAAACATGCAGCGAAACCGGCACTCGGGAAGTTTTCTCCTTGGAGGTGAGTTTCAGCGCCCCGTGGTAATCGCCCGCCGGGACCCCCTCGGGTACATGGACCAGCAACCAGATCGGCTGATTTTCGCCGGCCGCCACCTCGACCGGACGATCCCAGGGCGGCAGGGCATCGGGCCACCAACCGACCACGCTCGTCTGGTCGGTCGGGTGCTCCACGAAATGGTAGGCGACTTGGAGCACTTCGAGATACTCCTGCCCCAGAACCGCTCCCTCGGGCCCTTTCAGGTCGGTCACTTCGACCATCAAGTCTTCCAGCTTCTCCTCCGGCCGAACGATCACCTGGAGCGCCTCGTAATCGTTGCGCGCCGCCGACATCGTCGCGGCGCCGGAGGTCGTCTCCGGCAGGACCCGGTTCCTCGGAACCTTGTGCGCCGCAGTACACCACCAGATCGGAAGATCGCTCCCCGTCTCGGCGATCCGCTTCCCGTAATCGGTCCGGAACAAATCGGGCAGTTCATAATCGAACGAGATCACCTTCCGCTTCCCTGAGTACTTTCCTTCGAGCACTACCCGGTAATGTTGTTTCCGGCTCAAGGGGGTCGACCAAGAAATCGAAGGGAGAGAGGAAAAAGCAGGGATACCCGGTTCGATAGTCAATTCTCGATCGAACTTGGGAACCGCATTTTTCGCACTCTCCCGACCCCCCTTCCAGAGCCCGGCCATGAGAGTGAGACTTGATCCCATGGGGTCACCCAACAGGAATTCAAGATCCATCATTCCCTGGTTGCGATCCACTGAGAAATGGCTATGGTAAACACCAACCGGATAATCGCCTTTTATCGTAGCGAAAATGGTCTCTCCTTGAAGCGTTCCTGAAGACAAAGCTTCCTGTGTAATTGATGGATGCTTTTCCAATTCTGCTTCGAGTGAAAAGTCGTACAACTGGAGGTTCGCATTCTCTTCCGTCCGAAATTGCAAGAAAAGGACATCTACCGGAAGAAGCTCCTTCGGAAACTCCATTTCGATCGAGCCGAGATGATCGAGTTCCCCCAACTTGATGCATTGCATCCCCTTTTTTCCAGCGGCGATAAACACTTCGGCGATCAACGTCCCCCATTGATGGTAGCCGACGGTCATGGAGAGTTTCGCTTCGGTGAACTTCGCGAGATTGCCGAACGCATAGACGATCTCCTGATTCGAGCCGAGCGTCCAGCGGTTCGAATTGAATCGGGCGTTGGTCGAAAGCAGACGCCTCGAATAATTGCTGCCGGGGTAGCCGAAATCGGATCGGAAAAAAAACTTCCCGTCGGCGAAGCGCTCACCGTGCCCGAGAATGACATCGCCCACCTTCCGATGGATCGGCAGCGCCGGCTGGAGATCGACCTCGGCGAACTGGACCCGTCCGGTGGCGTGCCATTGTCCCAGGCGGAGGTACGATCGCTCGACATCGTCGGGCACGCGGAAGAAATGCTCGACGCTGGTCCATTCGGAGCCGACGCGGTGATCGCGATTGGCGAACGCCGGTCCGGTGATGATGCCGCCGGTGCCGTCGAGATGACGCACCTTCGCCGAAAAACGGTAGACCTTGCGCGGCTGGAACGTCACGTCGTGGCGCCAGTAGTTCGAGTCGTCGCCGGTGCCGGTCACTTCGAGAATACCACCGTCGACCACTTTCCCGTTTCCGCCGCTGAGCGACCAGGCGTCCGGATCGATCGCCCCTTCCATTGGAACGAAGGTCTCTTGGGCGTTCGCTCGCGAGAGGAATCCCATCAGTAGGATCAACACGAAAAGGGAAAAGCTGCGTCTCATCGCTCGGCTCCTTTCGGGGAGGTTCTTATTCATATTCGCATCCATATCCATAGTGGCGTCTCGGTAGAGATAATCGTGGTGATCACCAGATCGCCTCTTCCGTTCACTTCTCCGGAAGCACCTTCACCCAGACACGGCCGATGCCCTGGTCGCCCCGGTCATTGGTCCGCCGAACCGAAACGAGGTAATCGCCCGGTTTCTCGAACACATGTTCGATCGCGACATATCCGTCCTCGGCGTGGACCTTCTCGTTGCCGTCGGACTGCGTCCGCACCTCGGGGGAACCGTCGCCGAAGTCCCAGATCTCCTCACCTTCGGTCGGTTCGACACCGAACGAACGCACCTTGAAGGTGATCGGCTGACCGGGTCGGAGGTCGAACGTCGGGTAGTAGACCACGTGGACCACCGGCGGCTGCTCCTCCTTCGGGCGCTCCGGATCGGCGACCTGCACCACGGCGAAGTCCCACGCCTTCCTGCCCTCGCGGTCGGTCACTTCGAGAATCTCACTGTAGACGCCCGGGGCCGGGTAGTGCTTCTCGATCTTCGCGCCCTCGCGCTTGGTGCCGTCGCACAATGTCCAACGATATTCGGCGATGCCTTCGGGACCCAACCGGCTGAACGACTTCGTGCCGTCGAGGGTGACCGATTGCCCTTTCTCGATCAGATGATGCGGCCTGGCGACGGCGACCAGCGGCGCCCGCTTCCATTTCTGGTACGCCTGCCAAATGAACGGATATCCCTCCTCGGCGCCGAACCGGCCGTTGGGCTGCCGTGCGTCGATGCCGAAATGCAGATGGGCCCAGCCGCCGCTCCCCCCTTCCTTGCCGAGATATCCGAGCAATTCCCCTTTCCGAACCCGACGGCCGGGAAAGAGGTCCTCTTCGATCGACGAGAGATGGCTGTACCGATAGAACCAACCGCGACGATCGAGCACATAGACGACATCGTATCGCGTCCGCACCGGCGAGCCGGCAGCGTAACCGAAGAGGGCGTTGTCGCCGACCGACACGACGAGACCATCGGTCGCCGAGAGCACCTCGACCTGCTTTTCGCTACCGCCGAAATCGAGTCCGTAATGATAATAGATGTTTCCGGACCGTCCCACGCCGTCCGACGCGTCGACATAGCAGGGATCGTTCGCCATCTGCGTGTCGGTAGCGAACCACCGCTGCCCGGCCGGGTAACCGAAATCGTCCAGGTCGATCCATCGGGCATCGCCGGGCCAGAGACGGAGGCGGGCATCGCCGGCAAGCGACCACGGATTGAACGTCGAACCGCCTCGCTTGTGTACGTAATCGGCGGTCACCGGGCAATCGACCCAAACACCGCCGCATTTTTTCGGCAGATGGTACGTCGCCGAGGGGATGGTGATCTTCTGTCCATTTACTTCGATCGTCGCCTCGGAATATCGCACCGCCCGGCGGATCGTATCGAACCGGCTTGCTACATCAATCAGACGCACCGTCGCCTCGCTGCCGTCGCTCAATCGCACCTTCTTCGTCTCGCCCTTTTTCAGGTCGACATTCACGCGAATCGGTTTCCGCGACTCGCCGGCACTAAAAGCCGGATCGTCCGGCCTCCACCGAAGACAATTCAGAATGATCTGCGAGAAATTCGGATTCAGAAAGTCGCTCGTGGCGTGACCCGGCTGGAGATAGAAGACCAGCCCTTTCCCCGTCTCCTTGTACCACCCGGAGGTATCCTCCATGGAGGGCATGTTCTTCTTTTTGGAATCCTCCGGAGTCTCTTCCATGAGATAGCCGAACAGAATCACTTTCTCGTTGCCGTCGGTGAACCGCTGGTGATGGAAGATCTCGGTATTCTCCAGATCGAACGCCGGAAACTCACCGCGAAGATCCTCGCGATCGGGCGAGCGGTAGGAAACCGTCCGCTCGTAATCGACGTCGTGCGTAGTGATGTAGTGTTCCGGAGCCAGGTTGACCATCGTGTGGGGGATCGCTCCCGAGACATGCCAGGGATACTCCGCATGATCGCGTGGATACAGCGCGATGCCGAGATAATCGAGCCAGTCGGGATTCTTCATTTTTGACGAGGCGATCGCATGATGCAGCACCAGAAGCCGGCCTCCGCCCTCGGCATACTCGATGAGTGCCTGCTCCACATTCTCTTTCATCACGTGATGAATATAGACCAAGGCCGTATCGTATTGTTTCAACTCGTCGACCAACGACGCAACGGTTTTCCCTTGGGCCCATTCCGTTTGGGGAACCCGAGTCAAATCATAGCCCTCCTGCTCCAGACGCGCCGAGAGCCTGGGGAGTTCCTCCGCCTTATCGACCAAGAGAATCAACCGCTGGTCGTTTGCTTCCGGAGCGGCTTGGAGTAGAGTATCCGTACGAAAAACGAAAGAGAACGTCACCAATATCGCGCAGCTGAGCAGCATCGCTTTGCCGGTCATCGCTCCGCTGAAAAGAAACGGTACGCATCGTGGCTTCATTGTGGAATCTCCTATCTCTTGGAAGCATGAAAAGATCGGTATTAGCAAAGTGTTTTACATTGTACCACCCGAAAAGGCTCAAGAGCAACCCTCGGGGATCTCTGGGGAAAAGAATCGCGATGACATGTTTCCGCATTTGCAAGTGGATGCCTCTTGGGATAAAATCGAAGGGAGAGGAGCTTTGACCACCTGCTTCGGCACGTGCTTCTTCTCTCCCCGTTCCGCACTCCCCTTGATGCGGAATGTGTATCGGCCCACTGACTTCCCGTCCCCACCTTCATGCCTTTCTCAGGAGAATACCATGTTCCACCGAAGAGATTTTCTGAAACGGACCGGCGCCTTTTCGGCCGCGACCGCCGCGCTCCCCTATTTCTTCACCGCCGAAAAAGCGTTCGCCAACGACTCCGCCAACGATCGCCCGACCGTCGGGTGCATCGGCATGGGGGGAATGGGAAGCGGCGATGCCCGATCGCACAAAAGATTTGCCGATATTCTCGCCGTCTGCGACGTCGACAAGCGACACGCCGAACGGGCGAAGGACGATCCCCGCATCGGCGACGGCAAATGCGACATGTACACCGATTACCGGAAGATCATCGAGCGGGACGATATCGACATCGTCAGCATCGGAACCCCCGACCATTGGCACGTGAAGATCGCCGTCGAGGCGCTCGACGCCGGCAAACATGTCTTCTGCCAAAAGCCACTCACCCTTACCCTCGAAGAAAACCTGCTCGTCCGCAATGCCTGCGAAAAGAATCCCGAGAAGGTCTTTTTCATCGGCACCCAGCAGCGGAGCAGCGGCAACCGGTTCCTCCGGGCGATCAACATGGTCCAAAAGGGACTGCTCGGTGACATCAAAAAGATGACCGTGGGCATCAACGGCGGTAGTGTCGGCGGACCGTTCCAGAAGACCACGCCCCCGCCGGAACTCGACTTCGACATGTGGCTCGGCCAGGCCCCAATGGTCGATTACATCCCGCAGCGGACCCACAGCTCGTTCCGCTGGTGGTATGAATACTCCGGCGGCAAGTTCACCGACTGGGGCGCCCACCATATCGACATCGCCCAGTGGGCCATCGAACAGGACAAGAAAGGCACCGGTCCGGTGACATTCGACGGCACCGACGCCAAACACCCCGTCCCCTTCGAAAACGGTTACCCCACCGTCGACGACTGCTTCAATACGGCGAACGACTATGCCATCAAATGCACGTTCCCCAGTGGGATCGAGATGATCGTCGACAGCCGAAGCGACAACGGCATCCTCTTCGAGGGGACCGAGGGCCGCATCTTCGTCAACCGCGGAAAGATCGTCGGACAACCGATCGACGAAAAGTGGGACGAAGGGAAGTACACCGATGAAGATCGCCAACGGCTCTACAAGGGCAAGCCGTTCGAGGGGCACAAGCACAACTTCTACCGCTGCATCGCCGAAGGCGGTCTTCCCGTCTCCGACGTCTACAGCCACGTCCAGACGATGCATTCCTGCCACTTGTGCGCACTGGCCGCCCGGCTGAATCGGGTGATCCATTGGGATCCGAAGGCGGAGAAGATCACCGACGATCCGCAAGCCGCCGAATTCTTCGCCCGGGAAAAACGCCCCGGCTACGAGATCCCCATGCTCTGATTCCCCTCTACAGAATTTCTGAACAAGAAAGGGCGCGTTCGATCGAGCGCGCCCTTTTTCCTTGCCCGCGTATCAACTCGGCCATCGTTCCGGAAAGACGATCTCTTCGAGCGGCAGACGCGATTTGTTCGCCTCCGAGGGATCCACCGGATACCCCATCGGCAACAGCTCCACCACGCGAATCTCCTCCGGGATGCCGAGAATCTCCTTCACTTGGTCTTCGAAAAACGCCCCGATCCAGCAGGTTCCCAGCCCCTCGGCCACCGCGGCGAGCGTGATGTGATCGATGGCGATCGACACATCGATCGGATAACAGGTCTGCCCGCAGGTCATCACGTGATGGTCCGTCTGAGCACAGCAGACCAACACGACCGGCGCCTGGGCAATGAACATCTGTTCCCTAGCCGCTTGTGCCAGTCGTTTTCGCGTTTCGGGATCCTTCACGACGACGAACCTCCATTCCTGGAAGTTCTTCGCCGAAGGCGCCAATCGACCCGCTTCCAATACCGGCGTGAGCACCTCTTCGGGAATCTCCCGGTCGCGAAATTGCCGAATACTTTTTCTGAGACGAATCGCTTCATAAACGTCCATGCAAGGTTCTCCTTCCCGTTGTTTGAGTCTTCCTGGATTCATGCATTCTCTTCGAGCTTCTCGATTCGGGCGAGGTACGCGGGAACATCGAATTTTCGAGCCGCGCCCCGGTCGTTCATGTATCGAATCTTCCCGAACACCGGGCGTTCCTTCCAGCCCTGATCGTGCACTCCTCCGATCGCCCAGGCAATGCCGGTGTAGCCGTTGGTCTCACGACCGTCGAGTTGGTAGCGATCGTTCAGCGTGACGGCGGTCCGCAGCGCGACTTCGGCCGAGGGGGTCCACTCGAGGATCTTTTTCGCCCAGTACATGCGGAGGTAGTTGTGCATGCCGCCGGTGAGGACCATCTCCCGCTGCGCGGCGTTCCAGAGCGATTCGTGCGTCTGCCCCTTTTCCATTGTTTCGAAATCATACTCGTAGGGACGTGGATCGCGACGGTGCTTCTCCAGCGATTTCCGGGCCCAATCGGGAAACGACGCGACCGAATCATACTCCGGGCAATAATGGCAGAAGTTGTCGCTTAGTTCCCGGCGGACGATCAACTGCTCCAGAAACGCTTCCGCTCCCTCCGCCAACTCGGGATCGTCAGCTCGATGATCCTCCACATATTTCTCGACCTCCAGGGCGATGCGCTGTGACGAGATCTGTCCGAAATGCAAATAGGGCGACAACCCGGATGTTGCCGCTTCATTGGGATCGTTCGACGCCAGGTGATACCGAGCGAGCCGCTGCCGCAGAAATCTCCTCAGGCACCTTTTCGCCGCCCCGCTGCCGGGAGGTGAAGATTGGGTCGAGCATTCGAGCACTCCACACTGCAGGGTCGTTACCGCCGCGTCCCAATCGACGGATTCTTCGACGGCCAAGGCCGATCTCTCCTTCTTTTCAAGCAAATGCGGATGTTTCCTGAGCTTCGGCAACGGAACGAGGAATGCCGGCAATCGATCGTGGATCTTGGGACGAAACGTCCTCGCGGCGTACTCACGGTGGTCGGAAGCCAGGCGGCAGGGGACGATGTTCCTGCAATCGACCTCCCATACCGCAAAGCTCACCTCTTCGACCAACGACTGTTGCCACCGCCGTTTCCGGCGAGTCGGATCGAATTCGGTGACGATCATCGCCGGTCGCAACCGGGAAGAGAGTTTAGCCAACACCGTTGGTGGCGAATCATGGGCCAACAGCACGAAAGGAATCTGTTTGTTCTCCAGCGTTTCCGCCGTCTGCCGGAGCCCCCCGAGCATGAATCGGTAGGCCCGCAGGCCCGCTTCCCCGAAGGTGGGAACGAGTGTAAAAACGACCACCATCGGGCTTTTCCGCGCTCGCGCTTCCCGCTGGGCAATCAGAAGCGCCCAGTTGTCCTCGACACGTTGATCGCGACTCATCCAATAAAGCACCGGCCCGGGGCCCTCCCGACCGTCTTGGAGAAGATGAACTCGCTGATCGACCTCCGCGTTGCCCATGCCTCGTTCACCGTTTCCTGCAGGACGCTATTTCGGATTTTCCGGCAACCGCATGATGATGCACGAGGGTGCCGGCACTTCGAGGGCATGTCCGGTCGGCTCGAGGCGGCCGGTTTCCGGGTCGATCCGGAAGGAGTGGATGTCGTCGGTATGTTGATTCGCCGCCAACAGGAAAGTTCCCGTCGGATCGAGGCAAAAGAAACGCGGCCACTCGCCCCGCGTCGATTCATGTTCGACCAACCGCAACACACCGTTTCCGGGACGGACGCGAAAGACAGCGATCGAATGGTGTCCTCGATTCGATCCATACACGAACTTCCCGCTCGGATGCACCGCCACCTCGGCCGTGGTGTTCGGTTCGGTGAAGCCGTCCGGTAACGTCGAGATCGTCTGGAACAGTTTCGGGGCGTTTCCATCGGAAAAGTACCGAAAAACGCTGATGGTCGAATCGAGTTCGTTGATGACATACAGATACTTTCCGTCGGGAGAGAAAGCCTGGTGACGCGGCCCGGCTCCGGGCGCGACCGGCACCGAAGGAGGATCGGCCGGGGTGAGCGTT
Source organism: uncultured Planctomycetaceae bacterium (assembly GCA_964632505.1). Classification (GTDB taxonomy): domain Bacteria; phylum Planctomycetota; class Planctomycetia; order Pirellulales; family Thermoguttaceae; genus CAZWCE01. The sequence continues at coordinate 123,481 of CAZWCE010000006.1, read as the reverse complement.
CCCCGGTCGGAGTGGAAACGGTAGAGCATCACCCGATCGATTCCCAAATCGGGGACGAGCACCAGCTTGCCGAACGGCCCGGGATTGATCCCATGTGCATGGGGGGACTTCTGGCGATTTTCGTTCGGGCCTCTGCCTTCGTGTTGATGAAAATCGGAAGCGGGTTCCAGGCCGCCGTCTTCTCGAATCGGCAATACCGTCACACTCCCCCCGCCGTAATTGGCCACCAGGACATGGGTTCCATCGGGTGCGATACTCAAATGGGTGGGTCCGGAGCCGATGGAGGACTGACGGTTGATCTCTTCGAGACGTTTCGTCTCCGGATCGATCCGATACGCATTCACGGAACCGGCCGGTTTGCCCTGATAGCGTCCCATCTCTCCCACCGCATAAACACAATCATTTTTGGGATGAAACGTCAAAAAGGCGGGATTGTCCGCCTCCGCGGCGAGGCCGCGCATCGCCATCGCCCCGGTGGTCAAATCGAGTTCGGCCAAGTAGATTCCTTCGCTGTCGCCTCGCGTGTAGGTCCCAATGTACATCAATAGTTTGGACGGAACCGTCAGGGCGGACTCCCGATCCTGCGCCCGCAGGACCGAAAACGGAAGGCATAATAGAACGACCGGCAACATCTTCCAAGCTCGACGTGAAAACATCGGCATCCCCTTTTTTCTAGTGCATGGCATGAATCGAAGCGCACTGGCGGAACGATGAAACGCTCATCCCGCCCGCCCTTGTTCTCCGGGTCTCGGCAAACGATAATGACTTATGTTCGCATAAGTGGTGAGCCCCTTGGTTTGCACATCGCCTTCCGCGCGGGGCCGGGCTCTCGATGACCGCCCTCGGTTCATTATAGATGCAACGCTCAATAGAATAGTGGATGCAGGAATCTTTTGCAACCAACCCCTTCGGTCCTTGCACGAGGACCTCGGTTTCCCGACTCCGTTTGGTGATACTCATGGCGGAACAACAAGCACCGGAAACGCAAATCAATCTGACGCTCGGCACCGCCGGCCACATCGATCACGGGAAAACGGCCCTGGTTCGTTTGCTCACCGGCTGCGAGACCGACCGGCTGAAGGAAGAGAAGCAGCGGGGCATGTCGATCGATCTGGGCTATGCCCCCTGCCGCATCGCGAGGACCGAGATCGGCATAGTCGACGTGCCGGGCCACGAGACCTTCATCCGCACCATGGTTGCCGGAGCCGCCGGAATGGACGCCGTGCTCCTGGTGGTCGCCGCCGATGACGGAGTTATGCCGCAGACCCGAGAACACATGGAAATCCTTACACTATTGGGGGTCAAGAGTGGATTCGTCGCCTTGACGAAGATCGACCGGGTTTCCCCCGATCGAGTGGAAGAGGTCCGGGAGGAGATCGAGACCTATCTCGGAGACACCTTTCTTCGGAATCGCCCGATCTGCCCCATTTCGAGCATCACCGGACAAGGGTTCGATCAATTCCACCGCACCCTCGTCGAAACGGTCGAATCGATCCCTCCCCGTCGCCTCGAAGGCATCTTCCGCATGCCTCTCGACCGAGCCTTTTCCGCACGAGGGCACGGCACCGTTGTCGCCGGGGTGCCGGTTTCCGGAACGATGCGTCTGGGCGATTCGGTGGTACTGCATCCGGGAGCCGTCGAGGGAAGCTGTCGAAAAATCCAGGTTTATGGGCGCGATGCCTCCATGGTCAAAGCAGGCCAGTGCGCGGCGATCAATGTCGGAAACTGGGACGCGGGAAAAATCCGCCGGGGAAATGTCGTCTCCTTGCCCGGCTTTTTCGAACCATCGCGATGGTACGCCGCCAAACTGAAACTCCTCTCCGACGCGAACCCGATTCTCTCGACCGGCGCCCAGGTGCAGTTTCATACCGGAACCTCACAGACACTCGCCTCGATGTATCTGATGGAAAACAACCAGGTGGTCAACGGCGAAGAGACCTTGGTGCAGTTTCGGCTGAAACACCCGGTGGTCGCCGGACCGGGAGACCCTTATATCATACGCATGAACTCCGGTGGCAAGGACTCCGCCGAGGTCATCCGCACCATCGGCGGCGGCATCCTTCTCGAGGCGATTCCTCATCGACTCAAGCGAAATCGCCCCGGCGTGCTCGAGGATCTCCGTCGTCGGGCGGACGCGGTCGGCGACGAAAAACGGTTCCTTCAATACTGCCTCAAACGCGCGCCGGATCGCGTTACCGATTTCGCTTCACTGATCCGTCGAGTGAAAATCACGCCAAAGCAGGGGAATAATTGGCTGGAAGAACTCCACCGGCAAGCGATCGCCTTGCCGCTCGCGGGAAATCATTGGATCCATCGCGATACGCTCGAAGAAAGTCAACGCGAGCTTCTCGACCGGATTGCGCATTTTCACCGACAGCGGCCGGACATGCCGGCGATGCCGATCGAAGAATTGCGACAAACATTCGATGGGTCGAAACAAACCGTCGATCTACTTCTCGATCGATTGGCACAGGAGAAAGCCATACTCCATCGGCAGGGTCAGGTCGCAATGCCCGACCACCGGGTGAGATTCCAAGGAAAGGATGCCGAGCGACTCGAAGCGATCGAAGCGGCACTGAAAGAGACCCCGTTCCAGCCACCGGGACCCGCGAAATTGGCCGAAAGGCTTCGAACCGCCGAAGGTGAAATCCACCGGCTCCTGAAAATCCTGATCGAAAACGATCGGGTCGTCCGCGTGGAAGGAAAGCTCTTTTTCCATGCCGAGGCCGTCGAAGAGGCCCGGGACAAATTGGTCGACTACCTCAAAAGGGAAGGTGAATTGGAAAGCGTGAAGTTCAAGTATCTTCTCGATACAAGCCGGAAGTTCGCCATCCCCCTGCTCGACCACTTCGACCGCATCGGCGTCACTCGGCGCCAAGGGTACACCCGATTGCTTCGCCGACCATGAGAAGGTTCCTGAAGACACCTCCCCTCGACGGTAATCCCCTCCTCCCCCGACCCATTCAACGGAAAAGGGTTGAGGCTGACCTTGTTTTTCGCCGAAAGAAGAAGTAAGGTCCCATCGAAAGAAACGATTCTACCGGTTCATCCGGATATTTTGAATGCGAAAAAGCAATCGCCAGGGCAATTAAGAAAACACACAAGGAAAAGAAAATGGATAAGCGAGATTTTCTCAAGCGGTTACTCATGGGAACCGGCGCGGCCGTCGGGCTTTCTTGCGGCTGGGGAACCGTGGCTTTCGCTCAAAAAAACAATCAGCTCGATGCCGAAGGACTCAAACGCGTGCTGCGCTGCAAAACCCCGAAAGAAGAGGCGTTCGTCGACATGATTTTCGAGAAAGTCGACCAGGGCGAGCTGCCGTTGAAATACGTTTTCATGGCATATCGCTATGCGGTGAAAAAATCGCGGAGCCGGTACTATTATTTCGCGGCCGCGATTCGAAAGATTGCTCAAGCCAAAGGGATTTCGCTGGACTGAATCAGATCGGCGGCATCACCGTAAAACGAGGCGAAACCGAAGTAACCGACGTCGTTCGCTCGAGATTCTTTCACGCTACAACATCTGCCGAGTCGCTTTTTCAATCACTTCCTCCTCCACGAAAATCGGTATCGCCGGGTCGGAAGAAACGGCAACGGCGATGGCGTCGGAAGGACGGGCATCGATCTCCACCACTTCGCCATCCTTTTCCAGACGAAGGATCGCGAAATAGGTCTGTTCCTCCAGGTGATTGATCACGATCTCCTTGAATTTCGCCCCCAATCCCTCGACGGTGTTGCAGAGGAGATCATGCGTCAGCGGACGGGGGGTCTGGAACCCCTTCACTCGGCGATCGATACTGGTCGCCTCAAAAATGCCGATCAAAATGGGAAATTCGCGTTCTCCCTCGATCTCTTTCAGATAAATCACTTGTTGGCTATTGATCTCGCTGATGATGATGCGAGACAATTCCATCTGAACCGCCATCTCGTTGATCCTCCGGTTAGCGTTCTTCTGCCATCGTTGCCGTACGGCCCTCCCGGGGAGTTGGGGGCTTTCGGGCCGGCAGGGCTTTTTTCGGCCACATCTTTTCGGATTTCCTTCTCTGTTGTATTCTATACTTCTTTGGCGGTTCACGATAGAGCCCGCCATGAGCCACTTGTCTCCATTCTCGAATCTCCAACACCACAGGTCAAGTCATGAAAGAGCCGACGGCAGTCGTAATGGCGGCGGGAAAAGGCACCCGCATGAAATCGGAACTTCCAAAAGTCCTGGTCCCGATCCACGGGCGCCCGATGGTGGAGTACGTCCTCGATGCCCTGAAAAAAGCGGGGGTCAACCGAATCCTCCTGGTAGTCGGGTACCGTTCCGATCTCGTTCGGCAGACCCTCCGCGACTGGAAAAACCTGACCTTCGTCGAACAAACCGAGCAGCTCGGAACCGGCCATGCCGTGATGGTGTGCCGCGAGGAACTCCAGGACCACCAGGGCCCGACGATGGTGCTGGCGGGGGACTGCCCGATGATTCAGATTCCCAGCATCGAGGCCCTCTTCGATCACTACCGAAAGGATCAAGCCTCCTGCATCCTCGGAACCGCCTACAAGGACGACCCCTCTGGTTTGGGGAGAATCCTCCGCGATGACGACAATCAGTTCGTCGGCATCGTCGAGGAAAAGGACGCGACGGAAGAGCAGAAGGCGATCAGCGAAGTGAACATGAGCTATTACGTCTTCCACAATCCCGATCTCCTCGAAGCGCTCGATCACCTGAAAACCGACAATGCCCAGGGCGAATACTACATTACCGACGCTCCTGCCGTACTTCGGGACATGAACAAGTCCGTCGTGGCCTTGCCGGTCCTCAAATCGATTGAAAGCCTCGGGATTAATACGATGGACGAGCTGAAAGTCGTCGAGGAAGCTCTTGAAAATCTGGACGCCTGATTCCGACCGCCGTTTCGCCCACTCCGTTCCCAGCCGCCCTTTTCCCGCTTGAAAGGGGCGGTTTTTTCGTGCGCCCCATTTAAGAAGGGTGCTTAAGCGAATCTGGGGGAGACAGAAAATGCTTTATGATTATCGAAGATGATCCGGTCCGGAAAAAAATTCCGATTATCCCGATTTTTCCAAAAGTACCGGTCGGGAAACGGACGATATTTTTGACGACATCAGAAAAAAACATCCCTTGGAAAAATGCGCTCCTGATGTGCAATCTCTTTTGTGGAAAAAGGGGTGGTCACACGAATCTCGACAGGAAGCCGGCGGCAACCCCCCGCTCGTGCGGCATGAGGAGATTCTTGGATCACCATAACTCGAAACGAGTCTTTTCGGAAGCTTCTATTGAACAGGATGCGGAAGGCGGGAAAATGAGAATCTTTTGGCAAATCACAAGTGCAATGCTGGTCGTCGTTTGCCTTTCGGGCACCGCGACCACGGCATGGTCGCAACAGACCGTGCCCCATCGGAACGGCCCTTCGCAAAAAGTTTACGCGCGTTGGGTGCCGCTGCAGTCTCACGCCGGCGAACGGAAGACGTCCTCACCGCGGCCTCCGGCCCGGTTTCGCGCCCCCGTACCGGCAACTTCAGCCGAAGAAGGACGAGACATCGTCTACGTTCGACAGGTTCCCGAACACGAAGTCGTTCATGCAGACGCGGCGACGGAACCTCGAGCGAAGATCCGCCTCGTTCGCGCTCAAAAGGAGGTCTCCACCGATCCTTCTCCGGAAAAAGAGGATGACCGGACGCCCCAGACGCTGGAAACCAACCAGGATATTCAACCTGAACCAGACCTGAGCCAATTGGATCCGAGCCCCGAAGATCAACCGCCGATCGACAAGCTTTTCGACGGCGATAAGATGGAAAACCAAATGCGGGATTCGACGCCCCGGCCGGAGCTTCGTCAACCCGAATCGACGAAAAATGGTCAAGCGGAACGACCGCAACGACTCTTTCCGCGGGCCGATCAACCCATCAAGCAGCAAATGACGATCGAGCAGGGTGGCGAATACTTCACCGAAGAAGGCTACCTCGAACCGATGTACTTCGACGAGCAGGGATTCCCCGTCGGAGAGTGCGGCACGGGATGTGTCGACGGGAGCTGTGGACTGGGAGGACAGCCCCCCCACGGCGCCTTCGGATTCGACAGCATGGGCAACAGCGCCTATCCGCTGTGGCCGAACTTCCGCCAGGTCTCCGGTTGGTTGTTCGACAACATGACCCTGTTCGCCGGAACCAATGCCCACAAAAGTTTCCTCGATCAGGGCCGGAACGGCAATTTCGGGGCCACCGAGGGATTCAACTGGGGAGGCCCCCTCTGCGGACCGTTCAACATGAGCGCCCAGATCGGCCTCCGCGCCGTGCAGACCAACTTCTCCGGCAACCGCACCCAGGGCACCTGGTCCCGGGCCGACCATGACCAGATCTTCTGGACCGCGGGATTTTTCAAACGCGCTTCCTATCTGCCGGTGCAAGGAGGCGTGGTGATCGACATGCTCCACGATTACTATTACGACACCTTCAACACCGGACAGGTTCGTACCGAAGTTTCCTACTTCTCCAGACGCGGGGCCGAACTCGGTTTCCTCGGAGCTTTCAATGTCCGTTCCGAAACGGCGGTCATTCCGCTGTTCAGTGCGAACCCGATTCGCGTCAAATCGACCGACTACTATTCCTTCTTCATTCGAAAGCAATTTCAAAACGGCGGCGAAGGGCGTTTGATCACCGGATTGACCCATGCCTGCGAAGCGATGATTTCGGCGAATTTCGATATCCCGCTTTCCGACAAATGGTCGCTGGAAAACAGCTTCACCTACATCATCCCGAAGGAGGGCAACGGCGTGGGCGCACAGGAGCAGGAAACCTGGGGCTTGATGATCCAACTCTCCTGGTATCCGCACGGCGGCGCCTATTGCAAGAACCCGTACCGGCCGCTGTTCGATGTCGCCGACAACACCTCGTTGATGTGGTCGAGACGATAAACATCAAAACGCAATTCACCTCGGAGCCTGCTGGGCATCCAAGGGGCTCTCCGATGAAACGCTTCTCCCCGCCAAGAGGAGAAGCGTTTTTTTTGCGCCGCTTTCACGAAACGCCGGAGGATGAAAAGTCCGACGAAAGGTTCAATACGTGGTCCACCCATAGGCCGCCATGATGTTGTAGAGCCAGGGATGGATCCATGGATTCCAGATGGGATAGGCCGCGGAAAGCACTGAAATGAGGAGCAAGAGCAGGGCGATCCATCGCCGAAAACGGTTTTCGGCCATACGGTCCAGCGCCGGGAGCATCATCGGCACCCAGAGCGGAATGAACCAGAACATCCATCGAAATCCGGATGTCATTCCACCGTAATTCCGATCGATCTGCGGGCGCATCATGTAGAACGTGAACACCACGACCGACAGAGTCAACACAAAAAGGGCCATCTGCTGCAATCGCGGCCCCCCGCGCCGGGCCAGGAGAATGCCCATCCCGACGAAGGAAAGAATCCAAACCGGGGTCAACGAAAACACGCCGTGGTGGCCGAACGTACTATGAAAGAGGTAGACCAACCGACTCGGCTCTCCCCGGTCGATTCCCGTTCGGTTTCGCCAATAGCTTTCCTTGACGACTCCGTTGACCTCATAGGTGTAGTCGTACCAGTCGTCGCCCTCGTCGCGGTGCATGTAAGCGGGGCGCAGGTCATGATGCGCGATGTAATTGGTCGCGAAAAAGGCCGCCCCGACCAAAAGGGCCATCGGAACGAATGCCTGGAACGTCTCCCTCGGAGCCTTCCAGAGCAGCGTGAGGGAGAGCAATCCCAGAAACGCCAAGGCCGGCAATTCGCACGCCACCGAAAAAGCGCCGAAGAATCCCGCCAGGGCGAAATAGCGGAGACGGCGTTCGTCGTCGAACCAGATGCGTACCGCCGCGTACAACGCGATTCCGATGCTCACCGCCCCGGGAATGTGGTTGTTCAAGGTCACCGCGAAGGTCGAAAGGAACGTCGCCAAACAGATCACCGCCACGGCGAACACCCGACCCCAGTTGGTCGTTCCGAATCGCTCGACCAAACGCCATAGGACGATCCAGAGAATCAACAGTGGAATCAGGTTCAGTACCACAAGAAGAATTCGCACCACGGTATAGGTATTCTCGCCGAGATCCATTCCCGTGGCATGGAAGAGAATCGCGTACGGAACCGCCATCAACGTCGGCAGAAGCGGCGGCTTGCTCGAATAGAGGTATTCCTCCCCTTCCGGCTGATCGGGCAGTCCGTGCTTGACCATGTCGATCGTATCCCAGCCCTTTTGGGTGGTCACTTTATCGATCGCGTACCACACATATTCCCTTTGCGCTCCCTGGTCGGTTTCGACGGTCCGAATCACGCGCATCTCCGGCTCCACCAAGGCCCGGAGCGTACACCAACGGCTGCGATCGTTGCCGCTCAAGGTGGGGCGTTGAAGATAGGCATCCTTGTAGAGCGCGCGTCGAGTCTTCTCCAATTCCTGTTCGATGCGATCCTCTCGGGCCCCCTGCTGGATCAACCGCTCCCGCTTCTCTTCGATTCTCTTTGGAATCTGTGCCAAGCGGTGGCTCTGCAATTGCTGGACCTCGACCTCATCGACGGCTAGAATGCGCCCGAGGATCAATCCGGCCCCCACCACCAGGAGCAACCGGTATATTTGCTGCCGAAGCGCCTTCTCTCGAGTTTCGAGATCGAGAAAAGGACCATCTGCGTGGTTTCCCGTGCTACTCAGCATGTTGATATCTCCCCATAAAAAGATGACAACCGGCTACGAGCCGAGACGAGGCGGAATCCGGAATATCATGCCCTCGGTCGCGGCGGAGGCGGAGATTTCTCCTCGGTACGCTCCGAAACGGAATATCCCTTCGATTTGTTATGTTGATAGGAAATGAACAGTTCGGCGATCACTCCCACCGAGAGGAACTGCCCTCCGAGCAGCATCAGGGCGACCGCGTACAGGACCGCCGGCCGATCACCCAGGTTGTAAAACATCGCCTCATTTTCGTACATCACCCTGGAGAGTCCCCACCGAACGGCGAGATAAACCAGCGTCAAAACCCCGATGCTGAAGGATCCCAATCCCACGGTCCCCAGCAAGTGCTGCGGTCGGCGACCATACCCGGTGATGAACTTCACGGTCAATAGATCCAAAAACCCCTTGATGAAGCGATTGAAGCCGTACTTCGACTGTCCATAACACCGGGCCCGGTGCTTGATCACCTTTTCTCCCACGCGGTAGCCCCGCGCGGCGGCCAGCACGGGCACGAAGCGGTGCAGCTCCCCGTAGAGCGTCACCTCGTCGAAAATTTCTCGGCGATAGCATTTCATGCCGCAGTTGTGGTCATGGAGCGCGACGCCGGTGATTTTGCTGACCATCGCATTGAAAATCCTCGAGGGCAAAACTTTATGCCAGGGGTCGTGCCGCACCTTTTTCCACCCGCTGATCACATCGAGACTGGTCTCCATCATCTTCAAGAACTGTGGAATCTCGTGGGGATCGTCCTGAAGGTCCGCGTCCATTGTGATGATGATCTCTCCCCGCGCGGCCCCGAATCCGGCATCGAGGGCAGCCGCTTTGCCGAAATTCCTACGGAAACGAAGTCCCCGGACCCGACGGTCATCGGCCGAAAGCGATTCGATCAACTCCCAGGAACGATCGTTCGAACCGTCGTCGATGAAAACGATCTCCAATTCGTAACCGTGAAGCTCGGCGACTTCGTCGATCTCTCGATGCAACTGCACCAGGCTCTCTTCTTCATTGTAAACGGGAATCACTAACGACAGCATCGCAACACCTTTGATGATAACAGCTTTTACGAACAGGACGGCACAAAATCACACTTTCGCCGGGAACTCAATGCCCCTCGAACCCGGCCAGAGGCTTCTCCGAGGATCGATTCGTTTCCTCGGCAACTTCTTTGATTCGCTTCGCCTTTCCCGGCACCGGAAGAAGCAGGAATCCGGAAAGGATCAATTCGGCAAGCAGCCAAACCACCCGGAGCAGAGTCGCGGAAACGAATGCCGCGGCCTGGGGAGCCAGCGGGGTGGAAACCGTCGCAAACCAGGAGGGCAACAGCTCCGAGAGCACAAACTCTCTAACACCCAATCCGCCGGGCAACAGCGAAAGGAAGCCCGCCACCATGGCCAGCGACACCGAGGCGATCATCCGGGGAAACGCTTTGAGAAAGGTGAAATCGTGCACGCCGATCCCCCGGATCGTCGCCCAGAGACTCATTCCCAAAAGTCCCCAGACCAGCAACATCATCAACCAGCCGGAAAACAGGGTCCCAAACCCCAGCGAATCCATTTTTCGAGTCAATTCCGGATCGTTCCGGCCGATTCCGGCCAATCGCATCAATTTACGAAATACAAAAGGTATCGTCGGCAACCCCGCGAGGATCATCAATCCGAAGGCGATGAGCATCATCAACCACTCCTCGCGAAACCAGACGGCGAGGATCGCCGCCGCCACGAAGGCGCCGGTCGCCATCATGGTCAGGGTCTCCAGAAAGACCGTGGCCGCCGCCACCGAGGTCTGTACGCGCTCGCCTCGCAGCATGCCCGCGCGGAGGATCACGACCATCGCTTTGCCCGGTACGTATTTCCCCAAATGACCGACATAGTAGGCCCGCAACGTTTCCCCCAAACCGGGTCGCTGCCCCAATTTGCGCAATACACGAAACCAAAAGCAACCGGCCGGAAACAGCCCCGTCAAATAGAACGCCCCCGAGAGCAGGATCCATCCGAACCGCAAATCCCAGTCGTATGCCGAAAGCTCCTTCCAAGAACTGGTCAGCTCGACGATCACCCACCAAAGAACCAATACGATGATCGCGAGTTTCGCAAGCTGCAGGATCTTTTTTTTCCACCCTGAAAAAGTGCCCATGGTTCAATCTCGCAGCATCAGTGAAACAGGAAGATGGGGGAAGGGAGGACGCCAAGAAGTGTCACTGAATGGGTCGACAATCCGTCGGCGATGAAAAAAAGACACTGTCGGAAAGTCCGCCAGTGCCTTTTCTTTTTTCGAAAGAAACGACGGCGATCTCAGAATGATCCGAAGGTCGGACGCTCCATCCCCGACGAGAACTGAAGAACACTCTCAGATCGCTCTTTTTGGTGATCACGCTTCCCGAACGCCGATATCACCGAAAATCAGGATTCGTCTTCTGGACCCTCTTCTTCGGCGGGCTCTTCCTTCGGTTGAGGGGATTCCTCACTCTTGGCCTTCTTGACCTCCTGCTGTTTTTCAGCCTCTTTCTGCTTTTCTTCCTGTTCCTTTTGAGCCTTTTCCGCTTCGGCCTTGGCTTTTTCGGCGGCTTCCTTCATCTTTTTCGCGGCCTCGATCTCCTTCGCCGCTTCCGACTGGGCCTTCTTCGCTTCGGCTTCGGCCTGCTCGGCCGCTTGTTTGGCCGCTTCCGCTTCCTTCTTCGCCGCCTCGGCCTGCTTCTTCATCTCCTGGGCCTTTTTGATTTCCTCTTCGGCCTGTTTCTTGGCCGCCTTCGCCGCAGTGATCGCCTTCTCGGCCTCTTTCTTCGCCGCCTCGGCCGCAAGGGTTTCCGCCTTGATCTCATCGATCGACTTCTCAAGGACCTTCTTGACGATATCCTGCATCTCTTCGGTCGCGACCTTCGCCGAAGTGGCTTTGCCCTCGACCTCTGCCGCTTCCTCCAAGACGGCTTCCGCTTCCGCCTTCGTCTCCTCCGCTTCCTCAAGTTTCTTCTGTGCCCAATAAGCCTGGGCCCGGGCTTGGCGTTGTGCCGGAGTTTCAAAATTCAACAATCTTCCCAACAAGCGCCCCCGGCCGCATTGCGCTTGCGTTGCATCGGCCAACATGAGGGAAGTTACCAAAACCGCCACGATCAAAATTGCTTTTTTCATTTTTCTCCGCTCCTAGGTATCGAGTCGACGTGCATCATCTAAAGAAGCTGATTGTTTGTGGAATGAACCGATTTATCCACCGGACCAAGCCGGTTCGAACGAATAACGGTTCCCCGTCCCGGTCATCTCCCACAGCGTCACCAAATGGGGATGGGATCAACGGATTCCACTCCTTCACCACTTATTCATCAAGCAACCGGTCTGAAGGAATGGCTGGAGAAAACGATTCTCCGAGGGGAGGTCTTTATTGGTGGGAGATGGGACATCCAATGGCTGGAACATATAGGAAGGGCCGGCGCGCGCTTGTCATCGCCACGGCCGCACAGCTACACGAATCTCGCCAGTCATCAAAACACCATCCATTCCTGAAATCCATTCCTTCTTTCCAATATGAATAGATCCATTGGCGGTGTCAACAGCATGCCGCACGAAAAAACTAGCGAATCCGCAAAGCAATTCACATTTTGCCGATTTTTCCTATTTTTACGGGTGTCCTAAAAAAACAAAAAAAATCGCAATCTATTCTTACCCCCTCATGGTGTGACCTTCTCGCGCTATTAGACGATATCGGCCGTCTCCGCTTGCTTTTCGCGACAACTCCCGGGTGAACGTGAAAAAAGGACGTCGTCGACGGGGAATATGCAGTCTGCGGAACAGAAAGAAAAGCAAGGAATCGATCCTGAAATCACCAATGCGAGAGTGGTGGGGATTTACCGGAAAGAGCGGGGAAGTCGGCTCGCACGGGACATGCACCTCGGAACCTCTTTCCGTGCCACCCCCTCATGGCGAAATCTGCTTTCCGATCGCATGGATCTTCTTGTGACCGCGAATGTAAAGCAGGCCATCGGAAACGGCGATCGACGCGAGTGTTTTGTCTTCGAGTTGATTCTCGGCGACCACTTCGAACTCCTTCGCGGCTTTCACCACCGTGCAGGTTCCTTCCGTGTTGAGGAAATAGACGTAGCCGTCGGCCGCAAGGGGCGAGGCATAGTAAATGCCCCGGGGCAGCCGCTCCTCCCAGTGGACTTCGCCCGAGTGTGGATCCAGGCATTTCGCCATGCCGCGATCGGAGACCACGAACAGCAGTTCGTCCCAAATGACGGGCGTGGGCACATCGGGCGTTCCCCGATCATGGTGCCACTGAATCGCCTCGACGTCCAGTTCACCGCGTCCTTCGGGCCGCACCGCGCAGAGCGGCCCCATTTTTCCTCGAGTGACATAGACCATTTTTCCGTCGTAGGGCAACGGCCCGGTGATCGTCCGAATGCCGTCGAGTCCTTCGTTGAGCCACCAGGTCCGCTCTCCGCTGGCGGGAAGATAGGCGTCGATCGTTTCGGCCCCGAAAATGAGGATTTCCGTCCGGCCTTCGTGTCGCCAGAACGTCGGGGTGCAATAGGAATCGCCCGCTTCCAGCTCCGCGCCGTAATCCCGCTCGGTGTACCATCGCTTTTCGCCGGTCATTTTATCGAACGCCACCAGAAAGCTCTTCGACGGTTCGTCCCACATATCGGCGCAATTGTCCTGCATGCGAACCATGATGACCAGATCCTCGTAGAGCACCGGTGTATTGGCGTGCCCCCACCAGATCGTGTAGATGCCGAACTCTTCCTGCATGTTTTTGTACCAGAGTTGATTCCCCTGCCAGTCGTACGCGGCGGTGTCGCCGTTGCCGAAATGCGCCACGGCCACCTCACGATCGGCCGCGACCGTCGGGCTGGCCAGATTGTGCAGCACGTGGAACTTCTGCCAACCACGCATTCCCTTGTCGGCCTGTTTGCGCGGCGTCACTCCCGTTCCCACTTGTCGCTTCCAAAGGATTTCCCCGGAGGACTTGTCCAGACGCAGCAGCAGAAGTTTCTCGTCGTCTTCTTGGGAGGTGAGGAAGATCGAATCGCCGATGATCGTCGGGGAACTGTTTCCCCAACCGGGCAATTCGCGACTCCAAGCGATATTCTCACCTTCTGCCCAACGAAGCGGTAATTCCTTGTTCTCACTGGTGCCATTCCAGTGCGGCCCCCTCCAATTCGGCCAGTCTTGAGACGTTGCCGGGGAGGTCGCAAGTCCCGAGATCAAGATCGTCAGGAAACCAAGCAGCAAGAAACGGTACAAACGCATCGGTCGTCTCCTTGAAGAGTGAGAAAAAGGGAAATGGATTGTTGGGAGCCGTCACTCGCGCGACAATCGTTTGCCGCCGGACCTCTCAATCAAGCGATCGCCGAACCATTTGCTTAGGCCAAACTTGATTGGGCGAAACAGGCTGTTTTATCTTACCGTGGAGGAACTCGGGAATCAACCGCGCCGCCTTTTCGAAAAAAAAGGGAAGACACCGTGAGGCGTCTTCCCTGGGAAAACTTCAGATCAAATCGACCGGGACAAGATCAACCTTCCTTGCCGTTGCCTTTCCCGGCTTCCTGGAGCGCTTCATAGAATTTGAATCGTTCCTGGATGTCCTCTTGCGCTTCCTCAAAGAAACCTTGCGCCCGCTCGGGATGGGAACGCAACAGCGTGGCGAAGCGGTTCTGCTTCTTGGCGAAGTCGGAGAACTCGCCCTTGGGCGGTTTGCTGTCGAGGTGGAAGGGGGCCTCGTCGCGGGGATCGAAATGATACAGGGGCCAGTACCCGCAGGCGACCGCTTCTTTCTGAAGTTGCATGGCAGTGGTCATGTTGATGCCCTGGGCGATGCAATGGCTGTAGGCGATCAACAGCGACGGACCGCGATACTCTTCGGCGGCGCGAATCGTCCGGATGGCGTGCATCGGGTTCGCGCCGAGGGCGATCTGCCCGACGAAGACGTTGCCGTAGGCCATGGCCATCATACCGAGATCCTTCTTTCGGGTCGGTTTTCCGGCGGCGGCGAATTTGGCGACCGCCCCCAGCGGCGTCGCTTTGGAAGACTGCCCACCGGTATTGGAGTAGACCTCGGTATCGACCACGAAGACGTTCACGTCGCGCCCCGAAGCGAGGACGTGATCCAGTCCTCCGTACCCGATGTCGTAGGCCCAGCCGTCGCCCCCGAGAATCCAGCAGCTCTTGCGGACCAGGTAATCGGCGGAGGCGAGCAAATGCTCCGCTTCGGTACTCTTGATATCCTTGAGCTTCGCCTCGAGCTGCTTGACCATCGCGCGTTGATCGCGGATCTCCGCCTCGGTCTCTTGCGGATTCGACTGCAGCTTCTCGGCCAAATCGGCACCGATCTGGTCCTTCAGTTTTTCCAACAGAGAGAAGGTGAATTCCTTCTGCTGGTCGACGGCCAACCGCATGCCGAACCCGAATTCCGCGTTGTCCTCGAAAAGGGAGTTCGACCAGGTGGGCCCCTTGCCCTCGTCGTTGACCGTGTAAGGCGTGCTCGGGAGGTTGCCGCCGTAGATGGAGGAACACCCCGTGGCGTTGGCGATCATCATGCGGTCGCCGAAGAACTGCGTCAGCAGGCGAACATAAGGCGTCTCTCCGCATCCCGCACAAGCGCCGGAGTACTCGAACAACGGCAGGAGCAACTGCGAGCCTTTGATCGTCGAAGCCTTCACTTCGGTCCGATCGGCGTCGGGAATGTTCTTGAAAAATTCGTACTTGGTCCGTTCCCGTGCCAAATGATCGAGCTTCGGCTCCATATTGATCGCCTTGCGACCTTCGACTTCCTTATTCTTCGCAGGGCAGACATCGACGCACACACCGCAACCGGTACAATCATCCGGGGAAATCTGGATGCTCATCTTCGCGCCGGGATACTCCTTCGTCTTCCAGTCGACGCATTCGAACTCCTCCGGAGCGTTCTGGACGACCTCGGGATCGAATTTCTTCATCCGAATGACCGCATGGGGACAAACCATGGCGCACTGGCCGCACTGGATGCAGATCTCCTTATCCCAGATGGGAACATCGATCGCGATGCTCCGTTTCTCGTATTGCGTGGTCGCGGTGGGGAAGGTTCCGTCGACCGGCATTTTGCTCACCGGCAACGTATCCCCGCGGTTGGCCATGATTTCGCCGAGCACCTCGGTGACGAAATCCGGGGCGTCGCCCACGGCGCCCGCTTGGCGGTGCGCCTTCGAACTGGCCGAATCGGGAACCTTGACCTCGAACAGATTTTCGAGGGCCTGGTCGACCGCGGCGAAGTTCTTGTTGACCACTTCCTCGCCCTTGTCGGCGTAGGTCTTCCGGATCGCCTGCTTGATATGGTCGATCGCTTCATCTTCCGGCAGGAATCCGGCCAGCTTGAAGAAGCAGGTCTGCATGATCGTATTGATGCGGCTGCCCATGCCGGTGTCCTTGGCCACCTTCACCGCATCAATCACGTAGAACTTCAGCTTCCTCTTGACGATGTCTTCCTGAAGCTCCACGGGAAGATGATCCCAGACTTCGTCCGGTCCGTAAGGACTGTTCAAGAGGAAGGTCGCCCCGTCGACCGCCAGGGAAAGCATGTCGAGCTTTTCGGTGAAAACGAACTGGTGACAGGCCACGAAATTCGCCTTGCTGACCAGGTAGGACCCCTTGATCGGTTTCGGGCTGAATCGCAAGTGCGATACCGTGACCGAACCGGCCTTCTTCGAATCGTAGACGAAATAGCCCTGGGCGTACAGATCGGTCGCCTCGCCGACGATCTTCACCGAGTTCTTGTTCGCCCCGACGGTCCCGTCGCTGCCGAGCCCGAAGAACACGGCCCGGGTCACCTCGTCCGCTTCGGTGGAGAAGTGGGGGTCGTAATCGAGGCTCAAATGCGTGACATCGTCGTTGATGCCGATGGTGAATTCGCGCTTGGGATCGTCCTTCTTCAATTCATCGAAGATCGCCTTGGCCATCGCTGGGGTGAATTCCTTCGAGGAGAGTCCGTACCGCCCGCCGATCACCTTCGGCATATCGCCTTGCCACTCTTCGGCCAGTGCGGTGACGACATCCTGATAGAGAGGCTCGCCGATCGAACCGGGCTCCTTGGTGCGGTCCAAAGCGGCGATCGCCTTGACCGTCTTCGGCAGCGCCTCGACGAACGACTTCGCATCGAAGGGACGGTAGAGTCGGACCACGATCAGGCCGATCTTCTCCCCTTGCGGCACCAGCGTATCGAGGCATTCTTCGACCACGCCCGTGCTGGTGGTCATCGAAACGATGACCCGCTCGGCGTCTTGAGCGCCGAAGTAGTCGAACAAGTGGTACTGACGCCCGGTCAATTTGCCGAATCGATCCATCTCTTCTTGGACGATGCCCGCGGTCTTATCATAATAAGTGTTGCAGGCCTCGCGTGCCTGGAAGAAGACATCCGGGTTTTGGGCCGTGCCGCGGAGCACCGGATCCTCGGGATTCAAGGCACGCTTGCGATGCGCCTCGACCGCTTCGTCGTCGATCATCTCGGTGACCGTCTCTTCGGCAAGCGGTTCGATTTTGTTCACTTCATGCGACGTGCGGAATCCATCGAAGAAATGCAAAAACGGCACGCGACTGCGAAGACTCGCGGCATAAGCGATCATCGCCATGTCGTGCGTTTCCTGAATGCTTCCGCCGCAGATCATCCCCCAACCGGCCGTCCGGCAGGCCATCACGTCGCTGTGATCGCCGAAGATCGACAGCGCATGGGTCGCCACGGAACGGGCCGAGACGTGGAAAACCGTCGGGGTCAACTCACCGGCGATCTTGAACATATTCGGGATCATCAAAAGAAGTCCCTGCGAAGCGGTGAACGTACAGGTCAGAGCCCCCGCCTGGAGCGATCCGTGCACGGCGCCGGCGGCCCCGGCTTCGCTCTGCATCTCCACCACGTGGGGAATCGTCCCGAAAATATTCTTTTTCCCGGCCGCCGCCCAGGCGTCGGTCAACTCTCCCATGCCCGAGGAAGGGGTAATGGGATAAATCGACATCACCTCGTTACACAGGTGTGCAACCATGGATGTCGCTTCATTGCCATCGGTGGTCACGAATTTGCTCACTAGGTTTCTCCTCTTTCAAAAAAACATTTCTGTCGTGAATTTCCTGTCAACCGGGCGTCACCACTTCCACCCACCGGGGAAGAGTCGTCTTCCACGGCGATCAAAGAGGTTGTGCGATAGGTGTTGGGGAATCGGTTCAAGTAAACTTTCCTATTGAAACGGATGACTCCGACTCGACGCAAAAGCCGACGGCCATGCCTCCCCGTTTTCCGGACTCATGCCGCTCCAGAAGCCCTCGAGAAACGGCCCGATAGGCAAAACCGGAAAGATAACAAAAAAAGGCAGGGCCAAGTTGCTGTCCCGGCTCTTCTTCGCTGAAGAGACGAGTTCCTATGATTAGGCAGCATTTTCAAAAAATTACGAATTGCAGCGATTCCAAGATACACCACCCCTTTCGTTTCGCAAGGGGTCCCGGGAAAGAAAAACTCCCCCAACCTCGTGTAGAATTCGCTTGATATTGAACGTCCCCCGGGAAAGCTCATTCCCGCTTCTTTCGGACCGCGGAAAACCTCGGCCGACTTTTCCCATCGCAAATCTCCTTCACCATTTCTGCATGAGGATCGCCGATCACTCCGGGCCGATTTTCCGAGCGAAACGCCGAATGGGCAACTTCGCCCTCATCGGAATGTAGAATGAGCGGCTAATTCCGGGGCATCCAAGCCTCTCAAACCCCCCTCCGCCAATCCGCGGAACGCTCTATCTACTCTACATTATCTTTCTTGTCAGCTTTGATCTTTCTCCAAATTACCTTTTTTCTCAGATCCATTTTCACCAGAAAATAACATCTTGCACCAGAATAGTCACTGCGAGGGGTTAGGAGCGGCCATCATTGACTGTACTATCTTAACTAACCGGAACGATTTTTGTAATCGGGTGAACTGTTACGAACAGAATGACTAAAACAAACAACATTATTAAATTGATCGGCCCAATTGATTCGATGATTAGCTTCTGGATAGCCGGTCCATCCCGGACAATCCACATCATAGGTAACTGCCGAACAAACCTTACGACCAAACCGTTCGGCATGACCCAAAATATCCGTAGGATTCAACGACTTCATGATGCATGAAGCAGTCATGGCCCATCAGGGGGGCTTTCGGCTGAACAAGGCAATATCGACTTTACCGTCAATGCCGGACGCAAATTGCGGAATTGCCAACGTTGCGTACGACGTCCAGGTAAGGAGATGAGCGTGTGACAAGGATTTACACCAACGTACCATCTTTAGTTGCTCAGAAGAGTCTGGGCCGGAGCATGGGGATGCTGGATCAGTCGCTCCAACGACTGAGCACCGGTTTCCGCATCAACAGCGGGAAAGACGATCCCGCCGGCCTGATCGCGAGCGAGGTACTCCGTTCCGAGATTACAGGCATCAAGCAAGGCATCACCAACACGGAACGCGCGAATATGATGATCTCGACCGCCGATAGTGCGATGAACGAGATCACCGGTCTTTTGAACGACATCCGGGGATTGGTTTCCGAAGCGGCCAACACCGGGGCGATGAGCCTCGAGATGATTCAGGCGAACCAGCTTCAAGTGGACGCTTCGCTCGAAGCGATCGACCGCATCGCGGCCTCGACCACCTTCATGGGACGGCAACTGCTCGACGGCTCACTCGACTTTGTACTGGAAGATGTCGACAAAAAGAACCTCAAAAATCTTCAAATCGACGAAGCCCGATTCAAATACTCCGGCGAACCGATCGACGTAACAGTCGCCGTGAAGGAGATGGCCGAGAAGGGAAAACTCTACTACGATTCCGCCGTGGCTCCCCAAGACGTCACCCTCGAAGTAGGCGGCAACCTCGGGTTCGAGGCGTTCACCTTCGAAAAAGGCAGTACCGTCGAACAGATGGCCGAGGCGATCAATCTCGTCTCCGACTCCACCGGCGTGATCGCCAACGTCGAGTCCGACGCGACCAAGGGTGCGCTGCACTCCAGCAGCGTCGGCGACAATAACGACGTGGTCGTCGTCGCCCAGGAAGCGGGTTCCGACGAAGGCTTCATCGAAGTCAAATACACCAAGGGGCACGACCGCGACACGGAAATCAAGTACGACCCGACCAACGGCGTCGGCCCTTCGACGATCGACGTGCAGGCGAAAACCAAGGCCTGGACTAAAGCCCAGGGCCTCGATGTCGACGAATCGGACAAAGGAATCTTCCAGACAGTTTTCGGCGGAGGTGGTGGTGCAATCACCGATGGCGGTGTCGACATCACCTTGACGTTCGACTCCACCGAAGGCGTCAATATCGAGAACATCAACTGGTACGACACTTCCGGTTGGGGTGTCCCCGCGGAAGCGGTGAATTTCGATGAAGAATCCAATACGTTGAACATCCAGTATAACAATGGTGTGACGACCACCGCCGGCCTGGAAACCCTGATCAACTCGACGCTGCAAGACGCTACCGTGACCGCCTCGGCCACCGGTGGCGTTCTAGGTGTCAACACCGCCGATTCCCGCGCCGTTCTCGGATCGAATACCTACGACGACAACGCCTTGATTTTCACGGCGAACATTCCCGGTTCGGCGTTCGACAACACCGACATCCACTACGTCGACGGCAACCTGGTCGATGAGCGCTTCGCCAATGCCGGTGCTAACCCGACCGGAACCGCTCGGGGAGTGAACGCCTTTTACAACAAGGACGCCACCAAAGCGACTGCTCTGGTCGGAGATATCAACGATTTGACTGCTCCGACGAATATCAATGCCGGAGAGTATATCAAGCTGGAGGCGGCTTCCGGCGGAGCCGCTTACAACGAAGTGGAGATCGAATTCGTCGATGATAGTGCCGGAGCCGTGCGCCCCGCGGGTGTCAATGCGCTGGCGAAATATGAAGTGACGACAAACACCGACGGCACGGAAACCCGAAAACTCAGGATTTACGTCGATCCCACGGCAGGGACGACGACATTCGACCAAGCCATTGCCGCCATCAACGACGAAGGAACTTTTACCGCTACCGCCAGTACCGCATGGACCAGTGGTGGAAATTTCATCGTCGCAGGTGATTGTGTCGCCGCCGGTGTCAATCCCATCGACGCGAACACCAACTACAGTGGTGGTGACGCGGGAACGCTCTTCATCCAAATGACACCGAACAACACCACTCCCTCGGTCATCGGTGCCGGTGCCGCGGTGAACACAGGTCAAGATATCGTCGATGCGATGAACCTCGATAACGCCTCCTCGATCAGCAACGAACGGGCGGCGGCGCTCTTCGACGTGGTCCTCTCGATCGATAACGACGGGACCGGACCGATGTACTCGACCGATTTCGCCGATCGGATGACCGGCGGCGAGGACGGCGGCGACATCGTCGCCACGGCGAAGGAGGTCGTCGAGAAGCTCAACACGACCGACGAGGTCAAGGACGCCATCCTCGCGAGTCTTCCCTCGGGCGAACACGGCCTGAACGCCGTCACCGAATACGAAGAGGTCGCCTATTACGGCTGCCCGTTCGATGAATCCGGCCTGCAATTCCTCGGACCGCTCAACTCCCGGAATATCGAGTTCGTCAAGGGAGAGCCGGGCGACCCGCTGAAGGTCGATTTCGAACGACGGCCCGATCAGCTCGACTACGCCACGGCCTACCTCCCGGCGACCAACGCGAACGCGAGCCTCGAATTCAAGGCGGTCAACAAGGGCGGCGACTTCGACGACGTACTCATCCAACTCAAGCGTGCCGAGGAAAGTCCCACGCTCGACCGCGACGAAGGTTGGGTGGAGTACGATTCCGGCGAGTCGTTCGCCGAAGCCCAGGTCGGTCCCCAGGATTCCACCGGCGCTTACCAGCCGAATGCGGGATTCTTCGTTCGCGCGTTCGATCGGGGCAATAACTATAACGATGTCTCGATCGAGATCGAATACGATTCGGCCAACAGCGCGTTCACCGATGCGGGCAACGCCGATGAGGTGATCGCCTCGTACGACGAGAAGACGAAGAAGCTGACCGTCACGGTCGAGAGCACGAATGTGACGACCAACGACATCATCGCGGCGATCAAGAAGGACAGCGACGGCGACGGCGTGCCCGACACCGGCTTCACCGCCGAGCTCGACTACGCCAACGATCCCGACAATAACGGAACGTACAACACCTTCGCCACCGATTACAGCCTCTCCGACGGCGGAAACCCCGCCGCGATGGGCAACACCGGCGACACCGGCGGCCACCTGAACGGTACGATGACCTTCTACCTGATCGGTGATGACCCTCTCGCACTGCCGGGCGACCGTTGGGAGAGCGATGCGACCGCCGACCAGGTGAACACCATTCTGAACAACGATGATATCGTCAGTAAGATCTTCCGCTCGGCCAACTATCCGGGTAGCGACGGGACCGGTTTCCTCGATTTCAACAAGGACACGAACCTGTCGACCTCCGGTGGCATCGCGGAATACGGTGCGATGACCATCTACCTGGGAACCGACGAAGACGGCCTGGTCACCACCAAGGCCAGGGACATCGTCGAATACTGGGACACCCTCACTCCCGAGCAGACCAAGGGCGTGAGCGTGAGCCTCTGGCGGGAACCGGGCAAGGAGGAGAATGTCGACTACTGCACCGACACCGCGGGCGAATGTGAGATGGGGATCAGCGGGTCGGAAGACGTCTGCGGCAACGTGACGTATGAGGATATCGAGTTCGTCAGTTGGGGCGAGAGCAAAACCGAACCGCAGAAGTCGATCCCCGGCTATGCCCAGGGGCAGATCGTGGCGGTCAACGGCGAGGACGCCTCCTTCACCATCAAGGCGAAACGGGTCGGCGAGGACCTCAACGGCTACAGCATCCTGTACGTGAACGACAGCAACGTGAGCACCCACTTCGACCCGAGCGATCCCGATGCCGCCGGCAGTCCCTACATGGAGTTCGACGAAACGAACAAGACGATCACCATCCACGTGCAGGACAACTTCACCACGGCCGAGGAGATCGAGCAACTGGTCGAGTCGAACGACAACACGAAGGACCTCTTCGAAATCATTCAGGTCGGCAACGGAACGGCGACGGTGACCTCGAACGACGACTCCGTCTCGACCTCCGGCGGGGCCCTGCCTCCGGAATCCCTCGGCGGAGCGAAGCTGCTTGGAGCCCGGGACGCCAGTGAATACGCGATGACCTTCGAGTCGGAGCAGTACGGCGGCGACCAGTTCGTCGACGTGCACGCGGTCATCGGAAGTTTCGAAGTGAAGAACGCCGACGGGAAGGTCGTCGACCGCGACTACGGGAAAGACATCTCGGCGAACGCCAACGGCGTGAAGCTCGTCGGCCACGGCCTCGACGTGAAAGTGAACACCTCGACGCTCGATTTGAACATGACCTTCGACGACGGAGTCGATGCCGGATACAAGTCGACTTTCAAGATCGTCGGCGGGGGAGCCACGTTCCAGCTCGGTCCTCGGGTGGTCACCAACCAGCAGATCACCCTCGGCATCGGAAGCATGAACACCGTCAAACTCGGCGGTGTCAGCGGAAACATGTACGAGTTGAAGACAGGCGGCGACGCCTCATTGGAAACCGATACCCGAAAGGCCTACCGGATCGTCGAGGAGGCGATTCTCGATGTGACCACCTTGCGGGGACGCTTCGGAGCCCTGCAACGGGCAACGTTCGAGACGAACATCAACGTCATGAACGATACCCTCCAGGCTCTGACCAAGGCGGAAAGCCAGATTCGCGACACCGACTTCGCCGAAGAGACGTCGAATCTGACGCGGGCGCAAATCCTGGTGCAATCGGGCATCAGCACGCTCGGAATCACGAACCAGATACCTCAGTATATCCTCGGGTTACTCGGAGGATAATCCTTGTCGGGTCATTCCGGAGACACGCGGGCAAGGGATTTGGTCGTTCCATTTCCGCGTCGTCTCCCGGAATGATCTCCCTTTCCACCGTTTTACATAATCAGGAGAACCATCAACCGCGAACCTTACTTTTTCCCGGCGGGAAGTCTTCCCTACTTCCCGCTTTTTTTATGCGCTTCTTCGGAAAACGATTGTCGAGCGCATCAGCGGTAAGAAGAGTTTTTCTGCGGTTGCCCCCCGACTTGGCGTTGATCCAAGAGAGAACGATCGGTTCGCTTCTTCCACCCGAAGGGAACCTTCGCGGTAAAGGGATCGCCCAGGAGGAACTCCTTGAGATCTCGGTTATTGAGTTGGACATTGAGAAATTGATAGACGGTCCAGGTCTTGCCGTTGGTATCGAACTTCTGCATGGCGATCGGCTTGAGCGACTCGGAATCGAGGATCAGTTGCACCTTGAGAAACTCATCGGCATCTTCCCGCCAACGGGGCCAAACTTCGAGCCAAATCTGTTCTCCTTGCACCTTCGCGGGCGTGATCAGCCGCAAGAAGTACCGTTGCTTGAGATCTTCCGCCTTGGCGCCGAAAACAAACGGCAAGGGACCGTTCTGGATACTGTTGCCTTTCTGCTCCTCCGAGAGGGGAAATTCCACCACCTCTTCGTCGTCGAACTTGTATTCGAACACCGCCTCGCCGTTGCAGATCAGTTTCATCCGCTTCTGTCCGCCGACGGGTTTGCCGTCGATCCACTCTCCGGAAACTTCGTAGAGCCCCTTGTCGGGGGAGGCGTACTTGATCTTCCCGAATGTCGTGAACGAGGGGGCGTTCGGATCGGCCGGTTTGCCGTTCTCCATGGAAGGCAGCACGGCATTTCGATAATGGAGACAATTGAATTCGCACTCGAAACGCTTGGTATCCTCGCCGTATTCCTCCCATCGATCAAGAAATCGGTCCAGCTCCGCCTGCTGATGGGGCGAGAGCATGAACGGAGCCCGGGCGTTGGCCGGTGGCCGGCTTCGGGGCTGGGCTCGCTGAAGAGTAGGGGTTTGCGCATTCGCGCCGTTGGAATGCCGCCGACCGCTGGAAGACGGTTGAGCGTAACCCGGAGGGGAGACCGTCGTTTGCACCCCGGTGGGCCGATCGCCGTACCCCGAGGACTGCTCTCGGGGGGCATACTGCCCATTTCCCTGCTGGGCATTCGATGCCGAAGGATTCGAGGACCTCGGATAGCCGCCCGTTTGGGCCGCGACCCACGAACCGCCTGGAAGAAGAGTCGCCGAGAGAGCGACCCATAACATCATCCCCGGCTGAAACCGCAAACGACACCGTTCCCGATTCCGGCCATCACACCGAGAAAAGCAACAACTTCCGGAAAGATCGACGAATAAGAAAAAACCACGCATGCAACTCTCCTTCCGTGGATGGGCAGCGTTGATCGGCGAATCGTACGAAACAAGAGGAAGAACGAAAAACCGGCGGTATTGTACTGAAAGGGACGAACCGGAGCAAGATGAGTTTTTGGCCGGATCGGGTTGGTTCCACCATCACGACGATGAAGGTCATTTCAGGGCGATCGTCCGGGCCAGCGGATCCAGGACACGCTCGATAACATATTGATCGAGATAATCCTGACAGATCTCCACCAGTTCCATCATCGTGGATTCCAGACTCGCTTCCGGGCCGATACTTCCGAATTGCTTCGCCGTCACGTAGACACTCAATTGCTCCTCGGGGAAATCGTCGTTCCTCACATTCATCGGGTCGGTCCGGTTTTCGATCGAAACCCGCAAAAGCCGACGACATTGATCGTCGACCGCCAGAGTCAAACTCGGTTCATAATTGACCAGTCGGGTCCCCGGGATCGAAGACATCGCATCCAGGCCCGAGCAGATGCCAAGCGATTCAGCAATTAGTTGATGATGATTCCCGCAATAGGTAAAATCGAAACCGAACAACACATCGAGCCCTTCGCAATCAAGGGGGCTGACCGAAAGGTGAAACGGCGCAAGTTCCAGCATAAGAGAATGTTGCGACAAAACAGAATCCAAACTCTGGGGATTCACCATTCCCGACGCCATGCGATACGGCTCGATCGAACACCAACGATACTTCCCTCGATTCTTCTCTTCTTCCAGCAAAAAAGAGCAGCGATCGCGTGAATGAAATCGGGACATCTCCGGGTAGGACTTCTGGATGCGATCGAAAAAATGCAAGATTGTTTCACGATTGCACGGCAATTCCATTTCCGTCGTAAGATTCATGTTCAGATAAAAATCGTCGCAAAGGGCACTGTAGGCATTCATGGAGGTACCTTGTTCTCGATTTCGAGGAAAGAAAGGAATGAAAAAAGGGAGGCCATTCACTTGCAAGCGAACTACCCTCGAACAGTCAAGGCGTTCCGCGAAGGCAGGCGGGGGAAAGGAATGTCATGGATCACGGTGGTATTCAAACGTGGGGTTCGGAGCAGAGCGACAATCGCCGGCTTTCCGTAGGAATTCCCTCCGACCCTCGACAAGATCACTCCTCCGTTTCGCCGTCGTCTACTGAAAAAAAACCGATGGTTCGCAAGGATCACCGCAACTCGAAACAAGACGATTTTCTGAAAAGACGATAAAAACGGCTCCTTTCTATATAATGAACGACTAGGTAAGTATAAGGAGGTGTCTACCTCTTTGTCAAAACCTTATACCCCAAAAAGTTGCGATTTTTTCGGAATGATTTTTTCGTGGGGCACGGCAGAAAGAGATCGCCCCGCGTGGATCGAGCCCTTTCCAAAAACCGCTCACCGAGACATAATAACCGGTTGAGCGGCGTATCGAATTCCAACTCCCCCATTGCGAGTCTCCTACGGTGAAAGATCCTCTGATGCATCGAAGAAATTTTCTGCAAAGCGGCGTCCTCTGTGGGGCCGGATGGCATTTGGCGGCCCCTTCCCTAGGTTTTGGGAAAACCGGATCCTCCCGACCCCTTTTCCGCTTCGGGATCATGGCCGATCTTCAATATGCCGATGCCGAAACGAAGGGAACACGCTTTTACCGCAATTCCCTGCAAAAGCTGGAACAAAGCGTGGCCGCCTGGGACCGGGCTTCGGTGGCGTTCGTGGTCCATTTGGGCGACTTGATCGATCATGGTTGGGGAAATTTCCCGCCGGTGCTCGACAAGTTGCACGCACTGAACCGTCCCGTGCATCATGTCTTGGGAAATCACGATTTGCTCGTCGATCCCGAATACCAACCCCGCGTGCCCGGATTGCTGGGACTGAGGAAAAACTATTACGACTTTTCGCAGAATCGATGGCGATTCGTCGCGCTCGATTCCACCGAAATCAGTACTTACGCCGGTTCCGAGGCCGAGCGACAAGAGGCGGAAAAACATCGGAAGGAACTGGAAGAGGCGGGGCATCCGTTTCATTCCCCTTATAGCGGAGCTCTCGGACCGAAGCAGATGGCGTGGCTGAAAGTGGTGCTGACCGAGGCGGATGAAAAAGGGGAAAACGTCGTTCTCATCAGTCATATGCCGCTCTATCCGGAGATGCGGCTGAACCTCTGGAACGCCCCGGAAGTGCTGGAACTGCTTCGGCAGCACTCTTGCGTGAAGGCGTCCCTGACCGGCCACCATCACGCGGGCAACTTCGGCGTCGTCGACCACGTCGCCCATCTCACGCTGCCGGGAGCGGTGGAAACGGAAAACGAGAACGCCTTCGGCGTGGCGAGTGTCTATCCCGACCGGCTGGAAATCGAAGGCTTCGGCCGCCTGACCGATTACGTCCTCCGCTAGCTGCCCGTTGAAAAAAAGGGCCGATCGGTGAAACAGAACCTCTCGCGGTGATTCACGGTCGCCGCACAAATGGAACTTGGTTTCTGTATCGACGCCCGGGGAACGACTTCTTCCGATGGTCGCCCTCCCACCCGTTCACGATTGAGAGAGACTCCTTCCAATATCGCGCCGGGTCGTTTCAATCCGTTGCGAAAGCCGGGGAAGTCAGTATTGGATGAGGCTCACCTTTTTTCCCTCGGGAAGTTGAGCGGCGCCGTTCAAATCGGACAGTTCGATCACGAAGGCACATCCCGCGACTTCGGCTTCGACCATTTCCACCATTTTGCAACAGGCGTTCATCGTTCCCCCGGTCGCCAAAAGATCGTCCACCAGAAGCACCCGCTCCCCTTTTTTGACGGCATCGGCGTGCATTTCGAGCGTGTCGGAGCCGTATTCCAGCTCGTAGGAAAAATGGATCACCTCCGGCGGGAGCTTTCCCGGCTTGCGAATCGGCACCATACCGATGTCCAGCTCCAGCGACAGCGGAATCGCAAACAGAAACCCCCGCGCTTCCACGGCCGCGATCTTGTCGATCTTGCCGAACGCCGCGACCTCCTCCTTCATCCGACGAATCGCTTCACGGAGCGCCGCCGGCGTCGCCAAAAGGGGGGTGATGTCGCGAAAAAGAATTCCGGGCTTGGGAAAATCGGGGATGTCTCGAATGTAATCGGTCAGTTGCATCGCGGCATGTTTCTCCAGGGGATGGGGAAGATATTCATGTTCGCATAAGTCGTGGACCGGACGGTCGGGCAATGAATCCCCGCAGGGCCACAACTCCCGATGGTCGCCCTGGGTCCTCTCTTGATGCGACGCTTAGTAGGACTGAAACCATTTCCAAGCGGACATTCTATCGCGTCGTCCCTCCGTGATCAATGGCCGCTCATTCCTGAATGGGGCCACCACGGGGTCGGGTCATCTTCCAGGGATCGAGCGCCTCCTCGAGTTGCTCGGCAGGAAGCACCTTTTTCTCCTCGCAGAGACGGCGAATCGTCTTTCCCGTCTCCAACGCCTCTTTCGCCAACGCCGCCGCCTTTTCATATCCCAGGTAGAGATTCAACCCGGTTGCCATCGAAAGACTTTTTTCGACCGCATCCCGGCAATTTTCAGGATGGGGCTCCATGTCACGCAGACACCGTTCCTCGAAGTTCGACGATGCATTGGCCAGCAGCCGCACGCTCTCCAGGACGGTATCGGCCATCATCGGCATCATGATATTCAATTGGAACGGCCCTCCCGTCGCCCCCGCGGCGGCAATCGCCTGATCGTTTCCCATCACCCGCGCGGCAACCTGCATCGCGCTTTCGCAAATGACCGGATTCACCTTGCCCGGCATGATCGAGCTTCCCGGTTGGAGATCGGGCAAGACGATTTCGGCGAACCCGCATCGCGGCCCCGACGCGAGCCAGCGAAGGTGATTCGATACGTTCATCAGCGTCACGGCGACCGAGCGGAGCAGCCCATGGCAGACCACCAGCCCCTCGCGTTGGGAATTCGCCTCGAAGTGGTTCTCCGCTTCCCGAAAGGGGATTCCGAGACGCTCGGCCAGATGTTCCGCCACTCGGTGGCCGAATTCCGGATGCGTGTTGATTCCCGTGCCGACGGCCGTCCCGCCGACTGGGAGTTCGAGAATCGATTCGATCGCCTGACGGGCCCTTTCCCCGGCCAGGGCGAATTGCCGCGCCAGCCCGCCGATCTCCTGACCGAGCGTCATCGGGGTGGCATCCGCCAGATGGGTGCGCCCGATCTTCAAAATCGACTCCCATGGACGCGATTTCTCCAGCAGCCGTTCCTCGCAACTCTTCAAAGCAGGAAGCAATCGGCGTCGGAGCTGATCGGCCGTCGCAACATGAATCGCCGTGGGGAAGGTATCGTTGGTACTCTGTCCGAAGTTCACGTGGTCGTTCGGATGGATCGTCCACTTCTTGCCCCTTCGGTCCTCACCGGCCAATTCTTGCGCCCGCTGCGCGACCACCTCGTTGACGTTCATGTTCGACGAGGTTCCGGAACCGGTCTGAAAGACGTCGATCGGAAATTCCCGATCCCACTTGCCCTCGGCCACTTCAACACAAGCCGTCAGCAAGGCTTGCACCCGGGCGTCGGCAAGCGATCCTTTTGAAGAAGAAGAAAAAAGGCCCAATTCCTCATTCGTCTTCGCGGCCGCCCACTTCACCCAACCGAGAGCATGAATCATTTCCACCGGAAGTGTTCGCCCGGAAATAGGGAAGTTCTCCACCGCCCGCTGGGTTTGAGGTCCGTAATACGCTTTTCGGGGAATGCGGACCTCCCCCATTGTGTCTTTTTCGATTCGAAACTCGCTCATCGATGCCGTGTTCCTTTTTCCGACTCCTGAGAAAAATTAGGGAACTATCCCTCTTGGTTCTGCATCTGCTTGGAGTAGATCAGCACGACCAAACCGACACAAACCAAGCTGTACGGCAAAAAATCGGCGACTCGCATACCGTTTTTTTCGATCACTTTTTCGGTAAAAACATCGTAATATGTGATGTCGACCTGATCGATGCAGAGAAGTTGCAATCCCAGAATAAGAATAAACAATCCCACCGCCATAAAAAAAGCCTTGACCATGGCGAACCTCCTCGAAAAAATGAACGCACCACCTCCGCTGGAGAGCATTTCCCCGGAAAACCTCCGCGACGGCCGGTTCTGATGATCTCTTGCACCCCTCCCTTTTCCGGAGGCCCCCGCAAACCGGTATGGTTCGCGCGGCCCACGACGCGCCGATGCCCGAGCGAAAGAAGGGGAGCGTTTGATCAATGATCGTCAGAAAGGAAGAGTTGCCTGGAGTTCGGTTTGAGAGTAGCGGATGCGAGGATCAATCGGGATGATCCGGCATTTTCAAGAAAGGCCCCCAGAAAATACTATTTTTTCCAGTCGAAAGAACGATCAATCTCTTCCTGGAATACCGAATCATTAGGATAGGGCAGAAAAGCGAGCCGTTTCTCCGAAAGATCGAGGAGAGCCCTCCTGATCGGCAAACTTTTTCGATTCACATGCTTCACTCGGTCGAGGGGCGGCTCCTTCATTGAAAGTACCACCCACAAGTGCTTGTAGGGGGGGTCTCTTTCTCATATAATTACATGCTCGCTATGAGATTGCATGCTCCCGCATGAAGAGGAGCTTTCGGGAAGTGCTTTTTTCGCATGTTCCTCTTCTTATCTGACGGAAGAATCGTCTCGACATCGCGAGGAGCCGATTGGTATTGTATCAGACCACACGTTGATTCTATTTCCTGACCGCTTGCAAGAAGGACGGGAGCCGGTACACCCGTGGCGGATAAAAAGAAATTACTACTGATTGCTGAATCTTCCGAAGCCGTCGAAAATTTGTTCGGACTGGACCTTTCCCAATGCAACATTGAACTACGTCAACATCCGATCCAAGCGCTGGTGGAACTTTCCCACCAAGATTATGACGGTGTCCTGCTGACCAGCGGCTATTTCGAAAATGTTTCCGAAATGGGCAACCTGGCCAGTAACGACAGCATTCTGGAAGGCATGCCCGACGGGGTGGTCGTGCTCGATGAAAATAATCGGGTCATCTGGGGGAATCGACGTTTTCGGCAATGGTGCGGCACCGAAGATATTCTGGGCGAGAATTTCTATGCCGTTTTAGGCAGTCCCGAAATTCTGGGGCCCGATTTCTGTCCCTTCCACACCGCTCTGACCGCCGGCAAGGCGAGCATCTCCACGCTCCGCAATCAAGACAACCACTACTTCCAGGTCCACGCCGCCCCCATCACCGAAGCAAACCGAACCCCCAGGCATTTGATCATTTCGGTGCGCGACGTCACTCGGGCGATTCTCCAGCAGCAGAAATTGACGGCGATTCACCGCGTCGGCATGCAACTGGCCGATTTGACTCCGGATGAGCTTCTCGAGATGTCGGTCGGCGACCGCATCGAACTTCTCAAATCGAACATCCTGCACTGCACGAAAGACCTATTGAATTTCGACGTCGTCGAAATCCGCCTCCTCAACGAAGAGACCGGCGATTTGATGCCCCTGTTGTCGATGGGCATGGACGAAGAGGCCCAACGCCGCCCGCTGAAGGCGTTGCCCCACGGCAACGGCGTGACCGGATTCGTCGCCGCCACCAAGAAAAGCTATCTCTGCGAAGACACCACGGAAGATCCCATCTACCTGACCGGCGCCTCCGAGGCGAAAAGCTCGCTCACCGTACCATTGTTGTATCACGACAAGGTCATCGGCACCTTCAATGTGGAGAGCCCGGAACCGAGGGCGTTCACCGAGAGCGATCTGCAATTTCTCGAGATCTTCACCAAGGATGTGGCCTCGGCCTTGAACACGCTGGAGCTTCTTTCGACCGAAAAGGCGGGGGCCGCCGCAGCCAGCGTCGAGGCGATTCACAGCGCCGTCGCACTGCCGGTCGATGAAATCCTCAACGACACGGTCAACGTCATCGAACGCTATATCGGGCACGAGCCGGAAGTCTGCGAGCGACTGCAACGCATTTTGCGAAACTCCCGCGACATCAAAATGGTCATCCAAAAGGTAGGCCAGAAGATGGCCCCGGCACAGGCCCATCCACTGCCGCCGGAAGACGACCGCCCCCTGCTCCGCGGCAAACACGTCCTCCTGGCCGACGAAGACGCCTCGGTCCGCATCGCCGCGCACGATCTGCTCGACCGCTATGGGTGCGTCGTCGAGACCGCTCCCACCGGCGAGCAGGCCCTTCTTCTGGTTCGCAACGGGCATTACGATGCCATCATCGCCGATATTCGCCTGCCCGACATGTCCGGCCACCAGTTCATGCTTCGATTGAAGGAGTTTCTCGAAGTCGAACTTCCCCCCCTGATTTTGATGACCGGCTTCGGGTACGACCCCGGACATTCTCTGGTCAAAGCGCGGCAGGCGGGCCTCAAGTCGATCCTGTACAAACCGTTCCGCCTCGATCAACTTCTCAATTCCGTCGAACAGGTGCTCAAGGACTTCCCCGGCGATGCCGAAGAAAGCGACGACGATCTCTCGCAGCCCTACCAGGAGGAGGCGGCCCAAGAGGATCGCTAAAAATCGATGATACAGTCGCAAATCATCCCGGGTCCGACGTCGTTCTTCCCCCAGCGCAAAAAAAGCAACAGCCCCACCCGCGACCGGAGAGGCTGTCGATGTCGTCTTTCGAAAAGAATGCGAAGGACCGGCTGCCGAAGGCTTACGGAAGCGGCGTAATGTGCATGTTGCGGAATTCGATCGGTCCGCCCTCCGACTGCAGCCCAACCGCGCCGGCGGTCGACTTCGAATCGAACGTCCAGTTCACGATTTTGCCGTTGACCACGAGGACCACGAGACCGTCTTTGACCAGAATCTCATAGGTGTTCCACTCGCCGGGATCCTTTTCGGTGCCCATCAGCTTGGGAATTCCCCATCTCGGAGTGCCTTCTTCGTGCTTGGTGCGGTCGCCTCCATCGAGCCAGAATCCATGGAATCCCCACAAATCGCCGGCACTTCCACTTTTGAGTTGGGCTTCCACGCAGTGCGGCAGCGGCATCGGCTCGCCGGAAATCCGCATCAACACCCCGCTGTTGCTCGGCTCTTCCGGCCAGCGCCATTGAAGACAGAGCTTGAAATTCTTGAATTTCTCTTTCGTCGCGAGATAGCCCATCGGCTCCCCTTTGCAGGAAAGGACGCCGTCGTGGAAGGACCAGACCTCTTCCTTTTTCACTTCGGGATCCTTCAGGAAGAAGTCCCAGTCGGCCAGGTCACCGTCGGCGAAAAGATCGATCGTCTCCAGCTCCTCGGCGTTCTCTTGCGCCGCACCGATGGAAACGAAGCAGAGACACAAAATCACGGCGGTCGACAATAACATCGTGCGTTTCATCATGGTTTTCTCCTCCTCGAGTAAAATGGTGGGAAAACTCGTCCTCCGGCGGAGCGTCCGAGACAAACGCTTCGATGGAACCCTTGCTCCTTGAGTCTTCCCTGCATTCAGTTACAATGTTTTCAGCGGGTTGTGGACAAACGAAAATGATCAGACGCCCTTTCAGAGTGCCCACGGACAACCCCATCGTACTGTTTCGATCCGGCGATTGCAACGCGGCGCCCGAAGATTTCCAGTCCCCGGCCTTGGGAAGCGATGAGGGAGCGTCGTCTCTCTCATGAACCAAGGCCGACCAACGGAAACGCGGCCTCTCGGACCTCCCTCCAGGAACCCAAGGGCCGTTGCTTTAGCGACCATGAATCCCATGCTCCCGAGTGAATCTTCGCAAGACGGGGCCCTCCCCATCCCCGATTTTTCGATCCTCTATGAGGAAGGTCCGGTGTTGGCCGTCAACAAACCACCGGGACTTCTGACCCAAGCACCGCCGGGGATCGACAGCATCGAATCGCGCATCAAGAACTTCCTGATCCTCCGCGAAAAGAAACCCGGCAAATGCTACCTGGGCGTGCCGCATCGTCTCGACCGCCCTGCCTCCGGGGTGATGGTTTTCTGCAAGCACGTCCGCGCTGCGCGAAGAGTCTCCGAGCAGTTCGAACATCGTCAGGTCGAGAAGACATACTGGGCCTGCGTCGAAGGAAACGTCGAGCCGAAGGAAGGCACCTGGGAAGATTACCTGCGGAAGATTCCCGATCAGGCGATGGCGGAGGTCGTCTCCCCGATCCATCCGGCTGCCAGGGAGGCGATTCTCCATTATCGCGTACTGGACGACTTCGCCTGGGGATCCTGGCTTGAGATCCGACTTGAAACGGGTAGAACCCATCAGATTCGAGTCCAGGCCTCATCCCGGGGACATCCGATCCTCGGCGACCACCAGTATGGAGCCGAGCGTCCCTTCGGTGAAGCGTTTCCGGACAAGCGACTCAGAGCGATCGCCCTGCATGCCCGAAGTCTGGCATTTTGGCATCCGATGACCCGAGAGCCGAAAACCGTGATCGCTCCGGTTTCCAAGGATTGGACATCTCATGGAATTGCCGAAGCATCCCCTTTTCGGAACAGCGATTCCCGAGAACCAAAGTGACCGCATTCAATCCCGTGTCGACTCCTCGGGGAAGAGAGAAGACGTGCGTCGTCGCCGACCGGAAAACGGCGATCGGCCGGCATCCCCGGCATTGCCCTTGGAAAAGCGGTAATCCGGCGGATGCGCTTCAAAACGGAAATCGAGTTGCACCTCCCGGGAAGACTCTCTTCGAGGCTCGAAGGGAAGCTCCGAAAAATCGATTTCCTTGCCTTTGCAGTACTTCATCAGCACATTGCCGATATCCTTGAATTGCAATGGTTTGGCCAGGTAGTCGTCCATGCCGGCTTCGAGGCATCGCATCCGATCGCCGCCAAAGGCAAAGGCGGTCGTCGCGATGATCGGGGCCGCCGGAACCATACCGCTACGCTCCAAGTACCGGATCCGCTTCGTCGTTTCATAGCCGTCCATCCCGGGCATACGGCAATCCATGAAGATCAAGTCGTAGGCATCTTCCGAGGAGGACAGCTTCCGGATCGCCTGCTCGCCGCTCTCGAGCACGTCGACCCGACAGCCGAACCCTTCGAGCATCTTCCGTGCCACCACGGCATTCGCCTCTTGGTCTTCCACCACCATCGCCCGGACATGGTAAAGCGGTCGACGCTTTTTCCGTCTGTCCGACGGGACGGAATCGGCCGAGGACTCCGGGCTGAGAAAATCGCCCATCGCTTCGCGGAGATCCGAGTCGATGAACGGCTTGAGAACGATGTCGAGCACTCCCGGCACCTGGAGCCGGTTCTGGTACTCCAGTCGATCCAGCGGCAAAAAGACGATCACCGGAATCCCCAGGCGCGAGAACTGCCCCACATGTTCGACCAGGCGTTCCCCTTCTTGGACGGCATCGGGCTCCACATCGAGCAGAACCAGGTCGATGCTCCGATCCTCCCCGGCGTCGATCAGTCGATTGATCGCCTGGACATCCGGCGGCAGGTGCTCCCGGTGGATGCCCCAGGCATCGAGCGAACGGTCGATCACGTCTCGAAATACCGGCTGCCGCGAAACCACCAACACATCCCGGCAAGGGGCTTCGGGACCTTCCTCGACGGCCAGTGTCTTGAAAAGGAACGGTTTCAGCGAAATGCGAATTCGAAAGACGGTTCCCCGATCCACTTCGCTCTCCAACTCCAACACACCGCCCATCAGTTCGACCAACTTCCGGGAGATCGCCAATCCCAATCCGGTCCCGCCGAATTTCGCCCCGATCGTTTCATCGGCCTGCTGGAATCGGGCGAAGATGCTCTTCTGATCCTCCTTGGGGATGCCGATTCCCGTGTCGCACACCGACACGATGACGGAAGCGGTCGGTTGCTTCGCCGTTTCCTCCAGCGTCCCGTCGACCGTCACGGCGACATGCCCCGACGGCGTGAACTTGACCGCGTTGCCGATCAGGTTGTAGAGAATCTGCCGGATCCTGGCCCCATCGCCGAGAAACAATTTCGGGAAGTTTTGCGGGTAAGAGATGGCCAACTCCACTCCCTTGCGGTAGGCGTTATGGGCCATCAACGTCGCCACGTCGTAAACGGAGGCTTCCAAATCGAAAGGCTCTTCGTTCAGCACCAACTCCCCCGCCTCGATCTTCGAAAAATCGAGTATATCGTTCAGGATGATCAAAAGGGAATGCGAGGAATTCCGGATCGTCGCGAGGTAACGCTGCTGGTCGGGGTTCAGTTCGGAGTCCCCGAGAATTTCGACCATGCCGAGCACGCCGTTCATCGGAGTACGGATTTCGTGCGACATGTTCGCCATGAACTCCGATTTGGCCGCCGAAGCCGCTTCCGCTTTCTTGGCCAATCGCATCGCTTCTTCCCTGGCGTCGAGCAGCTCACGCTGGGTTCGCTTGCTCTCGGTGATGTCGATCACCACCGCCGCCAGCGACACCCCCTCGCCATTTCCGCCGCGAATCGCTGAAAGACAAACGTGGCACCACAGGGCATCTTCTTCCCCGGCCCGAAATCGCGCTTCGAAAGAATCCCGGGAGGAATCACCGTCGAGAAGAGACCGAACCACGCGGTGGACTTCGTCACGATCCTCCGGCATCACCATCTCCAACAACCCCATCCCCTGAGACCGGCTCGGGGCCGATTCCTTGACCAAGGTCGCGAAGCCCTGATTGGCCTGTTGGACGATCATCTTATCATCCAGAATCAGGATCCCTACCCCCGGGTGATCGAAGACCCGACGATAACGCCGTTTCCGCATCTCTTCGGAATGCACCTTGCGTTCCAGATCAGAGATATCGAACATCGAAAGATAGTAGCATCCCGGATCCTTTTCGTCGTGAAAAACCGCGCAGCGGACGGTCCGCCCCTTGGCCAAGGACAAGTCGAAGGACGAAGAAGCTTTTCGACTCCCGTTTTTCCCGCACGATGGGGACCACTTTTCGGCCATTCCCGGAAAAACACGACTCACCGGTTGGCCCGTGATGTCATGCTCCGAAGCGCCGAGGAACCGTTTCATTGCCGGATTCACCTCCCGGACGATCGCCTTGGAGAGGCCTTCCTTTTCCCATTTCGTTTTCGCGATCGCGATGCCGAAAAGCGTTTTTTCGAAATACCGGCGACGTGCGTCTCCATTCCGTTGCGATGTGAGTCGACGTCTTTCCAAACTCGTCACGTCGGCCAGAAAACCGATCATAGGCGTTTGATGTCCCGCCTTGGGAGATTCACCAGTCGAGATCTTCTTTCCCGAAACCAGGTAGTGGCGCCAGACGCCGCGGGCATTGCGTATTCGGAAGATCTCCTGGAAGCGTCGACGAGTTCCACTTCGCGTTTCAAGAACTTTCCGCAATAGTCGGTGGCGGTCCCCCCGATGCATCCTCCGCAGAAGGTTCCGTATCGTCTTTTCTTTCCCTGATCCCCTCGGAGAATGTTTTTTTTCTCCCAACACCAGCTCCGGCCTCTTGTCGGTGATCGACCAATGCCAGGGAACGACCGGGCATTGCCGGAGGCTCCGGAGTCGCTTCACGCATTCACCTTTTGTGGTCGAGCAAGCTTCGTCCTCTTCCTCCTGGGGTGGCGAAGCTACGACGACCACCGCCAGCGACCGATCGAGCCAGGTTCGATAAGCGATGCGGAGATCGACCGATTGATGTTTTCCGGGCATTCCCGTTGGCGAAACACGAAGGTGTGATTTTCTATTTTTCAAGCTTTCAACCAGCGAAGCTCCCGCTGTGAACAAATCCTCGGGCCTGCTGCCCACCAGGCCATCCTTCTCGCGTGCCAACCAATTCCCGCAGGCATCGTTGGCATCGATGATGTTCATGTTCTCGCAATCGATCACGAAAAAGGGAAACGGTTCGCAGGAAAAGATCGCTTGATGTAGGGCTCCTTCATATCCGCCGCGGTCGATTTGTCGCTGGAGTCGGTTCGCCCGCTGCCACCACTGATAATTGCGAAAAAACAGCCATCCCACAAAAATCAAAAGCGGGGGAACCAGGATCTCCGGCATGATGGTCAACTCTTCGAGCAAGCTGAAAAGCCAGATGTTCATGAGAGGCATTCCGTTCAGTTGGCGTGAAAGGTTATCCACCGGCAGCCCTCGGAGGCGTCGTTGCTTGGGAAGACTACCCTCGAAAGGTCCACGCCAAGGATAGGTTGCAAAAACGCAACATGTCGGAAAAAAACGTCACCTTTTCCGGTTTTTCGGGGGCACCAAGGGCCGGGAAAGGGATGGAAGAGTGATGATGCCCGTAAGAAGACGCGGGGAAAGAGGTCAGGAGTCGGAAGCGTTGCTCCAATGTTCCGGCCAAGGGCGGGGTTTGCCGGTTCGATCGATCATGGCGAGCGTGACGGTCGCTTCGCACAAGAGAGTTTGATCGCGAAAAAGGTGATAGTGATGCACGGCTTTCATGCGTGTCTGCCGGGCGATCCGTGTGCGAAGCCGCAAGAGCTCGTCGTATCGGGCCGGCCGACGATAACGGCATTCGAGTTTGACCACGACGATGAAAACCCCCTGCGCCTCAAGCGCGCGATAATCCTCTCCCGAGACCCGCAGCAGTTCGGTTCGCCCCATTTCGAAATAGGTCAAATAGTTCGAATGATGGACCAACCCCATCGGATCGGTTTCGTGGTATCGGACACGGAATTCGATTTCATGTTCCCGCAACATCAAGTGCCGTTCTTTCTATTCCCCCCGGGGATACCTCACCTGGTCGACAACAACATCAGACCCCTTGCAGGCAAGTGCATGAAAAAATCCCGTCCATGATCTCTTTCTAAGGAAGCCGGGTTCCATGTCGTTTTCCAACGTTCCTCGCCGGCCGAAAACGCCGACTACGTGGATGGCTCTCTCGCGTAGCGCCGGACCACCTCCTTGAGCATCGCGCGGATGTCCTGCTCCTTCTCCGTCAGCGAGGATTCTTCCAAGGGCTGCTCCTCGCGGGGATCCTCCGCCGTATTGTAGAACTCACCGTTCCTATAGTACTTGTAGTGCTCGGTTCGCGCGAATTCTCCGACCTGCTTGTCTCGATATTTTCCGTCGATGTCCCCGTTGCGATAGTACCAGCAGTAGATCCACCGGCGGGGATTCCCTTCCATGCCGAGCAGTTGGGGGAGAAAACTTCGGCCGTCGAGCTTCTTCGATTCGTCCGGGGCGACATCCGCCACATCGAGCAACGTGGGATAGAAATCGGAGAAATCGATCAGGTCCGTCTCGACCGTCCCTTCGGCGATCTTGCCCGGCCACCGGGCGATCAGCGGGACATGGGTTCCGACGTCGAGGGTCCACCGTTTTCCGCCGCGAATCTCCTTGCCGTCGAGCAGGGAATAAATGGTATCCATCGTACCGTTGTCGCCGGTGAAGAGAATCAACGTGTTCTCCGAAAGGCCCAGCGCATCGATCTTCTCGATGATCTTGCCGGCCATCTTGTCGGTGTAGGCGACCATGTCGGCGAAGTGCTTCTTGCTGGTCCGATTGGCTCCTTTTTCTCGTTTGTCTTCGCGCCGAGCCGTGGGGTCCCAGTCGGAAGAATCGGGGGTCGGCTCAAAAGGCCAGTGCGGCAGAATCATCGGATAGTACAGCAGAAACGGCTCATCCCGGTGCCGCTCGATGAAATCGCAACCGTAGTCGCTGACGAGATCGGGTCCGTACTCGCCGTCGCGGTAATCGACCTCTCGACCATTGATCTCCAGACCGGGATTCGGATAACGGTTCGGTCTCCGCGTCAATTGCCAGAGGCAGTATTCGTCGAAACCGAAGTGGTCGGGGGCGTCGAATCCTCCGTCGAGCTGCCATTTACCGACGATGCAGGTGGCGTAGCCCGCCTGGCGGAGTGCATTGGCGAATGTCGTTTCCTGAGGATCCAGAAAGCCGAAGCGAACGTAATTCTCGCTGTTATACCGTCCCGTCATGATCTGCACCCGAGACGGCGTGCAGAGCGGCTGGCTGTGGCAGTTGGTGAATCGCATCCCCTGCTCCGCCATGCGGTCCAGGTTCGGCGTCTGGTAGGAACCGCCGCCGTTGGCGCCGACGCATTCGTACCCCATGTCGTCCGCCATGATGAGGACCAGATTCACTGGTCGTGTTTCCCGCTCCCCCTCTGCCCGGGCGAAGGCGACCGCCCCCAGGAATAAGCAGGTCACAAGGACAATGGCCCAAAAACGGCGCAGCCCGTATTGCTGCGGGCAGCGAAGGAAAGAAAGCCGGCAAATCATGATGGTCCTTTCGAGAGAAGGGGAGCTTGGAGACGAAGAACGACAAGAATCCTCCCGTCCACGACAGTTTCATTATCCCGTTTCGCTTTCGGCCTGTCAATTTCTGGAACCGGTGTATTCCATGGTGAATGCGGAACCGGCCGACAAACAAGAAGTAAGAAAGGGACCCTCGAAGAAGGTCCCTTGCTTGTCTCGTTGGAGCGAAATCGCGACAAACGCCCTGTTGGGGAAAGAAAGCCGAAAAAAGGTCCAAGGCTTTCTTCCCTTGACGAAGCGCCCAGCCGCATGCCGGAAATCCCGGGATTTTAGGCCATGTCCTTGAGGTTCTTCAGGGGGCGAACCTTAACCTTGTTATGCGCCGGTTTGGCCGGGATGTCCATCGTTTCGCCGGGGCGGAACGGGTTCGGAGCATTCTTCCGCGCGGGGCGAGCCGGCACGCGTTTCTTCTCGATCTTCAGGATACCCGGGAGCGTGAAGCTTCCGGCGCCCGAGCGGCCAAGGCTCTTCTTGATCAGCTTGGTCATCGACTCGAAGACCGCGGAGACGTCTTTCTTCGTCAATCCGGTATCTTCGGCAATGCTCGCGATGATCTGGG
Source organism: uncultured Planctomycetaceae bacterium (assembly GCA_964632505.1). Taxonomy (GTDB): domain Bacteria; phylum Planctomycetota; class Planctomycetia; order Pirellulales; family Thermoguttaceae; genus CAZWCE01. The sequence goes on along the minus strand of CAZWCE010000006.1, from coordinate 82,882 downwards.
TCTTCGTCAAGGGTTTTTTTGCAGCTTTCGCCATTCCAATCCCTCCATGTCTTGTGCAAAGTAACGTGAGTGAACGCCCGGCCTGTCATTTTGATCAGACCATACCAGGGCGAGAAAAATAAGAATCGAAACCGATTCGATACCTGTATATTCAGCGTTTCGGAGGTTCCTTCCACCACCTTTTGCTTCGCATTAGAAGTTTTTCTCGATGAAAATGCAATAGAAGAAAAGGCCGAAAGCCCGGAAAAACCTGAAAAAATGGGGTTTTTCTTGGTCGTTTCCCTTTTTTTCGGTCCGAAAAGCATGTTTTCAAAAAGAAAAACGAAAAAAACGCTTCAAAAGAACCCTTTTTTTACAGACTCAAACGCCTCCTCTCTCTTCGACAAGAGAAACCACCGACGCCGACTCTCCTTCCATCCACCTCGATGGAACACATGCCCCAAGACGATTCGTGTGTCGATGAATTGCTTCCGGATGCGGAAGATGATAAGCTCATCGGAGGATCAACCGATGAACCATCACGACTCCGAACTCGCCTCGTTTGCCCCGGGAAGCCCCCTAGAGAAGTCGTCGAGGCATTCCCCTTGGAACCTTTTCGATTCAGCATTTTTCCACAAATATGGAGATCACCGATGCAAACCAGTCCTTTTATCCTCCGAAGATCGAAGCCCCTTTCCCACCATCGCCGGCTGTTGATTCTCGGAGCCTTGCTCTCGGGCCTCTTTTCGGTCGAAGTCGCCGACGGTCAATCGCCCGGCCGCACACTCCCGGTCCAGGAATACGTTCAGCGGATGAAAGCGGGCTGGATCGGTCAGATGGCGGGCGTCGGCTGGGGCGGTCCCACGGAATTCCGCTACAAGGGAAAGATCATCCCCGAAAAGGAGATGCCTTCATGGAAACCGGAACTGGTCAACCAGTTCCAACAAGACGACATCTACGTCGAAATGACGTTTTTGCGAACTCTCGAGCAGTACGGTTTCGACGTCTCTTGCCGACAGGCCGGCATCGATTTCGCCAACAGCGAGTATCGTCTCTGGCACGCCAACCGCGCCGGTCGCGACAACCTCCGCCGAGGCATCGCCCCGCCCGACTCCGGCCACCCGGCGTTCAACCGACACGCCGACGACATCGACTACCAGATCGAAGCCGACTATGCGGGGCTCATCTCTCCCGGCATGCCGGAGATGGTCTTGGAACTCGGCGATAGATTCGGACGGCTGATGAACTACGGCGACGGTCTGTACGGCGGCAATTTCGTCGCCGGCATGTACGCCGAGGCCTTCTTCGAAAAAGACCCGAGGCGACTCGTCCTGGCCGGACTGAAATGCATACCGGAAGAAAGTCAGTACGCCGAATGCATCCGCGACGTGCTCCGGTGGCATCAAGAGTCCCCCGACGACTGGAAGGCCACCTGGAACAAGGTGAACGAAAAGTACCACCTGAACCCCGATTACCGTCGCTTCTCCTGCTCCAAGGGCGAGTTCAATATCGATGCAAAAATCAACGGGGCCTTCATCGTCATGGGGCTTCTTTACGGCGATGGCGATCTCGATCGGACGATCATCATCTCGACGCGTTGCGGGCAGGACTCCGACTGCAATCCTTCCAACGCCGCGGGCATTCTCTTCACCGCCCTCGGCATGGACGAGATCCCCGAGCGTTTCACCAAAGCACTCGATCCGGAGACGAAGTTCAGCCACACGAATTACAATTTTCACGAACTGGTCGCAGTCTGCGAGAAGTTGGCCCGGGGGGCTGTGGTGCTGCAGGGCGGAAAGATCATCAAGAATGCAGAGGGCCTGGAAGTGTTTCACATCCCGCTGCAATCGCCCGATCCGGGACCGCTCCGGCAATGCTGGGATCCCGAGCCGCCGCGGAACCTCCGCTTCAGTGAGGAAGAGATGGAGCGGATCCGATTCGAACCGCAAAAAGATTGAGGCGATGCCCCACGCCGAAAAACAGAAAGCGGGCTCCGTTGCTTGTTATTGAGCGTCGCATAGATATAGTGAACCCAGGGCGAACAGCGAGTGCCCGGGCTCACGGGCGTCACTGCATGAATCGAGGGGCCATGATTTATGCGAACATGAACAAACGTGTTTCGGCGATCAGCCCGTTTTCAACGGCGCCTCCCGGGAATGGGGCGAAGAAGCCGACCGGAAGAGTCCCGCACACAAAGAGTTTAGAACAAGTGGGCGGCACGGGATTCGAACCTGTGACCTCTGCCGTGTGAATCCATACTAGGTGACTAATAATATCGGCCTCAAACCCTGTAAATAAAGGCATTTTAGCAACCTAACCTCCGTTTGCAAGCCGTCTTATGCGTTTGCATCGAAATGCCTATATTTGCAGTACTTCCGAAAATCGGACGAAGCGCAAAACGGTATATACCGTTTTGGGAACCAAGTAGGTCAATCGTTCTCACCCCGTTTTCACACCCCGGCCAGGATGGAAAAGGGGCCGATCATTATTGCTCTTTTCGAGGGGGCAAAGGAACCCAAAAAAACACACCCGGGGAGAAGATAAAAGCCCTTCAGGATTTATAATCGAACCGGGGGAACACGCAAAAACGCGAAACTAGCCGGACGGTCTACGGACCTCGGGCACCCATGATTTCAACCCCCCCCTTGGGGGAGGCATTGTCTACCTTGCCCTTTGGCTGTTCGATCCGTTTGGGCGGAAGGCTTTCGGCTGGGAAAGGGACATCTGGCCCCGGCCAGGATGGAAACGCTCATCAACTTTTCCCGCTCCGAGAATCAAAACGCACCGATGAAAGAAAGAAACCCACCCCCTACTTAGTAGCCATTCCGCTTATACCTACAGAGGTAAGAGAGAAAAAAGGACCCAAAAAAAGGGCTCCCCGCATCGGCAAGGAACCCTCGATTCTTTTCTTTCTCTCAGGGTGGGGCTTCTACACCCCCTTCTTTTACTAGACGGTATCAATCCCGAAAGTGCTTCGACACCTCGGCCCACAACTTCACCGCCAGACGACAGAACCGGCGAATCGTTCCGCTTGAAACCGACTTCCCATGCACGCACCGGCTCGCTTGGGTGTAAAGCTCTCCTGCCTCAAGTCCGTGTTCGAAGTCGATCCATCGATTCCATGCCGCCCACCGAAGCACTTGGGCGGGGGCCTTGTCCGTCGGTGGGTCCGTTTGGTGGACGTAGCACCGGAGAAGCAACATAGCGTTTTCGAGGATCGCCCGGGCCGCTGCCGCTCTGCCGATCGGTGGAACGGTTTCATCTCGGGCCACCGGCAACAGGCTTTCGATTTGGTAGAACTTTATCAATGCCTGATCTCGCGTCATGATGCCACCCCCTCCCGTTCCGACGCTTGCAGATCGGCCAAGGCTTCCGCCAACGTAATGGCGGAATCGCAAAAGAGCAACGCTTGCAATAGTCCCAGGGTTTGGGCGTAGGAACCTTCTTCGTCGGCTTGGGTCCACATGAAGAAGACCGCCTCCGCTTCGTGAGGTTTGCCCGTGATCGCTCCCAAGTGCTCGACCTTGGCCCACCAGGGGCAACGCTCGGCGTCCGGCCAGGGGGAAAGTATGGGCCGCTCACCCGCACAAGCAGACTCCGCAAGCGTTCGGAAGACCTTGCAGACGTTCGGTAGATAGCTGGGGTCGCCGTCCCGCTCGATTTCATCCCGCCATGATCGTAGGGAATCGAGAAGGGCTCTCGGGTCGTCGGTTGTGGAATGCCGGGGGGCTGAAGTGATTCGGTTCATGGGATGTTCCCTCTCAAGAAATGAAGAAGCCCGGACACTCGCTCCTAAGCAGTCGCTACAACTGCTGCGCATGAATCGCTACCCTGCTTCCAGGGTCATTGCTCGACATGCGCACAAGCGCCCGGGCTTCTGCATCATTGAAATGCGTTCTGATTGTAGCGAAAGTTTTAGGATGCCTCCGAATATAGCCGGTGGGGCGTCCGCCTGTCAACCGTCCGAGAGGAAGCCACCGGAAGATTTCCGGCCAGGGAAAAGGGGGCTCTATCCCGGCCAGGAAGAAGGGGGGTTGCCCACTACCCCCTTGCCGCTGTTCTCTCCGAAATCGAGAGCCCGGGCCCCCCTCCCGTATGAAGCAGGCTGAGCAAGGCAACCCGCCAGGGCTGAAAACTTATCCCCAGCCAGGAAGAAGGGGGGTTGCCCACTACCCACGCAAGTTTCGGGAGTATTTTTTACACCCTTCTTGAGAGGTATTCGTTATTGTGCCGCAACGGCTCATTCTCCTTCTTTCGTGACACACAACTCCCTTCCGAAAACACAGAAGTCAATATTCCCCTTGTTTGAGAGACTTCTGTGTTTTGTGTTTTGTGTTCTGTGTCATGGGGTATAGATATAAAAATAAATTCCCTTAGTAGTTGTGTGCCTATATAGTATTATTTACAGTATATATTACTTACTATATTTTTATATCATATATATAAATATAGTATAGAGACACTATACTACCATCCCTTTTTTCAATTATTTATATAGAAACACAAAACACAAAACACAGAAGTCTCTCAAACAAGGGGTTTTTGGGGGTTCTGTGTTTTTGGGGGTGGGTTGTGTGCGCGCTGATTTTGATTG
>CAZWCE010000006.1:0-78299 GCA_964632505.1 uncultured Planctomycetaceae bacterium | reverse complement strand
TCCGAAAACACAGAAGTCAATATTCCCCTTGTTTGAGAGACTTCTGTGTTTTTGGGGGTGGGTTGTGTGCGCGCCCTTTCACCTGGACGGCCCCTTTTTCATCTCCTGGCCGGGCTTCTTTTCAGGGGGAACCCGCCGTCGCCACCCCCTCTTCCGGTTAATGCAAACACCCCTCTACAGAACTCCCCTCTTCTTCGTCTTCCCCCGGCCTCTTCCAACGGTAGATGGTTTTCGGCCGTCCGGTCCGAGGCTTGACGACCTCTCGAACGAGAACCTCCTGCATGCAAAGATTGCTCAAGTATTCTTCGGCGTCACAACTCTTATGAAAAGTCCGTCGCCGTTTCTGCATGAGGTTCCTGGGGGTGATTTCTTCCAGCCCTTGCAGCACCTCCAAAAGGTCGACGTGCTTGGTTTCTTTTTCTTCTATGACGGACATTTTAAGCAACACCCGGGCCGACTCCTTCGCAAACCACTTTGCAAGTTCGATTCCTGAAAGAATGCTCTCCCGGTCGATGGCCGCTTCGCTGGCTTCTCCCTGGACGGCTCGGGCAAGGTGGCAAACCAACGCCAGCCGGGCCGCATACGCTTCGAGCTTCGAAAGAGATGCCGCGTAAGTGTCTCCCGCCTCTGCTTGCTTGAAAGCATGCTGATCATAGAAGGTGATCCATGAAGAACGGGCATGGGGATCCAGGGGGATACTGACCGGCTTCGGCTCTCCCCGGATGTTTTCTTCCAGAGGGATTTGAAGCAGATCCTCGACGATGGCGTGATAACGCTCTTGGGTTTCCTCGTGAATCACATCTTCAGACCATCGCTTCGGGCGAATCGGTGGCGAACAGAAAAGCAACCGGCTCAACAGGCCGTTTTCCAAGTTCTCGTTATCTCCGCTGCCGTTGGCCGCTTTTCGCAGGATGGCCGGTTGGATTCCTCCCACCACACCACAAAAAGCCAAGGGAACGGTAATCATCTTTTTGCCGGTCTTCCGATCGCTCGTCAAGCGTCGAGCCCCAAACACCTGAAGCCATATAGGGGCATCTTTCCCGTTTTTGCTGGAATAGGCATCGAAGGAACCGAACCACCCGGAAAGCTCGTCCACACTGACCAACAGGCCCCGGGGATTCTCGGCCAGTTTCTCTATCATACTTTCGGTGGTCACGTCCTTCAGAATGCAACGGTTCTGGGTGGGTTCGGTCGGCTCTTTCGGCTTTTCCGACAGCTTTCCCCGCTCCCATTTTTTGAGGTCTTGCTGATACTTCGCCAAGTCGTCTTCATAGAGCCCGTATTTCAAGTCATGTTCATAGACCCATTTTGCTTGCATCTCTTCGAGGGGTTCGGTCGCAAGATCCAGGGCCGGGCTCTTCCGCGTCCCGCTCCGTGCCACGATAGCCGCCCAAATGACGGCCGGTTCCTGCCAGCTTGATTTGAGTTCGATCGTCCGAGAATTCCCGATCGCCGCTCCCAGCACCGCCAAAGCGGGCACCGCCAGGAATGAGGGGTCGCAGTCGATCGCCCTGGCTCCCTCCTCCACAAACTCCCGAACTCCCAGAGGAAGCGATTCCACGGGAAAGGGGGTGAAAGGCTTTTCACTGGTGAACGGTTCGGCTTTCTGCGTGATGGCTTGAAGTTCTTCCAGGGTTCCGCCTGCATCGAGCCAATCGGATACATCCCCTTTATCCGGAAGTTCGGGTAGGTCGACGATTCGGATCGATGCCGCCACCTCTTCAAGTTCATTACATATCTTCTTGACATGCTCCTCTCCGGCCCCGTCGTTGTCCGGCAAAAGGGCAAGATGGCGACCTTTGAAATAATCCTTCCAGTCCTCCCATTTTCCTTTCTGTGCTCCGCCCGCGTTGCAGGTCGCCGCTAATCCCGCCGATCTCAAGCGGTCAACGTCCTTCTCTCCTTCCGGCATATAGATGATGGTTTGCAGGGGCGTTTTGAGAAGTTCCGGGAGCTTGTACGGAACCGGCGTGACATCCTTGACCTTGTAGACCCACTCGTCCGGACTACCGCCCGGCTTCCGCTGAAGGAACCGCTTGCCGTCCCTTCCTCCCTCGATCCGAAGGACTTGATAGAGAACCCCCCTCTTTTCTCCCTGGTATTCATAGGTGGCCGCCAGCCGCTCCCCCTTCTTCAACTTCGGGCCGTCTGAAGTCCCCTTCTCCGGCTTTGAAGTGTTGCCCTGGGGAGGCTCTGGGGAAGCTTTCGAAGGCTTGGAGGGAGTAGCCCCCCCTTCCTTCCTGGTCGGGCTCGGCGTCGCCTTCTCGGGCTTGCTGGTCTGCCTGCCTCCACCCCCTTTCCCTGGTCGGGACCGTCGAGGCTTCGCCCCCAGGTACTCGCCAACCATCGCCACGGCCTCCGGAAAAGGAACCCCCTGGAAATGCTGCACCGCCGCGAAAACGTCTCCGTTATTCCCTCTGAAGCATTGGTTGCAGTAGACGACCCCGGCATCTTTTTCGACAAGGCACCGGAACCGGTCTTTCCCTCCACACTTTGGGCAAGAGTGATGTTTGCCGTCGAGACGCTCGGGAGGGATGCCCGCGACTCGCTCCAGAATCTCTACTTCCCGGCCAGTGGAAAGGGCTTTGACCTCTCCCTTGTCATGGTTTGCTTGTCCGTTTCTTCGAACCATTGTATAATGTCCCTATCACATCCTTGTCATTTCTGCGTGAACCACACTGAAGGCCACCCCCTTGGAACCGCCATTCCGAGAGGGTGGCTTTTTGTTTGGGGATTCATTCATCCCCCCGTTCGTTTCCGACTATATGCCATCCGAACCGGCCCACAGGATTAGCCGCTCAAAGCCTTTCCCGGCGCTAACCTCATCGTATGTCCATGAACCAATCACGACCGAGGTAGGGGTCCAGGAGTTGTCATCCGCCCAAATTGGAAGACACGCATCCGGGTTGTCGTCGGGAGGGAAGAACGGGACATAACCGGATTGTCTTAGGATTTCCGCCAGCCTTTGTATCCTTCGATTCGTTGGCACTTCCGCAAAAGAGCATTCAAAGATATGCTTGAACTGTCCGCATACGTCGAATGGCTGAAGAACGGGATAGCCTTCGTGCGATTCACTTGTTGGAGCATGAGCCCTACAAGTGCCAAGAAGCCCGCCTCTTTTTGCTTCGTCCACATCGTCTACTTCGTGCGGGAAATAGTTTTTGCAATTCAAGCAAATTTGCTGAGATGCAAGTTTGCGAACACAATTGATGTTATCTTCAGTAAAGCAACGTCGCGCCGAAACTTGGGCCGCTGCGGAAACTGTACACTTATTGCCTTGGCCGTCGTCACTGTAGGGAATGATCCATTTTTTGCTATCGTAATTTTCAATCATATTATCCTTCTTTCTTATTGAAGTTCGTGTTTGCCTCCCTGTTTCACCACCGGCCGGGAAGGGAAAGCCGGTATCGCCGTTCCTGCCCGATGGGTCTTCAGGAAAGCATCTCTTCGAGTTCCTTTTCCGCTCGTTCGATGCTGCGTTGCCTTCGCTTGGAAGTCGGAGAACACCGGCCTTCCTCCCGCTGCCCCAGCCGATCGAAGAATCGCTGAATCGCTTCGAGGCTGGTACACTTCCGCCCGCCCACCTGGACGGTTTCCAATCGTCGCCCTTGCAAGCCCCGTTGTCCCCACCGGAAGACGGTTGAAATGTTGATCTTCTTCCCGTTCCGCTTCGGCAACAGGGCCGGGACATCACACAAGGGAACAAGTTTTTCTCGCTGAATGTCGATCATCGTTTCGGTTCCTTTCCTCGATTCATTGGGCATCGCTGGCGGCTCCTTCCCGGTGGGCCATGATACGGTTGCAGTGGTAGCGTATCGCCGCTTTCTGGTCTGGGTGAAAGAGGGGGATACTGTCCGCTCGGGCTACCGGCTGGATGCCCCCCTCAGCAATCGCTTGCTCTACGACCGAAAGAGGAAAGCGAAGCACAAAGCTCAGCCTTCCAGGGGTCAAAAAGAAAGTGACATTGGACATTTTTCTACACCTCCATAAAAAAAGTTGTGTCTCTACTGAAGGTGCAAAAGATGAAAGGATTCACCCCCTTTTATCCAAATGGCGCATAAAAAAAGCCCGCAAAAAGCAGGCTTAAAAAAAATTCAGATTTTTTCAACTTGTATCACTAAAAGGCTTTTATCCAAGTTTTAGACTTCGACAACTACGCCACTTTTCCCCATTGCTTCATCATTTGCCATATCTTCGTTTTGCGAACGTATGAGTTCGTTGATACTCGCTTGCTTATCTGGTTGAACTTCTCTTGTTTCGCCGTAGGCCCTTACGAAATCGTCGGCCTCTTTCTCGTTCACCTGCTTAAGCGTTCGCCGGAGACAATTATCAAAAATGTCGATGCTGTCCGTTCGAGTTCGAGCATTGCCATAATACCGCTTCCATTCACTGGTAAGTGTCTTAAATGCAGGAAGCCTGTTGGCCGTTTTTTCATTACACCCTATATGTTCGGCTATCTCTTTAGCTGTGATTTTGTTCTGATTCTTGGGCTGATGCTTGAAGATGTACTGACGGGCTTCTTCGTTACGCTCTTGTGGGGTTCTTCCATCCTCGGGAACTCTTCCTCTATGCTTGCGGGTTTTTGTCTCCTCTTGCTTCGTCTCCCCATCCCCACAACTTCCGGCCGGGACGGTTGCCGATTCTTTTTCGGCCCGCTTAGCTTCTTTCTCAAGCCTTCTCGCCAGTCGGCCCAGATCGGTTGCCACTGCCTGACCGTGGAATAGCATTACTTCAGAAGAGGGTTCGGCCGACCGGTCACCTGCAAGCAGTTGATCCACGATCTCGGCCGCCTCCTTGGCAAAAGTTTCATGAGCTTCCCATGCCGCCCGGATGAATTGTTGATTCCGCTCTTTCAAGGGGAGAAGTTCAGCAGCAGCTTCCGCCGACTCCATCACCTCCAGGAATCTGTCCGGAAGACCATCGCAGGAAGCAAGGCCTATCAAACGTGGGCATTTTGCTTCGTCTAGGATCTCGTTGATGAGGATCGCTTTGCCGGATGATCCGATGGGCGAAGGCTGTTCGGCCAAAAAGGTTTTCAACCGATGCTGCTCTTGAAGAATCGCTTGGAAGTCCTTCGAAAGAAGAAGTCGAAAATCGATAATCGCTCGGGCGTCCGGTGCCGTCATGAGATACCGCCTCCTTTGCGGTCGGGAGAATCCTGTAACAGAAGTGAATGAAAGGACGGGGGGAAACCGGCCAGGATCGCCGGGTTTCAGGCCGTCGCCCTATCCCCCACAGTGGATTATTGTACAGGAGCCTATTCCGAAGTCAAATTATCTTTCGAGGGGTAACTGTCCGGCCAGGAAGGAGGGGGGCTTATGACCACCATTCCTTAGAGGTAGTCGCGAACCCCCTTTCTGATATTGGAACAACTTCGTTTCGTCCCTAATGGCCCCCCCGTCTATCCGATCTCTCCGGCGATACGTTCCGCCTGCTTGAGGTCGTCTTCGGCGTAAATCAAACTGGTTTGCAAGTTGGAATGTCCGAGAATAACCTTGCTGGCCTCGATGCCGAACCGTCGTCGGATCTCCGTCGCCGCCGTATGCCTCAGCCGGTTCGGGGTCCACCGCTCCACCCCGGCCGCGTCACAGGCCCTTGTGATCGCTCGGCGATAGCTGGCATTGGTGTATTGAACCTTCGGGGGCCGTTCGGGTTTCTTCTTTTTCCGGTTCCGTTGGCTCGGCTGAACCTTCGTTTTTCGCTTCCGCCTCTGGTCGATATGCCGCAACTGCTCCGATTCCATCGGGCTGAAACAGAACTCTTCCTCCGGCCGGTCGAGGTAGGGCGTCAAGATCGCTTGGGCCTTCGGACCGAAAAGAATGTATCGCTCTTTCCCATGCCCTTCGGTCTTGTGTTCTCTCGGGACATACTTCCAGATGGTTTCTCGACGGTCGACATCGACGGGGCGAACCTGCAAGATCTCGTTCGGCCGCATTCCGGTAAGCCGTTGCAGACGTACCATATCGGCCACGATCGGGGGCAAGTGGGGCAAGGTCGCCTCGATGGTCGCGTCATCGACCGGACGAACCGGGTTCCCCTCCCGGGCTCGTGTCTTGCCTTTTCGGAGCCCTCGCACTTCCCGCAATGCCGCCACGGTCGACGGCGAAACAAGCTCCTCCTCCACCCCCCATGAGAAGATTTGCACGATCCGTTGAATCCGCATATTGACCGTGGTTCGGGAAAGATCCTCATTAAGCATTTCTTCCCGAACGGCTTTCAGAGCCAGGGGGCCGAATTGGTCGACCGGAACCCGGCCGTAGAGTCGGCAGAGGGATTTGACGGCGTACTTGAGATTCGAATCACCGTTTGTCGGCCGCCCGTTCTTCACGTAGTACCCCTTGGCGAACTCGACGTAACGGACGGTCAATTCCACCACGGTAATAGAAGTTCCCGAACAATGCCCCGGAAGCCTTCGACCGGCCGCCAAGTATTCGGCGATGATTCGATCATATTCCAACCGGCTGGCTTTGGTACGATGGGGACCTAAGTAGAAGTCACGGCCTTCGATCGTCACGACCGCTTGACCGGAAGCCCGATGTTTTCGGTACTTGGGTAGAGAATTCGACAGTCTCGGCATGAACGACACCTTTTCCCTTTTCCAAAACGGTATGTACCGTTTTGGCTTCCAGGTTTAGGCCGCTCTGCCGACCGTCGGCAGGTGTCGTAAGTACTGATTCGGCAAGAGTTTAGAACAAGTGGGCGGCACGGGATTCGAACCTGTGACCTCTGCCGTGTGAAAGCAGCGCTCTAACCGACTGAGCTAGCCGCCCCTATGAAATCGCCAAACGACGATAGAGAAATCGAGCAAGCGCGAAGCCCCCCACCTTTGAGAGGAAGGGGATTCCTTCGGTTGCTCGAAAAGGACCATTCTACCCGGAAATGGGTGGATAGCAACATCCCATGCAATAGAAATTCGTTTTTTTGAAGCGATCCTGGATCGAAAAGAGGGATCAGGCTTTCGGAGGCTCGAACTTTGGTGCGGAAGCTTCCTGGAATTCCTCCGATTCCTTGGCCGAGTCGCTCGCCGAAGAGGTCGCCGCCGCCTCGTCGTCATCGCCGAGACCATTGATCCCGTTTTTGAATTCGACGATTCCCTTTCCGAGAGATCGTCCCACCTCCGGTAGGCGTTTACCGAAAAGCAACACGCCGATCAGCAACACCATCACCATTTCCCAGGGACCGGGAGAAAAAAAACCAAACGGCATCATGGCAAATCACCTTTCCAGCTAACGATCTGAATGCTGCGTTCCGACCGACGTCGGAGTTACGGCGAAGAGTGAAGGAACCGGGAATCGTGTGGTCTAGGAGGGGCTTTCCTCAGACGACTCCTTCTTCCCGGAAGCTTGCTTATCGGCATCGTCCATCGCTTTGTTGACGTCATCCTCGATGCCGGAGACTCCTTTTTTGAACTCGACCACACTTCGCCCCAGAGAACGCATTGCCCCGGGAAGTCGGTTTCCGAAAAGCAAGAGGGCAATCGCCGCGATGATCAACAATTCAAAATGGCCGGGCATGCCCGTGAAGAAGGCAAGGGGTAACTGCATTTTTGGACCTCTCTTAAAAAACTCCCGCGATCGAATTCATGACTCGGAATCATCCGGAGAAATCCGCCTGAAACCATTCCAATCGGACGAGACGATGCTTCGAACCAAAAAGGCAGGAAGGAAGACCATTCTTTTCCGGCGAGGACTCGATGGTTCGCTCTCTGTTTGAGAAAGGACAGATCAGTACAAGGCGGGAGCGGAAAAAACTGCGATGTGTAATTATACGCTTAGTTGGGCTTGAACGGAAATGGGTCGGGGGATATTTTTCTCGATTTCGAGGAAATGGTCGCGAGGTCTCTCGAGTCGAAAGTCGCTTGAAGAGACGTCGCTGAGGAATCCCCCTCTTGCCATGACGAGGAAATCGCCGAAAGGGGAAGACGGATCGCGTCTTGGAGAATCAATATCCCCACTTTCCTCTATTTTAGTGACAGCCCAGCCGCACTCCAAGAGCCTTTTTCAAGAAATCGGAAAATGGAGAGCCCCGGGGGAAGGGAGTTCCCGGCGTTCCCCGTCTCTTCCAGGTCAGGACGGTGGACCACTTCCCTTGAATACGAATCTCCATCTTCCTATTTTGCAGAAAAAAGAAAAAAAACCTTTTCCCCAGTGGATGCCTCAGGAAAGTGGCGGCATCAGGATCGTTAGCGGGTGACCGAGGTCCCGCTGTCGATTTGCCGAGAAGCCTCCCGAATCGCCTGTTCGGCCTCTGGAACGAAAACGCTTTCCGGGCAATGCTTTACGATTTTCTGAAATGACGTCCTGGCAACGCGCCACTTTCCTTCGACGCCGGCCAATTGGCCTTTCAGATAGAGCACGCGATCGAGGATTGCCGCATCGGGGGGGTGTTCGATGATCTCCCGGACCAGCGTTTTCGCCTGAGAATAGTTCCCGCGCTCGAATTGCCATTGGGCCAGAAACCAGGCGGCGTGACTCCAATACTCGCTTTCCGGATAATCTCTATAAATACGGTCGAAATAATCCCTCGCCTGGGTCACCTGTCCGATCGCGTAGTGATTCCAAGCAGCATAATAATAGGCGGCATCCATCTTATCATAGGAGGTGTGATAGTAACGGATCAAGTGCTGAAAATCCTCGAGAGCCGCGTGATACTCGCCGAACATGTCGTGATATCTTCCCGAAAGGAAGCGCGCCCCGCCCACCTCGTCTTGTCCGGGATAAAACTCCAGAATCAGCTCACTCATATTCATGGCCTCTTCCGGATTCTGAAGCTTTTCAAGCTGGAGCTGGCCCCGCAACAACGCCGCTTTGGCCCCGATTTCCGCCGGAGGGTTCTTGTAGAGCAATTCCAGCAATTTCTTGTCGGCCTGTTCGAATTTGTTCGCCAGCATGAGATACCGAGCCTGGGTCAAAGCCTGCCTTTCCGATTCAAACGGCATGCGCTCGGGAGGCTGTTCCGAACCCAACTCCTCGGAAGTGGGGGGCACGAGACTGCCGCCCCCGGCATCCCCTCCCGAAGAACCGCCCGGGGGGGTCGGCGAATCGCCGGGAGAGGGCGAATTCGCCGGAGGATCGGAATGACCGATGTCGCCGCTGCCCCCGCCGGGACCGTAGCTGACGACCTCCGAGATTTTTCTCGAGGTCTGGTCCAGAATCTGTTGGTGCTGAGGCTTCCCCGGATCGCTTCGTGTGAGCATCGAATTGTAAACGGCCCTTGTACGGGAGCCCTCGCCGAGATTCGCGTAGCAAACCGTCAAGAGACTGCAAGCCTTGAGGAATTCGACCTCGTCGAGAGTCGTCGGAGGAGGGGAGCCGGCAGCGGAGTCCTGGTCGTTTTCCGACGAAGAGGGATCACGCTGATAGACGATCTGATGCGTCGAAGGATAATACTGCACTCCCAATAACCCTTCCAGAAGCGTGGCTGCTTCGTTCCACTTCTTCTGATCGGCCTTCAGCGAAGCCTTCAACAATCGGACCTGGTCGACCGTGTGTTGGGAATCGCTCTGGGAGAGAGTATCGAGCAGGGCGTCGGCTTGCTCTTTCCTTCCGGTTCCATAGAGGCAACGCACTCGGAGGAGCTTGTCCTCATCGGTTTGTGAAGACAGACGATCGAGCGTGGCCAGAGCATCCGCGAACCGCCCCTCGTCTCCCAGGCATTCGGCCTTCAACCGGAGCACTTCCGGCAGCAGGGGACTCTCGGGCCAGTCCATTTCGAAGATGTTCAGCGTGGCGAGCGCATCCCGGCATCGACCTTCCCGCGCCTGCATCCGGGCGAGCATCAACTGGGCCTCGTCGACATAGGGGTGATCGCTCTGTCCGGCCAGTTTGCGGCAAAGGGTTTTCCCCTCCTCATACTTCCCCTGTTGCAGAAGAGCCCAGGCAAGGCCGTATCGACTCTGGTTGACGAAGGGGCCCTCCGGAAACAGATCGAGCGAGGAGCGGAAGTAGTGCTCCGCCTCCTCGGGGTGATCCTGTGCCTTGGCGATCTCCCCGAGGTAGACCAGGGTGTGCGTATTCCAGCGATCTTTCGGATAGGCTTCCACGAATTTGACCAGAAGCGGCTTGGCCGTCTCGTACTGATCGGCAATGTAGGCCGCCTCTCCGGTGCGGAAGAGCGCTTGACGGTAATAAGGATTCTCCTCCCCCTGGCTGAGGATCTTGTCGAAGTATTCCGCCGCCTTGGCGTACTGTTGGAGCATGAGATACGATTCGGCGAGGTAGTAGCGCACCTTATCCTTCTCTTCATGTTCCGGGAACTGTTCGAGAAACGCCTGGAATTCGGCCGCCGCAAGATCCCAGCGCTCTCGTTCGTAGAAATTGATCGCCGATATGAGCTTCGATTCGGCCTGATCGCCGTAGAGCATCTCCGGAAGCAGGAAAAGTGGGAAAACCAACGCCGCGATCAGAAGGCGACGCACCGCAAATGATGAGAAACGTTCCATGATGGCGTATCCGAATTCCTTTTCGGAAGGATTGGGGAATCGTGACACTCCCGCACCGGTCGGGGAAGGTCGGCCGCGGGCGTTTTCGTTCAATGTCCTATTCAGAAGCGCCATTAACTATAAAAAAAAAGGCCGCGTCGGCCAATACGAACCGACACGACCTGCATCATTTTTTCCAGGTTTCCACCTTGTGAGCGAGACGCCTTTCTTCGCTAAGGCACCCAAACCCCCCATGCCATCATCAGATTCTCTCTCTAACAAAAATCGACGTTCTCGGTCTGCTTAGTAGGGAGAACTCGGTCCGCCATCGACATTGCCGACCATGTGAAAATGGTCGTGATCGACGTAGATGACTTCTCGGGCATCCTCATTCTCAATGGTGTACGGAATCGGCCATCCCACATGGGTCGTTTCCGAGAAGTAGATGGTGCATTTGTAATGAGCATGATGCAATTGGGCCGGACCGATGTGGGGCACGAATCGCGGCGGATCGGTGTAATCGGCGATCAGTTCCTTGGTGATTCGGATGTTATCCCGCTGCTTGGTCTCACAGAACGGAATGCCACCCTGCAAGGGTCGGGCACGTTCCAGAGCTCGGATGATCTGATCATCCGAAGGAGGATCCAAAGCCACCGGAGGGCCGCCCTGGGTGACCGGTCCCAAAATGGGAACTTTATCGTAGCGTTCCTCGTCCCATGCGATGTCCTCGTACTCTTTCTGAATGAAAGGGCTGACGGGAATGGGGACACTGGCCAATCCCAGTGTCGGTCCGTGCATCGTAAAGCAGCCGGAGCACAGGCATGCCGTAAGCAGGACCAGTCCTGCGGAGCTTGCAATGATTGTCTTTTGAGACATTGTATTTCCTCGACGATCGGGTTCGAGATGGGAAATCTTCGGTAACGCCTCCTCGGGAGACGATTCGGGAATTGATCGGGTGAAAGTGGGAGAATCGCGGGATCGGCCGATGGCCGAGAGTGACCCGAGGAAGCTCCTCCCCCGAAATATAGGTGTGACTAATATCTTTATCGTTTTGCCGCGCTCCGAACTTGTGGTTTTTTTCAATTAGAAGGGATATTCGGCAAAAATCGGTTCCTCTTTTCCGAGGCCATTTCGCACATCGAAAGGGCAACGACTCTCGGTGTCGCGGGGCTGTCTCCGGAGGGCGATCGTTGACGCCTCGTCTCTCTCATGCGGCTTCGGCAGCAAAAGGAATCGCCGCGTCAGAGAAGACATCCCGACGGACCAGACCACGTTCCACCAACAAAACACCCCGGGGTTCGCGGACGAACTCCGGGGCGTTGAAGGCATGTCTGGCCTAGAGATTCTCAGGACCTCCCGGATCGGATGCCACCCGGCAGATCGAACCGTCGATCGAAAAACTAGTGAGGATTACCATGCATCCGGAAGGCTCTGGCGAAGGGACTTCGGGTGGAGCCGTCGTCGAAGTCGAGCCACCAATATCCGTCGTGCCATTCCATGGTCACCTTACGCCATCCGAGCGGAACCTGGGGGTAAGGATAGTAGGGTCCGATGTAGGGCCAGGAGCAGGCAGAGTAATTCTTCGGGTAGCAGACGGCCGAGTAATTCGGGTAGGCGGCCGTGGAGGGCCATGCGTAGTTCGGAAGATTCGGCTGATCGTATCGACCGGCCATGACTTGCTGGCCGTGCGGCTGCATATAGCCACGTGCACCAGCAACGCTACCGACCGGAAGGGGACGCTGGTTGGGCACCGGCCCTTGGGACACCACCGGATTGGCCTTGGTTGGCGTGACCAGTTGCGTCGGGGTTTCCATGACGTTCGAACTCTGGGCCACGCGGCGCGGCTGCTGAACCGGTTGCACCTGAGCCCGAGGACTCGCCGGCTTCGGCTGCTGAACCGGTTGCACCTGCGCCGGAGGACTCGCCGGCTTCGGCTGCTGCACCACCGGCTTCTGAACCGACGCCGCAATCAGACTGGGGTTCGGATTGTTGTCGCCGGATGCCTGACGCACCGAACTACGGGAATCTTGATTCACCTGGGGCAAACGCTTCAGGGAGTCGTCCGAACGTCTGTTCGAAGCAACCCGTTTCGACCGACTGCTCCAAAGGTCGCGATGATCGTTCCGTTGAACCGGCTCCAAAGCCATCGCCCCATCGGAGGTCTGCAAAGGTTTGGTCGGAATCGCATTCTCGCTGATATTCAACTCGTTGATCACATTGGTCACGCCGGGAATTTGGGCGGCATGATCCAGGGCGGCATCGAGTTGTTCTTGAGAATGCAACTCGCCTCGCAGCCAGACCTGGCCGTTCTGGTACTTCACCGCCAGGTTATAACCCGGAAACCGCTCTCCCAGACTGGCCGCAATGTTCTCGGCCACTTCTTGATTACCCGCCATGACCCACGTCGGTCCCACGAGCGTGGCGATGGCGATTACCATCGATACTAAAAAACGTCGCATGCCTTCCCTCCTTCCGGAATCATGCTGTTTTCCAGCCCGAAAACGCCTCCAAAGCGATGAAAAACCACCCCGGCGATTCGGGTGAATGAGCTGCATCCAAGATCCCGGAAAATCCAAAATTGTGTAGTGTTGGTTGAATTCCTAAGGTTGATAGACGACCGTGAGCGTTCGTTGAAAAGCCCCCCTGACGCCGAACGCACATGCATCCTGGCGGAATCGGGCCGATCATGCTCCTGGTGTTTCCTTCACGACGCTTCCAAAAAAAGGAATCGTCGAGCTCTCATCTTACTTCAAGTCCTGCAGAGAGGTTGCCTCGAACAATGCCGTTCCGATCCCCCGGGTCGCGCAACCCGCACGAGGTTTCGGACATATCAGATAGTGAATCAATCGACACAAGACCTTTTCGGTCCGGGCATTGCCCCCTCGTCGATCGAAGGGGTTCAAGGCAGGGTGATGGATCATCAATGGCGGGGGTCAATCTCGGGTAGGTGAGGGAAACCATTCCCAGACAAGCACAAACAAGCGGCCCAGCAACGGGCCTCTTCGCACCTGCGGGATTCCGTTCCCGATGAGGATGGCGTCTCTCGTCCCATGATCCCCGGACGAAAACTCCACACCCTATTACTCTCGCTTTCTACAATAGGTTTCGGTTAGGGATTCTTCTAAAAGGAACTTTTTTTTGGATTTTGCAGGTGTTCCCACATGAAGGCTTTTTCGGAGACGAACAGAGCAATTCGTAAGTGCATGGAACCAAAAAACTTGCGACGAATTTTCCATGGACGCGGGTTTTTCTTTTTTTGGCAATTTTGCAGCGGTTTTTTGGCGGTGGATCAAGCATTCATCCGCCCTCGAACGCCGTGTTATTTTACCCAATCGACAGAACCGGAAAAAGCGCCCCCCATCGCCTGCTCTCTGGGGGAATGAGCCGGTATAGTCGATGCATTCCGCAACCGAAAGGAAAACCTGCTTCTCCAAAAGGCGGAGGGAGCGTTTTTTTCGAAATCCGGCCAAAACCTGAGCTATGATTAAAGGTATCATTCGGGAAGTAGATGCAGGCAATACGGCCCCCTCGGATTCTCATTCTTCTCCTCGCATCTTTGCAGGACAAACAATCACCAAACACACAGCAGGTCGAGACGAAAACCGGATCTTCTTGCTTCTTTGAACGAAGCCGGTCATGGAGAAGCCTTCCCTGGGGTGAAGAACTTTTCTCATGGCTCGGCGATACTTCCCCAAACTTCCCAACGGAACGCCGAAGATACTCTGCACCCAACCTTTGATGACAGCATCCACAGGAAAGAATGCCTATGAATGACAAAAAGCTGAATATCTTCACGATTCTGATCGGTTGCATGATTCTTTTCGGAACGATCGTCGCCGGATATCATCTTTTCCACCATCACCGGGGGGAAAGCGATTCGGCTTCCTCCTCTTCGAAGCGTGCTTCCCATTCCCACTCGGCCGCCGTGGAAAGCGACTCGTCCGGGGAGGAATCCGGGAGCGCTGCCCCTTTCCTGGCGCCATTTTTCAATCACAGAGTCCTTTTTTTATCGCAAATCGTCATCGCGGTGATGTTCGTGATGTTTTTGCTGCGTATCAAAACCTTGCAAACGGACCTGAAGAGGAAGGAAGAAGAGATCAGCCGGACCGAGGAGGCCAGTCAGGCGAAACGGATTTTCCTGGCCAGCATGTCTCACGAAATCCGCACCCCGCTGAACGGTATTTTGGGATTGACCGAGTTGAGCCTGCAAAACTGCCGAGAAGAGGAAATGCGAAAACACCTGGAACTGATCACCTCCGAAACCGACTTCTTGCTCTCGATCGTCAATGAGATCCTCGATTTTTCCAAAATCGAAGCGGGCAAGATGGTCCTCGACAAGATCCCCTTCGACATGAGCACGTTGGTAAGCAACGTCCTGGAAGGCTTCGGTTTGCGTGCCGAATCGAAGGGGCTCTATCTGAAGGCGCTCCTCTCGCCGAACATGCCGACGCGGGTGTGTGCCGATCCGGGAAGAATCCGTCAGATTTTGGTGAACCTGATCGGCAATGCCCTCAAGTTCACGCATCAAGGCGGCATCACCGTCGAACTGGAACCCCTGGAAGTCGAAGAAGAGGAGCTCACCCTATTGATTTCGGTACACGATACCGGCATCGGAATCCCCGAGCAGAAGCAAAAGGAGATTTTCGAAAGTTTCACCCAGGCCGATTCCTCCACTTCGACCAAATACGGCGGCACCGGACTGGGAATCACGCTTTGCAAGCAGTTCGTCGAACTGATGGAGGGTGAGATGGGACTGGAAAGCGAGGAAAACAAGGGAAGCGTCTTCTGGTTTACCCTCAAACTGGCACGACAGGAAGCCGGCTGCGCAACGACCGGCTACGGGACGCCCCTGGAAAATACCGACGCCGTCGCCGCGACGCCTCGTTCGGTCAAAGCCGGCGAAATCCCTTCACTCCCAATCCCCTATGAGGAAATTCGGGTACTCCTGGCCGAAGACTATCCCACGAATCAAAGGGTGGCCACTTCACATCTCGAATCGAAGGGATACCAGGTCTTTCTGGCCGAAAACGGCAAGGAAGCGGTTGAGATCTACCAGCGGGAATCGATCGACCTGGTGTTGATGGACGTACAGATGCCGGAAATGAACGGGTACGACGCAACGCGGGAAATCCGTCGCCTGCAAGGTGAGGATCGAGAAGACCTCTCCCCCGAGTCGTACGCCGCCGAACTCCCGATCCTCGCGCTGACCGCCCACGCCACGACCGAGATGCTCGAACAATGTCTCGAAGCGGGAGCGAACGCCATTTTGACCAAGCCTCTTCGTAAAAAGGAGTTCCTGGAAACGGTCGAAAAGTGGCTTCGCGAAAAGTACTGCAACCAGGAAAGCTCCTTGGAATTGGTCGGAGGCTGAACCAAGTGACGCGGGGGCGATCACCGCGACCCGTAGCCCTTGAAAACAAGAACTCCCTCTCCGGCATCGCAGGGGGGAAACGACGGCCGGATGATCTCCCACGGAACACGATCCCATGTCGATACAAAAGAAACTGATTTTCATTTCAAGCATTTTAATTACGATCCTGGTCGTCCTTTTTTTATGGATGAGCCAGAGGATCGTCATCCCCGGGTTTGCTGAAATCGAAAGGGAACAGGCTCGGGAAGATCTTCTGAGCGTCCAGGGGGCCGTCGAATGGGAAATGGAACGCCTGGCCCAGGAAAGTCGACAGTGGGCCATGTGGGAAGGGATCTATCTGGTGGAGCACGCGCCAGGTTCCTCCTTCGATGATTCGCTCCGCGCCCAATCGTTCCGGCAGTTGAAGTTCGACCTGTTGGTTTTTTTGGATGCCGAGGAGTCCATCCTTTGGGGCGGATTGTGTGAAAAGACGACACGTCCGAATCAGCCGTCCCGCATCGTCCCGGTGACCCACGATTGCCGCATCCTGGAAACGGCCCTCGAGACTTTTTCCACCCGGAGCGATCATCCGCGACACGGCGTCCTTCGAGTGGGCGATTCCTTCTGGCTGGTCGCCGTCTGTCCTTCGCAGAATGCATCCAAGGAACCTTCCTCGGGCGGGCGTGTGGTCATCGCGCGGCGATTCGACCAAGATGTGCACCAGGAAATCCAACATGAAATCCGAAAATCATTTTCCTTCCTCCCCATGTCGGTGGTGAACCCCGATCCTCTTCCGGGAGAGCACTCCACGTTGTTCGGTCCGGTGGAAGTCGGACGGCAGCGCGAGAATCTTCTATTCGCGCAGAGCCGTTTGCTACAGCCCGACGGCACCCCGATCGCCACGATCAAGCTCAACATTCCGCGATTGCTGATGCACCAGGGCCATGAACTGATGATGCGTTCGCAATATTTGGTCCTGCTTGCGGCCATCACCATCCTCGGCGTCTTCTGGATCTCCTTCCTGTTTTTGGTACTGCTACCGATGAAGAAGATCCGCAAGCGGATCGTCGATATCCGCAAAAGCGGCGACCTTTCACAACGTGTCGGACTCGCCCCCAAAAAGAACGATGAAGTGTGCGAGTTGGCCCGCGATTTCGACCTCTTGCTGGAAGACTTGGAGAAAACGCAGCAGGAACTGCAACAGGCGATGGAAGAAGCCGAAAAAGCGACCCGCGTGAAAAGCAACTTTCTAGCGAACATGTCGCACGAATTCCTCACGCCGCTCAACGGCATCATCGGTTACGCGGAAATCGCCCAGCAAAGCGACCGGAGGGGGACCTCGACCCGATGGGCACAGTCGGTCCTCTCGGAGGCGACCTACCTTTTGGAAATGATCCAAAATGTGATGGATTTCACTAAATTCGAGGACAAATCGCCCAAACTGGTTTACTGCCCATTCGACCTGCATTACTTGCTCGAAAGCCTTTATTTCAGTGTTTGCCAACAGGTGAAGACCTGCGGACTCGACTTTTTCGTGGTCATCGATCCGAAGGTTCCGCAGGTGGTCGAAGGCGACCCGGTCCGCATTCGACAGGTACTCCGAAACCTGATCTCCAATGCCATGAAATTCACCGAAAAGGGATGCATTCGCGTCCACGCCAGTGCTTTCATGCACGAAGAAGGAATGGTACATCTTCGGATCGACATTTCCGACACGGGAATCGGCATTCCCGAGGCGATGCGCGAGAAGATCTTCGATAGTTTCGCCCAGGTCGACAACAGCTATACCCGACGACATCACGGTCCAGGCCTCGGAACCACCATCTCCAAGCAGTTGATCGACGCGATGCGCGGGACGATCACCGTCGAAAGCGAAGGAGGCAAGGGAAGTGTTTTTCGCATCGAGCTGGCCTTGAAAAAATGCGAAGCGGAAGACGCCGACGACTCGACGTATGAAACGATCGAATACAGTACACGCCAACAAACGAGCAAAGCCCGCATCTTGGTCGCCGACGACTACGCGATCAACCAGGACGTGCTGAAATCGCACTTGATGAACGCGGGCTACAAAGTCGATGTGGTCGGCAACGGCCGGGAAGCGGTTGACGCCTTCAAGCGTCTGCCCATCGACCTGATCCTCATGGACGTCCAAATGCCCGTGATGGACGGACTGGAAGCCACGACGCTCATCCGACAAATCCAGCAACGGGCAACGCCGTCAGCGACGCCCGAGCAGTTGGCCCGCCAATTGCCGATCATCGTCCAAACGGCCCATGCCACGCAGGAAATTCTGGACGAATCGATCCAACGCGGCGCCAACGAGACGATGACCAAGCCGATCCGGAAAAAGAAATTGCTGAAAACGATCGAAAAATGGCTCCGGGACCACGGTGAGGAAAAGATGGAGTTCCGTGAGCAACCGACCGAGAAATGCAACTCCGAGCTGGAGGTGTCGGTGGAGCTGACCCCGAAAGAGATCGCCACGGAACCGACGTCGGCAGAGGAGTCCTCGGAAGCGGAAACGCCGCCATTGGACGTCGAAGTGGTCATCGATGAGTTTCTCGGCGATAAGGAGTTGATCGAGTCGGTCCTCGGAGACTTCTTCGGGCACCTGGAAAAACAACTAAGCATGATCGACAAGGCGATCGAGGAAGGCGATTTCGACGTCATCGCCGCCGAGGGGCATAAAATCAAGGGAGGTGCGGCGAACCTGGCGGCCAATCCCCTCTCCGACGCCGCCTATCGGCTCGAAAAATCGGGCAAGTCGAAGGAGATGCCTTCGGCGCAAAACGCCTACCTCGAGGTCAAGGAAAAGGCCGAAACACTCATCGAATACGTCCGAAATTTGAACGCCGAAGGCGTCTTCGAAACGCAAGCGACTTCCGGGTAGTCGGCGGAACAGCTTACGCATCAGACAAAGACGCCCCCGAAAAAAAGGGAGTGGGATCCCCCCATCGATCTCCGACGCTTATCGACCGGCGAGAATCTGCCGGAAAAATTGTTTTTCCCCTTGTCGCGTTCGAAATTTCGTTGTAAAATCTCTTACTCCATTGAAGGGGAATGGTTCCCATGATTTCCTACTTCCGGTAGCATTCCCCGCACGGTTTCGAGGATCGTAGAGATCCTTTTTCCCTTCTGAACGCGCCAAGTCGGTCCGATCCGCCGGGCCAACCTGCTTGGATGGATCCGTTCGGGAAACACATTCCCCGATAGCTCAGTTGGTAGAGCGAGCGGCTGTTAACCGCTTTGTCCAAGGTTCGAGTCCTTGTCGGGGAGCTCAAAGCGCTCCATTGCCCCTGTCGTCCGTTGCTCAACGGTCCGCGAAGATGTGAGCCTTCGGATTCTTCCCAGCCCCCGCCGATCATGGTCGCGGGGGCTTTTTTTTGCGTCTCTCTTATGATGTTTTTTCGCCTATCTTCTCGCAACCGACCGTCACCCTCTTTATTTTCTATGTCGATGATGAGACGAGAAGTCGCCTGATTCATTCCCTTTTTCATGCTCGAAGAATATCCACGACAAATTCGGTTTTTCCAAAAAGAAGTCGGCTTTCCTCTTGAAACCGACAACCAAAAAGCGCATATTGAACTTTCCTGCCAATACCTTTCGAGGCCATCGTTCTTAGAATATCGCGAGCCTCGTTTCCCTCGACCTTTTGCAATGCTCGATAAACGAGCGCTTTTATTTTTCCCACCTTTTGTAAAGGAACAGATGATGTTGCAAACGAGAAGAGAAAAGGGCGGTTTTACGCTGGTCGAATTGTTGGTGGTGATCGCGATCATCGGCATTCTTATCGCCTTATTGCTTCCCGCCGTTCAAGCGGCTCGGGAGGCGGCCCGCCGTATGCAGTGCACCAACAACATGAAACAATTCGGACTGGCCTTCCACAACTACCACGACACCCACAAGAAATTCCCCCCGGGGAACATCGTCCAGCAAGACTGGAAAGACAACGGCGCCTGCCATCAATACGGCAACCCGGGCATCTGCTGCGGCTCGATCGGGTGGGCCCCGTTCATTCTGCCGTTTATGGAACAAACAGCCCTCTACGAACGAGTCGACTTCACACGCCAAGCCTGGGCGGCCGACCCGGGGGAGCATTCCTATCACGACGGCCAGGAAGGACAACCCCCCTTCGCCGATGAAGCGAATCGCTATGCGGCCTCGAACATGCCCGAGGTCTTCAAATGCCCCTCGTCGCCCAAGCCGTTCGAGGAATCAAAGAATCACAAGGATTACGGCGTCAACGGCTGCAACGGCTGTTGCGAACGCTATCGCTCCAACGGACCTTTCCATGTCAACAGCGGAAAAACGATGGGCGATATCATCGACGGAACCTCGAACAGCTTCATGATGCTGGAGGCCTGCCACTACTGGCGCGATCGTCATGGCGACTGGGTCGATCATCCGACCAATCCCTTCTTCTGGGTCAATCACGCCACGGCCGGTTACGTGGTCTATCGTGAAGCCTGCAACTTCCCGCCGAACTCGGTCAACTGCCGGGAAACCCGTTCGGCTCGGAGTTTCCATCCAGGCGGCCTGAACGTGGCGATGATGGACGGCAGCACGCAATTTCTCTCCGAAACCATCAACTTCAACGTCTACCGCAATACCTTCACCATCCACGGAGGTGAAGTGAAAACGTTCCCAAGCGAATAATCCCTACACAAAGTCTGAAAGGGACATCTAACCAATGATACCAACTAAGATGAGCCGGTGGTTTCCGGCGATCAGCTTAATCGTCGTTGCTTTGTTCGTTGGCTGCGAGAGCAGTTCCGTGGTGCCCGTCGAGGGAAAGGTGCTCTATGAAGGCGAGCCGGTCTCGGGGCTTTCGATCACGTTCGATCCGGTGCCCCATGGTGGAAACCGCCCGAGCCAGGCCACGACGAAAGAAGACGGTTCCTTCAAGCTCTTCTACACGATCGACGAAATGGGAGTCGAGCCGGGAACCCACGATGTCACCTTCGTTTGGGTCCCCGATGCCGAAGGCGCCCAGGCGACCGAGAATATCCAGAAGATCGTCCAGGCCCACGGCGAAGACGGAACCCCGATCGAGATCGAAGTCACCGAGCCGACCAAGGATCTGGTGATCGATCTGCCGAAGGAGCCATAACCTTCTCGCGGACAAGGGACGCGCGAGGAGCTGAAAAGCCCGATTCCAAAGCGTGATTCCCCTATGCCTTCGACCGAAAAAGCCGGGTGCCCTTGCAGGGGTGCCCGGCTTTTTTTTCGCGCAAATTTTGATGTACCCGCATTGGGAAAAAACGTCCTGTGGATTTTTTTCAGCTTTTTCAAAAAAAATCCTTCTCGTGTTGATCTTCTGTTGCATTTATGTTGGAAAATCGTCATATTGAAAGCATGCCTTTCAGAAGCCTAAGTAATTGACATCATTGAAGAAACGGCGTTAGCATCCAATCGAGGTTTCGCGAAGCGAAGTTTTTTTATTCTTTTTCACTCTTTCTAGGAGGAGCGAATGATGTCACGTGCAAGACGAGAAAAGACCGGTTTCACGCTGGTCGAACTGTTGGTGGTCATTGCCATTATCGGTATCTTGATTGCCCTCTTATTACCGGCGGTTCAGGCAGCTCGGGAAGCGGCTCGCCGGATGCAGTGCACCAACAACATGAAGCAGTTCGCACTGGCCTTCCACAACTACCACGACACCCACAAGGAATTCCCTCCGGGGAATATCGTCCAGCAGGAGTGGAAGGACAACGGGGCCTGCCACCAATACGGCAACCCCGGCATTTGCTGCGGATCGATCGGTTGGCCTTTATTCATTCTGCCGTTTATGGAACAACAGGCGCTCTATGAAGAGGTCGACTTCACGAGGCAGGCGTGGTCGGAGCATCCCGGCGGTTGCTCCTGGCACAATGGCGAAACCAACCCTAACGTCGGAGATCCCGCAAACGAATTCGTCGCCAGAAACATGCCCTCGATTTTCAAATGTCCGTCGGCTCCGAATCCGTTCGAACATTCCCGGAATCACAAGGACTACGGTGTCAACGGGAGCAACGGCTGCTGCGAACGGTCCCGATCGCGAGGTCCTTTCCATATCAACAGCGGGAAGGCGATGGGAGAAATCATCGACGGAACCTCGAACAGCTTCATGATGCTCGAAGCCGCACACTACTGGCGCAATCGCCATGGCGACTGGGTCACTTCAGGAACCAACCCTTTCTTCTGGGTTAACCACGCCACGCAGGGGTACGTGGTCTCCCATGAAGCCTGCCGTTTTCCCCCGAACTCGGTCAATTGCCGGGAAACTCGGTCGGGGCGAAGTTTCCATCCCGGTGGTCTGAACGTGACGATGATGGACGGAAGCACCCATTTCCTCTCCGAAACCATCAACTTCAACGTCTACCGCAACACCTTCACCATCCACCAAGGGGAAACGAAAACTTTCCCCGACGAATAATTTGATACGAAGAATCGGAAAAGGAATGAAAAGATGAAACGATCCGCAATCAGCTTTTTTCTGCTGTTGATAGGGCTATGCTCCGTATTGTTCGTTGGCTGCGAGAGCAGTTCCGTGGTGCCCGTCGAGGGAAAGGTGCTCTATGAAGGCGAGCCGGTCTCGGGGCTTTCGATCACGTTCGATCCGGTGCCCCATGGTGGAAACCGCCCGAGCCAGGCCACGACGAAAGAAGACGGTTCCTTCAAGCTCTTCTACACGATCGACGAAATGGGAGTCGAGCCGGGAACCCACGATGTCACCTTCGTTTGGGTCCCCGATGCCGAAGGCGCCCAGGCGACCGAGAATATCCAGAAGATCGTCCAGGCCCACGGCGAAGACGGAACCCCGATCGAGATCGAAGTCACCGAGCCGACCAAGGATCTGGTGATCGATCTGCCGAAGGAGCCATAACCTTCTCGCGGACAAGGGACGCGCGAGGAGCTGAAAAGCCCGATTCCAAAGCGTGATTCCCCCATGTCTTCGACCGAAAAAGCCGGGTGCCCTTGCAGGGGTGCCCGGCTTTTTTTTTCGCCATTCCCTTCGAGAAACGTATCGACAAGCGCTTCTGGATCACAGAGTGTTTCGAAGGAATCCCCTCGAAGCGACACCGAGCAAAATCCAACCCGGTTTCGCGAAAGCTCTTATTTCCAAGGCACTTCCGTCAATTCTGCATTTCTGTAAAAAATTGCGTTTTCTCCGATTCTCTCTCTGGAGTCGTCTTCCTATAATAATAGGCGACTTGGCGCATGCGATGAGAAGAAATCCCCCCTCGCCCCGGGGCTTACCTTTGCGAATTCCGACATAACCGGTATAATGCATGAAGTTGGGAGCGCCGAACTTTTTTCGGGCTTCCAGCTCACCGTCATGAATTGGAACCACTCTTTTTTGGCGTGCACCCAAGGAGACCGATTTCATGGACCCAGCAACACCGCGAGCCAAGGGAGCCGAGCCCATTTTACCGGCCCGATCCCGGGAAGGAGAGGCTCGTCCTTACGGAGAGCGGGCGATTCCTCTCCTCCGTTTCGTGGGAGACGCAAGTGCACAGAAAGCGAGTGAAAAATGATCAAGAAAATCATCCTTGCCCTCCTGGTTCTGCCGATAACCGTGCCGCTGTACGCGGCCGAGTTGCGGACCTGGACCGATCAGAGTGGCGAACATACCGTCGAGGCCGAGCTGGTCGACTATGATCAGCAGTCGGTCGTCTTGAAAAAGGAAGGTGGTCGTTTGGTCACCGTGCCGATCGATGCCCTTTCGGAACAAGACCAACAGTTCCTCCAGAGTGAGGAGGCGAAGCAGATCCACGAAGATTCGCCCGAGGCGTACCGCGTTTGGCATCTGAAGGACGGGCGGAAAATCACCGCTCTCGTTCACGACTTTGCCCGGAAGAGGCTGACGGTCGTGCGACGAAACGGCGACGTCATGGTCGACGGACAAGCGTACGAGGACCTGATGAACTGGCAGCAGTACATGGTCCAGGAGATGGCTTCCCGGGCCGCCAACCAGCCGTTGGTGAACGCCGAGGATCTGGAAGATTGGCTCGCCGACCAGCCCAACGCGCGGGCGCGGTTGCAGGCCGACGGCGTCATCCTCAAACTGGAAGACGGCTCCTTCTTCACCGCACCTTTCTTCATGTTCTCCAAGGCCGACCAGGTCTATCTTCGCCCCGGCTACGAGGAATGGCTCGCCGCCCAGGAGAACAAAAATCGTAGCGACGAAGCCGATAAATACGCCAGCGAAATGTCGCTTTATCTGCGTGCCCGGGCACGATTGGACGAACAGGAACGGGCCCTGAACATGAAGGCGAACCAGCTCTGGATCGAGACCGCCTTCGGCATCCCGCAGTGGCAGGTGAATCTCATGCCGAGAATGAACATGAACGCGCCGCTGAAACAGGTCATCGTCTCCGGAAATTCCAGCCGCGTCGCCATGGCGAAAGTCGCTTCCCGCTATCCCGGATATCGGGTCGTGGGCATAAGGAGGCTATTCAAGGAGTGATCGCCGACATACCGCCCGTCGTTTTCGGGAGATCCCGTTGAACCGACGTCCGGAAACGATAAGAACAGCCGAGGACCTCCCACCTCGGCTTTTTTTATGCCGGGGGCGATGATTTCCCCGAACCTCCCTTCTCTCGATCCATTCGAACCACCTGGAGATGAATACCGTACCGTTTTCCTTTCAGTCTCTTGCAGAATCGCGAGTTGTCGACGGTGGTGGGAAATCTTGACGTGGAAAATTGAAATCCTCTCTCCGGTCGTATACGATAAGAGACGAATTCTTCACGCACTTCTTTGAGGGCGATTCACCACTCATCGACCATAAGAGACGACCCCTTGCCGGAAAGCATGCTCGACATGCGGTCGAAGGGCTCTCGATTCGGTTGATCGGGGAGATCGCTCGGGCAAATTCTTTCCGGGGAGGGAAATCATGTTGATCGTAGAGCGGTATTCCGTGGCGGTGGTGTTGTGTGTGGTGACGATGCTCTGCTGGGGATCGTGGGCGAACACCCAGAAATTGGCCGGCAGCCGGTGGCGCTTCGAGCTGTTCTACTGGGACTACGTCATCGGCGTCTTTCTCGCTTCGCTCGTGTTCGCATTCACCCTCGGCAGCACGGGTGAATATGGTCGGAGCTTCTTGGCCGACCTTTCCCAGGCCGATCTCTCGAATCTCTTCTCGGCGTTTCTCGGAGGAATCGTCTTCAACGCCGCCAATATTCTGCTGGTCGCCTCAATCGCGATCGCCGGCATGTCGGTCGCCTTTCCGGTGGGCATCGGCATCGCGCTGGCGCTTGGCGTGCTTGTCAATTATCTGGAACAACCCAAGGGCGATCCCCGTATCTTATCGCTCGGAGTGGGGCTGGTCGTCATCGCCATCGTGCTCGATGCCTTGGCCTACCGCACCATCCCCGGGGAAACGAAAAAAAACACCAGCAAGGGACTGGGACTCGCCATTCTCTGCGGTGTACTCATGGCCTTCTTCTACCGCTTCGTCGCCGGCAGCATGGCCGACGACTTCAAGGAAATGGCCGCCGGCAAACTGAGCCCCTACACCGCCATGGTCTGCTTCTCCACCGGAATGCTGGTGAGCAACTTCCTCTTCAACTCGATTCTCATGGCGCGTCCCGTACAGGGACCTCCACTGTCGATCCGCGAATACGGCCAAGGGACTCCCCGCGATCATCTCTGGGGTGTCGTTGGAGGCGGCATCTGGGCACTGGGAATGATGTTGAGCATCATCGCCTTCGGCGTGGCCGGACCCGCCATCTCCTACGGTCTCGGTCAGGGGGCCACCTTGATCGCCGCGCTCTGGGGCGTGTTCATCTGGAAGGAATTCGTCGCGGCGCCGAAGAAAACCAACTGGCTCTTGGCGCTGATGTTCCTGGGGTATATCTTTGGACTGGCGCTGATCATCCTCTCCGGCGCCGGGTAACCCCGCGTCCGAGGAAGGAACCGGCGCCATCCATGCCGTTCTCTCTCGACTTTCCGTCCTTGCGGATCGCCCACGGGCAATCGGCGCGAAGGGAAAACGACCAAACAACGTCCTCTTTTTTACAAAAAAACGCTCCGGCAACGGTCAAGGAAATCATTCGATAAGGAGTTCCAGCCATGACAAAAGCGAAAATCGTGGTGGTGGGAAGTGCCAACACCGACATGGTCGTCAAATCGCGCCGCATTCCGCGTCCGGGAGAAACGGTCACCGGTGGGCAATTCATGATGGCTTTCGGCGGCAAGGGTGCCAATCAGGCGGTGGCGGCAGCGCGACTCGGTGGAGAAGTCACTTTCCTGGCACGCGTGGGCGATGATCTCTTCGGTCAGCAATCCCTCGAACATTATCGCAACGAGGGGATCCTCACCGATTGCATCATTCGCGATCCCGAACACGCCACCGGCGTCGCCCTGATTCTGGTCGACCAGACCGGCGAAAACTGCATCTCCGTGGCCGCCGGGGCAAATCACGCCTTGACGATCGCCGACATCCAGAAGGAGAGCGACCGCATCCGCGAAGCCGACCTCTTGATGATGCAACTGGAAATCCCCCTCGCCGTCGCGGCTGAAGCGGCCCGGATCGCCGACAAAGCAGGTGTGCCGGTCATGCTCGATCCGGCCCCGGTTCCGGAAGATCCCCTCCCCGAATCGTTGCTCAAACACACGACCTATCTCACGCCGAATGAAGTCGAGATCGAGGCGCTCACCGGCATCGAAGTCTCCGACGAAGCTTCCGCCCGGGAGGCCGCCGATCTCCTTCTTGAAAAAGGCGTCGATCACGTCGTTTTGACTTGCGGGCCCAAGGGAGCCTGGAACATCGATTCCCGGGGGATCGAGTTGGTCACCGCCCCCCGCGTCGAAGCCCTCGACAGCACCGCCGCGGGCGACGCCTTCAACGGTGGACTGGCCACCGCCCTGGGACGAAAACTTCCGCTGCTCGATGCCGTCGGCAACGCTTGCCTGGTCGGGGCATCCTCGGTCACCCGCATGGGCGCCCAACCTTCCCTCCCCGATCTGGCACGCATGGAAAAATTCGGCAAAGCACTCGAAGTGGAATGGAAATGACGATGCATCGATCTCCCCTGAACGTTCCTGTGAAAAAGCATGTCGCTTTTCTCGCGATGCTGTCCGGCTTCGTGATTTCCGGAATCACCTCCGGAGAGCCTCCCGGCGGTCCTGAGAAAATTCTCGCCGAACTCGCGAAAGGAACGGAACCCCTTCGCGTGATTTTCGATACCGACATCCAGGGCGATGTCGACGATGTCGGCGCGGTCGCCCTCTTGCACGCCCTGGCCGACCGAAACGAGACCGAAATCCTCGCCATGGGAGTCTCGGCGAAGCATCCCGCGACCGTCCCCTGTCTGGAAGCCCTGAACACCTTCTTCGGTCATCCGGAGATTCCGATCGGCTGGAATCACCGAGAAGGCTTTCTCCGCGATTCCCGTTACGCCGACGCAATCGCCGCGCACTATCCCCACCAGACGAACAACGCGGCTGAAGCCCCCGTGGCGGCGGATCTTTACCGCAGAGCATTGGCTCGGGCGCCGGACCGGTCGGTGGTGATGATCTCGGTCGGCCAGCTCTCGAATTACGAGCAACTGCTCGAAACCGGTCCCGACGACCTCTCGCCGCGATCGGGCGTCGACCTGGTGAAAGAGAAAGTGGCCCTCTGGGTCTGCATGGGTGGGCAATTTCCCCGAGGACGCGAAGCGAATCTCATCCATCACGGCACCGCGGCGAAAGCGGCGATCGAACAATGGCCCACCCCGATTCTCTTTTCCGGCTTCGAAATCGGTCGCGAGGTTCTTACCGGAGGTCGACTGATCGAGTTGCCGCCGTCGAATCCGGTTCGCCGGGCTTACAAGCGATACAACGGCATCCAGCCACATAAGAGCTGGGATCAAACGGCGGTCTTGGCCGCGGTTCGCGGTGTCGCCCCTTGGTGGGATACGCAACGGGGCACGATCGAGATCGACCCGAGCGGTGAAAACCGTTGGCGAGCCACCCCCGAAGGCGAGAACGCCATCCTCGTTGAGAAAATGCCCCCCGAGAAGGTCGCCGACGTCATTGAATCTCTCATGCTCGAGGGAGCCCGAGCGAAAGGCGGAACAATGCCCCGTTCCCCCCCTTTAATCACGGTTGGATCGAGACTGCCGGAACTGGAAGACCGTCACTTCGCGGAGGGTTTCGCCGGGGTCGAGTCGCGTGGTAGGAAAGGACGGTTTGTTCGGCGTGTCGGGAAAGTGCTGCGTCTCCAAGCAAACGCCGTGATGCGGTCCGTAGGGTTGACCTTTCCAGCCGAAGCGGTCGCCCAGATGATTCGCCGTGTAAATCTGAACACCCGGCTGGGTCGTGAAGAGCAGAAGCTTCCGTCCGCTCTTCGGAGCCGAGAGGACGGCGGCTTCGGCCAATCCCCTCTTGGAAGATCGAGACCGCCGATCGTTCTTCCCGAAAAAACCGATCTCCCGGAGCGCCTTCACGGGGCCGCTCTCGGGCATTTTTTCGATCAGAAGCGGCTCTTCTCGCAGCACATAGCAGTGATCGTACCCGCCGATCGACTCGGGAATCGCCTCGATGCGCTCTCCGATCGGACGGCTTTCCCGAAAATCGAGCGCGGTCCCGGCGACACCGATCTTCTCGCCGGTGGGCACCAACCGTTCATCGGCGGCAAGCACTTTCTCCGCGTTGATCCGGAGTGGGTGGTCGAGCACCGTCCCGGAGCCCGCTCCTTCGAGGTTCCAATAGGCGTGATTGGTAAAATTCACGTGCGTCGGCCGGGTCGTTTCCGCCTGATAGTCGAGCACCAAGGCGTTGTCGTCGGTGAGAATGAATCGGACCTCGGCGGTCAAACGTCCGGGGAAGCCTTCGTGCCCGTCGGGACTGACCAGACAGAAGGTGACACCGACTCCATGTTCGTACCGCTCACAACGTCCCACCCAGAGTTGCTTGCCGAAGCCGGTCCGACCGCCGTGGATCTGCACACCGTGACGGTTGGTCGATTCCAGATCGTACCGGACGCCGTCGAGCGAGAAGCCCCCGTCGCCGATCCGATTGGCAAATCGGCCGATCGTCGAGCCGAGCGCAGGATGCCCCGAATGATACTCCTCGAAAGTCTCCAACCCCAGATTGACGTTCTCGATACGGCCGTTCTTATCGGGGACGTTCACCTCCACGATCGTCGCCCCCCAGTTCATCACCTTGACCGACATGCCGGCATCGTTGGCCAGAGTAAAAAGATCGACCCGGCGGCCGTCGTCCAGTTCGCCGAACGGAGTCACTTCGCACCCGGCCGTTCCTGGGTTCGGCTCCTCGCCGAAGGAGTCGTTTCCGTCACAGCACACTCCCGCCAAGAACAGCAAGACCACGAGAAATCGACGCACGACCGGACCTGTTTCTTTTCGCATCGCAAACCCTCCGGGAATTGTAAGGATCGTTCGTCGTCATCCTATCGCCTGGAGCGCAGTGTGTCAAATCTCTCCCAATGACGGCCTTTCCCCACGAGCCACCTTCCGCAGAAAGGAACGCGTTTTCTTTTCTACAGAATTTCCAGCCAAAAAAATCGGCCGGTATTTCCATCATTCTGGAACTGCTTTCCGCATAAATTCCTTCAGCGTCCTTTTCGAGCGTTCTTCCGCGAATCCCTCCGAAGCGCAAAGTTCGGTTTTTCCCGAACCTCTTAGAATATATACAGTTAGAAGACACATCCCCGACAGCATCGGCGTCCAACTTTTTCCGAGCCGCTCACCAAAACGATGAGGGGGAATCGAATTTCCCCCAAAAAAGATCCCGATAGTTTACATCTTGTATTCTGTAATGTATCCTTTTATTGTCGTCTTACTTCTATGCCAAGCTACAATGTCACACAGACGATCTCTCGTCTTCCTCTCTTTTCCATCAAGGAGAAATGTCATGAAAAAGATGCTCTACACTCCCTGTGCGCTCGCACTGTTTTTCTCTGGTCTTCTGGCGATGATGCTCTCACCTGTTTCCGCTGAGGAAAGCCCCGAGAAAGCGAAAACGGCCCCGACCGAGAGTCCCCGCAACACCATGCCGTTGATCGGCGAAACGGCCCCGCCGTTCGAGGCGGTCACGAGTCACGGAACGATCAAGTTCCCGCAAGCGTTCCAGGGAAGCTGGGTGATTCTGTTCAGTCACCCCGCCGACTTCACGCCGGTCTGCACCACGGAAATCATGATCTTCGCCAAAATGCAGGACCAATTCAATGAACTCAATTGCAAGTTGCTCGGGCTGAGCGTCGACAGCCTGTACAGCCACATCGCCTGGATGCGAATGATCGAGGAGGAAATCGAGTATAAGGACATCCGGGATCTCAGGATCGGCTTTCCGATCATCGCCGACGTGAATTCCGAAATCGCCGCGAAGTACGGCATGCTCCACCCCGGAGCCAGCGGTACCCACACGGTTCGGGCGGTGTTCATCCTCGACCCGGAAACGAAGGTCCGCGCGATTCTCTACTATCCCTTGACGACAGGGCGGAATTTCCAAGAAATCAAACGGCTGCTGATCGCTCTGCAAACCACCGACGAGCACGGCATCGCCACCCCGGCCGACTGGCAACCGGGCGAGAAAGTCATCGTTCCCCCGCCGACCTCCTGCGGCCTCGCCCGCGACATCACCTACAATCCTCCCAAGGGAGCCGACGTCGTGAAATGGTTCATGACGTTCAAAAACCTGCCGATCGAGCAGATCAAACTGCCCGAGGTCGACCACGAATAAGTCACACTTTCGAAGAAGTCAACTGATCGAGAAACCACTTTTTCGCAAAAAAACCTTTCTCCCTTCTTGCCGAGAAGAGGTCGTGATTGCTACGATGGACGACATCCTTCGGGAAACCACCGCGCCGGCGGGTGGTTTTCGTGGAGGGCGTCGTCCATTTTTTTCAGGGCGCACAATCAGCAAGCGGATGGAAGGGAGTCGCAACCAGTGGGCCGAATTCGAAATCTGTGGTGGGGCATTTTTTTTCTTCTCGGGGGGATCATCGGCCCATCGCCGATGCCGACAGCGCACGCCGGGGAAGTCGAGGCCGTGACACTGCACGTCGCTCCGGGCGGAAACGCCCAAGCCGACGGCAGCGCGGACTCTCCCTTTGGAACGATTGCGCATGCTCAACGGACGATTCGCAAGGCCCGAGCCGCTGACAAGATCTCCGGACCGGTCGTTGTTCTCTTGCATCCCGGCACTTATTTTCTGGAAGAGCCGATCAAGTTCACCCCCGAGGACTCGGGCACGGCGGACCATCCCGTCACGTATCGTTCCACCGGCAAGGGTGAGGCGATTCTCAGCGGGGGTCGGCTCGTTTCCGGCTGGAAACCGGGAAAAAATCGCCTTTGGGTCGCCCAACTGGAGCCGGAACTCGACTTTCGGCAGTTGTTCGTCGACGGCCGACGGCGCCCCCGTGCGCGGACGCCCAATTTCGGCTATTTTCGGACCGACGGCCCGCTCGTTCCGGCGATTCCCCGCTGGTTCGCTTCGCCCGAGGAACGCCGTCAGGGCTCGGAGGGATTCCGCATCGCCGTGGAAGATCTCCCCCACTGGACCTCGCTCGACGATCTGGAGGTGAACGTCTTCCACCAGTGGTCGCATACCAAACATTGGGTCAAGGAGCTCGACCCGGCCAGCCGTGCCGTCTTTTTCACCAACCGGTTCCACTGGGATTTCGGATACTGGGAAAACCGGCAGCGATACTACCTGGAGAACAGTCGGGAAGCGCTCGATTCGCCCGGCGAGTGGTACTACGACCGCCGCGACGGCAAGCTCTACTATTGGCCGATCGAAGGCGAGTCGCCGGAGACGCTTCAGGCAATCTATCCCGTGATCGATCGACTGATCGATATCGCGGGGGAACCGGAAAACGGACGGTTCGTCGAACGGATTCACTTCGAGGGGCTCTCTCTGAGACACGCCGGTTGGAGCCTCTCCCGGCGAGAATACCAGGCGTTCGCCCAAGCGAACGACATGCTCAAACATGCCGTGATTCCGGCTCGGGGGCTCCAGGATGCCACCATCAAGGATTGCGAGATCGCCCACTTCGGGCAACACGGCATCTGGCTACAGAAGGGTTGCCGGCAAGTGACGATCGAGCGATGCCATCTCCACGACGGCGGCGCCGGGGGAATCTATCTCGGCGAAGGCGGTTGGGGCGCACGCGGCAAGGAAAGCAAGGACCCCAACCAGCGCACGGGTCACATCCGCGTCGAGAACAATTACATCCACCACATGACCCAAGTCTTTCACGGGGCGGTGGGGCTCTGGATCGGATCGTCCTCGCATAACCGAGTGCGCCACAACGAAATCAGCGATATGGATTACATGGGCATCAACGTCGGGTGGTGCTGGGATGATCGCCCGTCGGCGGCGCGGGACAATCTCATCGAGAAGAACTACGTGCACCATATCGCACGGGCCGTGCTGACCGATACCGCCGGCATCTACACCCTGGGCGTCTCGCCGGAAACGGTCATTCGCGCGAACGTCGTCCACGATGTGTTCGGATACCCTTACCATGCCCATGCTCACGGTCTTTATAACGACCAGGGGAGTTCGGAAATCGTCATGGAGGGGAACCTCGTCTACCGAACCAGTCACGCCGGCTATAACCGCAACCACGGCCGCGACCTGCTGGTACGCAACAACATCTTCGCCGATTATGGCGATGCGGCGATGAGCGTCGGAAAAAAAGGCGAGAACTTGCGAATCGAGCGGAACATCTTTTACGGGCAGATTCCGCAGATGATCACCACCCGAGGCAGCGACGATTATCGCCTGAAAAACAACCTCTACTGGAATACCCATGGACCGGTCCGCTTTTTCGACATGACTCCGCAAGAGTGGATGGAAACCGGAAAGGACGAAGGTTCCCTCGTCGCCCGCCCCCGGTTCGTCGCTCCCGCGCATTACGATTTTCGACTTAAAGACGACTCCCCCGCCCGGCAACTCGGCTTCGAGGAGCTGCGGATCGCCGACGTCGGACTTCAGGGAGATCCTGCCTGGGTCGAGTTGCCTCGAAAAACCCGTCGGGAACCGCTCGATGTACCTCCACCTCCTTCGAGAAAATCGGAACTTGAGGAGGACTTCGAAGACTACCTCTCGGAAGAGGAAGTGCCCTTTCCGGAATTTCCGCTCGATCTCGATCCCAAGGTCGAGCTCAATCAAGTCATTCATGTCACCCGGTCCGAAGCGGCCTCCGGAAAAAAGAGTCTCAAGTTGGTCGATGAAAAGTCGCCGCATTCCTTCCTTCCCAGCTTGAAATGGGAACCTTCCGAGAAGAAGGGATACTTCCGTTTCACCTGCGACTTTCAACTCGACGCCGATCGGCCCGGCATCCTCTGGATCGACTTCCGGGACGACCAGGTGCCGGAAAAGAGCTACGTGAGCGGTCCGTCGATCAAAGTTCTCCCCACCGGGGAGGTCGAATACCGAGGGAAATCGTTCGCGACGATCGAGCCGGGCAAGTGGAATCGGCTGATCCTCGTGTTCGGGACCGAAGGAGCGGAAAAGAAAAGCACCGTTTCCGTCGAATCGGAAGATGGCGAAAAGACGGTGCTGGAGGACCAATACATTCCCGAAATGTTTGATTCCTTGGGTTATATCGGCATCTACAGCCTCGCCAACGAGGAGGCGGTCATCTACCTCGACAACCTCCATCTCGATCTTCGTGAGGCAACCGCGGGCCCGGCTTCCCCGCAAAAGACTCCGACCTCCGACTTGATCAACATTCTTCCGCTGGGAGATTCGATCACCCAAGGTGGACGTAAGGATCGACCGGAGTATACCTATCGTTATCCGCTGTTCTATATGCTGGCGGATGCCGGTTACCCGGTCGATTTCATTGGATCGATGAACGAAGGGCTGCATGCCGATGCCCGATGGCCCTCGGAGCGCCGTCCCCCCTTCGATCTGGATCATGAAGGTCATTACGGCTGGAAAACCGGCAAGGTGGCCGAACAACTCGCCGGTTGGATGGAATCTTACCCCGCTCCGCCGGATATCGCGCTGATTCATCTCGGGACGAATGACCAGAAAGCCGAAGATTACGAAGCGGCGATCATACGACCGCTCGAGAAGATCGTCCGGCTCCTGCGTGAAGCGAATCCGGAAGTGGTGATCCTGATCGGACATTTGAACTTCAACGGCGGCGCGGCACTGGAAATCCGTCCCCTCGTCGAAGAGATGACCGAAAGGTTCTCGACCGAAGCTTCGCCGGTGGAAACCGTCGATCATTTCGAGGGATGGAAGGAGAACCCGGGCCATGAAAATACCGACACCTTCGACTGGGCCCATCCGAATCCGAAAGGTCAGCGGAAAATGGCGGAGAAATGGTTCGAGGCGATGTCGCCTCATTTGAAAAGAGTCGATTAGGATTTTTTGAAAAAAATTTTCGAAATCCAGCCCGGGCGGGCACAGGTGTTCAGCCACATTCGGACAAGTGATCCGATCGTGAATCGACCGAACGCGGGGCGAATTATCTTATATATCTCCTGGCAATATTTTCCATCATCTCTCTTCCCACATTCCGGCATAAACGATCTTCCCGAAACCACATAAGATATTATCTTGCAACATGTTACAAATTTTCACCACGAGATGATCTTCCTACCTGGCTTCAATCTGAATCCCTTTCACCGCCACTTCGCATTCGTTTTTCTTATGATACTCTCCTCTCGACGGCCCAAAAGATAATGCCATAAGTCCCGAACTCCACCTCTTTTTCCTAGAACCAATCTTCTCGGACACCCCTCATAAAAAACTACATATATTTTATATTGATATATTTTTTTGTAAAAATCGCCGGGAACGAGTAGACATTCTGATGGAATTATTGAATAATAGAGCCAAACAATCAGGGGGGTTCAAACCGAGACATCTACTTTCCTCAGGGGGGGCGAGTTTTCGGATTCAAGAAAAAATCCTTGGAATTATATTTTCTTTTTTATGTGATCATATATATAGTCCGCTTGTGGTGTTCATTTTTTTCGGTGTCGCTTCCATCCCAGAGCAACGCGGCCGACAGGGCCTCCCAGGGCCATTTGATACGAAAGCATTCGACGGACCGAGCATTTTTATTCATGTTCGTATCAATCGTGGCCCCTCGGCTCATGCAGTGACGCCCGTCGGGCCGGGCTCTCGCTGTTCGCCCGGGGTTCACTATCGATGCGACGCTCAATAAGACTGAGGTGAGCTTCTGGAAGATTTGGATCGCTGGATTCGTAATCGATCTTCGTGAACGGGTCCGAATCGATGACAATGTACCGATCTGGCTTACCCCCATTCCCGGAGGGTTTTGATAATGAGTATCCGCTTATTGATCGCAGACGATCACGAAGTCATTCGCGTGGGGCTTGCGACGCTTTTCGTCGGGGATGACTCCGATATCGAGGTCGTCGGCCAGGCGGCCACGGGAAAGGAAACCCTGGAGAAGGTCGAAGAATGCTCTCCCGATGTCGTTCTGTTGGATATCCGTATGCCCGACATGGACGGATTGGTCACCCTGGAGAAGCTTCGAACGATCAACTCCTCCTGCCGCGTGGTGATGCTTTCCACATACGATAATCCCACGTATATTGCTCGAGCGGTCGCCTTGGGGGCGTGCGATTATATCCTCAAGGGAGCCAGCCGCGAGGAACTGGTCGAGGCGATTCGCTTGGCAGCCAGTGGAGATGCCCCTTCACGATCCGGGGAATTGCGGCGCATCGCCGCCGCCATGAAGGTCCGGCACGTCATCGACGATGACGACGTCCCACTCACCCAGCGTGAGATTCAGGTCCTCAGGCATGTCGCCCTGGGGCTGAGCAACAAGGAAGTCGCCCGGTCGCTGGAGATCAGCGTCGAGACGGTCAAGGAACACGTGCAGAATATTCTCCGTAAGATCGCGGTGACCGATCGCACCCAGGCCGCGGTTTGGGCCGTCAGAAAAGGCGTGGTTTGAATCACCACACGGGCACCGCGCCCTCCATTCGCCGGCACCGATGCGCTTCGATCCATGCCGCTCTTTCTTTCACGAAGCACGAGGATGCGATCTTTCATAGATCTCTTTCAGTCCCCGAGTCGTGACATGGGTATAGATCTGCGTCGTCACGAGACTTTTGTGTCCCAGAAGTTCCTGCACGCTCCGGATATCGGCGCCCCGATCGAGTAGATGCGTCGCGAAGCTGTGCCTGAGTGTGTGCGGGGTCGTTCGGTGATCCAACCCCGTCAGCCGGAGATACTTCTCGAGCATTCGTCCCACACTTCGCGTGGTGAGCCTCCGACCGAAGCGGTTCAAAAAAAGCGGCGGCTCTCCCCGTATGGGCTCTCGAATCAAGGTGCCGCGGACTTCCAGCCATCGATCGATCGCCTTCAGTGCGTGCGAGCCCACCGGGGCGAACCGTTCTTTTTTTCCCTTCCCCCGAACCCGGAGAATCCCCTCATGCCGGTCAAGATCGGTGTCGTTCACCCCCACGAGTTCTCCCACACGGAGCCCGGCCGAGTAGAGCGTCTCCAGGATCGCCCGGTCGCGAAGGCCCAGCGGCTCGTTCGCCGGGGGAGCCTCGAGAAGTGTTTGCAATTCGCCGGTCGAAAGAAAGTGCGGCAAATCGCGACCGGTTCGGGGATTGCGGAGCGGCTTGGCCGGGTTCTCGAGCACCCAACCTTCACGAATGCCGAATCGGAAAAAGCTCCGTAGCGATGCGAGTCGCCGCGCGATGGTCGACTTGGCGTAATCGGCCTGGTGCATGGCGGAGATGTACCCCCGGAGCTCAAGGGTGTTGATCTCGCCGGGACCGGGACATGTCCCGTCGTGGGAGGCCTCCAAATATTCGATCAGCGCTTCGAGATCTTCCCGGTAACTCTTCAAAGTGAGCGACGAGGCGTTCCTCTCCACCTGAAGATATTCCAGAAACCGCGCCACAGGTTTACGAAGCATACCCATCTCCGAAGAGAAAGAAGCGTTCCGCCCCGAAGGCGGTCAAGAGGCAACCCGATTTCGCTTCTCGGCCTGAACCGCTCAATAATCGTTGTCGGTCGGCATGGGCAGATTGATCCGATTCACGACACCGGCGTTTTGACTTTCCTGGCGTATTTTCTGGCTCAGCACCGCGGCATCGTACCACGTAAAGCTCAAGTCGGAATTCGAAGCATAGCGTCCCAAGACACGAAGCGTTTCGGCGCGGTTCTCTTCGTTGTACAAAAAAACGTAGCGTTCGGACCCTTTGACCAGGGCCAATACGTTGATATCCTGACTCACGGTGAATCCTTACACTTGAAAAAGAGGTGGAACGATGTAAAAAGGTGAAGTGACGACTTGGTCAAGTCACGCCGGTCTCCTTGCGGTTTCTTGTCAAGGAAAGGGGGCAACGTCCTCGGGGAGGATGCCGGTCCCAAGGAAGGCTCTCTCTTGGACGCACGGCGAAAGCCTCTTCACGACTCCAGGAAATACACGGCGGTCGTCGGCGAAATCGGTCTTGTCTGTTTATCGGACGACAGCCGAAGCGATATTACATTACACTTGTTGTTTTCGGTAAAATATGTCTTCCAATTCCCGCCGCTCGACAAAAAACGACTATCCCGCATAACAGTTGCACGACTCATTCCTTTGATATCTTTTGCCGTCGGCGAAAAGGGTCAATCGCCGGGCTGACCGCCTCGCCAAAGCTTCGATTGCCGCGTGTATTTGATCGCCTCCCCGGCGCCTCCCCGACTGCTGAGCATTTCCCAAATATGCATGCGGCAGCAAAAGGAAATGAACTCCTCTCGACGGTGCAAGACGTTTTGCCAACCGCCGATCCTTGCATCGTCGACCTCGGTGAGATAATACGTCTTCAAGGCTTCGGTCACTTTCGCGTCGTTGCCCTGGTAGACTCCCACGTGACGCAAAATCGCGGCGTTGCTGGGCATCGCGTTCGGCTTCTTTGCTTTCGGGCCGTCGGGGATGAGCCCCCGCGGATCGGGCCACTGGTCCGGAAGTCCCGGCAGCGATGCGTCATGACCGAGCATCATGGCATCTTCTTCCGCATAGGCGCCGGGCTCCAGCCAGGGCATCATTTCCGGGGCGGAACTCGAGGAGCCTCCCCTAGAAACGGCCTCTTCTTCCGCGGCTCCTTCGGAATGAGCGCCTTCACCGCCTTGCGCTTCGGCGGCTCCGGATCCCGATTCGTTTGTCTGTGATCGCGTCTTACGGGTGTATTCGGGATTGGAAGGAGTCAAAGGGGAACGTCGGTACGCTTCGGCAAGGTCTTCTTCCTTGGAACGGGACACGGGAGGAAGCGGAATGCCCTGGGCTTTGGCGATCGTCCGATCGAACAGCTCGGACTGTTGCTTCTCATAGTCGCTCTTCTGATAGCTCTCGCCGCTTTGCTCCCAAAGGGAGGAATGCTCGGAGGACGAGGAGGTCGCGGATGCTTCCGATGCCGGTACCGACGGCTCCAAACCCGATGGATTCGGCGACTCCGGCATCTGCGTTTCCATTTGCTCGCGTGCCAAGGCCAATTCCGACTCGAAGACAATGCTCGAGGGGATCTGCTCCTCGGCGGGGGTCCCCCAGGGCAAGCCGTAGCCGGGGGGAATCGGATGCATATAAGGATTCGCGGCGTACCATTCAACCTCCATGCCGATCTCGGGAGGATAAAAGCCGTCGTAACGATTGACCGTTCCGATGACGATCGCATCGACCTGCAGATAGTTGGCCAATCGACGCAGATCCTCCGGTCCGCGGAACGCCAGAAGGTTCAAATCGAGCATCGCCCGTTCCACCGTACTGACCGCCACCACGTTGAACCCCGGTATCTCCTGCAATTGCTCCGCATAGGCCTCGGCGAATTCACGACCGTCGACCATCGGATTGTCGCTCGTCTTGTTGATGAAAGGAATGACCGCGACTTCGGTCAATTGCGGAAACGGATTATGGAGCGTCGGGACGTAGGTTCGGTTCGGAATCACTTCGCAGCCGCAGATAAGCAACGAAACGACAAAAAATGCGAACAAGATAAATAACGTTGATCGTCTTGCCGAAGACATTCCGCGATGTTTCCAGAGAAGAAGTCTCCCCCCTTCTTCACGATGAGTCCGTCCGGCGATGTCTCGTTTCGAGGCGGCCAACCACTCGGCGCGCTGCCCCGCAACAACGGAATCACCGGACTATTCCGAATTATCGTCAAATCCTTCCTCACCTCTCC
Source organism: uncultured Planctomycetaceae bacterium (assembly GCA_964632505.1). Taxonomy (GTDB): domain Bacteria; phylum Planctomycetota; class Planctomycetia; order Pirellulales; family Thermoguttaceae; genus CAZWCE01. Next base: position 39,424 of record CAZWCE010000006.1, on the reverse strand, counting down.
AGATTATTCTCCGATTTCCACAAAGATATCTTCTTGAAAAAAAGGGGGCATAAAAAGGATATGCAGAAGGGGGCAAAGGTATAATTCTTGCAGTTTTGGAAAGTCCTGGTTTCCGATCGGTTTCTCTCGGCAAGTATTGTTTCTATAATGGAGGAGATGCCCGAAGCTTCATGAGAGGCTTTCTCCTTCCTCCGAAGCGGAGCCATTCGGTCGGGCAGCGAAATCGCCGCATCGACGGCGAGGGAATTCCTTTCGATCGTCGAGGGGATACCGATCGCGAAAGATCTTGTGCTCTCCAAAAAAGACGTCAGAATGCCATGGGAATACGTTTTTATTGTCCGAACGGTCACAAACTGAATGTGAAGACCTATCTCGCGGGAAAGCGTGGTATTTGCCCTCATTGCGGCGCCAAGGTGCTGATTCCCGAGAAGAGCGTCCGTCCAAGCTCCAAGGAAAAACGCGATGAAGCGGGAGCATCGCCCGGCACGACTTCGGCGGACACCGAGTCGAAGAAGACGGGGGTTTCCGAAAACACCTCCCCGGCGCAGGAAGGCGAGCGTTACGATTCGGTGGTGGAGGAAAGTGGTCCGCCCAAGTCGGAGAGTGCGGAAGAGACCGCCCCGGTCGACCCGATCGCCGAGAACCCGAACGCCATTTGGTACGTGCGTCCGCCGGGAGGACATCAATACGGACCGGCCACCGGAACGGTGTTGAAGACCTGGCTCGACGAAGGCCGCATCGGCCGCGACACCCTGGTTTGGCGCGAAGGATGGCCCTCCTGGCTGGAGGCGGCAAACGTCTTCCCGCAACTGGCAAAACTGCAACCGATCGACAAACCGCCCAAACCGGGCGAACTCCCCCGGGAAAAGCAACCGACCGCCAAGGCCCCGGCAGCCGAAGCAGAACAGTCCCAGGAACCGCGCCCCCAGACAAAGCTCGCCGACCAAAAACGGGCCAAGTCCCGCCGGAACCTGATCCTGGTGATCATCCTGCTTCTTTTCACCCTGATCATGATGCTGGTTTTGGTTTACGTATTGCAGCGTCCGCCCGCCGGAGAGCAGGACGAGGAAGCTCGGCTTCTCCCTCCCGCTTCTTCCGTCCTGGCCTGCCGGTCGACCGTTCCGGAAGGTTCGCTTATCGAAAGTGGTGATCCATGAAGATTCGGGATTTTTTCAAGCACTACGGCATCCTGGAGAATCCGTTCGCCGATGAAGATGCCCAGACCGACTCCGTTTTCAAGAACATTTGCATCGAGAAAACGTTTCATCCCGACTGGGACAAGCTCTACGGCAATCCGGCCGATCCGTCCACGGCGATCGTCTTCGGGGAAAAGGGTTCCGGGAAGACCGCCCTTCGGATGCAGATGGTCCGTTCCCTCGGGGAGTTCAATGCCGATCATCCGCAAGGACGTTGCTTCGTCGTGGAATATGACGATTTCAATCCTTTCCTGGATCGGTTCCGCTATCGCCAGCCGCGTCGCCGCAAGATCAATCGGGTCCTGGGACGCTGGGAGCTCTGGGACCATATGGACGCCCTCCTCTCCCTGGGCGTGACACAACTGGTCGATCGCATTCTCTATCCCGACAGCGCCGCGCATCCGGCGGCCTGCGATCCGGAGCCGCTCCCGTTGAGGAATCTCAATCCCCGGCAATGCCGCGATCTGCTGGTCCTGGCCGCTTTTTACGATCAGTCTCGCGAGGAAGATCCCGTCGTGCGATGGAAACGACTCGCCGGCAAGCTCTCCTTTCGAACGGTCCGGCATTTCTTCCAGACCCAATGGGATTTGATCTTGGGGGTGCTCTGGTCACTGTTGGCCGTCTTCCTGTTCTTCCGCTTCGGGGAGGGGTGGAAAACGTTTCTCGCCTCGGAGATGTACCTGGTGATCCTCCTGGGATGGCTCCCCCGTTTGTGGAAACTGTTGATCCGCTCTTGGAATGTTTGGGGCGTCAATCGATCGGTTCGCGTTCGCGCCCACTCCAAGTCGACGCTCTTGAAGACGCTGTTACGATTCCCGAAGTCGGAAATCGCCGGCGTCCCTTTTCCGAATCAGCGCAGCACCGACAGCCGCTACGAGCTTTTAGCCAAACTGCAGCAAATCCTCGGCGCCCTGCATTTCAAAGGAATGATGGTCCTGGTCGACCGGGTCGACGAACCCTATCTGATCAACGGCTCTCCCGATCTGATGCGCCTGCTCATCTGGCCGTTGCTGGACAACAAGCTGCTGAAGCATCCCGGACTGGGAATCAAGCTGCTCTTGCCGGCACAACTGATGCGCTACATGGAGAAAGAGAACGAGTCGTTCCACCAGCGGGCCCGACTGGACAAGCAGAACGTCATCCGATCGCTCGATTGGACCGCCTCCTCATTGATGGACCTGGCCAATGCCCGGATGGCGGCCTGCTCCGAAGAAGGGAGCTCGCCGAAGCTGCACGATTTCTTCGATGAATCGGTCGATACGGCCCGACTACGTTCGGTGGTCGGTTCGATGAAAGTTCCCCGGCATCTGTTCAAATTTCTCTACCGATTGATCATCACGCATACCAACGCCCATCCGGAAGAGGAGCCGGTCTGGAAGATCGACGCCGCGACGTTCGAAGCGGTCCACGCCACCTATCAGCGCGATCGCGAGGCTTCCGAGAGGAATCTCGGAATTTTGTAACCGACCGGCCTTAAGCACGCCCCAGAAAAAGGAAAAGGGGAGCCGCGACCCGATGCCGCATTCGAACCATGCCATTTCACGGGAAAAGGACGCTCAAGCCGAGTGGATGCGGCGTCTCTCGACCCCGGGCACGATCCTGATCGCCTCCGAAGGCAACTCACGAATTCCCCGATGGCGATGCTACCATGATCCCGAGGCGATTCTCGCGGCCCACTCTCTCGACGAAGTCCGTCCGACACTGCGGGAGGTCGACCGCCAAATCGAACTCGGCAGGCACGTCTGCGGCCAAATCGCTTACGAGGCGGCTCCCGGCATCGATGCAGCACTCAAAACACACGAGAAAGTCGGAAACCTCCCGCTTGTTTGGTTCGGCGTCTACCAACGCCCGGTTTTCCTGGAAACGTTGCCCGAGCTGCCGGGAATCGATTATTTCGTCGGAAACTGGCGAGCTTCGCTTTCGTCGGAAGATTTCCAAAGTGATTTCCAGAAGATCCGCCGGTGGCTGCATCGCGGGGAAAGCTATCAGGTCAACCACACGCTCCGATTTCGCGCCCCCTTCGCCGGTAACGCCTACGCCTTGTTTCTTGCGATCTTTCGCCGGCAACCGACCCTTTACTCCGCTTTTCTGAACCTTGGAGAATACCAGGTCGCTTCGGTGAGTCCGGAACTCTTTTTCCAAAGCCACGACGGCGAGGTCACCTGCCGTCCGATGAAGGGGACCCGTGCTTGCGAAACAACGTCGGGAAATGCCTCCCGGGAGTTGGACGCCGAGTTGCGGCTGTCCGAGAAGGATCGGGCAGAAAACGTGATGATCGTCGACATGATACGCAACGATCTCGGCCGCATCGCCGAAGCCGGCTCGGTCCGTTGCGATGAGCTGTTCGCCATCGAACATCATCCGACGGTTGTCCAGATGACCTCCACTCTCCGATGCCGCAGCGATGCTTCTTTTTCCGAATGCCTCGGTGTCCTGTTCCCCTGTTCATCGGTGACCGGGGCGCCGAAGATACGGACGATGGAGATCATTGAGCAACTCGAACCTTCGCCCCGCGGCGTGTACACCGGCGCGATCGGCATGGCGAACCGGGAAGAGGGCATTCGCATGAGTGTGGCCATCCGCACCGCTTGCGTCGATCGCCAAAACCGGCAAGTGGAATACGGTAGCGGGGCCGGCATCGTCTGGGATTCCGAGGCCGATCGAGAATACGAGGAGATCGGCGCAAAAGCCCGCATCGTGACCGAATCGACCACCTCCTTCCAACTGCTCGAGACGATGCGTTATGGCAACGCCCGCTATTTCCTCTTGCAAGAACACCTTGGCCGACTTGAAACTTCTGCGCGGTACTTCGGGTTTTCCTGCTCCCGGGAGAAAATCTTGCGCGATCTTCTTCACTTCGCCGAAACCTTGCCCGCCGGGAGACATCGGGTGCGGCTTCTGCTCCATCGCTCCGGGAAACTCCATCTGACCTCCCGGCGACTCGAAACACCTCATCGGAGAAATCGGTGGGAAGTTCGCCTGGCCCCCTGGCCCGTCGATCGGGAAAATCCGTTCCTCCGCCACAAGACCACCCGACGCGAGCTGTACCAGAATCTTCAACAATCCGTGTCCCCGTGCGACGAAGTCCTGCTGCACAACCAGGACGGAGAGTTGACCGAGGGCTGCATCTCGAACCTCGTGCTCCGGCTCGAAGGGCGGCTGGTCACTCCCACCCGGGAATCGGGCCTGCTCGACGGAACGCTCCGCCGGGCCTTGCTCGACCGCGGAAGGATCGTCGAACAGGTGCTCCGTCGGGAGGATCTGGAATCGGCGGACGCCTTCTGGATGATCAACTCGGTCCGAGGTTTTCAGCCGGCGCGACTGATATGATCACCGCCGGAATGCCTCAGGCGTAGGCTCCCATGCCGAAGAAAAGATTTCGCTTCAAGAATCGATAGAACAAAGTGTTTTCCGGCATTTCTTCGCCCGGCAAATGATGGCTGGTCCGCGGGGTGGAGGCCTCGAGTTCGGCGAACAGATCGCGGCCGCTGGTGTCCGTCGCCTCGTGACGCCGAAAGAACTCGGCCAATTCGTGAGGATTTTCGAGGATGACGCACCCCTTGGTCCGCTCCCGGACGAACTCCTGAAAGTCGCGCAGAAGCCGGCTTTCGTTGATCGACCGGAAGAGATCGCCTTGATGGTCGCCGAGAAACTCCCGGGCGAACGAGAGCGGAGGACACGGTTCCACCCCACCGGTCGGACCTATATGGAATCCCAGCCCTTTCGAAGCGGGACAGGCGGCCACGCCGTCGGCGTCCCAGTAGGTATCGATCAGGATGATCGGCATCTTCTTGCGAAGCTCCAGCAGCCGACGCCGGAAGGCGAGCATCTTCTCGCGGCCGACGCATAACTCGGGAGCAGGGTCGGAACCAACCGGCCGGAAAGCGTAGAACCAGAGGTACGTCGCCCCAAGGTCGATGAACCGCTCGACGAACGATTCCTCCACCACTTCCTCCATGTTCTCGCCGGTGACGACGGTGGCCACCCCGTAAAGGACTTTGCGAGCCCGCAACCTTCGGCATCCGTCGATCGCCTCGGCGTACGTCCCTTCTCCCCGTCGGGCATCGTTTCGGGCTTGCAGGCCGTCGATACTGATCAGCGGAGTGACGTTTCCCAGTTTGCGGATCCGCTCCACCACTTCCTCGCTGAGAAACTGGCCGTTGGTGATGATCTGGAAATAGCACTCCGGGTGACGCTCAATGATCTCCCAAAGTTCAGGATACAGGAAAGGCTCGCCGCCGAGCAACGTATGAAAATAGGACTTATGCTCGGCGGCAACGGTGACCGCGCGCTCGATCTGCTCCGAGGGAATCGTATCGGGCGTTCCTTGGCTTTCGATCCAACATCCCCGACAGCGCAGATTGCAGGCATTGGTCAAAGCGAAAAACAGAAACGGTGGGAAAAGCTCGTCCCTGGCGACACGCTTTCGATGAGCCGCCAAGGCGCGACGACCTTTCCACGCCCAGAGCGTCGCGGCCTTCCAAGCCAGTCGGGGATGGACCTGGGTCAACAGGCGAAAGCCCAGGCGGGAGAGCATCAAGGATTCCTGAATCATGGAGGGTTCTCCATCGGCAGAAGATCGACGGGGAAGGAACCTTTCGCGATTCCTTTTCCGGGTGGAAACCTCGGCATTTTTCGAAAGGGAGACCGGCAAAAGGTTTCCGAAACGACCCGCATCGCGTACAATGGAGGATCCTTCCCGGAAAATGGAGCGAGGAAGGAAGTTTTCTCCATTATAGTCGCAAAACCTCGGCAAGGGAAATGCCGACAAACCGACCATTCCCCTCACTCTTCCTCCGGCCTTCGATATGCATGAAATCTTCCGCGATCCCGAGCGGCTCCAGAAAGCCATCGCTCAAACGAACGAAGTGCTGATGGGCCAGCGTACCGACGACGGGCATTGGGTGGGACGCCTCTCCGATTCCGCGCTTTCCACGGCCACGGCGATCAGTGCGTTGTCGGTCTATCACGACGCCGTCCAAATCGTCCGAAACACTTCTCCGGAGGAGGTTCGGGATGTCATCCCGCCGGAAGCGGTCACGGAACCGATCGAGAAGGGCCTCGCGTGGCTGGCAGCGCAGCAGAACCCCGACGGCGGTTGGGGCGACACCGACAAGAGCCTTTCCAATATCTCGACCACTATGTTGGTGCAATCGGCGTGGCATCTGGCGGGAGTGGCTGAGGATCACTCCTCGGCGAACCGGCGAGCCCAAGAGTATCTCGACCAGCACGGCGGAATCCGGGGGTTGCGTGCCCGGTACGGCAACGACAAGACGTTCGCGGTGCCGATTCTCACCAACGCGGCTCTGGCGGGACTGGTTCCCTGGAAAGAGGTTGCCCCCCTGCCGTTTGAATTGGCGGCGTTCCCGCATTCCCTCTTTCGCTTCCTGCAAATGCCGGTCGTCAGCTACGCGATTCCCGCGTTGGTAGCGATCGGGCAGGCCCGGTTCCACCACCGCCCGCCGCTGAATCCCTTGATGCGGATTTGGCGTCAGTGGAGTTGCCATTCCACTTTGAAAAAGCTCGAGGCGATGCAGCCGGAAAGCGGCGGCTACCTGGAAGCCACCCCCCTGACCGCCTTCGTGGTGATGAGTCTGGCCTCGTTTGGTCGGGAGAGTCACCCCGTAGTCCAACAGGGGCTGCGATTTCTGCTGGATTCCTTTCGGGAAGCCCCTTCCGGTGAAGCGGGCTGCTGGCCCATCGATACCAATCTGGCGACCTGGGCCACCACGCTGGCCGTCAACGCCCTGCCGGCGCTCGCAACGGAGCAAGAGACGGCTGATGAATCCATAAGCTCATACACAAAAAAGGTTTATGGCGACAAGGTTCTCCTCGATTGGCTTCTCGGCTGTCAGCACCGAAAGCGACACCCTTTCACCGACGCCGCCCCCGGAGGGTGGGGGTGGACGAATCTTTCGGGGGCCGTCCCCGACGCCGACGACACCCCGGGGGCACTTTTGGCCCTGGCAAAGATGTATCCCTTTTTCAAGGAGGAGACCCGGAAAAAGATTCTTCAGGCGGTGACCTCGGGCATTCAGTGGCTGGTCGATTTGCAAAACCGCAACGGCGGTTGGCCGACGTTCTGCAAAGGCTGGGGGAAAATGCCGTTCGACCGAAGCAGTGTCGACTTGACCGCCCATGCCCTGAGAGCCTTAATGGTCTGGAAGCGCATCCTCGGAAATCGAATCGTCGAACACAAAACAACCCCCCAATATAAGGATGAAATCGCAACGATCGTCCCCCTCGTTCGGATCATCAATACCGCCATTCCTTCAGGATTCCGATTTCTCAGAAGCACGCAAAAAACGGGGGGAAGCTGGGCCCCTCTCTGGTTTGGCAATCAGTATCACCCTCTCGAAGAAAATCCGATCTACGGCACCGCTCGGGTTTTGCTTGCTTATCGCGACTTTACTCTCTATGACCGAAAGAGTTACAACACTTCCGACATGCCGGCGATTGTAGGAAAAGCGCTCCAATGGCTCGTGAAAAGCCAAAATGCGGACGGAGGGTGGGGGTCCCGCGAGCTGAAATGGAAAGATGGAGAAAATGGAAGGAATGAACAAAATCCGGAGAGAGAATCGAGTATCGAGGAAACGGCCGTCGTGCTGGAGGCCGTCGCCGGATTTGTGGGGGGAAACGGGGGACAAGAAGATTTGGGCGAGGACTTGCAGACGCTCCTGATTCACTACGAAAAGGGGCTCCATTGGCTGATCGAACAGGTGGAATCGGGAAAATGGACCGAACCGAGCCCCATCGGTTTCTACTTCGCTAAACTGTGGTATTACGAAGACTTATATCCCGTCATCTTCAGCCATGCGGCGTTGAGTCGGGCCTGGGAGCGAATGTACGCCGGGTAGAGTATTTCTCAGCGTGTTCTCGAACGCTCCGGAATGATTCTTTCGCTTTTTTCATGTTCCCCCCATTTTTGGACTCGGTTTTTCCCCCAGAGGTTGAAAAAACCCTCCCGTCCTTGCAATAATGAAAAGAGATGAGTCCTGCAAAGATCCCTATCCCATCGATGGTGGAGCGGGAGTTTCGATGCTTTTTCCGATCATGCCATTGCCTCGCCGGAATCCCACCTCATAAGAGGGATGGCCGACAACCGATCGTTGAGCTCGTGACCCGTTGCCTGCTCATCCTTTTGTTGCTTTGCATTTGATGCTTTCCGCTTTGATTCTTGATTGGCCACAGGAACACCACCTTTGACGCTTCCATCCTCTCCCCATCCTGAACCCGACGCCGCCATGCTTCCGGCTGGGCAGCCCGAGAACGATCAGTATAAGAACGTCCCCCCCCTCTTCGAACATCGGGATAAGATTCGGCAACTGGCTCGAACATGGGCGGAAGATCTCGCCAAATCTGAAACGTTCACTCACTCGACCCTGCGGCGGCAGGCAAACACCTTGCTCGAACAATGCGGATTACCGGAAGACTACGTCGGCTGGACCATGGTGATTCTGGGAAGTGAAGCGTGGCGGAAACAGGTCCAATCGGTTCCCTATTCGAAGCGACTGCTGCTTTTGCCTCACTGTTTGCGGGATGCGACGAAATGTCCCGCGAAATACGATGCCACCGGCCTGCTTTGCGAGGATTGCGGTCGGTGCGTGTTGACCAAACTCCGGGCCGCCGCCCGGGAGAAGGGCTACCGGGTGATCATCGCGGAGGGATCGCCGGTGGTCATGCAATTGATCCTCAGCGGTCAGGCGGACGCGGTTTTGGGGGTGGGGTGCCTGCTTTCGCTGGAAAAAGCGTTCGATAAACTCCAGTGGCTTGGAATGCCGGCCATGGCGGTTCCCCTTTTCGCTTCCACGTGTCGCAATACGAAGACCGACCTGGATTGGGTCGAGGAGATGATCGACACGCCGTACCGACCGGAAGTGAATCGCCCTTCCAGGAGGATTCAACTGGTCCGGTTCGCCGCATCGATGTTCCAGCCCGGAAAGGTCGAGATGTTGCTGCCCCGTAAGCGGACGGCTTCCGAACCGGTAGGCGAAAAGAGTGGCGGGCACCGTTCGGTGCCGCTCGACCCGATCGCGGTGACCGAGGACCTGGCCTACGATTTCTTGACTCGTGGGGGGAAGTTTCTCCGGCCATACATCACCCTGGCCGCCTATGACGCCCTGCGAAAAACGTCGCCAAAGCCGCCGGCTTCATTCGAGGCGGAGGACATTCCCGTCGGTGTCCAAAGGGTCGCGATGGCGATCGAACTGTTCCACAAGGCCTCGCTTGTCCACGACGACATTGAAGACGACGATGCCTACCGTTATGGTCACAAGACGCTGCATCGGATGCACGGCGTCCCCACGGCGATCAACGTGGGAGACTATCTGATCGGATTGGGATACCGCTTGATCGTGCAGCAGCGGAAAGAAGAAGTGGGAACCGAAAAGGTTGCCGACATCTTGGATCATCTCGCTCGGGCTCATACGCGACTGTGTGAAGGACAAGGCGCCGAGTTGGCCTGGCGAGGCCAAGAAGACAAGCAGATCACCACGCTCGAGGCCCTGAAGATTTACGCCTTGAAGACGTCGCCCGCCTTCGAAGCGGCCCTCTATGCCGGACTGCGTCTGGGGACCGATACGGGAAACTCCGAGGCGATTTCCCATATGCTCCCCGAAAAGGAACTGGCCTCGTTCGCGCGGCATTTGGGCATCGCCTACCAGATCCACAACGATTTGGAGGATTGGTCCTTCGACGCCGCCAACAAAAAGCAAATCGGAGGCGATCTCCTCGCCGGTCGCCCCACGGTGTTATGGGCACTGGCGCTGGAAAAGCTCTCCCCGACCTCCCGGCAGGAGTTGATCGTGTTGCAATCCGAGTCTCTGGAATCCTCGTCCGAAACCGAGCCTGGAGACGGGACGTCGCCGATGTTCGAGCGGGCCCGAGAGCTCTATCAAGAGGCGGGCGTTTTCGATCACTCCTTGCGACTGGCGGAGAAGCACGCCCATCGGGCTCGACATATCGCGCGAGAAGCCCCTTCCGATTCCGTGCGTGATCTCTTCCTGCATTTCCTCGAAGCGATCCTCCCTTCGAGCCCGGCTTCGCCGTCCATACTCTCGTAAACCATTCTTCAGACGACGGCTTTCTCGACCCTCGGCCGTTTCTTTTCGATGCCTTCAGAAGCTGCCCTGCTGAGGAAAAACCGCTCTTGTGTCGCTTCGAGGGTTCTGTTACGATCTGCCTCCCGATTTCATCCAAGCCGATCTCGTGGGACGCTTCCGGCAACCCCGTTGAAAAACGAGCCGCCGGCCGAGAGAGGCGGTCGTCCCTACCCAACTCAGAAAAAACAGGGAGGAACCATTCCATGAATATTGCTGATAAGCGACTCCGTTGGGCGATGCTTTCCCTATCGGCACTGATGGCGGTGCAAATGACGTGCTTTCCGATCCATCGTGATCTCCGCCCGGCCGAGGCGCAAAATCCTCTGAAGCGTCTTTTTTCGCGTGAAACCGTCGAGGCGGAGGAAGGAAAGGAGTATCTCCTTACCGATACCAGCGGCCCTTGGATGATCATGACCTGTAGCTTTTCCGGGCCCACGGCTCGCCAAGAGGCGAACGCTTTGGTCCTGGAACTTCGAAAGCGTTACAAACTGAAGGCGTATCTCTATCACAAGACATTCATCCACAAAGTCGGCGATGCGGGGCGCGGGATCGACGAACTCGGGGGGAAGATCAAACGCAAGTACGCCAAGGAGGGAGAGCACAAGGAATACGCCGTGCTGGTGGGCGACTTCATCGCCGTGGATGATCCTGCGTTGCAAAAGGCGCTGGAGAAGATCAAAAACAGCCATCCGGAATGTTTGAAGCTGGACAAGAACAAAAAGACCTCGCGAAATTTGGCGTTTTGGCGGATCATGACCGACGATGACGGCAACGCCGGGCCGCTGGAAAAGGCGTTCGCGACCACCAATCCGATTCTGCCGAAAGATTACTTCAATCAGGAAGGCGTGGTCGACGATTTCGTTGCGAAACTGAACAAGGACAGCGAATACAACCTGTTGAAGTGCCCCGGGAAATACACCGTCCAAGTGGCGTTCTTTACCGGATATTCCAAGGTGGCGGCCAAGAAGGACGATATTCAGGAAATGATGAACGAGGACATCCAGGACATTGCGAAGAAGAGTTCCCTGGTCGAGGCGGGCATCAAGGCGACGAAGCTCACCAAAGCGCTGCGTCAGAAGGGTTACGAGGCGTATGAATTCCACGATCGATACGCGAGCCTCGTGACCGTGGGCTCCTTCAACTCGATCGGTCAGAAACAACCCGACGGCAAGACCGAACTTCGCCCGGAGATCGCCAACATCTTCAATACCTTCAAAGCCGAACAGGTCGGCCCGGTCGAAGGTCGGCCCGACGGGGCCTTCAAGCCGAAATCGCTGGTCGGCATCATGTTCGACGCTTCGCCGAGGATCATCGTGGTTCCTCGGAAGAAGAGCGGGGTGGGCATGGCCCAGAAGCCGTCGCCGATCAAATCGCTCTGGTAGTCGCAGATCGAACCTGAGTGTATAAAAATACAGAAGAACGAAATCCGGTGGCCGCCGCGGCGGTCGCCGTTTTTTTGTGCGATTTTCAGAAAAGCGTCATTTTCAGGTGTTCAGACTTTGCGACAACGGGAGACGATTTCCACGAGCCGTTCGACCACCTCTTCGATCGACATTCCGTCGGTCACCATCTCGACCGCGTCCTCCGGCATAACCAGGGGGCCGACCTCCCGCCGACTGTCGCGCTGGTCGCGACGGCGAATCTGATCGAGGATCTTTTGATAGTCGGCCCTCTCCCCCCGTTTCTCGATTTCGCCCTGTCGCCGACGCGCCCGCTCAGGGGGGGTGGCGGTGAGAAAGATTTTACAATCGGCCCGTGGGAAGACGAGAGAACCTTGATCGCGCCCCTCGGTCACGATATCCCGACCCCGACTGATTTCCCGCTGCCGCCGGACCAACAGTTGCCGCACGCCGGGATGATCGGCCGCGAAGCGGGTATGCTGTGTGACTTGCTCGGAACGAACGGCATCGGTCACCTCTTCTTCGCCGAGATAGGTGCGTCCCGCGCGGGCATCGGGAAGGCTGCCCTCGGCAAGCTCCAGCAACAAGTCGGGGCGATTCCAATCGACCTGGTGCCGCAAACCCAACAGCGCCACTGCGCGGTACATCGCCCCGGTGTCGAGATATTCGAAGCCCAATCGCCGGGCGAGTCTCTTGGCGACCGTGCTTTTGCCCGCTCCCGCGGGGCCGTCGATGGTGACGATCATGAGGCGACCTTCATTTCGATGAGGCGAACAGAACGGTGAGAAACATCCGCTGGTGGGGGGCGATCTCGAACACGACCCGATCGCCTTCGACTTCCAGCTCTTTCGGCGGTTTCCCTTCCCGGGGAGTCGACCAGGCCCTGGAGATCGGCAGGAAGCATTGCAGGCCGGTGGTGGCCCGTTTTCCCTCGGTCTCGATCAGCTTGATCATCACCCCGCCACTTTCGGCAACCTCTTCAACCGATGCGGAACCTCGCTGTGATTCCTCGGGCGTCTCCTCTACATCGGAGGGTTCTTCTTGCGGATCGGGGAAAACGCGAGGTGGAATTTCGTCCAGTAACTTCCAGTCGAGAATCTGCAGATTTCGAGAGTTCAAATGGAACAACCATGCTGCGGGAACCGGGGGGGTCGGCACCGGTTCGCCGAGCGGCTGCAAGGGGGCGAGAAATTCCAGTGCGGAAGTCATCGGCCGTGGGAGATCGATCGCGGTGGCCAGTCGGAACGTTTCGGTCGTCTCGCCGCGGGGGATGAGAATCGTGTCGAGTCGCCGGAGTCCGAAACGGCGATGAAAAGGCAACCCGGCGGCGAGGAGCGTCGTGGCTTCGGTTTCCGTGCGCATATCGACGAACAAGGGGGCGAAGAGCAGATGGCCGTCGACCGGATACGTTCCCGAGTTGAGGCTCGCGTGGAAATCGACCGTGGCGTCGGACCAGGCGGTCCGAAGGCAGAAATAGGAATCCCAGGGCTTCTCGCCGGGCTCGACGTCCGGAGATAGCGTCAGCCGATGCTCCACCCGCCGACTGCCGCGCCGCACGATGAGACGATCGACGAATCGAGCCGCCGGCTCTCCTTCCGGCAGCAAGAGGCGGCCTTCGATTCGCAGAATTCCCGTCAGCGGACCGTTCTGCTCGATCTCGAAACGGTCGGCGGTCATGATCGAGTATCCGAAATTGGGGTCCTCCTCCGAACGCGGATCGGCACGCCGCTCGTACTCCGGCAGTCGGAAGGCGATCTGCTGGGCCAACCGACTTCCTCGATGACGATAGGTCAACAGGGAACGGACAGCGCCGGTGGCGGGATCGATGTTCACTTCGAAAAAGTCATTTCGGATGCGATAGTCGCCCTCCTCGTCTCGCTCGATGAGCTTCGGCGGCGGCTGACCCGATTTCTTACGAAAGAGAGAAACCACCTTCTCGGCGACCGAGGGCTTCGGCTTCGATTCCGAGGGCGAATCGGGCGGAGCCGGACCGACCCAGGCGTATCCCAAGGGGGGAACCTTCAAGAGCACTTCTTTCCGACCGTCTTCCTCGCGAGCCAATCGAACATTGCCTTCGACCCGCGGGAGTCGCGGCAATGCGTCGGCATCAAGATAAACGTGCGATTCGAAACTCCAGGGATTCATCACGAAGAAACCGAGTTCGTCTTTCACCTCCACTGGGTCAGCGTTCATGCCGGTGATGGTCTGATGGAAAAGCCGAGTCGTCTCGGTCACCTCTTTCTCCGCGGCGGGGCATCGGGCCTCACGATCATTGGAACGCTCGGCCGGCGATGCTTCGAAAAGCAGGGTTTCACAGTGGTGAATCCACCCTTGCCATGCGCCTTCCGCCTCCTCAATCTCTCGACCGACCGCCGATTCCTCCACGCCTGAATCAGGGGAAAACTTCCCCGACACCAATTGGAGCAACGTCCGGCTTGCATGGCTCAAGAGGAGTCGACACTGGGCCATCTGATAACGTCGCCAAGTTTCCACCGGAGGCACTTCCCCCTTCTCGACCAGTGGATTGAGGGGATTCAGCCGGTAGGAATCATAACCGAACGATTTGGTCATGCCGGAATACCGGGTGCTGGAGAAAAACTCTTCCAGTCCGTGGAATTTCCCCAAGGCCGGGCTGTGGCGGTCCATGCGGCGAAGATCGTCGAGCCAGCAGCTTTTCGTCCCCGGATAGCGGGCGAAGACCACCGTGGCGGCGTGATCCATATCCATGGCGTTGCCCAGCGTTTCCGGCAATTCGAGGTAAGCGGACGGATCCGTGGCGTCGATCGGAAAACGCACCAGGGCGTCGATGCTGGTTCCGTCGGTCCCCTTCCACTGGATCTTGCTCTGGGAGCCGCTTCCACGGTGCCAGCCGTCGGGCGTGAAATGGAAGGCGTTTTCATAGCCTACGCTCTTCAGCAATCCCGGCAGAACGGGAGAAAGCCCCTTCTCGGGGCGGCCGTAAGTCTGCGGCAGATAGCCGTCGAGCGTCTCCTCATAGACCGATCGCCCCTCCAGCAAGAGTTGATCGAGGGTATCGACCGACAGAGTGGTTTGGGGCCAGAGATGCCGTTCACACCCGACGATCTCGGCCCGTTTCTCAGCGACTGCTTTTTTCAGCGAGGCGAGCGTTTCCGGGTGACGGTTCTTGATTTCGAGCAAACACTCAGGCGAAAGGAGGAGACTCAACTGCTCGCATTGGTCGAGATCCCGACGGAGCTTCTCTCCCAAGGTAGGGGGCGCGAGAAGCAGAAGCTCGAGAAAATAGGATTCCACGGGATAGAAGTATTCCCGAGCTTCGGTGATCAGGTCGAAACCTCGGCCGACGGCCTCGTCGCTTTCCTTCCGATTGCCTTGCCGAGCGTGACGCACGGCATCCTTGAGATAGGTTTCGAATTGGGTTTCATCGAGGGTGCTCATGTATCTCAGTTGACGAGTGAGCAATTCGACGAGAAGATACCCGGTGCCCAGGGCTAAAAAGTCGGCGACCAGGTCGTCATCGAAAGGATGGTCAGCCAGCCCCGTTTTTTCGAGGATTTCGCCGACCAGGGATTCTCGATCCTGATAATCTCGAAGCAGCAACGTCCCGTTCGCTTCGACTTCCGAGAGCCAGGATCGATTCAAGTCGAGCTCCACACAAGGGGGGATGATGACCAACGGCAGATTTTTTTCACTGGTGGGATGATACACCCGATCCCAGGCCCCGATTTGTTCGTAATGACTAATGAGGGCCGGATGAAACAGCGCGGACCATCCGGCGAGAATCTGTTCGGCCTCCTCGGGGGGGCGCTGCATGGAGAAATCTTCGAGACTATGACAGGGAAGTAGTAGAAGCACGGAAAGGTAACCTCTTATGGAGCATATATTTACGTCATACTTGCAAGAGCCGGCTTATCTCGAAGCGAAATAGGCGCTCAGAACGATCTCCGACGCGATCGTTCATGGAGTGAGCCCCGAGCCGAGCCAACTTCCCCGATGGTGGAGTTCTGAGGAACAATCGGCATGCAGGAAAAAAATCGAGAAAAACATCTAAAAACAAAGCATTTTTCCCAGGATCTTGTTTTCATTTTAGCATCTGCCAAATAAGATGGAAGGAGATACTTATCGGATGGATAATATGATCCTTTTTTTCCAGTCTCTTTTCGATGCTTTCCTTTTCGAGAAACGCCTCGTCCCCTGCCATCTACCGGCGTGGGGCGCGCGTCGAAGGAGGCCGCATCCGCGATTTGAACAATCCGTCGAAAATGTAGTTGACAGCGGTATTTGCATCACGATAAATTATTAGTATGGGTGCTTTGTCCACCTCGAACACCCACCGTCTCATCTCCGCCGCGGCAACGTGGTTTTTTCCGGGTTCGCCCCTGCGCCGAGAGACGAACTCTTCGCAGACTCTTCCTTCGCGGGAAGAGCCCCTTCGAATTGCTACTTTTCAGAATAACTTTCACATAAAGAGGAAGTGCGATTATGGCCAGAATCGATGCCGTATGGGGGATCGACATTGGAAATTCTTCGCTCAAGGCGTTGCGTTGCCGAGCAGGTTCGGAGCCCGGGACGGTCGAAGCGCTTGCTTTCGATTATATCGAGCATTCGAAGATCTTGACGCAGCCGGGTGCCGATCCCGCGGAGCTGGTCGCCGAGACCCTGGAGCAATTCCTTTCGCGAAACGAGACCCGCGGCGATCACGTCGCCATTTCCGTTTCCGGCCAGAGCGGATTGGCCAAATTCATTAAGCTTCCTCCGGTCGAGGCGAAGAAGGTTCCCGACATCATCAAATACGAGGCCAGACAACAAATCCCGTTCGATCTTCAGGACGTCGTCTGGGACTATCAGCCGATCGGGACTCAGAGCATCGAAGAGGGGATCGTGATGGACTCGGAGATCGGCCTTTTCGCGATGAAACGCGAACAGGCGGTCCGGGCGCTGCGTCCCTTCCAGAAGGCGGGGATCGAGGTCGATTTCCTGCAACTGGCGCCGCTTTCGCTCTACAATTACGCCGCTTACGACCAACTCGAGGTCCCCTCGGCCGATGAGTATGACCCGGACAATCCGCCTTCCTCCATCATCGTCCTTTCGGTCGGGACCGACGCGACCGACATCGTCATGACCAACGGGATGCGCATCTGGCAGCGGAGCATTCCGATCGGCGGGAATCTGTTCACCAAAGCGCTGACCAAAGAACTGAAACTGACCTTCTCGAAGGCGGAGCACTTGAAGCGAAACGCCGCCTCGGCGCAGGACCCCAAGGCGGTCTTCCAGGCGATGCGCCCCGTCTTCAACGACATGCTCGGCGAAATCCAACGGTCGATCGGCTATTTCACCAGCTTGGATCGAAAGGCGAAATTCAGCAAGGTCGTGGCCTTGGGCAACGCGATGAAACTGCCGGGATTGCGGCAATTCCTCGCTCAGAACCTGGGGTACGAAGTCGTTCGTCCCAGCCAGTTTTCCAGTCTCAAGGGCGACGACGTCGTGTCCGCGCCGGCGTTCAAAAACAACGTTTTCTCCTTCGGCGTGAGTTATGGCCTGGCGCTGCAAGGTCTGAACGAAGCGGTGCTGACGACCAACCTCATCCCCGAGGATATCGTCAAAGAGCGGCTGATTCGCGAGAAGAAGCCGTGGGCTTTGGCCGCCGCGGCGGCGGTGATGACGGGGCTGGCGATTCAGTTCGCCGGCGCATCCCGTGCCCTGGAGACGGTCAACAACAATCAGATCAGCAGTGCCGAACAGCAGGCCCAGCGGGTCGAATCCACCTCGAAAGACCTGAAATCGGAAACGCAGAGCGCGGTGGGGCAATTCGAGAGCATCGACAGCATCGGCAAGAATCTCACCGGGAATGTGGAAGGCCGCATTGTCTGGTTGGAGCTGTTGCGGGCGATCAACGCCGCGCTGCCGGAAGACAAGCCGGTTCGCGACGAGAACGGCAACATCGTCCAAAAGTCGATGGAAGAACAGGATCGCATCTACATCACGAACATCGAGGCCCAGGAGCTCGAAGATCTCTCGAAATGGTTCTCGATCATGAAGCAACAGAACTGGTATGTTCCCGATCCGGAAGAACTGGCCGAAGCCGCCGGCGAGGACGGAACGACCGACAGTGCCGCTACCAGCACCTCGGGTACCAGCACCACCGGCACGAGCGACACCGACACCGGCACGACGGAATTCGTCTCCGACGTGGAGGCTTCCGGAGTCATGCAGATCGAAGGGCCCTCGGGTCCCGGCTGGGTGGTCCAGTTGACCGGCTACCACTACCACAACCCGAAAGACCCCCGAAAGCTCTTCGGTGCCGAATACGTGCGTAAGACGTTGATCGACAATTTGAAACATCAAAAGATCCGCCTCCCGGCGAGCATGAAGAAGCAACCGATCGGGGAAGGCAACGACCAGATCGTGACCGAAATGGTGTCGATGGAAGAGTTGGGCATCAGTTATCCCACCTTGTTGGATCCGCGAAAGGTCATCGATTTCAAAATTCTCGATCCCAAGGCCGTCGAGGAACAGAGGCGGCGTCTCCTGAAGCAGCGTTTGCAGAAACGAAGCCGGAACGGCGGCATCGGCGGCATGGGCATGGGCATGGGCGATACCGGCGACTACGAAATGGAAGAGGGCATGGGCTCCGGCGGTGGCATGGGCGGCTTGAACTATGGCTACGGCGACTCCGGCACGGGAGGCGGCATGGGCATGGGAGGCGGCATGGGCATGGGAGGCGGCATGGGCATGGGAAGCGGTGGTAGCGACTACGAAGGCGAAGAAGGGGGCGGTGGTTACGGTAATATCGGCATGGGTGAGATCGCCGCCGGCATGACCGATGACCAGGTCATGAATTTGCGACGATTCAACTTCGTCGTCCAGTTCGCTTGGGTCGAAACGCCGCCGAGCGTCCGGGACCAAAAGAAAGAAGAGTTGCTCGCCGAACAAGAGGCGATGCTGGGAACCGGAGAGGACGGGACGGGAAACCCCGCCGAGGATACCGGAGAGATCCCGGGAGCCGAAGCACCCGGAGGATCAACCGCTCCGCCACCCCCGAGCTCGGAGCCGATCGAGCCGGCGGCGACCGGAACCACGCCGACCATCCCAGCCGAGGAAACCGATACGGACGAGGCCGGCACCCCTCCCACCGGGACAACGGCGGCGGCCGACACGACCTCCGCGCCGGATGATGCGGCGGCCTCTCCCCCGGCCGATGATTCCGGCAACGGAGAAAACAATCCCACTCCGTGATCTCATTTGGAACAATCATCTTATCCCCCGATCGATCCTTCGAATCAACCTTTCGAGGTGAAAGCAAATGGCCAAAAAGAAAACCAAAGTCTCCATGGATGAAGTGATGAAATACGGCTTCTGGGTGTTTGCCGTCATTATTCTTCTGGGTAGTTTCGGCATCACCTTCATGGCGGTAGGCAGCATCAGCAATAGCTTCACCAGCCGCAAAGACGAGCTGGAGAATCTCAAAAACGCCGTCGAGCAAATCAAGATGGATAGCGAACACCCCAACGACGAGACGATCGATTCGGTCGAGGCGCAAACGGTCGTTCTCAAAGGAAAAGTGTACAAGGCCTGGGAAACGATGCATCGCGACCAGAAAACCAAAAATACCTGGCCGGTCGATTTGGGCCCCGACTTCTTGTCCATGATCCAACAAAAGAAACCGGGCGAATCGATCCCCTACAACTACCGCGAAACCTACCACAACTTCATCACCTACCACCTGCCGACGATGCTCGAGGACGTCGAGTGGCGGCACCTGGAGATTCAAGCTCCCGTCAATTACGAGAAATGGCAAGAACGCAAACAAGAATACGAAGAATGGCAGCAACGAACCGAAGCGGGCGAAATCGTCCCTCGAAAGGAAAAATTCGAGGAACCGGTACTCGATGAAGGCGGAGAAATGCTCATCGAGAAGCATCCCACGACGCAGAAGGAAGTGATCTGGGTCTGGAAAGATGCCATTCAGGACTTCAGCGTCTTCGAAGGGCAACGTGAACTCAGCGGCGGCGGCGGAATGGGCGGCAGCGGCGGTTACGAAGAATACGACAGCGACGAGGAAGGCGGCGAAGGCATGAGTTCCGGCATGGGCGGTGGCGGTCTCGGCGCCGGCTTGGGCGGCGGAATGGGCGGTAGTGAATACGAGGATTCCGAAGGCGGCATGGGAAGCGGAATGGGCCAGGCGGGAACACTGCCTGAGAACCAGCGCATCGTCGGAAAAGTCGACTGGCCGAATCCGGAAATCTTTTCGTTGGTCACCTGGGAAGCCCGACCCAGCTCTGGAGAAATCTGGTACGCCCAGGAAGACCTCTGGGTCTACGAAGCCCTCTTGAGCGTGATCCAACAGAGCAACGCCACCGCGACCGGACGACACAATGCCGCCGTGAAGGCGATCGACCAAATGCTCATCGGAAAATACGCCGCCGAGCAGTTGGTTTCCGCGGAGAGCTACATCGGCAACCTCACCGGAGAAGCCACCTCCGGTATGATGGGAGACGGCAGCTACATGGACAGCGCGGGTTCCATGGGCGATGATGAATACTCCTCCGACGGCTACGGCACCGCTTCGGTGGCGGGTGCTTTGTCGACCAGCGGCATGAATCCCGACCAGGCGAAGATCGCCCAGATCCGGCATGGACGATATATCGATGCCGAGGGTGAACCGCTGGCGCACGACGATCCCCCGCCGTTCTCCGAGTTCAATCGCATGCCGATCGTCCTGCGACTCCTGGTCGATCAGCGGAAGATTCCCGAGATTCTCGTCAACTGCGCCAATTCCTCGATGCCGATCGATGTCCTCCGCGTGCGTTTCAACCCCCTCGCGGCTCAGAAGATGGATCTTTCGGAATATCTCCCCGATTCGCAGATGGGCGGCATGGAAGGCGAATACGCCGAAGGGGGGTACGAAGACGAATTTGGCAGTGGTTATGAAAGCGATAGCGACAGCGGAATGGAAGGGGGCGAAGGTGCCAACATGGCGGTCGGCGGCGCGACGGGCGAGTACGGCTCGGAAGCTCGACTGATCGAGATCCACGGCGTGATCAACATCTTCAACTCTCCCGATCCCACCCTTCTGGCGACCGGTTCCGATGCACAACAGAGCGGTGTCACTTCCGGGGTGACGGACGAGGATCTGGCGTTGTCGGAAGATGGCGAAGAAGATGGCCAAACCGACCCCACGTCGGACGACACCACCGCGCCGGCCGATGAAGAAACGGAGACCGACTCGGCGACGGAACCGGCCGACGCCCCCGACACCGAGACCACTTCCCCCGACGCGGCCAACACCACAACCACCACCCCCACACCGTGATTCCGTACAGTACATGGTCGACGCCACACCGGATCCTTTTTTGCGATGGACTTTCCCGGGTCGCCTCCCGGCCCATGATTTTATAAGGAGCGCTCAATCATGAGAGGTAAACGAGGTTTCGATATCAAGGACTTCTTCGTCACCCACGTCGAAAAGATGCTCTTCATCATCGCCATCGGGTTGATGCTGTGGCTGGCGTTTTCGGGGGTCGGAGGATACGACTTGCTCGACTGGATGCCGGACGAATTGGCGCAAGATGCCTCGGAAGCCGAAACCCGAATCCAGACCAACGAAGTTCTCGCCGCCGATCTGGGCGTGGACGTCATCGACTACGAGGAGCAAGCGGAATGGATCAAGTACGGCGTGAAAGACACGCTCTACAAAACGATGACCAAATGGCAGCCCTCGGAGTTCCCCGACAACATCAAGCGTGGCGAACCGACGCTTTTCGCCCTGACCGACCTCCGGGCCGAAGGGGGCATCGGCGCCATCATGCAAGCGCCTGAGGAAGGTGCCGGCCGCGGCGGCGAAATGATGGGCATGGAATCGGACGATATGGAAGGCTACGAAAGCGGGATGGGCGGCTCGATGTCGAGTGACAATCTCGAAGGCAAGCGTTGGATTTGCGTGACCGGATTGATCCCCGTCGAGGACCAGCTCGAAGCGTACATGAACGTCTTCTCCAATTCCCTCTTCTCGTCCCGGAACCCCGGTTCCCCTCGCGACATGCCCCTGTATTCCTACTACCGGATCGAGCGGAATGAAGAAGGCAACGTCGACGCCAACGGCGACCCGATCTGGGAGGAACTGCCCGTGAGTCAGGCCCTCCACCAGGCCGATAACGAATGGGCCGGCTACGGAATGGAAGTCGTCTCTCCAGAATACCTGGCCCCCGAACACCGTTTCCCGATGGCGTTCCCCATCCCCCCGCTGGCCAACAAGCGGCTCGACGATCAGGTCGCGCATCCTCCGGAAATCCCGTTGCTCTCCGATGAACTGCTCCAGCAATTGGAAAAACAGGAATCGACGCTCGAAAAAATCGAAAACGCCGAGTTGAGGGAAATCGATGATCTCCTCGAAGACGACGATCCTTTCGCCAACGGTGCCGGAAGACGCGGCATGCCCGGCATGACCGGAATGGGGTCCGACTACGAGAGCATGGAGGATGATTACGAGGGATACGAAGGTGGCGGCATGGGCATGGGAAGCGGCCGAAGCCGTCAGGGACGACGAAGCTGGCTCTACGAGGAAGTGGAGATGGAACAGGAACTCATGATCACCGTTTCACACTACCTCTTCCGATATTTCGATATGGACGTCGAGCCTGGAAAAACCTACCGTTACCGCGCGAAGCTCTATCTAGCCAATCCTAATTTCAAACTCCAGGAGAAGTATCTGGAGGATCCCGCCTTGGCGGAAGAGAAGTATTTGAGCACCGAATACAGCGAAGCCTCTTCGCCCGCTTCGGTCCCGCTCGACACTCGTATCCTCGCCATGAATGTTCGAGCCCCGGTCAATCCCGACGACGAACCGGTCGGCAAAGTGATGGCTATCTACTTCGATATGGAAGACGGGACGGAAGCTCCCCAGGAAAAGGAAAGTATCCGGCCGGGACGTGTGGCCAACTGGAGGAATCAGACCAAGAAGGTCAAGCAACCCAACAACATGGGCAGCGATTTCTATGAAGATGAAGGTATGTATATGGATGACGAGTATGGAAGTTCGACTGCCAGCTCGCGCAACACCCCGCGGGAAGAAACGAAAATCGTCGACTTCACTTCCGATGTGACAGTCCTCGACATGCTCGGTGGAGAGAGAGTCTCGGGAACCAACCCCGACCAGCGCTCACCCGGAAAATTCCTCGTCATGGAACCGAGCGGTGCCCTCTCGGTCCGATCGACGGCGGAGGACTACTATGAATATAAGGACTATCTGGAACCAGAGGTTCCGGAACGGTCCGACGAATACGAAATGATGGATGAAGGATACTATCCCGATTGAGGCGGACCGCTACGCCCATCAACTCACCAATCAAGCCATGCCTTCCGAAGGCATGGCTTTTTTTGTCGAATGCCCGAATCAAATACGACCCCGGTCACAAAGTCGTGAACGGTCGGAATCGCCGTGATGCCCGTCCGGCCGTGGAACTCCGGGCGTGGTTGGAAATCCATGCACTGTTTCTTCGCCGTTTCCGAAATGCTTTGATGATTCCACGAAGGCGATGCTCTCGGAAAAAGGCAGCTTTGAACGTGTCTTGAAAATCGCTTGGTTCGCGAGCGCGAGCGTAGCAGGCGAAGCCGGGGAGATTCGTCGATGCAGGTCCACGCCGTCGGCTTCCGTCGCAGCCACAGGCAGCTCAAATTAGAGTATCAAAACACGTTCTTATTGCCAAAGTGCCCCGATCGCCTGAAAGAGGAAAACGAACACAATCAATGCGATCATCATCGCACCGGCGACCACCTTCGAAAGCGTGCCGAGCACACGGCCCCAGAAAGCGGCCTGACCGACCTCCGATAACCTCGCAAATTTCACCCCCTTCTTCCATTCTCCAAGTATCGCTCCGATCATCGCCCCCAGTGCGGAGAAGAGCACCGCCATGACGACCTGTGCTAGAAGGGGGATGGGAATCATCAAACTCAGCACCAATCCGACCACGGAGCCGAGCACCGTCCCCACCAGAGCGAAACCGGCACTTCGAGGGGATCCCTTGACCCGCGCGACGCCGAGCATGCCGGCGAGAAACTCGAACAACTCCCCCAGAAGCGCCAACGCAAGCGTGACCAGAAGGACCCAGAGTGGGAGATCGGCCCATGAGCCGGATGGAACGAGCCAGACGTACACCCCCACGGCCACCACCATCAACCAATTGCCGGGAAGCGAGAGGATGGTCAACGCCAGGGAAAACACCAGCAAAATCGTCAGCAGGATCGCGTAAACCAGCCCCATCGATCGTGCTCCTCTGACTTCGGCGTTCGCCTACTTCTGAAACTCATAGGCTCCGATGTCGACGCCGTTCCCTTGCGGTCGGGAAATGCCCCGCTTGTCCACTTCGGGAGCATCTTCTTCGAGGCCGGCATCGATCGCCGGACTGTCCTCTGCGAGACGGAGATCAAATCGCGAGGCATCCCGAAAAACAGTCTCCGGATCTTCGATGATTCGATTCCCCCGGACCACGTTCCCCGGATGTTCCACCACGCTCAGCGAGCTGGCGAGATTATTCTGAACAAGGCAATTCTCCGAGGTCTTTCCCTTTTTATGATCGCCGATGCGTATCGCCGCCGGGCCCGGTCTCTTCGAATTCGGATCGTAAACCGTGTTGTTCACGATGCGACACCCCCGGGCTCCCAGCAACGTGATGCCGTGATAATGGTCGACGATGACGACGTTGTTTTCGATCACCCAATCCTGGTACATCCCGTCGAAACAACCGATTCCCTGAAGCGGACCACGATGCGGCTGCCGGGGATCTTCGAAATTAATGAACGTATTCCCCCGCAACACGATGCCCACCACCGCCGAAGTTCCGACTCCTTCCTCGCCGTGAGACCAACTTTGAAAGCCGTCATCGTGATTGTCGTTCACATCGTAGCAATTCTTGACGGTATTATTCACAAAGACGCTGTGGTCTCCCTGCCCCCGCATGCCGTCCCCACAGAAATTCTCGACCACGTTCTCTTCGGTGAGTGAATGGGAAGCGTTGACATGGATACCGAAATCGACATTTTTAATGCGGTTCCGACGAATCGTCATCCGAGTGCCGTCGGCAGAAATACCGCTGACGGCGCGACGATTCCAATCCTCGGCAGACCAACCGGAAGTATCTCCGGCCGACATCACCACGCAATCCTCGACGATGATATCCGAAACGGGACCTCGCCAGCCGTGCGATTCCAAGTCAATCAATGTTCGCGGCCTTTTCTGCTTTTCCGAAGAAGCCCGAACATGCAAGCCACGCAGGACCCATTGAGCCCCCGACTGCACATGGATCGCCTCGAAACGAGGGACTTGCCCTTTTTCGGCAGCGATGGTGATCTTCGCTTCGTTGTAGTGGTTTTGGATCAGTAATTTGCCGTAATCGCCGCTTCGCAGCCAAATCGTATCTCCCGGCTGAATCGGCGCCCCTTCATGTTTGGGCACCAAGTCGTGACCTGGTCGGTACGGAAGCTTCTCCCAAGTGCGGGTTTCCACCCATCCACGGTCGATCACCTCCTGCAAAGATCGCCAGGGCCGGGCGGCACTGCCGTCATGGCTCGATTTCCCCTCCACAGGGTCGACATAGAAATCGGCGCCGCGGCACACCGCGGGAAACAACATCACCAAAAGCATGATTCGAAGTAGGCGGCTCATCGTTTGCTCCTCTTGGGAATGAGTATGCTTTCCGCAAAATGATTCGAGGAAAAACACCACCGAAGCCAAAAGCTCCATCGGTTATTCGCGGGAAAAACGGCCGAAACAATCGCCGAGAAAAACAACATCTCGAAGATAAGGGGGTATTTGCGTTGCCTGATCCTCTGGAAGGGGCCTCATCCCTCCCTCGCAAGAGCCACCCCATTCTTCCTATTCGCTCCAGAAATACTATTCCATCGAATTTGCACTTAACGGACGATTATACCGTTTCTTTCGATAACCGTAAAGCTAGTGCCTGAGACGGCGGAAAAACAAGCGATTCACGTTTCCCTTCTTTTGGGAATCTCACTCACCGCGGAGACTTCATGATCCCATGGATTGAGGTTTCTGCCGAATACACCTTTTCGACGGCCGGCACAAACCGAAAAACCGACGGTATCTGCCGCATTTCCGAAAAGGAAGCGGTTCATGGGAGATGTGGCGATCGACAAACATCCTTCGGACATTGAGTTCCGGCGATCTTCATTAGGAAGTCTCTCAAGGGAAACCCTGAATCTTCACCGTTTCCTTTCCCGACGAATTAATCCTTCACTCGGCTTTGAGGAACCGTTTTTCGTGCTACGCTTCATTGTGCCGACACGGCACCAACTCCTTGACCCGAACTACCTTAGCTCTCTTCAAGCAGTCATTCCGAGGCCTCCCGTGCAGTGGTATTCCCTACAATCCCCACAACCCTTTCCCTGCAACGGGTTGCTCCGTCGGCGGATGAGGAACTCCGGTTCCCAGGATCCTTTCGCCGTGACGGAGGCCCCTTGTCGGAAACCGTCCAAGGTCGGACTTCGCCTATTGCTTCTCCTCGTTCTCTTCTGGCCACTTCCCATGACCAACGCCGAGGAACACTCCTCGTCTCCCGTTGCCGCCGAATCTCACGCGAAGACCAATGTCGAACCCTCCCCATCGAAGGTCAATGATAGTATACAGAATATCACAGAACCCGACCTGCTGAGAATCGGGATTTTGGCCAAACGAGGTCGCCGGAAATGTCTCGACCGTTGGGAGCCGACCGCGGAATATCTCACTGAACACATCCCGGGAAAACGATTCACCATCGTTCCTTTGGACTTCGACGAAATCGACTATTTCGTCCAGAAAGAGAAGATCGATTTTCTCCTGGCGAATTCCGCGATCTTCGTCAAGATGGATGCCAAATACGGTCTCTCGCCTTTGGCGACGTTGACGAATCTCCGCTTGGACCGACCCTGCGCCACGTTCGGCGGTGTTCTCTTTTGCCGGAAGGACCATCCGACGATCTTTTCCACCGAAGACCTTGCGGGAAAAACCCTGACGGCGGTCGATCGCACTTCCATGGGGGGCTGGATCGCCGCATGGCGAGAACTACATCTTGCCGAGATCGACGTGGAAAACGATCTGTCCTCGGTTTCCTTTGCCGGAACGCATGATCAGGTCGTCTATGACGTCCTCTCGGGAAAGACGGATGCAGGAACGGTTCGCACCGACACCCTGGAACGCATGGCTCAAGAGGGCGCGATACGCTTGAAGGATTTTCGAGTGATTCCGCATGCCTCGGGAATAGAGGACTTCCCGTTTATGCACTCGACACGTTTGTATCCGGAATGGCCTTTCGCCGCCCTCCCCACGGTCGGGAAGGACCTCTCGGAAAAGGTGGCCATCGCACTATTCGACATGTCGCCGGAAGATCCCGCGGCCCTCGCGGCGAAGTGCGCCGGGTGGTCGACCCCCCACAGCTACCAACCGGTCCACGATTGCCTCAAAGAACTCGCTCTCTCGCCCTACCCTGCTCCGCCACCTCCGGGACTGCTGGAAGTCCTGCGGCATCACTGGTTCTGGGTGATGGGTGGCCTGTTGATCGTCCTCGCCGCCCTCGCGGCGATGTTGCTTTTCATTCGGCTCAACGGGACCTTGCGGGCAGCCAAAGCGGAATTGGAATCCGTCTTCAATGCGTCGGTCCCGATGATCGCCATCGGCTTCGACCATCGCGTCCTCCGCGCCAATGTCCATCTTTGCAACATGCTCGGCAAATCGCCGCAAGACGTACTCGGCGCGAAATGCCATGAACTCTTCCAAAACGAGCGATGCAACTCCGACAACTGCCCTTTGAAGCGACAGAAACATCAAGATGGGCAATACCATTTGGAAATCACTAAACACCAAGAGCATCAAGAAGATCGGACCTATATCGTCACCGCTTCGCAACTAGTCGGCGCGAATGAGGAATGCATCGGTGTGGTGGAAAGCTTCAACGAGATCACGAGCCGGAAAAAGACCGAAAAATGGCTCCAGATGGTGAAAACCGCCATCGAATCCACCAGCGACGCCATCGGCATCTGCAACGTCGAACGCGAACACATCTATCACAATAGGGCCTTCACGGAAAAATTCGGATACACCGCCGAGGAGCTGAAGGGAGAAGATCCCCTACTGCTTTTCCAGGACAAGAAGGTCGCACAATCCGTATTCCAAACCATCGTTGGGGGAAAAACCTGGAGTGGGGAAACAACCTTCCTCACCAAACAGGGTAAGTCCATTCCCATCGACCTCCGAGCCGATGCCATCATGGATGAAAAAGGAGAATTGATCGGGCTCATTGGTGTTCACACCGACATCACCGAAAGAAAACATGCCGAACGATGTCTCCGAGAAGCAAAACAAAGAGCCGAAGCGCTCAACGAACATCTCGAAAAACAAACCGCTCTGGCCCAAAACATGACCACTCAGGCTGAGCAAGCGAACCGGGCCAAGAGCGAATTCCTCGCCAATATGAGTCATGAGATCAGAACTCCCATGACCGCCATTCTCGGTTTCGCCGATATGCTGCTCAAAGAAGAATCTTTCGGAAACATGACTCTCGAATCGCGCGAATTCATCGAAACCATTCGCAGGAACGGCGAATACCTGCTGGGGCTCATCAATGACATTCTCGATCTTTCTAAAATCGAAGCGAATCGCCTGAATATCGAGAAAGAAGAGTGTTATCCTGTACAGGTAATTTCGGAAGTTCTTTCTCTGATGAGAATTCGGGCTGCGTCGAAGAACCTCGAACTCCAAGTCCGATATGAGGGACCGATCCCTCGAACCATCCATTGCGACCCCAAGCGATTACGGCAGATCCTCATCAATATCATCGGCAACGCCATCAAGTTCACGCATGCCGGAAGTGTCCATGTCGTCGTACGACACCTTGCCCCCACATGCCAAAGGAATCATCAATCGATTCACCTGCTTCAATTCGAAATCAGCGATACCGGCATCGGGATGACTGAAAAGCAGGCCGAGATGGTCTTTCAGCCCTTCACCCAAGTCGACAACTCCGTCAGTCGACGGTACGAAGGAACGGGACTCGGATTGGCCATCAGCAAACGCCTGGTCGAAATGCTCGGAGGAGAAATTAGCGTCGAAAGCACTCCCGGTGACGGAACCATCTTTTCCTTCTCTGTGGAAACCGGACCGCTGGATGAAGTCGAGTGGTTCACGAATGTCAACGAAATCGACGCATCTACCGCGGCACAAATTCAAGAGAGTCCCCTGGCCAAAATCAAATTTCAAGGTCACGTTCTGTTGGCGGAAGACGGAATCGACAATCAACGTCTCATCTCTCTGCTGTTGAACAAGCATGGAGTCGAAGTGACCATCGTAGAAAACGGTGAGCTTGTGATTCAAGCCTACAAAGAAGCGGTCGCCAACAATCAGCATTATGATTTGATACTCATGGATATGCAGATGCCGGTCATGGATGGATATACCGCCACGCGGCGACTTCGTCAGATAGGATGCCAATACCCCATCATCGCTTTGACGGCACATGCGATGCAAGGAGCCAAAACCAAATGCTTGAAAGTGGGATGCGACCACTATCTCTCCAAGCCGATTGATCGAAACGCATTTCTGGAGCTGATCGGGAGATGCTTGAATTCGACCATTCCCGATTTGCGTCTTCGAACAGAAAACTCCATCTAAACACGCACTACTCTTCCCATCCTACCCTTCTTGCTAATGGCCGAACGCTATCGGTCGTCCTATCCCACCAATTCAATGGCAGAGCCCCGTCTTTGGCCCGGTCCCTTACAATGCAACTTCAATGAACCGTCGAACTGCGTGAAAGCGAAAAAACGGCCTTGGACGTTGCGCGAAAATTGTGTAAAAGGGGGCGTTCAAGGCACATGGTTAGCAAAGGTGGAGCCTCTTATCGCTTGCCTGATTCAATGTAGTGGAACGGCTGGGATGGCAATCTACGCTACATAAGCACGTTGCGGACGGCCAGAGAGACCACTAGAGCACAACAGTATCGAGAGCATCCCACTTTTTTTCGTGGATACCGCCGAGGGGTCGCCACGAGCAATATGGGGTAGACGTTCGGGGACAGAGAGTTTAGCGTTTTCATTGGCTTATGGATAATGGATTGCTCTACGACCCATCTTTTGCGATTGTTTCACACCGTTCGTCACTTGCGCAAGCGTCAAATACTTAGCCAATTGAATTATCGATTCAAGCGCAGCACCAAAAACTTCTTTTATAAACCACCCAGTTTCAGCAAATCCTTTATTCCCGGCAAAACGCCTACCAACCTCACACATCTAAAGCCCAATCAACAAGAGAATACGCGAGAAGATTTACTTGAAGGAATATGGTCGTTTATCAATCAAAAAAACACTTTGGGCTTTCCACCGAAATGGGAAGTACCGGAAGTCTCAAAACTTTGGCATTACAACCTACACTACTTCGATTACATTTGGTCTCTCAACTTCGAAGAAGCCCGAATACTAGTCCAAGACTGGCTAAACCGCTGTTCCCCGAGAGGGCTCCCCGAAGCATGGGAGCCATATGTCCTTTCTCTCCGCTTGAGTAATTGGTGCCATTACTTCTACGGAAAAAACAAGGAAAAGATGGGAAGCGAAGAAGAATTCGAATCGGAAATAAGAAAAAGCATCTTTGCGCAAGCCGTCAAACTCGAAAAGAATCTGGAAACTCATTTACTCGGCAATCACTACATCGAAAATCTTGTTTCTTTATGTACCGTCGGAAATTATTTCGATGGTCACGAGGCAGAGCGACTACGCTCACAGTCCGAAAAGAAGCTGAGGAGGGAATTGAATGATCAAATTCTTTCCGATGGAATGCATGCCGAGCGATCTACCATGTATCATTGCCGTATGCTGGAAACCACTCTGATGCTTCTGGCGACGCCCGGGCTCCGGGATTGCCCATGGCTCAAACAAAGCATAGGGAAAATGGCTCGTGCTCTGCGGTGTTTGGTCCATCCTGATCATGAAATAGCGCTGATGAACGACAGTGCGTTCGATATTTACAATTCCCCACTCGATCTTCTTGATTATGTTGACCTGCATGTTAAAAAAACCAATCGCGAGGTACCTTTCGGCGCTTTCGAGTTGTCTGAAGCAGGCTATTACGGATATCGCACCAATAACAATCACTATATTATTTGCGACGCCGGTCCGATTGGGCCTGATCATCTCCCCGGACATTCACATGGCGATATCTTCTCCTTCGAGCTGTCCCTGAACGGGCATCGTGTGGTCGTGGATTCAGGAAACTTCGATTATCAACGCGGCACTCACCGCGATTATTGCCGATCGACTCGAGCCCATAACACCGTCGAAATAGAAGGAGCCGATCAGTGCGAATTCTGGGACACTTTCAAAGTAGCGCGACGAGGACGGCCCCATGACGTCATTTGGAAAACCACGGAAGATGGATTTCACTTGGAAGGATGGCATGACGGATATCATCGATTGAGGGAAAAAGCAACTCACCGACGAAGATTCGAGTGGGAACATTCCGGCTCGTTACGCATTGTAGATGCAATCCATGCCGAGCGGTCGGTCCACGGCATTGCGAGATTTCACCTTCATCCCGACTGCAAGATCATTCGACGGGATCATCATCAAGCGATGATCGAATTTCCGGGAGGAATCATGAAAATGGCATTTCGAGGAGGTCGGAGCCTGCAGGTACAGCAAGCTACTTATCACCCCCGCTTTTGCGTAAGTTCCAAGAACAAAGCATTCGAATA
Source organism: uncultured Planctomycetaceae bacterium (assembly GCA_964632505.1). GTDB lineage: Bacteria > Planctomycetota > Planctomycetia > Pirellulales > Thermoguttaceae > CAZWCE01. Next base: position 8,018 of record CAZWCE010000006.1, on the reverse strand, counting down.
CCATTTCGATGGCAGAACCTCACAATTAGAGTGCCAATTGACGTTCGTGGAGTAGCATTACCATACCTTAAGGCCGTGAACCATGAATATTCTTGTTTTTTCGCATTTTTATGCCCCAGAAGGCAATGCGCCGGCCGCACGTTTTTCAGGAATGTGCCGCGTCTGGGCTGAACAGGGACATCATGTACATGTAATCACATGTACACCAAACGTCCCGCATGGCATTCCTTACCCCGGCTATAAAAATCGATTCTGTCATCAAGAGTGGATTGACGGAGTTCGGGTGACGCGCGTCTGGACCCTTCTGGCAGCGAACAAGGGCCTTCTACGCCGAGGATTCAGCCATCTGAGCTACATGCTGACGGCCTTCTTCGTCAGTCTTTTTCTTCGACGCCCCGATATCATCATTGCGAGTTCCCCGCAATTTTTCTGTGGATGGGCAGGGCTATTCGCATCTCGAATAAGAATCCGCCGGGTCCCCTTCATTCTCGAAATCCGCGACCTTTGGCCGGACTCGATTTCTGCATTGGGTGCCATGAAAGACGGCTTGATCATGTCTTGCCTCTATCTTCTTGAAAAATGGCTTTATCGGGGTGCGGACCATCTCGTGACGGTTGGTCCAGGGTATCGGGAAGACCTCCTTCATCGCAAGGAAGTTCCGGAAAACAAACTCTCCATCATCACAAACGGTGTTGACAGAGAGATGTTTCAACCTCAGGCTCGTTCTCAAAAGATCATGGAGCGGTATGGCATCCTCAACCGTTTCATCTGTGGGTATGTAGGAACGATCGGCTTGGCTTCAGGGCTGGATTGTGCCCTAGAAGCCGCCCGCATTCTGAAACAAAGAGGAAGAAATGATATTCGGATTCTTCTGGTAGGCGACGGTGAACGCCGTAAGGAGCTTCAGGAAAAAACGCTCTCATTCGATCTCGACAATATCATTTTTACCGGTCGTTTGCCACGTGATGAAATTCCGGCGATTCTCGCCACGCTCGACATCGGATTGGTTCACCTAAAAAAATGCGATCAGTTCAAGAGGGTACTGCCGTCGAAGATATTCGAAATAGCAGCGATGGAAAAGCCGATTGTTTTAGGGGTGGAAGGATACACAAAGAATCTTCTGGAAGAAGCAAATGCGGGTGTATGTATCGAGCCTGAAAATCCGATAGCCATGGCAGACGCTATCTGTTGCTTGGCTGATTCGCCGGAAATGAGGCATCAAATGGGGGCCTCCGGAAGGCAGTATATGCTTGCCCACTATGACAGGGAAGTGCTGGCACTGGATTATCTGGACTTAATGATCAGCCAATTCTTTCCCGAGTGGAATGATCAACGTCCCAAAAGGCTTCCGAGGGAAAGCGGGGAACCGGAAATCAGACCTTTGCCGACAAAGGAATCCAAAGCTGCCTGATCATTCTCCACCGAAACAACCGACGTACGCAAGCTATGCCTTGACGATCTCGGCTTTCGGTGAGACAACCCCACTCATGAGATTGCGTGTGTCGACGATCAATTTCGCGTGTCGGCACAGATACTCCGCATCGTAAGCGGAATGGTCGGTCGAAACGAGCAAGCAGTCCTGTTCACCGATGAACGTTTCGGTCAGTTCTTCGCTCTCCATCTCGGGAATATCGGGCCAGTGCCGCATTTTCGGCAGCGAAGGAATATGCGGGTCATTGTAGGAAACGATGGCTCCCTTGGCGAGGAGTCTTTGAATCAGTTCGAAAGATGGGCTTTCTCGAGGGTCGTCGACATCTTTTTTATAAGCGGCTCCAAGCACGCAGATCTTGCTTCCCTTGATCGCCTTCCCTCGTTCATTCAAAGCATCCATGACTTTGCGAATCACGAAATTGGGCATCCCTGTATTGATCTCCCCCGCCAGTTCGATAAACCGAGTGGTCAATCCGGAACGTCGGGCCACCCAACTGAGATAGAAAGGATCGATGGGGATGCAATGTCCTCCAAGTCCGGGTCCCGGGTAGAACGCCTGGAAACCAAACGGCTTGGTCTTGGCGGCATCGATCACTTCCCAGACATCGATCCCCAAACGATCGAAAATCACCTTCAGCTCATTCACCATGGCGATATTGACCGAACGATAGGTGTTCTCGACAATCTTAGCGGCTTCCGCGACTTCGCAGGAAGAGACCGGAACGATTTTGACAATCGCGTTTCGGTACATCGCGGTCGCCAGCTCGGTACTATCGGGATCATACCCGCCGACAAGCTTCGGAATCCCATCGGCTGTATAATCAACATTTCCGGGATCTTCCCGCTCGGGACTGTATGCGAGGAAGTAATCTTTGCCGGTTTTCAAACCGCTTTCTTCCAGGATCGGAAGCATCACATCCCGCGTCGTGCCAGGATAGGTCGTGCTTTCCAGGACAACCAATTGCCCGGCCCGTAAGTTTTTGGCGATCTCGCGGCAGGTCTCTTCGACGTAATAGAGATCGGGATCGCGACTTTCACTTAGCGGGGTCGGAACACAGATGAGCAGGGCATCGGCTTCGCTGAGACGGCTCATGTCCGTAGTGGCTTCGAATTTGCCGCTCTGGACCCATTCTTGAATCCACTGATCGGGAATATGCCCAATGTAGCTTTTTCCCTTTTCGATCGCATCGATCTTCTTCTGATCGACATCGTAACCGATCGCCGAATACCCCCCCGCGATGAAGGCTCGAATCAAGGGAAGTCCAACGTATCCGAGACCGATGATGCCGATTTTCGCCGATTTGTCGTCAATCTTCTTTGCCAGTTCCGCTTTCATCATCATTCCAACCAAGATAATAGATCCATGATTATTTCATGTGCTCACGATACCAATCGATCGCACGTTCCAGTCCCTCTTGAAAGTATACTTCCGGGACGTATCCGATCATCTCTTTAGCCAAAGAAACATCGGCCAGCGAGTGTTTGACGTCGCCGGGCCTCTCGTGAGTATAGATGGGTTCGATTTTCGTTCCCAGCAAATCTTGAAGCTGCTCCAGTATTTGATTGAGAGAGATTTGTCGATGGCAGGCGATGTTCATCGGTCGGCCATTGCACCGATCGGCCGGAGCCTGACTGGCCAACCAGTTCGCTTTGCAAACATTATCGATGTAACAGAAATCCCGACTTTGCTCCCCATCGCCGTAGACCGTCGGGCGTTCTCCACGCAAAAGATTTGTCACAAAGGCCGGAATCACCGCGGCGTAGGCTCCGTGAGGGTCTTGACAAGGACCGAATACGTTGAAGTACCGTAGGCAAACCGTCTCCATTCCATAAGCATCGGCGTAGGCCTGCATGTATACTTCGCCGGCCACCTTGCTCGCGGCGTAAGGGCTCTTGGGCAAAGAAATCATCGACTCTTGCTTGGGAGACTCCGGTTGATCGCCGTAAGCCGAACTCGAAGCAGCAAACACAATCCGCCGAACCCCTTCCGACCGAGCCGATTCGAGCACGTTCAGCGTCCCGTTCACGTTCACATCGTGGCTTGTCACCGGATCTTCGACACTTCGAGGAACCGATCCCAGCGCTCCCTGATGAAAAACAGCCGAACAACCCTTGAGCGCCTTTTCGACCACCGATCGATCTCGGAGATCTCCTTCGATCAACGTAATGCGATCTTCAATCTCTTCGAGATTCTCTCGTTTGCCGGTCGAAAAATTATCCAACACCACCACTTCATGCCCTTTTTGGAGCACGTATCGGGTGAGATTCGAGCCGATGAATCCAGCTCCTCCTGTAATAAGATATTTCATAATAGCTATTTCTTTTCTGGAACATACGATCACAAATTGGTTTCCACCGCAAGTACAAGAGCATCGAAACCGACCGAAAGATATCGATCTTCTATAATATATCAAGATTGTTCCTGCTGAAAAGGTAGCTCATTTTGAAACGACACAGATAGTAAGGAAGTAAAAAAATGAAGTTTTTTATAAAAAATGAGATTTTTGCGATTAAGTCGGCCGGAAAGCATATTCCTCAGAACCTGCATTTTTCTCCCTCCGTCTTCTGAAGCACCATTTCGAAGGCCTTGCTTTCACGATTTGGATGAGGGTAGAATGTCGTCCGAAGTCCCGCCGTTTCCGGATGCGGGGAACGCGTGCCTCGGGAAAGCAAGAAATACGACGGTCGGAAAATGGCGATAATAGGAGGCCTCCCATTTTTTTTGGTTGTGGATAACACCACCTCAATCTCTGGTCCGAAAGTCTTGCTTCTTTTGGGGTAACTGAGACCGTGTTCTAAGAAAGGGAGAGGTTCCCGATAAGACTGGATAAGACAATGCTTCGAAGAGACAAAAATCAGTCTCGCCCCCATGAAAGGATCGCGATCATCGGGAGAATACCTCCTCCATACGGTGGTGTCTCCATGCACCTCTCACGGTGGCTCGATCTTCTCGAAAAAGAAAAAATACACTTCTTGTTCTGTGATCTTGAGGGAAAGCACGATCCTGACCGCGCAATCGTTCCCATGAAACCCAACATCCGTTTTCTCTTTCGATTTCTTCAGTTATCCTGCAAGGCGGTCCATCTTCACACCAGCAAACTCAATCAGCTTACTGCTCTTTTGGCGGTCGCGCGTTTTGTGAAGAAATGTCCTTGTATCATTACATTTCACAATCAACGCTTGATAGAAGAGGAGTCTCACGCACCTGCTTGGTTGCGTTATCTTTTTCGAACGTGTATCAAAAGACGATCATTCGTTGTCGCTACCAACGAAAACATCCGTGCATGGTGTTTGGAAGAATTAGGCCTCGAATCGGAAAAGATAACATATGCGCCCGCTTTCTTGCCTCCAAGTGAACAGGAAATGCGATTTGATGATTACCCGGAGGAGGTCGAGCAGTTTTTTCAACATCGATCGCCGATCATCGGCTCCCAGGGCTTTTTCGGATCGTTTTATGAAGGCAAGCACATCTACCAATTTGAATTGCTGGGCCATCTGCTCGCCAAAGTGCTGAAAACACATCCGCGTGCCGGCTGCTACACCGCCCTCAGCGGCTGCCTCGATCAATCCCATCGAAAAACGATTCTCGAATTGCGACAGTCGCTTGGGCTGGAAAATCACTGGATGTTTCAACAGCTTCCCTTGCCCGCCGCACCTCTCTTTTCACGCTGCCGGTTGTTTTTGCGTCCTACGATGACCGATGGCGATAGCGTCAGTGTCCGCGAATGCTTACTTATGGGCGTGCCCGTCATTGCCAGCGATTCCGTCCGCCGACCTGACGGCGTCCTCGTATATCAGCAGGGAAACCCCCAACAACTCGAAGAAATGACGCTGAAAGTGTTGGACGGAGAATTGCCTTCAGAAGAACAAATTCGCCAGGCTCGCATTTCCAACAAGAAAGCAAAAGCGCACGGAGATTCCCTTTTACAGCTCTACAGGAAATTCTGATAGACGTCCCGCGGACCTGATCCCATTTTGGGGCCGAGGGCAATAAGAGTAACGGTTGTAGTATGGTTCCGCAATGCAGCGCTGGAGTGGAGACGGAAGCATCTCCGAAGTCCGAACGGGAGCCGTGCACTGCGAAGTGAACGTCGACGTGGATCAACACCTTGGGATGGGCTCGGCGTGACGGACACCAGGTGCTTAGAATCTCTCTGATAAAACTGCTTTTGTTCACATCTTAAAGATCAAATTCTTGCACTGCTCGGAAACAAATGACCGTCAAACCGGGCGATTCCCATAGCAGGCAGAGATCACGAACGACGTATCTTATTGAAAGTTGAAAGTCGCATAAATAGTGAACCCAGAGCGAACATCGAAACCCCGGCCCTGCGGCTGTCAATGCGTGAACCAAGGGGGCACTGCTTATGCGAACATGAATATCTTCCATTTTCTTCGTGTTTCTTTTCCGACACACAATGCCGGAGGAGGAGGCATCCCCCCAACGAAATTGTATTGGACGAAACGATCCGCTCCTTCAATACCCGACGAGTCATCTCCTTACATTTCGAATGATGGGTTGTGGTAGGCGAACCTCACAACAGTGCACATTTCTTATCTTATTCAGGCTTTCTTCAATTCTTTTTGGAGAAATAATAAGTAGGTGGACCTTTCCCTTTCAGTAATTGGTCGAAATACTCAATTGTCTTCGAAAGACCTTCCTTTAAAGACACATTCGGATTCCAGTCTAATAGACGTTTCGCATAAGTGATGTCGGGACGTCGCTGCTTCGGATCATCTTGAGGTAAAGCATGAAATTCGATCGGCGAGTTGGAATTTGTAATGTCTAATATGGTTTCCGCCAATTCGAGCATCGTGAATTCATCGGGATTTCCACAATTCATTGGACCTGTGATGTGTTTATCTGTCTTCATGAAAAGAATAATCGCTTGAATCAAATCACTCACATAGCAAAAGGAGCGCGTTTGTTGTCCATCCCCATAAATCGTGATAGGGTCTCCATTCAAGGCTTGAATGATGAAATTGGAGACAACGCGACCATCGTTTGGATGCATCCTGGGACCGTAGGTATTGAAAATCCTCATAACCTTAATTTGAAGATTGTGCTGTCTGTGGTAATCGAAAAACAATGTTTCCGCGCATCGCTTCCCCTCATCATAACATGAACGTGACCCGATGGGATTGACATGTCCCCAATAACCCTCGTGCTGTGGATGCACTTGCGGATCTCCATATATTTCACTTGTGGATGCCTGAAATATTTTCCCATCGACTCTCTTGGCTAGTCCCAACATATTGATGGCACCATGCACGCTGGTCTTCGTTGTTTGCACGGAATCATGCTGATAATGGATAGGAGAGGCCGGACACGCCAGGTTATATATTTCGTCTACTTCCACATACAAAGGGAAGGTGACGTCATGCCGCATCAATTCAAATCTTGGATTATTAAACAAATGTACAACATTCATCTTGTTTCCGGTGAAATAGTTATCCACGCAAAGAACGTCGTGACCTTCCATAAGCAATTGCTCACAAAGATGGGATCCTAGAAAGCCGCACCCACCAGTTACCAGAACACGTTTCATGATAGCGCATCCAGTGAAATGTAAAGATATTTTCGATAAAAAGCATATACGGTAGTGTCCGGTTTTATGCGCACATTGGTCTTCAGGTTTGATCTTGGCTGAAGCAATGGCGGTGGCTGCCTCCTAGGGGTCAGACCACACAACTCATGTAGACGTTGCTTCTGGCGTCACCTCCTCCACCTCCGCTTCCGGAGTTTTTGGGGGTTCGCCGCCTCGCGTTCTTCCACGGCATAAACCGCCTTGAGCATCGTCGCTACATCTTTCGACTTCCCACGCGGTATCAGCTTCGCTTGATCCAGATCACGTCGAGATGGCCTGGAGACCAATCTTTTGAAAGACCTCTGGCACATCTTCCATCTTGGGCGGATCGGGCATTTCCAAGAAATCTTCCAGCAGTCTCGTGCGGATCTCGTTTATTTCCACAGCCGAACGGAGCGAATCGAAAACGGTCCTGTGCTTCTTGTCGATCGCCATGGTAACGCCGAGACGATCGACTTGCCTCCCTTGAAAAACAGCGGAATCTTCACCTACCGGGCATGCCGATCGGGATCACAGCACTGGGATGGCTAGTTGGCGACGAACTCCTCATGGATAAAAGATAGATGGCCACCTCAAGAAATTGAATGTGTTAGCAAGGCGGAAAAGAATGGAGCAATTAGTCGTTTACGATCTCTCAAAGCTGATTATTGTATGTTCGCATCAATAGTGGCCCCTTGGTTCATGCAGTGACGCCCCTGAGGCCGGGCTTTCGCCGGTCGCCCGGGGTTCACGATAGATGCGACGCTCTATATTATTGAGGTGACCCTCACTCAAAGCCGTGGGCATCGTTGGAATAGCCGTTTTCGACGGCAATCCAGCGAGAACAACTCTAAAAAACATGTGCCATAGCCGCCGTATCATTTACCCAACAAAAAAGCCTTATGAGCACCTTTCAAAAAGACGATTTTCGGAGTTGGCCTCAAGACTTCACAGCAATGATTATCGCTTATACGGTTTCTTGAGGTACATCTTCCTGTTTCGACTTTTTCCGAGTCGAGT
>CAZWCE010000005.1:100961-304573 GCA_964632505.1 uncultured Planctomycetaceae bacterium | reverse complement strand
CGTCGAATCGCGCACGTCGGGAAATTGGATGTCGCCGGAGACCGCCATCGACGCCAAGACCGCTTATCGCTTTGGCCTCAATAAAGCGTATGCCGCCTCCGCTTCTCCCTCGGCGACTTCCAAGAGATCGATGGCCAGCCCCCACCCCGGCGGGATGAACGCCGCTCTCTCGAATGGATCAGCACTTTTCTTCTCTGAGACGATCGACCGGGAACAACTCGAAAAGAAACTCAACGGCACACTGGACCCGGCGGAAGAATATTGAGAAGCTGCCGTGGTTGTGCAGCGACCGAAAAGCCCATTTGCAACGTTTTTGCAAGGAACTGCAATCCCATTGCAAGCCCCGGGGGGCGGCAAGCAGGAAGAGCGGCATTCCCGTAACTTCTTTCCTAGAAGGCACTTATAGATTCCTCTCCTTTTTTCCATGCTTTGGCAAGCGGTTTGCATAATACCATCGTTGAGCAAGTCCTTCAGCTACATTCCAAATCATCGGTCACAAGAATTGAAATACAAAACGAAAGGGAAAGAAGATGAATGACGAACGGGACATTACGATGAAACCCGTCGATGAGACCTCCACGCACGGCGTCATTGAGCCGCAACGGCCGGCCGGAAAAGGAAAGTCGTTCCTCCTGGGATTGATTCTCGGGGTGGTGGTCGGGGTGATCGTCGCGGGCTTGGGCGTGAAAATGATGATGCCGAGCATGATGCTGACCACCCACCAAAGCAAGTACGATACGGTCGAAGCGACCGCCGAGGCACTGCAGGTCTCCATCGAAAACAACGGCTGGAGCAGCCCCGGCATCCGCAACATGAACCAGTCGATGGAGAAACAGGGCGTGACCTACGATCGGCCCGTCCGATTGGTCGAAGCTTGCAACGCCAAGCACGCCAAGTCGGTCTTGCAGACCAATCCCGAGGTCAGCACGATGATGCCCTGCGCCTTCGGCGTCTATGAAAAGGACGGCAAAGTGTACATCACCGGCATGAACATGGGGCTGATGGGCAAGATGTTCGGCGGCAACATCGCCAAGGTGATGGGCGAAGAGGTCGCCGCGGACGAAAAGAAGATCCTCGAGACGGTTATCAAGAAAGATTGATCGACCTCGCTCACGTCGAAATCGTCAACGAAATATCCTTTGCGACCCCCGCTTGTGGAAGCTCTCCCTTTTCCAAAAAGAGAGAGCTTCCCCTGCTTCTTGGATGGATGGAAAAACAAGGAGAAACAGGTAAAGAATCCTCGTTCTTCGGGTCGATCCGATCGATCTTTTTCCGAAAAATAGCGAAAGAATGCGGATTCCGGCGATTCTATGGCCGAAGAGAAGGATAGACGATTCGCTTCCCTTTGCCGAAAGTCCCCGCCGAGATGCGGAGGAACGCCGAAGCGACTCGTCGGTTCCGAATGGCCGGGACCAAGCCTCACTCGTCTCCCCCAAGCGCTATAGAAAAGGTGACAGGATGTCTCGACGTGCAATCCACCGGATGCTGATCGGCTGGGCCGCTTTCATGCTCTTTTTCACCGGCTGCCGGATGTGCCAGATGCCCAATCCCTATTCCTCTCCGACCTCCACCTGTGGCTCGGGATCCTCGGGCGGATTTCTGCATCGCGCCGGATCTCTCTACTCCGATGGAGCGATGACGACCGGCGTCACCGATACCTGTACCGAATGTCAAGCTGGTGGATCCCCTTCCCACGCTTCACTCACGCCCACCCCGGCCGGTTCGCCCTCGCGGAGGAACTTCCGTCACGCCTCGAGGTCTTCCCACGGTTCAGCGCCCTTCACCCGTGAAGAGCTGATGCGGGGGGAACGGGACGCGGTCGATGCCAAGATCATCTCCGTCGAGGAGGGCATGCCGCGATCGTCGAGGTGATTGTTCTCAAGCCTTTTTGTACCGAGACCCCCCGCTCGTGACCGCTGCGCCGCTCGATTCCGCCTCGATCCGCAAACGCTGCCACCGGATCCATCGGCGGTTGGCCGCCGCGCTCGACACCGCCCGGCCGGACCTCTCGCCGGAGGCGCGCCACGTCCACTGCACCGACATTTTGGCCCGCCACCTCTTTCGGTCTCAACTCGCGGTGGTTCTACGTCCCTATGCCGAGACGAGCCGAAAAATCGCGCCGCTCTTCTCTGAACGCTTGCCCGAAGAGCTCGACTTCGCCGTCACGGCAACAGGGGATGCCGACTCCACAGAAGCGGTCTTCCGATCCCTTGATGAGGCCGTCTTTTCCGAAGTCCTTGAAGACCTCGCCACGCTTTGCCGAGAGGCGATGCCTATCGTAAGTGAAGAACCGCCGGTGGCGTTCTTCCGCTTGGCGGCGGAAGCGAACGAATGCTGGCGGGCGAAGATCTTTTCGCGAACCCCCAAGGGGTATCCCTCCCTCACGGCCCGGCCGGGTCATCGAAAAATGCACGGTGCCTACTACACGCCCGAGGCGGTCGTGCGATATATCGTCGACAATGCGCTGGCGAGCGGTTCCGACGATGCGCCTCCGTTGCCGAAGTCGGGCAACATACTCGATCCCGCCTGCGGGGGCGGTGTCTTCCTGCTGGGTGTTTTTTTGCGACTCCACGAAGGGACCTCCCGCCCGGAAGCGATTCTGGAGAGACTTTTCGGCGTGGATCTCGACCCGACCGCGGTGCCGACCACCCGACGCACGCTCTTTCTGGCCGCGCTTTGGAGCGTCCTTCACCGCGGCTCGCTTCCCGAGGAAAAGACGCTTTTCTCGTGGGCACGTTGTTTGGGTCGGAACATCGTTTCGGCGAATGCCCTCTTGGATTTCCCCGCCTCGCAAGAAGGTTCATCGCCTGAGCCGGAATCGTTCGCCGTCGTCCTCGGCAATCCCCCCTATCGCAAGGAACGTTCCGCCAAGGAACTTTTCGCTCCCCTCGCGCAAACTTCGCTTGGGGGTTCATTCCGAACGGCACGAATGGACCTCTGGTATTATTTTGTCCACGCTTCTCTCCACTGGCTCGCTCCAGGCGGACGACTGGCTTTCATCGTCCCGGCCTATTGGCTACGCGGGACGGGGGCGAAGAAAATGATCGACGAGATGGCGCGTCGGGCACGAATCGAAGAGCTCTTCCTGTTGGGCGATTTGCCTGTCTTCCCCGGAGTGGGCGGGCACCACTCGATCATGACCCTCCGTAAAAAGACTTCGAAAGAAGCGGAGCCGAGAATGACACGGATCCGCCGAATCGTTCCGGCGAAAAATCTCGCGCTGGAGGATTACTTCCGCCGGGAACAAGGGGTGGAAACATTCGAGAAGCCGGTCGGGGAACTGTTCGGAAAACATGGCTTGCATGTTGGTCGGAACCTCGGGTGGCTCCGGCGGCTGGAAGAAAATTCGGTCCCACTGGGTAACTTAGGCCAAGTCCGGCAAGGGATTGTCGAGAATCCGGCCCGGGTTTCCGCTTCGGCGGCGCGAGATCATCCCGAATGGCGCTCCGGCGAGGGGGTCTTCGTGTTGAGCGAAAGCGATCTCCGGGAATTGGAACAGCGGGATCCGCTCTCCCCGGAGGAGCGCTCGTTGCTGAAGCCCTACCTGCAGTCTTCCGACTGCGTTCCCTACGGGATGATCCGACGACCGCGGCGATATTTGATCTACGCGACCGAATCGACCTGGCCGATGTTCGAGAGTTGCCCAGTGCTGGGACGGCACTTGAAGCGATTTCGCTCCCTGATGGAAGCTCGGCGAGAGACACGCGCGGGACGTCGCCCGTGGTGGCATTTGCACTGGCCCCGTGAAGCGGTGAACTGGCAGGCCCCGAAGATGGTCGTGATCCAGATGGCTCGCCGTCCGACTGGTTTGTCTCTTTTCGAACCCATCTACGTCCCGTTTCACTGCCACCTTTTCCAACCTCGCGCCGAAACGCGGGAACGGCTGGAATATCTTACGGCACTGATCAACAGCCGACCGATGCATCGGTGGTTCGAGCAACACGCGAAGCATCGGGGCGTAGGACTCGACCTGACCGGCACGCTCTTGCGAAACGTGCCGGTTCGCCGAATCGATTTCGAGGATCGCCGAGAGAGGAATCTACACGACGAGATCGTCATCCGTGTCCGGGAGCTCCAGACGCTCCTGCTCCAAAACCCTTGGAACGAGCGTCCGGAAACCGACCGGTCGATCGAGGATCTGGAATCTCGAATCGACGCCGCCGTCTGCTCGCTTTACAAGCTCGAACTCGAAGAACTCGAACGGTAAAACAAGCGCCCCGGCGGCACACTCTTTCCAAACGCCCCATTTTGCCAGGTCGTTTCCCGAAATCTTCCGCGTTTCTTCGTTCTTGGCTGAGAGTCGGCGGCAAACTTTTCCGATAGATAAGGATGGACAACCAGACAATTCGCCTGCTGCGCAGAGCGCGCCCCGGCAGGTCAAAATAGCAAAAATGCAGAAGAATTCCTTCCCGAATCCACCGATTCTCAGGTTTCGGAATCCGTTGCGAGATTGAAATTGAATAGGGAGATAGCGATGCAAAGCCGATTTCGCCTCACCTTGGCCACCTTGGGCATGGTGCTGCTGCTCGTGCCGGCGAAGGCCGCGGCGCAGCAGATGACGAGTCTGCGCCCGGAGAAAACCCTCCAGATCATCTCTCCGAGTGAGCACGTCACGCCGGTCATCTCCAGCGTGACGCTCGACCCGAGATGCCAACGATTCGCCATCGGGGGCGACAACCACCAGGTTTCGCTCTGGGATGTCGGGACGGGAGAACGGTTGCAAATGCTTTCCGGCATGCCCGACTGGGTCCGGGGGGTGGCGTTTCATCCGAACGGGACGCATCTGGCGGCGGTCGCCCAGGACGGTTCGGTGCGCATCTGGGACGTGAACTCGGCGGAACCGAGCCTCGCCTTGCCCGGTCAGTTGCGCGGGGCCAAGAAGTTGGCGTTCCATCCCTCCGGAGAAAAACTCGCCCTGGTCGGATTCGAAGACCTCGTGCTCCTTTACGACCTGGAACAGAACCGCCTCCTGCATCGGATGCAGGCCCCCGGCAGCGACATGCGGGCGGTCGTTTTTTCTCCAGGCGGAGATCTCCTGGCCGCCGCCGGCCGGAGTGGGAAGATCCGCCTCTGGTCGGTCGCCACCGGCAGCGTGGTGAAGGATCTGCCCGGCGACGGGCGCCGCACCATGGCCATGGCCTTTTCGCCCGACGGGTCGCTCCTGGCCGTGGGAGGCGAAGGAAAACGGATTCTTCTCTGGAACGTCGCCTCCGGGGAGATACAGCACGCCTTTCCGCCCCGTCCGGGGAAGACCTACTCGATGGCGTTCTGTTCGGAGGCGCGGCTGGTCACCGGCGAGAGCGATAACGTCATCCGACTGTGGGATCTCTCCTCGGGCAAGCAGATCGCCCAACTGCTCGGCCACAAAGGCACCATCTCCACGATGGTCTGGTGCCGCCAGACGAATCAACTGATCTCCGGAAGTTTCGATACCAATCTCTGCTACTGGAACCTGCCTTAAAAATAGATCATCGACCGATACCGCCGGATCGCATCGACCGAACGAACGCTCAAGCAAGGAAGTTTTGAGATCGATTTGCCGAAAGCGAAGCATTAATCCATCCGCTGTTCAACAGGGAGGTTTCTCGTGGGCCTTATCAACTTTCTATTCGGAACCCCAAGAAAAAAGCGACCGACCCGCACTTCGGCCAAAGGGAAGCGACCTTCGTTGTCAAACCGTCGCCCGTCGCAACCCTCAACCGGGTCGCTCGTTCCCCGACGCTGTGCTTTCGAGGCGATGGAAGAACGGCAACTGCTTTCAGCCACGCCCATCGAGTTGGGATGTGTCTACTACGAAGACAACATCGGCTCCGATACCCAAGGCGACACGTTTCAGATCTCCTGGGTCGGCGGAGAACCCGGAACGCAACTGAGCGAAGTGATCATCAATACCGACGAGAACGGCAACGGCGCCTTGAACGTCGCCGAGACGTTCTTCGATACCGCGCCCGGAGGCCTCGGCGAAAGCGGCTCGGTCGCGTTCCAGGAAATCGAATCGGCCGGCTTCGACCTGGTCAGTGTCGAAGTCGTCGACGGCGGAACGCATCTTCGGCTCACCTTCAACGATTTCGACCCCGGCGAGAAGTTCATCTTCAGCATCGATCTCGACGAAATGGACACCCCGGCGAACGCCGTCGCCGACGCAGCGGAGTTCCAGGGCTCGAAATTGATCGGAACCTTCGTCCACGAGAACTACCTCGACGCCGAAGGAACGGGCGTGTTCATGAATGTTTATACCGATCCCGCGTTGCGAGGGCTCGATCTTCCCGAAGACGGTTACGAACTCGATCCGCCGAAGCTCGATTTGACCGCCGCGGCGATGACTCAATTGACGCAATCGCCCAAACCGATCACGCTCACCGGAACCGTCTACGAAGACCTCGACACCGACCATGTCCAAGACGCTGCGGAACCGGGCATCTCCGGGGTGACGCTGACCTTGCTGGAGTTCAACGGCACCGGGTACGTCGCCACCGGTCATACGACCACGACCGACGCCCATGGCGATTATCGCTTCGATCATCTCACTCCCGGCACCTACCAGGTCGCCGAAACCCAGCCCTCGGGCTACCTGAGCGTGGGCGCCCAGCCGGGGACCGTCGACGGCGTCACCGTCGGTTCGGTCCTCGACGTCGACCACCTGATCGATATCACGCTTTCCGGCGGCGACCAGAGTATCGAGAACAACTTCGGCGAAGTGCGGCCCGCCTCGATCTCCGGTCATGTGGCGGTCGATGCGAACCTGAACGGCCTATTCGACGCCGGTGAAACGCCTTTGGCCGGAGTGACGATCCACCTCCTGAACGATTCGGGCAACCAGATCGGCACCACCACGACCGACGCGGGCGGATTCTACGAGTTCACCGGTCTGGTCCCCGGCACCTACGGGGTCCACGAGGTGCAGCCGGCGAACTATCTCGACGGCGAAGAATCGCTCGGCTCGCACGGCGGAACCCGCATCGCGCCCGACTCGATGCGGCAGATCACCTTGGCCGCCGGCGCCGACGGAACCGACTACGACTTCCTCGAAATCGAACCCGCCTCGGTCAGCGGCCACGTGGCGGTCGACCTGAACGGTTCCGGCTTCTTCGATGCCGGCGATTTCGCCCTCGAGAACGTCACGATCTCGCTGCAGGATGAGCTGGGGAACCTCGTCGCCACGACCACCACCGATGCGAGCGGCTATTACCTCTTCGACGATTTGATGCCGGGAACCTACTCCCTGGTCGAAACACAACCGCCCGATTACCTCGACGGCCCGGACACCCCCGGAACCGCCGGCGGTTTTGCTCTCCCCCCGGATACCCTCTCGATGTTCACCCTCACCTCGGGACAGGACGCCACCGACTACGACTTCCTCGAACAGGAGTACGCCGTCATCAGCGGCTACGTGGCGGTCGACTCGAACCAGAACGATATTTTCGACGCCCCCGACACTCCTCTGGCGGGCGTCGTCCTCGAATTGCGCGACATCGACGGTAACCTCCTGACGACCACCACGACCGACGCCAACGGCCGCTATGAATTCCTTGACCTGGAAAGCGGCGTCTATCAGATTACCGAAGTGCAGCCGACCGGCTATTTCGACGGACCGGACTTCGTCGGAACGCTCGGCGGATTCACCACCGACCCGGACACCATCGAAGACATCTTCGTCGCCGCCGGCGATTACGGCGTCCATTACGATTTCCTCGAATACGAGGCGGCCTCGATCAGCGGATACGTCTACGAAGACACCGACCTGGACGGCCAGCGCGACGCCGGGGAAGCGGGCATCGCGGGCGTCACCCTCACCCTGCTCCATAACGACGGAACACCCACGGGAAAAACCACGACCACCGATCAGAACGGCTACTACGCATTCACGCCCCTGCAACCGGGCGAAGTCTACCAGGTCGTCGAAACCCATCCGGTCGATTATCTCGACTGGCTCGACACTCCCGGCTCCCATGGCGGCGTGGCCGAGAATCCCGGCGACCGGCTGCACACCATCGCCCTCGGTTCGGGGGACCACGGCACCGAGTACAACTTCGGCGAAGTCGCCCCCGCCTCGATCAGCGGAAAGGTCTACGCCGACAACAACGACGACCAAGTGCAGGACCCCGGCGATTCGCCGATCGCGGGCGTGACGATCCATCTTCGCGACAGCTCCGGCAATGTGGTGGCGACCACGACGACCGACAGTCAGGGCGAGTATCGTTTCGACGATCTCTTGCCCGGCGAGTACTCCGTCGAAGAGATCCAGCCGGACGGGTATTTCCAAGGCAGCACACTGGTGGGCACCGAGGGCGGGCTGGTCGATCGCGACGACCTGATGGTCGAAATCGTGCTGGCCCACGGCGCCGACGGAGAACATTACGATTTCACGGAACTCCCGCCGGGGACGATCTCCGGTTACGTCTTCCAGGATGGCGAAACGCTCGTGCTCGGTCAGGATGAACCGACTCCCGAAGTGCATTCGGTCCGCGACGGGACGTTCACCCCCGACGACACGCCGATCGCCGGGGTGCGGCTGTACCTCGGCGACGCCTCGGGCGCGTATCTCTACGACAGCGCAGGGAATCCGATCTCGACGGTCACCGACACCCGCGGCTACTTCGAATTCACCGGACTCGAGGCGGGCACCTACACCGTCATCGAGGAACATCCCGACGACTACATCGACGGCATCGACACCCCCGGTCCCAGTGGGGGAATGGCCGACAATGCTCACGATCCGCTCAGCCCGGCCACGTTGGCGACGCTGGCGATCGATCCTCAGAACGACGCCATTATCCGCATCCCGGTCGCGTACGGTGAACACGCCGGCTCGAATCTGTTCAGCGAAGTGCGCGTCACCCGGGGAGAAATCCCGCCGCCTCCGCCGACTCCGCCCGAATGGGATCCTCCTCCCGGTCCGCCGAGCCAGCCGATCGGCGACAACAGCCCGGCACCTTCCCTCGTGTACACTCCCGGCACCACCAGCGAACGCCTCTTCCCCGGTTGGGGTGGCGGCGGCATCCCGATGATGTACACCTGGCACCTGAGCGTCATCAACGCAGGGCATCCCCGGGGCGAGATGGGCAACCAACCTCGCTGGGGACAGCTCTACAGCAATCTGTTCACTTCCGTCTCCTGGACCAGTCATCCGATGGACCAGTCGAGCTGGTGGATGCGCGACGACCGGAACGAACTGGTGCAGCAGCACCTCTTCGGCAACTTCGATGGCCAACCGCTCACCGGCGACTTCAATGGCGACGGCGTCGATGAAATCGCCGTCTACATCGACGGCACCTGGTACGTCGACGTCAACGGCAACGGAGTCTGGGACCAGGGCGATCTCTGGGCCCAACTCGGCTCGGCCGCCGATCAACCGGTCGTCGGCGATTGGGACGGCGACGGCAAGGACGACATCGGCATCTACGGACCGGCCTGGCCCGGCGACCAGAACGCCATTGTCAAGGAGCCGGGCGTCCCCGACGACATGAACATGAACGTCGGCATGCCCAAGAATGTGCCGCCGAAACCGGAAGACGCCGCGATCGGGTTCCGCGCCCTCAAGAAAGAGGCCCAAGGCGATGTCCGCGTCGACCTGATCGACCATGTCTTCCTCTACGGCAAACAGGGCGACATCAGCATCGCGGGCGACTTCAACGGTGACGGTGTCACCAACATCGGCATCTTCCGCAAGGGAACCTGGTTCTTCGACATGGACGGCGACGGACGCTGGGGGGAGCCGGACGTTCGCGTCGACGGCGTCGGCCGGGAAGGCGATCTGCCGGTCGTCGGCGACTTCAACGGCGATGCGGTCGACGATCTGGGCATCTTCCGCGACGGCCGATGGCACCTCGATACCAACGGCAACCGTGAATTGGAAGCGCAGGACGCCGTCTTCACCATGGGCGGCGAAGGCGACCTCCCGGTCGTCGGCGACTTCAACGGCGACGGCATCGACGAACCCGCCCTGTATCGCCCCGGCGAAAAGATGCCCCAGCAGACGCAGCTTCGACCGCAGTTTCCCACGCCCGATCCTCAAGCCATGGACGGCCAAGTCGGAGAAACACCACTGCGATAAGCGCATCATAGGGGTGGTTTTCCCAACCACATGATTTCAACGAAATCTCCACCGAGTGAGAATCCCGCGACAACATTCTGGAAGCACTGAAAGTGACGACGATGCAGAAATCCCTCGACATCAAGCTCCGGAAAATTCGTGCCCATCCCGAAGCTGACGAATTCATCCTGGCCGACGCGAAGGACGCCGACATGGCTTTCGGTCTCTCCGCGCCGGGCAAGAGCCCCGAACACCATGCCCATGAGGGACACTTCCGCACGCTGCAAGAGTACCGGCGGAACATCCGCGACGTGATCGAGCAGGGACTGGTCGATATCGTTCTGATGAGTACCAGCACCAGCGAAATCCTCACGCTCATCGAACGTCGGTTCGAGAAGAGCCACGTCACCCCCGCGATTCGCGCCAACGATACCACCGATATCTGGCTCGCCGCGGGGTCCGGGCGATACGCCTCGCAGCCCTCGCGCCCCTTTTCCACGACGACCCTCGATCATGCGATGTGCGGTCATATCGATTGCCGACCCGAGGAACGCAAACTCGGCGCCGATCTAGGGCTTTATTCCATCACGTTCAACAACGATACCGAACTCGACCTGCGGGCTCTGGAAGTTTACAAAGAGTTCCGTATCGCCGCCGAACGTGTGGGATTCCGGCACTTCCTCGAACTCTTTCACCCGAACGCGCCCGGAAATCATCCCCCCGAGGATTTGGCACAGTTCATGGTCGACCACATCGCTCGGACCTTGGCCGGCGTTCCGGAGTCGAGCCGACCGGTCTTTCTGAAGATCCCCTACCTCGGTCCCGAAGCCACCGAAAAGCTTGCCCGTTACGACCGCCATCTCATCGTCGGCATCCTCGGCGGTTCTTCCGGCACCACGCGCGACGCCTTCCAGATGCTCGCCGACGCCCGGAAATACGGAGCCAAGGTCGCCCTCTACGGCCGGAAGATCAACAACGCCGAGCACCAACTCTGCTTCATCACGTACCTTCGCGGCATCGCCGACGGGAAGATCGATCCCACCGAAGCGGTCCGGGCTTACCACGGCGACTTGCAGAAATTGGGCATCCGTCCCTATCGCCCTCTGGAAGAAGACCTGGTCTACACGCAAGGACAACAGGCCGAAAGCGGCTACACGCAAACGTCTTCCTCCGGCCGCGGAAAGAACCGGAAAGTTACGGGAAACGCAGGCACGGGCCAAGGTCTGCGGAAACGTTCGGTTCCGCTGGATCTGAAGAACGGGGAGTCCGCCACTTCGGATCATGCCCCCGACTTCTCGAAAATGTCGCCGTCGGAGAAGGTCGAGTGGAACCTAAAACGCTGGGAACGCATCCTCGGTTAGATGATCTCTTGATCATTCTATAGAAACCATCACCCTTCGATCGGTCGGTAGTGAGAATCGCGCTCCACGGGCCTTCTTCCGGCTTCACGGATCAAATGCTCCAGACGCTCGACGGTCATGCTCTTCGGCGAAGTGGCGCCGGCATCGTGGTGGATTTTCTCTTCCCGGACCGTTCCATCGAGGTCGTCGGCCCCGTATCCGAGCGCGATTTGCGCCGTCGGCACCCCGAGGGATACCCAATACGCCTTCAGGTGCGGCACGTTCGGCAGAAGAAGGCGGCACGCCGCTAGAGTCCGGAGGATGTCGAACGGGCTCGGCCCCGGCAATTGCGAAAACTGCGTCCCTTGCGGATGGAACGCCAGGGGGACCAGCGCCTCGAAATGCGCCGGTCGATCCGCTTCGAGCGACTCCCGCTGCAAATCGAAAAGCCTCTTCAGATGGTCGACCCGATGCTCCGCCGATTCCACGTGTCCGAAGAGCATCGTCGCATTGGTCGGCAGTCCCAATGTATGGGCGGTCCGATGGACGTCGAGCCAGGCCTCCGCCGGCGGCTTCTTCGGGGCGATGCGCCGGCGAATCTCCGGGGCGAAGATCTCCGCGCCTCCCCCCGGCAATCCACTCAGGCCGACTTCCATCAAATCCTCCAGCACGCCGGACACGCTCAGCCCCGAAAGCTCCGAGAAATGCAGAATTTCGACGGCGGTCCAGGCTTTGAGTTGCAAATGCGGAAAGTGTTCGTGCAGCGTCGCGAGGATCCCCCGGTACCACGAGTACGGCACCTCGGGAGGGATGCCTCCGACGAGATGAATTTCCGTACACCCTCGGGAAGACGCCTCGGCGGCGCGTGCGACGATCTCGTCCTCACCGAGACAATAGGCTCGCCGGTCGCCGGGATCGCAACTGAATGCGCACAAAGGACAGCGATAACAGCAGATATTCGTCGGATTCAGATGCGTGTTGAGATTGTAATAGACGACCTCGCCGTTGATCTCCTTGCGAAGCCGATCGGCCTGTCGTCCTACTTCGTGAAGATCGGTCCGGGGATCAAACAGAAACATCCCCTCCTCCTCGGTCAAGGAAGTTCGGCTTTGGAGTTTCCGGTGGATCGTTTCGAAATCGGACATGAGAGAATGCTCAACGGGCCAAGGAAGAAAGAAAGGAAACCCCCTACCATATCAGATCGGCCCCGCCGATGCCAAGGAGTCCCACGCTGATCAAGGCGTTCAGATGGAAGAAAGCAAGGTTCACCCGAGCCAGATCGTCGGGTCGGATGACCGAATGCTCGTAGATGAGCAATAGGCCGATGATCCCGATTCCGACGAAGTAGATCGTCCCGAACCACGGGAACGCAAGCCCCAGCAGGACCAGAAGTAGGAACATCGCCGCGTGACTGATGGCCGCCAGACGCAAGGCACCGGGAACGCCCCAACGAGCCGGAATACTCCGAAGGCGTTTTTGCCGATCGAAGTCGAAGTCCTGGCAAGCATAGATCATGTCGAAGCCGGCGACCCAAAAGAGCACCGCCAGACCCAAGAGCAGCGGGGCCACATTCCACTCCGGCCGCACGGCCACCCAGGCCCCCAACGGAGCGAGCATCAGTGCCGCACCGAGCCAAAAATGAGCGGCCCAGGTGAAGCGTTTCGCGTAACTGTATCCAAAAAGGAACAAAAGGACGGGCACCGAAAGCAATACCGGCACCGGGTTGCGCGGCAAAAAGAGCAACGTCGAGGCGAGGAAGCCGAGCGAACTGAGCACGGTGAACCAGACGACCGTCGAAACCCGAAGTCTCCCGGTAGGCAGATGACGCTCGGCAGTGCGGGGATTTTCCGCGTCGAGATCCCGATCCACCAAACGATTCATCGCCATTGCGGCGCTTCGGGCAAAAACCATGCACAACAGAATCGCCACAAATTCGATGGGGCGAAATTCCGCCGGAGGATCATCCGACGCTCCGGCACGCCAAGCCATCGCCCCGGCCAGAAGCGCGAACGGCAACGCGAACAGCGTGTGGCTGAACCGGATCATTTCGAGGAATAGGACAACCTGCTTCAGCACCGTCATTCCGTTCGTCCCGCGCCCCATGACATCACGATTCCCCTGTTCCGGAAGGCTCCATCGATTCCACTTGCCATCGGGTCCCCACGTGGTGCTCGATGCCCAGACGGTCGAGAATTCTGGCGACGACCGTGTCGACCAACTCCTCGATCGTCGCAGGGTGATGATAAAAGGCGGGGGAAGCGGGCAGGATCGTCCCTCCCGCCCGAATCACCTCCTGCATGTTTCTCAGTTGGACCAACGAGTAGGGGCTTTCGCGGACCACCAACACCACGGGCCGATGCTCCTTGAGATGGACTTCGGCCGCCCGATGGATCAGGTGCACATTCACGCCGTTGGCGATCGCGCCGAGCGTTCCCGCCGAACAGGGGCATACCACCATCGCGTCGGTCGCGAAGGAACCGCTGGCGACGGTCCCGGAAAAATCCTCGGCGTCGTAGGTCCGGGGGGGATGCCCGATCGAAGCGGGATGCAAGAGACGCCCCAACAGATCGACATCTTCGAGCTTCTCCAGCGCTTTCGCTTCGACCGCATCGCCCGATTGCGTCAGCAGGTGCGCTCCCTCGTGGCAGAGCACTTTCCGCCCGCTGGGACTGATCACCACGTGCATTTCGCAGCCGGTCGCCAGAAACTGTTTCAATAGGCGGATCCCGTAAACCGCACCGCTGGCACCGGTGATTCCCAGGACAATTCGCTTACTTCTCAAGATCAACTCCCCTCTTCGCGGTGGCGAGGTTCATTCCAAGATGGCGGGCGGCGTTGCTTACTCCGCGCCCCCCTTTTTTCCCCGGTACAACGTCACGGTTCCGAAGGTCATCGGCTGGGCCCGGAGGTCTCGCAATCCCGCTTGTTTCATCCGCTCCAGCAACATTTCTCCCTGATCGAACTGCCCGACGCTTGTCGGCAAATAGTGGTAGGCCGACTCCCGATTCGGGGCAATCCACTGCCCGATTTTCGGCAACACATGCAGGAAATACCAGAGATAGATTTGCCGCATCGGCGCCCTTTTCGGTAAGGTGAACTCCAGGACGACGACCGATCCTCCGGGGGCACAAACCCTGATCATTTCCTGAAGTCCTCGATCCGTGTCTCCGACGTTCCGCAATCCGAAAGCGACCGAAACGACGGCAAAACGATTCGACTCGAACGGCAAATTCAAGGCATCGCCTTCGGCCAAATGCACGCGATCGACCGCGCCGACGCGGTCCACTTTTCGCCGCCCCAGCTCGATCATCTCCGGCGCGAAATCGACCCCGAACACCTCCCGCTCCGGCTCCCCCCGCCACCAGGAAAGTGCGAGATCTCCCGTCCCCGTGCAGACATCGAGAATCGGCCCCGGCACTTCCGGTCGTGCCCGACGTACCGTTCGACGCCGCCAACGGCGATCGATCCCCATCGAGAGGAGGTGGTTCAACAAATCGTACCGAGGCGCGATCTCGTCGAACATGCGACGAATCCGCTCCGGCGTTTTATCGACCGGCTGTTCTTCACGACAACGCGGCATTTCTGGTTGTTTTCCCATCGATTCGCATTCTGTTCCTATCGACGCCCATGATCGGGACCGGCGATCCTTTTCCCGAAAGCCGGCATCACCGCCAGGAGCCCCCTTCTCTCAATAATCCCCAATCCCCGACCACACTCCCGAAGAACCCCCTTTGATATAAGCGATTCACATCGCCGGCATTCCGCCTGCTGATCGAGGGACGGCCATCTATTCCGCACCGGGCCAACACTCCATTCCATGCCATATATCCTGCCGTCTCTCTATACTATCCCGCCAAACGGTTTATTCTACCTAAAATATCGAAAAATATCTTCCGTCGAGAGGTTCCCCGGCCGCTTGACTAGAAAAGTCGCCGATTTGCGTTAAAATGGCTGGTTTCCGATGAAATCACTCCCTTTCCTGATCGGGTCCCCGACGCCCCCCTACTTCGCGAAAAGAATCACCGATGCCCACTGCCAAGCGACAGATCCAGGTCCATGCGTTGCCCACGTTGGTGCCGCCCGACGCGCTGGTCGGCGGCACGGCGGTGGTGATCGACGTACTTCGGGCGACGACGACCATCCTCCATGCCCTGCATGCCGGCGCTCGCGAAGTCGTCCCGCTGGTCGATGTGGATGCCGCTCGAAAGGCCGCCGAAACCATCGAGCCGGAAAAACGCCTCCTCGGGGGCGAACGCGGGGGAATGCCGATCGAAGGATTCGACCTGGGCAATTCGCCGCAAGACTATACACCCGAAAGGGTTGCGGAGAAGACAATCCTGTTCACCACGACCAACGGCACCCGGGCGATCGAGGTCGCCTCCGCGGCGGCCGAAGTGGTGCCGGCCGGTTTCGTCAACGCCGCGGCGGTGGTCGACCACCTGGAAACCCGGGAGAGGATCGACATCATTTGCGCCGGCACCAACGGCAAATGCACCGAGGAAGACCTGCTGCTGGCGGGGCTGCTCGTCGAGCGGATCACCCGCGAAGATCCCCTGGCGTTTCGGTTCAACACGCAGGCGATCACCGTCTGCGACCAGTGGCGGAGGACGCTGCCGTTGCCGAAAATCCTCGGTCACGAGCCGATTCCTCCGGAAACGCTCAACGGGATTTTGCGGAAGTCGACCGGCGGGAAAAACTTGGTCAAAATCGGACTGGCCCGCGATATCCTGGTCGCCTCGCAGGTCGATCGCCTCAACGTACTCGCGACGTTCGACGCCCCCTCGGGAACGATTCGGGCGATCCACTCGCCGCACTCGACGTTGAATCCGTCCTGATCACCTCGAACTCACCTTTTTCAGTTCTAAAGGATGCCATCATGGAAATGGACCAACTGGTCGCACTTTGCAAACGTCGCGGTTTTCTCTTTCAGTCGAGCGAGATCTACGGCGGGCTGAACGGCTTCTGGGATTACGGCCCGCTCGGTGTGCTGCTGAAGCAGAACGTCCGGCAATGCTGGTGGCACGACATGGTCACCTCGAACAACGAACTCGAGGTCGCGCCAGGCGCTCCGGGCACCTACGAAATGACCGGCGTCGACTGCACCATCATCATGCACCCGCAGGTCTGGAAATGCTCCGGCCATTACGATCTCTTCCACGATTACATGGTCGACTGCCGCCAATCGAAACGCCGCTATCGCCACGACCACATTCAGGGCCGCTGGGCCGAAGCGAAAGGGAAAAAGGCGTTCATCACGACGATCGGCACGGAGGATCCCCAACCGGAACTCGATCAGAAAGCGATGAAATTCTTCAATCTCCGCAAGAAGGAGGCGGACAAGCTGAGCTGGGACGGCCCGATCCAGCCGCTGACCGCCCTGGAGAACCTGGAGGAGGTGGTCGGTCCCGACGCAAAAGACCAGGGAACGCTCACCCCGCCGCGTGAGTTCAATCTCATGTTCAAGACGATCGTCGGGGCACTCGGCAGCGAAGACGACACGGCGTTCCTTCGCCCGGAAACGGCCCAGGGCATCTTCGTCAACTTCAAGAACGTGCTCGACAGCACCCGCGTCAAACTGCCGTTCGGCATCGCCCAGATCGGCAAGAGCTTTCGCAACGAGATCACGCCGCGTAACTTCACCTTCCGCAGCCGGGAGTTCGAGCAGATGGAGATCGAGTTCTTCTGCCGGCCCGATGAATCGGAGAAGTGGTACCACTACTGGCGGGACCGGCGTTTCCAGTGGTACGTCGACATGGGACTGGCCGGCGACCGCCTCCGCCTTCGCGACCACGACCCGGACGAGCTAAGCCACTATTCCTGCGGCACGGCCGACGTGGAATACGCCTTCCCGTTTCTGCCCGAGGGCGAATTCGGTGAACTCGAGGGGGTGGCCCATCGCGGCGATTTCGACCTCCGCAGCCACATGGAAGGCAAGCTTGTTCGCGAGGGCGACGACCTGGTCGTCGAAAAGGACGAACACGAGAAGCCCCGCCATCGCGGCAGCGGCAAAGATCTGACCTACTTCGACGACCAGACGAAAGAACGGTTCGTCCCGCATGTGATCGAGCCGTCCGCGGGCGCCGATCGGGCGACGCTGGCGTTTCTCTGCGAAGCCTATCAGGTCGACGAGGTCCCCAACGACAAGGGCAAGATGACCACCCGGACCTATATGAAATTTCATCCTCGACTCGCGCCGATCAAAGCGGCCGTCTTCCCGCTGGTCAAGAAGGACGGCATGCCGGAAATCGCCAAGGAAATCTACGGGGAACTGAAAAAGCACATGGAGTCGTTCTACGACGACAAGGGAGCCGTCGGCCGTCGTTACCGTCGCCAGGACGAAATCGGCACGCCGTTCTGCATCACCGTCGACGGGCAAACCACGGAGGATCAAACGGTCACCCTCCGCGACCGCGATACCCTCGAGCAGTGGCGCGTGAAGAAGGACGACGTGGTGGACGAAATCCGCCGCCGACTCGGAATGTCGCGGTAAGCTCCACCGGCAATTTCCACGAAGCGGATATCTCCCCCGGTGTCCGCTTTTCTTGCGCGCAGCCGATCGTTCTTCCGCGCTGTCCAGAAAACGGACTTGTCTGATCGCATCGCGGTGTCATGATGAAGTCATTCGACGTTCGCTCACCGGCCCCGGTATCGCGGAGATCATGATGACACCAAAAATCCTGGAGTTTCCCGCCCCACGTTCCGCGCGAAGAAAAACCAACGCGATCCCTCCCGAAAACCGCTCCGGAACAACTCGCAACGACCGGAGCGAACCTCCCGCGGAGAGTCGGAAAAATGAACAAAAAGACACCACCTTCCCCAACCTGCTCCGTCAGGGTCGGAACTTGGCGGAGAGCATCACGGGATTTCTCGCCGATCGCGGACAGATCGTCGACGAAGCGACAATGCGCCGGCGGCTGGAATGCTGCGATCGATGCCCCCGACTGCGGGGCCGCCGCTGCCTGCTCTGCGGATGTTACCTTCCGATCAAGGCGTGGGGTCGGGCGTTCCGTTGTCCGGAAGATCGTTGGGAGGCGTGATCCCCCGCCGGCTCACTTCTCGACGCCGAACTTCTCGCGGATCTCCTGGAGCCGTTTCTGCTGACAAATCTGCAAGAGCACGCTCTGCGACCCGGTCCCCGGAATCTCGTACTCTTCGAGCTTCCGCAAGGCCAGCGGCTTGAGGTAGCCCAAATGTCGGGCTTCCTTGCGTTCCTCCACCCAGGCCGGTCCCTTCATCGCCAAGAGGCGATCGAACTTCTGCCATCGAGGCCGCACCCAGTGGAGCACCTTGGAGAGTTTCGCCACCGCGCGGACGGTCAGCGTCTCGTACCGGTTCACCCGAAGGAGTTCCTCGGCCCGCCCGTGCCAGACGTTCACCTCGAGTTCCAGCTTCTTGATGATCTCCCCGACCGCGCCGGCCTTCTTCTCGACCGAATCGCAGACCTCGACGCGAACATCGGGCCGCAGAATCGCCAGCAGCACTCCCGGGACGCCGCCCCCGGTTCCGACATCGAGCACCCGCTCCTCCGGAATCAGGTGCCGCGCGAAAACGACGCTGTCGACCACGTCGCGGCCGACGAATTTTTCCATGTCGGTGTGCCGCGTCAAGTTCATGCGCTCATTCCATTTCCAGAGCTGATGCCGGTAACGATCGATCATGCGGATCTTCTTGTTGGGGAGCTCGATCCGGTAATGGGCCAACTCGGCGGCGAGTTGTTCGGCGGTTTCATTCATGATATATTGGGATTTCCGTGATTTACGAAGGTGAGCGTCTCCGGCGGCAGCGCGCCGGAGCGGCCGCTTGTCCGCGCACCAAGTCCATGCCCGAGAAGGAGTGCCTGATGCGATTCCCCCATTTGAATCGTCCGAATCGATTTCGTCAACCGACCCGCCTCTTGGCCTTGCTGCCGCTGATGCTGTTTTCCTCGAGCATCCTCCCGAGGGCGTCGGCGGAAGAGGAAACGGACCGGAATCGTTTCAACGTGCTCTTTCTGGCGGTCGACGACCTCCGGCCGGAACTCGGCTGCTACGGCATCGACGCGGTGAAAAGCCCGAACATCGATCGGCTGAGCCACACCGCGATGCGGTTCAACCGTCACTTCGTGCAGGTGCCCACTTGCGGGGCCTCGCGCTACGCCTTGCTGACCGGCCGCCGCACGAGTGAGTCGGGGGCCCGGGGCAATCACGCTTTTTACTCCGGCCCGACCGCCCTGCCCGCCGAGCCGCCGGGCGACTGCGCCCGGAGCATGCCGGAAATGTTCCGCAAAAGCGGTTACCACACGGTGCTCATCGGCAAGCTTTCCCACACCGCCGACGGCAAGGTCACCGCCTACGACGGCACCGGGGACCGGCGTCCGGAGATGCCCGGGGCCTGGGACGAAATGCTCACGCCCTATGGACCGTGGAAACGTGGCTGGGGGATCTTCTTCGCCTATGCCGACGGCCGTCACCGCGAAGACGGCAGCGGATACATGCCCCTGATGGAGCATCCCGACTGCGCCGACAACGAACTCCCCGACGGCATGATGGCCGATCGCGCGATCGAGGTGCTCCGAGAACTCCAGGCGAAGGATCGGCGATTCTTCTTCGGGCTCGGCTTTTTCAAACCGCATCTCCCGTTCGTCGCGCCGAAGCGGTATTGGGACCTGTACGAGCAAACCGAAATCCCTCTTCCGGCCAACCCCGAGGCGACCAGCAAGTACAGCCACCGAAGCGGGGAATTCTACAAATACCAGATGACCTTCGACAAAACGCGGCCGCTCGCGCCGGAGGCGATGCGTCGGGCGAAGCGGGCCTATTACGCCTGCGTGAGCTACACCGATGCCCAGATCGGTCGCGTGCTCGCCGAACTCGATCGGCTGGGACTGGCCGACGAGACCATCGTCGTGCTCTGGGGCGATCACGGCTGGCATTTGGGCGAACACCAGGTTTGGGGCAAGCACACTCCCCTGGAGCGATCGCTCAACAGTCCCTTGATCCTCCGCGTTCCGGGCATGGAGACCGCCGGCAAAGCGACCGAGGCACTGGTCGAGACGCTCGACATCTATCCGACGCTCGTCGACCTGTGTCAACTCTCATTCGACCGGCCCTGTTGGCCGCTGGCCGGAACGAGTCTCGCCCCGGTACTGGAAAACCCCGATCATCCCGGCAAGACCGCGGCCTTCGGCTACTGGCGCGGCGATACGGTTCGGACGGACCGCTATCGTTTGATCGCCGATAAGCAAGACGGGCAATACCGAAAGATCGAGCTCTACGACCACCGGGAGGATCCGTTGGAAACGCGCGACCTGTCCGAAAAACAACCCGAACGGGTCAAGCAGCTTCTGAGGAAACTCGAGCACGACGCTCCCGAAATGCAGTCGCGGAAAGGGAACTGAGCCATCACCGAAGCGACTGTTTCGAAGAAAATCCTCAGCATCGTCATCCTTTTCGGCACGGCGCTGATCTGGGGTTGGACGTTCGTCATCGTCAAGGATGCGGTCGAGGACTATGGAGTCGTTTCGTTTTTGGCGCTGCGTTTCACGCTGGGGGCGTTGGTACTGTTGCCCTTCGCCTTGCCGCATCTCGATCGAAAGACCCTGCTCTGGGGACTCGCGCCGGGAGTGATCGTCGCCGCCGCTTACCTTCTGCAAACCTGGGGATTGAAGACGACCACCGCCTCGCGCAGCGGGCTCATCACCGGCCTGTTCGTCCTGTTCGCGCCGCTCTGCAACCGCATCTTCTTCGGCATCCGCAATGCCAAACTCGTTTGGGCCGCCATGGTGCTGGGACTCTTCGGGCTGTGGTGTCTTTTGGGCGGCAACTGGAACCGTCCGGAATCGGGGGAACTTCTGACCCTCGGCTGCGCCTTCTGCTTCGGGATGCACGTCGCCGTGCTGGAGCGGACCAGCCCGAAACTGCACCCGGTGGCCCTCGCCTTCGTGCAGTTGACGACCGTCGCCGCGCTCAGCGCGATCGCCTGGCCGATGACCGAGCCGAGACATTTCCCCACCCCTTCGGTCGTTTGGGCCCTGGTGATTTGCGGCGTTTTGGCCAGTGCCGTCTGCTTCTTCGGGCAGACGTTCGGCCAGAAGTACCTCCCGGCCGTCCAGGCGGCGTTTCTGTTGTCTCTCGAACCGGTCTTCGCCACCTTTTTCGGCGTCCTGCTCCACGGCGATCGGCTCCAACCCATCCAGTGGCTGGGAGCGACGGTCATGCTCGCGGCGGTGTTCGCGGTCGTTTTGATTCCCCATCCCGAACGATCGACCGCCCCGCATCACTCGGGGGAAATCCCCGGCGAACCACTTTCCGGCGAATCAGATTCCGTCCTGTCTTCGCAGGAGCAGCCAGAGGAAGAACGGTCCGCCCATTAGGCTGGTGAGGATGCCGACCGGCAATTCGGCCGGGGCCAGCAGCGATCGGGCCAAGGTGTCGCAAATGCCGAGAAACGCAGCTCCGGCGAGAAAACAGGCGGGAACCAGATACCGATGCGAGGGCCCAAGAACGAGCCGGCACATGTGGGGAACCATCAACCCGACGAATCCGACGGGGCCGCAAACGGCGACCACCGAAGCGGTGACGATCGAGGCGGTGAAGAAAAGCAGCGTACGCAATCGGGCGATATCGACACCGGCCGCTTCGGCCCGCGTCTCGCCGGTGGTTAGAAGATCGAGCTCCCGAGAGAACCACAGCATCACGAGCAACCCCGCAACGACAAACGGGGCCATGGCACGGAGGTCGCCCGCGTCGGCGTTTTGCAACCCGCCCATCACCCAGCGAATCATGCGGTACGATCGCGAGAGATCGGAAATGTACTGCACGAAAAGGATGAGACTGGAAAAGAAGAAACTGACCGCCACCCCGGCCAGGAGCATGCGTTGCGAAGAGGTCTCGCCGCTTCGGGCGAGCAAGTGAACGATGCCCATCGCCAAAAGCGCGCCGGCCAGCGCCGCCCAGGTGACGCCCGGCAGCCCGAAAAACAGAAACGTCCCGCCGGCAAGAAAATAGATCGAGGCCCCCAGCGAAGCCCCGCTGGCCACTCCGAGCGTGAACGGCGTCGCCAGCGGATTTCGGAAAATCGCCTGGAAGATCATCCCCGCCATCGCCAGTCCGCTGCCGGCCGCCATCGCCACGAGAAGTCGGGGGAACCGGAGTTGCCAAAAGATCATCGCCGTGGTCTCATCGCGGGGGTGCCAATAGGTGGAAACGGGAAACCACCGCATGCCCAGAAGCGGCATCGTAAAAAAAACAATGACCGCAAGAAGACCGAGGAACATCAGTAGAACGCCGGGACGTCTCATGGGGAACCTCCCCGGGTTTTTTCGGCATCTTCGGCGAAGGAGCTGGGCACGATCATCGGCAACTGCGATACCGGATGACGCACCATCTGAAACTCCATCCCGAACAGTGCCCTGAGCTTCTCCGGCTGCATGATCTCCCAAGGCGTCCCCTCGAAGAGCACCTTGCCGCCGGCGAGTCCGACGATACGATCGGCGTGCAACACCGCGCGGTTCAAATCGTGGGTCACCTCGACCAACGTCGTCCCCCGCTCCCGGTGGAGCTGATGGAGGAATCGGGCGATCTCCTCCTGGTGCCGGTAATCGAGAAAGGTCGTCGGCTCGTCGAGCAAGAGGATCTCCGGTTGCTGGGCCAGCGCCGCGGCGAGAAACACCTTTTGACGCTCCCCCCCACTGAGCGTTTGGACCTTGCGCGCCGCCAACGGGTCGATTTCCATCCTCTCCATCACCTCACCGACGACGCGGTGATCCTCCGCCGAAAAGGGCGAAATCGCCCGCAAATGGGGGTAACGCCCCATCCGGACCACCTCCTCGACCGTGAAGCCGAAGACCGGCGCGGGCGTCTGCTGTACCAGGGCCATCCGCCGGGCCAACTCGCGACGGGAATACGCCGTAAGCGGCCTTCCCTGGAGAAGGATCTCCCCCGTGACTTCGGGCCACATTCGGGCCAGGCACCTGAGAAGGGTCGTCTTGCCCGCCCCGTTCGGCCCGACGATCATCACGTGCTCGCCTCTTCGAACCTCCAGATCGACCCGATCGACCAGCGTCTTGGCGCCGGCCCGCGCTGAAAGGCGACGGGACCGGAGAAGATATTGATTGGAACACTCGTGGGTGACGGTCATGAAAAGAACTTCTTTTGGCAAATTTCCCGATGGCGACGATCGTTTCAGTTTAATCGCCTCGAAGGAAGAAGCCAAGCGCGTTGCCGGAGAGGACCGCCTCTTTACGTCACTTGAAAAATAATGTTTATTATAGTGCCCGTCTCTTTCTCGTTCCGTTCGATACGACTTTCGGCCTTTGATCGAGGGGGCCTTGATGAACGCCCCCCCGGTTTTTCCTTAAAGTTTTCCTCGAATGAATGGATCGGTTTTATACTTTTTGAATTGGCGAGAGTTTTCGCGTGCTATGGTTGACAGAAGGAGTTTCAATCAGGTAAAATACAGCGATTTCGAAATTTTTTGAAATCGTCTTCAAGGGACAGGTAGCCTCTTGAATCGGGCCCCCGCCCTCCTCTCCCTTGGGACTCCAGCCAGGCAAACGAGGAGTGATTCCCGCAAGTTCTTTTTACACAAGGATTTGCGGAGCAAACAAAAGCTCCCATCGAGGAGCGACCTGCAAGGTTTTCCTGAAAAAAACCTTGAAAAAGTCTTTACTTTTTGGCCGATTGCAGGTGACCTGGTACGCAGAGGTCCTCACGGTGAAGTATCATTCCTTGGATGATCTTCGTCGAGGTATTCCTTCGCGGGGAACTTCGCGGACGTAACGCGTTCGAGGAAGGTCAGGCACCCTCATTGCTCACGACGAACCTGTTTTCACAACCTTTACGGGAGAATGGTGTAACATGAAGTTTTTATCGAAAATGACGCGAGGCGCGCATCTCGGCTGGCTTTCGGCCCTGTCGCTGCCTCTGATGTTCGCCCAGGGCGTTTTTGCCCAAGAGGGCGAGGAATCGGCCGGAGCGGCCGCCGCGGCGGACCCGAATCAGTTCGGCTATTTCATGCTTTGGCTGTTGGTCTTCGCCGGATCGATCGTCGCTCTGTTCTTCGCCTGGAAATTCTTCAAGATGATGATGGCGGCCGATGAAGGCAACGAAGAGATGGTCTCCATCGCCGAGGCGGTGCGGGTCGGCGCCAACGCCTATCTCTGGCAGCAGTACAAGGTCGTCGCGTTCTTCGTCCTGGTGATCTGCCTCGTGTTGGCCTTCCTCGCCTTCGGACTGCATGTGCAGCACGTCATCGTCCCCTTCGCCTTTCTCACCGGGGCGTTCTTCTCCGGGTTGGCCGGCTTTCTCGGCATGAAAACCGCCACCTGGGCCTCCAGTCGGACCGCCGCGGGGGCACAGAACTCCCTGAACCAAGGCCTGCTGGTCGCCTTCCGCTCCGGTGCGGTCATGGGACTGACGGTCGTCGGCCTCGGACTGCTCGACATCGCCCTCTGGTTCCTGTTGCTCTACTGGATCTTCCCCATGGTGGGCTGGGAAATGGGGTTGGTCGAAATCACCGTCACCATGCTCTGCTTCGGCATGGGAGCCAGTAGCCAGGCGCTGTTCGCCCGTGTCGGTGGAGGTATCTTCACCAAAGCGGCCGACGTCGGTGCCGACCTGGTCGGAAAAGTCGAAGCCGGGATCCCCGAAGACGACAAGCGGAACCCCGCCACCATCGCCGACAACGTGGGCGACAACGTCGGCGACGTCGCCGGCATGGGCGCCGACCTGTACGAGTCGTACTGCGGTTCGATCCTCGCCACCGCCGCTCTCGGCGTGGCCGCGTTCGCCGGAAGCAGCCTTGCAATTCCCGAAGGACAGTCGCATATCTCCATGCAGCTCAACGCCCTCTTCCTGCCGCTGGTTCTCGCCGGTGCCGGAATTCTGGTCTCCATCGGAGGTATCTACCTGGTCCGTACTGAGGAACAGGCCGATCAGGGAACCCTGCTCAAGGCCCTCGGCAGAGGCGTGAACTATTCAAGTATCGTGATCGGGGTTTTGGCGATCATCCTTTCCTACGTCATGCTGCCCGGTTACGGAAGCGTCGGATTCAGCGTCGTGATCGGCCTGATCGCCGGCGTGCTGATCGGCTGGTGGACCGAGTACTCCACGAGCGATGAATACAATCCGACCAAAAAACTGGCCGGCCAAGCGGAAACCGGACCGGCGACGGTCATCATCGGCGGGATTGCCGACGGCATGAGAAGCGTTTGGGCTCCGGTGATCGTCGTCTGTACGGCGACGCTCCTGGCGTTCGGTGCCTCCTCGCAATGGAACTACCTCGATGTCGATTGGTTCGCCATGGGGCTTTACGGCGTCGGTATCGCGGCGGTCGGCATGCTCTCGACCCTCGGCATCACCCTGGCGACCGACGCCTACGGTCCCATCGCCGACAACGCCGGCGGAAACGCCGAAATGGCCGGTCTCGATCCGGAGGTCCGCGAACGGACCGACGCGCTGGACAGCCTCGGCAACACCACCGCCGCCACCGGAAAGGGCTTCGCCATCGGTTCGGCCGCCCTGACCGCCTTGGCCCTCTTGGCCGCCTACGTCGAAGAGGTCCGCGTCGGATTCGAACGTTGGGGCGATTCGGCCATGACTTCGTACATCGACTTCCAGGGCGAAGACTTCCAGCCCGGTTACTATAAAATGAACCGCCAGTTCATCACCCACGTCTCGAAGAGCGAAGAAGGGCACCACATCGAGACTTACCTCGCCATGCCCGAACACCTCCGCCATCCCAAGCTGAAAGAGGATTGGAGCAAGATCCTCACCGGCAACGGCCCGGCGCTGCTGGAAGAGGAGATCATCGCCAAAGACGACGACGGGAGACCCGTGTTCGCGGCAATCAACGCGCCACTGGTGAATGTGCATAGCGCGAATATGATGGACTGGATGAACTACTATAGCTGCAACCTGATGAACCCGAAGGTGATCGTCGGCATCTTCCTGGGCGCGATGGCCACGTTCGTCTTCTGCGCCATGACGATGAAGGCGGTCGGCCGCGCGGCGTTCGGCATGGTCGAAGAGGTCCGCCGGCAATTCAAGGAGAGCCCGGGCATCATGGATTACTCCGAGAAGCCCGACTACCAGACGCCGGTGGCGATCAGTACCAAGGCGGCCCAGAGGGAGATGATCGCTCCCTCGGTGCTCGGTCTGGCCCTTCCGGTTGTGGTGGGATTGGTTCTGGGCGTCGCGGGCGTGATCGGCCTGTTGGTCGGAACGCTCACCTGCGGCTTCTGTGTGGCAATCTTCATGGCCAACGCCGGCGGTAGCTGGGACAACGCCAAGAAGTACATCGAATCGGGCGCTCACGGCGGCAAAGGCACCGAAGCTCACAAGGCGGCCGTGGTCGGCGATACCGTCGGCGACCCGTTCAAGGACACCAGCGGCCCGAGCCTGAACATTCTGATCAAGCTCATGAATATGGTCAGCGTGGTCGCGGCCGGGTTCATCGTCCGCTACAGCCTCACCGCATTGGGCATCTTCTAAGATCGCCCCAACCTGCGAGCCTCACCGGCTCGAGGCGAACTTCACCATCCAAGGCTGCTCTTTCCGTTCGGAGAGGGCAGCCTTTTTTTCGTGCCCAACGAAGCGTGAAACAATTGGAAAAACTGTGTCGGAAAATAGATTCGAGAATCCCCGAAAAAAAGGTTTTCAGGGCCCTTGTGCTCGATCCATCACAGAGTAGAATGATTGCACTTGTAGGAGAGTCTGGGACAAGTTTACAGGTTATTTCCTTGAAGTTTGTCCCGGATACTGGAATACGCGATGGCTTCAAGCGTTTCCGCTCAGGACCGTTTTTCGAACCTCCCGGTTCGTTCCTCCGGCCCGCGAAAGTCCGTCCATTCGAATCGACATCACGCCCAGCTTCAGGATCCCTCTTTCGCATTTTCTCCTATTCGATCCCGTCGGACACCACCCACCGTCGGGATCTTTTTTTGCGCGCCGATTCTCAGAATCGCGAGCATTCTCGGAAAAGAGAAAGCGATCTACCAGTCGCGTCCCAAGAGGTCGAGGGGCCCTTGCGGAAATCGGGCCTCGGTCAGCTCGATATACATCGCATGGTTCGCCCGCATCGGCACCTGTTCGCCATCTTTATTGCGCATCACGATCGGGTGATTGTAGCGTCTCCATCCCATGGATCGGTAAAACGCCAAGAGCGGCTCGTGGCAGAAAAGAAGGCCGAAGGGGACCTCGCGGCCCACCGCTTCGGCGAGCGCGAGATTCATCAATCGTTGCGAAAGACCGGTCTTTCGGAGCCGGGAGGTCACCGCGACTCCCTGGATGCCGGCCACTCGAAGCCGGAATTGCTCCTTGCAATCGATCGTCCGCAACACCACCGCCACGTGTCCGACCACTTGGTCATCCTCCCAGGCGAGAATGGAATACTCCGGCACGCTCTCGTGCCAGGCCCGGCGCTTCCGAAAATGCTCGACATCGCGCGGAAAACATTCGCAAAGCAGCTCGCGCACCGCGACATCGGTCGCGGGAGGCATGGCGTGCTCCTCGACCAATTCGAGCTTCTGCTTGTGGGAGGTGGTCGGTTCGTTCATGGCATGGCTTGGGAGAAAGGAATCCGCGAAACGGCGTTCCCGGCCTCGGACCGCGGCGTGTGTCTCCTTCCTCCCATTGTAATCGATAATCTGCTCTTGCATAATCCCGAAAACTACCGTATGCTCCGAACCGCCTTTTTGCCGTTTCGATTTTGCCCGATTTTGCGGGAAATCGCGGCGAAGAGGAAAAGCGAATCCTTTCCCCTCGCTCCATATCCGACGACACCTCCCCTTATTGCCCTATTGTTCGTGCCCATGAGAGTGATGATCATGCACCGATCCTTCTTCTCCCCCCTTTCGAGAATGCGGATTCCCGACTTGCGGCTTTGCCGTCTTTCGGGATGTCTCCTTTTACTCACGTTGGGAATCGGATGCTCTTCCCTCTCTTCGCAGACGAAGAACGCCGAAGGGGTCAAACTCTACAACCAGGCCCGATACAACGAAGCCCTGCTCGCCTTCCAACGTGCGGCGAACTTCAACCCCGACGACGCCGACTCCTACTACAATCTCGGGGCCACGCATCACCGCATCGCCTCGATCAATCAGCAATCCGACCAGTTCTCCCAGGCCGAACGCTACTATCGGCTCTGCCTCGACCGGAATCCCAATCACGCCTCTTGCTACCGGGGACTTTCCGTGCTGTTGATGGAAACACAACGGCCCGAGGCGGCCTATGAGCTTCTGGCCGGCTGGTCGCAGCGGAATCCCCTGGCCGCGGAACCGAAGATCGAACTTGCTCGGCTCTACGAGGAAGCGGGTCGCCATCAGGAGGCCATCGGGCAATTGGTCGAAGTGATCGCGACAGACGAGTCGAACGATCGGGCACTCCGAGCCCTCGGACACATCCGCGAGAAGACGGGCGAGTTACATCAGGCGCTGGCCAACTACCGCTCTTCGCTCCACTACAACCGGTTCCAAGACGAACTGGCCGATCGCGTGGCGATGCTCGAATCATCCCTGGGCATCACGCCCTCGGAAATCTCGCCGACGAGAACCGCCCCGGAAAATCCCTCCGCCACCCGCATGGCCGGCCGCTCCGGGCCGCGGAGTCCACTTTGAGGGAAACGCGGTTGGGTAGCCGATTTCCCTTGAATGTCTCCTTTTTCTTCCTGTGACCGTATCGCCCCATCTTCTCGCGGGAAATACCCCCCCCTTTTCCTGAGGGGCCCGTATGCCATAAATAGTTATGGCAAAGGGCTTTACGCATTTCAGCGATTCTCGGCCTCCCCGCTCTTTAAGAGAATCTCTTGCCTGTGGCTTCTGGATGACCTATTGTAACTATAAATCACATAAAACACATGAAAGTTCTAGCAAAATCCTCGGCGATCCCCTTCTTCATAAGAGCAGAGCTAAACCATCTTCTACTCCAGCAAGGGGCAAAATACTCAACAACATAAATACGCAACACAACAGGTAGTGTATCTGCGTTAGATCTAGAGGAAAGACTCGACCTATCAAAATATTTCACGCAAAAAAGGAATATTAAATGAGCACATTAGCAGTTATTCCAGCTCGAGGTGGATCCCAAGCAATTCCTCGAAAAAATATGCTGCCCCTTTGTGGCACACCTCTTGTCGCTCATTCAATTCTGCAGGCAATCCAATCAGAAACAGTCGACCGAGTTGTGGTAAGTACCGATGACCCAGAAATTGCTAAAATTGCACAGGAATATGGGTCTGAGGTAATCATAAGACCATCATCTATCAGCGGCTGTGCTGCGAGTAGCGAATCTGCCCTGCTCCATGTACTTGAACAACTACAGGCTACAGAGAGACAAAGTCCTGATATCTTAGTTTTCCTCCAGTGCACGTCTCCATTAACCTTAGCAGAGGACATTGATGGGACAGTAAGAACTATGATTCGAAATCAGGCAGATTCAGCATTATCAGTAGCTCCTTTTCATTATTTCCTATGGCAGGTAAACGAAAATGGAATAGCCGAAGGCATCAATCATGACAAAGCTTATCGTCCGCTACGGCAGGACCGGGAGCCACAATATATTGAAACTGGCGCAGTGTATTCAATGCGTGTAGCAGGATTTCTTCATCACAAACATCGTTTTTTTGGAAAAACATCATTGTATTGTATGCCACCAGAACGAGTTGGTGAAATAGACAATCCTGTCGACTTCTTCATTGTTGAATCACTAATGCGAGAAGAAAACAAAAGGCACCTACAGAAGCACTTACCTAACTACATCCAAGCACTCGTCTATGATTTCGATGGGGTATTTACTGACAATCACGTTATCGTTAGTCAGAATGACATAGAATCTGTTGTCTGCAGCCGTGCGGATGGAATGGGAATAGCAAGGCTCCAAGATAAGACTACAATTCAAATAGTAGTAATATCGAAAGAGTACAATTCAGTGGTGGCCACAAGATGCAAAAAATTGAATATTGAATACCATCAAGGAATCGATCAAAAAGCATCTTTTCTATCAGATTGGCTCAAAACAAATAATATTTCATGCGAAAACACCATTTATGTAGGAAATGACATTAACGATATAGAATGTATGCAAATGGTGGGCTGCGGAATAGCTGTTGCCGATGCATATCCAGAGGTATCGGCAGCGGCAAAAATTGTACTCTCTAATAATGGGGGCTCTGGTGCTATTCGAGAATTATGCGATCTGATTTTGTCAAGTGACAGTCAATATACATCGAGCAAGGTTTGATTCTGCACTACTGTACATAAAATGAAAGATAGACTAATGAACTTAGCTCTTCAGTTCAGCGATTTTCTGAGAACGAAAACAGCTCCAAAAGTAATTGCAGAAATTGGGTGCAATCACAAGGGCAACATGAATATTGCTCGCGAAACCATAATGACCGCAGCACTATTCTGCAAAGCTGATGTAGTAAAATTCCAGAAACGCAACCCCAGGGAGCTACTAACAGAGGAGCAGTATCAAGCCCCACATCCAAATCCTGAAAACTCCTACGGAGCCACATATGGCGAACATCGTGAATTTCTGGAATTTGACCTAGAACAACACCGTCAACTCAAGCAATATTGCGATGAGATGAGCATTGAATACAGCACTTCTGTTTGGGATTTAACATCAGCCAAAGAAATTGCGAGTCTTAACCCTCGTCTAATAAAGATCCCGTCAGCCTGTAATACGCATTGGGATTTGCTTCACTATTTGTGCAGTAACTATGATGGAGAAATCCACCTCTCATTTGGAATGACCACACATGATGAAGAGGAGCAAATCGTAAGCTTCTTTGAAGATCACAAACGCATTGATTCATTAGTGCTTTATAGCTGTACTTCAGGATACCCAGTAGCATTTGAAGATATTTGCCTTTATGAGCTGCTGCGAATTCGAGATCTCTATGCAACAAGAGTAAAAGCTATTGGGTTTTCTGGGCATCATTTAGGCATAGCGGCTGATATCGCAGCAATGACGTTGGGAGCGGAGTGGGTTGAGCGTCATTTTACACTTAACCGAACCTGGAAGGGAACTGATCATGCAGCTTCACTTGAGCCAGATGGATTACGAAAATTAGCTAGAGATTTGCGAAATGTATACAGTTCTCTTAATTTCAAAAAGAATGAAATTCTTGATATCGAAAGTGTACAACGCACCAAGCTTAAATATAGAAAAGACTGAGTGTCTAGATTTCCCCTCTACTTCTAGGTCTCATTAACCCTCTTATTCAATTTCTCTGTCTCGCGTGTTAAAGGCTTATCTATCAACAACTGGTGAATAAATGTAAATATCTGCGAATTGGGAAACATAAACTATCGCGTGTAGCTGGCGACACTATTAGTTTTTCATACTCATTTAACAGCTCCTATTCAATTACAACACCACAAAACCTATTTAGTGTAGCATCAAGGAGTCTTAAATGAACTTATTTGTTGTACATTCTCAATTTGGCGCGCTGAACATCGTCGAAGCTAGACATAAATACAAAACCAAACCTCAGCATAGTGTATTGCTTATCATAACGCCCCGAAACATAAACAACATACTCAAAATATGTCAGCAGTGCGAATGGGCAGAGATCAAATCATTACCCTGGTTTGTTTATGGCACACATTCTCCTATATCATGGGCGAAAAGAAACTGGATTTGCTATTCATTATTGAGAGAAACCGTAACCAGACTGAATTCTAGGATTGATCGTATCTTTTTACAAAATATTATCGAACCAGTATCACGATTTATACATCATCTAATACCATCTGCTAAGTTTATTCAATTTGACGATGGAAATGACACTTTATCGAGCTGTCAAGTTAACAAAAAATCAGATCTTAATAAATATATGGCATCAAACGACTCTTTACGGAGGTCGCTTTTTTGTCTAATGGGCCTTGCTATCCCCCCCATACCCGCCAAGGAAGTAGACTTTTTTTCATTTTATGACCTCTCAGATGTTCAAGGAATCCAGGTAACAAAAAATAATTTTCATGTAATCAGATCCAGAGTTAACCCTCAACCCCTTCTTGATGAAAAATGGCTGGTAAGCTCTCCTCTACACCACCATACAAATGGCATAACAAAGGACAAATACACAGATCTAATCGCAACTGCAGTAGAAAACATCGGTCCTTTCGACAAGATTAAATATATTCCCCATCCAGCAGAAGAACACAGCATTTCAACTTTCGTTAAAAAACACCTTGGTATTGAAGTTTATAGACCAGACACTTGTCTCGAATATTATCTATCCAAAAGAGACCATTGGCCGAAAAATATATATACATTTAGTAGTACATGCACTTTTTCATGTCCAAAAATATTTCCTGGCCTCCAAACTTCAATCCTATCCCCCCCCCAACACCTTTTCGAAAATACACGTGTACGGAATTTTTTTCGTTTAGTCAAAGAATATGCCCAAAAAAAACACCCTGAAATTAAGATCATTGAAATTGAATAATGGAAAAAATAAAGCCCCTTCAAAGAAGATCATTTTTCACTTAGGTTTTTCTATTCCACCGAAGGGGCGGCGGGATCGGGGACCAGAAGAATGTCGTTGATCGCGTAGACCGGAACGGTCGCTCGGCCTTGAGAATCGACGCGCTGCTTCAAATCCTTCGACTTCTTCCCGAAGAGGAAACCGACCGGGGATCCCGATTCCTCCTCTTGTTGCCCCATCACTCGGGCATTGGCCAATAAGACTTCCTGACGATCGGCTCGGGCCACGGTTCCCTCGTAGACCACCGGCTCGGTCGGCGTGCTCACCAGAAGTCGGCAACGGACGCCGGGCTGAAGCATTCGGAGATCGGGAAACGGCGACTGGATCGGCTGTTCATCTTCCAGATCAAGAAAGCTGGAATGGAGCACATTGGGGCCGAGACATCCGGCCATCATCACGGTGAGCAAGCATCCCGCAAACAGCGGGGTCATCGTTCGATTCCGTCGCACCTTTTCTCTCCTACCGCATCGGATCGGGGCATCCATGCGAAAAAATACGTGGTTGAAGTTCGTATGGCATTCCGACCGAACGGGAATCCGTCGCC
Organism: uncultured Planctomycetaceae bacterium; assembly: GCA_964632505.1. Classification (GTDB taxonomy): domain Bacteria; phylum Planctomycetota; class Planctomycetia; order Pirellulales; family Thermoguttaceae; genus CAZWCE01. The sequence goes on along the minus strand of CAZWCE010000005.1, from coordinate 271,185 downwards.
GTCGACGCGCGTCAATCCTCCGAAATGACGTAGGCGTCGGGAATCTCGGAGGACTCCTCCATTTCCCCGCCGGGAAGCGACTCGACCTGTTCGATATCGGAGAGTAAAATCTTGACACGCGTCGTCTTGGTGACCGCCTTTTCGGGATCCGGCGTTTTCCGGAAGATCCGGTTCAACCAGGGCACCTTCGATGCGACGGGAACCTGGTATCCGTGCGCGGCTTCCTGGTCGGCATCGATCAGCACGACCTTCTCCGAATCGATCGACTGCACGTATCCCTGATAGGAAGCGGCGCGTTCGTCGTCACGAAGGGAGACTTTGCAGTAATTTCCGGGCCGCAAATGGGAAAGATCGACAAAGGGGCTCTCCCCGCCGACCTGGATCCTCTCGCGGTACCCTTTCTTTCCGAAATCGCGGAGCATGTTCCAATCGGAGATCATCGAACTGACACACCCGGCGGCGAGCAGAAGCGGCATGCCGACGACGATCGGAATGCCCCATCGCCAAGGGCGCGGGATTGCCCGAAGACATGGCCATCGAAAGATCTGCACGCGAAACTCCTTCTCTATGGTCGCCGAATCGAACACACCGTTCGATGGCGATGCCGCTCTCGGCAGGTGGCATCGCAGGTGGCATCGGAAAGAACGCGGGGAGATGTTAGCGAGAAGGACGCAGGACGTCAAGTGGAAATATTGGGCATTTCAGTCCGGGAAATGCCGGGAGCGGTTGACCCCGATATGCCTTCGGCGTACACTTGATATTTATGCTATTTTCTCGGGATTATGTCCTGTTCGAACTGAAAAAAAACTCCATCTTTCCCCCATCGTCGAGAATATGGAACTTCATTCCTCCTCCTCGACCCGGCGCCGCAAGCGTTTTCGTCAAGGTTCTGCGGAGGTTCCGGTTGCTGCGTCATCGCTGGGTGGAAGTTTCCTCCGAAGGCCTTCCCTAGAGGGAGGCTCGCGAATCGATCATGCTAGCCAAACGAGTGATTCCCTGCCTGGATGTCGACCAAGGTCGCGTCGTCAAGGGCACCAATTTTTTGAACCTGCGCGACGCGGGTGATCCGGTCGAAGTGGCCAAACGCTACGAAGCGGAAGGGGCCGACGAACTGGTCTTTCTCGACATCACCGCCAGTCATGAGAAACGAGACATCCTCATCGATGTGGTCCGGCGGACGGCGGAGGTGGTGTTCATGCCCCTGACCGTCGGCGGCGGCATCCGCACGATCGACGATATTCGAGCCCTGCTCAATGCCGGCGCCGACAAGGTCTCGATCAATTCGGCCGCCTGCCGCACGCCCGAATTGGTGAACGAATCGGCCCGGCGGTTCGGCTCGCAATGCATCGTGGTGAACATCGATCCGAAGCGAGTCGACAGGAATGGGGAAGAGTTCTGGGAAGTCCACATCAATGGAGGGCGGATCGGAACGGGGCTCGAAGCGGTCGCTTGGGCCCGCGAAGTGGAAAAAATGGGCGCCGGTGAGATCGTCCTCACCTCGATGGACGCCGACGGCACCAAAGACGGCTTCGACCTGGAGATCACCCGGGAAGTGACAAAATCGGTAACGATTCCCGTGGTCGCCAGTGGGGGTGCCGGTTCTCCCGATCACATGGCCGACGCCATCCTGCTGGGAGGGGCGGAGGCGGCGCTGGCAGCGAGCATTTTCCACTTCGGCGAATACAGTATCGAAGAAACGAAGCAACACATGAGAAAGCGGGGAGTTCCCGTTCGATAACGAAGGCAGCGTCCTTTCCGCGGGACGGTATTACCGAAAGATCCGTTGGCATCGACATCGTCGATCCACGCCGTCGGGCCGAACCCCTTTCGCAGCCGGCTCGGCCGGGCCGGAAATCACGAATTGCCGATTGATGACTTATACTTTCAGAGATTCCCGCGAATTTCGACCGGGAATGGATTTCACTAGGGAGAGTTGAGAGCAAGCCGGAGGAGATTCCATGGCGACTAACGGAACCGTCGATATTCCCGATCGTTTTTTGCGCAAAAAGAAAGAGCTGGAGATCGACAAGCTTTTTCGGGCCCTGGTCAAGCTGGAAGGCAGCGACTTGCACCTGAAAGTCGACCGTCGCCCGTATGTTCGTCACAAGGGGGCTTTGCGACCGCTCGAGCGCGGCCCGATCGACGACGAAGAGATGGCACGCCTGATCTTCCCGATGATGGACGAACGAAACCGGAAGATCTTCAACGACACCGGCGGAGCCGACTTCGCCCACACCTGCGAGGTCGACGGTGTGATCTGGCGGTTCCGGGTGAACGTGCTCCAACAAATGGGCCATGTGGGGCTGGTCGGGCGGCGAATCAACAACTTCATCCCCAACCTCGAACAGCTTCACTTGCCGACGATCCTTTACAGCTTGTGCAAATTCCACCAGGGAATGATCCTCCTGGCCGGGGTGACCGGCTCCGGGAAGAGCACGACGATCGCCTCGATGCTCGACTGGGTGAACCGGAACTACCGAAAACACATCCTCACCCTTGAGGATCCGATCGAATTCACCTTCACCGAAGACAAGTGCCTGATCAACCAGCGGGAGATCGGTCAGGATGTGGTCGATTTCATGATCGGCATGAAACACGCCGTGCGTGAAGATCCGGACGTGATGCTGGTGGGCGAAATGCGCGACCGGGAAACGTTCGAGACGGCGATCCACGCCGCGGAGACCGGCCACTTGGTTTTCGGAACGATCCACGCTTCCAGCGCCGCCAGTACGGTCGGACGTATCCTCGATTTGTTCCCCCGGAACATGCACTCGGCCATCCGCAGTGCCCTGGCGTTCAACATGAGGGGCATCGTCGCCCAGAAGCTGCTGCCGTCGATCCTCCCCGACACCCAACGTGTGCCGACGGTGGAGATCATGATGTTCAACTCCACGGTGCGCAAACTCATCCTGGAGGAGAAGGACGAGAAGCTCGGCGACGCGATTCGTATCGGCCGGAGCGAGGGGATGCAGGATTTCACCCTCAGTTTGAAAGATCTCGTGCAGGCGAAGAAGATCGACCGCGCGACCGCCTTCGAGGTCGCCCCGAACGTCGAATCGCTCAAGATGGCCCTCAAGGGCATCGAGGTGAAAGAGCCGGGAATCCTGTAGTTCCTGCGCTCGGCTCCCGGCGCGGCCCGTTTCGAGTTTCCCGCCGGGGGCTCCCCTACCGAGGAACGACAAGAGAAACACCGACACCCCGTCGTCGCGACGGCGGCTCGAGTCCGGCAACGGACCAGAAGCACTCAGAGGGGAACGCCTCCCCGAAGCAACGGAGAAACCACACCGATGCGAAATATCATTGTCAGCCTGTTCGTGGGACTGTTCGTCTGCTCCCTTTTCGCCGGTGGGCCGCTGCCCGGCCGGCCGGACACCGCTCCGTTCCTCTCGACCGCCGCCGCTCAGGACGACGCGAACCAGACCACCTCCCCGCCACCTTACGCCGAGGAAGGCGAAGCGATCATGGAATCGGAAAGCGGCTGGTGGGGTCCCGGCGGCTACCTGAGCATCATCAAAATTCTCTTGTATTTATTCCTCTTTTTTCTCTGGGTCCACGCGGCGAATTGGATCAACAAAGACGCCGAAACCCTGGAGATCCCCAAACAGGCCCAATGGAATACGATCTACTTTTTCTCCTTCATCCTCGCCTGGATTCTCGCGCTGCCGATCCCCTCATTCTACGCCGGGTTCCCGCTGGTGCTGCTCGCCTACGCCGTCCCGCTGGGAATCTATATCCATCAGCGAAACCAACTGGTCCTCTCCCATGAAAAAGTCCTCACCGGCGACCACATTCGATTCCTGATGGCCAGAGCGCTGAGCAAGGTGGGGGTGAAGATGAAAACGCGCAAGACCTACGCCTACGAAGGCGGCCCTCCGATCAAATTGGAATCGACCACGTTCAAGGACGAACAGAAAAATCAGGGACAAACCATTCTCGCCCGGAACAAACCGGAGGGGTTCAACCTGTTCCGCAAGATTCTCGCCGACGCCCTGTTCCGCCAGAGCGACGCGGTCCGGGTCGACTGCACGGCGGAAGAAGCCATCGTGCGGCAACAAATCGACGGCGTCTGGCATCAAGTCGACCGTTTCGACCGCGAACAGTCCGATCTGATGGTCGAATCGGTCAAGATTCTCATCGGGGCCGATCCCGAGGAGCGCCGAAAACGCCAGGAGGGCAGCCTGCTGGCGGTGTACGAAAAGAAACAGAAATACGACGCCGATCTCGTCTTCCAGGGCTCGAAAGCCGGCGAGCGGCTCCTGGTGCAGTTCAAGACCAAGGAGACCCCTTTCGAGGGGCTGGACGACCTCGGGATGCGGCCGCAGTTGCAGGAAAAACTCAAAAGCTACCTGAACGCCTCCGAGGGCATGGTCGTGTTCTCCGCTGCGCCGGCCAACGGGCTCAAGAGCACCCTGAACGTCGCCATCCGCACCGCCGACCGCTTCACACGCGATTTCGCCACGGTGGAAGATGCCCAGAATCGTTATGAGGAGGTGGAGAACGTCCCGGTCACGCTCTACGATTCCGAAAAGGGCGAGACCCCCATGAACGTCCTGCCGGACGTCTTCTTCCGCGAACCGCAGGTGATGGTGATCCGCGATCTGGTCAACACCGAGACCCTCGAACTCTGCTTGGAAGAGATCGATAATGAGCGCCTGATCATCACCTCGGTCCGATCCCGCGATGCCATCGATACCTTGCTCCGGATGCTCGCCATGAAGATTCCCCCCGAACAGTTCGCCTCGAAGGTGTCGGTGGTGATCTTCCAGAAACTCATTCGCAAACTCTGCCCCGACTGCAAGGAAGCCTACCAACCCTCTCCCAAACTACTCCAAAAACTCGGGCTTCCCAAGGGCAAGGTGAAGGAGCTCTACCGAGTCCGTTCCGAACCGGAGGAGGGCGAAAAACACGTCCCCTGCACCACCTGCTACGACATCGGGTACGCCGGCAGAACCGCCTTTTTCGACATCCTCGAGATCACCGACGATCTCCGCAAAGCAATGGTCACCGACCCGAAGCCGGAAACCCTCCGACAAGCCGCTCGAAAAAGCGGTCAAAAGGGCCTCACCTTCGAAGGAACCCTGCTGGTCGCCAAGGGCGTCACTTCGGTGGAGGAACTGATGCGGGTCTTGAAAAGCTGATTCCCCCAACGACACCACGCCTTTCGAACCGTCCTCCTTCGTTTTTTCCCGATGAAATCATCAAACAACACGGAATGAAAGAACCATGGGTGAACTCATATTAATAGCGGTCGCCGTCTTCCTCACCATCGCCTTTCTCGGGTTCTGCTGGACCGAAGGCCTTTGGGGCAACACGATCACGCTGTTCAACATCTCCTTCGCGACGATGTTCGCCATCAACTACTGGGAGATGCTCGCCAAGCTCCTCGCCGGATTCGTACCCCAGGGGCTGCTCTTCTGGGATTTCGTCGCCGCGTGGCTGGTGTTCCTGCTGTCTTTCTTTTTGCTGAAGCTCATCACCAACCGAATTTCCCGCGTGAAACTGCTCTTTCCCGGTTTGGTGGAGAATCTCGGCAACCTGGTGGTGCTGATCCTCATTTCGGTCTCGCTGAATATGTTCCTGTTTTTCACCCTGCACCTGGCTCCCATGCCGCCGAAATTCTGCCTGGACGGCTTCAAACCGGAAATGAGAAAAAAGGGAAGCGTGGAGGCAACGCTCTTGGCGCTCACCAAGCATCGTTCGACGGGCCCCTTGAGCAACTTCGGGGAGCCGAACGAGTTCGACCCCCAGCAAAAGTTCATCGACAAGCACGCCGCCCGGCGGGCCGTCGTCTATCAGGCCGCCAAGAGCAAGAACATGTTGAAGGAACGCAAGCCGCCGTTTGTCGACTAGCCGCTTCCGACGCCGGCGCATCGAGAACTTCGGGAGAATGAACCACCATGACCGATCGGGAACCTTCGCGCGAAAAGAACGCCCCCGAGGAACCGACCCCCGGATCCCTTTTTTCCCAGCACTGGGAGGAAACGCCCGAGATCGAAGAGGTCGAATCCTACCAATCCTTGAGCGTAGTGGCGCTGCTCTCGCTGATCACGGGCATCGGAGCGCTGCTGATTTTCTTTTTTACGGTCATCGGCATGCTCCTGGCGATCGCCGCGGTGGCGTTCGGTTTCACGGCCCTCGTTCGATTCGGCCGTCAAGGATCGATGCTCACCGGCAAATGGATGGCGATCTCCGGCATCGCCTTGGCTTTTCTGTCGGTCTCCGGCGAGGTGACCCGACGATCGGTCTACCAGCAACTCCTGGTACAAGAAGCCAAGCAGTTCATGAATGTCTGGATCGATTGCGCTCGAGAAGACAAACCTCACCTGCTCGAACAGTTGCAATACCCCTACTGGCAGAGACTGGTGGTCGCAAACGAAGAAGCGTTGTGGAAGGAGCTCTTGAGCCGGGAAGACCTCTTCCAACGGATCGAAGGCATCACGCGGGACCCGGTGATCCGGACCCTTCTGGAGCTGGGAGAGAAGGCTCAATACGATTTCTACCAAGTCGATCAGGTCGTGCTCCAACCGAAAAACGACTTCGTCCAAATGACCTATGCGGTGACCTATCCGAACGCGTCGGGCGAGAAAGAAACGTTTTTTCTCCGCGCCACCGCGAAGCGCTGGTACTGGGAAGAAAAACATGCCGGCGGCTGGTCCATACAACGGATCGAAGGACCGGTCCTCCCCGAAGCCTTCGGCGGTCCGCTGGAAAGCGAGAGGTAACTCCGCTTCCGACCGTCGCGGCACCTCGACCGGCAGCCCCCCGTCTTTTTGAAAATTCCATTCTTTCATCACCCCATATAGAGAGGAACCACCATGTTCAAGCCTATGATTTCCATGTGCCTCGCCCTACTGCTTTGTGTCGCCGGAGATCTCCGCGGCGAAGAACCTTCACAGGAGGACGGCTGGCAGAAGATCTTCAACGGCGAGAATCTCGAAGGCTGGAAAGCGAACGAGTCGGGCGGGAAGTTCACCGTCGAGGACGGCGCAATCGTCGGACACGGCGGACGTTGCCACCTTTATTACATGGAGCAACTCGAGAATTTCGAGCTGAAGATCGACGTGAAAATCAACGAGCAAGGGAACTCGGGACTCTATTTTCACGCCCCTTGGGTCGATGAAGGCTGGCCGGTCGACGGATTCGAGATGCAGATCAACACCTCCCACCGCGACCCCGTGAAGACGGGGAGCCTTTACGGCATCATCAAAATCTTCGAGTCTCCGGCCGCGGCCGATACTTGGTTCACCTACCATCTGAAGGTCGTCGGAAACACGTTGACCGTCTCGGTCGACGACAAGGTCCTCTACACGTACGTCCAACCGAAAGCCATGAAAAACTCCGGCGAGAAGTTCATCGGGCAAGGCGGCATGATCGCTCTACAGCAGCACGATCCGGGAAGCGTTCCGGAGTTCAAAAATGTCTACCTGAAGAAATTGCCCGCCGACGCCAAGTAAAACCAGGATGGGCCCGCATCTTTTCCGCCCCCCGGTTCGAGCTCGACCGTTCGGGGGCGTTTTTTTTTTGCGCTGTCTGAGGAAAAAAAACGGGGATCAACTCTCCGAGAACAGTTCCGAGGGGGAACCGTCGCCGACCGCTTGCATGCCGTTACGGCGACCATTGTTGCCGGGGGTTTTCTCCCGATGCAAGAGGCATTCGATATGTTCCGGCGGTGCGATCGGTCCGGCGGCTCCCCGACGCGATCCCGGATAAAACAACTCGACCGCCGCGTGAAACTGTTCGAAGAAGTCGGAGGATAGATGATCGCGCTTTTCCTGAATGAACTTGTCCTGAAGTTGGTAGACTTGAGAGCGTCCCGTCGGCCAGCGAACCATCATGATATCGTTGATTTCATTGAGAAGCTGGTAGACCCGAGCCCGGGCGAGCCCCATATTCTTGGCGGCCTGGCGGACGCTGGTGATGCTATGGTGCAAACCCAGCCTGTTTTCGGCCAGTTGCACCACCTGAGGCGATGCGTCGATGCGCACCTGCTCGACCAAAGGCATGATGAAACCGTCGAGAATGATCTCCTGCCGGGGAATGCCCCACTGCTGCAATTGAATCTGGACCCAGGTTTCGGCGCGGTCGATCCATTTCGGCATCAATCGCAGTGAAAGATGTCCCGGCGAATCGAGTTGACTCACCACGCGGTAGACCCCGTGGAAGACGCTCAGAATCGACTGGATTCTCTTTTCCCCGTGCGTTTTCATCGATCGGAGATCTTCGAGGGAAATCCGGGCATACTCCTTCAGCGGCTTGTTCCAAATGCTCCTGGTCATGCCTTCGAGCGAAGGACTCAGTCGGCCGATCATCTCATCGCCGAGCCCTTTGTCCAGAATCATCTTCTGCCACTTTTTCCATTCAATTTCCGAAACGCTTGCGTAATCGAAAGGTCGGGAGGGAGTTTCGGAGGCTTCGCCGGGAGTCTCCACGGCAATGACATCGTTCTGAGGCAAATCGTGAGCCTTGGTGTTTACGGCCCTACCGAGCAATCGAAGCAGGGAACGAATCTTCTTTTCTCCAATGCTGGGGGTGCTGGCAAGATCCTCAAACGGGGTATCGAGAATTTCACGAATCGTCCGACCCATGAACGCCAGGGGCAATCGTCGGTCGGAGGGAAGACTCCAAAACGCCAGAGGACGTTCCCGATGCTCCCGGTATTCCTCCTGGAGGAGGATGCCACGAATCTGTTCAAAATGGGCCGCGATTTGCAATTCGTCAAATGATGCCGTTTTGTTCGGAGACATTTTTCAGGGATCCTGCATAAGGGACTCCGTCAGAACTTCCCTCGCGTTGGAGGAGTGTCGCGTCGACCGAACCGATTGATCAACGTACAACTGCAAGAGACTGTCGGAGCGAAGGAGGAAAGTTGAAACAGAGATGTATTTGATAAGTGAAACCAAGGAAAACTGAAAGAAAAAGTTTTTCAAAAAAACCAATACTGTTTTTCCATTTTTTCCAGCCAACCCATTTTTCGTCAAGTTTTTTATGGTGATTTTTTGTAAAAAGTAAATATAATTTTCTTAGGACAACCATTTTCTGCAACCCGGCCCCCGGGGCAATCGCAGCATTTTTCCGGAAGCCACCCTCCCGAGGGGGTGAGGCGATTATCTCATTAAATAGCAACGATTTAGCAAATCCATGATCTTCATTTCTCATCTGGTTCTCCCAAGGTTTTTTATGATTCGACTTTTCTCTCGCAAGCGACCGGACGGCTCTCTTCGGGGAGTCGCATTTTTTCTCTTGTTATTCTCCGTCGGTTTTTTCGGCATAACCCCATCAATGGCCGGCGATTCTCTGGTCGACCGCGCCAACGAAATACGGACAAATTACCTCGAAGCCCTCGAATCGGTCGCCCAAACGTGTGAGAAGGAAGGACTCTCCGAAGAAGCGCGGCGGACGCGGAGTTGTGTCCTTCCCAAAGCCGACGACAAGCTCTACCTTCCCGTCCTCCCCTTGGAAGTTGCGCCGGATCAGCTTCCCGAGGAGGCCACGCTCTTGCAGAAGCAGTGGCACGCGAAATGGATGGAGTTGCGCAAAGGCTACGCGGCGAAGCTCTACGATCTGGCGCAAAAAGCGGCCGGCGAGGGCCGAGGAACGCTCGCGATGCATCTGGCACTGGCGGCGCTGCACGCGAACCCCGATCATGAGGCGATCCGCAATCTGTTGGGATTCAAGGAGTATCAACATCAATGGCGGACCCGTTGGGAAGTCGAGCGTCTTCGCCGGGGCTACGTCGACCACCCCCGATTTGGTTGGATCCCCGAACACTTCGTCAATCGTTACGAAGAAGGCAAGCGATATCACCAGGGCGAATGGATTTCCGCCGAGGAAGATGCCCGGCGTCGAGAAACGATCCGAGACGGCTGGAAGATCGATTCGGAACACTATTCCATTTTGACCAACCACAGCATCGAGGAAGGGGTGCGGCTCAGCCGGCGTCTCGAGGAACTGTATCGGGTGTGGAAACGCCTGTTCTTCCAGTTTCTCGCCTCTGAGCGACAGCTCACGGCGATGTTCCACGGCCGATCCGGACCGGTCGACCTGCCCCGCCATAAGGTCATTTTCTTCAAGACCAAGGAAGGCTACGTCAACAAACTGGGACCGGCCGAACCGAACATCGGTCTGACCGTCGGCATCTACTTCTCCTCGACCAAGACCTGCTACTTCTACGACAAAGCGAACGACGACATCGAACGGACGCTCCTGCACGAGGCGACCCATCAGCTCTTTCACGAGACCCGACCGGTCTCGCCGGAAGTGGGCCGGCGTTCGAATTTCTGGATCATCGAGGGGATCGCCATGTACATGGAATCGCTCCGAAGAGAAGGAAAATACCATGTGCTCGGCGGATTCGACGACGAGATTCGTCTTCAGAACGCCCGGTATCGCCTCTTGGAAAACGACTTCTATATCCCGCTTGAGGAGTTCACGCGCTGGGACATGCGGACTTTCCAGACCCACGACGATCTGAAGAAGATCTACACGCAGGCCGCCGGATTGACCCATTTCCTGATGCACTTCGATCAAGGGACGTATCGCGACGCGGTCGTTCGCCTGCTGCAGGAAGTGTACCACGGCAAGGATACGCCCGCCACGCTCCGCCGTCGGACCGGAACCGACGAGGACGAACTCGATCGGGAGTATCGGGAGTTTCTGCGAAATCGTGGAAAGGCGGAGCAGACTCCCCGGCCGTGACGACTCTCTCCGATCGCGTGCCTCGCGCCCGACCGCGATGCCCCGAATCAGGAAAGGGACCTCTCACATTTCACCGGGGGGATTTTCTTCTTCGAGCAGTTCCGGGTGCTCTTTCTTATCGAGCAGGTGGACGTATTCAGCGCCGAAGTAAAGCAGCGAGGCGGCGATATAATTCCACAGCATGATGACGACGACCGCGCCGATCACTCCATAAGCGGAATAGCGGTTGGCCATGAGGATCATTCCCAACAGTCGCCGCACGGCCGCCCAAAGCACCGCCGTGAGCAGGGCGCCTCGCATGGCGCTGAACCAGCCGACGCGCGTCTTGGGAAGCCACTTGTAGATGAGCACCAGACCGATCCAATTGAAGACGAAGGTGGCCGAAGCGTTCAGCAATTCCTGCACGAATTCGAACAGGGGACTGTCGGTTTCGATGGCGATCAGATAGGGCCTGGCGGCCGAGAACACACCACCGAGAATGAATGCCACCACCAGCAACAACCCCACGCCCAATAGGACGACGATGCCGCGCAGCCTGCCGAGAATGGTATAGCCGAGAAGCCGCGTGAACTTGAGCTTCAAGGGAACCTGCCAGATGCGGTCGAAGGCGGCGCCGACGGTCGAGAAGATCCCCACCCCGGCGACGGCTAGAAAAGCCAGAGCGAACGGCCCGGTCAGACCCGCCTTGCCCCGGATATCGGAGAGAAATTTCTCGACGAAGCCGGCGATCTCCGGATTGGTCGCCTCGCCGATCATGCTCAATAATTCGGCCTGAGCGGTCTGGGCATCCGGGGAATATTCGAGTACGAAGCCGAGAATCGACATCAGCACCAACATCAACGGCAGGAGGGAAAAAACGGCGGTGTAGGCGGTCGCCATCGCCCAAAGATTGCAATCGTCGGTCGCCCAACGATAACCGGCATTCTTGAGGTTCTCGAAGAGGCCCTGAATTGCGCTCCACAGGATTTTCATCATCTCCATCGGTGCCTCATCGCCATGACTGTCATCCAATTGAATGCTCTTCTTCCCTCTCGATGGTTTCCTCGATCTCGCCGAATCCGCCGCCGGGCGAATCGGCGTTTCCCGCCAAAGGGGCATGCCCGGGGAAACTGCTTGGATTATAGCCCCCTTTGCCCGGCGCGAAAACCGGCGGCTCCTTTGCGAACCGGCCTCGAACGGGTATAATGCGGCCTTGATGACGCCGAGTGCTCGGTCGCCTTTCGCCGCGAAGACGGCCCCGGAGAACTCCTCCGACCGGGATGGCGTCACGATGTCTCGACGATTCCAGGATTCCCAGCGAAAAAGGAGCAATTCGGTGAGCGCCACGCTACTCGACGGCCGTCAACTTTCCAAAGAGATCCGCGCGGAAATCGCCACGGAGGTGGAGAAATTCACCTCCGCCACGAAGATCACCCCCTGCTTGGCGGCGGTTCTGGTGGGGGCGGATCCCGCGAGCAAAATCTACGTCCGCAACAAGGAAAAGGCCTGTGAAAAAGTCGGGCTGACCAGCTGCGTCCTCCTGAAGGAAGCCGCCACGACGACCGAGGAACTGCTCGAATTGGTCCGGGAATTGAACCACGACCCGACCGTTCACGGCATTCTCGTGCAACTCCCTTTGCCCGACCAGATCGATCAGAAACTCATCCTCGATGCGGTCTCCCCGGAAAAGGACGTCGACGCCTTCCACCCGCACAACGTCGGTCTGCTCATGCAAGGTCGCCCCCGGTTCCTCCCCTGCACCCCGCAGGGAATCCAGCAGATGCTGATCCGATCGGGCATCGAGACGGCCGGCCGTCATGTCGTCGTGGTCGGCCGAAGCGATATCGTCGGAAAACCGATGGGCATGATGCTCGTCCAGCGCGGCGAGGGCGGCAACGCGACGGTCACCTTCTGCCACAGTCGGACCCGGCACCTGGGCGACGTAACCCGAGGGGCCGATATCCTCATCGTCGCCATCGGTCAAGCGAAGTTCATCACCGCCGACATGGTCAAACCGGGTGCCGCGGTCGTCGACGTCGGCATGAACCGGACGCCGGAAGGTCTCTTCGGCGATGTCGACTTCGAGGCGGCCAAGGAGGTCGCCGGAGCGATCACCCCCGTCCCGGGAGGCGTCGGCCCACTCACGATCGCCATGCTTCTGAAGAACACGCTCCAGGCCGCGAAGCAGATGGCCGAAAGCTGACCAACCGTCCCCGGTCAAAATCGACGGCTCGCCCCCTCAGACTCCGGCAGTCGGATCTTCAGCGAGAAATCTTCCCGCTCACCGAAAAGATATGCCCGTTTGTTGACGCGACTCTCGCGACGAAGCTGCTGGAAGCTGGTCGCGTCGGTCTTGATGAGATTCCTCTCGAAGAGCAGCTCGTCGAGGAGCCCCGGAAAAACAGTATGATAACCGTACGGTATCGCCCCGGGCCGGCCGTGGTGGAGATGATCGATCAGGTTCGTCGTGCAGTTGTTCCGCAAAGTGTGATAGAACTCCGGCTGGTGGACCAACTGGTTCAGACGTTTCATCACGTCGAGAAACACCCGACGCGATTCCTCGGGCGTGAACCGCAGTCGGTACATGTAGACACTGCTCAGGCAATGATCGGTGCAGAGCCGGATCAAATCGCGTTCGTCGGCGACCACGTAGATCAGTTCGAATTGGCGCAAGAGCCCGCTGATCGGATCGTACGACTCCCCTTTCTCGTATCGCGCTTCGATGGAGATTCCCAGGTAACGGCCGTCGTCGAAACCAAAACTCATCTCCAGATGCGCCAGCGACGGAGCCGAAGCGAACGGAATGACGATCAGATCGATCGACTCGATCGCCTCGATCGGATAGACCGCGTCGTAATAGCGAACGGTATAATCGGTCACCGAACGGTAACGGCAGTGGCGAATGTTGTGCACCAAGACCTTCCGCTGTCCGATCTCCGCGGTCGCCAGAATCGCCTGGTCCTTCTCCCATCGGCGATCGTTCGATGGCTGCAATTCGCGAGAGAGGGCATCCGCGAGATGGACAATCGGGAAAAGCTTTTCCATTCTCGACCGCGAAGCCGCATCCACTCGTTCTTCTTCCCGCCAGGGCTGCGTCAAAAGCGGTGAGGTTTCCGGCTCCTGAATTTCCTTGGCCTCGGTCCGCTCGTTGGTGATCAGGCGTTTCCCTTGAACCAACCGAATCGGACTCCAGCCCTTCTGCTCCCGATCGACCCGGGAATGCTTCTCGGATCCGGCGCCCCCTTCCGCCAAATGTTCCTCCTTCGTGCGATGGCGCCGATGCGCCGGAGTCGATGGGGGATTTTGCAAATCGACCGTCTCTCGATGGGATTCGAACACCTCCTTTTCAGAGACGCCGGCGGCGAGCAGCGGTGAGGGATCCTCTTCCGGATGCGACGTGCCGGCAGCGCGCCCAGGCGAAATCGTCCGGATCGGTCGACGCGGAAAGAGCTGGGCGATCCAGGCGTGCAATCGGTCATTCGGCCACTGGTTTTCCGCTCCGGCGAAGTGGGGCCGCCTCACCGAGGGAGACCACCACTGACCGAGATGCTCCCAACGTGGCACCATCGATCGTTCCGGCATGGCATCCTCGGGAATCCTCCCTCCAAAGAAGGAGATCGATGGCAATCCTTCCCACCCATTTGCAGCGATCCGTCCGTGGGGCTTCTCACCTGCCGGAACCAAAGGATGGGGTTCCGCTTGCGATGCATACCGCCCGGTCGCGTATCCCGAAGGCGCATGCCCTACTCCCGGAGCCAGGCAACCTGGTGTACACAAAGCCACCATCGCAAACAGCCAGACGGGTGGCTTCGGCTTTTGGAGGTGCGAACCTTCGCCACATTTTTCCGGTCGAGGAATCAGCAAACGGTCTTTCCTTCTATTGAGCGTCGCATCGATAGTGACCCGCGGGCGAACAGCGAAAGCCCGACCCTACGGGTGTCACGGCATGAACCGAGGGGGCACTATTGATGCGAACATGAATAAACGTCCACGAGCAAGATGGGGTTTTCATGCATCGCATCGCCTCGCGGGAAGCGGATCGATCCTCATTTCTTCGGGAAGTCGGAATCGTCCCCCGTGGCGATAATCTTCAATCATCCAGGAAGAAAAAAACGAGAAATCACCGCGGTGGAAATACCATATTCGTGAGAAACAAGCAAGATCGATTTCTTGTCGCCTGTCTCATCATCCCCTCATAAGAGGTGCATGTGGAACAAACTTTGCTTCTGGAGCGTTCCCCCAAAAAATTACCTGAAGATGCCGAAAATTGTTGGAAAAACATTTGCCGAATTTGCAATTCCTTGGTATAAATAAAAGTAGAAGCTGACGAGAAAAACCGAATAAATGAAAGTCAGCAGATCTACTTTTCCGCGACCACACAACTCCGAGATAGCTTCTCCCCCCGAGCGAAGGGCTCGAGGGGATCTTGAGTCGGTCGGTCGGTCTTCACGACACGCCCGATCATTCTTTTGCAGACGGAGGAAGATGATATGAGGTTGGCACGTTCGAATCCGACGTAAAGGGGCGTCCGATATCTCCCACTATCGAGATGCCCCTCAAACCGAAGCGGTTTGAGTCCAGTCCATGGTAGTCTTCTTGCTTGTTCGGTCGGGTGCCGAGCGAGTGAACACCGGTTACTCCCCCTTTGACTCGTGACCTTCGGGTCGCCTGTGGTACAAAATCAGTGCGCGCCGCTTGTCCCCCAGCAAGGCCTTGCGGCGCCGTGTTGTCTGCATCTTGTCGTCAAGATGCGGTACGACAGGCAAATAGTAAAGGATTGTTGGTTCGTGATCCCACTAGCGAGACTCCTTGCAGGATCGAATGCTTCCCGAATCCAGTGTGTCTAATGAAGGCGGTACGGTTGACAAGTCCCCTGAACGACGGATCCGACGGTCATCAAGGCACCGTCGCCCGATAGAAATTGAGGGATCGTCGTAGGAACGACTTCAGGAAACGTCCCCAAACAGCATGTCATTTCACATGTCCATCACACCGGACGACGGAAGACCATCCTGCCAAGGAGCCCTTTCCCGAGCTCAGTAAGGTCGTTTGCTTATGAAGCACCATCCCGACGCAGTTCGCAATCTGTTTTCTCACCGAACCGTCGGGTCATTTTCAAAACATTCCGAGTAAAAACGTCTGTCTTTCGCGGTAACGAGGCTGCGAAGATTGGTCAGAAGGAACGTCTGATTTACGTTTTCCCTTTCGCCCGGGCCTCGTCCC
Source organism: uncultured Planctomycetaceae bacterium (assembly GCA_964632505.1). Classification (GTDB taxonomy): domain Bacteria; phylum Planctomycetota; class Planctomycetia; order Pirellulales; family Thermoguttaceae; genus CAZWCE01. Next base: position 255,288 of record CAZWCE010000005.1, on the reverse strand, counting down.
CGGGCGTCTTTTTTATGCGCAGCGCCCATTCGATTGTTGACCCGGGCGGCATTTTTTCCCATAATAAATAAAGCTAACTCCCCGGCATACCGCGGTTTCCTACCCGATCCCTCATAAGGAGCTTGCCCATGTTCGCAAGGGTGCGAAATGTTTTCCGACCTTCCGTTTTGTTTTCGCTTCTTCTCTCACTTCTGTTCTTTGCGGTTTTCGAAGCCGGAGCCGCCGACCAGACACCGGAAGCGAACCTCGAATCGGATGTCGTGTTCTGCATCGGTCATCCGGACGGCTTTTGCCGCGAATTCGCGCTGACCAAGGAGGGCTACGCCGCGTTCCCGAAGCACTTCTCCGAAGGGATCTCTTATGAAATCGGCAAGGATCGCCCGGAAAAGGATTGGCCGTTCGTCCACCCCGCGCCGATGGACACGTGGTCGGGCAAAGAAACGCATCCGTTCCAAGTCCATTTCTCTCTCGACCAAAAGCCCACGCGCGCTCGAACGCTGGTACTCGGACTGCTCGGCACGTTGAACCAAAAGCTCCCGCCGGTCGAAGTCGCTCTGAACGGAACCACCATCGCCACGCGAACCGCCCCGGCCTGCGGTAGTTCCGAAGTCGTTTTCCAACCCCAACTGCGGGGAACTCCGAAAACGATGCTCTTCGAGCTCCCTTCCGACCAGCTCCGCCAAGGGAAAAACACCCTCACGATCACCCTCACCGAAAAAAGCTGGCTGCTCTACGACTATCTCGCTCTGCGCGATCGGCCCCAACCGCTGGCGCAGCGCAAACCGCCCGAACCTCAGCTCTTGCAGGATTTCCAGAAAGGACCGATGAAGGGCATCGAGGAAATCGTCTTCGCGGTCCGTCGTCCGGGCGTCGACGGCCACTGGTACGCCAACTTCGGCTATTACGCCGACGACGAAAACCGGCTGCCGCACAAGCCGGGCGGAAAGCTCTGTCGCTGGAATCTGAACACCGAGAAGCTCGACGTTCTGATCGACGATCCCGAAGGCTCGGTTCGCGACCCGCAGATCCACTACGACGGCAAGAAGATGATCTTCTCCTATCGTCCCGGCGGAACGCGGTACTTCCACTTGTACGAATCGAACGTCGACGGATCCGACATGCGGCAGCTCACCTTCGGACCGTACGACGACATCGAGCCGACCTATCTTCCCGGCGGCGACATCATGTTCGTCTCCAGCCGCTGCAATCGCTGGGTCAACTGTTGGCTCACCCCGGTCGCGGTGCTGTACCGTTGCGGCCCCGACGGCGAGAACATCCGTGAAATTTCCAGCAACAACGAGCACGACAACACCCCCTGGCCGCTGCCCAACGGTCAAGTCGTCTACACGCGCTGGGAGTACGTCGATCGAAGTCAGGTCCATTACCACCACCTCTGGGTGACCAGTCCCGACGGCACCCGCCAGACGGTCTTTTTCGGGAACATGCACCCGGGGACGACGATGATCGACGCCAAACCGGTCCCCGACTCCCGGAAGCTCATCGTCTCCTTCTCGCCCGGGCACGGCCGCAAGGAACATGCCGGACGTATGACCCTGCTCGATCCCCGGCTCGGTCCCGACAACCTCGAAGCGGCCCGGACCATCGGAACGCACGACAAACATCGCGATCCCTGGGCCTTCTCCGAAGAGGCGTTCATGGCGGCGCTGGACGGCAAAATCCAACTGGTCGACCTTCAGGGTCGCGAGCAGACGCTCTATTCGCTTCCGAAGGAAGACCTCGAAGCGGGCTTTCATATCCATGAACCGCGTCCGGTGATGCCGCGCGAGCGGGAAGAGATCATCGTCGATCAGGTCGACCGGAGCCAACCGACCGGAAAATTGGCCCTGGCCGACATTTATGAAGGCAGGAACATGATCGGTGTCGAGCCCGGAACGATCAAGAAGCTCTTGATCCTCGAGACCTTGCCGAAACCGATCAACTTCACCGGCGGGATGGAACCGCTCTCCTACGGCGGCACCTTCACCCTGGAGCGGATCGTCGGCACCGTTCCGGTCGAAGAAGACGGTTCGGCGTACATGGAACTACCGGCGCTGCGGAGTTTCTTCTTCGTCGCCCTCAATGAAGAGGACCGGGCGGTCAAGCGAATGCAGAGCTTTCTGACGGTCATGCCCGGGGAGACGACCACCTGCGTGGGCTGTCACGAGCAGCGGACGCAGACCCCCGCCTACCATTTCGCCGACACCACGGCGATGCGGCGATCCGCCTCCCGAGTCGAGAAGATCGAACACGTTCCGGACGTGATCGACTTCCCGCGCGACGTCCAGCCGATTCTCGAGAAACATTGCGTCGAGTGTCACAATTACGAGAAGCCGGAAGGCGGCGTGGTGCTGACCGGCGACCGCGGGCCGCTCTATTCGATCAGCTACTATACTATTACCGCCGAGAGCTTGGTGGCCGACGGCCGGAACCTCCCCAAGAGCAACTACCCGCCCTACGCACTGGGAACCGGCGGCAGCAAACTGATGGAACTGATCGACCAGCATCATGAGGGCGTGAATCTCTCCCGAAAAGAGCGGGACGTCGTCCGACTGTGGATCGACACCGGCGCTCCCTACCCCGGCACCTACGCCGCGCTGGGAAGCGGGATGATCGGCGGGTACGCCCAGAACCAGCTCGACCGGTCCGATCTCGAATGGCCCGAGATGAAGGCCTCGATCGAGGTCCTCAAGGATCGCTGTTGCGGCTGCCACACGGCAGAAAAGAACATGGCTCTGCCGCTCTCGCCCTCGGACAACGTCGGCGGACCTCCCTGGGTCGCCCTGAAACCGGACGATCCCCGGCGGACCTATTCCCGGCATTTACTGTACAATTTGACCCGTCCGAAAAAGTCGATGCTGCTGCTCGCCCCCTTGGCCGAGGAGCACGGAGGCTACGAATCGTGCGGCCAGGCCGTCTTCTCGGGCCCCGACGATCCCGGTTACCGGAAAGTGCTCGCCGCCATCGAAAGAACGGCGGAAGAACTCGACCGAATCAAGCGGTTCGACATGCCCGGCTTCCAACCCCGGCCCCAGTACCTGCGGGAGATGAAAAAGTACGGCATTTTGCCGGCCGATCACGACCCGAGCACGCCGGTCGACTCTTACGAACTCGATCGCCAATACTGGCGTTCGCTCTGGTTCACCCCGAGGAAGAACGCCGAAAGCGGTTCATGAAAAAAATACGGGAAAAGTGAACGGATTTTCACATCTCCGAGAAACGATGGATCGACCGGTTCGAGGAAGTACACCTCGAGACCGCTGATCACCGCGGCCGGATGCCCCGCGGGTGAGAGTCGGTAGACGTCTTGAGAAAGTTCACGCTCCGAAGAGGGTGAACGAGTCGGGCAAGTTGCCTGAAGCGTCGAACGGGAGCGGCTGCTCGGGGCCGACCGGCTCGATCGAAGCGTCGCAGCTCACATGTTCCAAGCACGCCTTCGAGCAGACCATCTCTTCCAGATGCAGGGTATCGGCGATCCAGACGAACTTCAGCCCCTCCGGCTCCGGAAGACCGAGGCTCCGCACGGCCGCTTCGAGCATGCGGCGGTCGGTGGGATAATCGAGCGGGAGCATCGCGGCGGGGACATGATTGGCGGTGATGGCGTTGATGCGGGTTTTCTCGACATCCATCGCCGCGATCAGGTCGCTCCGGCAGAACTCCGCCATGCCCAGGCCGTTGGCGTTCCCGGCGGTCTTCTCGGTCAGTCCCCTCAGGGCGATCGCCTCCACGCGCGGCCTCTCCGTACCGGTCGCCTTGTGGTCGTCGAACTTGCGACCGATGACATTGCTGTCCATGCCGGTGCCGCTGATCTCTTTTCCGATCCGGTCGATCAAGAGAAGATCGATCTCATCGAAGGGCAACGTGGCCATCTGGTGCCGGGCCATCGCCAAGAGGGCCTTCTCCCGCTCGAGAAAAACTTTCGGCCGCATCGCCTCGACGTGGGCCGTCCGCTCGTGAGCGTTTTCGACGATCGCCATGCCGCAGAGCACCGAAACCCGATGGAATAGGCGACGAGCGACCTCGCAAATCACCTCGGAAAAACGGTCGTTCGCGATCGCCCGATGGTAGATCCGGGCCCCTTCCGCTTTTCCGAGCCCGATCATCATCATTTTCAGTAGTCCGCTCTCGATCTCTCCTTGGAATCGAGTGTGGGGCTTGACGCGGTTGCAGACGATCACATGATCGGCCTGGTGGGCAAGCCGATCGAAATGGACCTCCACGTCGGGCAAGCCGTCCAGGGAGATCTTCTCCAAGAGGACCGTCTCCATGGAAGCCCGGATCGGACACCCCATCGTCGATTCGTCGATGCCGAATCCTCGAAGCACTTCGCGCTGGCCGTCGGCGGTTGCCCCACCGTGACTTCCCATCGCGGGCACGAGAAAAGGCTCCGCCCCCAACCGTCGGCAATGGTCGACGATCTGCCTCAGAACGATTCGCTGATCACGAATGCCGCGGCTCCCGGCGGTGATGGCGACCGTCTGGTCCGGCCGGAGGCGCTCCGCCAGTTGCAACGCGGCGAGCTGCTGTTCGGTCGTCGCAGCCACGTCGGGCAGTTCGGTGTCGGCGATCTTCTGGCGGAGTCGGAAAACCGGCGGAAAAGGATAGGAAGACGGCACACGAATCCTCAAGTCGGCGGGAAAAAGGGGGAGATCGCTTCCGAGCCGGAGAAAAATCGGCGGCCTGCCGACTCGGAAAGCGGAGAATCAATGAGCAATTATTGGTCGTGATCGAAATACCGGCGGATCGTGCCGCGGTGACGGGGGTAAATCGTCTGCGAGTGCGCCGTGCCGGTCCCTTTCACTTCAGAGGAAAGCGCTCCGCCCTGCCCTCCGTCGGAGCCACCGGGACTCGGATCCGGCGCCCCGCTGCTGACGCCGATCATCTGGCTGTCGCGAAACGCCTCAAGATTGGCGCCGGGAAGGGCCTTCTCCTTGAACTCGGCGTTGCCCTTTTCGGTTTCCTGATCACGCCACGTCATGGGGGCATCGCCGCGCCCCCGCTGGATTCCCCCTCGGCCGGGTCGTTGGCACCGGGCCCAGCGGTCCGACATGCCTTGGCAGTCTCCCTCGCACTCCTCGAGAAACTCCTTCAGGCCCTCGGCATCGATATCGTCGAACATGTCGCCCCACTCGCCCAGCTTTCCCTGGAGCAGTTTCGCGTTTTGGAGATTCCGCATCATATTCTTGCAGCCGCCGCGACAGTTTTTCAGCGCCTCGGCCAGTTGCTTCAATTGCTCCGGGGTGAGGGTCCCGTTTTCCATCGCTTCGCGCATCTTTTCGAGCTGTTCCTTGGAGAGTGCTCCGTCGGAATCCTTTTCCAGCGATTCCTTCTCGCCCAATGCTTCGTCGACCAGATCGCCCAGTGCCTGCATCACCTCGCGCGACATCTTCGAATCCATTTCGTTCATATCTTTTTCCAATCCGCGGGCGAGCGCTTCGGCCCGGGACATCTCCTCCGTCTCACTCAGCGCCTCTTCGGCGGCCTCTTCCGCTTCGTTTTCGAGCTCCTGGGAAAGATGGTCGAGGGCGTCCCAAGTTTTCACCGGGCCCTGCCCTTCGGCCTCTTGCTCCACACGCTGGAGTTCCTGCTGCAACTTCTCGACCCGCTCCACCTCCAGAAGATTCTCCTCCTTGAGCACTTCGAGTTGATCTTCGAGCCGGGCGACTTCGTCGCGAATGTTGAGTTCCTTCTGCTGCCGAGCCACGAGCGTCCGATGAGGTATCGCGAGCACGACGGTCAGAAAGACGGCACCGAGAAGCGTCAATCCGAACAGGCGTTTGCCGTCCCAGGCACATTGCGGCACCTGCAGATTCGCCACCCGGCGGCTCCAACCGCCCGGGTCGGCCTCCATCGAAGCCATGAGCAGCCCCCCGCTGTGATTATTCCGATCGAGAATCGCCGACGCGGTTCGGGCATCGGGACGGCGTCTTCGAGCCAGCCAAAAGGCGAGAAACGGGATCGGCAGCAGCCCCATCCCACCGAAGAGAAGGAGAAGCGGCGGAAGCGAAGTGGTCATCCGGAGTACCAGGGCGGCGCATCCCCACAGGAACAACCAAAAGGCAATCTGTTGGAAAGTGAACTTCAGGAAGAAGGTCCGCACGAGACGACGCTGTAAGAGCCGAATCGCTCGATCGCGAGGAAACTGGTGGGGCTGGTTCATCGGTCTATCCATTCCTTTCCGGTCCGTCGAACGAACCTGCCGCGGAGATTGGGGAAACGAGCACCTCGCCGAAGGACGAGGCCTGGAAATACCCATCGATTGCCGATTGCATTTTTTTAGGTTCGCATCGCCGTGAGCCCAGGGTTTTCGCATGGGGCCACGCAGGACCGAGCGTCCGAGGGCCGCCCTCGGTTCACTTAAAAAGCGACGCCTAATATTATAAGGGATGAATCATCTCGCGAAAACCTTTTTCCACCCTGGAAACGGATTTGCCGGGGAAATCCACCGCAACGACCGACGAGACCGACGGAAGACGGGGGGTTCGGCTCCGCGACGATTGGAATTGCTCCTTTCTTGCCCAACCGTTATAACTGAGTTAATACGCAGCTGCCTTTTTTTTGGGGGCGGTGCATTTCAAAAAGTCGATACCATCGAAATAATAGCGCGCCGACGCTTCCGGGGAGACTGTTGCGAAATCGAAGTCGCGGGAAGACGGGAGAGCCGATCATCGACCGCGCGGTTGCCACGAAGACAACATGGCAGACCTGGTTGAATAAATAGGAGGATTAGGTAAAATAATTACGCATCCTGGACATTTCCTAAAATGGCGGCGGTTCCCATTTTTCGGGGCCCCGGGACGGTTGCCCCGGGAAGCGAACTTGTTTATACTGTTTCGTTTCTGTTTTCGTTAAAAAAGGCACACTCCCTTGCTATGCTGGGAGATGAATGTTTCGGGTCGTCTCTTGGAGGGACCCGATCCCGGCGATCCTCGATCGACGGGGGCGGCCCCATGGGGCATCGGCAGTTTGGTCGTTCGATTCCCGGCCAGACGCGCGTCGTTGCCGAATCGGTTCCCGTGATGGGAAGGAATACGTTTTCATGCATTTTTCGTTGATCGATCGCATCGAGACGCTGGAAGTCGGGAAAGAGATTACGGCGACCAAATGCCTGACCATGGCGGAAGAGTATCTGGGAGACCATTTCCCGAAATTTCCGGTCATGCCGGGAGTCCTCATGCTCGAAGCGCTCACGCAGGCTTCGGCCTGGTTGGTTCGGGTCAGCGAGGATTTCGCGCATAGCATGGTCGTGTTGCAGGAAGCGCGGAACGTGAAATACGGGCGGTTCGTGCAGCCGGGGGAAACGTTGATGGTCACCGCTTCGATTCTCGATCAAACCGAGTCGGAGACCACGCTCAAGGCGGTCGGCAGCTTGGAAGGGAAAAACACGCTGCGCTCGAAGTTGACACTTCGTCGATACAATTTGGCGGATCTCCATCCGAATAAGGCGATCGTCGATCGTCAGGTGATCGCCGCGCTGAAGGAAAAACTGGAACTGTTGCGTCCCCCCTTATGAGCATCCACCGTCATGGGGTGTGAATCGGGCGTTGTTTTACGCGAAATAGAGTAGGTAGAAATGATCATGGGTCGAATGGAAGGAAAGTCGGCGATCGTCACCGGAGGAAGCCGCGGCATCGGGAAGGCATGCGTTTTGAGTCTTGCCTCCGAGGGGGCCGAGGTGTGGTTCCTTTATCACAGCAATGCCGAGGCGGCCGAGGCGGTCGTCGAGGAAGCAAAAAGCCAGGGCTATGCCGTTCACGCGGAACAGGCCGACGTCCGCGACGGGGATCGAGCCAACCAGATCGTCGAGCAGGTCCTCAAGGAAAAGGAAAAACTCGATATTCTGGTCAACTCCGCGGGAATCATCAAGGACGGGCTCGCCGGCGCGATGACCGACGAGCAGTGGTCCGATGTGGTCCAAACGAATCTCACCGGCACGTTCAACTACTGCCGGGCGGCTTCGCAACAGATGATGTACAAGCGATCCGGTAGCATCGTGAACCTCTCGAGCACCGCCTCGCTGGTCCCTTCCCGGGGACAAGTCAACTACGCGGCCAGCAAGGGCGGCATCAACGCCTTCACCCGGGCACTGGCGAAAGAGCTGGCCGGTCGCAAGGTGCGCGTGAACGCCGTCGCTCCCGGCATGATCGAAACCGATATGAGCGAAGCGGTCCGCTCGATGGCGGGCGACGTGATCAAAAAGGCGATCCCCATGAAGCGGATCGGCCAACCGGAGGAGATCGCCCGGGTGGTAACGTTCCTGGCCGGCGACGACGCCGCCTACATGACCGGCCAAGTATTGGTGGTCGACGGGGGCATCTGCCTGGGAAGCTATTGATCGGCCCCACCAAACGATTTGATCCATTCCCGGGTCGCGGTCGAGACGATCGCCGAGCCCGGAGCTAAGAAGGCCGGAAGCCTGATTTACAAGCCGTCCCATCGTGCCGCCGCTGTGGAAAGCAATGATCCGAACGTCACGGCAGCCGAGCTCGATATTCATTCTTTTTGGAACTGGAGGAAAAGAAACGATGCCCAGTAAGGAAGAAATTTTCAGTGGAGTTCAGGAAGCCCTCGTCGAGGCCTTGGCGGTCGACGACGACGAAGTGACGCCGGAAGCGACGCTGATCGACGATCTCGGTGCCGAATCGATCGACTTTCTCGATATCGTCTTCCGCCTGGAAAAGGAGTTCGACATCAGCATCCCCCGCGGAGAATTGTTCCCGGAAGATCTGCTGTCCAGTTCCGAGTACGTGCAAGATGGAAAACTGACCGACGCCGGCCTCGAGGAACTTCGCAAACGCATGCCGTTCGCCGACTTGGGTGATTTCGAGGAGAATCCCGTCGTGCAGAATTTCCCGAAAATACTCACCGTCAACGACATGTGCCGCTTCGTGGAAATGAAACTCGAAGCCGCTTAATGGAACGTGGGGATCGAGATCGGTCGAACCGTCGTCGGGACACGATCGAGGGCCGATCGAGGGCTCGGAGTCAGCCATTGAAGAAAGATCACGGGCGATGCACTGGTATTGGATCGATCGATTTACGGAATTCGAAAGCGGCAAGCGAGCCACGGCCATCAAGGCGATCACCCTCGCCGAGGACCACCTGCACGACCATTTCCAGTATCATCCGATCATGCCGGCCTCGTTGATCATCGAAGGAGTGGCGCAGACCGGCGGATTGTTGGTGTGCGAGAAGAACCAATATCAGGAAAAAGTCGTTCTGGCCAAAGTCCCCCGCATGCGGTTCCACATCACCGAAGCCTTGCCCGGCGACGTGTTGACCTATACCACCGTGGCCGACGATATCCGAGAGACCGGCGCCATGGTTTCCGCCAAGGTCCATAAGGACGGCGAACTCATGGCCGAGGGCCAACTCGTGTTCGCCTATCTCACCGAGGGGTTCTCCGAGAAGCAGCTCTTCGAGGAAGGCGACCTGATCGACATGATGCGGAATTTCCGGGCGTTCGAGGTCGGAAGGAACGCCGACGGCTCTCCTCTTCGCGATCCCGAAGTCTGAGTGCCGAAAAAACGACCATCGTTTTCCTTGGAAGACCACCCGTTTTTTTCAGACTGTCTATTCCCTGGTTGGAAGGATGAAATTTCCATGAAACGCCGTGTTGTCGTCACCGGAATAGGACTCGTCACGCCGTTGGGAAGCGATGTTTCCACCGTCTGGCAACGTTTGCTTGCCGGAGAGTCGGGCGTCGATTACATCACCCTGTTCGATGCAAAAAACTTCCCGACGAATTTCGCCGCGGAAGTCCGCGATTGGGATCTTACCGACGTGGACGAGGATCCCGAGAAGTGGCAACTCCAGGACCGGCACACCAAATTCGCCGTCGGCGCGGGGAAAAAAGCGTTCCGGGACGCCGGTCTCGAAGAAGGGCTTTTCGATCCGACCCGTTTCGGCATCTACACCGGCGCCGGCGAAGGACGCCAGGACTTCGAATTGTTTGTGCAAATGGTCCTGGCGGGGCTCGGCGAAGATGATCAGTTCGACACCGGCCGATTCGTTGAGAAAGGATTGGAGATCCTTCATCCGATCCGTGAATTGGAGCAGGAACCGAACATGCCGGCGGCCCATCTGGCCAGCCTGTTCAACGCTCGGGGGCCGAACGTCAACTGCCTGACCGCCTGCGCCGCCAGCAGCCAGGCGATCGGCGAGGCCACCGAGATCATCCGTCGGGGCGAGGCCGAACTCATGCTCTCCGGCGGAGCTCATTCGATGATCCACCCCTTCGGCCTGACCGGATTCAATCTGCTCACCGCCCTGAGCACACGCAACGACGATCCAAAGGCCGCTTCCCGGCCGTTCGACTTGAATCGCGACGGATTCGTGCTCGGCGAGGGAGCCGCGATGCTCGTGCTCGAAGAACTCGAGCACGCCGAGAAACGGGGTGCCGACATCTACGCCGAAATCATCGGTTACGGCTCCACGGCCGACGCCTACCGCATCACCGACACCCATCCCGAAGGACGCGGCGCGATCAGTTGCATCAAGATGGCGATGGAAGACGCCCGGATCAACCACGATCAGATCGATTACATCAACGCCCACGGAACGAGCACCTCGGTGAACGATCGCGTGGAAACGTTGGCCATCAAGGAAGTGTTCGGGGAAAAGGCCTACAAGATTCCCGTCTCCAGCACCAAAAGCATGACCGGCCACTTGATCGCCGCCGCCGGGGCGAGCGAGATGATCTACTGTCTCCTCGCCATGCAAGAAGGCGTGCTCCCGCCCACGACCAACCTGGAGACCCGCGATCCGGACTGTGATCTCGACTACATCACCGACGGTCCCCGCGAAACGACATGCGAGATCACCCTGAGCAACAGCTTCGGCTTCGGAGGCCAGAACGTGAGCCTCATTGCGAAGAAATTCGCCGCTTGATCCCTCGGGCAACCAGCAAGACATCCTTTCACGGAGCGGCCGTCCTCGGCAGCTCCGTTTTTTTTATTCGTACGGGAAGAAACAGGAGACGGAATGTTCGTCGCCGGTGAGCTTCGGCGGCGTCTCGCGGCATTTCCCCCGGGCCCTGGGGCAGCGATCGGCCAGCGGACAACCGGGATAAACGCGATCGGGAGACGGCACTTCTCCTTCGAGTCGAATCCGTCTTCTTTCCCGTTCCGCCCGGGGATCGGACAGCGGCACCGCCGAGAGCAACGCCCGGGTGTAGGGGTGCCGCGCCCGGCGATACAGCTCCTCCGACGGGGCGACCTCGACCAGCCGCCCGAGATACATCACTCCGATCCGCTCCGAAATGTGCCGCACCACCGAAAGATCGTGCGCGATGAACACATAGGACAGGGAAAGTTCCTCTTTCAATTTCCGCAAGAGATTGATCACCTGGGCTTGAATCGAGACGTCGAGCGCCGAGACCGGTTCATCGCAGAAGATCAACTCCGGCGAGAGCGCCAGAGCCCGCGCGATGCCGATCCGCTGGCGTTGTCCCCCGGAGAATTCGTGAGGATAGCGGTTCAAAAAACGGGGATTCAGCCCCACCCGCTCCATCAGGTGCATCACCTCCAACTTGCGGTCTTCTCGGTTCGGCTCGCCGAAGACCCGCATCGGCTCGGAGATGATCGCTCCGACGGTCATCCGCGGATTGAGCGAAGCGAAGGGATCCTGGAAAATCATCTGCAACTGCCGCCGATAGGGGAGCATCGCACGTTCGCTGAGCTGGTCGATCCGTTTTCCCTTCCAAGCGATGAATCCCTCGGTGGCGGAAATGAGCCGCAACACGGCCCGGGCGGTGGTCGACTTGCCGCAGCCCGATTCGCCGACCAGACCGAACGTCTCGCCGGGGGCGACGGAAAAGTCGAGGCCGTCGACGGCGCGGAGAGTCTTCCGGGTCCCGCCGAGCCAACCTTGCCGACGCAACTGGAAGTGCACCTTCAGTCCGGTCACCTGCAATAACGGATCGGCGCTCATGCCTCCTCTCCTTTCTCCGGTTTCTTCTCGGCGTTCATGCCGGCGGTCGCGTCCTCGGGCAGCGCACAGCGGTGATAGCAGGCCACGCGACGATGCTCCCCTTCCCGCTCCAGTGGCGGTCGCGCCATACGGCAGACCTCGACCGCGTTGGGGCATCGCGGGCGGAAGGCGCATCCACGCGGAAGATGGATCAAATCGGGAGGTTGTCCCGTGATGGGACGCAGCATTTCTTCCGGATTCCGGTCGAGACGGGGAATCGAGTCCAGAAGTCCCCGGGTATAGGGATGCCGCGGCCGGTAGAAGAGATCGTCGACGCCCGCCTCCTCGACGATCCTTCCGGCGTACATGACCGCCACGCGAGGGCACATGCCGGCCACCACGCCGAGATCGTGCGTGATGAGAATGACCGAGGTTCCCTCTTCTTTCTGCAATTGGTCGATCAATTCGAGAATCTGCGACTGGATCGTCACATCCAGCGCCGTGGTCGGCTCGTCGGCGATCAAGAGCGACGGCTTGCAGGACAGGGCCATCGCGATCATCACCCGTTGCCGCATCCCGCCGGAAAGCTCGTGGGGGTAGTCGTCCAATCGGCTTTCGGGCGAGGGAATGCCGACCCGGTCGAGCATTTCCAGGGCGTGCCGCCGGGCCTCGGGACGATTGAGCTTCAGATGCCGTTGCGTCAATTCGGTCATCTGCCGTTCGATGGTCAAAAAAGGATTGAGCGAGGTCATGGGATCCTGGAAGATCATGGCGATCTGCTGCCCTCGTATTCGGGCGATTTCTCGGCGCGACATCTTCAGCAGATCTTTCCCATGGAAACGCGCCTCGCCGGAAACGACGCGGCCGGGCGGACTGGGAACGAGCCCCATCAGTGCGAGATTCGTCACCGACTTGCCGCTCCCCGACTCGCCGACCAGCCCAAGCGTTTCACCCGGCGCCACTTCGAACGAAACCCCCTCGACCGCGCGGACCGTCCCGTCGTCGGTCTTGAATTCCACCTTCAGGTTTTCGACTTCCAACAAGGCTTGAGGCATGAGGCTTTCATTCCCGTGAATCATTCAAAGGTTCGATGGGAGTCATTGATTTTTCATTCTCGGATCGAGGGCGTCGCGGAGACCGTCGCCGAGGAAATTGAGGGCGAACAGGGTCACCGCGAAGATGAGGGCCGGAAACGTGAAGACCCACCAATAGATGCGGATCGGCGTGATGGCGAGGATGCCGTCGCTGGCGAGGATGCCCCAGGAAACATTCGGCGGTTCGACTCCGAGTCCCAGGAAGGAGAGAAACGCCTCGAACAGGATGACCCGGGGAATCGTCAGGGTCAGATACACGATCACCACCGACAGCAGATTCGGCACCAAATGCCGAAAGATGATCGACGCCTTCGAGGCCCCGACCGTCCGCGCCGCCTCCACGAACTGCTCGTTCTTGAGCGAAAGTACCTGTCCGCGAACCACACGAGACATCGTCAGCCAGAAGATCGCCCCGACCATCAGAAAAAAGACCATCATCTTGTTGATGCCGACACTCTCGAGCTGTTGCCGGACTCCGTCGGCACTGACGATCGTGACCAAAAAAATGACCACGTAGATGAACGGCACGCTGTAGAGCACATCGACGAAGCGCATCATGAGATTGTCGACCGACCCTCCCAGGTACCCGGCGACCGATCCGTAAGTCACGCCGATGACGAGCGAAACCAGCGTGGCGATCAGCCCGACCGCCAACGAGATGCGTCCTCCCCAGAAGATGCGGGAGAGCATGTCGCGGCCGAGACCGTCGGTACCGAAGATCGATGGAATCGACCAATCGCCGAAAAGACCTACGCGGCCGAACAGGAGCCTGCGGCTGAACGGGTCGAGCTTGCCGTAGCCGTTTTCCAACACCTCGGCCTTCTCCTTCATCGCCCCGGTCTTCTGATCCTCGAAGAAACGCGGCGCCGCCTGGAACGTGGGAGGTTGGAACTGGCGGTCGGTCAGAATCCGCTGCGGGGGCTGTAGCGGCAAAAGGGGGGTAAAAATGGCGAAGAGATAGGCCGTCACGAGCGTCCAGAGCGAGAACATGGCCACGCGGTTGCGCCGCAGACGACGCCAGGCATCCTTCCCCAACGATACCCCTTTCAGACGTTGGGCATCCTCGAGAATCGAAGCATACTTCGCCCTCGGGTCCTCCGTTCGTGGCGGCTCTTTCTTCGGGTCGTTCATGGCATCATCATTGTCGAAGGAGAATGGGCAGGAGAAAAACGAAATTCATTTCAGGCGCACCCGGGGATCGATCAGGGCGTAGGAAACGTCGACGATCAGGTTCATTGAATACAAAAGGGTCGTGTAGAGCATGACCAATCCGAGCGAGAGGGTATAATCATTCTGGAGGGCCGCCTCGACGAAATGCGAGCCGAGCCCCGGAATATTGAAGATCTTCTCCACGACCAAGGAGCCGGTGAGAATGCCTGCGATCGCCGGACCGAGAAACGAAACCACCGGCAACAACGCTCCCTTGAGGGCATGCCGCATGATGATCACGTATCCGGGAAGGCCCTTGGACTGAGCCGTGCGGATATAGTCCTGCCCGAGGACGTCGAGCATCCCGGTCCGGGTCAGTCGGGCGATATAGGCGGCGTAAGGAGCCCCCAGGCAAAACGCCGGGAGCAGCAGGTGCGAGAGACTCCCCCACCCGGCCGCCGGGAAAAGCGGAATCGTGAAGACGAACAGGATGATCATGATTCCCGCAATGATAAAATTCGGCAGCGCAATACCGATCGTCGCCGCCGTCATGAGCATCGCATCGGCCAACGTCCCGCGACGGATCGCCGAAACGATTCCGGCGGTCAGCCCCAACACCATCGCGAACACCATCGCCAGCAGCCCCAGACTCGCGGAGATCGGGAATCCCTGGCGAACGATCTCGTTCACGTGGAAGTCGGAACGGCGGAAACTGTAGCCCAGGTCGCCCTGCAACATCCGTCCGATGCCTCGGGCGTACTGCACCGTCACCGGATCGTCGAGATTGTACCGGGCCTTCATGTTCGCCTCGATCTCCGGCGGAAGGTCCCGTTCGGTCGAAAGCGGTCCCCCGGGGACGGCGCGCATGAGAAAGAAACTCAGCGTGTAGACGACCCAGAGGATCAGGATCATCCAGAGCAACCGTTTGAAGATGAAGCTCACCATCGGGGAATCTCGATCGCTAGGGGGTGACGAAAGTGCGACTCTCGGGAAGGATCGCCGATTGCGGAACCTTCAGTATACGGCAACATGGACAACTTTTCCACTTCTTTTTGGGGGCTTCCGGGAAAACGCATTCCCACGACCTCGACGGTGTGGGGGTGGCGCGACGAGAACGCAACGGTATACTGGCAAGCGGAAGCGATTCCGTCCCTGATGAACCCTCTCATGCAGAATCGAACGATGTCGTATCTCGGCAATCTGACGCTACAGCTCGCCTCCGGCGCCCTGCGACTGGAACCGACTTTCCGCAGGAGGTGCACCGATTTCTTCCGGAAGTGCCAAGCCCCCGACGGTGGCTTCCCGGGCCGGCAAGGCGACGGCGATCTCTATTACACGGGCTTCGCCCTCCGGGGACTCGCCTTGCTCGGGGAACTGCAAGAGGATGAACTGGCCCGCCGATGCGTCGACTTTTTGGATCGCTGCTTC
The DNA here is from genome assembly GCA_964632505.1 of uncultured Planctomycetaceae bacterium. Lineage (GTDB taxonomy): Bacteria > Planctomycetota > Planctomycetia > Pirellulales > Thermoguttaceae > CAZWCE01. The sequence goes on along the minus strand of CAZWCE010000005.1, from coordinate 239,710 downwards.
CGCGAAGGCACCCGAGGGAGCATCGACCTAATGTCCCTTCTGTTCGGGGCGGTCCTGCTCGACATGACCACCGACTCGGAACTGCTCGATGGCCAGCGACGTGAGGCGGCCCTGGCCGAACTCCAGCGGTTGCACCGCGAGGATGCCGGTTACGCCAAATCGCCCCGGACCCCGCATTCGAGCACCTACCACACCTTTCTGGCTTTCGCCTGCCGCGATCTGCTTGATGCGGCCCCCAGCGAGGAGGAGGCGGATCGAGTCGCCGAAGTCATCGTCCGACGGCAACGCTCCGACGGCGGATTCGTCGAACTGGAGCAGCTCCGGCAAAGCGGCACGAATCCCACCGCCGCCGCCGTGGGACTGTTGCGACTGCTGAATCGCCGCCCCCCGCCGTGCGACCGACTGGCTGCCGATTTCCTCGCCTCGATGCAGATGGACGACGGAGGACTCCGCGCCAACAGCCGCATCCCCATCGCCGACACCTTGAGTACCTTCACCGGACTGGTCGCATTGGTCGATCTGGGGGCGATCGAGAAGATCGACATTCCCGCCGTCACACGGTATATTCAAAACATGGAACATCCCCAAGGCGGCATTCGCGGCGGCATTTGGGACGATACGCCCGATGTGGAATACACCTTCTACGGACTGGCGACCCGGGCCCTGCTCGCCTCGCTGAAGCCGTGATCGCCGCCCTGCTCGCCTCCATTTCCAAAACTCCTTTTTTGCGACTCGGAATCGAAAGGATCCCCCATGAATCTCCTCCCCCTTCTGCTCGGAAGCGTCCTCGGCTTGATCCCCCACGCGACCCGTCTCGACGTCTTCCAATGCGATGACCTCGCCGAGGCCCGAAACATGTGGCAGGCTTCGGAAGGAACGCCGGAGATCACTTGCCTCGAGAAGAAGATCGTCGTCTCCGCCCCGTTCGCCGAGCGACCGGAGTTGCGCCGGGCGGTGATCGACCATGATTGGCAAGCGGATCTGTCGGCGCCCGATTCCTTCACCCTCCAATTGCAGATCGACCACCCGGAGGCGTTCGACCACGTCACGCTCTATTTCCGAAGTGGCGACGGCTGGTACGGCGGCACCGGGCACCTGCAGCGCACCTCCGAAACCCAACACATCGATTTCCGCAAGTCTCGTTTCCGCACCGAGGGAGAACCGGCCGGGTGGGATCGGATCGACGGCATCCGACTGGCGTTCTGGCAGGGGAGCGAGCAGAACGCCAAAGTGGTTTTGGCGCAATTGACGAGCCGCCGCTCCCGAGTCGCCATCGCGCGGCCCGACCTCCCCGCATCGGACGGCGAACTCCGTACGGCTTGGCTGCAAAGCCAAAAGACCGATGCGATGCTCGACAAGCTCGGCATTCAAGCCACCATGCTCTCGCCGAAAGAATTGACCGATCCGAAGCGACTCAACGACCGCGACATCGTCCTTCTGCCCTACTCTCCCTACCTGAGCTCGGAGGCGGTCGATGCGTTGATCGAATACCTTGAAAACGGGGGACGCCTCTTCGTCGCTTACCAAGCGCCCGACCGGCTCCTCGAAGCGATGGGCTTCCGGCCCTGGAAGTTTTATCGACCGGAGGACGACGATCCCCGCCTCGCCGAGATCCGGTTCCGCCCGCCACCGGCAGAATGGAACCCATTTCCCGAATCGATGCGGCAGCACTCGTGGAACATCGATACGGCCATTGTCGGCGAGAATCCCGAGTACAGCGCCCGCATTCTCGGATGGTGGTACGATGAACACGGCCATCAGACCGACTACCCGGCTGCGCTGATCAGCGATCGGGGCGTCTTCCTCTCGCATATTCTCCTGGACGACGATCCCCGCAAGAAGCTCCGGTTCCTCGCCGCGGCGGTCGCCGACCGAAATCCCGTGCTTTGGGGGACGATTGCCGGGAAGAGGCGGGAAAACTTGGGCAACGTCGGCCATTTCGAGCAACTCGAACCGCTGATGGAGTTCCTGGAAACGTCGGTGGCGAACCAACCGCATTTGCAGAAGACGAAACTCCGCATCACCCTGGCAAATCTGCAACAAAAGATCGAAGCGTTGCTCCAAAACGCTCGGGAGATCCCTTCCTGCCGGGACTGGCCGGTCCATTTTCAGGCAGCGCAGAAGGCCCTCCCGCTCCAAAAGCAGCTCGAACAAATCTACCTCCAGGCGATGCCCTCCCGTGCCGGAGAAGCCCGGGCCTGGTGGAACCACTCCGGGTTGGGAGCCTACCCCGGCGATTGGGAACGCACCGCCCGCATGCTCCAAGCCGGAGGTTTCAACATGGTCCTCCCGAACCTGCTCTGGGGCGGCCGCGTCCATTACCGGAGCGAGGTGCTGCCCGAGAGCGAGACCTTCCGCGAATACGGCGACCAAGTGAAAGCCTGCCTCGAGGCCTGCCGTCCGCGAGGGATCGAGGTGCATGTCTGGAAGGTCCACTTCCGGCTCAGCGGGGCCCCGAAGGAGTTCGTCGAGAAGATGCGGAACGAAGATCGCCTGCAAGTGACGATCGACGGCGAACAAGGCGAGTGGTTGTGTCCCTCGCATCCGGAGAATCGCCGATTGGAGCTGGAATCGATGCTCGAGGTCGCCCGGAATTACGACATCGACGGCATCCACTTCGATTACATCCGTTACCCGAACGCCGACTCCTGTTTCTGCGACGGGTGCCGCGAGCGTTTCGAAGCCCTCGGGCAGACGGTGGAGCACTGGCCGGAAGATGTGTACCGAGGCGGTTCGCTGGCGGAGGAGTACAACGATTTCCGGTGCCGTCAGATCACCACGCTGGTCGCGGAAATCTCCAAGGCGGCCCACCGGCTCGACTCCGAGTTGGCGGTCTCGGCGGCGGTCTTCGGCTCGTATCCCCACTGCCGGGAATCGGTCGCGCAGGACTGGCCGCTCTGGATCCGAAAGGGATATCTCGATTTCGTCTGCCCGATGGACTATACCGAATCGGACACCTCCTTCGAGAACATGGTCTCCGATCAATTGGAACGGGTCGACGGCCGCATTCCGGTCTATCCGGGCATCGGGGCGACCGCCTCGCGAAGCCGTCTGACGGCCGATCGGGTCGCCGGTCAGATCCACCTGGCACGGAAACTCGGCGCTGCGGGCTTCACCATTTTCAATCTCTCGAGAGAAAGCGCCGAGGAGTTGATCGAACCGCTCGCGGTGGGGACGACGCTCGATCCGCCCGGCCTGCCGCATCGGGAAAAGAAGCCGAAGAAGAAGTAAGGATCCGACACGCGCATCACCGCCATGGAAAAACGGTCTACCCGCGCCCTGCTCGGAGAAATCAAGGCTTCATCGGTGTCTCGGGCGTTCGCAGGAGCACCTGCTGGGAATCGCCGACGTCTTCCAGAGAGCCGGCCGATTCGAGAAAAAGCACGCCTTTCGGATCCGGGTCGGCGGGGGAATGCAGCCGGACGTGCCCGTCGCGATAGAGCACGTTCTGACCGAGATCGCCGATGCACGATCGCCGAGAATCGCCGGGCATGGGAGCATTCCAAGCCGACTTCCCGGAGAGCACCGCCAAACGGGGAGACGAGGAACGTCCGAGAGACTGGTATCGCCCGTTGACGAGATAGCCGATCCGATCGTTGCTTCCCGAACCGACCGGTCGCGGAACGGTATGGCGCCGCACCGTCTCCGGGGGCAACCACGCTTCCTCGGAAAGAGGCACTTCGAATCGGGGGACGTCCTTCACGGGAGTTTTCGAAGAAGCGAGGACCTCGGACGATGCCAAGGTGGCCGACTGCCGCAACAGAGGCGTGTTCCATCCGGCAACGTTCGTCCGCTCGGGCGGTAATGACGGTGCGCCGCGATGGGAATGGCTGTAGAGCACAAAATTCTCCCCCATCTGGCGGAGTTTGTTCTGGCACATGAGGACCTGGGCCCGATTCCGCGCGTATTGGACGGCCGGGAAAATCAACAGGGCAAAAAGAATGCCGACGGCGATCGAGGCGATCACATCGGCGACCGACCAACCGCGTCCGGTGCCTTCCGGACGGCTGTCGCCCCAGGATTTCAGCGGCCGAGACCGTTGCGAGAAGGGGGCACCGCCGACGTTCGAGGCGATCGTCGCGGGAAGATGAGGAGAAGTGTCGGCCTCGCGGGGCACGACCGGCTTCGGCGAAAGGGGAACCTTCGGCGAAAAGATTTCGTCGGGAATCGCCACCTCGTCGGAGGCTTTCGTCGGCGTTTCTTCATCGGGAGCGGGATCGGATCGAAGAATATGGATATGGACACGACGCCGGCCGGTGCCGGAGATTTCGGTGAAGCGCTCCTCGACCGTCTCCTCGTGATGTTTGCCGTCGAGCGTCTCCCAAAGCGCTCGGCAGGTTCGTTGGGCCAAATCCTCCGGCGGATCGACCGAATGATCGCTTCGATCCAACAGCGGCGAGAGCTCCTCGCGAAGATCCGCCAAATGATCGCGCAGCCGGTCACTCTCGGCGAGCCGGATCTCGAGCTGGGCGTGTTCTTGCTGATCGAGCGCCCCCAATAAATATCCGACGAGCAATTCCTGATCTTGATGATTCATGCTGTGCTTCACCTGAAACGAGAACGTCCGTCCCCGACAATCGCGGCACGCGACACTTCCCTGGCCCATATTCGTTCATCGGCTTTCGCTGCCCCGCGAAAAAACAACGAACGTTTCCGCGGGAAACGCATCCTCGAACCGAGCGTCACGCTCAGGCGGAATACGTTTCCGCTCCTTCTTCCGATAGATAAAGATTCAACTTTTTGATCGCCGCGTTCAACCGGCTCTTCACCGTCCCGAACGGCACCGAGAGCACTTCGGCCACTTCGCGGTATTTCAACCCCTGAAAATACACCAGCTTCAACGTCTCGCCGAGGACACCGGGGAGCCGGTCGATGGCGTCGCGGACCTGCTGGGCCCGTTCCGCCTCCTCGAGGATCTCGAATGGATCGTCCTGTTCATTTTCGAGCAATTGGAGCAATTGGGGTGTCTCCGGATCATTCGAGCCGGAGTGCATTCCACCATCAAGGCTGTACATCCGCCGTCGTTTGCGCTTCCGCTGGGCATCGATCGCCTGATTCGTGGCGATGCGGTACAACCACGGGCGGAACTTCCGGCCTTCCTCGAACTGGTCGCATTTCAGATGCACTTGCAAAAAGGTCGTCTGGAACGCGTCCTCGGCCATCTCCGCGTCCGACATATAATGACGGAGGTAATTGTAAAGCTCTCTCTCGTATCGCTTGACCAAATGCTCGAACGCCGGCCGATCCTGGTACTGGCGGTATTCCAAAAGGAGCGCTTCGTCGGTCCAGTCGGCATACGCGGCGGTGGTCGTCTTCCGATTCGGTATTTTCGTGGTACAGCTCATCGTATCCTACGCGGTCTTGCGGAAAAAGGTTCGCAACGCAGAACTTTTCCCTGGTGATTCTACCAGTTCCGAACACGTTGACGGAGAAATTCCGAATAGGTTCAGCCGATTTTCTCGAAAAAAAATCGGGCCTGCTTCGGGATAAGACTTCGGCTCCGGGACAGAATGTCGTAACGTGTCCTACTTCCTTGTTGCCTCGGAGAAAGTGCAAGTTGCATGCCAAAAGGCTTTTTCCGGCATTCCCGCTCCCCCGACGATACTCCTAACAGCGTAACTCCTTGCCGGCAAACAGTTTGCGACCCTCTAGAAAAACGAAACATTTTTCGTCTTTCACCAGCGTCAAAACGCTCCGGCGGTCTTTTGTAATATCTTCCACGCGCAGCCTTCCTTATTGCAAAATGGAAAAAAACGCCGCGCGGAAGTATTATTAGAATAATCCGATTCGTGCGGTTGTCAAATCTCGCCCCCCATTCAGCAGGGCCCCGGCCCCATTTCTTTCGCCCCCGGCCCGGAGCGCAAAAAAAACCGGGCAGCTCGCACTGCCCGGTGGGGGATGGTTTCGGGAATATCCACAAAAAGATGATCTGGAGAAAGAATCCGTTCCTACGTTTCGGTCGCCTCGGGTGTCGATCTCTCCGGAGCGGGCGCCGGGGGAGCCGGCGTCTTTTCGACCGGCGGGGCGAGCGTGGGTGCCTGATCGGCCGGGTCGGCCTCCTCCGCGGCGTCTCTCCCCTCGACCTCGGGCTTCTCGGAGGTCGTCTCCATCTTTTTGCTTTCCAAGACCGTTGCCGGCTTCTCGACGACGACCGATTCCGTCGTGATGGGAACCCCCGTCACCGGATCGATCGGGATCTTCTGGACCACCGTCCGCGGCACCGAGCAGGTATAGGTCACCGGAACGCGTTTCTCCACGGTGTGAGGAACCGTGACGGTCTCGGTCACCGGAACCGTCTTGCAGACTTTCACAGGGTATTGCTCCACCCGCTCTTCGGTCACGTACTTGTAGGTGGTCACCGGAACCTTCCGAACCACCTCCTCGGTCACCATCTTGCAGGCCTTCACGGGAACCTTCTTTTCGACCCGCTCGACGACTTTCTTGTAGGTGGTCACCGGAACCTTGCGGACCCGCTCTTCCTGCACCATCCGACAGACCTGGTAAGGCTCGTTCCGTACGATCCGCTCCGGCTGGTAGGTGGTGACGTTCATCGGAACCTGCTCCTCGACCGTCTGCGGCACGAAGGTGGTCACGGGAACCTGCTGGGCAATCACGTTCGGTTGATAGACCTTTTCGACCTGGTACTGCCCCGGCGCCTGCATGGGCGTCCAGTAGAGTCCGGGGCACCGACGTTGCGTCGTGCCGGTCGCGGGATCGTAATAGGTTCCGCCGCTCTGCCAGGTCAAGCGTTTGTGGACATCGCCCGGCTTGTAGGTCACGTGGTCGACATATTGGCCCTGGTCGACGTACCGAGTCGTATAGGTGGTCACGGGACGATTCACGACGTAGCGTCGGGTTTGGTACACCTGCTGCTGCACGGGTCGCATCACCGTCTGGGTGATCTGCCGCTGCTGGGTTTCCCAGACCGGCTTCGAGACGGTATACCGCTCCTCCCGCTCCGAAGTTTCCGGAACGTAGCGAATCACGTCGTAGCTTTCATCGCGGTAAGAGGTTTCCCAAACCGGCTTGAGCACCTGGTGGCGTTCTTCCCGAACACTCGTTTCGGCCACCGGTCGGCAAACCGTGTACCGCTTCTCGCGCATCTGGGTTTCCCAGATCTGGCGGTAAGTGGTGACCTCTTTCTGCAGGTATTGCGTTTCGTATTCGATCCGGTAGGCGGTCCGCTCGACCGGTTCGTAATACGTCTGGTACTCCACGCGATAGACCTGTCCGGTCGGCTGGACGATGTCGGTGCAGCACTGCCCCCAGACCGCCGTCGGCAGAAGGAACAACGCCACCGGCAACAAGATCGTCCCCAGGCGGCCGAAAACGGCTCCTCGCATTGCATTTCTCCAGCATAACGCCGTCGTGGTTGTCTTGATCGAAGTATCCATGAGTTTTCTCCCAATATCTCCCGGAAAAGGGATCTAGGAAAATCCGTGAAAAACACACCAATGATGTGATCCTCCGCCGCTCCCTTTCCTATTCCTATTAAAAAGAAACACGGAGGATGGTTCCAGCAATGATATTCATCTACGTTGGCCGGCTCCTCGGGACCGCCAATGGCGGGGGCATCGGGGAGCTCGATAAATAATCATAGCTTGCATCTTTAATTCATTTTGCAGATTTCTTCAAAATCGGCAATCATTTCCAAGCGGTTTTTTTCCGTTACAACCGCTATGATGAGCGCCAATGTTCGAAGTGGCAAAGAGTTAAGAAATCGGTTCTTTTTTTGGCGGTGGCAAGAACGGATCAGCGCCGGAAACGACGCAATCCCTACCGTCCGCCCAACCCGCACAGGCTCCGCGAAATACGAAGGGGTTCCCGGTCGGGGAAAGAAGCGGTGGAAAAAGAACGCAGGACTTCGCCGTCATCGCCGAAGAATCGCCCTGGTCGGACTCGAAGCGAAATCAGGCGGCGTGTCGCGTCGAGTGGATCATCGGAAGAGTGGCGGGCGAGTGATGGGTGGAAGAGCCGTGCTCGATCTTCTCGCGAATGTTCCCATCGGGGTCGCGCAGCACAAGGGCGTCTTGAGCGAACAGGCATCGAAGGGTCCACCCCCGGCAAGAGAACAGGACTCCGAGGTAATGTCCCTGATGGATCAGTTCAGCGACCTGAATGGCGTCGCTTTCGAGACCATATCGGAAGAATATGTCGCGAGCGGCCGCATAATGGGGATCGAGTGCGTCGAGGTCGGTCATGGAGAATCATCCCCGTCGGATGAAGGGCGAAAATCGATCGGAACAACAGGATTATCGACCGCTGCGCGCCGGAGCTTCCACCCGACCGGCGAAAGCCGCAGACTCTTTCCGGTCGCCCTATCCTGCCAATCGTTGCTGTTCCGTTTTTTTTCTCCAATGATATCGCCAACCGCGCAGAAGAAAGGCCGCTTCCAGAAAGCGGCCTTCGGCGGAAAGAGGGGGGAATGGGCTACACCTTTTGCTGGCCGGCGCGCCACTGGAGGAAGGACTCCAGGAACTCCTGGATCTCCCCGTCGAGCACTTGCTGGAAATTGCCGACCGAGTGTCCGGTGCGGGCGTCCTTGACCCGTTGATCGGGGTGGAGGAAGTAGTTGCGGATCTGGGACCCGAAACCGACCTTCGCCTGGTCCTTGTATTTGGCGGCCTGCTCCGCCTCGCGTTTCTCCTCTTCGATGCGTGCAAGTCGCGCTCGGAGCATTTTGTAGGCGGTCGCCCGATTCTTGTGCTGGCTCCGCTGGTTCTGGCATTGCACGACGGTGTTGGTCGGCAAATGGGTCAGCCGGATCGCACTGGAGGTCTTGTTCACGTGCTGTCCGCCGGCTCCGCTGGCGCGGTAGGTATCCTCGCGGATGTCCTCATCGTTCAGTTCGACGTCGATCGATTCGTCGATCTCCGGCGAGACGTCGACCGCGGCGAAACTCGTCTGCCGTTTGCCTTCGGAGTTGAACGGGCTGATCCGGACCAGACGATGGATGCCCGACTCCCCTTTCAGGTAGCCGTACGCCATCGGTCCCTGGATGATGATGCTCGCGCTGTTGATTCCGGCCTCCTCGTTGTCTTGCCGGTCGATCAACTTGACGGAATAATCCTGCATCTTCGCCCAGTTGATGTACATGCGCAGCAGCATCTCGGCCCAGTCGTTGGCGTCGGTGCCGCCGTCGCGGGCATGGAGGGTGAGGATGGCGGGATTCGCATCGTACGGCCCGGAGAGGAGCGCTCGGGTCTCGAACTCGTCGAGCTTTTTTTCGAGCGAACGGAGTTTGCCGGGGATTTCCTCGGCCATCTCCTCGTCTTCTTCCCCCATCTCCAAGAGAACTTCCAGATCCTCCTCCTCGGCGATCAGGTCCTCCATCGGGTTGAGAACCGCCTTGAGCGATTTCAACTTGCCGATCGTCTCCTGGGCCTTCTCCTGATCGTTCCAGAAATCGGGGCGGCCCATCTCCTCCTCGATGGATTGCGTCTGAGAAGCTTTCGTGGCGTAGTCAAAGAGAGTCCTTCATCTGAAGGAGACGCTGCTGGATCAATTCGGCACGATCGGTCCATTCTTTTTCCATCGAAATCACTTCCTCGCATCAAGAGGGCGAACCGGGCCGACACGAACGTGTCGGGCGACGGTGTTTCCCGTGAGAACTGTTGAAGACCTCTCCCCATTATATCATAAGCCGTGAGGGTGAAAAGTGATCTTTCCGAACCCTCGTCTGCACCAGGAAAACGCGATGCTCTCCCCTTCGCTTCGCCCCCTCCGATTGAAAAATCCGCCGACTCGACGTATAAAGAGGGGATCCAGCGTTTCCCCGACACCCGGTTGGTTGGCCTTGGGCTGTTCGGGAAAATGATTCCATTTTTTATCGATCGAGTCCTGCATGGCGATCCGAGCCGGTTCGGCGGCAGCGCCTTCATTACGGCGATTCCGAGACGCTCGGACGACGCCGTCCTCGATCGTTCACCCGACCACGGTCCCCAGGAGGTCATCATGAAAGTGTTCGTTCTTGTCGGTCATCAACGAAAAGGGAGCTTCAACCACGCCATCGCCGATGCCGTGCTGGAAACGCTCGATGAGATCGGCCGGGAATATTACTTTCACGACCTTTACGAAGAGAAATTCGACCCGATGCTCTACGATCGGGAGATTCCGATCGAGTCGTCGCAACGCCCCGATGTGGAACAGCATACCCGGGAACTGAAAGGGTCGGACGGCATCGTGGTCATTCACCCGAACTGGTGGGGCATGCCGCCGGCGGTCCTCAAGGGCTGGCTCGACCGAGTGCTCCGACAGGGATTCGCCTACAAGTTCACCCCCGATGGAGCGGTTCCCTATTTCACCGACAAGACGGTGCAGGTTTTCACCACCTCGAATACACCGCGAGACGTGGAAATCCAGGTCTACAACGATCCGCTGGAAATCCTCTGGAAGAAGGTGATTTTCGGACTGTGCGGATCGAAGTCGTTCGAACGCCGCAACTTCGAGTCGATCATCATGAGCCGAAAGGAAGAACGGGACGCGTGGTTGCAAGAGGTCCGAGATACGACGCGGCGCCGCTTCCAAAAAGAGGGATGAGGCCGCCACGGCGTCGGCGATGAGAACGGGGCTCTGGGAAAACGCCTTCTCGCGGAAAACGAGCCTCCCCAAAAAAAGGAGAGCGGCGCCGGTAGGCGGGGGGGAGAACCTACCGACGCCGATCCAGAAGTTCCCGAAGGACGGCTCGCAAAGCCGTTGATCGTCACTGGGCGCGGGCCATCTCGGAGCGTCCCCGCCGGGCGAGAATGCGTCTGGCCGTCTCCAGGGCGGTCTGGAGATAGGGATCCTCGTCGGGATCCGTCGCCGAGGCGGGATCATACAATTTGAGCTGGCCGTCGATCGGCCGACCCGCCGTATAGACCTCGATGTCCGGCTGGACCCCGATGCCGCTGTATCCGTTTCCCCGCGGGGAATAGAACTTTTCGGTCGTCAGACGCAGCCCCGCCCGGGCGGTCTGGGGGTCTTCGATATAGAGCGGGAAGATCATCTGGACCGATCCCTTGCCGTAGCTGCGCTCGCCGATGATCGTCCCCCGATGATGATCGCGGATCGCCCCGGCGAAGATCTCCGCCGCACTGGCACTCTCGTGGTCGATCAGGACGATCAGCGGAATGTTCCAGGTACCGGCCTGAGTCGCCTGATGAGGAACGTCCTCATAGAAATTCCTTCCCCGGGTCGAAACGATCACTCCGCGGTCGACGAACTTGTCGGCCACCTCAATCGCCATCGACAACAGCCCGCCGGGATTTCGCCGCAGATCGAAGATGAGGCACTTCATCCCCTGACGATGCAGATCCCAGAGAGTGGCCTCGAGTTCCTCGGACGTGGTTTTCTGGAAGCAGGCCAGCCGCAAGAAACCGATCTCTTCGCGAATCATCCGGGCTTCCTCAATGCTCGGCACCTCGACCCGGCGCCGCGTGACCCGGACCTCGCGCGGAGACTCGGAATCGGACTGGAGCATCAACCGCGCGGTCGAATCTTCCGTCCCCTGCAAGAGGTCGGCCGCTTCATCGGTGTTCAGTCCCCGAGTGGAATGACCGTCGACGGCGAGAATGCGATCCCCGTCGCGAAGGCCGGCTTGCTGCGCCGGACTCCCCTCGATGACGCGAACGATCAATAAGGAACGGTCGTCCGCCTTCAATTCGATTCCCAATCCGACGAAGTTGCCGTCGATCATGGAGTAAACGTCGTTGAGTTGGTTGAGCGTCAGATAGGCGGAATAAGGATCCAGCGCGTTGGCCGCGCCGCACAGGTATTCAACGATCACAACCGTCGGCTTCAATCCCAGTTGTTCGTGAGCCAACTGGGCAATGTGGATCGCTCCGTTTTTCAATTCGTTCCGGTCCCGGATGAGCCAATTGGCGATCTTCCGATCGATCTGGCGGGAAAGCTTCTCCCGAAGCATAGGATCGATCTGTATCTGGTGATAATCGCAAAAAGCAGGCTCGTTCAAGGCGACCCGGAAGTTCTCGCTGCCGTGCTCCAGCAGTCGCTTCCACTTCGGACCGTCGACGTGATGCGTCTGGATCTTGGACATCACCTCCTCGAACAGTGCCAATGCATGGGCAACGGAAATCTGATCGACCAGTTCCTTGAAGCTCGAATCGGAGTAGCGTCGCTGGATATCGTAATGGAACCGACATCGGCGAAAACCGTTTTTCAGTTCCGGCTCCTTCGGGTGATTGCGAAGGGCATCCTCGTAGAGCGTCAATGCATCGGCCCAGAGGCACTCTTCTTCCAGGCCCTTGCCTTTTCGGAGGATTTCCTCGACGGCATCCTCTTCCGGGCTGTTCGGCAGCGGCATCGGCTTGAGCGGGAAGCTCTTCGGCTCGGAAAACTCCGCGGAAGAAGAAGGCGATTGCTGTCGGGAATCGCGTCGGGAACCGGAAGGCGCGACCGTGGAAACGGATCCGGAATCCTTAACGACGGCTCCGTGATACCGTCCCGAGTGCTGCGCCACGACATCGGGGGCGCCGAGGACCAGGAACAGACAGAACCAGAGAGCCACCAGAAACGGGGCGAACCGCCAGAGCGACGGCTTCCAAGAACCAAAAAAAGAAAAACCTTCCGGGATAACGGCATTCCGCAAATTCAAGCCGCCATCGGCGGGCGAGCGCTCCCGGCTGGTCGAGGCGAGGCTTCGTTCATTCCAAAGGGGTCGAACACAGGATTCCAGAGCCTCCGTCGACTTCGGTTGCGAATCGTTTCTCATTGACTTATGCCCGTCGTGATGGATGCATAACTTGGTAGCCACCCCCTGAAAACTCCAGTCCGGCGCCGGCCGGTTTCTGCGAGGGACGGGCCCAAGTCGGTCCGTACCTTCGGGGGTTCAATGATTCCGGTCTTCAGACGGTTCGAGGCCAACTCACCTCGAACGTCCCCTGCTGCATCCTTGCATGTGGGCATGTGGGGTACTTCCAACCTTTTTCGGGACATTGGTCCACTTTCGGTCCTTGGAAGATCCCCAACTTGCATTTCTCTTCCGACGGCACGCAATGTCCGCCGGCGGCCGTCCATTCCCGCCTCTTCCTGATGACCAGGAACGGTTCGATCCATGACTCAACACTTATACAGTGCCCGTCGGCCTTTCGATCCTATTATTGTACCTTCCCCGGATGATTCCCGGCTCCGCCAACACTCACTCGGCCGCACCGCCCGATCGAGAGATGACTCGAAAAGACTTCGATGCGAAAACCGTCGTCGACCGCCGTTTGAAAAGGGAATAGAACGCACATCCGGAAAAAAGTGGGTTGGTGCTACCACAATATAGGCCACGATTCCGGGCCGGTCAAAAAATAGCCTTCTTTTTTTTGGCTGTTTTTTCGGTACATTCGACTCTCTTTGCCATTTCGGCGCCGGTTATGCGAACTACAAGAAAAACTCCGATGGTCGGGAATCTCCGAGGTCCTCTGAAGAGAGGAACGATCACGTCTTCATCCCCCTCATCGGGATGGAATCTCGAAGCCAATCTCAGCCAAGTGGAAAAGTGGTCGATCCGCCCTTTCCATCCCATTACGCCCGCGGACCTCCTCGGGTTTGGTCGTGGAGCGGAAGATTCTCGGAAAACGATGTCGGAATATCTTTGAGGCGGCGCTTTACCTATTCTTTGTCGCCCCCCGATCGTTCCGAATCGGAAGAGCAGAGCCGTGCCCGGACGGACTCCTGCAAGCCGGACCGCCCGCAAAGTTTCCCGATCTCTCCCCTCCACCCCATCAGGAACTCTCTTCGCAACCTGTGCAGTAAACCTTTTGGGGATTTTTGGTTCCGGCGCCTCAAGCATAATTGAAAAGGGAGCCGATAACGGGAATGGCCCTAAAAAATGATTTGGCGTGCCAGGGGGGGCACGTTCAGGGGAAGCACCAGAAGACACCGCGTCTTACAACAAATCGGCCCATGGTTGGGTCCGACGGTGCTGGTGCGGTACATACGACAAATCGAGCCTGCCTGGAATCATCTCCTCGGGTACCACCTTAGATGGTCGGTTCTAACCCATGGGAGAACCCGCCTGAACAATGAAGATGGCTTCGCCTATAAACTTTAAGGATAAGGGCCATAGGCGAGCTTCATGGCTAACCGTACCCCCGGAAAGAAGATCCAGTCATCGGCTTGATGGAGAAAAAGGAGAGTTTGCCCAATGAAGCCCAAACTTCTGATTGCAACCATTATTTTGAGCGTATTCGTTCTCGGCCCGGCGATCAGCTACGGCCAGAACTGCGGTCCGTGCGGCGATCCCGTGTGCTCGCCTTGCGATCCTTGCGCGACCTGCTGCAAATCCTGCGACCTGTTCGGTGGATTGAAGGATCTGTTCAAGAGCAAGCCGAAGTGCGGTCCCTGCGGCCCGGCGGTCTGCGAACCGATCTGCGCCCCGTGCGAACCGGTCGCCTGCGATCCCTGCACGCCCGTGGAAGTCTGCGAACCCGTGGCCTGCGAGCCCTGTGAGCCGGTCGTCTGCGATCCCTGCGAACCGGTCGCCTGCGATCCCTGCGCTCCGGTCGTCTGCGATCCTTGCTACACCCCGTGCAAGCCGCGTCTGACGCTGCCGAAGCTCAACCTGCTTCAGCGTCTCGAGGGCCTGTTCCCGTGCCATAGCTGCAACGCTTGCAGCCCGTGCGTGGTCGATTGCTGCGGCCCCAGTTGCGGCCCGGTCGGATGCACCACCTGCGCCGGTGGGGACGGTGGGGACATGGTCGTCGAACCCGCCGAGAACACCCCGGCTCCCGAAAAGGCTCAGCCGCTGCCCAAAGCGCCCGGCACCTAAAAACGGACCGGATTGTCAAGTCCCACACGTTCTCCGCTCCTCACCCGAGCGGGGAACGATCCAGGGCTCAGCAAATCCACTGAATAGAAGATTTTGCCCCTGAAACGCCAACAGGCCCTTCCGTCTCCTCCAACGGATGGGCCTTTTTCTTTTTCTTGAAAAAGCCGTCCATCGTTTCATCTTGCCTCGAACGGCTCCGGTCCTCTTCTTGATCCCTCTCTCAATCGCGGCAAAAAAATCTTCCAAAAATCGACTTAAAAGATCGTTTCATACTTGCATGTAAAACAATCGTTTTATATAATTGTTTGGAGCGAGGCGCAATTTCTATTTATTTTAACATTCGGGCATCCTGCCCGGTGATAGCGGAAACTCTCAGGTGATAATTTTGAGCAGCGATGCGGCGAAAGATCGAATTTTGGAAGCGGCCGGCCCCATTTTCGGCGAAAAGGGCTTTGAAGGAGCCACGGTTCGCGAAATTTGTCAGAAGGCCGACGTGAACCAAGCGGCGATCAACTATTATTTTGGCAGCAAGGAAAAGCTCTACGTCGAGGTCTTCCAGCGGGCCCACCCGGCCGCGAAAGGGAATCCCGAACAGGTCTCCTTTCCAGCGGGAGCGACGCTGGAGGAAAAGCTCCGTCTGGTGCTCCAGAACATCTCGACGCGCATCCTCGATCAGGAGATCGCCCCATGGCAAGGTGAAATGATCATGCGTGAGATTCACCATCCCTCGCCGGCGTGCCAACCGATCTTGGTCGAAATCGTCACTCGGCAGTGGGATGTTCTCCGGCAGCGGATTCGGGAGCTCCTTGGTCCGGACCTGCCGGAACCTCTGGAATACAAATTGATTTTCAGCCTGATCGGTCAAATATTGTATTATCGATTGAGCCGTCCTCTCCTGGGAGTGATTTGCGATCCTTCAATGATGGAGCAACACTTTCAGGCGGAACAGCTCGCCGATTTCGTGGCCGATTTTTTCCTTGCTGCTTGCAAAAATCACCCCGAGCTGTCTCGAAGAGACCATGCCGATTCCCCCCACCTGTCGGGGAACCCCCAGAGGTAACCCGCTGATCGCCAATCCGCCCGGTTCCCACGAGCCGATCGGGCCGGTCGCGGAGCTTTCCCATCACATCGGCTCCCATTTTTCCATCCCAACGGCGAATCATCTATTTCAACCCGTCCCCCACCGGAATCCGCCGGGAAACCGGAAGGGACCGTTCCCATCCCTCGAACGGCCACGGAGGCCCGATTGAATCATGACACCACCGAAAGACACTCGCCTTCATGACGATCCCCCGCCCCACGGCGATTCGGAATCCCGCCCCGAAGGAGAGGAAGATCGCCAGCGATCTTCCACGCCGCGGGAAGTGATCAAAGTTGTCGTTCCGTTGTTGATTCTCGGCGTGGGTATCGTCGGCATCATCGTCTTGCCGAAGCTCAAAAAGGCCCCCGCGAAGCAGGAGCGGAAGGAAGAGATTCCCATCGTCGAGGTGGCCCGGGTGCAGTCCCGCCAGGCCGGGCTCGACATCGAAGTCGACGGGGAGGTCGTGCCCTACCGCGAGATCAACATCGCCGCGGAAGTCGGGGGACGCATCATCGAGAAATCGGAACAATGCCGTGCCGGCAACTACGTGACCAAAGGCAAGGAACTGATGCGGATCGACCCGACCATCTACGAGCTTGAGGTCGAGCGGTTGACCGAACAGCTCGAGCAGGCCGAAAGCAATCTCGAACAACACACGATCGAGGTCTCCAACACGCAGGAACTCAAAAAGCTCGCCGAAGAGGAATTGGAACTTCAAAAAAAGGAGCTGGAGCGGCTCGATGACCTGATCAAGAAACGCGTGGTTTCCGAGAATGAGTACGACCAGGTGAAACGCCAACTGGTGAAAGCCCGCACCGCCGTCGCTCAATTGAACAACCAACTCTCGCTCTTGGCCGAAAAAAAGAACTCCCTGCTCAGTTCGCGCGACTCGGCCCAAGTGGCTCTGAAACGGGCGAAAGTGGATTTATCGTACACGTTGATCACCTCGCCGGTCGACGGCGTCGTCGTCGAGCACAACGTGGAAGAAGACTCCTATGTCAACGTGGGCGCACCGCTGCTGACCATTGAGGACACCACCCGCGTCGAGATCAAATGCCACCTGCGCACCGACCAAATCTACTGGCTCTGGCTACAAAACAGCGACGACAAGAAGATTCCTCCCTCCGCCTCGCGCGATTACCAGATCCCCAATGTTCCGGTGACCGTCCTTTATGAAATCTCCGGCCGAAAGTTCGCCTGGGAAGGGTTCCTTTCGCGGTACGAAGGCGTCGGCCTCGACCCGAAGACCCGAACCGTTCCCTGCCGGATCGAAGTCCCCAATCCCCGTCAGGTTCGAGTCATCGAGGCTCCGCGACTGGAAGGAGACCAAACGATCGACCTCCAGCAGCAAACCAAGTACGGGGGGCCCCCCGCCCTGCTCCGCGGCATGTTCGTGACGATCATCCTGCACGCCCAGCCCGACGCCAGCCTGTTGTCCGTTCCGGAAATCGCCGTGCAGCCGGGCAACCAAGTCTATGAAGTGATCGACAATCAGATCATCATTCAAAATGTCCAAGTCGTGAAGGTCGACCAGGAGGAAGCGATCCTCCGCTCGCCCGAAGGCAAGGTGGTTCCCGGCGACCGGGTGGTCGTTTCGCCCATCAGCAGCGTCACCAGCGGCATGAAAATCAAGGTCGCCGAGGAGCCCGACGCCGAAGCGACCGACCCGAGGGACGTCGAGCAAGGACCGAAGGCCGAGACGGTCGTCCCCGAGCCGAGCGAGGAAAGCTAGTCGCCTGTTTTTCAAAAGACCACCGGGCCCCGACGCCACCGGGCCGACCGTTTTCTTCAGACCATTAGAACCACGACCTTCTGCAAGATTTGATAACGGAAACTTCCTCCCATGAAATCGCTCATTCGTTGGATCATCCGCAACACCCCCGCCATGAATACATTGATGGTCGCGATCCTGACCGTCGGCATGGCCAGCTTTGTTTTGATGCACCGCGAGGTGTTTCCGGAATTCGAGCTGGAAATCATCACTATCACCGTTCCCTATCCCGGTGCGAGCCCGGAAGAGGTCGAAGACGGCATCTGCCAGAAGGTCGAAGAGGCGGTCCAAGGGGTCGACGGCATCAAGAAACTCTCGGCGGTCGCCGGCGAAGGATCCGGAACGGTGGTGCTGGAGTTGGAATCCGACGTGCCGGATGTCCAGAAAACGCTCAACGAAGTCCGCAACCAGGTCGATCGCATTCCCAACTTCCCTCCCGAACTGGCCGAGGAAGAGAGCATCCAGCAGATCACCTTGCGCCGGGCGGCGATCCAGGTCGGCGTGGTCGGTCCCGACGACACCTCGCCTGAAGCGGAACGCAAATTACGGGACCTGACCGAACGGGTGCTCGATGAAATCAAGTCGCTTCCTTCGGTCAGCAACGCCGAAATCATGGGCGCCCGCGATTATCAGATCGACATCGAGATCTCCGAAAAGACGCTCCGCAAATACGGCCTCGAGCTCGAACAGGTCGCCCGCATCATCCGAGCGAGAAATCTCGAACGGCCCGGTGGAACCATGCGCACCAAGGGGCAGGAAATCCTCATCCGCGCCAAGAACAAGTATCTCACCGGCGAGGAGATCGCCAAACTTCCGGTGCTGACCACCCGTGACGGCGTGGTCTTGACCGCCGGCGATTTGGGGACCGTCCGCGACGGGTTCGTCGACACCACCGCCATCAGCCGCATCAACGGAAAACCGGGCTATATCATCTCGGTGAACAAGACCGCCCAGGAAGACCTGATGGCGATCACCAACGAACTGAAGGAATACGTCGACGGCAAACCGGGGCTTCCACCGTTTGTTATGAACATCGCCTCGATGTTCGGCAAAGAGCTTTCCTCCGGTGAAATTCCTCCCGCGAGCCTTCCCCCCGGCTATTCCCTGGAAACGTTCAACGACATGTCGGTCCATGTGCAGGGACGACTCGATCTTCTCACGAAGAACGGCCTACAGGGCATCATCCTGGTCTTCGTCCTTTTGGCGATCTTTCTGGAGTTCCGGCTCGCCTTCTGGGTCGCCCTGGGAATTCCGATCTCGATGATGGGCGCCGGAGCGGTCATGCTCGGCGCCGGGGCCACGCTGAACATGCTTTCGATGTTCGCGTTCATCATGGTGCTCGGCATCCTCGTCGACGACGCCATCGTCGTCGGAGAGAACATCTATCATCACCGTCAGTTGGGCGAAGATTTTTTCACGGCCGCCGTCCGCGGGACCGTCGAGGTCGTTCCCTCGGTCACCGCCTCGGTCACCACCACGATCATCGCCTTCATCCCGATGCTCTTCGTCCCCGGCATCATGGGAAAGTTTTTCGCCATTATTCCCTTCGCCGTCATCATCATGCTCCTGTTCTCGCTCTTCGAAAGCGTGTTCATTCTGCCCTGCCACCTCGCGCACGGACACGGCGGCAAAAAGAGCTGGATCCAAATCATTCATCAAATGCCGCTGCCGCTGAGAATGGTCGTCGGCTATCCGCTTTATGCGATCGGCCGGGCACTGCATTTCCTGTTCTACCCTTTCCTGAAAATCGAGGGATTGACCCGCCACGTCAACCGTTGGTCGGCCGGCGCCCTGGACTACTTCTCGGAACGATTCTACCAGCCGGGACTCCGGTTTTCGCTCCATAATCCCTTGCTGATCATCTGCACGGGCGTAGCGATCATTCTCATCACCATCGGCGGGTTCCAAGGCGGTTTCATTCCGTTCAAGGCGTTCCCGAAGACCGATTCGTCGATGATTCATGCCACGATCACCTATCCGGACGGAACCCCCGCTTCGGTCACCATCGACGCGACCAATCGCCTGGAAGACGCCATCTTGAAGCTCAATGAGAAGTACGAAGCGAAAGGACGCCCGGTCGCCCAGATGGTCCAGCGAGTCGTCGGCAAGGTGAGCGCCGCGGCGACGCGCGTGGGCAACGAGGGGGTCGACGGCAGTCATCGCGGCAAAGTGCTCGTCGAAATGACCGATCCTTCGATGCGCGACGTGGCCAGCATGCAGGTCATCAACGAGTGGCGCGAGGCAGCCGGCACCTTCCCCGGCGCCGAGAGCGTCGTCTTCGAAGGCGAACAGGGCGGTCCCGGCGGAAAGATGATCGAATTCAAATTGATGGCCGGACGGAAAAACATGGAGCTGCTCGAGGAACTGACCCAAATGGCCAAGGACAAATTGTCGACCTATCCCGGCGTGTTCGACATCCGCGATGATTCAAGCCCCGGGAAATGGGAGTTCCAGCTCAAGCTCAAGGACAAGGCCAAGTCGTTCGGGTTGACCGAGGAAGAACTGATTCGCCCGGTCCGAGCCCGGTACTACGGTCAGGAGGTCATGCGCTTGCAGCGAGGACGTCACGAAGTGAAGCTGATGGTCCGCTACCCGGAAGAAGAGCGGGAATCGCTCGGCGATTTCGACGACATCCGCATTCGTGTCGGCGGCGCCGAACGCCCGCTCTCGGAGCTGGCCGAGGTGAACGTCCAACGAGGATACTCCCAGATCAACCGGCTCGACCAAAAGCGTGCGATCACCATCACCGCCGATGTCGATTCCGCGGCGGGCGGAAGCAACGCCGCCGAAATCACCGCCGATTTGAAGGAAGACTTCTTCCCGAAACTGCTCGGAAAGTCCCGCTACCGCGATGTTTCGGTCAACTGGGAAGGCCAGCAGGAACAGACCGAGGAGTCGATCGCCGGGCTCATGCAAGGGTTGATCATTGCGCTTTTGGCGATCTTCGTGCTCTTGACGCTCGAGTTCCGTTCTTATGCTCAACCGTTGATCATCATGGCGATCATCCCCTTCAGCACCATCGGCGCCATCGTCGGGCACCTGGTCATGGGCATGGACGTGACGCTGATGAGCCTCTTCGGCATGGTCGCGTTGACCGGGGTGGTCATCAACGACTCGATCGTGCTGGTCGACTACATCAACCGGACGATCGGCACCAGCCACCATGTGCAAGATGTACTCGTGGCGGCGGGAGCCCGACGTCTCCGCCCCGTCCTATTGACGAGCTTCACCACCGTCGCCGGCCTTTCCCCCCTGATGCTCGAAACCTCTTTCCAGGCTCAATTCCTGATTCCCATGGCGGTGAGCCTCTGTTTCGGATTGCTCTTCGCGACCGTCTTGATTCTCGTGTTCGTCCCCACGTTCTACCTGCTGTACTACCGGACACTGGAGCTTCTCGGCGTGCGGACCCCCAACGAAGCGCTGGAGCAACTCGAAGAAGGATCGACGATCGTCGAAGAAATCGAAGGCTCCGGCGAGACGAAGGAAGCCGAATCGGACGAATCCCCCGCCGAGGATGCCCCTCCGGCCTACGTCTTCCCCGCCACCCTGCGTCCGGAGCCCGCCGGCGGAGCGACCTCCACCGACGATCGAGAGGACGACACCTCGGACAAGCCGGACGAATCGCCCCAGGAAACACTCCGTCTCGAGGTCGGCAAAAAGACGGTGGAAATGGAGACACCCCAACCCCCCGACCAAGAAGAAACCTTGAAAAAAGAGCGACAGTACGGTTCTTGATCGAATAATCCGATCGCTCCAAAATTCTCCATGACCATGCTATCGAGGGAGCAAACCACTGGAGAAACACATCCGCCGGGGGTTTGCCCCTTCCGGTAGTGCCGGTGATGGCGATTCTTTGTCCACAGTGATTCCTCGGGAACGCTTCTAGGGAATATCCTTGGTAATAATTCCCAAACCGTCATAAATCGTTGCGTTTTTTCACCTCTTGAGCAATATCCGTGGGCTAAATTATGGATAGTGTCTCCATTTCCCCGAGAAAATGAATGCGAGCCCCTTTTTGTCGACACCGAACCATCGGCTCCCCCCTCCCCTCCCCTGAAAATATACTTACATCTCGCAATGAACGCTCCCGCGAAGCCGCACCCTGGAACATCCGAAAACCCTCAGATGAACGACAAGTCATCATGCATCGGATAATGATCCTGTCCCGTTCGATAGACGACCAGGCGAAGATCGCCGATATTCTGTCGACGCAATACCATGTGAACTCGCTGGAATTCGAGACGTTCGATCTTTTGGCCCTGGTCGATTTCGCTCCGGATGCCGTTCTGATCGACAACACCCCTCACAGCCAGGGCAGCCTCGATTTATGCCGCAGGATCAAGGAATCGCCGCTGGGAACCTTCACGCACACCTTCGTGCTTCACGGCGATGACAGCCTCGAAGGACGCATGGCCTTCTATCAGGCGGGCGCCGACGACGTCCTCCATCACCCGCTTCACCTGGAGGAAATGCTCGCGAAGCTCTCCATCCTCTTCCGGACCCGCAACCAATTCGAATCGCTCTGGACCGCCCATTCCGAGACGAATCGTTCCCACGATCGCCTGAAGGAAATGTTTCAGAAGCAGTCGGAGGAACTGCTCGCCGCACGCGATATGACCGTCTTCGTGCTGGCGAAGCTGACCGAATCGAGGGCCTCCGGAACCGGCAAACATCTGGAACGCATCCGCGAATACAGCCGAATTCTGGGAAAGGAATTACTCCGACGGGGGATCTTCCCCGAAATCAACGAACGGTTCCTCGACGATCTCTACTGGGGCAGTCCCCTGCATGATATCGGAAAGATCTGCATCCCGGATTCCATCCTGCTCAAGAAGGGGCAACTCACGACCGAGGAATTCGACATCATGAAGAAGCATTGCAATATCGGGGCCAACGCCCTCGATCAGGCGATGCAGGAAGGCGGCTACAAGAGTTTCCTCGCCATGGCGATCGACATCGCCCGGCACCACCATGAACGCTTCGACGGAACCGGATATCCCTGCGGTCTGGCCGGCTACGACATTCCCCTTTCGGCCCGCATCGTCTCGGTCGCCGACGTTTTCGACGCCCTGACCTCCTACCGCATCTACAAGGATCCGATCCGTCCCGACGTGGTCAAGATCATGATCGAGCAGGATATCGGATACCGATTCGACCCGGCCATCGTCACCGTCTTCCGCGACCATTTCGATGAGATCATGGAGATCTATCAGTCGCGGGCAGACGAGACCCTCGAGCCGGTCTCCTCCTTCGAGCAGCAGGCCAAGAACTGCTGATTCCTCTCGCACGAGGATCGAGAAGGTCATCGACGGCCCGGCATCGGGAAGATCCTGATCGATTGTGGTGTTTCCCCCGGTCCACGTCCTT
Organism: uncultured Planctomycetaceae bacterium; assembly: GCA_964632505.1. Lineage (GTDB taxonomy): Bacteria > Planctomycetota > Planctomycetia > Pirellulales > Thermoguttaceae > CAZWCE01. The sequence continues at coordinate 216,733 of CAZWCE010000005.1, read as the reverse complement.
CCGCAACCGTCGCGCCGCGAACTCCCTCGGAATCGACGATACCGACCGATCGTGAAAAGAAGGCCTTCTTTTTCCGCCTGTCGAGACGAGCGATTCCGCCCGCCTTATAGTTCGAGGGTGGCGAACCACTTTCGCAGATCATCGAGGCGTTTTTCCATATCGTTCACGAGAATCTGAATCTCCTTGATGTCGCCCGAATTGGCCGCTTTTTCCAACCGCAGGGCGGTCTGGCGCATCGGCTCGGCCATGATGTTCGAAGCCCCGCCCTTGATCGCATGGGCCTGTTCGACGATCGTCGTGGTATCCTTCTGATCCATCGCCTGACGAATCTGCCGCAACTGCCCGGGAATCAGATCCATCATCGAAACGATGATCTGCTCCGCCACGACCCGATCGCCGTCGAACTCCTCCTCGCTGAAACGCTCGAAATCGACCGGGAGCATCTCGCCGAGAGGATCCGCGGTTTCCGACCTCGCCGGTTCGTTCTCGTTGGAAACGGAATCGTCGGCGTTCGCTCCGGGATGGAGAGCTTCGGGGGTGACCTTGTCGAGGAAGTATTCCGAGAGGAAATTCAAGAGGGTTCGACGGCGGAGCGGCTTGGCGAGCATGTCGTTCATGCCGGCGTCGAGGCACTTCTGCCGGTCGGAACTGGAGACGTTCGCCGTCAAGGCGATGATCGGCACGGACTTCCGGTCCAACATCGCGCGGATGTGCCGGGTCGCCTCGAAGCCGTTCATCTCCGGCATCTGCAAGTCCATCAGCACCATATCGTATTCCTTGCAACCGTAGAGGGCGACCGCCTCCTTGCCGTTCTCGGCGATGTCGACCTCGCAACCGAGCCGATGGAGGTTCTCCCGCACCACATCCTGGTTCGGGGGATAGTCCTCGGCGACCAGAAATCGGCGACCGGCAAGGAGTTCCTTCATCGAATCGACATCCATTCCCATTTTCGTTTGCGTGACTTGGGAACTCCGCTCGAGCCAGATATCGAACCAGAATCGGCTGCCCTTGCCTTCGGTGCTCTCCACATTGAGGGTCCCGCCCATCAGGTCGACCAGCTCCTTGGCGATGGCCGAACCGAGCCCGACCCCGCCGAACCGACGGGTCCACGAACCGTCGACCTGCTCGAACTGGTTGAACACATTCTCGATTCGTTCCGCCGCGATTCCCTTACCGGTGTCGGTGACCGAAAAACGCAACAACGACCGCTCCTCCCGGCGGACCAGTTGATCAACTTCCAGACGCACACTTCCCTGGTCGGTGAATTTCAAGGCATTGCTCAAGAGATTCACCAGCACCTGCATCAGGCGGACCTCATCGCCGACGATATACTCCGGTACATCGTCCCCGATGATGGTTCGAAACTCGATCTGCTTCTCGATCGCCTCGGGATGGAAACTCGAGGTCGTCTTCTCCAGCATCCGATGCAGATAGAACGATTTCGGGCGCAAGTCGAGTCGCCCCGATTCGATGTTCGCCAGATCGAGCACGTTGTTGATCAGCGCGAAAAGCCGTGTGCTTTCTCCCAAAATGCGGGCCATGTAATCGCGCGAGCGCTGATCGGCCTTTTCCCGGGCCATCTGTTCCCGAAGGATTTCGCCGAATCCGATGATCGCGTTCAGCGGCGTACGAATCTCATGGGAGATGTTCGCCAGAAATTCGCTCTTGGAACGGTTCGCCCGTTCCGCCTCCTGGTAGAGCGTGGTCAACTGCTCGGCCCGCTTTTTGTACTGCCGCTCCATTTCGCAACGGGCCTCCTGCATGAGCGATTCGGCCAACGATCGGGCGAAAAAATGGGCCAGGACATTGATGAGAATCAGCAAGAGATTCACATGGCTCGCCTTCCATCGCCAGACTTTCCGATGCGAAAGAACCAGAAAATAGCCGGTCAGTTCCTCCGAAATCATCAACGGGAGAATCCCCACCTTCTGGACCTGATGGAACTGCAACACGCGGCGGATCGTGGAGGCCTCGAAAGGCAGATCGCCGGTATTTCCCGACCAATTCAGCAACGGGGGCTGCACCGACCAGACCAGCGACGGACTGGAGAAGGTCATCGTCTCGAAGGGAAGCTTGGGCGCTTTCGCCTGATGCCAGTAATGGGTCGGCACCAAACAGGTGCCGTCCTCGGAGAACTCCAGGAGCACGACATGGTCGGCGTCGATCGCGCGGCCAATCACCTCCGGGACGGCGGCTTTCACCTCCTCGGGACGGCTGGAATCGACCAGCAATTGAGAAGTGAACTCGCGGATCATCGTTTCCACGTCCCCGCTTTCCCGCATCGCTCCGAGTATCTCCTTCTTATGCAAAGCGGCGGTCCGCTTTTCCGCTTGCAAGCTCAAGGCCCTTGTCACGGCCTGGGCATAATCCTTCAAAAAGAGTCGCTGCCGTCTCCACCATCGAAGCGAACGCCCCATCGAACGGCACCAACGGGTCCGCCAAAACCGCCCGAATTGGAGAATGTTCAAACAGTTGGGATCCTGCCATGAAATCGAGGCCAGTTTCCTCGATGCGAAGATCCCCCCCAAAAGCGAACAATCCTGAAGCTCGATGTACGGCGTTTCCTCCAGCCCGCTTTCGGTGAGAACATGTTGCCGGATTTCCTGAAAACGCGCCCAATCGATCTCCTGCGGATTGCCTCTCGGACAACAAAGCAGGATATGGTCGCCGATGGTCCGGTAGGTCACGTCGAAGGAAGCGTCGAGGGAAAGCCGACTCCATTCCGGGCGCCCCAGCACCGTCAATCCCGTGACCGGACAGCTCGTCTCCATGCGCTCCAAGAGCCTCTCGGGAGTCCCGCGTCGGGGATGTTCGAACGACGAGTTCTCGATAGCTCGGGGCACGAACGAGGAAGAACTGTTCTTTTCAATTTGCGTGGACATGGTGATTCGCCAAACCGCTCAGGTCTGAAAGGGAAGTGATTCGGAAGATGATTCGCCACCCGGCGGGTGACGACACTCAACTTCGATACTAATATATTAGGGTCGATCATCAAAACCATAGGTTATTCCTCGGAAAAGTCTGCGAAAAACCCCCCGATAAGCGGTGGAGAAAAATCCTGTCTTGGAGAACATCCCTCTTTTTGTTAGAATCCTCCCGACCGGTCTTGGCCGAATGTTCCCAAGGAAGGGAGTCGTCGAGACCTCAGAGAATCGAATCCGCAACTCCCTTTCCGAAAGGCTTTCACGGATGAAAAACTTCGGAAGAGCCATCCGGCTGACTCTTTCCCACAAGCTGCTGATCACCGCCTCCATCTTCTGCGCGCTGATGGTCGGTTTGCTCTGGGGTGCGAATATCGGAACGGTCTACCCGATCGTCGAAGTCTCCTTCGAGGGCAATACCCTGGAACAATGGGTCGAGGGAAAGATCGCCGAGAACCGACAGGCTCAATCGGAACTCCGCCGGCAAATGCATTCCCTCTGGGCCGAGCGGATGGCCCGGACCGATCCCGAAAAAAAAGCCGATCTGCTTCATCGCTGGCGGCAATGCGATGCCACCCGAGAGAGTCACCGGCGATCGCTGGCGTTTTACGAGGCGCTGGCCCCCTATGTCGAGCGGTACGCACCGGGCGATCCGTTCTGGACCGTCGCGGCGGTCATCGGCCTGCTGCTGGTGGGGACCCTGCTGAAAAGTCTGTTCGTCGTGCTCCACTGGCTGCTGGTCATCCGCCTCGGGCAGCTCGGGGCCTTGAAGCTTCGTGAACAGTTCTTTCACCGTACTCTGCAGTTCGAGGTGAATCACTTCAACCGAGAGGGCATCGCCGACACGATGAGCCGCTTCACCAACGACATGACGATCGTGGCCGACGGACTCACCCTGCTCTACGGCAAGATGGTCCGTGAACCGCTCAAGATGTTCGCCTGCCTCCTCGGGGCCGCTCTCATCTCCTGGCAACTGCTCTTGGTGACGCTCCTCTTGACCCCCGTCGCCGCACTGGTGATCGACTGGCTCGCCAAGTCGCTCAAGCACGTCGTCCGCAAGGCAATGGAGGAGATGGCCGTCATGTACGGTCGACTCGAAGAGACGTTCCGCTCGATGCGCGTCGTCAAGGCGTTCACCATGGAGGACTACGAACGGGCGAAATTCCACGCGACCAACCAGGCCTACTTCCGCAAATGGCTGAGCATCGCGAAATATCAGTCGCTGACCAATCCGTTGACCGAGACGATGGGCATTTTGATGATCTCCATCGGCATTCTGGCCGGGGCACACCTGGCCCTGCACGGCGAGACGACCCTCTTCGGCATCCCGATGAGTTCGCGTCCGCTCGATCTGGGGGCGCTGTTGCTCTTCTTCGCCCTTTTGGCGGGGGCGGCCGATCCGGCGCGGAAACTGTCCGACATCTTCACCCGATTCCAGAGCGCCGCCGCCGCGTGCGACCGCATCTACCAGATGATCGACCGCGAAATCCCCATGACGTCCACCGAAGCACCGAAGCCGCTGAGTCGGCATCGAAAGTCGATCCGCTTCGAAGAAGTCACCTTCGGATACGAGCGTCGACAGCCGGTGCTCCGAGGCATCACGCTCGACGTATCCTTCGGCGAGACGATCGCCATCGTCGGCCCAAGCGGTTGTGGCAAAAGCACCCTGACCAGCCTGATTCCCCGCTTCATGGATCCCGATCAGGGGCGAATTCTCATCGACGGCTCGCCGCTGCCGGAAGTTCACCTGGAAGACATTCGAGGACAGATCGGATTGGTCACCCAGGAACCGATGCTCTTCAACGACACGGTCGCGGAGAACATCCGCTACGGCTCCCCCGAAGCGACCGAGTCGGAGATCATCGAAGCCGCGAGAAAAGCGAACGCCCATCAATTCATCACCGCGGAGCTGGAAGACGGATACCGGACGAAGGTCGGACCCTGGGGGGGACGTCTCTCGGGAGGCCAGCGTCAGCGGATCGCCCTGGCCCGCGCGATCCTGCGCGACCCGGCCATCTTCATTCTCGACGAGGCGACCAGCCAGATCGACATGTCGAGCGAACAGCTCATTCACCGGGCTTTGCGGGAATTCACCGGCCGACGGACGACGTTCATCGTGACGCATCGACTCGGAGCACTCGATCTGGCCGACCGGATCGTCGTGATGCGCGAGGGCGAAATCGAGAACGTCGGCTCCCACGAGCAGCTTCTCACCTGTTGCCCCTACTATGCCCAACTCTACCACTTGAATCGATCGGCCTGATCGGGTAGAAGAAGTGGACTTGCTCACTTCATTCCGCCCCGGCGGAAGGTGGACACAACCTGTTTCTCCCGGCCGCCTTTTTTCAACGGCCGCCTTTTTTCAACGGATTGCTGGACGAGGTATTCCCATGTCGTCTGAGAAATCGAATTCCGAGAAGACCCTGATCACGCTGTTGACCTACAACGAGATCGAGAATCTGCCGGATCTGGTCGACGCGATTTTCCAGATCGCGCCCGACTGCGACCTCCTGGTGGTCGACGACAACTCGCCCGACGGCACCGGCCGGTGGTGCGATGAGCGGGCCGCCACGGAACCGCGACTGAAATGCCTGCACCGCGAAGGAAAACTCGGACTGGGAACCGCCACCATCGCGGCGATGCGGTACGCCATCGAGCACGGCTACCGATACATGCTCAATCTCGACGCCGACTTCAGTCATCCGCCGAAGTACATACCACATCTGCGTTCGGCCATGGGAGCGGCCGATTCGACGGAAAACGGGGCCGACGTGGCGATCGGTTCCCGGTACGTTCCCGGCGGCGGCGTCAAAGGATGGGGCTGGAAACGCAAGTTCATGAGTTTCGGGGTCAACACCTATGCCCGACTGCTCTTGGGCTTGCCGCCGAAAGATTGCAGCGGGGCGTTCCGGTGTTTTCGGGTCGCCATCCTCGAAAAGATCGACTTCCAGGCCGTCCGATCGCGGGGCTATTCCTTCCAGGAAGAGATTCTCTGGCACTTGAAACAGCAGCATGCCCGGTTCGTGGAGATTCCCTTCGTCTTCGTCGACCGCACGCGCGGCAGCTCGAAGATCAACAAGAAGGAGGCGGTCGCGGCGCTGTGGCACCTGTTTGCCCTCGGCGTGAAACGCCTTCGACCGGGCAAGAAATCCGGCACGACCAAGGCGGCGAGCGTCTCTTGATTCTTCTCTCAAACGAACCGCTTCACGGCTTCTCTTCCGACGACAGGGCATCGAGCCAGCGGCAGGTTTTGCGGATGCCTTCCTCCAGCGTCGCGGGGCGATAGTCGAGTTCTTTCTTCGCCTTCTCGCAGGAATAGGCCCAATCGACCAGGAACGTCCTCACCCAGCCGGGGGTCACCCGGGGATATCGCCCGAACCACTGCGCCAGCAGTTTCTGCATGTAGGCGAAGGCGAGCGCGCCGGGACGGAAGATCGGAATCTTGAAATGCTTCTCGCCGGTGACGCGGTCGATCGTGCGAAAGAACTCACCGAGTTTGGCGTTCTCGCCGCCGAGGATGTACCGCTCACCGGGCCGGCCTTTTTGCAAGGCCAGGTAATGCCCCCGGGCGACGTCCTCGGCCAGTACATAATTGCCGACGTTCACTCCGGCGTTCAACAGAATCGGAGCCTTGCCGCGGCGGTACTCGTCGATCAACTGCGCCAGGGCGTTCCCTTCGGAGAAGTGCCCCGGCCCGTAGACGCGCGTCGGCAACACCAGCACGACCGGAAGACCGTCTTTCGCCGCGGCGAGGACATCCTTCTCGGCCAACCACTTCGTCTCCTCGTATTCGGTGAAGCAGTGCTCGGTGATGCGAGGCATCGTCTCGTCGCCGACCACATCGCGGGGCGTCGGCCCGAGCGTGACGATGGTCGAGGTGAAGACCAACCGGCGGAGTCGCTTCCGGATCGCCGCTTCCAGGACGTTCCGCGTCCCCTCGACGTTGATTCGGTAATAGCGTTGGGGATCAAACGACCAATTCTTGGCATAGCCGGCCATGTGAAAACCGGCTCGGCAACCTTCCATCAACCGATCGACCGCCGCGGGATCGGTCACATCGCCCTGGACGAGAGAAACCCGGGGATCGTTCCAAAGCTCTTGTTGCGAGGGGGGACAGCCCGGGGGCGGACTCGGCCGATCTTGACGTGAGAGCACCTTGAGCCGATGGCCGTCGGCCAACAGCATTTCGGTCAAATAGGTTCCGATGAAGCCCGTTCCCCCCGTGAGGAAAACCGTTTCCTGTTCGTGGTTCGCCATCGTGTTTCGCTTGCCTTCGGTCGCAATCCGGTCGAAAAAAAGCTGGATTCCAATCACCTATTACCTCGATGGAAATCCGTCCGCTAAAAACTCTATTGTGCCATTTTTCGACGGAGTTGTCACCCATGGGGATCAAGACGCAGATTTCTTGTCCAAAAAGTCGAAATCGCTCTGGAGGAAAACGGGAAAAAGAGGTATCCTCAGGCCGCTTTTCTCCGGAGAGCCGTTTCCCGAAGCGGTTTTTTCACCGTTACTGTCTTTGAAAACTCCCGAGTGTCGACGTTCCGCTCGCTTTTGTCGTTGGAAGGAGACTCAGAATGAACAAGATCAATTACCTGACCCTTGGAGGACTGTTGCTGGTGACGGGCTGCTTGTGCGGCGTGCTCCTGTCCGTTTGGATGCCCCCCGAAGAGGTCGACGCCACGGCGACGGACCGCGCGGCCGATTACTTGATCGCCACCGGCTATGTCGACGACGGTCTCGAGGCGGTCTATTACCTCGATCACCTGACCGGGCGATTGAGTGCCGGAGTGATTTCCCGACAGCAACCCGACTTCCAGGCCCTGTACGAGACGAATGTCAAGATCGATCTCGCTTCCGTGCTGAAAGCTCAAACCGGCAGCGATATGGCGATGCCCGCGAAGCCGGAATTTCTCATGGTCACCGGTGAGAACGACATGCGTCGACTGGCGGGAAACCGCTGGCAGGCGTCGCGTTCGGCGCTCTACGTGGCGGAAGTGAATACCGGCATGGTGCTGGTTTATTTGATTCCTTGGGAATCGGAGCTGCACAACGCGAATCAGCCGGCCCGGGCCAAGTTGGTTCTCTGGACGGCCCGACAATTCACTACCGCCGTGGTCCGAGAATAAACACCCGTTCACTACTTGATCAAGAGGAGCATGCCCATGTTCGGAGGTATCGAAGCGTCGAGTCTTCTCGGCTCGATCCGTCCCCTGCTCTCGCCAGGCAAATCGAACGAAGCCGCGGCACCGGCCGAGGAGGCGAAATCGGCCGATGCACTGCGCGATGAATTCCAATTCTCGCCCAGCTCCCGCCAACTGATGGCCCTGCTGCAAAACGAGGAAGCGAAAGACGCCCAGCAGGGCGAATCCCTTGACTTCAACGCCACCGACCTGAAGCAAAAGGGGAAGATGCTCTCGGAAATCCTGAATCTTCGCCTGAAGCAGTTCGAGGGAAACCTCCTCACGATGATGGAGGAAGAAGGCATCTCCTCCAAGGGCGACTTTTTTCTGCAAAAGAACTCCCTGGACGAAACGGTCGTTTCCGGCGATAATCCGGATCGAGAGAAGCTCGAGCAGCTCATCGAAAATCACCCCGAAATGAAGCAGCAGCTCGAGGAGATCTTCTCCCTGGGCAAGTTGATGCGAGTCATGGAAAAATCGACCGGAGGGATGTCTTCCCTGCAGGGGATCGCCGGCGAATACGCCAAGAGCAACAGCGAAGGCGACCTCTCGGAAGTGATGCTGCAAATCAGCGGCGCCGACGTTTCGCTCCGATAACGAAGTCGATCCCGACAAGGGATGTCATCTTGTCCAACGCTTCCCCCTTGCGCTTGAGTGAGGGGGCACTCGTTCCGACGCCGCGACCTGGAAAGATGCTCCCCGATGGATCCCTCGAAACGCACGAAAATCACCGGCGCCCTACTGGCGATCACCGCCTACTCCATCTGGGGTGGATTCCCTCTCTATTTCCACCTCCTCGAGCGCGCCCCCTCGCATGAAGTTCTCGCCTATCGGGCCGGCTTCGCTTTTGTCGGTCTGCTGCCGGTGATTCTCGTCACCCGACGCTTCCGGACCGTCCACGCCCGACTGGTCGATCCCCAATCCCGCTGGCTTTTGGTCGGCAGCGGCCTGTTGATCGGACTGAACTGGCTGCTGTTCATCGAACTGGTCCATCACGAGCAGGTCCTGCAATCGAGCCTGGGCTACTACATCAATCCACTGGTGAGCGTGCTTTTCGGCGTTCTGTTTTTGAAGGAGCGGCTTCGGCGACTGCAGGTGGTGAGCGTCGTACTGGCGAGCATCGGAGTCGCGGCCTATGCCCGGGAACTCAGCGCCTTTCCCTGGGGCGCGCTGGGAGTGGCGTTCAGCTTCGGCGGATACGGACTCTTGCGGAAACTCAATCCGACCGACGCGATCACCGCTTTGTTCATCGAGACGATGTACATGGCCCCTCTGGCGTTCGCGTTCCTTGCCGTCTCCGGCACCGTTTCGCTGATGCCGGTCCAGAAACCCGGTCTTCTGATGCTCCTGATCGGGAGCGGCCTCATCACCGCCGCCCCGCTGTTGCTGTTCGGTGCCGCGGCCCGGCGTTTGCGGCTCTCCGCGCTCGGTTTCGCCCAGTACCTCACTCCGACGTTGCACTTCGTCTGCGCGGTCTTCGTGCTCGGAGAGGAATTCGACGGACCACGATTGATCAGTTTCCTGTTCATCTGGGTTGCCCTGGCGGTCTTCTCCGCCGACTCGCTCCGCCAGATGCGACGGCAGCCGTCCTCCCCTTCAAAGGGGGAAGAAACGGAGCTATAATAACGATTCCAGGAAGGTGATGGTCCGGCAGGGTCTGCCCGATCGGCCGTCGTGGCGATGTGTTTCCTTTTGCCGTGTTGGAGTCCCGATGACAGCTTCCCCCGCCCGCAAGAAGAAAACGTCGCAACGAGGTTCCTCCCGAGAGCCGCTGATCGATCAACGCTTTCCGGTTTTTCTGATCTCCCTTTTTCGGAAAGAACACCGCAAGCCGACGATCGTGATGCTCTACACCACCGTCGCCGCGCTGGTTTGGAAGTTCTTCTTCGATCCGGAATTCCTCGCCGAACGGGGACTCGACGCCGCTTTTCCCTCACTGCCGGCGAACGCCGCTTCGGCGATGACCTCGATGATCGCCTGTTTCGTGCTTTTCGCTCTCGTGCCGATGGGGATCGTCCAATGGGGATTCCGCGAGCGACTGGCCGATTACGGCTGGCAGGTGGGAATCGGAAAACGCACCCTCGGCACCTTTTTGATGATGGCTCCGGTGATGCTCATCGCCGGGTATTTGGCGTCGGAAGATCCCGCCGTCGCCCGGGCCTACCCGATCAATCGCGGAATCGACGCCTCGACGACCGTGCTCCTCTGGCACCTGTTCGCCTATGTCCTGTTTTATATCGGCTGGGAATTCCTCTTTCGCGGATTCCTGCAATACGGCATGGTCGCTTCCTCGGGCGTGGTGCCGGCGCTGCTGATTCAGACGATGGCTTCGGCGATGCTCCACCTCGGCAAACCGGGCGGAGAGCTCTTCCTCTCGATCGCTGCCGGGGTACTCTGGGGGTTCTTCGCCTTCTTCACCCGGTCGATCCTCTCCGGTCTGCTGCAACATACGGTTCTCGGCTTTGCCCTGGACCTCTTCCTCTTGCGCCATTCGAGTTGAGCCAGGTAGAAGGTTCACCGCCCTTGCCGCCGTCGCTTCGAGCAAGTTTTCATTAAAAAAGGCGACGCGGCATCTCGCCGCGCCGCCGCATGAGGGGGCTTTTACCGAAAGTGGGTTCTGAAAGACTCCTTTCGGAGGATTTCAGGAACAACCCATGCTTCGTCCACAATTGTAACAGAGGTAGCAATTGCCGCTTCGCACGGTGATGGCTCCGCAGGCATCACAGGCGGGCGCGTCTTCCTGGAAAGTGGCGTACATTTCATTCTGGGAAGGCTGTTGCGAGGGACGCGATTCCTTCGAAGCGGTGGCCATCGCCGCCTTGGAAACAATGGCGTGGACGCGGCTGCCGTTATTGCCGGGAGTGGACTTCGGAGAGGCCTCCGAATGCCGGGTGATCATCATGTCCTCGGCGTCGTTGCTGATTTTCTTTTTCAAGCGAGCTTCCTGTCGGGAATTCCGCCCACCGGCCTTCTTGGCGGTGGGCCCGTGCTCACTCGGTTCATCCTCCTTGGCGGTGGAACTCTTCCCGCCGGCTGCTTTCGATTCCGTCTTACCCGAGTTCGAACCGTCGTTCGGCTGCCCCATCACCTCCTCGGCAAAGAAGGTGCGATCAAGCCAGCGGAAGATGTAATCGACGATGCTCTTGGCCAGCGGAATATCGGGGTTCTTCGTGTAACCCATCGGCTCGAACCGGGTATGGGAAAACTTGCGGCAATAGACCTTCAGCGGAACACCGTATTGAAGGCTCATCGAAACCGCGGTGCCGAAGCAGTCCATCAACCCGCCGATCGTGCTGCCTTCTTTCGCCATGGTGATGAAGAGCTCGCCGGGACGGCCGTCGGGATAGAGGCCCACGGTGATGTATCCTTCGTGGCCGGAGAGGTTGAACTTGTGGGTGACCGACTCCCGGGTATCGGGCAATCGTTCGCGACGCGGCCCGCTCTCGGCCTTCTTTTTCTTCTTCTTTTTCTCGTCGTCGCTGCTGGAGGTGGAAAGCGGTTGGGCCCCCTTGGAGCCGTCGCGGTACACGGCCAGGGCTTTCAGACCGAGCTTCCAACCGAGCATGTAAGCCTCGCCGATGTGTTCGGCGGTCGCATTGGCGGGCATGTTGACGGTCTTGGAGATCGCCCCCGAGATGAACGGCTGAGCCGATGCCATCATCTTCACGTGTGCCTTCCAGGGGATGCTGCGGGTGCCGCCGGGCGAGGCGAACGCACAATCGAAGATCGGCAGATGTTCCTCCAAGAATTGCGGCGCGCCTTCGATCGTCCCGTTCTCCTTGATGAAATCGCAGATGACCGCGATGTCCTCGTCGTTGTAGCCGAGCGTCGCCAGGGCGACCGGGACACTGTTGTTGACCATCTGCAAAACTCCGCCGCCGGCGAGTTGCTTGTATTTCACCAGTGCGATGTCCGGCTCGATGCCCGTGGTGTCGCAATCCATCATGAAACTGATCGTCCCGGTCGGGGCGAGCACCGTCGCCTGGGCGTTGCGGAAACCGTAACGTCTTCCCCGAAGATTCACCTCATCCCAGAGGTCCCGCGCCGCCTTTTTGAGATAGCCGGGGCAGCAATCGATCTTGTTCACTTCATCCCAGTGCATCTCCATGACGCGGAGCATCGGATCGCGGTTTTCCGGGTAAGCGTCGAAGGTACCGACCGCTCGGGCCAATTCCGTGCTCGTCCGGCAGGCGGCTCCGTGAAGCAAGGCCGTCACGACCCGGCACAGCCCCCGGGCCTCCTCGGAGTCGTACGGAAGCCCGCTGACCATCAACAGGGTCCCGAGATTCGAATATCCCAGTCCCAGGGGACGATATTTGTGGCTGTTCTCGGCGATCCGTTTGATCGGGTAACTGGCGTGATCGACCAGAATATCCTGCGCGATGAACATGATCCGCGCGGCGGCCATGAAGCGTTTCGCGTCGAACAGTCCACTTTCATCGCGGAAACGCAACAGATTGATGCTCGCCAGATTGCAGGCCGAGTTGTCGAGAAACATGTACTCGCTGCACGGATTCGAGGCGTTGATCCGTCCGGAATTCGGACAGGTGTGCCAGCGGTTGATGGTCGTGTCGTACTGCACGCCCGGGTCACCGCACGACCAGGCCGCGCTGCTGATTTTGTCGAAGACCTCTCGGGCGCGGTAGGTCGGTCCTTTCTGATCGGTATCGGTCACCCAGTGCGTTTGCCAGGGGCCGTCGGCCTCGACCGCCTTCATGAAATCGTCGGTCAAGCGAACCGAGAGATTGGCGTTCTGGTAGAGGATCGAGTCGTAGGCGTCCTCGAAGGCGTACCCCTGCTTCATGAGGATGCGGGCCTTCTCTTCCTCTTTCCGCTTGCATTCGATGAATTCGACGATGTCGGGATGCCAGACTTTCAGCGACTGCATTTTCGCCGCTCGCCGGGTCTTACCGCCACTTTTGACGACCGCGGCGATCTGATCGTATACCCGCATGAACGAGAGTGGTCCCGAGGGACGCCCCCCGCCGGAAAGTCGCTCACGACAGCTTCGGAGCGTGGTCAGATCGGTTCCGGTCCCCGAGCCGAACTTGAACAGCAGGGCCTCGCTCCGGGCCAGCTCCATGATGTCTTCCATGTTGTCGTCGACACTCTGAATGAAGCAGGCCGAGGCTTGGGGATATTCGTACGGATTTTCCGGCTGCGTGGCCTCTTTGGCCTCCTCCTGCCAGGCCCAGTTGCATTTCGCCCCCTTCACCTGGTATTGGTGGTGCAACCCCACGTTGAACCAGACCGGCGAATTGAACGACGCGTGCTGATGCAAACACAACCAGGTCAATTCCCGATAGAACTGCTCCCCCTCGTCGGCGTCGGCGAAGTATCCGTCCTTGATGCCCCAGTCGGCGATCGTCCGACTGACCCGGTGGATCAACTGCCGCACGCTCGTCTCACGTTCGGGAGTGTTCGGCTCGCCGTAAAAATACTTGCTCACCACCACGTTGGTCGCCAATTGGCTCCAGGAGGCGGGGATCTCGCAGTCGTTTTGTTCGAAGAAGACCTCCCCGCCGTCTCCCTTGATGGTCGCACTCCGCTTCTCCCACTCGACCGTATCGAACGGGTCCTCGACATCTTCGGGGCAGAAATAACCGGAAATCTTCACTCCCCCGCTCCCACTCTCTTCCGGATCGGAAAAGAGCCGATTCTTATCGCTCCGACTTTTCGAAGAGGAGGAGGTGTGGACCGTTTCCGACGACTCCTGTGCGTGAGGTTTTTCGTGGTCCAACGAGGATTCGGAGAGATAGGTCGAATCATGATCGCCCATATGTGACATGTCGCAATGACTCCTTGATGCCCAAGAGACATCCATTTCAAGCTCGGGAAAATGCTATTGCTCCCAAGGAGGTGATTAGGGATTGGAACCGATTGGAGAAGATCGATACGATGATCGATGAGGCCGGAATGTTTCGGTGTCTGGTCGATTTTCACATAAGAGTCGATTTTCACATAAGAAAAGGAGGGACTCTTCTCAGGGTCCGCCAAGCTGCCATGCCGGGATACAAAAGAATATGCGAAAAATACCGAAACGACCAGGCCTTCATTTCCGGAATTAGGCTGGCCCTTTCTAAAAAGAGAGTGGAAGGTAAGTAATTTTTTCTACAATAAATACAAAAAATAACCAACGCCTGTGCTTTGCACGAATGGAGCACAACGTAGGTGGTGAGCAGCATTGGGAAGTTATGATAACGGCAAATATCCGGAAGTCAAATCTTTTTTTAGGCCACCTTAACCCCTTAGTAAATCCATACTTACGACACTCACTCTTATGGGGAAGCGTCAAGACACCTGGGCCGTCTTTCGGCTGTAACTCTTTGGTGGAAAAAAGGTTCAGCAAATTCTTCCTTTTCAGAGACACGGGCGCGTCGCTAACAGACTTTTTTCCAAAAATTAATTCCACCAAAACAACCATAGGGAATCTGAAGAGGATGGGTCGGATCTTTGCCACCCCCTCTACCCACCTGGGAAGGGGCGCCGATCTCCTCCTTCGAAACTGACTCACACTCCAGAGCCGCTCCGGTTCCCCCGCCGGGAGAGGGCCTTTCCCGGAATCGCGGGCGCGACAGCTTCGCCGAACGAACCCCTCCCATCCTCGCGGCGATCCGGCACAACCGTCCCAATCGTCATCTTTTACCTAAAGCGCACGACCCGAACCTTCCGATAATCGAGGATGAGTCGTTTTCTCCTCCGCGGTGCCTTTCGCCTCGCGCAGGGTTTCGGTCTTCAGGCAATGTTCCCCCCCGAAGCATCCCGGCGACTCGCCGACGGCAATTCATCTGTCAACTCATCCCCAGGAATCGTAAACATGTCGCCCACGATCATTCCGAACAGTCTCCGGACCAACATCAGCGCGATGATTTCCCAGAAGGCGCTTGCCCGAACGGAAGCCGATCTGAACACGACGATGCGCAATTTGAGCACGGGGCTTCGCATCAACAGCGGGCGGGACGATCCTTCGGGATTCATTTCGAGCGAACTTTTGCGTACGGAAATATCGAGCACGAGCCAAGCGATCAAGAACTGCGAGAGGGCGAGCCAGATCTGTATGACGGCCGACAATTCGCTCGGCGAAGTGAGCAAACTGCTCAACGACATTCGTGGACTGGTGACCGAAGGAGCGAACTCCGCGGGCTTGAGTCGCGAGATGATCGAAGCGCTTCAGCTTCAGGTCGATTCTTCCCTCGAAGCGATCGACCGACTGGCCGTGACCACCGAATTCATGGACAAGAAACTCCTCGACGGCTCGCTCGATTTCACCACCTTCGGCGTCGACGACACCAAGATCGAGGAGCTGAAGATCAACCAGGCGAACTTCCAGGGCCAACAGGAGAAGGACGTCACGGTGAAGGTTCTCGAAGAGGCGCAGCACGCGACGCTCAACTATCGCTTCGGGGCGATCCCGGAACCGATGACCCTCCAGATCGGCGGGTCGAAGGGGCTGCAGGCGTTCTCGTTCGACAAGGGAGCCTCGGTGGAATACATTGCCGACGCGGTCAATCTCTTGAGCGATTCGCTCGGTGTTCGGGCCGAAGTGGCCACGGAAGCGACGCAGGGGAAACTGACCGCCTCGAGCTTCGGCGAGGACAACGACGTGATCATCACCGCCAGCAAGCCTGGAAGCACCGAAGGCAATTATGTGATCAAATACACACGTCCCGAGGAAGGCAACTCCGCGCTCGATCTGAACTACACCGCGCCGAGCGGCAACACGCCGGGGGAGGTCGAGATCCTGCTGGAAACGAGCGAGTGGGAGCAGGCCGTTTACCATTACAACGGCAACGAGGATGGAACGGCCGACAATGAATTCACCCTCACCGCGCGGCAAGCCGGCGCCGCGATGAACGACATCCAGTTCAATATCAACAACACGTTGGCCAATCCCGGCGACCCGCCGGTGGTCAGCTACGACTGGAGCAGCGATCCGAAGGAGATCACCTTCGAAGTCTATTACGACAACTCCGTTCCCCCACCGGTCGGCACCCCGGTCAGCGAACTGAAGACGGCGTTCGAGGCGGTTCCCTTTCTCAACAGCCGTTTCTCGTTCGACTACGTTCCCCCGGTCACCGGCACCGGTCCGGTCGTTCCCACCACGCCGGTCACCCAACAGACGATGGGCGCCGACGGCGGCGAGGTCGTCACCACGGCCGAGGAGATCGTCGAGCTGATCAACACCTCGCCCGATTTGAAGGACGGCGACGGGAACGGCATCCTCACCGCCTCATTGCCCGAGGGAACCCAGGGCCGGGGAACGGTGACGGAATTCAGCGAATACGCCCTTTACGGCAACGAAGGCGAAAACAACAGTCTCCAATTCCTCGCTCCGGAGGACACCCCGCCCATCCGGTTGGTCAGCACTCCGGGGACGGTCATGGGCATCGACAACACCACTCATCCGCCGATCGAGTCGAAGGCGAAGGCGATCGTTCAGGGCATCGATGCCGGCACGACGTTCACCCTCGAGGCATTGGAGTCGGGCAAGGACTGGAACGACGTGGCGATCAAGATGGTCCAAGGGAGCGATGATGCCGCCCTCTGGGACCCCCACAACAAGGAGCTGCGTCTGCAGATCGACTTTGCCGCCCGGACGCTCCCCCCGGCCGATCCGAATTACAAGCCGCCGCTGACGATCGCCGATTTGGAGAATCTGGTCAATAACGATCCGGTCGTCGGTTCCCTTTTCGAAGCCCATGCCCTGCGGCCTTATGATCCGATGAACCCTCCGGAATTCGACGCGACGACCTACGACACCGGTTCACTCGACAACACGTTGGCCGTCACCTCCGGGGGACTGGTCTCGGAAGGCATGATTCTGATCAATCTGGAAACCGACCCCGACGGACTGATCCGGACCACCGCCAACGACCTGATCGACTTCTTCGATCACCCTCCCACCACGGAAGCGGCGACCATCCTCCAAGAGCTCAAGGTGAGCGTCTCTTCGACCGGCGAGAGCGACGGTTCCGGCCTGCTCAAGCCGACCTACGATCCCGAGAAAATCGAGGATTGCGAGGACGATACGACGATCGATACCACCAACATGCTGCCCGACATCACCTTCGCCTCCTCCGGCGTGGAGACGGTCGAAGGGAACCCCAAGGCGACGATCTACTCCTCCGACGGCGTGAACGCCATGTTCGATATTCAGGCGAACCGCGTCGGCGAAGAATACGACGGGGTGAAGGTGGCCGTCCAGCGGGATCTGAACGGTCCGAGTGCCCACTACGACGACGACTCGAAGCAATTGAGCATCGGCATCGATCCGTCGAATCCCCCCACGGCCCAGGAAGTGATCGACCTGATCAACAACGACGCCGAGCTGAGCGTCCTTTTCACCGCCGGCTTGACGACGGAGATTCCCGACGTCGACACCACCGGCTTCGATCCCATGGACTGGGAGTCGGACGGCTCGGGGCCGATCGCCATCGGCAACGCCGGCACCCTCACCGGTGGACTCGCGGAAGAAGGCACTCCGGCCGGGGCCCCGCTCTTGGGCAACGAAGACGCCGCAAACGCCGGTTTGAATTTCTATTCGCTCGAACCCGGCTCCGAGGAATTCGTCGAGGTGAAGTCGATCGTCGGCGGGGATTTTCCGGTCACCGACCCTCACGGCATCACGACCGAACGCACCTACGGCAAGGACATCCGGGCATTGATCAACGATGTGCAGGCCCAGGGCAACGGCAGGATCGCCTCGGTGAGCACTTCGGAACTGGACATGAAAATCTGGATCGACGATTCCGTCCGTCAGAACGAGGTCTTCGGTTTCCGGATCGACGGGGGCGGCGTGCAACTGCAACTCGGACCCGATGCCGAGCCGCAGCAGCAGGTCCGATTCGCTTTCAAGAATGTCTACACCTCGAAGTTGGGGGGCATCCACGGCGTTCTCTCGCAACTTCGAAGCGGTGGAGACAGTGATTTGTACACCGACACCAAAAACGCCTACGCCATCGTCGAAGACGCGATCAAGGAGATCGCCTTCCTGCGAGGCCGGATCGGCTCGTTCCAGAAATCGCTTATCGAATCGAACATGAACCAGATGAGCGACGTGCTCGAGACGACCGTCTCGGCCAACAGCCAGATCCGCGACACCGACTTCGCCAATGCCACCTCCCGAATGACCCGCGATCAGATTCTCATGGAAGCGGGGGTCTCCGTGCTCGGCTACTCCAATAACAACCCGCGAATGCTGCTTGAACTCTTGAACGATTAGGGCGGATGATTCATAATGGAGCCTTCGGCGTCGGGGCCGACTCCGGTCCCGACACCATCGCCTGCCCTGTTCTCGCCTCGCATTGGCGTGCGCCCTATCGGCGACGTTTTCCGGGGCGTCCTTTCCGCGAGAGAGCCCGATTCATGAATACGATCGAAATCGACCAGGCCAAATGCATCGGCTGCGGCGCCTGTGTGGGCGTTTGTCCGATGTTCCTTTTGAAACTCCAGAACGAGAAATCGACACCGATCCCCAAGGCGGAACAATGGTGCATCGCCTGCGGACACTGCGTGTCGGCCTGCCCCGTCGAGGCGGTGACCGCCGCCGAGGTGCGGCCCGACAAGTGCGAGCCGATCGACCCGATCACCGAGGATGATTTCCAACGGATGGCCAACGTGGTCAAGTCGCGCCGGTCGATCCGACACTACCAGAATCGTCCCATCGAGACGCAAAAGATCAAGATGCTGCTCGATCTGGTCCGCTGGGCACCGACTGCGCGACACCTCTTGCCGGTCCGTTGGATGGTGATCAATGAACCGGGCGTCGTCGGGGAACTCTCGGGCATGGTCATCAAGCAGCTCACTCGGGGCGGTTCGCTCGGTCACCTGATGAAAGCCTGGGAATCGGGCATCGACATGATCCACCGCGGCGCTCCTTGTTTGATCGCCACCTACACCGATGTCTCGGCGATGCTCCCGGCGGTCGACTGCACCATCGCCACCGAAATACTCGATATACTGGCCCCCACTTTGAAACTCGGGACCTGCTGGGCCGGTTTCTTTCTCCATGCCGCCCAGAGTGACCGGGCCATCGCCGACCGGTTGGGACTGGCCGAAAACGAATCGTTCCAAACGGCGATGATGGTCGGCTATCCCGAGGAGACCTATCAGCGGGCCCCCTGGCGGCCCGAGGTTCCCGTCCGCTGGATCCATCAATAGGTCACGGTGCTGCGTTCGTCCCACGATCCCCCGGCTGAAAGCATCCTTTTCCTTCCCTCTTACCGACAGGAGAGACCATCCCGTGAGTATGGCAATGGACCCCGTCAAAATCGGATTTCTGCCCGCCAACCGCAGCTTTTTCAGCTCCGAACTCGCCGCGAAAATGCGAAAAGAAGTGATCGTGGCGATGGAAAACCAGGGCATCGAGGTGGTCGTCCCCACCGAGGAACAGACGGAAGTCGGGTGCGTTTCCAGCCGCGAAGAGGCGAAACTCTGCGGGAAGCTGTTCGCCGACGCCGAGGTCCGGGGCATCGTCGTCGGAGCGGTGAATTTCGGCGAGGAGCAGGCCGTCGCGGAAACGATCCGTCACAGCGGGCTCGACGTGCCGGTGCTCATCTTCGGTTGTCAGGAAGAAGAGCCCCTGACGATGACCACCAAACGACGCGACGCATTCTGCGGGCTGCTCTCCATCGGCGACGTCCTCCGACAGATCGGCGTCAAGTACACCGTCGCCGGGACCCCAGTTTGCTACCCCCGCGATGACTGCTTCGCCGCCGACCTGGATTGGTTCAAGCGGATCTGCCGGGTGGTGACCGGCGTTCGAACGGCCCGTTATGCCCAAATCGGGACGCGCCCCGACCCGTTTTGGACCTGCCGCTACAACGAGAAGCAGCTCCAGCGACTGGGAGCGACGGCCGTGGTGCTCGACCTCTCTGAAGCGATCGCCGGGGCGAAGGCAATCGGCGACGACGAATCGGAGGTGAAACCGCTGATCGAGTCGATCCAAAACTACGCCGATTGCTCGAACGTCAAGAAGGAGAGCATCGTGCGGAGTGCCAAGCTGGAGCTCTTCCTCCGGCGTTTTCGGGAAGAACACGACATCGACGCCTTCGCCATCCAGTGCTGGAACTCCATCCAACCGAACTACGGATGTTGCAGTTGCGCCTCGATGAGCCGTCTGGGCGATGAAGGCACTCCCAGCGCGTGCGAGGCCGACATCCTCGGAGCCCTTTCGATGCATGCCGCCATGCTCGCCAGCGGTTCCCCGGCGGGATTGGCCGACTGGAACAACCTGCACAACGAAGACGACGATCTTGCGAACATCTGGCATTGCGGCGTTTTTCCGGCCTCCTTCGCCCGGGAAAAACCGAAAATGGGGGTGCAGGAGATCATCGCCTCCAGCGGCGCGGCCAAGTACGAGGACTCGCAGTGCACCGTGGAATTCCTCGCCAAACCGGGTCCGATCACGCTCTTCCGCGTCACGCAGGACCCGGAAGCCGGCTGGCACGTCGCCGTCGCCGAGGGGGCGTTCGAGGACAATCCGGCGGTCACGTTCGGGGCCTACGGTTGGTGCCGCATCCCGAATTTGCAGCGATTCTATCGGGAAGTACTCCTGCGGCATTTCCCTCACCATGTCGCTCTCACGCAAACGCACGTGGGCAACGTCCTCTGGGAAGCATTCGGCAACTACCTGGGAATGAACATCTACTATCCGGGCCAGGAAATGCCCGGCCGGTTCCTTACTAAAACTCCGTTCTGAACCTTTCCGCCGGGTTCCAGACAAGGATCCCCCACCACGCTTTCCCTTCCCGTTTTCCGGAAAAGGATTCATGCCTTCCTTGACGAGACCACGATAAGTGAATATGATGACCATAAGCTGATCACCTTTTTACACCTTTCTGGTCACCTACCGATGAACCGTTATTTGCCGCTTCCAGCTCTGTTGCTTACGATCCTGATTCCGGCGGGGAACCTGCCCCGAGGAAACCGGGAGCCCGGGAAGTTGCACGCGTAGCGTTCCATCGACATCTTTTTCCGTTGATCACCTACAACCCCGGGATCCTGTCAGGCCCCGGGGTTTTTTCTTGACCCTCGAAGCATCCACGAGAAACGAATCTCCAAGGAATCATGTCGCACGAAAACATGGAAAGAAAATTCGGCTCCAGGGCATGGCTGGTCCTGCCGACGCCGGCCAGGGGTCGGCTCTCGGTTTCGGCGATCGCCCCCGGTGCGGTCGATGTCCTTTTTCCACCACGGGTGAGGAAGAACCTCTCACTCGGGTGATTCATCGCTCGAAGATTTCTTTCCATTTTTCCATATCGGAGTACACCTAAACATGTCGAATCAAAAATCCAGGAAGATCACCATCTTCGACACCACCCTCCGCGACGGGGAGCAATCGCCCGGCGCGAGCATGAATCTTGCCGAAAAACTGGAAGTGGCCGGGAGCTTGGTCGATTTGGGCGTCGACGTCATGGAGGCCGGCTTTCCCATCGCCTCCCCCGGCGATTTCGAGGCGGTCCAGACGGTCGCCCGAAACATCAAGGGAAGTCGCATTTGCGGTCTGGCCCGATGTCGTCCCCGCGACATCGACACCGCCTGGGACGCCCTGAAAGAGGCCGAACAGCCTCGGATCCACACGTTCTTGGCCACCAGCGCAATCCACCGGGAATACAAGCTCAAGATGGGCCCCGATGAGATCATCGAGCGCGCCGCCGAGGGAGTCCGCCGGGCCCGGAATCTCTGCGACGACATCGAGTTCTCGCCGGAAGATGCCTGCCGCACCGAGATCGATTTCCTCTGCCGCGTCGTGGAGGCGGCGATCGAAGCCGGCGCTTCGACGATCAACATCCCCGATACCGTCGGCTACACGACTCCCGGCGAAATGCGCGCCCGAATCGAGACGCTCCGCGAGCGGGTCCCGAATATCGACAAGGCGGTCCTGAGCGTCCACTGCCACAACGATCTCGGCATGGCGGTCGCCAACAGCCTGGCGGCGGTCCAGGGCGGGGCCGGGCAAATCGAATGCACCATCAACGGCATCGGCGAGCGGGCCGGCAACTGCTCGCTCGAGGAAGTGGTCATGGCGATGCGCACCCGCGAAGACTACTACGGAATGACCACCGGCATCGTCACCCAGAAGCTGGTCCCGACCAGTCGGATCGTCGCGAAGATCACCGGCCTCCGGGTCCAGCGGAACAAGGCGATCGTCGGACAGAACGCCTTCGCCCACGAGGCGGGGATCCATCAGGACGGCATGCTCAAGGAGCGCACGACTTACGAAATCATGCGCCCCGAGGACGTCGGTCTGGAAAAGAGCGATTTGATCCTCGGCAAGCACAGCGGCCGGGCCGCTTTGGCCGAACGGGCGCGCATTCTGGGCCATGAACTGACGAACGACCAAGTCGCCGAGGTGTTCGAGGCGTTCAAGAAACTGGCCGATCTGAAGAAGGAGGTCTACGACGCCGACCTGCTGGCGCTCATCCAAAACCAGATCCGGACGATGCCGGTCGGGTGGTCGTTCGAAAAATATCAGCTCCATTGCGGCGACGGGAAAACGCCGGAGGTGACTCTCACCCTCGATTTCGAAGGCGAAAAGAGGAGCACGACGGTCGCCGCGGGCGATGGTCCGATCGATGCCGTCTTCCTGGCGATCCGAGAGTTGATCAATCTCCCGCAACTGGAGTGCAAGGACTATAATGTCCACAGCGTGACGGTCGGCCAGGACGCCCAGGGGGAGGTGGTCGTGCAGATGGAGCACAACGGGAACCTGTTCCGCGGCATGGGCGTTTCGACCGATACGGTCGAGGCCAGTGCCCAGGCGTTTCTCAACGCGGTGAACCGCATCCTCGACGCCGAACGATCTCCGTCGGGCCCCTGACCGAGAAAAAGAAAAAATCTACCTGATCAGTATAAAAAGAGAGGTACCGCTGGAAACCCACTCCCGGCGGCACCTTTTTTTTACTTCTAGGCGGAACCGATTCGCGGTTCACTTGTGTCGATCAAGAGATCTCCGGTACGGCGAACGGCTCGCGATAGTCGCGCGTGAGCAGCTTGTCCGCCTCGGCGTTGCCGACGAACTGTTCCTTTTCCGGATCGAACTTCAGCTTCGGACCGAGAGTGAAGGCCGGATCGAGTTCGGGGAAAACGCCCTTGACGTTCTCGGTCACCGCAGCGAGCGACTCCTGAACAACGTCGTTCTCGCCCATGCGCTCGACGATCTGGTCCTCGGCGGCCACTTCGCCCAAGCGGTAGGAGATGTTGCCCAAATGGCAGAGTGCCGAGGAGGGATGGCCTTCGGTGATGCAGGCGTCGAGATCCTCGAGCTTTCGGCTCCGCATGACGTCGGTGAAATTGGAGAACGGATTTCCGGAGCGGGAATCGTATTCCACATCGACCGAGACCGTTTCGTCGGAGCCGTGCGGCTTGAACTTTCCGCCGCCGTAGAGGATGCCCTCGTCGGTATAGAAGTAGTTGTCGACGATACGGGGCCACTCGTCGTGTTTGCCGACCAGTCCCCGGGTTTCGAAGACCAAAAGGACGTCGTCGCCGAAATCGTGCACGCAGAGTTGCTGGTTCGGCGTCTCGCCCTGGTCTTTGTATCCGTGGTCCGGTTCGTTGACGTAGCGGGCCCCCATCGAAACGACGCTCTTGGGCAAGGTGACTCCCGGCAGCGCCGCGCTGACACCCCATCGGGCGATGTCCATCTGGTGAACGCCCTGGTTGCCGACGTCGCCGTTGCCGGTATCCCAAAACCAGTGCCAGTTGTAATGGACCAGGTTGCGGTGGAAGGGCTGTTCCGGCGCCGGCCCGAGCCAGAGGTTGAAATCGAGGTGTTCCGGCGGGGTCTCCACTTCCTTGAAGCCGATCGACCATCGCGGTTTGCAGCAGAATCCCCGGGCAACTTTGAGTTTGCCGTACTTGCCGCTGGCGATCGCGGCGACCGTCTTCGCCCAGCCGTTCGAGGTCCGACTCTGGGTCCCGTGCTGCACGACACGGTCGTATTTCTTCGCCGCCTCGACACACTGACGCCCCTCGAACACATTGTGGCTGCAGGGCTTCTCGACGTACACGTCCTTGCCTGCCTGGCAGGCCCAAACGGTGATGAGCGAGTGCCAGTGATTGCAGGTGGCGATGGAGACGGCGTCGAGCTCTTTGTCCTCCAACGCCTCGCGGATGTCCTGGTAGCACTTGGGCGTGTTGCCGAACTTCTCTTTGATCATCTTTTGACGTCCCTCGAACAGCGAGCTGTCCGGGTCGATCAGGCAGGAGACCTCGACATTTTCCTGTCCCCCGAATGCATTGATGTGCGAGCCCCCGCGACCGTTGATCCCGGCCACGCCGATGCGGATGCGATCGTTCGCCCCCATGATGTTCCCCGAGCACTGAGTCCCCGAAATGGCGAACGAAGCGGCAACCCCCGCCGCGGTGGACCGCTTAAGAAACGATCTTCTGGAAAGATGCGACACCTTCCTACCTCCTTTGGAAAAAGACATGCTCGAAACCGGCTTCCCCCACGTTTCACTCAAGAACTTAAAAAAAGAAGGGAAGCGATACGATCTCGGACCGAAATACCTTTGCGTACTCCTCTCTATTACAGCAAAACCGGAACGCCCTGTCAAATTGATCAGCCCCGTTCTCGGCGGCGCACTGCCCCTTTTTCTCTTTTTGAATAATGCAGGGTGAAAGGAACGGTAGGATGAAAGAAAGATCAAACGACCGGATTGCGCAACCGGCCGATCTTCTCGATGACCACCTCGACCGTGTCGGCCGGGCGGAGATAGACCGG
This sequence comes from uncultured Planctomycetaceae bacterium, assembly GCA_964632505.1. Taxonomy (GTDB): domain Bacteria; phylum Planctomycetota; class Planctomycetia; order Pirellulales; family Thermoguttaceae; genus CAZWCE01. Next base: position 191,903 of record CAZWCE010000005.1, on the reverse strand, counting down.
CGGCTTGCGGCCGTCGCCTACCCCCGAAGGCGTTCCGGTGAAGATGAGGTCGCCGACTTGGAGCGTCGTCACCTGGGAGATGTAGGCGATCAATGTAGGGATGTCGAACATGAACTGCGAGGTGTTCGAGTCCTGCATGACCTGACCGTTCAGTTGCAACCGGATCCCCAGATGCACCGGCGGAGGCACTTCGTCGACGGTCACCAGATGCGGTCCGACCGGAGCGAACGTATCGAACGACTTGCCCAAAAGCCACTGGCCGCCGGGGGTCTCCTTCTGCCAATCGCGTGCCGAGACATCGTTGCCGCACGTGTATCCCCCGACATAGTCCATCGCCTCTTCCCGCTCGATGTTTCGCCCCTGCTTGCCGACGACCAGGACCAGTTCGGCCTCGTAATCGACCCGCCGACTCACCGGAGGAAGGCAAATGGGGCGCCCGTCGGCCGAAAGCGCCGTGTCGAGTTTGCAGAAGATAATGGGCTTCTCCGGCGGCTCGAGCCCCGTCTCCGCGGCGTGATCGGCGTAGTTCACGCCAACGCAGAGGATCTTTCCGGGGCTGGGGATCGGGGGGAGGATCTCTACGCTCGAAGCGGGAAACGGCGCCCCCTGCTCCATGGCCGCCCGGGCCTTTTCTCGTCCCGAAGCCCCTTGGGCCAGAAGCAGCTTGATGCAATGCGGGACCGAAGCATCGGCCTGATTCAGATCGACCAATCCCTCCGGCCGCACGCCGGCGACTCTCGGGCCCGTTTCACTTCGATACGTCGCGAGTTTCATGTTCAACTGCGCTCCTTCGGATTCATGGGATTCCGACCTTTCCCCCAATGAGCTTTCGGGGCATTCAATGTTCCTCGTTCGCCTTGCGCCTGCTTTTTCTGCTGCTTCGCTTTTTTCGGGCGGATTTTCGGGTCGTACGGCGCCGCGACAGAGAGCTGCGGGCGCGTCTACCGCTGCGGGAAAGCCATCGCGGTCTGCCCCATTGTAATAGGGCGATCACGGTTCCTTCAAGAGAGCCGGGGAAAACCCTCTTCGAAGTCGTCGATGTGGAGCCATTTGCCGACGAGCGTTTCCTTGCGTGGCAACGGGGAGAGCCGTCCGGGACGCTTGCGTTGGGCGTATTTCCCTCTTCTTTCGAGATCGCGGTTGAAAACCCGATCTTTCTCAATTATTTTTGTTCATGTCGTCCGCTGCCGGCGGCCCTTTGTCCGGCAAAAGGGAGCTGTTTCCGAAAGAAGAGTTCCGCAATCATGTACCGAATCGCTTTCCAGATTTCCGCCGTCTTCATCATCCTTGTCGGCATGATCACCTTCCCTTTGCCGATTCCCATCGGAGCGGTTCTGATGGCGGTCGGCATCTCAATGTTGATCGGTTCCAGCAAGACGCTCCAAAACCTCCTCCAAACCTCCCGAAGACGCAATCCGAGATTCCACGAGATGATGCGAAAGGTGGAACAACGCGCACCTCGGAAAATCAAGAATATCCTCGAAAAAACCGACCCGGACCAACTCCAGAAAACCGACGCGGACCAACTCCCGGAACCTTGACCGTCAAGCACTTCCCGCACGCCGGCTGCGCCGACTTCGGCGCTCCGAGGTAGACGCAACACCAAGACCGAACATCGGTGAAGCGGTTTTTTCAAGAAACAGAAAAAGCCTGGGATTTCCAGGCTTATTCCGTTCCATTCATTTCTGTTCGTTACTGTACAAGTGTATAGAAGCGCCTGAAGGGAGTCGAACCCTCAACTGGAGCTTGGGAAGCTACCGTGTTACCGCTACACCACAGGCGCAAAATCGAAAAACCATCACCGTTCACCATGAAGGCGAAACGGTCGTTTTGTGTCGGCGCTTCATTATACGGACGTGAAAGAAGAATTCAAGCCCTTTCTTCCCGAGATCGTTTTCCGACGCAATTGCTTTCACGAAAAGGAGTTACTGAATCGATTGCCGCGTTTCCCGACCCAGTTCGTGAATGCTTTCCAGCGCTTCGAGCAGGAGCGTCGTCTCACTCTTCAGCGGGACGGCCCGGGCTCGGAGCCGGTCGGGGCCTTCCTCGTCGAGAGTCTCTTTCTCGATCAATCGCGCCAAGTCCGCCAATTCCTGCCCTCCTACATTCGCCGCCAGTCCTTTGATCGTATGGACGATCCGACGGATCTGTTGCATATCGAGCTCGTCTCCTTCTATTTGATGCAGAAGCAGTTCCATCTGCTCCTGGAGATCGTGGCGATAATCCTGGGCCAACTCGCCCATGAACTCTTGATCCCCCATCGCCAGAGCACTGAGTTGTTTGAAATCGAGGACGGTCATCGTCGGCTCCTCTTTGGGTGTCGCTCAAGAAATGCACCGAAGGTGGCGGACGAGCGCCCGACCCAACGGAATCAAACGCAGTAGCCAGCGTACCACTACTTCCACGAACCTGCATGAGCGTGAATCGAAATCCAAGGAAGAGGATGCTCGGACCAATCGATGATTTGCATCAGGATGCTCGAAATCCCCTCCCCTCAAAAAGTATCGCTCACGGGTTCGGAAAAGCAAATGGCGTCCTCATGAAATTCCCCGGATATCGTGTGGTTCTTCGAAATATTCCGGCAAAAGGGCGAAAAAAGCAGACAGGCGTTCGGGCATCCGGCGAACCGTTCGTCGCGAAAGCGTCTAATCCTTGAAGAGGCGATGATCGACCTTCGGCCAGTAGGTTTCGAAGTCGAACGCGGGGCTGTTGTCCAGATCGTGACACCGATAGCAGAACTTTTCGGCCTCCCGCATGGGAAGCCGTACCGCTTCGCGTAAACGCTCCTGGGTGGCCACGTCGCCGTGTTCTTCCGCTTTGATGTGCTCCTCGCCCGGTCCGTGGCAGCTCTCGCAGCCGACGTTTTTCAAGTGGGGCGTCTCTTTCACGCCCAAGAATCCGCTCTCGTACGGGAAGTACTCGGTCGGATGCCAACCGATCACGTGACAACTGATGCATTCCGGATCGAATTCCCGCGACGGCTTCGAGATCTCGACGATCGTATGCCAGGCATGGGCATGTCCCGAATCCTCCCAGATTTCGTATTCGTCTTCGTGGCAATTCTCGCAGGCGCGGGAACCGACGAACGTGCCCATCAACTCCGACTTGGCCAACGGCACCGGTCGAATACCGAGCCCCTCGAAACCATCGGCCTTGAGCTGGGCCTGGTAATCGGCCATCAACTGGAGGATCTCGGGGGAATTTTCATAACGGGAATCGAGCGCCACACGCTGATAACGGACCCGCTTTTGCGGATCTTCATCATTGAAAATGCCGACGACGACGGCGTATTTCCCTTTTTCGCCGACTTCCAAGTAGTACTGGTCGCCGTTGATCATTTTCGGCTTCAGCGGCGGCTCGGGCGGGGTGTCGGCAGTGGCGACGATCCGGAACTCGGGAAACATATTGGCCAAGTCCTTCGTCTGCTTCGCCGAAGCGTGCGACAGGAGCACCAAGAGATTGCATCGGGCTTCCTTGAGCTTCGGCAGCACATCGCGGATGCTTTCCTCCGCCTCGGCCATCATGACGTCGGGATTGCTGACCGCCTGGCGGTGGTGATCCCCCAGGACCGAGGTCACCCCGATTTTCAGGCCGTTGATGCCGAGTATCTTGTAAGGGGCGGTCATCGTCGGATCGAAAGCATAGACGGCGACGTTCGCCGAGACGAACGGGCTGGGATTCTCCGGCATGTTCGCCGTGACGGTCAGCAGTTCACCAGCCGGGAGTTTCAAGTCGGACTCCCCCAGACCGATGGCGTCGTAATCCATCTGGCGCATCGCTTCGTTGGTCAACTGGAACTTGAGTTCGGCCTGCCTGCCGAAACCTTTGATCAAACCGCCGACATCGAGCGCCAGAACCGGCCAACCGAGTTTTTCGAGCCCTTCGAAAAAGGTATAACGTCGGCTGAGGCCCCCCTTCATCTTCGCCAACCCCGCACAGCCGCACGGCTCCAGATAACCGTCCTGGCACCCGGTGAACACCAGGACCAGCCGGGGATCCTCCCAACCGTTGAAAAACGTGCCGTTTTCCGCAACCGGATCGTAATCGAGCTCCGGCTCCTTGGCGACCGCCTCGGTCTTCGTGTGCGAAGCGATCGTCTCCACCGCCGGGGTCTCTTCAGGATCAGGCGTCGACGACGGGGAAGGCGCGGCCGCTTCGGTGTAAGGCGTGGACGGCACCGCTTGTCGGGCGACCGGTTGACCGGAAACCGCGGGAGCGATCGGCTCGGAAAAGGCCCCGGACTCACTCGGAGAACGGTGCGTCGGATTCACCTCCTCCGCCGCCCCCGGCGATGCCGAAGGGGGAATTTCGGCATGATCGGACGACGTCACTCCGGGCGCGGAACCGGCGGGCCCCGGGGGTTCGGAGGAAGTCGCTTCCGAACCGCCTTGGGAGGGCGAGGGCCCACCAAACTGTTGTTCATCGGCTCGAAGGGGGTTGACGCTCTCGAGGGATGCTTGCGGCTTGGTAACCACCTCCGAGACCGTTCCGGCACTCGAGGGATTTCCGGAATTCTCCATTGGCGTCACGGCGACGGTGTCTCCGGCGGAATCCTCCGGCGATGTCGGAAGGGGATCAGGACGGGACTGCGTGGAATCGTCGGGAGGGATCGTTTCTTCCCCCGAGCGGCTCATTTCGGATGAAGATGAAGATGAAGATGATGCTTGCGGGACGACGGGGTTGTCGAAACGGCTCCCCACCGACACTTCCCCGGAGATGTTCGGGGGGGCTAATCCGGAGGATATTTTCGGCATCCCCGCACTGGACACTTCGTCAAACGATCGGGTCGTCTTTTCGGTCGGAGTTTCGGATCCCGAAGTGCTCTCCCTCAAACCGATCACCGGAGGCGCCACGCCCCCTTCTTCCGTGGGGATTGAATGCCCCCCAAGCTCCCCGCCGGAAGGTGTCATCGCCGAAGGAACGCCGGAAAGCCCCATGGTGCCGGTCTCCCGGGCACTCGCAGCATGCTCGGTGCCCGGCGTTTCCGGGGAATGCGTCTGCGTGTCGGAGGACCGCTCCTGTCGCGGATTCGAGGAAACCTCTTTCTCCTCTTCCTTGGCCGGCGCATCGGTCGGAGGCTCCTCCGTCGGAGAGGTACATCCGGAAAGGCCCCAGGAAAGAGCCAAAAACGTCAACAGCACCGAACCGAGATAGAGCAACCAGTAATGATTTGAGGCACGCATCATATCGATATTTCGAATTCTGTTCAGGGGAAAGGGTTGGTGAAAAACTCGATCGCGAAGGTCCGGTCCTCTCAGGATTTCCGTTCCAGCGGAGCTTTCGGGCACAAGGGGCCCGAAAGGCCGATCGCAGAGGCCGATCTCGGCGGAGCTTAGCAAATAGTTCTAACGGATGCCAGAGCAGTTTTCCGGAAGATCGCCTTCGCCGACCGACCACCAAAAAAGCGCCCCTTTAGGAAGCCCCCCAACGCGGGCGAGATCATTCCTTCTCGACGGAAAATTGCAAGAGCAATTTCACCTCGGGAATGCCCTCCACGCCGGGATCGAACCGGATCATGCCCATTTGCTCTTCGGACGGCCCTTGATAATTCGACATGGGGCTGCCGCCCGAAATCACGACCGTCACCGGAAAAATCCGGTCTTTTTGGGCGTCGATCGGTTTTTCGAATTGGACGTCGATCCACTCGGGACGAAGTTCGACGACCTCCGGGTCGATCTCCTCGACGTTCGGTCCGCTGAACCGCAGCATGACGGTTTTCATGACCGTTTCCAACGGTTGGACGGTGCCGATTTCAAGGACGCCGGTTTTTTTATTGTATCCGCTGCCGATCACCGCCATGCTTCCCGTGACCATGCCGCGGATCGTGTAGATGAAGTGCGGCATTTGAGGATAGTTGGTCGTCATTTTTATTCTTTGCTCGAAGGGCCCCAGCGGCAACCCCGGAAGGACATGGACCTCGAATTCCACGGCGCTTTTCGCGTTTTGGAAAATATTGGAATCCTTTTCTTCCTCGGTCATTTCGGCCTTGGAATACGTGATCCGGAAATGATCGGTGTCGGGATACTCAATCTTTTCGATCTCCAGCGGTTTCTCCTGGAAACCGAAAAGACGAAAATGCCCGGTGGCTTCGTCGCCGGGGTAGACGCGCGAGAAGATCAACTCGAACGGCCGTGCCATCACCGGGGCCATGTAGAGCCCCTCGACCCTCAATTGGATCGTACTGTCATTGGGATCGTTCGTGTCGATCAGTGCCGATTGGGTGTACTTGCCGGTCTTGTTCTCGGCGTCCCACTTGAAATTCATCTCGGCCGTTTCTCCCGGCGGGACCCGGGTTGGAGTGATGTCGACCCCGGTGCAGGAGCAGCTCGTCTCGGCGACTTTCAAGGTCAGAGGATCTTCGCCGATATTTTTGATCTTGAAGACATGATTTCCCGCCTGAGCGGTGGAGACATTGACCACGCCGAAATCGTAGGTCCTCTCCTCGAGCATTTCGACCCTCGCCTTGCTCTCTTCGCTGGGAATATGCATGCGCGCTTTGAGCGATTCCTCGCCCAATTCGTTCTTCGCCCGCCAGGGCCAAGCGTGAATCGAGTAATTGGCCATCGCCATTCCCAACGCCCCACCCAGCACACTACTGAGAATCACCACCAGCAAAATTCGCATCGGTCCCTACCTCGTCGTAATTCGTAATCATGGCCCTGTTGAATGATGTGTTGCCGCGTCTCGCGTTCCGTCCTCTATTTTAGCACATTCAGCACCAACCGCCGATCGGCGAATGTCCGTTTTCGGGCTCGGTTTTCACGAATGATGTCCCTGTTCCCATTCAGCGATCGTTTCGGTCAAACTATCCATCGTCGCCTCCCGGGCGGTGACCGTCACCTCCAACCCCTGCACGCGAAGCGATTCGGCGGTCAGGGGGCTGATCGCCGCCAGCCGACTTTTTTTCAGATCCCCGCCAAGGAGCCTTCCGAGCGAGCGTCCGATGGCGGGGCTGGTGACGGTCGTCCAGTCGACGTCGCCTCGAGCATAGGCCTCGGCCACCGCGGGGGCGACCTGTTGCACATCGACACTGCGGTAGACACGGCACGGCACGACCTCCCCCCCGGCTTCCCGGAGCCGATCTTCCAACACGCCGCGGCCACGCGATCCGCGGACTTGCAGAAATCGACGCCCTTTCGCCTCCGGGGACAGCAGATCGGCAAGCGATTCGGCCCGGTAATGCGTTTCAGGCACAAGATCGACCTTCCAACCCGCTCTTTCGAGGGCCCGGGCGGTGGACGGGCCGATGGCGGCAATGCGGCACGACCACGTCGGATCTTCCGGGGAAACCCCGACCACCCCAACCCGTTCCAGCCAACCATTGACGCCGTTGGTACTGGAAAAAAGGACCCAATCGAACGTCGACCCATCCCGAACCATTGCATCGACCTTTTCCCACGTTTTGGGGGGAAGGATCTCGATCGTGGGCTGCAAGAGCACACGAGCCCCTTGCGCCCGCAAGCGTCCCGCAAGCGTTTCCGCTTGAGCTTCAGGGCGGGTGACCACCACCGTCCGATTCGAAAGGGGACCAGGCATAACGATGATGCACTTCCTTTCAAGGAAGCCGAATTGCCGGAGAACGGCGCGCAGCAATCACGTGCCGGGAGACCGGTTCCACCCTCTGCTACGAACCGTAAGTCGGATTTGTTCAGCAAAAGACGTTGTGTTTGCCGTCGAACCGACATAAAATAGCGATGAGGCACCCGTTCGGCCTCCGAGAGATTCCCATGAAACGCGACGCGGTTTCTCCCGTGGGGAATCTGGGTCATCCCTTCTCAGATGCCTTTCCGTTGCCTGGGGGGCAATGGATGATTTCCGGGCGGAACGGCTCCTCCATTATGGTCGGGCGAAGTCGATCGGGCAAGTGATCGCGGCTCGGCGGGCCCCTTCCCCGTCGGGAATCCGATCGCGATGGCCCTGAGGACGCCTCGGTCGTCGCTCCACAGCCCCCGACCCCGCCGCTTCCTTGAACACGATGATTGAAATTTGACGACTATTCCACTTCCACGCGAGCGAATATTATGGCTGACGAAGCAAAATCGGGCAAAATGCCGATCTCTCCCGCCGTCCGAAAACGTCTTCAAAAGTGTTTCGAGCACGGCAACCGCCTGATGAATCAGGGTGAACACGACTACGCCAACGAGATGTTCACGCAGTGCTTGCTGGGCGACCCGGGAAACATGATCTACATACAGACATTTCTCGGCAATCTCAGACTGAAATATGAGAACAACAAAAAAGGCAGCAAAATGGCCTTTTTGAAAGGCGCGGGGAACAAGGCCGCTCTGAAGAAGTCGGAAATCCGCAAGAAGTGGGACGACGTGATGAAGCAGGCGGCGGAGATGCTCAAGCTGAATCCTTGGGATTCCAATGCGTTGGTTTCGATGAGCAACGCCGTCGGAGAGCTGGGATACACCGACGCCGAACTGGCCTACCTGAAGCTGGCGCTGGAAAACAACCCGAATCATCCCGACATCAACCGCCGCGCCGGCGAAATTCTGGCCGATCGGAACGAGTTCGATCAGGCGATCGCCTGTTTCAACCGCGTCCTCAAGGCAAAGCCGGACGACCGCGAGGTGCAACGAATGATCTCGAATCTTTCGGTCGAGCGGACGATCAAAAAAGGCCGGTACGAAGAGCAGGAGGTGAGCAAATCGAAGCTCGACACCCCTACCGAGGCGGCCGACAGCGGAGTGCCCGAACCTTCCCCGGAAGAAAAACTCGAAAAGCGGATCCGCAAGAATCCGGATGACAAGTTCGCCTACCTCGATCTCGCCGACATCCATTCACAGAGCGATAACCTCAAAAAGGCGGAAGAGATCTATCAATGGGGCTTGAAGTCGCTGCCGGAAGATTCCGACTTGAAGGATCGTTTGCTCGATATCCAGCGGCGCCGACTGAGGAAAAAAGTCAACGAGATCAAACAACAATATGAGCAGGATCCGAAACCGGAATTGAAGGAAAAGTTCTTCGCCAAGAAAAAGGAACTGGAGGAAAAGACCCTCCAGTGGAACGCCTATCGGGTGGAGTTGAGCCCCCAAAACCCCCACTACCACTATGAGTACGGTGTCTCTCTGCAGGCCGCCGGACAGTACAAGGAAGCGATCGCCGAATTTCAGCAAGCCAAACGCGATACCACGCGACAGGGAGAGAGCCTGCTTGCCCTCGGGCAATGCTTTCAGCAAATCAAACAGTACCCGTTGGCGATGAAACATTATCAGCAGGCGGTGGAACAGTTGACCGATCAACAGCTCGAGTACAAGAAGAAGGCCTATTATCTTGGAGCGAAGCTGGCTCTGGGACTCAAGAAATACGATCTTGCCGAGGAACTTGCTTCGCAACTGGCGGAAATCGATTTTTCTTACAAAGATGTCTCGGACCTACTGGACAAAATCGCTCAGCGGAGTCAAAATTAGAGTTTCTCGAAAACAACTCGGTTCAATCCGGTTCCGAAATTTCTTTTTTCAAAGCCTTTCGAACCCATCTATTTTCAGGGAATCATGCCGAATACCAAAAGTGCCATTAAACGACTGCGTCAGGATCAGGAGCGCCGATTGCATAAGCGTTCGGTGCGGAGCTACGTGCGAAATCGTTGCCGGAACGTCGACAAGGCGATCGCGGAGAAAAACGTCGAGGAGGCCGAAAAATGCTTCCACCAGGCGGTGAAAACGCTGGATAAGGCCGCTGCGCGTAAGATCGTGCACCCGAACATGGCGGCCCGCAAGAAATCGCGTCTTTCGGCGGCCGTCCGGAAGCTCAAGAGCGCCGGCTCGGCGAGCTGATTTCCTCCCCGAAACGGAAGACTCCCGCCCTAGAGCGGCCATCCGCCGCTCTCTCATGCCTTGGAGGTGGGACAGCCGAGAAAAAACGGCTCACCACTTCAATCGCGCAGCGTCGAACACCGGACCGTCGACGCAGGTCCGCTTGTAGTCGATGTTGCCCGCTTCGTCGAACACCTCGACCACGCAACTGTAGCAGATCCCCAACCCACACGCCATCGGGGTTTCAAGCGACACATCGCAAGAAATGCCCCATCGCTTCGCTTCGTGGGCACACGCCTTGAGCATCGGCTCCGGGCCGCAGGCCACCAGGTGACCCTCCACTGGCGGCTCTCCCACCACCGGTTTGATCAGATCGGTCACCTTTCCGTGATGGCCGAGCGAGCCGTCATCGGTCGCCAAGTGCACCTCGACGCCGAGTTCGCGAAACGCCCTCTCGCCGACGAGCCGATCGGCCGACCGTCCCCCGAAAAGGAGGGACACTTTCTCCACCTTCGGCAACGCTTCCCGAGAGACTCCCTCCGACGTTTTCCAGGGAAACGCGGCTTTTCCCAGTGCTTGCTCGGCGAGGGTGTAAAACGGCGTCTGCCCGATGCCTCCGGCGACCATGATCAGATGCTTCGTCTCGCGGAGCGGAAACCCGTTCCCTAAGGGCCCCCAGGCTTCGAGGCGATCCCCTGCCCGAAGACCGGTCAGCCGCCGGGTCATTTTCCCAACGACCAGATAAAGAACCTCCAGCGTCCCCGCTTGACGATCGAGCCTGAAAACGGCCAACGGCCGTCCGAGGAGGGGATCGTCCTGAGCGGGAAGTCGGAGCATGAGAAATTGCCCCGGACGGACCGCCCCGACGATCTCGGGAGCGTCGATTCGCAGCGAGTAAAGCATGTCGGCTCGCCGCCGATTTTCCTCGACGGTCACCAGACCGGACCAGGCATGATCGGCATAAGCGGGATGATGATCGCATTGAGTCATGAAGAGAGAAATCCGTCCGTAATAGTTGCCTTCTAATGAGTTACGTCTGCTGAGACATTTGCGCCGTGGCGTAAAGTTGATCGACCTCCCGACCGGTGAGGGGACGATAATCGCCCGGAAGCATCTTCCCCAGCTTGACATTCCCCACGGCAATGCGCTGCAATTTCATCACCTTGTGCTCCATGCGGGCGAGAATGCGACGGATTTCGCGATTTTTCCCCTCGGTGAGCGTCATTTCGACGATCGTGCTGTTCTTGAAATGCCCGCGAATCCTGGCCTCCGCGACTCGGGCGACTCCTTCGGCCAGATAGATGCCTTTTTTCAACTGCACGAGCACTTCCTGTTCGAGTTGGCCGGCCACCTGAACAATATACCGCTTGGGAACTTCATAGCGTGGATGAGTCAACCGTTCGGCCAGGGCGCCGTCGTTGGTGACCAGAATCAGCCCCTCACTGTTCATATCGAGTCGCCCGACGGTGAACAACCTCCCGAATTTGGGGGGAATCAGCTCGACGGCCAGCGGTCTGCCCCGAGGATCGTGGTGCGAACAGATATACCCCTTGGGCTTATAAACCGCGAAATAGACGGGGCGAGGTCGCGAGAGGACTTCGCCATCGACGCGAATCTCCTGTTTCAGCGGGTCGACGCGGGTTCCCAACTCGGTGATCACTTGCCGATCGATCTCCACCCGGGCTTCCACGATCAGATCTTCGCACTGCCGACGACTTCCAAAGCCTGCCGCCGCAAGCACTTTCTGCAATCGTACCCCTTCCTCGCTATGGGAAGCAAACAAGGGAGCCCTCTTCCGACGGGGAGGAGCACCGGGGCGCTTCTTCGGTCGCCGTGGCCGAAGCTTCCCTTGGGGTGAAGAAACCCGCTGTTTGCGACTCGATTTTTTTCGACCCGGAGATGATTTTGCTCGTTTCTTCTTTGGCATCACGCCCTAGTGGGGGAAAGAGGATCCTTGGGAGGAAGCGGAAACACAGCGTTCGCCTGCTCGGAAAATTCCACTCCCTTGCCACCCTTATCACTTCCATTATAAGGCGCCGTGGACATCCCTCCAGAGAGACCGGAGCGAAAAAGAGCGACATGCCGTCGGAATCGAGAAAAGCTTACGGCTGATACGGCGTCGCGTAGGGTGGCGGAAATGGCGGGGTCGGCTGCACCAGACTCTTCGTGTAGCGCTGCGCCTGGACATGGTCGTTCTGAGGTCTTTCGTAGCCGGGGGGACGCAAATCGTTGACCGGATAGCCATTGTTCGGCTCAGGATACGGATCATACCATTCGGCGTTGGCTCGCTGGGTCTCGATATGACCGGGATGCGGGAAATTGGGGAGTTTCCATCGACGCGCGGAACATCCGGCCGGGAAGATCACGACAAGAAACAGCAAAACGAGCTTCAAACCACGCATCATCGGCAGCCTCTTTTCGAGATACAAAGGCGATCGGACACTCCCAGTCGAACGAGAAAACCTCCCGAATCATCGAGCAAAGCCCCCTTTCGTTCGTCGGTCCCCCGTCGAGGACCGTAGAACCCTACCGGATTTCGCTTTTTTCGGCAAGGTGGCTTTCCCCGGGGAGTTCATACTTGCCGATGCCCCGTTGTCGGTGGTATGATAGGAAGTTATCAGTCTACTGAAAGTGCCCTCCGGGCCTACTCCCACAGCGGCCGTGCGTCGGCCACTCGTGCCCCGGTCTCTCCAGAGAGAGGATGACTGCCGAAGCGATCTTCTGCCGGAGATTTTTCCGTTCACGCCCTACGATGATTTAATCCCTTGAAATACCTGCTGCCGGAAATCCAACTTCCGGGCACCCGGTCTCGTTGCCTCCTCCCTTTGCCGATTCATGGATTCTCAGTATGGCCCTGTTAGATCAACTGAAGAAAAAAAAAGACGATCTTTTCGATGAGAGCACGATGAGCTTCGGGGACCACCTCGAAGAACTCCGACAATGCCTCTGGCGCGCACTATGGTGGGTGGTCGGCGGGTTCGTCATCGGTCTGCTGTTCGGCTCGACGGTCGTGCGATTCATCCAAACGCCTTTGAAAAGCGCTCTGATGGAGTATTACCAGAAAAGAGCTGAAGACAGGGTCGACGCCCAAATGAATGAGCTCTTGGCCATGGGATACGGCCAGAACGTCGCGACCATCCCCAAGAAGCTGAAAATGTACCCCGAAGAGGTGTATATTTTTCCCGATCAGCTCGCCACGCAGTTCGGCCTCGAGACCCGATGGCTCGATCCCGACAAGAATCGCGACACCGACACCGATCGGGCCGCCTCTTCCCCCAAAGGAGAAGCCCCCGAAACGGATTCCGAGAAATCGAAGGAAGGCGGTACCCCGAACGATTCGGAAACTTCAAGCAAACCGGACAAAAAGGACGAGAACAAGAAAGCCGAAAAACCGCTCCCCGAACCGGTCCAGGTGCTCATCTGGAAGAGACTCGAAACCGACTCCCGCATCCGCACCACCGCCCTGAACGCCCAAGAGGCGTTCACCATTTTCCTCAAGGCCTCGCTGCTGGTTGGGCTCTTGATCGCCAGCCCCGGCATTTTCTACAACATTTGGGCCTTCGTCGCCGCCGGGCTCTATCCGCATGAGAAGAAATACGTGCATGTCTTTTTGCCGATCAGCCTCGGGCTGTTTCTCGGCGGAGCGGCACTGGCCTTTTTCGTCGTCTTCCAGTTCGTCTTGCGATTTCTCTTCAAGTTCAACGACTGGCTCGGCATCGATCCCGACCCCCGCATCAGCGAATGGCTCAGCTTCGTGCTGTTTTTGCCGCTGGGATTCGGCATCAGTTTCCAACTGCCGCTGGTGATGCTCTTTCTCGAGCGCATCGGGCTCTTCACGGTCGAATCCTATTTGGCGAAATGGCGCATGGCCGTGTTGGTCATCCTCGCCATCGCCATGTTCCTGACGCCCTCGGATCCCTGGAGCATGATGCTCATGGCCGCGCCGCTTACGTTGCTCTACTTCGGCGGAGTCGGCATGTGCAAATACTTCCCCCGCCGCCAGAGCATCTATGACGACGCCCTCGGCGACGAAGAAGTCTGATCGACCGGCAATGCGGGCGCGATGAGTCGTCGTATCAGATAAAACTTCCCAGCGCTTTGCCGAGTCGTTTCAAAGCGTCGCTCCAATCGTCTCCGGCGATGTGGACATGCAGAATCGCGGGACCGGAGGTATCGTCGATCGCGGCGCGAAGCGCTTGATCGAACTGACCTTCGGTGTGAATCTCATACCCCGTCCCTCCCCCGAACACCCGCGGCAGTTCGTGATACCGCCAGGGGTGGATGTCGTTGAACTTGTGCTCGCCGGGGTGAAGGATGCGCTCGGTGCCGTATCCTTTGTTATCCAGGACGATCACGATCGGGGCCAGCCCGATGCCGGTCATCGTCCCCAATTCGGTGGCGGTCATCTGGAAGCCGCCGTCGCCGGCGATGACGATCGGCCGCAAGTCGGGGCGGGCCGTCAACACCCCGAGGGCCGCGGGAACGGCAAAGCCGAGCGTGGCGTAATAGGCCGGGCTCATGAAATCGGTCTGCTCGCGCACGATGAGATCGGCCGCCGCGAACAAGGAATCGCCCACGTCGGCAATGACGATCGTCGAGGCATCGAGCGACGCGTTCAGCCGCCGCATGAGCCGGGTGACCGTGATCGGGTTCTCCGGCTTCAGTTCCAGCGGTTCGGGAGTGCGCGTCGCCGGAAGCGCGCGATCCTCGGCGCGGAGTTCGGACCGAGTCAACGATTGGATGAAGTGCGAGAGCAACACACCGTCGAAACGGTGATGACTGATCCGCAATAGTTCACTCGTGGCGTAGATGCAGCGGGTCGGATCGAGCTTCGCCGTGTAAATGCCGAGATTCAAATCGGTCACGAACGCCCCCAGCACGAAAACCAGGTCGCTCTCTTCGACGAATCGGGTCACGTCTTCCCGGCCCATCGCCCCCTCGTAAACGCCCGCGAAAAGAGGATGACTCTCCGCGATGACGCTCTTCCCCAAAAGGGTCGTGGCGATCGGAAGATTCAGCGATTCGGCCATCTTCAAGAGACGTTTTTGCAGCCCGAAACGGTGGATCTCGACCCCGGCGAGAATACAGGGACGTTTCGCCTCGGCCAGCCGCCGGCGCGCCTCGCCGGTCGCTTCTTCCAGAGCCCCCGGGTCGCTGACCAATCGGGCTTGTACCGGACGATAGATCCCTTCCGGCACGACGTCGACCATATCACGCGGCAATTCGATGTAGCCCGGTCGTCGGTAGCGCACCACCGCTTCGAGCACCCGGTCGATCTCCCGCAGCGCCAAATCGGCATCATCCAAGACGGTCGACGCCACACAAAGCCGATGATACACCTCCAATTGGGTCCGGAAGTCCCGCACCCGATGATGCAACAGCGGATGACGCATCTGCTCCTTCTTCCCCGGCGAACCGCTGATGACGATCACCGGCGACTTTTCGGCATAAGCCCCCGCGACGGCGTTGCAGGCACTGAGCCCCCCCACCGCGTAGGTCACGCAGATCGCCCCGATGCCGTGAACCCGGGCGTAGGCGTCGGCCGCGAAACCGGCGTTGTCTTCCCGAGTGCAGCCGACCACGTTGATGGGGCTCTCCTCCAACTTGGAGTAGAACGAAAGGGTGTAGTCTCCCGGGATTCCGAACAGGTCGTTCACCCGATAATCGAGCAAGCGCCGGATGAGATAGTCGCCGATCGAAATCCCGGAAACCGGTTCCTGTTTCTCGGTAACGACCGCGTCGAGCTCCGGTCGGGGTTCACTCTGCGATTGTTTTGCGAACGTGCCCAGATCTTCCATCCGCTCTCTCCTTCCGAAAAAGGGGAACACCATGTGCCTTTGATGGATCCACCGAAACCATTATAGGGAATCGTCCCCACGGTGGCTTCCCGACCTCCAAAAACCGTTTGAAAAACGATTTTTCCCGACGATTCGAATTTCAGTCTCAAACCGACACTATTGATCACATAAATGGAATTGATTGCTTTCCGGTAAATAAGTATAAAAAGCACATAAAAATCGCAACAGGAGCACCTGCGTCGGGAACTCTCCTCATGCCCCCAGGTTGGGTTTCCGGGGAAATGAATTTTCCCCCCCAACGATTCCCCTGGTCAATCCCTCCCGCAAACCGTCACAATCGTCGCGTCCCTCAAAAAACTGTGGGCGCTATTTTTCCGTAAACTCAGAAGAAAAAGGGACTTAGTGCTTTCATCGCCCGACAATTGGATTACAATTTTTTACGTAGGACACAGATTCAACTTTTGTGGCAATCGTCCTTTTTCTACAAGGAAGACCAAAAAAGTGTTCTATATTTAGATATCGCGAAAGAGGAAAAATTGCGGGATTTTCGTGCGATCGGCTTGTTGGATGCGGCACTTGCCTTCCGCAAGCGACCATTCGAGAGACGAATCGATCGACCGTGAAGCCGAAGCACCGTCAATTCCATCTTACGCGTTTCGGGTGATTGAATGGTATAAGTCCTCAACACGAATGGCTTCCCTATGCCTGACTGGATGGACTGGTTATTGAGAACACGCCGAAGAAGTGATTCCCCTTCCCTTCTGCGTTTCGAGGGTTTCACTCCTTTGGCGACTGTCTGTAAAAAATCATCCACTCCTTCCTCGACCCCGTTCTTTCCCGCCGCATCACTCCTTCCCGCCATCCTCTTCCTGCTCGCAATCGTCCAACTCTCTTTCGTCTCTTTCGAGGACCGCGTTGCTTTTGCCGAGTCTTTCTCTCCCGATACTTCTTCGTTGGTGAACGAGAACCACGATTCCCGATCGTCGTCGAAACAGGAACCGGTCGTTGCGGTCCTGCGCGACTTCCCTCCGCTCTACCAATTCGACGAAGGGGGAAACCCCAGTGGATTCGCGATCGAACTTTTTCAAGAGGTTGTCGAAGAATCGGACTGGAATATTCAGCCCCGATATTTGATCGTCGACAATTGGGCCGAAGCACTCCAAGCCGTGCGCGAGGGCGAAGCCGATTTGATACCGGGCATCGGCATCAGCCCGGAGCGGAAGGAGGAATTCGCCTTCACGCGACCGATGGAAACGCTTCCGGTGGTCTGCTTCGTGCGTGCCGAGGAGAACCGGATTTCCCGCATCGAAGAGCTGCGCGGCCATTTCCACACGGCGGTGATCAACAAGAGCGCCGCGATGACCCGACTCCAGGAACTCGGGAGTTATCATCTCGATCCGAAGAACAACATCGATTCCGCACTGAACGCCCTTTTGGCCGGCAGAGTGGATGCATTCATCTTTCCCGAACCGGTGCTCCGACGCAAGCTCCGGCAGATGAACCTTTCGAACAAAGTGAAGGTCGTCGGGCAACCGCTCCTGTTGCTCAAACGGGGGTATCTCCTTCGCCGTGGAGACGAGGAATTGCTCTCGGAGCTGAATAAAAGCCTCGATCAGGTCGTCACTTCCAACGAATACGCCCGTATTTACGCCCGGTGGTACGGGGAGGAGGAACCGTTCTGGTCTTCAAAACGGTGGATGCGACTGTTCCTTTTCTTCGCCTTGCTGACGTTCGCGGCACTGGTGGCATTGATCATTCGTCGGCGGATCCATCAGAAGTGGAGCCGGAAACTCAAACGCCAGAACCAGCGTATGACGCTCGCCTTGCAAACGGCGCACCTGGCGATGTGGGAGTGGCACATCGGAACGGATGATTTGTACATGTATTCCGGACATCACCAGGACGGCGAGGAACCTTTCACGCAAGGGTTCCTCTACTCGTTCGAGTCGCTGCTGCAACGGGTCCACGCCGATCACCGGGACCGGGTCCGCCGGGCCCTGCTCGATTACGCCGAGGGGCGGGCCGATTTTTTCGAGGAGGAATACCGATACTGGAGCCCCCGAAAGAAATGGCAGTGGGCCTACTCCCGCGGAAAAATCACCCAACGCGACGCCATGGGGCATCCCACACTCATCGTCGGGTTCAATCAGAACATCACGAATCTGAAAAAGGCCGAGGAATCGCTCAATGCCCGGAACCGGGAGTTGGCGGAATTCAAGGAGCTCCTCGAGGTGATCAACGAGCATATCGCCGACGGAGTGCTCTATTTCCACGACACGAGTCTTCGTATCGGCTGGGCGAATCCGGCGGCGGCGAAAATCGCGCAGAAGCATCCCCGCGAGTTGGTGGGGTACAAATGCCATCAGGTTTTGCACTGCCAAGAAACCCCCTGCGAAAACTGCCCGGTGGTCGAAGCGATCGAGAAGAAACAACCGGTGCAAACCACCCATCAAACGGCCGACGGCCGCACTTTCAGCATGAACGCCGTCCCCATCCTCAAAAACGGCCACGTCAGTGGGATTGTCCAAACCTTCAAAGACATCAGCAACCGCGTGCGGCTCGAACGCAAGCTCCGTCGAGCCAAAGAGAATGCCGAAGAGGCCGCCCGCGCCAAGGCGATGTTTCTCGCCTGTATGTCCCATGAGATCCGAACGCCGATGAACGGCATCATCTCGATGGCCGAAATGCTTTGTCAGCTTCCGCTGGAACCGAAAGCCCGAAAATACGCCGGCATCGTCCGCGACGCCTCGCGCGATCTACTCTATCTCCTGAACGACATCCTCGATTACTCCAAGATCGAAGCCGGCAAGGAGCTCATCGATCGGAGCCCCTTCTCGGTGCGGCAAATGATCGATCATGTTCAGTCGCTGCACCGCCAGAACGCCGAAAACAAGGGACTCACGCTCAAGATCGACTATCCCGAAGTGGTTCCCGACATGGTCTGGGGCGACCGCTTCCGCATCCGTCAAATTTTGAACAATCTGCTCTCCAACGCGATCAAGTTCACCGATCCTCCCGGCGAGATCCGGCTGAGAATCGAGGAGAGCCGAAAGGACCGGGGCCTTGCCTTCCTGGTCGAAGATACCGGCATCGGCCTGTCGCCGGGGGAAATCGAGAAACTCTTCCAAGCTTTCGAGCAGAGTCCCCGTACCGGCCGGCGGCAATATCAGGGAACCGGGTTGGGACTGGCCATCAGCAAGGAGTTGGCCGAATTGATGGGCGGAACCATCACGGTGGAAAGCCGCAAGGGCGTCGGTTCCACGTTCCGTTGCAGTCTCCCGCTCCCTCCGGCCGAGGAGGAACAGGTCCACGAATCCCTCACCGCTTCCCACGACGGCGGAACGACTCCCATCGGAGCCCGGGTGCTGCTGGCCGACGACAATGAAGTCAATGCGAAAGTCTTCCGGCTGTTCTTCGAGGAGAAACTCGCCTGCCGCGTCGACCGTGCCGTCAACGGGCGTCAGGCCGTGCAAAAAGCGGTGGCCGGTCGCTACGACATGATCTTCCTCGATTGCCACATGCCGGAAATGGACGGCATCGAGGCGGCCTCGAAAATCAAGTTGATGCTTCACGAGATGGGGCGAGCCTGTCCGCCGCTGATCGCGCTGACGGCCGACGTCTTCCCGAAAATGCGCCGCCAGTGCGAGGAAGCCGGTATGATCGCATTCGCCACCAAGCCGTTCGATTTCGAACAGCTCCGTCGCCTGGCCGATCGTTTCGCTTCGGATCAATTCGGCGCTGCCTCCCGGGGGGAACGTCCCTCGGAAACGCCAAGCGAGCCCTCAACACCTCCGAACGCTCCGGAATCGCAAACGCCGACGGATTCCCCGCGGTCTCCCACCTTCGATTGGGAGCAGCTCATGAAACTGGCCCTGGGCAAATCGGAGTTCGCTCTGGAGTTGGCCTGCGATATGATCGAAACCGGCCGGGGTGCCTTCGCCGAGTTGAACGAGGCGCTGCATCGGGGCCAAAAGAGCAAAGCCGACCAGATTGCCCACAACCTCAAAGGCATGGCTTTCTCGTGCGGCTCGCCTCGGCTCGGAGAAATCGCGCAGCATCTGAGAAAGGCGATCGCGCAGGAGCAACTCCCGGAGATCGAAGAGCTTCGGCAAGAGGCCCTCCGGGCGTTTCAGGAGTATATCGATGCCTTCGATCATAAACGAGCCGAAACGGTCCCTCCGTCACGCGACGGGGCTCAATGAGCTCCCGAAAAAACGAGGACAACGTGAAAAACAAGACGGGAGGAAAAGAGACTTATTGTGGGAAGGAAGTGAAATATGCCACTCTCCGCCGGGAACGATTTCACCATTCTCGTGGTCGACGACATGTTGCCCAGCCGCAAGGCACTGGTCCACCTGGTCAAGAGCATGGACTATGAAGTGATGGAAGCGGAAAATGGCCGGGAAGCGCTCAACGCCATCGCCCAGCGACGTCCCGACCTGGTTCTCTTGGATATCGTCATGCCGGAGATGGACGGCCTGAAATTCCTCGACATCATCAATCGCCGGTATCCGACGATCGATGCAATCATCGTCACCGCGGAAAACGACGAACAGACGATCGACTACTGCTATTCGCTGGGAGCGATCAATTACCTGACCAAGCCGATCGATCCGATGCGGGCCAAGGCGGAGATCCGCATGGCGGCCCGATCGCATTTCGCCGTCGTGGCGACGCAGCAGCGGCGATTGCGGGGAGAGCTGAAATTCCCCGAGCAAAGCCCGGTCGAAGGGTTCGTCACGCGGAATCACGAGACGATCATCGCGCTATTCACGGTGCTCGAAGCGACCCGAGATCACATGCCGGTCTTCGTCATGGGCGAAGAAGGCACCGGGCGCGATCATGTGGTCCACTGTGTGCATCGGCATCTGCACGGCGAGGCGCCGCTGAAGCAGATCGATCTCGCCGAGCAACCCGACTTCCCGGCAAACGAGCTCTCGGCGACCGCTCCGGAAACCGACCTTCTGCTGACCAACCTCGAATCGCTCGACGAAGCCGGTCGGAAAGCGCTCTTCCGCTTTCTGCAAGATCCTGAAAAGTTGGAACGTCAAATCTATATGGTCACCACGCTGCACCCGGATGTCCTCACCAAGCAACTGCCTCGCAAGGGACCGTGGTGGAATCTCGTCTTCCAATCCGGGGCGGTTCAGGCCCTGCTGCCTCCCCTTCGAGAGCGTGTGGAGGACTTGCCGCTGCTGATCGACCATTTTTTGAAACAGATCGCCGAGGAAAAGGGCATCGTTCCACCGGAGTGCGATTCGGAGGTGATCGACGCGATGAAGACCGCGGCGTTCGATGAGAATGTGCGGCAATTGCGTTCCCTGCTCCTCCAGGCGGTTGGAGACGACGCCCCCGAGCGATTGACCGTCGAGATGGTGTCGCCTTACCTGAAACCGATCCCCAGCTAGCAAGCTGTCGCGAAAGGCACTCGCGGCCTCGCTCCACCTCGATCCCGTGAAAACAACGCCTCCCGGCGCTCTCCATCGAGCGATTCGGCACCCCCTGGATTGAGCCACTCCCCCCCTGCTTCGCTTTTCGGTGGCTTTTTTCAACGGACCCGCAAGGGAAGTATTTCCCCCCTTCCCTTCCCCGGAGAGGTGACGTAACATGTTTTCCAGGGGGTGGAATCCCCGGCAAACTCCCGAGATTCCGCACTTTCCGAAAAAGCGCGCCAAGCCCGAGGCATCGCCCCATCCATCTCTTCCCTGCAACGCTTCACGTTTTCCATAAATCATTTTTTTTCTTTTCGATCGGGTGCAGAGGGTCGAAGGAAAGAAACGAAAATAATAAGTAGAGGACTGGCTGAATATCGATTCGGCCTGGTTTTTCGGCGGCTTTCGGCCGACCGGCGACGTGGTGCTTTTCGGAAGAAGCACGCGTATCCCTCTGGAGCAAGTATCCTCATTCAGAAATCCCAAGGCAGGTAGAGTATGAACCAACGAGTCATGGCAGTGATACTCGCAGGCGGAAAGGGGTCCCGCCTGGAACCGTTGACCCGAGATCGGGCGAAACCCGCGGTGCCTTTCGGGGGCGCCTACCGCATCATCGACTTCACCCTTTCGAACTGTTTGAACAGTGGATTGCGGAAGATCCTTCTCTTGACCCAATACAAGGCGATGAGTCTGGATCGTCATATCGCGATGGGCTGGTCGAAGTACTTTTGTCGCGAGCTGGGGGAATTCGTCGATGTGGCCCCGCCACAGCAGCGGATCGACGAGAACTGGTACCAAGGCACCGCCGACGCGGTCTATCAGAACATTTACACCATTGAAAAAGAGCGGCCGGAATACGTGATCATTCTCGCCGGCGACCACATTTACAAAATGGATTACGACAAGATGCTCCAGTCCCATATCGACCGAGGCGCCGACTTGACCATCGGCGTGCTGCCCGTGCCGGTGGCCACCGCCGCTCGGCAGTTCGGGGTCATGGAGGTCGACGCCGCCAGCCGCGTGATGGGATTCCAAGAAAAGCCGGAGGCTCCCAAACCCTGCCCCGACAATCCCGATGTATGCCTCGCCTCGATGGGCATCTACGTCTTCTCGGCGCGATTCCTCTTCGAGGAGCTCTGCCGCGATGCCACCCGACGGCACAGCGGGCACGATTTCGGCAAGGACCTCATCCCCCAGGTCATCGATACCAATCGCATCTACGCCTTTCCCTTTATGGATGAAAACCGCAAGCAAGAGGCCTATTGGCGCGATGTGGGAACGCTCGACGCCTATTACGAAACTTCGATGGATCTGGTCTCGGTCGATCCTCTTTTGAATCTCTACGACGAAGCTTGGCCCATCCATACCTACTACCCCACTTATCCGCCGCCGAAGTTCGTCTTCGCCGAGAACGAACGACTCGGACACGCCGTCGACAGCATCGTCTGCCAGGGTTCGATCGTTTCCGGAGGTCAGGTTTCCCGCTCGATCCTGGGCCATAAGGTACGAGTGAACAGTTACGCGGAAATCGAAGATTCGATCATTTTCTCCCGGGTCGACGTCGGTCGTCGGGCAAAGATTCGTCGCGCCATCATCGACAAGGGAGTGTATATCCCCCCGGAGACGGAGATCGGATTCGATCCCGAACTCGACCGAGCGCGGGGATTCACCGTCACCGAGAACGGGGTCACCATCATCGGCAAATCCGACGGCGTCGATCCTTTTTCCCGAACCAAGCCCTCCGCCCACCCGGCGCTGACCTGAAGCAACCTCGATGTTTTCGAAAACGAATCCTTCTTCCCGACGGCGTCAAAAAATTCGATTTTGGCGCCGTTTTTTTCTTACCTTCTTTCCTTTCGCATCTTCGCTATTTTTCTTGACTCTCTCTCGAAAAACCGTTAATCTGAGAGAAGATAGCCTACTAGACGGTGGACGAGTCCATCCTCATCCGCCGGTTCCCTACTCGGGCGGATCGGCGAAACAGACCGTTTTCCTGAGTTGGAAAAAAAGCCACCGGACTTTTTTTGTGCCATGCAACCCTTAGGAGGTTTGGCCTTCCGGCCGTCCACGCAAAAACCGAGAGTCCACGACTTTTGCGAGCAAGAATATCCAGGCTAACGGAAGGGCCGAGGGAGAAGGTGCCCCCGTCTTTGCCGGAGCTCCCATTCGTTCCGCAACGGGAATGCCGGCGCGGCCCGTGTTCGACGATGAAAGCAGAACCCCGGCTTCGGGGATTTCACCCATTAACCCAGGAATCCGTGGAACTATTATCATGCACTTTGAGCCAGGCAACACCGTCGGAATCGACCTTGGAACGACTTATTCCACCATCGCACAGGTCAACGCGGAAGGCGAACCGATGCCGATTCCCAACGAAGACGACGACGTGGAAACCGCCAGTTTGATTCTGCTGGCCGAGTCGGGACACGTGATCGTCGGGCCCAACCGGAATCGGGCGGCGATGGAGGATCCGGAAAACGTGGTGGAGCGCATCAAGCGACACATGGGTGCCGCCAACTTCAAACGCACGTTCGACGGCAACAAGATCACCCCGGAGTTCATCTCGGCGCTCATTCTCAAAAAGCTGCGTCAGGATGCCGAAAAACGCATCGGCTCGATCTCGAACGCCGTGGTGACGGTCCCCTATTATTTCAATGATACGCGCCGGAAAGCCACGCAGGATGCCGGCCGCATCGCCGGCTTGAACGTCATCGATATCATCAACGAACCCACCGCCGCGACCCTCACTTACGCCTGGTCACAGGGCGAGCTTGGAAGCCAACAGAAATTCGACCATCCCCGCCGCGCGCTCATCTACGATCTCGGCGGCGGCACCTTCGATGCCACCGTCGTCGAATACACACCCAGCCATTTTAAGGTCCGCTCGACCGATGGGGACGTCAAACTCGGCGGTGTCGACTGGAACGATCGCCTCCTCGACTACGTCGCCGAACAGTTCAAAGCGAAGCACGGCCTCGATCCCCGCCAATCGCCCCGAACCGTCCAGATGCTTCGAAACGACTGCGACATCCTGAAGATCGCCCTGACCGATCAGAACGACGCCGCGATCAACTGCCGCCACGAAGGCAAGGCGGCGACCATCCGCGTGACGCGCGAGGAATTCGAGAACATGACCGCCGATCTGCTTCAGCGGACCGCCGACACCACCGAATTCGTGGTCGAACAGGCCGACTTGACTTTCGAGGATCTCGACGCCGTCGTCATGGTCGGAAGCTCCTGCTACATGCCGCAGGTATCGCGGATGCTCCGGGAACTGACCGGCAAGGAACCCTACGACAAGCTCAATCGCAACACGGCCGTCTCCCAGGGCGCGGCGATCCACGCCGCCATTCTCGAGGCGAAATATCGCGGCGACGACACCACGATGCAGGAAAAACTTCGAAAGATGCTCGCCGGGATCGATCAGGAGGACGTCAATTCTCACGGACTGGGCATCGTGGCCATCGACCCCAAATCGAAGAAGGCCGTCAACCACATCATGATCCCTCGGAACACCCCCCTGCCCTTCGAAAAGAGCCAGGTATTCCAGACCAACAAGGACAATCAGGAGCGAGTGAGCGTCCAGGTCCTCGAGGGCGACGCCCCCGATCCGGTCGCCTGCTCGCTGTTGGGAAAATGCCGCATTCGCGGGTTGCCGGAGAATCTGCCCAAGGGTTCCCCCGTCGAGGTCACCTATTCCTTCGATCAATCGGGCCGCATCTCGGTCCATGCCCGGGAAAAGGCCAGCGGCAAGGAAGCCACGATCGACATCGAGCGACGCGGCACGTTGAACGAGGAACAAGTCGACGTCTTCACCCAACTGGCCACCAACTACGAAGTGGAATAATCGCTTCCTCGAGCGAGTCCCCGTCCGCTGCGAAGTGCGGCGTGCAACGGGTCTTTTCTCCAGGACCGCGTCGTCGGTCGATCGAATTCATTTCATGCTTTTCAGGAACGGATGGACCATGGCACCGGAAGTGAACGTCTATCAGGATTGGCTGGGAATCAAGGCCACTCCTCCCTTGAACCATTATCAACTGCTCAAACTCAAAACCTTTGAAGACAACACCGCGGTCATCCGCAAGCATTACCGCAAGCTGAACGCCCATGTCCGCAAATTCGCGACCGGCGAGTTCAGCGACCTTTCGCAGGATTTGCTCAACGAACTGGCCAAGGCGATGCTCTGCCTGACCGACCAGCGGCGCAAGGAGGAGTACGACGCGTCCCTCGGACGCAAGCAGGAGAAGAAACGTCGCCGACATTCCCTGGAGGATTTGCTCCTGGGAAATCACATCCTCGATCAGGAACAGCTCAAAAAGGCGAAGAATTTCGCCGACGCGGTCGGGCTCGATCTTCACCAGGCGGTGTTACAGCAGAAGATGGCCAAGCCGGAAATCGTGACGTTGGCCTACGCCGAGTCGATCGGCCTTCCATTCATCGATTTGAACGACATCGGCGTTCACGAAGAGATCGCCGAGCAGATTCCCCCGACCATCGCCCGACAGCACTCCCTCGTTCCGGTGATGGTCGACGAAAACCAACTACTGATCGCCTCGCCCGCTCCGGTGAGCCCCGACGTGGAGGACGACCTCCGCCTGAGGCTCGACATGCCCGTTCGGACGGTCATCTGCGTGCCTTCGCAAATCAACGAGGCGATCAAGAAGCACTTCCCGCGCGACGCCGCAGGAAAGGAAGACGCCTCTTCGACCGCGGGCAAAGCAGCCGCGGCGGCCGCGGCCGTCACCGAAACGCCCGACGTCGCTGCGACGGCCTCCTCCCAAAAAGAGAAATCCCCTTCTTCCGGAAACGAAGGGGGCGGGAACAAAAAAACCTACACCATTCTGGCGTTCAACTTCTCGTTCATCATCTCGCTTCTGATTCTCTACCTCGTCCTGGAACTGCTTTCGTTCCCGTTGGCGCTGGCCGTTTCCGTGGTGATCGCGGGGTTGGTCGCGGGCATCGTCTTCCTCGTGTCGCCCGATTAGAACGGCGATTCGGCCGGCCGGATCAGTCGAGAAAATCACCTTCAGACAATCGCTCCGGCACGTACACCTCGCTCACGTAGCTGATATCGCGGCTGATGAGCGCCTCGACCTCCAGCTTGAACTCGTTGTCGAGCATTCGCTTGATCTCTTTCTGCCAAGCTCGCTTTTTGGCGAACCAGGGATAGGCGGCGATCTGCCGAGCCCGCTTCTTGTCGGTCTCGTTCAGGCCGATCTTCACGCTCTCGGAAAGCCCGCATCGCTCGAAGTCGATGCTCCGGAGCCCGATGAATTTGGCATCGGGGATCGCCATCCGTTGCGACTCGAACGCCAGATTGATCGACCCCTGTTTGAGCACGCTGTAGATGTAGTACCCCCAGGGATCGTTGTCCAAAAGGCAATAGACCGGGAGATTCAGCTCGTGGTGCAACCGGTAGAGCAATCGCCGGACCCCGCGCGGCGGCTGCCCGGCCCCGTGGGTGAGGATACACTTGTGCTTGCGCCAAAATTTATCCTCGTTGAAGCGCTGCCAGACGGTATCCTTTTCGACATGGAGGATGAAGTTCGCGTTGCACTTCTTGAACCGGATCACCTCCGGCTCGACGATCGAGGGAATCCCATAGCCGCCGGACCCCATCCTAGAACAGTCGATCTCGTCGCCGCTGTCGTTGATGACCAACTCCCCGACCATATCGCCCCGCTTCTGGGCGTAGAGATGCAGCTCCTCACGCAAACTCTCGGTGAGCACTTCGCAATCCTCGATGACCGGATCGCACTCGCTCTGTTCGCTGAACGTCTCCTCGCGCGTGCCGGGGATCTTGTGCTTGAGCATGTAATACAAACCACGAATGCTCGTCGTCTTGCCCTCCCCGATGAGCTGTTTCATGCCGCTGGCGGCGAGCATCGTTTGCATGAAACTTTTCGCCTGCGAAAGATTGAACAACTGACGGCGGTTTGTCTTTTTGCCCATCTCGATGATACGACGCGACTGATTGAACCGGACGTTCGAGAGCGATCGCGTCGGGATATCGAGAAAGGGATCCCGGTGCGCCTCCGCCTGTCGGGTGACGTGGTTGGCCAGCCGGAGGAGCTTCTCTTCGGTGCGTCGATCCCGCTTCCCCCGGTCGGACGGTCGCGTCCTCGCCGAAACCGAGGATGCCTTTTTCACTTTTTTCCGGGGTCTTCTTCCGGGGGCGGACGAGGAGGCTTTCTTCGCGATTTTCTTCTTTGCCATAATTGCACTTCCAGGCGATTCTCTCCGAGGATCGATCTTCCGCCATCGATCCGCCGACGGGTCGGCCCGGCCTTTCCTTCCTTGGAGATTGGATGGTCTCAATTACATTGATGCTCAAAGGATCAGTATCACAAACCTTCCACTAAGAGGGAGGAAGCGAGCTACCTTCCGGAAGGCTCTTCGGTGTCGATGTCCCACTCGAGAATCCCACCGGAATACTTCGGCTTCAACTGGACTTCGATGCGGAGTCCGTCGGTGGTGACCGGCTCGAACGCCACGCGGTTCATCGTGTCGATCGTCGTGCCGAAGTCGTTGTCCGTCTCGACGGGGACCCAATTTCCGCGATCATCGCGGGAAAGCAATCGCCAGGACTGAGGCACCCGGCAATGGCGGTTGAGTCGGCCGTCGTCGAACCAGTAAACGCCGGTCGAAGAGACGGTGACCGGTTCATCGAATTCATATTGCACCCATTCGGCGGATCCCTGATTCGGCCACCAGGTGAACCGCGGAATGCTGTGATCGCAGGAGTTCTCGGGAGTCTGGTCGTCGTTCAACGCTCCGAGAGAATCGTTCACCTTCGACGCCGAGGCCCAGGTCTTCTCGGCCAGGGTCAACGGTTCGGAGGGACCGAGCATCGCGGGGGAAAGCGGACGGTAGAGTTTGCCTTCCCACGCCGGATCGTCGATCTCCGGCGATCGGGTCAAACCGTCTTGCCGGACCCAAACGTCCATCGGGCCGGCTTCCCGGTGATCCCAGGCATGATAGGGCACCGCCAAGAGCTTCCGGCCGCGCACGTCCCGGCAACGGATCGCCATCACGCCGTCGAGCAAATCTCCCAGCCGGACGGTCTCGAACTCGGGATCCCGGGCAAGCATGATGTTCCGCGTGCGACCGTCGTTGTCACATCCTTCGAAGCAGTAGACCAACGGGCCGCGCTGGAGCGCCACACGCCCCCGATCGGCCTCGACCTTCGGATTGGCGACGATCCGCTGCACCTCCATCGGGAGGCGAAGCGCCACTTCGGTGCTCTTCGACCACGGCAACGTCAACTCGGCGTAACCCTTTTCCACTTCAGGCTCCACGTTCTTCCCGTCGACAATGAGCGTCGTTTCGCCTCGGGCCCATTCGGGAATCCGCACGCGAAAAGAAAATGTCGCCTTCCCTTGCTGGGTCGGCTTCGGCTCAATTTGAAATCGAACCTCTCCATCCCAGGGATAGTTCGTCTGTGTCTGGATGTCGATTTTCCCTCCCGGCAACGCGATTTCGGCATCCCCGGCAACGAAAAGATTCGCCACCACGCCGTGCTCGGTCGTGGCGAACTGATAGCCCGGCAGCGACGGCACGAACCGGACGACGTTCGTCGGACAGCAGGCACACGAGAAAAACGGCTGCCGATGATGTCCGCCGCCGGAGGAAAGCGGATTGACGTAGAAAAATCGATCGCCGGAATAGCCGATCCCCGAAAGAATGCCGTTGTAGATGGCCCGTTCCATCACGTCGGCGTAATGGGCATCGCCGTGCAGCAGGTTGAGTCGATGACTCCAGAGGGCCAATCCGATGGCGGCACAGGTCTCGCAGTAGGCGGTATCGTTGGGCAATTCGTAGGCATCGCCGAACGACTCGCCGGAATGACGCGCCCCCACCCCACCGGTGACGTACATCTTGCGTCGGACGACGTCGTTCCAGAGCCGGTCCATCGCTTTCAGGTAGCCTTGGTCTCCGGTGTACGCGGCGACGTCGGCCACGCCGGAGTAGAGATACATCGCGCGAACCGCATGCCCGACGATCTCCGATTGCTCCCGCACCGGGAGATGATCCTGACAATACTCGCCGTAGATCCCCTCGGGACGCTTCGAGGCGTCGCCCCGAATATCGAGGAAGAATTCCGCCATGTCCATGTATTTCGGGTCGTCGGTCAGTTGATAGAGTTTCACCAGTGCCAGCTCGATCTCTTCGTGACCGGGCACGTCGTGACGGCGATCGGGTCCGAAGATTTCATCGACCCGCTTCGCGAAACCCTTCGACACCTCGAGCAACTTCTCCTTGCCGGTCGCCCGGGCGTAGGCGACGGCCGCCTCGAACATGTGTCCCCCGCAGTAAAGCTCGTGCCGGACCCGGAGATTGGTCCACTTTTTGTCCGGCTCGACCAGGGTGTAGTAGGAATTGATGTAGCCGTTCTCATGCTGCGACGCGGCGATCCAGTCGATCACCTTGTCGGCCCGAGCCTCCAACGCTTCGTCCGGATGCTGCGCCAGCGAGTAGGCGGTGCCTTCGAGCACTTTGTAGACGTCGGAATCGTTGAAGTAGATCCCCTCGAATTTCCCCTCCATCAACCCGGCCGCCTTCGCGAAGTTCGTGAATCGGCCCGTCTCCTCACACCATTTGTAATTGTGCGGAATCGAGACTTTCCGATTCGTCTCCAGTCGGGGTTTCCAGAAGTCATCGCCGAACGTGACTTCGGTGAACGGTACTTTTCGGAAGTTCAAGTGTTTCGGCCCCTCTTCCGCTTCCAGAAAA
This sequence comes from uncultured Planctomycetaceae bacterium, assembly GCA_964632505.1. Lineage (GTDB taxonomy): Bacteria > Planctomycetota > Planctomycetia > Pirellulales > Thermoguttaceae > CAZWCE01. Next base: position 162,179 of record CAZWCE010000005.1, on the reverse strand, counting down.
GAGGTGATTCCCAAGAAGAGCGAAATCAAAGCGATTCCGCAAAATGGAGGTGTTGGATATCTTTGCATCATTTTCTCATCCTGTAAAATATTCAGTGAAAGAGAGCGAATATGATAGGAGGAATTCCCTTTCCGGAATCGGCAAGGGCTCTATCTCCCTGTCAATATGAAGGATTACGGAAAGCCTGTCAATATTGGATCCTTTTCCCTTTTCCAGGAGTCGCCCATGCATTCGCCCGACCATCCTCAAGAAAACGCCGAACCGTTCCAATCCGAGAATCCTTATCACCCCCCGAACAGCGAGGCGGAAATCGATCCCCAGACGGGAGAGGCTCCGCTCGACGAATCGATCCGCATGTACGCCATGCTCTGTCATCTTTCCGCCCTGGCCGGGCTCCTCCTGCCGATGGGAAACGCCCTCGGCCCCTTGGTCGTTTGGCTGATCAAGCGGCGCGAGCACCCGTTCATCGATCGCCAGGGACTGGAATCACTCAATTTTCAGATCACAATAGTAATTATTTTGGCGGTCATCTCATTCACCTCCTTATTCTGGTTTTTCCTCTTTCCGGCGATCGTTCTGTTGACGGCACCCTGCATTTTTCTCGTGGGCATTTATTCCGTCGTCATGGCGGTCATCGCGGCAGTGAAGGCGAATCAGGGGATCGAGTACGAATATCCCTGGAAGTTTGAGCTCGTGAAGCCCGATACGTTCTCGAATCTGTGAGTGACGAAGCAGCTTCCCCAGAAATCCTTACCTGGCAAGAACTTCGGAAAAAATTCAGGGGCTCGTTTTCCTGCTTCCCGAAGGAAACGACCGCAGAAAAGGGATTCGACGGTCCACGGTCGGCAACGTATAATGGAAGTGTGGCAACAGTCGAATGGTTCACGGTCAGCGCGCCGGCCCGTGAGGTCGGCTCGGACTCGTTTCCCTCCTCTTCCGCTTCCGGAGTGTTCCATGCGTAATCGATCGAAGATGTCGCTTGTGCCGATATTTCCCGCCTTCCTGCTCGCCTCGCTCTTTCCCTTCGCCGGGGCGCTTCCGACGGCGCGGGCCGATGGGAAGATTTTCTCGCTCCGCAACGGCGATACCCTGCGGGGCGAACTGCTCAATCCCGAGCAGAAGCCGCGGATGGACTACCGGATCAAAACCCCCTCGGGGGTCGTCCTCACGCTCGACAACAAGGAAGTGATCGAGGTCGAGCATCCGACCGAAGCGCTGGCCCACTATCGGGCTCATGCGCCGTTGATGCCCGATACGATCGAAAAACATCTGGAAATGGCGAAATGGTGCAGCAAAAACGCGATGTCGAAGTACGGCGAACCGCACTTGAAGCGGATTCTGGAACTGGATCCCGACCACGAGGAAGCCCATCGCCTGCTGGGACACGTTCAAAAGGAAGGACAATGGACCACCCAACAGGAAGAACTCACCCGCCGAGGTTATGTCCGATACAAGGGACGATGGCGGCTCCCGCAGGAGGTGGCACTCGACCAACAAGAGGAGGCCTACGAGCGGAAGACCGCCGAATTCCGTAAAAAGCTCAGAAATCTTCGGGATGCGCTCCGGGGAAGCAACTCGAGCCAAGCGGTTTCGGCGATCGTTTCCATCGAAGATCCGGTCGCCATCGAGCCGTTGGCCGAAGAGCTTCGGGACGAATCGAACGATGCGGTACGCCTTTTGTATCTCCGCGCCCTGAAGAACATCGGCACCACTCGAGCGCTGGGCGAAATCGCCCGATGGTCCGTCGAGGAGCCGATCGGCGATATCCGACTCAGTTGCATCGAAATGCTCCAAGGCGATCCGGCGGCGGCCCGTTTCTACATGAACTTCCTCGAAAGTGCGCAGAACGGACAAGTCAATCTGGCCGGCTACGCACTCGGCAAACTCGGCGACAAAGCGGCCATTCCCGCGTTGATCAATGCGTTGGTCACCGAACACAAGGTGGTTCTCGAACAAGGCAGCGATCGGACCCAAGCCGGCTTCGACAACCGTGGAGGCGGAGGCCTCAGCATGGGCAAAACGACGAAGGTGATCGACCGGCAGTTCAAGAATCGCGCGGTCCTTGAAGCGCTGGTGGAACTGGCCGACGGCCCGAACTACGGCTTCGATGAATCACGCTGGCAAAGCTGGTGGCGCAATCTGCGGCGGATCGGGTATTTCGATGCCCGTCGGGGTGGTTATTCCGTCAACAACGAGTAACCCCCCCCTCTCTCTTGGCGAAAACGCGGGAAGCATCGCGGCATGCATGCCGCACGGAAGCTCGCGGGCGATGCGCAAAAAAACGCCGCCTTCGGGGAAGAAGACGGCGCTGGAATTTCACCGTCGGAGGAACAAGGGCCGATTCCTCTTCCGGCGGATTTTACTTATTTTTTGCGGCGGCGGAGGCCGAAGTAGCCGCAACCGCTCATGCCCAACACGCCCCAGAGCGCCACCGTCGCCGGCTCGGGAGTGGGGGTGAAACTCATATTGTCGAAGGCGACACCGATCGGCTCGGTCGTAGATCGCATCTCCATCTCTGCGCTTGGATCCACCGATACCCAGACGAGATCGACATAGTCGATCGCCTGGTTGCTTTGGACCGACCATTTCCATGGCTTCCCATCCAACGACGCCGGATCTTTGAAGTCCTTGCCGATGATCGGTCCATCACTATCAAGCTCTCCGTCAACATTACTGTAGGCGATCACTTCCCAACCTTCAGCGCCAAGCCCGGCGTCGGGGGCCGCATCGATATCCCAGATCTCTCCTTCAACCTGATACGCTCCACGCTCAAAATTGATACGAAGTGCCATGAGGTTTCCTTGGTCAAGATCCTCCTTGGTCTTCAACAGGTAGTTCCCCAACTTATCGACGAATGCTGGAGCTTCGAGATCAAAGCCGCTTGCGCCTCCGCTCTGGCCACTGTAATGGTAGGCTTCGTAACGGAAGGCGTTGGAAGTTTCGCCGCCCGCAGCTTCCAAATAGGGATAAACGGGCTCAATTTCGGGAGTCTGATCATCGGCATCGGCGGGATCGCCATCTGCATTAAGCGACTGGAACCAGACACCGTACATCTGGTTGTAATAACCATTGATCGTGCTATTATCGGTGACCGTATGGTCCCCAAAGTTGTCATTGTCATAAGTGTAAATCGGATCTTCGTTCGGGTTATTTTGTGGGGCAGGCGGATTGGGAATCGACTCGAAATCAATCGAGACCCAATCGGCTTTCGCCAGCGGGGAAAAGGCGAACAGGATCAATAACGTGGCACATAGGGAAGTACGTTTCATATCGTTGCCTCATCAATGGTTTTCTTCACCAACCGGACGGTGGCGAAAAAGCACAAATTCGCCTCCCAAAACTCACGCTTCGAAAAATGGGAGGCAGAGATAAAATTCACCAATAGATCCGATTATATTCAAACAACCTCGCTAACACAATCAAAATATTCAAGAAAATCAAAAATTAGACAGATTTAGGCGTTCTTTCCGAATGCGAAGAAAGCGCAAAAAAACGCCGCCTTCCGGGAATCGGAAAGCGGCGCTGTCTATCTCTTCATGGAGTGGACTTCGCGTCGGTGCTTACTTTTTGCGGCGGCGGAGGCCGAAGTAGCCGAAGCCGCTCATGCCCAACACGCCCCAGAGGGCCATCGTCGCCGGCTCGGGCGTGGCGGTGTAGGCGAAATTGTCGAATCCCATGCCGGCGGCGTCGTTACCAGCCGCCCAGGTGATATCGACATAAGAAATTGGCGTGCTGCCGGAAGAGACCGACCAAACGTAGGCTTGTGCGTCATATGCTCCACTGGGGCCCACCGTATCTGAGGCTCCGGAAATAGCATCTCCATTCCCATCATACGCTTGAACGTCCCACGACTCTAAATCTCGATCCACATCCCAGATCTGCCCTGTGACGAGATTGGCCAGGGTACCGTCGGCAAACCACATGCGGACCCCGGGATCGTCATCAGGATCGCCATAAGCGTCATGCGTCTTCAGGAAAAAATCACCGAGCTCGAAGGTGTTGTCTTGGTCGCTGTCATCACCTGAAGCGCTACCATAGCCATCCGTACCATCCTCTCCCGCCGCTTCCAGGTACGGGCTGTCGGAGTTGTTAAGGTCTACTAACTTGCCGGCTCGATCGATCGACTGGAACCAGACGCCTTTGTTCTCGCGCAGGTAATGGTTGATGGTGCCATCGCTGTCCGGGTCGCCGAACGAGTCGTCGTCGTAATCACCGCCATCCTTCGTGACGCCGGTCCAATCCGCCGTGTCTTCGAAATTGATGGTGACCCAATCGGCCTGGGCCATCGGCGAGAGCGCCACCAGGGCCACGAGTGTTGCAAATAGTGTGGTCAGTTTCATGATTCTGCCCTTTTCCCTTCTGTTGTCGAATGTGCAAAACACACGGTTGCCGCTTGCCGGCTCCTCGGCCTCCGGGGGTCGGAGGTCCGAACTTCGCCGCGGCAAACTATATTGTCGTAAGAAAACTTCAAAAAAAGCTGTGGGAGGCAACACGCTTCCGCCCGAAAAAACTCTTGCAAGCACTCTTGCAAGCGATGGTCGGCGGTTGAGCCGCCATATTGCCAAGTCGCCATACTCGCCGAGCCGCCATATCGCCGGGCCGCGAGGCGTCGCCGGCTGAATCGGCTCGAAAAAGCCAAAACCAAAAAAGTCAAAGCCGGTAATCTATGGCGATAGTTCGCATTGTAACCCTACTTTTCTCGTCACACAAGCCAAAACCGGAAAAAATCGCGAAAAAAGGACAAATTTTCACCCCTCTATTCAAGGGGTCAAAGATACGTTTTTACACCTACTTCGCGGGCAAATCGTTGGAGAAGATGGACTTATGAAAAAAGCGACGTTCGGAGGCGGTTGTTTCTGGGGAGTGGAGGCGGCGCTGCGAAACGTGCCCGGGGTGCGAAAAACGACCGTCGGCTACATGGGCGGGGTGGTTCCGAATCCGTCCTACGAGGAGGTCTGTTCCGATCGGACCGGGCATGCGGAGGTGGTCCAGGTCGAGTTCGATCCCGAGGTGATCTCCTTTGAGCGATTGCTCGAAGTGTTCTGGAATCTGCACGATCCGACGACGATCAACTGCCAGGGCCACGACGTGGGAACGCAGTACCGCTCGGTCATTTTCTGTCACTCCGACGCTCAACTGGCCGAAGCCGAGACCGCGCTTGAGACGCTCGATCGTTCGGGGCGTTTCCCGCGACCGGTGGTCACGCACATTCTTCCCGCCAAACCGTTTTACCCGGCCGAGGAGTATCATCAACGGTATTTCGAGAAGAACCCCGGCGCTTCGGGCTCCTGCGGCGTGCGGGGGTGCCGACTGCCGTGAAGCGGGGAGGAAAATGCTCCGGCAGTCGTGGACGCAACTACTCAACTACTCAACGGAAAGGAATCGACGATGGAACTTTCGCAAGCCCGTGAGCGACTGATCGCTCTGGGAACAGGTTTTCAAGGGGCCTGTGTTCTCGCCGCGGCGGCGGAACTGGATCTTTTCACCCAGCTTGCCCGCAAACCGGAAACGGCAGAGGGGATCGCCCGATCGCTCCGGCTCGACCCGCGGGGCCTGACGATGCTCCTCGATGCGACCGTGGCGCTCTCGCTGTTGGAGAAGCAGGGAGAACGTTACGCTCTCTCGCCGGAGTTCGCGCCGCTGTTGGACGACCGACAGCCGACCTCCATGGTGCCGATGATTTTGCACTGGTCGAACATTTTGCGTCAGTGGGCTCAACTGGCCTGGACGGTCAAATCGGGCATCCCCGCCCCCAAGACGGCGAGCATTCGGGGGATGCAGGCCGATCAAGACGCCTTCATCGCGGCGATGAACGCCATCAATGCCCATCAGGCCGACGCGCTGGTCGAAACGATGCGATCGGCCGGGCTCTTGAACTTCGAACACCTGCTCGATGTGGGCGGCGCTTCGGGGACCTATACCCTCGCCTTTTGCCGCCACATGGAAGGACTGAAGGCGACGTTGTTCGATCTTCCGGTGGCGATCCGACAGGCGGAGACGCGCATCGGCGATTCCCGGTTCGCCGACCGGGTGGAACTGGTCGAGGGCGACTTCTATCGCGATCCGCTTCCCGATTGCCGGCCCGATTTCGCCTGGCTCAGCGCGATCATCCACCAACACGGCCGCGAGGCTTCGAAGGACCTTTACCGCAAAGTCTTCCAGGTACTTCGCTCCAGCGGTCGGATCGGCATTCGCGATTTCGTCATGGAGGCCGATCGCACGCGCCCGGTCGGTGGAGCGCTTTTCGCGATCAATATGCTCGTCAACACCGACTCGGGCATGACCTACACGCTGGAAGAGATCGAGCTGGATCTGAAATCGGTCGGCTTCGTCGAAGTGGAGCGGTCGATCGCCAGCGAAGACATGAACGCGGTGGTCACGGCACGAAAGCCCTGAGAGGCTGCTGAACGAGCGCGATTCTCGATGAGCAAGGTCCCGGCGTTCATGTTTCCCCTTCGCCGGACGGCTTCGGCGAATCCACCTTTCGGAGGTGATCGATGGCTCTTTGAAGCTGGGGATCGTAATAAGGGGCCTCGAGTTCGCTCAAGGGGGTCATGGCGTCGACCGCGCCGGGGTCCGGCGATTCACTTGCGTCGGGTTCGCCTTTTTCGTCCGACTTCTCGGACCTCGTGTCGTTGCGTTTTTCGTCGAATTCAGTCGAAGAGGTTTCCGCTTCGGTCTTCTCCGAGGCGTGCTGTTCGCGTGCGTCCTCGTAAAGCTCCAGTGCTTCCTGGACGGGCCGCTTCAGATCGTCATGAGGGACCGAGGAGCGGATCAGCCGGACCTGACGGACCAGAGTTTCGAGCGGCTCTTCCAGGGCCACTTCGAATCCGGGATCGGGACGCACCCCCCATTCATCTTCCTCGGTGTCGCCCACGTCGCGATGGATGTTCGCCTTGCCGGGACGCCAGTATTTGGCGATCGTCAACTTCAACGTCCCCAACTGATAGGGAAGTTCGAGAAGCTCCTGCACGGTTCCTTTGCCGAAGGAGCGTTGGCCGACGACCGTCGCCCGATCGTTGTCCTGCAGGCAAGCGGCGAGAATTTCCGCCGCACTGGCGGAGTTGTCGTTGATGAGGATCACCAGCGGAAAATCGGGAAATGTATTCTTCGAATACGCGACATAGCGGTCCTTGATCACGCCGCCCCGTCGCCGGGTGCTCACGATTTCTCCCGATTCGAGGAACATGTCGCAAGTCTGCACCGCTGAAGGCATGAATCCTCCGGGGTTGTCGCGGAGATCGAGAATCAGACCTTTCATCCCCTCATCAAGTAGTTGGGCGACCGCCTGGCGGACCTCGAGGGGGGTTTGATCGCTGAAGGAACTGATCTTCAGGTAGCCGATCGCCGGGTCGGTCTCGAGGGTGAACCGGTAGGAGCCGTCCTGGTGGCGCCAGTCGCCGACGACCGTTTCGATCAGAATGATATCGCGGACGATCTCGATCTCGACCGGATCCTGCTCGTCGCGATGCCGGACGGTCAAGACGACCGGATCACCCGGCTTGCCTCGGAGGAGGTCGTTCGCGTCGGAAAACGAAAGCCCCTGGGTGCTCACCCCGTCGATTTCGAGGATGATGTCGCCTGCTTGAATCCCCGCCTTTTGCGCCGGAGAGCCGTGGAGTGGACAAACCACCAGAAGTTGCTTCGTTTCCCTGTCCTGATCGACTTGGATGCCGATGCCGGCGAACTTTTGCTCGATATCTTCCTTAAACTGCTGCTGTTTATCCGGGGGAACGTACCCGGAGAAGGGATCGAGCTGCTCGACCATGCCGGTAACCGCCCCCTCGAAAAGCTCTTCCCGAGAATGCTCCTTCAGCGAGAGATCTTGAATTCGGCGCAAGGCGTACCCGAGCACCCGAAGATGGGGCGAGGTCTGCGAGGCGCACAAGAGCGCGATCACCGTCATCGCAATGAGGATGCGAATGTTGCGTCGTGGCATATTTCAAATTTCCCTGTATTTTCTCCCCCGTTCCGACTCCGAAAGACACGCCTTCGGGATCGCCGCTCGGTGAGTTCCGGCAGAAGATCGAGGTTGCTCCGGTCGACTCCGGTCAGTATAATCGGCAAGCAATCGTCCGGCAACCAAGGCGTGTTTTCCCGCCGGCGGGCGGTGACTCGTTCGTCGCCTTCCCTGATTCCCTCCTCTTTTTCCGGAGTTTCCCAACGATGATTCCCCCCGAAGAGAATTCCCGCGAAGACCAGGTCCCCGCTTCCCGTTCTTCCGACTCCGAAGACGTGCCGCCGGAAATCCCCTTTCCGATCGAGAAGGAGACTTCGGAACCTCCGATTCCGGTGAAGAAACATCGCGGTTGGGCCCGACGACTCTACGATTGGGTCCTGCACTGGGCCGAAACGCCCTACGGCACCCCGGCACTCTTTTTGATCGCCTTCGCCGAGAGCTCTTTCTTCCCCATCCCCCCCGATGTGCTGCAGATCGCCCTTTCCGTTTCGCGGCCGTTGCGGTCCTTTTTCTACGCGGCGATCAGCACCTTAGGTTCGGTCCTGGGAGGGATTGTCGGGTGGACGATCGGCTTCGCTCTCTGGCAGGGGCTCGATACCTTCTTTTACCAATATGTGCCGGGAGTCGACCCGGAACTGATCGAGCTGGTCTCCGCCCGATACGGCGATTACGCCTTTTTGACGATCCTCGGAGCCGCCTTCACGCCGATTCCCTACAAGGTCTTTACCATCGCCGCCGGCATTTGCGACATCTCCCTCTGGATGCTCATCATCGCTTCCCTCTTGGGACGTGGGGCGCGATTCACCATCGTGGCAACGATGATCCGGCTGTTCGGCCCCGGCATTCGCGACTGGATCGACCGCTACTTCGGACTGGCCACCCTGCTGTTCTTCGTCCTGTTGGTCGGCGGATTTCTCGTCGTGAAGCTCCTGCTGCACTGAGATCGGCAACTTCAGCCTTTGGTGGATCAGTGACCGAGGATCTCCTTTTTCAGGTCCTGGTCGATCCAGACGGCGTCCAGCGGATGGGTATCGAGCAGGTTGCGATACCAGCCCTTGACGTAAGGACGAACCATGTTCGGGTCGACGTAGCTGTAGATGGGAAATACCGGCAAATGCTCCATCAGAATCGCCTCGGCCCGGCGAAGCAATTCCGCGCGCTCTGCTTCGTCCGGCTCGTTGCGTGCCGCTTCGAGCAGCTCATCATACTGTTCATTCGACCACTTGGTATGGTTACTGGGATTGCCTGTCTCGAAAAGTTGGAGAAAGGTGATCGGGTCGGCGTAGTCGCCGATCCAGCCGGCCCTGGCGATGTAAAAATCGCCCTGACGCCGGGAGTCGATGTACGACTGCCACTCCTTGTTCTGGAGACTCACGTCGATGCCGAGATTCTGTTTCCATTGATGTTGGATCACTTCGGCGATCGCCTTATGGGTTTCGGCGGTGTTGTAAAGGATGATGATCTTCGGAAACCCTTCCCCTCGCGGAAAACCGGCTTCGTCCAGGAGCCGGCGCGCTCCTTCCGGATCGTAGGGGTCGGTCTTCGCGGGAGAGTAATTTCCGGCCGTCTCGATCGCCTTGGGCACGATGCTCCGGCTGGGCGGCTGCCCCGCACGGGTAACCTTTTCGACGATCTGCTTCTTATCGATCGCCATATGCAGGGCCCGGCGGACTTGGGGATCGTCGAGCGGCGGCCGCGTCACATTGACGATATAGTAATACGACGCCAGAAACGGCTCCGGGGAATAATCGGACTGCCAGTTCTTTTTCAGCTCCGGAATCACTTCCACCGGCACGGCGGGGATCCAATCGAGCTGGCCGGTCATGTACATGTTCAGATTCGTCTGGTACGATTCGACCGCCATCGCGTCGATCACTTCCAGGCGAACGTTCTCGGCATTCCAGTAATGAGGATTCTTGACCAACCGGATACGGTCGCGGATGCGGCGAAATTCTAGCAGATAAGGACCGTTGCAGACCAGATTCTCCGGCCGCGTCCACTCGGGATAACCATGGGTTTCCACGCAACGCCGGTTCACCGGGAACATCGTATAGAACCCCAAGAGATTCAAAAAATAGGGCACCGGATGTTTCAGGCGAATCCGCAACGTCTGCTCGTCGAGCACGGTGACGCCCACGGTCTCGAAATCGCGAAGGATCCACCGATAGTCCCTGGCTCCTCCGCCTCCTCCCTTGCGGAAACGCTCCGTCCGACCGTCGACCGCGACGACATACGTCTCGGCGCGCGAACCGGATGCTCCTTCCTCTGATTCTGATCCACCTTCGATACGAACCAACTCGCCGCGAAGCATCGGGCCCCGGCCGTGCGGACGCCCGGAAGGTGAAGGGCCGTCGAGTTCGATTTCGACCGGATCGCCCTCGGCGAGCCACATTTTGGTATAGGCCTCGGCCCCTTCGATGTACCACATTTCGTAGGCATATTCGGCCGCGGTCGCCGGGTGAAGAAAACGGCGAATCGACCAGTGGAAGTCGTCGGCCGTGACGGGACTGCCGTCGGACCATCGGGCCTCTTGGCGAAGATGGAAGAGGTACTCGCAACCGTCTTCGGAGATCTCCCAGCTCTCGGCCACGCCGGGATCCGGCCGGCACGTCTTCGGGTTCCAAGTGCACAACCCTTCATAGAGCGCGCGGATGATCCGCCCCTCCGGTTGTCCGGAAACGATCGCGGGATCGACCGACTTGATCTCGGTCATATTGGAGAAGGTGAAATCGGCCGGCGCGAGCGTCCCGAAAGAGACCGCCCAGACGATCGCCGCAACGAATGCCCCTACGATGATTATTAATCCAAGATTGCGCATGGCGGGTTGATTTCGAAGGAGGAAGGAATGCTGGAGGGCCGACAAACCGCACGGGGCGGAAAGGGCTTCATCGACCTATTTTAACGAGAGAGCCGGAATGAATCCAGCGGAAAGAGGTGAAGGAACCGCGGCGGTCGGCAGCCGCCCGATTTCGACATCGCCGGAACGCCTTTTCCGGCATGAAAACCGGAAAACTCCATCCAAGGAACTTGGCACGCGATTGCAGACACGTTATATTACGAGGTGATCGGTCTTCTTGGTCCAGCGACCTGTATTACGCCGATGAATTTCGCCGATGAGCCCGTTTTCGAATCGGCAGGCGCCATTTCGCTTGCTGTGCCGCGCGAAGCCCCCTTGCGGGGGGCAACCCCGGTCAGCTTCCCCTATGTCTGAGGATAACACCATGAAACATTCCGGAAGATTTTCAACCACGATGGTCATCGCGACTTTGGTTTTAGGAACCGGGTTCTTGGTCGGTTGCGGGGGCGAGAAGTGGGATCGGGTGAAGGTCTACGGCGATGTGACCTATGACGGTGAAAAGGTCGAAGTGGGGACGGTCATGTTCACTCCCACCGGTGAGACGGTCGGCCCGGCCGGCATCGCCGATATTCGCAACGGCAACTACAATACCGACGACAACGGGGCGGTTCCGGGAACGCACGTCGTTACGGTGGAAGGCTTTGACGGTGAGGCAACCGAGGACAGCCCGCTCGGGAGCCTGATATTCCAGTGGGACACCGAAACCACGATTCCCGACCAAGGATCCCATGAATTCGATATCAAGGTCCCGGCCGGTGCCTCGATCGATACGGGTGGAGCAAGCGGCCCGATGAATCAGGATCCAGGAAGGGGCGACTACGGCGGAGTTTGAATCGGCCCCGCCCCTTGAAACGGCAATCGATTCTCCGTATACTTACCTGAATCTCCGTTGTCCGAAGCGGTTTTCCATACTCATCCCGACGGAGACGCGATTTCGACCGACCATTTTCCCGCGACAGGCGGGAACCGAAAATTGTGCAGGAGCCGGAACCATGACGATCGATAAAAGTCTCAAATCCAACGCTGGCATCGTCCGTGCGCGAAGCGTGTTGACCCGGGCGGAACGCATCGAGAAGCTACGTGCCATGGATCGCTGGAGCGAAGGGGACAGCCCTTTTCATCTTCCGAAAGTGCGCGTCTATAAAGTCGTTTTGAAAAAGAAGAAGAAAAAACAGGAAGGGGAGGAAGAGGAAGAGTAGACATCGCGGTTCCCCCTCTCTTTCAATCTCCGCACGGACGTATTTCGCCGATCCTTTTTGTCATGACCGGGTTCCACCTGATTCTCAGCAGGTTGAACCCTTTTTTCTTTTTTCCTTCCAGCGACGGAGTCGGAGCTCGCGATGGAAATCAAACTCGCCTACGGCAAAGGGGGGATGCAGGTCCATTTGCCGGATCGGAACGTCGTGAAATGCCTCGAACACGCCCCCGGCAATCCACTGCCCACGCCGACGGTCACCACCATCGAACGCCTGCTCGCCCCCCAAGGCACCCCGCCCCTGGCCGAACTGGCGAAGGGAAAATCGTCGGCCTGCGTCCTCATCAGCGACATCACCCGACCGGTGCCCAACGAGGTGATCCTGCCTCCGATGCTGGAAATGCTCGAATCGTCGGGCATTCGTCGCGAGCAGATTCTCATTCTGGTCGCCACCGGCCTGCATCGTCCGAGTACACCGGAAGAACGACTGGAGATGTGCGGCGAGGAAGTCGTATCGCGTTACCGGATCGAGGATCACCATGCCCGGGATGACTCCGAACACACCTATCTGGGCGACAGTCCCCGGGGCGTTCCCATTTGGATCGACTCCCGTTATCTCGAAGCGGACCTAAAGATCGCCACGGGGCTGATCGAGCCGCATTTCATGGCCGGTTTCTCCGGGGGCCGAAAGGCGATCTGCCCGGGAATCGCCGGCCAAGCCACCATCGCGCGATGGCACAGCCCTCGGTTTCTGGAACACGAGAATGCCCGAAACGGGGTGCTCGAAGGCAATCCGGTCCACGAGGAGAACACCTGGATCGCGAAAAAGGCGGGGTGCGATTTCATCGTCAACACGGTCCAGAACGCCGATCGCCAACTGCTGGAGATCGTCGCCGGCGACATGGAAGCGGCCTTTCATCAGGGCGTCGAGCACGCGCGGGGCCTGGTTCGCGCCACGTTGCGGGATCCTGTCGATATCGTCGTGACGACCTGCGCCGGCTACCCCTTGGATGCGACGCTCTACCAGTCGGTCAAGGGCGTGGTCGCGGCGATGGAAATCCTTAAACCGGGCGGGACGATCGTACTCGCCGCCGCGATGAGCGAAGGCGTCGGCAGCAAGGAATTCGACCAGATCGTCGAGGATTGTCCGACGATCGACGACTTCATGCAAAAAATCACCCAGACCGATTATTTTCTCCTGAATCAATGGCAAATCGAGGAGCTGGGCCAGGCACTGCGGATCGGACGCGTGGTGGTCGTCACCGATGGATTACCCAAACAGACGGTCGAAAAATACTATCTCCAGACCGCCCCGAGCGTGGAAGAGGCGGTCGAGGAAGCACTTCAGCGTTATGGAGCGGACGCCACCATCGCCGTCATGCCGGAAGGTCCCTACGTTCTGGCGGAACTGGCGTGATTCTCCCCTTCTGATGCAGGACGGACTGCTCCGCCCCCTCTTCACCTCCTCTCAAGAGGGGCAAGTTTTATTCGCCCAAAAGATGATCGGCACTCCCCGAAATTCAAAATAGTCAATCGCCGGGACTTATGCCGACTTTTCCTCTTTTTTTGGCATTCTCTCTCTATTCTTGATAGACATGGTCGCCGGAGCGATTAAGATAAAAATATGGTGACTCGTCGGAGGTCGCTTCGCGGCCGGGACTTTTTATTTGCGCCGCTTCGAGCAATTTTTCGGGACCGGCGCGCAGGGTCTATCTTTTCAGGCGGATCGGCGATGCTGGTTGTATGGCCGAAACCTCTTGGTGACGGTCGGACGACCGCCCTGCAGGGTATTTCATCATAGAAACCACATAGAAACAACGTTCCCTCACTGATGGCAGCGGCCATCAAGGACTCTTCGGTAACGGAGGAAAAAAAATGGTGTTTGGAATACGAACGTGGCTAGCGCTCGGGATGATTTTCGGTGGGATGCTCTCCACGGCCTCTCTGGCGGCCGAGTCTCAATCGGTCGAGCGGATCGAACTTTTCTCGGCCATGGAAAGCGGCATGATCGATGTCCAATTGATCCCCCACGATGAAAAGAAGAGCAATTTCATCGTCACCAACAAGACCGACAAACCGTTATCGATCGCCCTTCCGGCGGCGTTCGCCGGCGTGCCGGTCGTTGCCCAATTCGAGGAAGGCGGCTTCGACGGCGGTTTCGACGGCGGCAGCGGTGATGGAGGATATGACGGCGGCGGCACCGACTCCGGCAACCAATCCTACGGCGGCGGATTCGGCGGCGGCATGGGCGGCGGCATGGGCGGCGGCATGGGAGGCGGTTTCTTCAATATCGCTCCCGACAAAACCCTCAAGAAGAAGCTGACCACCGTTTGCCTGGAGTACGGCAAGGACGATCCGCGAAGCAGCATCCCCTATGCCATCCGTCCGATCGAGGAAGTCTCGAAGGATAAATCGGTCGAGATGCTCTGCCATCTGGTCGGAACGGGCAAGATCCCCCAAAAGGTCGGCCAAGCCGCGGCATGGCACTTGAACAGCGAAATGAGCTGGCAGCGTTTGGCTGCCGAACGGAATGAGTTTGCCGACGGCACCAGCACACCTTATTTCGCCCCGCAGCAGGTCATGGCCGCCGTGCAGGTCACCAAGAAGATCCAGCACCTGGTCGAGCAACAGAAAAAGAAGGACAACGTCGAGTCGATGGCGAACTGACACCCTCCTCGAGCGGTCCATCTCGTTCCGGTGCCCCCATCGGACGCATAAGCAGCCTGACGATTCGGGCTTCCGAAATTTTTTCCAGCCCCGTGTGGTCTTTCACACGGGGTTTTTTTATGCAACCTGCCTCGGTGAAAGCGGTTGAAACTCCCCTCGCTCATTGGAAGAAACCAAAATCGCGCCGAAACCATCATCGTGCCGAAAAACGGTCTTTGCCTCCTTGGTCGATTGGAATATAATAAAATTTCAAAGGGAAGAATCGTCCCGCTTCACGAAACAGCCTCCTCCTGAAGATTCCTCCCCTCCCTACGTCGGGGTCCGTTTCCCGCATCCTTGCAAGGAAGTTTTTCGTCTTCATCAAGGGCCACGGACTTCGGCGACCGAGCGTTCATCGTTTTCTTTTTCGACCCTTTTTTCGGCAGCGCACCTGCCCCCCGAGGGAACGATGCTTTCCGTGCGACCGAAGGTGGCGGAACTGGTGTTCCGTGTTTACGGACGCCCCCTGCACCCCGAACTGTTCGAGGTGGCCGCTACCCGTACGGAAGATCGCGAAAACTTCTCGGCGACGCTTTCGATCACCAACACGGGCCACATCTTCAGTTGGCATCGCAACGAGCAGACGCTCACCGAACTGGCGACCTCGGCCCTCTGCACCACTCCCCGCCAGCACAAACTCTTGGGCGAGCGTTTTCGTGGCCGGCGCCACCACCGCATCGAACTGGGCGACGAGGCCGTCTACGAATGCACGTTCCAGACGGAACCGGTCGAACCGAAGTTGTTCTGGACCTTCCAAGAGGAGCTTGCTCAACAGACGGTCCACGACGGCATGATGTACAAGTTCGGCGCCAGCGGTCGCATGACGTTGGGCGCGATCAGCTACGTCCACTTGCAGACGCGACGCCAGAGCCTCCGCCTCCGGGCATTTCACACTTTTCCCGACGACTGCGCCCTGGTGAAAACCGAATCGACGGTGCGGTTCCCCGTCGACTGACCGAGATGCTCCGGCGGACGATTCTTTCTCCCGGGTGAATTGCTTTTTCCCGGCCCGTCCGATATGATTTCCCTTGACGGCTCCGATCCTTGCACCCTCATCTCTATTCTTTCAACACTCGAGGAGATCTCCACACCATGCGACGCTTTCGAACCTTGATTGCTGTTCTCGGTCTGTTCATTTTCCTTGTCCCCGCCGGCGAGACGTTCGCTCAGAATTGGTATCGCGGGAACATCCACATGCATACCTTCTGGAGCGACGGCAACGCCTTCCCCGAAACCGCCGCCGCCTGGTATCGCGATCACGGCTACCACTTCATCGTCTTGTCGGACCATAATCTCTTGCAACTCGACGACGACACGTGGCGCGAAGTGGGCAAGGGAAAACTCACCCGGGACTTCTTCGATGAATACGTCCAGCGATTCGGTCCCGATTCGATCGAAACCCGAAAAAAAGACGATCGTCTGTTCGTACGGCTGAAGACGATCGGGGAATTGAAGAAACAGTTCGACCGCCCGGGCGAGTATCTGCTGGTGCCGGGTCAGGAAACGAACCGCGTCGTGCACGATCGCCAAGTCCACATGAACTTGATGAACACCTCGGCCGTCGTGCCTTATCAGGTGGGCACCAGCGTCGCCGACACGCTTCGCCGCAACCTGCTCGCCACGCGGGCCAACGGCGACGAGAACAGCCATCCGGTGCTCTTCGTGCAGAACCATCATTCCTGGCCCTACTTCGATGCCTATCCGGAAGACCTGATCCAGGTGCCGGAAATCCGCTTCTTCGAACTCTGCAACACCGCCGGAGGAACGAGCTACCGGCCGCATCCCGACTTCTGGTCGATCGAGACGTTCTGGGACATCGTCAACGCCCACCGCATCGAGGACGGCTACCCCGCCATCTACGGCCTGGCGACCGACGATACCCACGAGTACCATCGTTTCGCCGATGGTTTGTCGAACCCGGGACACGGCTGGATCGTCGTCCGCGCCGAAAGCCTTACGGCCGAAGACCTTTTGGCGGCGATGTACCGCGGCGATTTCTACAGCTCCACCGGCGTGGAGTTGGACGATATCCAATACATGCCCGAAAACCGTCGGCTCAGCGTGAAAGTGGCTCCTCGGGACGACACCCGATATACCATCCGTTTCGTGGGCACGAAGAAGGGGTTCGACCGCTCGACGACCATCACCGACGACCCGGCCGAGGGCAAGAAGCCGGCCCGCAAGATTCCCGTCTACTCCGACCAGATCGGGCAGACGCTGAAAGAGGTGAGCGGCACCGAAGCATTCTACACGCTCGAGGAGGACGACCTGTACGTTCGGGCGATCATCACCTCCGACCGACGCCCCGAACACAACGCCGGAAACGAACCGGAGTTCACCACCGCCTGGACGCAGCCGTACGGTTGCGAGTGATGCCGCGCCCCCCTCGCCAAGGGGTCTTCGGTATAAAAGAACAAGTTCTCGCTCTTTTCAGGAACAAATCGCCCGAAAATACGATCAAAAAAGTTGAAAGGAGACGTGTTTTTCGAGTATAATGGAATTGTAAGGATACCGTCTCATCATTTTTAGTCGGAATTCTTCCGAACAGAACATGGTACAATATTCTTCGGGCAAGAAGAAATTCCCACTTCTCAGGGCCAGAAGATCGACGAACATTCCACGATAGGAGGCTTTGGCCATGAACGCTTTTCGTAAACGCAAATCAGGTTTTACGCTGGTGGAGCTGCTGGTGGTGATCTCCATCATCGGCATGCTGGTGGGATTGCTCCTGCCGGCGGTGCAGTCGGCCCGCGAGGCGGGACGACGCATGTCTTGCCAGAACAACATGAAGAACCTCGCCCTGGCCCTGCATCAGTACCACGAATCGGTCGGCAAACTCCCGCCCCCGGCGATCAGTTCCAACTGCATGAGTTTGCACGTCCTGTTGCTGCCGTACATCGAGCAGATGCCGCTCTACAAGAAGTTCAACTTCAGCTTCGGCGGTCAAGACGATGTTTACGGAACCGAAACGAACTACAAAGCTCGGCTCGCCCGCAACATGATCGAAATCTTCCTCTGCCCGAGCAGCAATGCCGAGAATGACCATCGTCAACGGGACCGTTACACGATGCATTACTACGGCGTGACCGGTCCGGAAGGCAGAATCCCGGATACCAACAACGAGTACTACCCTTACTGCAACGACCAAGCCGGTGGCTTTGGCCGGGTCGCCAGCGGCGGCGCCTTCCCCTTCCCCGACGGGCTCGATTTCGCCGCCTTCACCGACGGAACCTCCAACACCTTCCTGCTCGGCGAACTCTCCTGGAACAAGTCGGAAGTCTATCGAGGCTGGGCGCGCGGCTCGTTTGTGCCCGGAGACGGAGACCACGACGGGGCCATTGAAAACTTCACTCGGGATAACGCGGCCGCCATCATGTCGGCGAAGAACATCCGCTATCCCATCAATTCCGGTGCCCATCAGCTCAACACGGAGGCGTTCGGCTCCATGCACCCCGGCGGCGCCCAGTTCGCCATGGCCGATGGGTCGGTCCACTTCGTGCAGGAGAACATCGCCATGAACGTCTACCTCGGCTCCGCTTCCCGCGAAGGCGAGGAAACCGTCCAGCTCAAGCAGGACTGATCGAGACTCTCGGAGAAACCGTCCCGCCGACGCACGAATCCATTCCGGCACGCATCGAACACCTCTTTTCGCCTCACCGCGGGAAGGGGTGTTTTTTATTCTCCGGGTCGAGCATCTTCTTTCGCCCGAACTCGCCATTGGCGATGAAAAAATAATCCGAATGTGCCGGCTTTTCCGGCAAACCGGGCAATGCGGCATTGACCTGATGACCCTCTTTCGTGAAAATAGGTCGACTGCCATCGGAGGAATTCCCATCCTCCGGGAATCACACCAAGCGACAGCCACCCCACCTTACAGAAAACATATTTGAGCAATAGACCCAGAAAAGCATCCATGGCCAAATCGGAATCGACCGGAAGCGGCGCCGCGCTGGAAGCGGCACGGCGCGAAAAATTGAAGAGAATCGAAGAACTGGGACTCGATCCCTGGGGGGCCCGTTTCGACGGACATACCTCGATTGCCCGAATTCGCCGTCGCGAAGATGAGATCGAGAGCGAGCCGAACCCCGCGGGTGAGGACCGTCCTCCCATCCAAAATGGACCGAAAGTGCGTGCCGCGGGTCGGATCCTGCTGCAGCGCAAAAAGGGCAAGCTCATTTTCGTCGACATCCAGGATTGGACCGGCAAGATTCAGTTGTTCATCGGCAAGAATCAGGTCGGCGAAACCGATTGGGAGTTGGCCCTCTGCTTCGACCTGGGCGACTTGGTCGGCGTCGACGGCGAACTCCGTCGCACTCGGACCGGCGAACTGACCATCTTTGCCGAAAAGCTGCATTTTTTTTCCAAGTCGATCGAGACTCCTCCGGCCAAACACAAGGGGCTGGTGGATCCGGAACTGCGTTCCCGAATGCGCTACATGGACCTGGTCCATACCGAAGGCGTGCTCGATCGCTTCCTGGCCCGTGCGAAGATCGTCCAGTCGATTCGCCGAACGCTTAGCGAAGAAGACTACATCGAGGCGGAAGGCCCCACGCTTCACGCCATCGCCGGCGGGGCGGCCGCCCGGCCGTTCATCACGCATCACAACGCCCTGGATATCGACCTGTATCTCCGCATCGCACTGGAGCTGCACTTAAAACGCCTCCTGGTCGGCGGCATTGAACGCGTTTTCGAGTTGGGCCGGGTCTATCGGAACGAGGGCATCGACCAGACGCACAATCCCGAGTTCACGATGCTCGAACTCTACCAGGCCTACGGCGATTACGAGACGATGATGGAACTGACCGAGAAGCTCATCGTCGACGCGCTCGCCGCGATCGGCAAGGGGAACACCATCACCTGGGGCGGGACCGAAATCGACTTCACGCCGCCTTTTGCGCGGAAAACCTACGATGAACTTTTTGAGGAACATACCGGCGTGGCCCCCAACGATGCCGCGGCGATCGAACCATTGGCAGCGAAACTCGGCCTGGAGACGACCGGCAAGCATCCCGATGTGATCAAAAACGCCGTCTTCGAGGAGCAGGTGGAGGATGCGCTGGTCGGTCCGATCTTCGTGCTCGATTACCCGGCGAGCATCTGCCCGCTGACCAAGCGCAAACAGGACCGACCGGAGGTCGCCGAGCGGTTCGAGCTGTTCGTGCGGGGAATGGAGATCGCCAACGCCTACACGGAACTGAACGACCCGGATCTCCAGGAAGAGCTGTTCACGCAACAACTGGCCGGTCAATCGGAGGAAGATTCGATGGCGAAGATGGACCGCGATTTCCTCCGCGCGATGCGTCACGGCATGCCGCCGGCCGGCGGGCTCGGCGTAGGCATCGACCGGCTGATCATGCTCTTGACCGATACCCGATCGATCCGGGAGGTCATCCTCTTCCCGCTTTTGCGGCCGGAAGTGGAATAACCTCTGGACCGATACTGAAAAAGACAACCTTTTCGGCCCGAGTTCGAGGCAACGAGGCTCGACTCGAGGCGATCAGAAACCGGAACGCCAACGGAGCGGCGCTTCGGCAGCGCGATCGACCCATTCCCATCGATTCGTAAAAAACGGCAGGGAGCCATGTACAAATTACTTCTGAGCTGGCGATACCTTCTCACGCGTTACATCGCCCTGGCTTCGATCATCAGCGTGACGCTCGGTGTGGCGACGATGATCGTGGTCAATTCCGTCATGTTCGGTTTCACGACCGAATTGGAACAACGGGCCCACGGCATCCTCTCCGATGTCATCTTCGAGGCCTCCAGCGCCGGGGGATTTCCCGATCCCGAGGCCCACATGGAAAAGATCCGTCAGGTAGCGGGAGATATGATCGACGGAATGACCCCGACGGTCGTCATCCCCGCCATGCTCAGTTTTCGGGTCGGCAACAGCTACCATACCCGGCCGGTTGAAATGGTGGGGATTGACGCAGCGACCCAAGGCGACGTCAGCGAGATGGCCGAATTCCTCCAACATCCGGCGAATCGCGAATCGTTCGATTTCGAGTTGCGCCAGAGCGGTTACGACGATCACAACTACCAAGCGGGCGAGAAAGCGGTGTTGCGTCCGGAGCTTCGTGAAGCAGGCTGGGAATACCGGCGGAGCTACTTCGCCGAGATGGAAAAATACTGGCGACGCATGGAAGAACTCAACGCCGATCGGGGGGCGACGATCGATTCGCCGACCGAAGAAGGGGAAAGCGTCGCCGAAGAAGACAACCGCGGCATCCCGACCAATCCCTTCGCCGCCGCCGGAGCGGAACAGGAACAGGTCTTCGATCCGGCGAAGGAGCAACATGCCGGCGTCATTCTCGGCATCGGGCTGACGGCCTACGGTCGTCGGGAGATCGAGGATGAAGAGTCCGGCCAGACACACTTCGAGGAAGGGATGCATGTCATTCCCGGCGACGACGTGACCCTCACCTTTCCCAACGCCGACACGCCGCCGGAAGGCGTCAGCGACAAATTCACCGTGGTCGATCTCTACGAGAGCAAGATGGTGGAATACGATTCGAAACTCGTCTTCGTTCCGCTGTCCAAGCTACAAGAACTCCGCGGCATGTACGAACCGGAAACCGGCCGGCGATGGGTCTCGCAAATCCTCATCAAGTCGAAGCCGGGGACCGACCTGAATCAGCTCCGCGACCAACTGCGCGAAGCCTTTCCCCCGGAATACTACATCATCGAGACATGGCGCGATCGTCAGGAGACCCTGCTCTCGGCCATCTTCACCGAGGTGGCCATATTGAACGTGCTGCTCTTTTTGATCATCGCGGTCGCCGGATTCGGCATTTTGGCGATCTTTTTCATGATCGTCGTCGAGAAGACGCGCGACATCGGCATCCTCAAATCGCTGGGGGCCGGCGGCTCCGGCATCATGCAGATCTTCCTGACCTACAGCCTCTCGCTCGGGCTGTTCGGGTCGGGGATCGGGCTGATCCTCGGTCTCTTGTTCGTCCACTACATCAACGAGATCGCGTCCTTCCTTTCGATGATCCTGGGGCATAATGTGTTCGATCCACGCATCTACTCCTTTTATGAAATTCCCACCATCGTCAACCCGCTGACGATCACCTGGATCGTCGCCGGCGCGATCTTCATCGCGGTGGCCGCCGGGGTGCTGCCGGCGCTCCGGGCAGCGAGAATGCATCCTGTGGAGGCTTTGCGCTATGAATGACGAACCTTCGATCTTTCGATTCGATCATCACGGTCCGAAAAAGGAATCGGCAAGGTCGGAATCGAAAAAAGATTCTACGGAAGAAGAACGAAAAAAACGCCATTCGATCGGGCTGGGAATCAGTCCTCGGGTGCGCGGCGGACAACCGCTGATCGGGGGACCTTCGCTGACGGAGTTACAATCGTTCCTCGACGACATGAATAGTATCCGCTCGCCGGAGCCCCTGCCGAAAACGCAGAAGGCCGAGGAGACGTTCCCGAGTGAACCGCCTCTCTCCTACCTGGAAGAGGTGGAGAACGAAACGCGAAAAAACAATCCGGAAAATGCGCACACGCAAACAGGGAAAGGGCCCCATTTCATCATGGAAGCGAAATCCTACCCGAGTTCTTCCGAGAAAGCCTCTTCTCCTCCACCGAGCGAACCTGAAAAACGTCCGGAATCGGAGGAACGCACCTCGCCGCATGCCCCTTTCCTCCAAGAGCGGCCCGCCTCCGCCCACGCTCGGCCCCATTCCGTCGTTCGGTCGGGAGAAAACGAATCCGACGAATCGGTCACCGCTCACCCCGACGAGAGTTTGTCGCCGAAGCCCCCCGCCGAAGTGACGCCCGAAGACCGGGAACGATCCGCCGAATCCGTCGACGACGTCGCCGAGCCGGACCGCTCCTCACTTCCTTCGACCGAGCGGCTGATGGTCGCGATGGAATTGACCAAGAGCTATGTGAAAGGAAATCTCCGAATCCCGGTTCTGCGTGGCGTGAATCTCGGGGTTCGGCCCCAGGAGTTTCTGGCGATCGTCGGGCAAAGCGGTTCCGGCAAGAGCACCTTGCTGCACCTGATGGCGACGCTCGATGCCCCCGACGGCGGGAGCATCCACTTCGACGGCCAACGGATCGACAATCTCTCTTCCGGACAGCGCGACCTGTTGCGCAACGAGTTCATCGGGATGATCTTCCAGTTCTACCATCTCCTACCGGAGCTGACGACGCTCGAAAACGTGCTCTCTCCGCTGATGATCCGTCACGGAGTTCTTTCCTATATGACTCAACGACGCAAATTCGTCCATCGCGGAGAAGAACTGCTCGAAAGGGTCGGCCTGGCTCATCGGGCCAAGCACAAACCCCGGGAACTTTCCGGGGGGGAGATGCAGCGGGCCGCGATCGCCCGATCGCTGATCGCCCAACCGCAGATCCTTCTGGCCGATGAACCCACCGGAAATCTCGACTCGGAATCGGCCCGGGAGATTCTCGACCTCCTGAGGACCTTGAACCGAGAGCAGGAATTGACTATAGTCATGGTTACGCACGATCTCTCGATCGCCCACCAGGCGGATCGTATCCTGCGTCTGGTCGACGGCCGAATCCAACACGACGCTTCGCCGGAATAACTTCGTCGCCCTCGGCATTCCGTCGCGAAAGCGCCTCATATCCTCGGCGCGACCGTTCGTTCGATTCTGCGCGGTTCGTTATCTCTGTTTCCTTAAAGGAGCGCTCCATCGGCGCACATTACCGATGCCCTTGAAAATCTACATCAACGGAAAACTGTTCGATAAAGAGAACGCAAAAATCAGCGTCTACGACCACGGCCTGCTCTATGGCGACGGTGTCTTCGAGGGCATGCGCAGCTACGGTGGGAAAGTGTTCCGGTTGCAGGAACATCTCGACCGGCTCTGGGAGTCGGCCCGGGCGATCGCGCTGGAAATCCCCATGACCAAGGACGCCTTCGCCGACGCGGTCAACGACACACTCCGGGAAAACGACATCAAGGACGGCTATGTTCGAGCGATCGTCACGCGTGGGGTGGGAAACCTGGGACTCGGTCCGACCGAAACTCATGATCCCCAGGTCATCATCATCACCGATCATATCGCGCTCTACCCGGCGGAATTCTACGAAAAGGGTCTCGAGATCGTCACCGCGGGCACCATCCGGAACAATCCGGCGGCGCTGAATCCCCGCATCAAGTCGCTCAACTACCTGAATAACATTCTGGCGAAGATCGAGGGTCTGAACGCGGGGTGCGTGGAGGCGATGATGCTCAACCACAAAGGGGAGGTGGCCGAGTGCACCGGCGACAACATCTTCATCGTGCGCCGCGGTGAGCTGCTGACCCCCCCGACCGATGCCGGGATCCTCGAAGGCGTGACTCGGCAGGTCGTGCTCGACTTGGCTCGGGAGATGGGGATCGCCGTCCGGGAAACGCCCCTGACGCGGCACGATGTCTACGTCGCCCAGGAGTGCTTCTTGACCGGATCGGCGGCGGAAGTCGTGCCGGTGGTCACGGTCGATACCCGACCGATCGGAAGCGGCAAGCCGGGAGAAATCACCAAGAAATTGATGGAAGCGTTCCGCCGAGTGACCCGCGAGTGATGCTCCGGAGATCGCCTTCTCGGACGCTCGTCTCGCTCGCTCTGGCGAACCAAGCGATTTTCAAAACACGTTCTTAAGCGACTTTCTTCCCGGAAGCCGCATTCGACCCGGCGGCATTTTTGTCTTTCGCCGGCGCGCCGGCGGTCCGATCGGTCGGATCGTGCACCGATCTGGGCAGCGGCTTCTTGGGCAGGGAACGTTTCTTGCCGTAATCCTTCCAGCGTTTGTGCACCCACCAGTACTGTTCGGGATTCTGCCTCACCGCCCTCTCCAGCGTACTGGAGTACCACTGGGTGATCTCGCGGACCCCGCCGATGTGCTCGGGCATGTCGGCCGGGTCGAGCATTTCGCCGAGAGTCATGCGAAAGTGCAACGGCTTTCCCTCCCGACGAATGGAGTAGCAGCAGGCCATCGGCGCCTGGTATTCCAGTCCCAGAAGACCGATCGCCTTGTATGTGGACGCGGGGCGGCCGAAGAATTCGATCCAGCATCCCTTCGGTCCGGCGGCCTGGTCGGCGAGGAACGCCATCGCGTCGGGGCGCTCGAGCACTTCGAGAATGGTGTCGTAGCCATCATTTTTGGGGACCAGATACTGCCCGGTCGATTCGCGAAACTGCTTCACGAAGGCATCGAGATAAGGATTATCGAGGGGACGCGCCACGGAATAGGTGGGGTAGCCCAAGAGTCCGAGCACATATCCGCCCGCCTCGAAATTGCCGAAATGTCCGGTGACGACGATGATCGGCCGCCGAGCGATCAACACGTTGGCCATCGGTTGCAGACCATGTAGGACGATATAATCGCGCCAATTGGTCTCGTGGATCTTCCTTGGAAGTTGGGCCGCTTCGATCGCCAGCAAAAAAAGATGCTCCCACATCCCGACGGCGATCGCTCGTCGTTCTCGGGGCGTTTTCTCGGGAAACGCATGCCGGAGATTTTCGTTCACCACATGCCCCCGCACATTCAACACCCCGCCGAAAAGCCCGGCAAGTCCACGGGCCAGTCGATGCGACGTTTCCACCGGCAACGATTGCACCACGCATATGAGCATACGGACAAAAAGATAGACCAGGTAATCGAGCATGCGTCTTGCCATCGAAACTCCCCTCCGGACGGCTGCAACCTCCACGAATCAGCGCGATCGACTTATGCGCCGACCGCCGGCAACGGCGGTACGTATTTTGTCAGGATTCTCAGAAAAGGCCAAGGGCAATCTTCTCGTTTTTCGTCGTCTCCGGCGGCATTCCGCCGAACGTTCGCCTTCCGCCGAGGCGTCGAAAACTCCTGTTGTTCCTCCGAAGCATTTGGTCTATATTGGCGAAGAATCCTTATCGCCTGCTGCTCCCTCCCATATATTTTCGGATGAGGAAATCGCAACCATGCCCGCACTTCCCACCGACCGGCCACTCATACTTCTGACGATCGTCCTGCCGGTGATCCTCCTGCTGGTCTTCTGGAGTCCGCTGTTGCTCGATCTCCCACTGGTCGATCCCTCCGACGGCATCCACGCCTCCTGCTCCCTGCGAATGGTCGAGTCGGGCGATTGGGTCGTGCCTTACTTCGGCCTGGAACCGTTCCTGGACCGCTCGGTCCTTTTCACCTGGGTTCAAGCCGCTTCACTGGCAATCTTCGGCGCGAGCGAGGACGCCGCCCGGATCCCCTACAGTCTCTTCGCCACCTTGACGGTACTCGTGTTGGTGCTCGTGGGGAAGCGCATGTTCGATTCCCGCGTCGGCATTCTCGCCGGAATCATCTACGCCACGATGTTCTACCCGATGGGGCTGACCCTCGCCTCACCGAACGACGTGACGCTCATCGTCTGGATCGTCCTGGCCTACTGGCTTTTCTGGGAGATGGACCATGCGGAGACCATCCGGGGGCGTCTCCTGCTGGGGGGGATCACCGGGTTGGTGCTGGGACTGAGCATTCTGAACAAGGGGTTCGTGGGGATCGGGCTGGTCGGCGTCGGCTACCTTCCGTACCTGGTCTTGCGGCGAAGGTGGTGGTATCCCTCGATCCTCTCCGGCGGCGCGTTGTCGCTGGTCGTCGCCTTGCTGGTCGCTTTGCCGTGGTACTTCATGGTCGAATCCCGAATCCCCGGCTTCCTGTATTACTTCTTCTACGAACGGCATGTCCTCGGCATGGTCTCCGACACCCAACGTCACGGGGACAGTCCGTGGTGGTATTATTTTCCGATCCTCCTCGGCGGGGCCTCCCCGTGGCTGTTCTATCTGCTCACGATGCGGCGTTCGCTCGTGCGAATGCTTCGCGGAGAGATCAGCCCGGCATCGCCGGAATCCGCCGCTCCTTCCCCCGAGGAAACCGTCTCCGATGACAGCGCCGCTTTGCGACAACGGACGGCCCTCTGGCTCTGCATCTGCTGGATCGCGGCCGATACAGTGCTCTTGACGCTCGCCGGCTCGAAATTGGTCAACTACATCTGGCCGGTATTCCCTCCATTGGCGATGCTCCTCGGGGTGCTCTGGCAGCGCATTCTCGCCCGGAGCGCCAGACAGTGGGAACTGAGGGAATCGTCGCTGCTGTTCATGGGACTCTGTTTCTTGGGCATTTTTACATTGCCGCTTTTGACGATGTACGCCCAATTCGAGATCAACCTGCTCTTGGGAGCTTTCGACTGGTTCCTCTTGGGATTGGTGAGTCTCGCCGCGCTCATCCCTTGCTTTTTCTGGCAGAAGAAGCAATGGACGGTCGCCTTCATACTGGGGGCCCTGCTCATCGCGACCCAGTTCTGTACCGTATTGATGCGATTCGGCCCTCTCGTGGCCTCGCGGTTCACTCCGAGAGAAATGGTGATGAAGCTGAACGAGCTGGAATCGCTGCCGCCGCAAGTCGTGTTCGTGCGCGATCGTCTCGGATCGATCTACTTCTACCTGACTCCCGAAAAGCGAGCCGAACTCGAGAAGGACACCATCTTCACCATCGGGACGGAAGAATCGCGGCGTCTGCGGCGCGTCGACCCCGAATCGCTGATCGTCGTTCCGGAAAAGGAACTCCAAGAAGTGGAAGAGGCCTGGGATCTCGACGGCATTTCCTACCGCGAATGGGGGCGATACCGCGTCTATCTGGCGGAGGAGATCGTCGAAAAAAACGATCGGTTTGCCGATTTTCCGCCATTGGAAGCGGAGAAATAACCTCTCGGTCGAGCCCCTTTAGGGAGCGCGGTGTTGCTCCGCCTTTTTCCGGCCGGTGAGAAATCGCCCGGATTTATCGGCCTGCCAAATCTCTCCGGTATGGATCTCCAGGGCGGTCAGTTTTCCCGTCCCGTAGCAAAAAGTGTCGATGCAGGTGAGATAACCGAGATCGAGAATCTCCCCGTTCTTTTGGGAAGTATGCCCCAGAATCGCACGCTTGCCGGAGGTGTGGGGGCCGGGAATGCGATCGCGGAGCGACTCCCAACGCAGAATATCCGGCGGGAACTTATCGGGGCTTTTTTTCTCGAGATAGCTCGCATGAAGAAAGAGGTGATTCTCCGACTCGCACCACTGGTGGCAATTGCGAATGAACTCGATATGTTCTTTCGGAATGTCCTTGGGCATCGTCACCCCATAGCTTTCGAGGGTCTCCTTACCGCCGAACGAAAGCCAAGCGCCGACGTCCCAGAAGGCCCCGTCGAGCAACTGCAAGAGCATCTCTTCGTGATTTCCCAAAATGGGGTACAGATTGCACTTTTCCTGAAGTTCGAGGAGCCGGTCGATCGTTCCGGCCACATCGTCGCCGCGGTCGAGAAAATCGCCCAGGGGGATGATCTGGTCGTCGGGTTGGGGGTCGATGGCGTCCAGCAAGGCGGCCAAAGCCTTACTGCATCCGTGAACATCGCCGATCGCGATCGAACGTTGACTCATGGGCGCTTCCTCTCTGTACTACGAACATCAAAGATCATGAACCCTTTAACTAATCTCAGCGACCCACGGGAGCGGAGAGACTCGTCTCCAGTTGTAGCTCGCTTTGGTGGGTGACCCTAGGGGGGCCAGTGCGGTTCCGTCGGACTCTTTTCCCTTCCGCTCACCTGAAACGTCACTCTATCATCAAGTGTATTAGATATGAGCTTTAGGGCAAATAAGGGAGATCGGATTCTCGTTTTCCGCTTCGGGAAGCCTTCTCGGGAAAAGGATCACGTCGCTTCCCTCGGATGTTTCGAAAAAAATCTCAAAAACGTTGTAATGAGTATAATCGGACATCCGATATCTTTGTAGGAGTGTTATCTCCCGATTCTACCCGAATCGAGTGAGATGTGGGGGAGCCAGCCCCTTGTTCGAGGTGGTTCCTTCGGTGAAACGATCGCTGCCAAAACTCCCGGCCGGTAGAAACGGATTTCTTCCGAAAAGGGAGGCAGGATGATTTCATCTTTTTCCAGCACAATCATCGAAACGACGGCGAGAACCGAACAATTATTTCCAAGCGGCACCCCCGAGCGTTTGCCGCGACGGCCGTAATCGCAAGTAGGAGAAAAGAAGATGCAAGTGAAAGTCTACACGCCCCGGATCGTGGAGATCGCCAGCGAATATCTTCCGGCTTTGGCCAAACGGGCCGCCGACAGCCTGGGAGAACGGGCGAGCGAAGTCTCGGCGACGCGTGGGCACCTGGTCCGTCAGGCAGTCCAGGACGGTCTGCTGCGGGAATTCGACGAGCTGGTCGGAGAAGACGGAACCGTGGACCTGGTCTGCGATCCCGGCATGGAGATCCCCCTTGAACTGGAAAACAAGACGCTGACATTGACCGAACTGCTCGACGCGCTCCAATACAAGCGGAGCTGGTCGGAAATGAAATCGGCCGACAAAGCGGCGTAACACTCCTTCGCCGAACCCTCTTGGGTGGAACCGATCCGATCGACGGCTCCGTAGGGGCGATCCGTTCTGTTCCCCAAAGAGCATCACGAGTACGCAAAAAGGAAGTTTGCCAATCCAGTTCCTCGCAAAGAGAACCATCCTTCGGTGAACGTTTCGGCAAGAGGGTGAATTCCGCCGAGTCGTCCAAGGCGCGTGCACGTCATGAAGCACTTATGCCGGCAACTTGCCTTTCGATGCGTTTGCCGGTTCCGATCCCGCGTCTTCCCTGGCGGAAACCGCTCGAAGTCGGGCATCAGCGTCGGATCGCTTTCCGCTTCCCCATGGCGGTTCCCTTCCGGGGAGACTCCAAATCAGATGTTCGTCTCGCAACCGTGACCGAAATCCAGGAACGATTCACTCATAGAAAATGTTCCTTGCCAACGGAGACAGCCGTGGTCGGATCCGGGAAACCCCAATGCTGAAGATCTGGACCGATGAAAGAAAACGCCCAGAAGAAGAGAAAGGAACGGACGACGAACATGTCCGATGCCCATCTCGGCAAATCCGCGCTGCCGGAAGAGTCTCGGGATTTCTCTTCCTGGAAGATTGTTTCGGAAGAAGGTAGCCATCCAGTCGAAGAGGGAATCCTATCTTCCCGCGAGGATAGCGAGAAAGAACCCCCGGTCCCCGAAAATGTGGGGACCGAGCTCGAAGATGTCGCTCCAAGCGAGGTCGACGATCCGAATTCCCTCTCGGAAGCCGAAAAACCTGAACCAAACGATTCGGAATCCCCCGAGACGTCGCCGCCCGCGCCCCCTTCTCAAGAGACAACGGCAGGATTGGAAAAAGCACCTGGTGCGATGAATATGCTCGAGGCCCTCGAAAGCGAGCCTGCGCACTCAACGAACATTCCATCCTCCGGCAAGGCGAACACGAATCCGAACCGGCCGTTCCCCTCCTCCTCACGAGATTGGTCTCCGCAACGGGTTCAGGCACTTTTGACTCGAATGAAGCCGAGCATCGCGATTCCCCGGAACAACCCTGAACTGAGGGACGATTTGTTCGACGAAGACGACTCACACGCCGAACCGGAGGATGCCGAGAACTCCAAACATTCGGAGACGGTCGACGATTTTTTCTCCCAGCGCAATGCGCAGCCGTTCCGAGAATCCACGGCGAAGGGTGAGCAGCCGTCCCATCGGAAGGCCGACGCTACTCCAGCGAACGTCTCCGAAAACGCTATGCCGGCTTCCGAGGCCGAGCCCTTTTCCCACTCTCCTAAGCCTCTCTCGGACGAACAGGCCGGGGCGGAACACGAATCTCCCTCGGATTGCAATGACTCCACGCTGCTTCTGCGCGTCCAGCAGGCTTGGCCAGGGGTGCCCGAGTCCATGCGGCAAACGATCGTCGCGCTGGTCGAGGCGGCCGCCGCCGAAAAATAGCCTCTCACTGCCCATTCCCCCGACTCATGCCCATGTTGGAATCGGAATGCGGCTCACCACGCCCTTTGAAAATCTCTCCCTCAACGCGCGCCCCCTTCCCTCACTCCGACGAATCCACGTCTCTCACGAGAAGATAGGGGCCATGGGAAAACCATTCCTGTTGCAATCGTTTTTTCAAGGAAAACGATTCTGACGAGCCGATGGGTAGACTACGTCGCTCTTTCTGCATACCGCTCGCCTTCGGCCAAGTCGGGCACCGGCGACGGCATCCTTCCGGAACCTTCACACCTGTATAGATT
Source organism: uncultured Planctomycetaceae bacterium (assembly GCA_964632505.1). Lineage (GTDB taxonomy): Bacteria > Planctomycetota > Planctomycetia > Pirellulales > Thermoguttaceae > CAZWCE01. Next base: position 131,390 of record CAZWCE010000005.1, on the reverse strand, counting down.
TACCCACCTTCCTCATTTCCCGACCTCGATCTTGCGTGATCGATTCGCACGAATATCCCCTCAAGCATGTGGTAACGAGATCATGAAGACACACCAACACCCGGCACATTTGGGCCAACCTTCCCGAAATCCAGTTCTCTCACCGAGGGAAAACGCTTCGGGCGCCGCTGCTGGGCGACAAGCATCGGCCGAGGAAGTCCAACTTTCCTGCGGTCTCTGCGGGCAGCGTCTTCGGATGGAGCGTCCGAGCGGTCCGGTACGGATCGACTGCCCTCAATGTGGACTTCAGTTTTCTTACCGTCCGCCATCTCCTCACCTGGAGCTTCCGCGTGCCGATTCACCCCAGCCTCCGGTCGATGCCGCGGACCGACGAATGGAACGCGACGGCCATTCCCCTTCCTCCACGACCACCAGGCATTCGGCGTTTTCGGAGGAGGCCCGAAAGACGGCGAAGCAACGCTCCCACGTCGAAACCGAAGCGTCGGCCGAGGAAAAGTCGCCCGGCTCCGCCGTTGAGCAAGATCCTTCCGCGAAGCGCTCAAAGCCCAAGGAAAAACGAGACAAGTGGTTTTCCAACATCGAAACCCCCAACCATTACTTGAGCGACTGGCAGATGCTGTGGCGGATCGGATCGCGTCACCCGGTACTCGCGGCGACGTTCGGAGGCGTAGCGATCGTCGTGTTGGCATGCGGCATCCTCGGTCTTCTGGGCATCTCTTACGCCACGAACCGACTCTCGCAGTACGACGCCCAATTGGAAAAGGCCCGGTGGAATCGGAAACAGGCGGAAAATCATGCCGCCGACCAGCTCAACAAGGCGATTTCGCAATCGGCTCTGGCGCGACGTGAAATGGAGCGGAAGGAAAAGGTTGTTGAACGCTTGAGGGAAGCGGAACGGAAACTCCTGCAGATGGAATCCCAGTACACGCAGATTTCGCGCCGGCAACAGCAGTTGCATCACCGCACCCAGCGCATGCTTGCCGAAGAGCTTGCCCGGGAAGCCCAGACTCTCCAGCAGAACCAGCCGGAACAGAGCCTTCTGCTGGCGCTTCAAGCGATCGAAGGCTACCGCGCGTTGCAAACGCCGGTCCCCGACTGGGTCAAGGACATGTTGCGGGAAACGCTGGCCAAGTTGTCGCCGGGGAAATCGTTCGGGCACGACTTGGAATCGATCTGCTCGCTCTCGGTCAGCAACGATGGAAACCTTCTGCTGACCGGTTGCGAGGACGGCGGGGTGCATCTGTGGAATCTCGGCCAACTCGGGATCGAACAGGAATCCATCGCGCTGGGGGAGCACGAAAACGCCGTCCGGAATGTCGCCTTCGACCCCGAGACCCGCTGGGCCATCAGCGCCGGCGAGGCCGGGATCCTGAAGATCTGGGATCTTTCGACCCGAAAGCCGGAAGAAACCGAAATCACCCTGAGTGAAGCCGGCGAACCGATCCACGAGTTGATGACCAGCCCCGACGGCCACTGGCTGGTCACCACCGGCGGGAAATCGCAAGAGGAATACGCCGCGCACCTCTGGGATCTCCGAACCATCAGCCGGGAAAACGCCAACCCCACTTTATTGCGCGGTCACAAAAATTCCATCACCTGTCTGGCGATCAGTCCCGACTCGCACTGGCTGATCACCGGAAGCGAAGACACCACCGCCCGACTCTACGATCTGACTTCAGAATACCCGGCCGCCGAACAAGTCGTGCTCAAGGGACATGATCTTCGCGTGACGGATATCGCCATCAGCCCGAACAGCCTCTGGGTGGTCACCGGCAGCCGCGACAATACCGTCCGTCTCTGGGACATTTCGAACCCCGAGCATACCACACGAAACGCCTGCATCCTCTCCGGTCACGAAGGTTGGGTCAATGCCGTGGCGATCAGTCCCGACGGACGCTGGGTCGCCAGCGGCAGCTACGATCGCACGGCCCGATTATGGGACGTCAGCGGCGGCGCGCCGCAGGAGAACTGCATCGTCTTCCACGGGCATCGGGGACCTGTCCGACAAACCCTTTTCACCCCGAGCGGCGACCGGCTGATCACGCGAAGCTCCGACCATACCGTTCGCCTTTGGAATATGAAGGCGGAAGTTCCGGGACAACGTTATTTCGTGCTCCGACATGGGGAAGTGCCGATCACCTCACTCTTGATCAGCCATGACAATCGCTGGCTGCTGACCGCCTACGGGAAGGAGAAAAGCCGGGACTCGCTCACCGGCGTTCGACTCTGGCCCCTTCTCTTCGAAGATCAACTCGGCCACGCCAAGCACTTGGCCACCGAGCAATTCGGTCCCGAACTGCACCAACAGGCCCAGCAACAGGCGGGATTGCTGAAAGCCAAGGTCCTCCGCTGATTCTTCGTCACCGCTTCCCACCTCAGTGGCTCCCGAGGAGTCGACCGTTTTTTCGGCGAATCTTCCGCGGCGTTCGTTTCCCATCGTGCCGATTCCGACGATTCTTCCGGCGAAGGTCCCTTCGAAGGGTTGTCGAAGAAGTCTCCACCGGGCCGAGGAAGAAAAAAATCAACACAATTCTTTGCCGTCGGCGGCGTTATGACGTATCTTTTCCTCGGAAACGCTTCCCGAACGCATGTGGCCCCCCTTGAGGACCACATATTCGTAAACCCTTACTCAAAAAAGACTTGGGACATACACCCCAAATAGGTTTTGTCGGATTCCCTCTGCTGAAAATGCTTCCCTTTTCGTTCGAGACCTCCGTCGTATGGGGCGTTCCGGGAAATGCTTTCGGAAAAAACTTTCGCCGCGTCCTGGTGAAATCACGCATTATAGGTATTATTGTTGACATGGGTAAAGGCGTGTAGTTATACTGGGAAGAGATCGAAGGTCTTCGTAACCCCTTTTTCTTGCATTGCGAGGCCCCGATTCCACGACGCTCTTCGAGAATCGAAATTCGAAAGATTGTGATCCACAGGCACGGTCTAGGAAGCAGTTGTATAGGAGAACCCACCTGATGAATTTGGTAGGTAAAACATTTATCGCGCTCATCATGATCATGAGCGTCCTGTTCATGGGGCTGGCGATCGCCCTGTATGCCACTCACACGAACTGGAAAGACGTGGCCAGCGAGACGAATGAACAGTTGCAGGAAACTCGGAATCGGCTTACCGAGTTGGAGAACACGCGCGATCGCATGCAAGAACAATACGAGGAGCAATTGCGCGACAAGCAGGATCGCCTGACGCAGTTGAGCGAGAAGATCGATCAGCTTTCGGCGGAAAACGCGGACCTACTCACGAACATCACCTCGTTGAAGGAATCGGAAGAAGGCGCCGTCGCGGCGATGCAATCCGCCCATGATACGTTGGCCGATCTTCGGACGAATGTGGAGAGTCTTCGGGAAGAGATCCGGAACGTCCAGGAGGATCGGGATCAGAACTTCGAGGAATTGGTCGACCAGACCGACACGGCCCAAATGCTCGCCCAGGACTTGGCGACGATCGAAGCCCGCGTGAAGACCCTTTCGGCCGACTATGCCGATGCCGTCGAAGTGCTGAAGAAACACGATCTGAAGGCGAAACCGGATCTGTACACCGGTGTCCCCCCGCGAGTCGAAGGGCTGATCACCCAGGTCCGTCCCAGCGGACTGGTCGAAATCAACATCGGATCCGACGACGGCCTGATGAAAGGGCACCCCCTGCATGTCTATCGTATCGAGGATGCCTCGAGCGTCTACCTCGGAAAGATCGAAGTGACCGAAACCGCGCCGGATAAATCGGTCGCCAAGATTCTCCCCGAATTTCGCAAAGGTACCATCAAGGGAGGTGACCGTGTTGCGTCGAAACTCGACTGAGAAAGGCCCCCGAAAGAAGGTCAAGCCCGACTTCTATACGATTCTCTTGGGGATCGCTCTGCTGGCGTTGATCATTGGTTGCGTCTTGTTGTATCTGGAAGTCGCGGCTTATGGTCCCGGGGCGCTGTCGGCACTCCCGGAATCTCTCCAACCCGCTCTTGGAAAGATCGCCGGAGGATCGGTCCATCCCTCCTTCTTTTCGGCCGCTTGATCGGCATTCCCCCACGGCCGTCGATCGAAAACTTGCTCCCGTGCTCGTGAGATCCCTTCTTCACGAAAACCCGACTCCCCTTTGCACCAAACCGCGAAGGGGAGTTTTTCTTTTTCCGGGGTGTATGCTATAGTTTTCAGGGAACCCGCTCGCTCTCTCCGTTTGCGAAGGGTTTCCGTACTGAAAAGATCGCGGCACGACCGGATAGGAAGGAATCGCAGGTGGACATCTACCTCCTCTTCAAGCAACTGGGGCTTTCGCTTCTTCTGGGGCTCTTGGTCGGCCTCCAACGGGAACACAAGGCCCACGGCATCCGTCCCGGTTTTCGAACCTTCCCGTTGATCACCGTCTTCGGTACCGTCGCGGCGATTCTGGCCGATCAGTATGGCGGCTGGATTCTCGCCGCCGGTCTGCTCGGCGTGGTCGCGCTGGCGCTCCTGCCGCATCTTCTTCGGCAACCGGAACACGACCATGAATTCGGAACCACCACCGACATCGCCGCCATGCTCATGTACGCCGTCGGGGCGATGCTGGTCGCGGCCCCACTGCCGGTCGCCGTTTCCGTCGGCGGGGGCGTCGCCGTGCTGCTGCAATTCAAACCTCAAATGCACGGTTTCGCAAGCAAACTCGGCGAAGGCGACCTCAAGGCGATCATGCAGTTCGTGTTGATCACCTGCATCATCCTCCCGCTGTTGCCGAACAAGACTTTTGGCCCTTTCGACGTGTTCAATCCCTTCGAAATGTGGCTTCTGGTGGTGCTGATCGTCGGAATGAGCCTGGGCGGATACATCGCCTATAAATTTTTCGGGCACAACGCCGGTATTCTGCTGGGAGGTTTTCTCGGCGGAGCGGTTTCCAGTACCGCCACCACGGTCAGCTATTCCAGACGCGCCTTGGCCAGCCACTCCCAGCGTCAGGTCGCGGCGATCGTCATCATGATCGCTTCGACAGTCGTTTTCATCCGTGTCTTGATCGAAATCGCCGTCGTTTCGCCGAAATTCTTCTGGGTGAGCATCGGTCCCATCCTCGTGCTGATGGTGCTGGCCCTGGCGCCGGCTTTATTCCTCTGGTACCGGTTTCGCAACGAACCGAGTGAAATGCCGGAACAGGAAAATCCGACCCAACTCCGTTCGGCCCTCACGTTCGGGGTGCTCTACGCCGTCATCCTCTTCGCCCTGGCGGCGAGTGAATCCTACGTCGGCGATCAGGGACTGTACCTTGTCGCCGCGTTCTCGGGCCTGACCGATATGGACGCCATCACGCTCTCCACCGCCCGCATGGCCCTGGAGGACGACCACATCATGCGAACCGGATGGCGGTTGATCGTCATCGGGGCTTTGGCCAATCTTATCTTCAAGGCGGGCATCATCGGCACGATCGGCGACAAACGCCTTTTTCGTCAGATCGTCCTTCTCTTCCTGATTCCCCTGGTCGGTGGCATCGCCCTCCTTTTTCTCTGGCCTGTTTGACGAAGGTGCCTGAGAAATCATGACTCGCTTTGCTTCTTCCGCAAAACGATCGGTAGGAAGAGATGGAAGATCGTTCCCACGTTTTCTTCGCTTTCGACCGTGATGGAGCCGCCGGCCATACGGACGATCTGCCATACCTTAGAGAGGCCGAATCCCAGCCCGCGGCCGGCCTGCCGCCCGGAATAATAGGGCGAGAAGATGAGCGGCCGAATTTCCGCCGGAATGCCGGGGCCGTTGTCTTCGATGCGAATCTCCACGGTGTTCTTCGCCACCCGACGCCAGGAGATCTCGATGGTGCCCTTTTGGCCCAGAGCTTCCAGTGCGTTGCGGATCAATGCCGTCATGGCGACCTGAAACTGCACCGGATCGGCCGGAATCGTCATCGCGGGGCGACGCCCCTTCAGGACCAGTTCGGTCGATTGCTCCCGGGCTTCCGGCCGCATCGTCCGGAGGACCTTTTCCATCTGCTCCGTCAATTCGATCTCTTCGAAACGCGGTTCGGGAGGCCGCGCGAACAGGCGGATATCGGCGATCATCTCATGGGCCCGGCGAACCTGCGCCGCCATGATGGCCAACTTCCGGCGACGGTCGGGCTCCGTCTCCGCGTCGAGCAAGAGTTGGGCATATCCCCCGATGATGGCCAACGGATTGTTGATTTCATGGCCCGCACCCGCCGCGAATTCCGCCAGCGCATCCATTTTTTCGGTCTCCAACGTCGCCGCATGATGCTCTTGGAGCAAATGCAGTCTGTGCCGCAAGTCGGCCAGATCGGGAAACCGTTCGACCATCTCGCCGTGGATCGGCATGGCCCATCGCTGGACGGATTCCAGCGATTCAACTTTCCGTACAGAAAAGTCGGCTGCGTCATCTTGATTCAGAAGCTCCGCGATGCGTCGTCCCGTCTTTCGCTTCCGCCAGTTTTTCCACACCGCCGGCCGCATCCGCTTCGCGATCGCCTCGTTCGGCTCAGGGAGCGATGTCAGGTCGAAGGCGGAGGCGACCCAGTGGTGATATCGTCGCATTCCCCAAAGGAAAAGGCGTTCGCCGCCGACCAGAAAAGCCACCAATTCCCCCTTCTCCGCCAAGATCGACGGCGATTCTTCTTCGCGTCGCGCGGCCGCGATCAGGAAGAAACTCTCCCCTAAGAAGTCATGCAGCGATTCACCGTGTTCCGGCTCGATAAGAAAGGGACTTTTCCAGTCCCACTTCAGCCAATGGGGCCAAGCATGGCGCAACAGTCGGGCCAACTGAGAGAGAGTTTCCACCGGGCGATCCGAGGCATCCTCGGGGGACGCGACCAATTCCAGAGGCGCGAACTGGGCCCGCGAGGCGTGCCAATGGATCCAAAAAAAGGCCCATAGGCAGAAAGAGGGATCACCGCGCAGGCATTCATGAAGCACCGTTTCTTCGGGAATCTCCTCCTTCCGCAAGAGGGAAGAAGCCAAGCGTTCGAGGGTGGGATCGCCCACCGGCAGCAAACACCCCCGAGGGGAAGGAAATCGGGGGATCGTTTCGCCAAGCGTCGGTCTTGGCGAGGAATCGAAATCGGAGTCGACTCTGAAAAGAGAAGGAGGACACTCGAGAGCAGGTAGATAGCGCATACAGGGAAGGGTCCTGATGGAAACGGAATCGAGCCGATTCGTTGGGCCTCGAATCCTTCCGTTCTACCCGACCACAAATGGAGGAAGGAAGCTCCGGCAAGAGACTGCTGCAAAGCGTTCCCGCCGACAACGCCGATCGGCTGTCGCTTCCTTCGTTTGCTCGGGCGTCTCTTCTTCTGCAATCCTTTTTCAGAAACGACCCCTAGATGAAAAGGCCCACTACATCGTCGGGGCGGCTTCGATATCGAGCAAATGACACATTCGATCGATCAGTTTCTCGATTTCGAAGGGCTTGTGCATGAAATCATTCGCGCCGGCAAGCCGCAAGTCGTTCACTTTATCTTCCTCAACCATCCCGGAGATGCAGATGATCTTGACTTCGTCCATGGAGCTGTCGCTGCGGACGCGTTGGCAGACTTCCTTGCCGTTGATATCAGGCAACATGACATCGAGCACGATCAGGTCGGGGCGATATTCCTTGACCATCATTCCTGCATCGAAACCGTTGTTGACCGTTCGTGTTTCGAAACGACCATCCCGGTCCAGGACGTCCACGATCAATTCGACCAACTCCTTGTCGTCATCGACGATCAGCACTTTCCGCTTGCCGCTTTCCAGAGCATCGGTGGGGATGCCGTTGTCGCGCATGAAGGCGAAAAGTTGATCGCGGGGGATACGGCGGAACCGACTTCCCGGAACCCGAAATCCTTTCAGTTGCCCGGAATCAAAGCAACGGATAATCGTTTGCTGGCTCACCTTGCAAATTTTGGCCGCTTCCCCTGTCGTGAAAACAGTCTTCGTTGCCATGGTTTTGACCGTCCTTCTCTTCTAGCTTGACGCTAGTAATTCGAAACGCCTGCATCCGGCCGGCAGCACCGCAGGTGTTTCTAGGCTTCCTTGTACCTAATGTGGGAACAACCCAATCGTTTCCACATCCATAATTTCCATATATAGCGAAAGTGCGCTCAAATAGCAAGATCAACTATATCTGCCGACATTACCGAACTTGCCAACGAGACTAATTATAGCTATCTTTCCGATTGTGTCAATACTTTTTGATTTCGCGCAAGTAGCTGTCAGGCAAGCAATTATCGAATTATTGACAAAAGCACGACCGAAAAAAGTCAAAATAACCAAAAAAACAATTTCACTCCAGGAGCTCCATTCAAGATGGCCGCTCTGGGGCGGAAAGCGCGGCTGGGGGCCGCACAAAATCCGGGGAAACATCTCGGTCGATTTCTCTCCGGCGATGTCGGGCAAGACCGCGACCATCACCGGGCGATCGTCGTGACCGATGTACTTTGCCAGAGGGATATCCTCGATTCAATCCCAACGACGCAATCATCCCTTGTCTCTCGCAAAGCGGCCAAGGTTTTTTCAACCACGAGGACCGGCTTCGATCTTCGTTTTTTCTTCCCTCCGGACGGCTTCGGGGTGATTCTCTTTCCATACCGCTTCCGATAGACGCTCTTGAAAAGGGAGTGGTTCCGACTCCCGATCGACCTCGAGTCGCCGTGGGAACACGAAGCGGCCCGCTTCCGGCAGGGTCCTCTCGCTTTCGCGCGAATGGTGCGTGCGAAGGCATTTCTAAAGAATGGGGAGGACCTTGAGGTGAGATGAAAAGAACCAAGCCATTTACTTGCGTGCGGCAAGGAAGCTCGTAACGGACCGCCCTCGAGGGAACGTCTGCCGTCAGCGGTCGCGTCCCTTGGGAGCCGAAGGAGCTCGTCAGCGAGTTCGCCTTGCCACCCGCGCCGAGAAAACCATGATTTTCGCAGGAGTGGGATAGAAGGTTATGAATTATCGCCAACCGATCCGAGCGCTTCGCGCCTGTGCCGTTCCGTCTTCCTTTTTTCCGATCCTCTTCGGGCTGTGCGCCTTCGCGTCGGGAGAGACGCCCGAGGCTCCCCCCGAAACGATCCCTCCGTATCGAGCCATCCAGAGGACGTCCCCCATGGATTTGGGAACACCGGCGGGAACTTCCGCGATGACTCGCAGGGTCCGTGCAGCCCGCGATGCCCGACATGGATGGTCCGCCACCGGGAGAGACTCGCTGATCCCCAAGCCGCTTCCGCAGGAAAATCCGACGGATCCGGCCTGGTCCTCCACCGACGTCGGCTCGGGGATTCCCTCGAACTTTCCGCCCGACCTTTTCGAGGTCCCGCGGAAAGAGGCTGCGATGTCGCAGAACATCCGGGATCAGCGGAACCCGCTTCAATCACCGCCGAAAGTCTCGCTCCTGCCGACGCGGGAGGCGAACTACGATTGGGCCTATTCGGCCCCGAAAGAGCGGCCGCTGGGTCCGATGACCGTCTCTTTCCGTGAAAAGGCGGGCACGAAACCATCTCCGGCACCGCGACCGCCGGCCGATGCTTCCAGCTCAGATCGCTCGGAATCGGAAACATCCCAGACGCAACCTCCCACGACCTCCACGCCGTCGCGACGCAATCGGCCGAAGCAGACTCCCGCCTCCGAATCGAAGAAAGAACCGGCCCGGCAGGAAAAAAAGAAATCTCCGCCTACGAAAATGCTTCCGGTCAAAACGCTTCTGGAAGAGGAAACGGTCGAATATCCCGAAGAGCCGGGTGAAGTCGATCCGGTCGACGTTCCCGCCCAAACGACTCCCCGTCAAGCCTCCTCCGCGGCCGGCGGCCCCTGGACGATTCCCCAACCGACTTTTTTGGAGAACATGGGATTTCAGACCGGCGGCTGGTTCCAGGGTGGAATCACCTTCAATCGGAACGCCACCTCGAACCACTTCAACGGCCCTCTCGCCATCAACGACCGGGACTCCGAATTCCAGATGAATCAGCTCTGGGTGTTCTTCGATAATCCCGTCGACAACCAGAATTGCGGCGTCGACCTCGGCGGAAGACTCGATATGACCTACGGCACCGACTGGCGTTACGGTCTGAGCCACGGACTGGAAAGCAACATCAATAGCCCGAATTCACTGTACGGGCTGTGTCTCCCGCAGATATACGGGGAGTTGGCCATCCATCGTTGGACGCTCAAGGCGGGCCATTTCGCCACCATGTTCGGCAAGGAACAGGTCCCCTCGGTGATGAACTTCTTCTACTCCCACGATTATCTGATGTCCTATTCGCAACCGCTTTTGGTGACCGGCTTCGAAAACACCTACGCCGTGACCGACCAATTCGATGTTCGCTTCGGTTTGCATCGCGGATGGTACACCTTCGAGGATTACGACCCGAACAACGAGTGGAACCTCTTCGGCGGAGCTACGCTGCTCTCCGATGAGGGACGCAGCCGTCTCCGATTCGATTGGGACTACGGACCGCAGGTCGCCCAATTGGACCAGTATCGGTACAACCAGGCGTTGCTTTGGGACTGGAACATCTCCGAACGACTGAATCACTCCATCCAATATAACTGGGGCACCACCCACGGACTGGGCACCTGGTACGGCATCGGAGACTGGGTCACCTACCGGTTTAACCAGCAGTGGTCCGGCGGCGTTCGGTTGGAATGGTTCCACGACGGCGGCGGAACCCGAGTAGGCGGCATCGGAAATTGGCTGATCTTCCATGGCGGCGACGGCAGTGCCGGGTGGACCGGAAGCGGATATGACGGCGACTTCTACGAAGTCACCCTCGGAGCGAATTGGACACCGCATCCGAACCTGCGATTCCGACCCGAGGTCCGCTGGGACTGGTTCCGAGGCGCCGGAAGACCGTTCGGAAACAACGATCGGGTCGACACCGTCACTTTCGCCATGGACATGCTGTTCACGTTCTGAGAAAACTTGAGGTCATCCTTTTTTTCCGCGAAACGCGGCTCCGGTGCATCGAAACGCCGGTGCCGCGTTTCCTTTGCGCCGCCATGCGGGTGCAGAACGTCCCGTGCTTTCAGGACTCCCGTTCCCCAACCGATTCTCCCCCCAGGACGAAGATTTTGCCGTCGCCCATGCGGCCCGAGCGGGCACAGGCGACGATCTTGTCGATCGCCCCTTCCAGGCGGTCCGCCTCGACCCAGAAGGCGATGAACACCTTCGGCAGGAAGGCCATCGAATACTCGCTGCCCTGGTACTGGTCGAGGTAGTTCTTCTGCCTGCCGAATCCTTTCACCTCGCGCACAACGCAGATGACCACGCCGAATCGGGTCAGTTCGTCGAGCGCCTTTTCGGCGGCATGGGGCTTCAAGATGGCGATGACCTGTTTCACGGGCTCTCCTTTTCGGGCTTTCGGGGATGCAGCATCAAGTATACCAGTTCCCTCAACCCCATCAACCGGCTAAGCATGAGGTAGGTCCCCGCCCCCAACAGCGTCCCTCCGAGCACGCGAATCAGATCGGCCCCTTTGCCGGTCGCGTCGGGAAAAATTCCCCAGAGGGCGGCGAAGACGGCCAGGCCCATCAGCCCCGAGGCAACCACCGCCTCCGCGAAGGTTCCCGCCAGCGATGCGAAGGGGAGCGCGGCGTGCTTTCGGGAAAAAAAGAACGTCAGCAGGAGGAGCTGCAACGCGGCGGTTCCACTGGTGGCGACCGCTAAGCCGCGTTCGGCGAACGGCCAGATGAGCAGCAGATTCAGCACGAGATTCAGCAGGGTGCATCCCAGACCGACCTTCACCGGCAGCATGCGATCGGACGAGGCATAATAAGCGCGCACGATGACCGGAATCGCGCAGTACGCCCAGACTCCGAGGGCGTAGGTGGCGATCATGTCGGCGGTGCGTCGGGCGTCGTCGGGGGTAAACGCTCCGCGAAGGAAGAGCAGCCTTGCCAGCGGCCCGGAGAGCAGCACCAAGCCCACGCCGGCCGGAATGCCTAAGGCGAACACCAGTCTGAGCCCGAGGGTCAAATCATCACGAAAGGAACGATGGTCCTCCGCTGCCGCATGACGACTGAGCAGCGGAAAGATCGCCGTGGCGACCGCGATTCCCAACAAACCGAGGGGAAACTGGTAAAGTCGCTCGCCGTAGTAGATCGCCGCGACCGCCCCGACCCGCATCGGGTAGACCACTCCGTTGCCGACCCAGGGGATCGACTCGGGAGGCCCGGAGAATCCCCAGGCGATGAGACTGTCGAGAAGCGTATTCAGTTGCGTGATCAAGAGCCCGAGCACCATGGGCAACATTCCCCACAGAATCGTTCGCAATTCGGGCCAGACCAGCCGTGGAGCGAAACCGAACTCCACCCCCAACCGCCGGAGGACCGGCAATTGCAGACCGAGTTGCAGGGCCCCTCCGAGGACCACGCCGAGGGCCAAGAGTCGACTTTGCCCTTCCGGCGACATGCTCACTCGGGGCGCGATCCCCCATATCACCACCAACCAGACGACGTTCAGTACCGACGGCATCAACGCGGGGATGGTGAAATGGCGGAGTGAATGCAGTATGGCCGCGGCCTGCGCAGCCAGGCAAATCAACACCAAATAAGGCATGAGGATCATCATCAACTGCAAGAACAGCCGCACCTGCCCGCTCGTCGGTATCCAGAGAAGCCAACTCAGGCAGACCAGTTCCCCGATCATGACCACGACCGCGAGAAACGTGGCCAGAAAGACGGCGAGCGTACCGGCGAGTTGCCAGCCACGTCGCGGATCGTCGCCATGAACCCGCAAGAAGATCGGCAGAAAACTGGCCGTGAGAGCCCCTTCGCCGAAAAGACGCCGGAAGAGATTCGGGATGCGAAACGCCAGAACGAAGGCGTCCATCACCCCTCCGGCAGACATGCCGAGGACCGAGGCCGTCGCGATGTCGCGCAGCATGCCGAGCAGACGGCTTAGGAGCGTCCCGAGACTATGGATGCGGGTCCCGCCGATCCAGCCGGATCCGGCCGACCTCTCCTTGTTCCGCGACTCCTGTTCCATGAGCGTTTGCCTTTTCGATGGGCCCAACGGCGGAATCCCCGACGATTTTCAATGCAGCTTTTCGCGATGAAGCTCATTGGAGTCGATTTGACTTCGCCGGAAAAGCTGGTATTATAGTCGCTTTGCCCTTTTGTCGACAACTCCCTTTCCGCAAACACTTCCGTTTCCCCATGGTCGAAAGGACGCTTTGCCGTGCAGAATCGTTCGCGATACCAACAGAACATCATCAAGAATTACTACGAAAATCGCGATGACATCATGTGGCAACGGCTGAGCGAACTGGTCACCGAACTCTATCTGGCGGAGGGGAAAAAACGCACCCAGTTGTGGAAGCGTGCCGCCGGCGCCCTCGAGAAGATGGGAGTCAAACAGGACCGCATCGATCATATCGTCGCGTCCGACAATCCGCAACTTCTGGCGAAATTCGTGGAACAGAAGATGGATTGAACGTGCCGACCGATCGGTGGTGGGCTAGGTATCACTTCACCCCCCACCCGGAACGAATCACACGTCGCAAGGAGTCGCCGATGGCCGAGAAGGAAACGCTGGAAACATTGCGATGGAAGAAGTTCCCGGTGCTCGACGACGGATTCGTCTGTCTGGTCGACGTGATGGGCAACGACGCCGCCATCGTGCAGGCGGCCCGCGTCAGTTACGGCGAAGGGACGCAGGCCGTCTCCGACGACCGCACCCTGCTCCGCTATCTACTCCGGCATCAGCACACCACACCGTTCGAAATGGCGGAGATCAAATTCCTGGTGCGCGTGCCGATGGACATTTGGCGGCAGTGGATCCGCCACCGGACCGCCTCGGTCAACGAATACAGCACTCGCTACTCCCTGGCGATCGACGCCGCCCGAAGCACCCACGAAAACGACTGGCGTTTGCAGGCGAAATCGAATCGGCAAGGAAGCGAGGGCGTGCTCGCGCCGGACGAAGGCCGAGCGCTGAGCGAAGCGGAACGCGACTTCCAATCTCAGGCTCGAAAAATCTACCGGCAACGGATCGAACAGGGTGTCGCCCGGGAGCTGGCCCGGAAGGATCTCCCCCTCTCAACTTACACGGAAGCCTATTGGAAGATCGATCTGCATAATCTGCTTCATTTTCTCCATCTGCGTATGGATTCCCATGCTCAGTGGGAAATCCGGCAGTACGCCACGGCGATGGGCGAGCAGATCGTCCGACATCTTTTCCCGACGGCTTGGGAAGCGTTTCTCGATTATCAGTTCCGGGCGATGCGGCTGACGCGGCTCGATCAAGAGGTGATCGCCCGACTGGCCCGGCGGGGGGAATTTCCCGCTTCGCGGGCGATTTTTCTCGAATCGCAGGACCCGAGCTGGCGCGATCTGAAACGTTGCCGGGAACGCGAGGAATGCTTCGAGAAACTCCGGCGATTGGGACTGGTCCGAGAGGCGTGAGCGGAAACGAAACGGTCGAGGGGAATCCCCAAGCCCGTCACTGCAAGAGGGTGTCGTTTCGTCGGGCCATTTCGATCTGCCGGGAAAGTTGATGCGTGGCGGGAAGATGTGGGTCGAGCTTCATCGCTTCCTCCACGTTTTTCCAAGCCTGCCCGATTTGCCCGGCGGCCAATTGCGCTTCGGCCTGGCGACAGCAGACTTTCGCGTTGTAAGGATCCTTCCGCCGAGCCGCGGCGTAGGTCTCGATCGCGTCGTCGTGCCGGGAAAGCGCCATGTAGGCCATCCCCTTTCCAAGAAGCACGTCCACCGGTTCGTTCCCTGGCGGATAGAGACGCCCCAGTCCTTGCCAGGTCGCCAGTGCCCGGTTCGGCTTGCCGAGTGACAACTGAATCTCGGCCAAATCCTGGTGAACTTCGCGATTTTCCGGATCCAACCCCAATGCGCGATAATAATCGGGCAGCGATTCTTCCAACTGTCCCATCCGGCGTCGACACTTCGCACGAAGCGCCCAGGCCTTGGGATGATCGGGTTGCAGATCGATCGCATGCTGCGCACTTTTCAGCGCGGCTTGAGGATCTTGCATTTCGAGCAGTTTTTCGGCCAGCGACACCTGGAGCTTCGCGTCGTTTCCCTCGGTGAACTTCGCCGCTTCGACCAGTTGCACCAACGACTCCTGATGCTTACCACGCTGCCAGAGCACTTCGGCGTAATACTGGCGTGTTTGGCTGTCTTCCTCATTGAGCTTCACGGCCATGCGGAGCTCCTCTTCGGCTTTCTCCCAGTTCTTCTGCTCCATTTCGGCAACGCCGCGGCGACAGTGCTCTCGACCGCGGACGACATCGCTGGTGAGCGGACGAAATTGAGAGGTGAAATGACACCCGATCGACGCCATCGACAGCGCAGCGAAAAAGACGACCAAGCCGAGACCTCGTCGCCATGCGGGAAACGCTTCCGCGCGACCGGAAAGGTCGCCGGATCTTCGAATGGGGTGAGTCATCAAAAGGAAGAACGTCGAAACAAGAGGTTTTGCGAAATCCTCACCCGGTTGGGATTTGCGTTTTTCGTCCCATCCGTTAAGCTAGTGGTGACTTCACTTTTTGAGTCAGGAACCGACGGCGGAAAACATCCAAGGGCAACTCGTTCGGGTCCGTCCGCTACCGAAAGTCCCCCGAACGCTCGATGAGCGATCCTATCAAATTACCGCGAATGAAACCAGACCGTTTTTTTCTCGGACTTCGTCCGATTCGACTGCTTTTCCATCGCGCGGGGTGAAAAAAACGTGCGGGCGGACGAGAAAAGGCAAGGGCCTGGCGAACGACCGCCGGGTCGCACCCCCAATCATTTTCCACTTTTCAAAGAGGTGATCATGACCCTCACATTCAGCAAGGACGGCATTACCTTTCAGTATCCCAAAAACTGGGTGCTCGAAGAAACGGAGCAGGAATACGGAAACCGGGCAATCATCCTCAACAACCCGGAGGGGGCGATCTGGGCGCTGAGCATCCATCCCAACGCCACCCCTCCCGATCAATTGGCCAACTCGGGCGTCGAAGCGGTCCAATCGGAATATGAAAAAGTCGAAGCGGAACCGGTGACCGAGGTCTTCGGCGACGTCGCCGTCGGCGGCTACGAGATGCATTTCTTCTGCCTCGATTTGACCATCAGCGCCAAAATCCTCTGCTTCCGCGACCACCGCAATACCTACGCCCTTTTCTGGCAGGCCGAAGACCATGTGCTCGAAAACTGCCATGAAGTCTTCGACGCACTGGGCTATTCGCTCATCTCCGGGCTCGAACACGTCGACTCGGCGTAGACCGTCGAGACGCCGCAAAAAACTGGCATTGCCCGAAACCGCCTCCTCCGTGTATATTCATGCCCCCGGTATCGGCGATCGATCCGGCCGGCGATTCTCATCAAGAAATTGCCGAAAGAAAGGAGCTGACGTGAGAGACGGAGGAACGCAAATGGTGGCCGAACCCCAACCCCATTTGATCAACATCGGCAAGATGGCGGGGATGGTCTGGACCGTGCTGGACCGCGACGGCGCGATGAGTATGAGCGCGCTGGTCAAAAAGATCGGACTCCCCCGCGATATGGTCATGCAGGGCATCGGCTGGCTCGCTCGAGAGGACAAAATCGACTTCAAGGACGAAGGCCGCATGCGCATCGTCTTCCTCCGAGAACATCTCTGAACGCCTCCTTTTTCACGCCCCCCTCATCAAACGTTTTCGTACGCCAACGCCTCGCGAAGCACCGCGAGACTTTTCGGGACGGCCGTCCGCGGATCCTCCCGTCCCTCGAATTCGAGCGAGACATATCCCCGGTAGTCGTGGCGATGCAGCATCTTGCCGATGCGGGAATAGTCCAAATCGAGGGAATACCAGACCCCGCCGCCGAAATAGGTTTTCGCCTGCACGAAAACCACCTCCGGCATCATCTTTTCCAAGCGGTCGTAGGGATCCTCAAGAAAGTTCCCCGTATCGGCGATCGCCCGGAACCAAGGGGAATCGAGCGATTCGACGATTCTCAGCACGCCTTCGGGAGTGCGGCCGAGCCCCCAGTGATTCTCCAGTCCCAAGATCACGCCGAGCTCTTCGGCCATCGGTAGACACTTTTCAAAACTCTCGATCACCCACTGGTAGGCGTCCTCTTCGGTGTACCCCTCCAACGGCGATTCGATGCCCCGTGCGGCCATCAAATCGTCGAACGAACCGCTCGTTCCCCACCGGCCCGTGTTCACGCGGATGATCGGAATTCCCAACTCGTGGGCCAACTCCATGCTCCTGCGGGTCCGCTCGATGTTTGCCTGCCGCTTGTCGGCGTCCGGGGTGACGAATCCCTGATGGGTCGAAAGGCCGCAGAGATCCATCCCGGCCAAAAAGGCCTGCCGTTTCAGTTGCTGGAGATAAGATCGGTCGGTCTTTTGCATCTGCACTTCGAGCAATTCGACGGCGTCGAACCCCATCTCCGCCGCCAACTCGATGCAGCGATCGACCGGCGTCACATCGTCCGGGTCGAAATGCCAAAAGGAGTAGGTCGACACCGCAATCGGGTTTCCCTTCCTCGCTCCGGAACTTCCACTCGTAGTGGCCGATTGGGATCTTGCGTTCTCGGTGGTAAGTCCCGCGGTCGCCGCGCCGGCCACCGCCGCCTTGCCCAAAAAGCTCCTCCGTGAAATGTCGCCTGAAAATGCTCGATCGTCTTTCATCGGGAACCCCTTCATCATCACAACGTGATTCAACTGTACAAAAATATGGTTATTCAAAAAACAACAATCACTCACTCCAAGGTTCGGCATCGGCCCAGTTTTCGCCGGCTTTCACGTCGATTTTCAGCGGAACCCGGAGCGGCTGCTCGAGGACCATCTCCTCGACGACCATCTCGGCCAGCGCATCGCGGTCCTCTCGAGTCACCTCGAAGACCAGTTCGTCGTGGATCTGCAGGAGCATACGTCCGTCGGGCCGCTCTTTTTCCAAACGCCGGTAGACCGCCACCATCGCCTGCTTGATCAGATCGGCCGCCGACCCTTGGATGACCGTGTTGATCGCCGTCCGTTCGGCGAGATTGAGCTGTCGGGGGCGCTCCCGCCGGACCCCGACGATCGAACGCCGTCGCCCGGAAATCGTCTTCACATATCCCCGCCGGCAGCATTCGTCGAGCACTTCGTCGAGGAACTCCCGAATGCGGGGATAGCCTTCGAAATACGCGTCGATGAACTCCGCCGCTTCATCTTGGAAGATGCCGAGCTGCCGCGCCAGCCCGAACGCCGATTGCCCGTAGATCACCCCGAAATTCACCGCCTTCGCCTGGCGACGCATCTCGGAAGTCACCTCCTCGAGTTTCACCCCGTACACCTCGCCGGCCACGCGGCGGTGGATGTCCTCATCCTCCTCGAACGCCCGACAGAGTTGGGGATCCTCCGAAAAATGCGCCAGCACGCGAAGCTCCACCTGGGAATAGTCGGCCGCCAGCAGCAAGTCGTAGGGCTCTTGGGCGACGAAGGCCGAACGGATCTCCCGCCCCTCGGTCGTTCGGACCGGGATGTTCTGGAGATTGGGATCGCTCGAACTGAGACGTCCGGTCGCCGTGACCACTTGGTTGAGCGACGTGTGGATGCGCCCCGTTTCCGGATGCACCAGTTCCGGCAAGGCGTCGAGATAGGTCCCCTTGAGCTTCGCCCCTTGGCGGTACTCGATCACCTTCGCCGGAATCGGGTGCCGCGACGCCAATTCCTGAAGCACCTCCACATCGGTGCTGGGCCCGGTCTTGGTCTTCTTGATCACCGGAAGCTCGAACTTCTCGAAGAGGATCTTCTGAAGCTGTTTGGGCGAAGCGATGTTGAACTCCTCCCCGGCGATGGAGTGGATTTCCGCTTCCAACTCCTTCAATCGCTTTTCGTGCCGGCGCGACATCTCCGACAACCGGCCGATATCGACTCCGATCCCATGGTACTCCAGCGCGACCAGCACCTCGACCAGCGGCAACTCCAACTCCTCGAACAGCGGAACCAACTCCTGTTTTTCGAGCAGATGCTGCAAGATCGGCCGCAGGAGCCAGGGAATCAAGGCGTCTTCGGCGGCATAGTGCCCGACGCGGTCGGTCGGGATCTCGTCCATCCGTTTCTGTTTCTTCCCTTTGCCGATCAGTTCCGAGATCTTGGTCGTGGTATGATCCAGGTAGTGTCGGGCCAACTCATCGAGATTGTGCGAACGTTGCCCGGCGTGAAGGAGATAATCGGCCACCATCGTGTCGAACGTCAATCCGGCCAGACGGATTCCCACCCGACGCAACACGATCATGTCGTACTTCAAGTTCTGTCCGATCTTCTCGATGTCCGGATCTTCCAAAATCGGCCGGAGTGCCTTCCAAACCATGTCGGCATCGAGCACTTCGTATCCTTCCGGTCCTTGTAGAGGCAGGTACCAGGCCTCCTGTTCGCTCCAGCAAAAGGCGATGCCCACGATCTCCGCGAATCGGGGATGTTTGCTCGTCGTCTCCAGATCGACGGAAAATGCGGTTTGCTTCTTGAGTTTCTCGAAAAAATCTTCCCACTGCTGCTGGTTTTCGACCAGTCGATATTCGGCGGACACGCCGGGAACCTCGGGCGCCTCGTCGTCCTCCTGGAGATCGAACAGGGAGTAAGCATGCCCCCGGCCGTCATCGGTCGTTGCCGTCCCATTCTTTTCGGAATCGTCTTTCGGCGTGCGATCCGGCTCGGGCGCTCCGGCGATGGGCATCTCTCGGGCATCCAGCGGCATCATCGTCATCGTGGAGACATGTCCGTAATGCTCCTCCAATGCATCGACCGATTCGGACAGTTTGCGGAAGCCGAATCGCCGGAAAAATCCCCGCAGGCGCCCCACGTCGACCCCGTCCATTTTCCCGGCCGACCACTCGATGTCGAGCGGCACGTCGTCCCGGAGCGAAACCAACTCCCGGCTCACCAGCGCATCCTCTCGACCGTTCTTCAGATTCTCCTTGCGTTTCTTGCCGGAGATCTCGTCGGCGTTGTCGAGAATCTTCTCCAGGGTGCCGTATTTCTGGAGCAGTTCCCGGGCGATTTTCGGCCCGATCAACGGAACGCCGGGGATGTTGTCCGAAGTATCGCCGACCAGGGCCTGATAATCGACGACCTGCTCCGGTCGGATGCCCCAATCCTCTTCCAAGTCCTTCTTTCCGTAGACCACCTGCTTCCGGGGGCGATAGATCTGGATTTGATCGGTAATCAACTGGCGGCAATCTTTGTCACTGGTCACCAGAAAGCAGTTTCCGCCCTCGGCCTCGATTTTTCGTGCCATCGTGGCCATGACGTCGTCGGCCTCGAACGTTTCGGCTCCGACCGCCGGAATCCGCAGCGCATAGAGCAACTGCCGAATGGCATCGATCTGCGAGGGGAGATCTTCCGGCATCTTCCCCCGGTTCGCCTTGTACGGCTCGAACATCTCGTGGCGAAACGTCTTGCCCGGCATGTCGAATGCACAGAAAAGATACTCGGGACGACGTTTCTCGAGTAGAGAAATCAAATCGCGCGTGAAGCCGAAAACGGCACCGGCCGGCTCTCCCTGGGGCGAACTCATCTCGGGCAGGGCATGATAGACCTGGTAAATCATGCCGTGGGCATCGATGATGTACACATCCCGGCCGGAGATACTCTCGTCGTTCGAGGAAGACGCTTTCCCCCCCTCGGAACGGTCGGGAAGGCTGAAAAACGAAGGCAAATACCGATCTTTCATCAAAAAACTCGATTCAGCAAGAAGTGTTTCAGACGCAAAGGGAGAAACGGAGCCTCACGTGGGGGATCTCTCGCGGGGAACCAGACAGAACCACACGGCGGGCCTCTTATTCCAGAATAACAGTACCGGAATAACGCCTATTCTCGGAGCAACCCGACGAGCCGTCAAGCGACGACCGTGATCGGCGGACATCTTTTCTTCGAGAGGAAGTCTCCAGACACCGACGACGAGTCACTTTAGGAAAACTGGGGAGTTTTTATGAAAAATAACTTACAGTTGAAGATTTTCGTTGACAGCCTATTTTACCCTGCTTAGAATCGAACTTGTACTATGTCATTTCGGACTTCCTTTTCTCTTCTTGAAAAGGGGGAACGAGATGGTGGGAACGATCTTTTTTACGAATCGGGTCCTGGGCTTTTCGTTTTCCAGAGATGCGTTCGACCGAAGGGACCGTTCTCTTCCCGAATCGCGGGCTTCCACCACGTCGGAAGTTTCCTCCGGAATCCACTTGAACTAATCCACAGCTATTCGCGGTTGGGCGAGCCGTCTCGCTCGCAAAGGAGCAAAGTAATTATGGCGCGGGAAAACCAGGGGCTTAAAATCACGGTGATCGTTTGCATCCTTCTTCTGCTGGTTCTCAGCGTGGTTTCGTTCTTCTTGTATAAAAGCAGCTCGGAAGCGACGCTCAGGGCGGATCAGGCGGATCAGAAAGCGCAGGAGCTCGCCACGGAACTGGCCAACGAGGAAGATGCCAACGCCCGTTTGAAGGAATTGATCGGCTTCGCACCGACCGACACGGAGATCGAACTGGCGACCGTTGAAGCCCAGTTCGAATCCGACATGAACCAGTACGCGGAGACCTACGGTGAAAGCGAACGCAGCTACCGCGGGGCCCTCTCCCATCTCTCCGATTCCCTTCAACAGAAAACGAACGCCCTGTCCCAGGAAGTGGCGACCAACGAGGACCTGACGACCCGATTGACGCAGCTCCAGCAGATCACCGACGCGGAAATCGAGAAGTTTTCCGAAGCCCGGGCCGAGGCCGAAGCCACCCTGGCCAGCGAACGGAGCAAGTTCAATACCGATCGCCAAGGGCTCACCGAAGATAAGGAGAAACTCCTGGCCCAGAAGACCGCGCTGGCGAATCAGAAGCAGAAGGAGATCGCGAAACTCGAGTCCGACGTTCAGCAGGAACAGGAGCTTACCCAGAAGGTGGCTCAGGTAAACGCCAACATCGCCAGCAAGCTGGAGGCGTTCCGGCAGCCTACGTTCGAACGACCCGACGGCGAAATCCGCTGGGTCAACCAGACCAACGGCACCGTCTGGATCAACATCGGAAGGCTCGACGATCTGCAGCGACGCACGAACTTCAGCGTCTATGACCCGAAAATCTCCGACGTCTCCCGCGATGCCAGCAAGGGGAGCGTCGAAGTGACCCAGATTCTCGGCGACCACTTGGCCGAAGCCCGTATCCTGGCCGATGAAATCGCCAATCCGATCATGCCCGGCGATCTCATCCACACTCCGATCTGGAAACCGGGCGAGAAGCAACGGTTCGCCCTCACCAATGGGATCGATATCGACGACGACGGCGAAGACGACACGACGGTCGTCCGCAACCTGATCCGTTCCAACGGCGGTGTGGTCGACGCCTACGTGAACGAAGAAGGCGAAATCGTCGGCGAAATGACCAGCGATACCCTCTATCTCGTCGTCGGCGATTATCTCACCGAAACTTCTTCCGAAGCGGTCATCGAATCGAGAACCCAGCTCGAAACCAAGGCCGACCAACTCGGCGTCCATAAGATCTCGCTCGAGGAACTCCTCCGCCGCATGGGATGGAAAGACGTCACCCCCGTGACCGGCTACGGCCGCTACGCGAAGGAAAAAGACCTCCGCATGAATCCCGAGAGCACGCGATTGCAGGAAAGCTCGGGCATCGTTTCCGGTCTCTACCGCAACGTGAAGAAAGAGAACGTCAAGTCTTCCAACGGCGCCGTGACGGAACTGTTCCGCAAACGAACGCCGCCGACCAAAATGAAATCGGCCTACGACCAGTAAACTTCGGCCGACAGACGAATCGAACCGATCTACCCCGAAGCCTCCGGATCTTCTCATCCGGGGGCTTTTTTTTGCATGGCGTACGATTTCCACCTTTTTTTTGACTTCCCTGCCCTGCTTGCCGTGAGGTGGTCGTCGGGCCATTTCCCGTTTCTATTCCAGCTCCCCACGGTCTCGACCGCTTCCCAAAACAGGTCCTTTTCCCGCCTTTCCCACCTGTGAAATCCGAGGGCAACCAGCGCCGGAAATCTTCGGAAAATCTCTCGTTTTTACGCTTCCCGTGCAGAAGGTGAAACGAAGCGTCGATATGGAATGATAGATCTAACATCTTTTCCGCCAAAGAGTTAAGCATGGGAACCGAGGGCAAGAAACAGAAAAAAACGTCGAAGCAGGCGAGGAGAAAACCTTAGCAATCGGGGCAAGGTAAGTCGAGTACAAAGACTGCCGAAACGATCCCACCAGCCTCCTTCTCTCGGCGGAAAACTTGCAACGTCCTGTGGCTCTTGTCGCCCAGGGAGACCTCGGAAAACCATTCGCCATATCGATCGAAAAAAGAGATGACCAGACCAGAAGGAAAACGCATGGAAGGAACCTCGCATCAGGAATACGTCGAAACGCTGGAGAAGAAGATCGCCTTACTGGAAGAGAAACTCTGTCAGGCGCAACGATTGACCGCCATCGGTGAATTGGCCAGCACCACGACCCATGAATTCAACAACGTCTTGACCACGGTCATCAACTATGCGAAATTCGGTCTCCGTCACAAGGACGAACCCTCGCGAAACAAGGCGTTCGAGAAAATCCTCGCCTCAGGCAATCGGGCCGCCAAAATCACGCAGACGGTTCTCGGCATGGCGCGGAACCGCAAGCCGGGCAAGGAGCCGACCGACCTGAAGGCGCTCCTGGACGATACCCTCTTTCTGCTCGAACGGGAAATGAACAAGTACCGCATTCAAGTCGAGACGTCCTTTCAACCGGTTCCCGAGGTGATGATCGAGGGAAACCAAATCCAGCAGGTGCTGTTGAACCTGTTGATCAATGCCCGGCAGGCGATGAGCGGCGGGGGACGGCTTTCGCTGAAAATCGACTACGACGAATCACTCGAAATGGTCTCGATGACGGTCCGCGATTACGGAACCGGCATCCCGAAGGAGAAACTCCCTCATATCTTCGATGCGTTCTACTCCACCAAGGATGGTCCCGACGAAAGCGGAAAAGGCGGCACGGGACTGGGGCTTTCGATGTGCAAGAATATCATCGAATCACACCACGGACGCATTCGCGTCGAGAGTTCCGTCGGCAAAGGAACCGCATTCACACTGAAACTACCTACCGTGGAGAAGTATCAAAAGATGCGTCCCGCGGTTCCGCTCGGTTCGGTCGGAGAAGATGCGAATCCCCCCTCCTCCAACACCTCGCACTTGGCGGCCGGGTAGAGAAACACCGCGGGGGCGATCGCTGCCGGAAGGAGAAAATCGAGACCGATCCGTAGAAATTCTGTTCGAGAGATCTTCAAGAGGCAAAAAACTTCTGAAAAAAGAAAAATTCTTGCTTGCCGTTGCATTCGTGGCCTTTTCTCGCAATAATCCCATTTTAGTGTTTCATGGACGCGACTCTTCTCCCCTCTTTTTTTCGGCATATCCGTCATCATCGTTTCTCGCCCCCACTTTCCTCGACGGGGCTCTGGGGACTTTCGGAAACGAAACAAGAAAAAGTAGGGTAGAAAGAGTAGAGTTCCTGGAAAAAATGGATTATACTATGGAAGAACCGTGCATGTTTTTCATGCACCAAGCTCAACAGCTCGTTGAAAAATGAGCTGCTGGGAGAAACAAGATGTTTCGTTCAAGCAAGTGATTGCCGAATCGCTCCTTTGGCAGACGCTGCGGCAACGTAGTGTCGTGTGGTCGAGGTTGAAAAGGTCACCACGCCTTTTTTCCACAAGCTGTTAGCAGTCCAACGAGTTGCGCCCCGCTGGGGTGCCTGTCTGCCGTTTGAGTGTGCCTCACATTTCGTCGGCTCCCGGGAAGTTCATCCATGTCAAAAGCTCTTTGTATTATCGCGATCGTTGTCTCTGCGCTGCTGGTGCTCGTCTTCGGACTCGATATGATCATCGGCATCCCGTTCGGGAAATCGAGCATCATCATGGACATCGGTTTCGTCGTCTTCTCTCTTATTCTCGGCTTCCTCAGTTTGACCACCTTACGCGAACAACGTTGAGAGCTCTCTCCGTCTCGCCTTCGGTTCACCGCGATCCCTCTCGACCCATCCCGGCGATTCCTTGTTCATTCCATCGATTCCAGCCTTTCACGCAACTCCGGCGTGAGCTTCTTGTCCCGGTGCGGCGTTTGACGATCCAGCTCCAGGGCCTTTTCTTTCGCCTCCCGCGCAGCCTCATGCCGGTTCAATAGATGAAGAACGACGGCCGACCTCCCGTGAAGCGCTGCACTGGTCGGGTAGCGATCGATCGCTTCGGTGAACATCTTTTCGGCGAACTCCAACTCCCGGCGATCTCCCCGTTTCAGAAAATGAGCCAGTGCCTCTTCGCCGAACTGCCGACGAATACCGGCCGAATGGGGGGCAGTCGCCAGGGCTCGATTCCGATAGAACGTGACCAACTCCTCCGCCTTCTCTGCCGAAAGACTCCCTCCACCGCCGTAAGGCGTCATGCCCGCAAGCGCCATCCAGGTCTCGGCGGCCCAGGGATCCGCCTCCACCGCCTGACGGAGCCGCGCCACCTGCTCCTGATAATCGACCGTCGACATCGCTGCATTTTGACAAGCCCGCCATTTGAGCACCGGATAAAACTCGAAGTAGTAAAACAATCCCCCGAGAAGGAGCATCGTCGCCAGCACTCCGCCGTGAAGCCGCCGTTGGTGCCGGTCGGAAGATTGTCGCTCGTGCTGCTCCTCACCGAACCTTCGCTCGCCCGTAGAACCACTTCCGGTCCATTCGTTCGATCGGGTCACCATCGCGGCCAGCAGCCAGCCGGAGATCGCCACGCTCGGAAAATGAATTCCCCCGGCCGCGGAAAGATGCACGAAAAGAACCAACACCGCCGCCAACAGCAACCAAGTCGGAATCTCCAATTCACGGACCATCGGCCAGAGAAGCCGGAACGCGAATCCCGCCGCCGGCATACCGATCAGCAGCACCGGCATTCCCAACGGCACGCTCGCGCTCTGAGAAATAAGTAACGCCGAAAAGAAACCGGCCGCCACCGCGACGATCCATCCCGTCAAGCGGCCAAGCTGCGCCGGAAGCATTGCCCCGAGAGAGCGGGAATCGTTCGGTGAAGCTTCGTCCGACGCTTCGAATAATCCCTTGTCGTCCCGCCCGCCGCGAACCGTCTTCACCACCAGGGCGATAAGAATGACGACGATCGCCACCGCCGCCGGCGTGCCCGCGGTGGACCACAAGTGCAAGAGAAAATTGTGCGGGTCGGCGATCTCTTCGCTCGCGGTCGGCAATTTGTACTGCGTGTAGACGTGCTGATAGTTTCCGGGGCCGCAGCCGAACCAGGGGTGATCGGCGATCATCGCCATCGTCGCCTGCCAGTATTGAACGCGGTAGCCGAGCGACTTGTACGCCTCGGTGACGATCTCCCGGTCGATCCCCCCCATCTGCACACCGCCCCCCACCATCCCCGCCACCAGCACCACCAGCACGGCACCTGCGACGAATAACCGACGGAGACCGAATCGCCGCACGCCCTCTTTGCCCAGCATGACTCCCACCACGGCCAGCGAGCCCAAGAACACCGCCAGCCAGGCACTGCGGCTCTTCGTTAGAAGCAGACACAACAGGAGCGGTATCAAGGGAATCGCCAAGCGAAGAAGCCCGATCGGCCACCGAAACCGTTCCTGATGACCGGGTCGCCGCACGAGACATCCCAGAACCATCCCCAGCAGCAACACCGTCCACGGCGCCAACAGACCGGCGAGCGAATTGGTCAAGGCGAACGTCCCCATCGGTTCCACGCTCTTAAGCCGTTCCTCGAAGAGCATCCGCTCGGTGGATCCTTCGGGATACCAGAGCCCCGATTCTCGGAGCATCGCATCGGGGTTCGCCTCGTATTCGGCTCGGAGACTCGGCATCTCGATAAAAAACTGGTACAAACCGAAACTCGCCTGTGCCGTCGCCAGCGCGATTCCGAGCGTCAGCATCGCGCGGAGGACGATCGGATGAATCAGCATCTGCCGGAAAAGGAACCAGGCCACCCCCATGGCGACCCACACCCAGAGCATATTCATCGCCGGACGCGGCGCACCTGTACGGATCGCGACCAGTGACGCGATCATGATCCATCCGATCAGAAAGAGGAATACGCCGTCGATCGGCCCGAAGACGAATCGAACTTGCGCCCCCGGGCGACTCGGCGGATGCGCCCGACGCCATCGGAGGACGAACATCGACCACAAAACTCCCAGAAAAAGCCAGGGACCTTCGATCAAAACGCCGTCGCCTTCCCATGCCACCCCCTCGCCGGGAAGCAGCACGGTGAGGACCACCACCGCCGCCAGCGTCGGAAAAATCCACCAGAAAAAGCGTTCCATTCCCGGACGGCCGCTGTTTTCCGGAGATCGCTCATCTCGGGCGAGGGGACGATATTTGGACGCTTGTTTTCGAGAAGTTCGCTTCGCCATAAACTCTTCCGACCGCGGAGATCGTCAATTGGGGGTTCAGAGGCAACATCCCGATGAGCTTGGAACGCAGGGGTACCGGGAAGCTCCCCCATTCTCTCATACCCCCGGGAATCGGGCAACCGGCTCGCCCCAGCCTCCGCTACTTCCGCCGTACCCGGCGTCCTTGCGTCTCCAGGATCCCCACCAGAATCAACAACAACAGGACCTGCAGGAAGATGAGCACCGCCCCGTAGAGAGGCACTTCGTACAGAAGCAACGCCCCCAGGCCGCACGCCGTCGTCGTCAGGTAGATGATCATCACCGCCTGCTTTTTGGTGAAGCCGAGCTCGACCAGCCGATGGGAATAATGGCTCTTGTCGCCTTCGAACGGGCTGCGTCCCTGCCGGAGACGAATCGCCAGGACGGTCACCGTGTCGTACAGCGGCACGGCGAGGATGACCACGGGCACGAAGATCGTCTGCCGGGGAACGTCATAGCCGGCGAACGTGGCCGAGAGCGTGGTGGTGGCCATGAGATAGCCGAGGAAGTAGCTCCCGCCGTCGCCCATGAACATCTTCGCCGGGGGGAAATTGTGTCCGAGGAAACCGAGCACCGCGCCGACGAAAACCAGCAGGAATCCGCCGACGAAAAGCTGTGGTTGCTGCGTCACCGGATCGGGTGCGAGGAACATGACCGCCGCCAGGAGGGAACCGCAAATTGCGGCCACGCCGGCCGAAAGGCCGTCCATGTTGTCGAGCATGTTGAAGGAGTTGACCAACCCGACGATCCAAAGCACGCTGACCACCTCGGCCACCAGCGGCACATCGAGAAAGAGGCTCGCCCGCCATCCGAAGGCGACGATCCCCATCGCCACGAGCGTCTGGACGCCCAGGCGAATCTTCCAGTCGATGCCGCGGCGATCGTCGATCAGCCCGAGGATCATGAGCACCGTCCCCCCGGCCAGGAGCATCCAGAGGCGTTGCGACTGAACCCAGAGCCCGTCGAGATGCACCGCGACCGACTCCGGCAGCCAACCGGCGAGCGTTTCCTTCATGCCCAGAGCGATGAGCAGAGCGAGGACGAGTTGCCCGGCGGCCAGCGGCCCGACGACGCCGATCCAGATCGCCACTCCCCCGCCGGTCGGCATCGGCTCGGCGTGAACCTTACGATGGCCCGGCTGGTCGACCCATCCGAATCGGGGCCCCCATCGCCGAACCAGATGCCCGGTGAAATAACCGACCACCGCGGCGATGACCAGCGCCGCCAGCATGCTCCAGAACATCGAATGAACACTCCTTCCCGGACAATTTCAATCTTGCTTTTTCTTCTCGTTTGCATCCCCGATCTGTTCCGGGTTTGCACGCAATTTCCGATGGAGCAGCTCCCGGCACTGTCGGAGGAACGGGAAGTAGATTCCCGCCGCATAATCGGGAAACGTCCAGGAGAAAGCCCACCACTGTTTTTTCGTCCACCGGAGCGTCACTTCGGCGAAGATACCATCGCGAAGGTAGATCCGGTGAGAATGATCTTTCGTCGAGGCGAGGACCAGCTTCCCGAGTGTCACATAGCCGGGATCAAGATTGAGCGGACGGCGCTCGGCGAAGCCGTGCTCTCGGGCGAACGATTCCTCCCGCTCGTTCGAAAACCGCTTGATCTCCGCCAGCGCGGCCGGGTCGATCGGACGCGAAAAGGCCCAGAGGCGTTTTTTTAAGCCAGGCCCCATCGTGGGATCGTAATAGTGCGTGTATTCCTGAAAATCAAATGTTTCGCTCTCCAGGGCGATTTCGCCGTAGGCGGTTTGCATCGATTCTCGGGCCCAGGAAAACGCCTCTTCGTGGCGACTGAACACGGCGGTCACCAGCAATACCGATTCCGGCTGTTTGATTTCCCCCATGATGGCGGACTCTCCCTACGCAGTATCGACCACGGCGGCTTCCCCGACAAACGATATACCAGTATAATACCTGCTCGTCGGGTGGAAACCCGCTTTTTTCAGGAACTTTTTCGCCCCCTTTCACCGAGCGGAAAAGATCTCTCGATATCCCCAACCGAGGAGTCTTGGCCATGTCGCCGTTTCACTATTTGAGAACGCGTCCCAGTCGCACGAAGATCGTCGCCACCGTCGGACCGGCCTGCGACGACGACTCGACGATCCGTCAGTTGATCGAGGCGGGTGTCGATGTCTTCCGCCTGAACATGGCCCACGGCGGCCCCGAGCAGCAACAGGTCCGATTCGAGCGCATTCGTCGCGTGAGTCGCGAACTGAAGATCCCCATCGCGATGCTGGCCGACCTGGCGGGACCGAAAATCCGACTGGGGAAGATCCCCGGCGGGTCGTACGAATGCCGGCCTGAAACGCCCGTCCATTTCGTGCGTGGGACATCGACCGACCGGTCCGATACCTTCACCGCCACCTACGAACACTTGATCGATGAACTCGAAATCGGCGACCGGATCATGCTCGCCGACGGCACCGTCGCGCTGACGGTGCGGGAAAAGACCGAGGATCGCGTCACCTGCGAGGTCCTCGTCCCCGGAGTCGTCCGCAGCCGCCAGGGGGTGAACCTGCCGGGTGTGAAGCTGAGCATCCCCACGCTGCAGCCGGTCGATCGGGAAAACGCCGTCTGGGCCACCCGGGCCGGAATCGATTTTCTCGGACTCAGCTTTGTCCGTAGCGAAAACGACCTACACGAGTTGCGGGAACTGGTTTCCAGCACCGTCGAGGAGGAGAACGCAGGCCGAAGCGAAGAGGAGAAGCTCGATATTCCCCATCTGGTGGCCAAGATCGAGAAGCCGGAAGCCTTGGAGCATCTCGAGGCGATCGTGCGGGCTTCCGACGGCATCATGGTCGCCCGGGGGGATTTGGGCGTGGAGATCGACGTCGCCGAAATCGCCGTCGTGCAGAAGCGGATCATCGACGTATGTCGCCGGTTCCGCAAGCCGGTCATCGTCGCCACGCAGATGCTCGACAGCATGCAACAAACCTCCCTGCCGACCCGGGCCGAAGCGACCGACGTGGCCAACGCCATCCTCGACGGCACCGACGCCTGCATGCTCTCGGGCGAGACGGCGATCGGTCACTTTCCGCTCGAGTCGGTCGAGATGATGCACCGCATCGCGTTGGCGACCGAGCCGCTCTGGCGCGAGCGGCCCCCGGCGGCGATGCCCAGCCTCG
>CAZWCE010000005.1:0-100951 GCA_964632505.1 uncultured Planctomycetaceae bacterium | reverse complement strand
GCCTGCATGCTCTCGGGCGAGACGGCGATCGGCAAGTTCCCCCTCCGCTCGGTCGAAATGATGCACCGCATCGCCACCGCCACCGAACCGCTGCTCGCCGACGCGCCGAGCAGCCCCCTCTCGGGCGACGAAGAGATCCTCTGTGTCGACCCGATCACCGGGGCGATCTGCCGTTCCGCCGGTGAACTGGCCCGGGCGATCGACGCCGCGCTCATCCTCGTCGCCACCCAAACCGGCGAGATCGCTCTCTCGCTGGCCAAGGACCGACACTTCGTCATGACCGTCGGCACCAGCCCCTCGGAAACCACCCTGCGGAGGATGTGTCTTTATTGGGGCGTCATCCCCGTGGGCGATTATCCCACCGACTCCTACGAACATCTCATAGAGGCCTTTGTCCGGCAGGCTCGCGAGAACGGCCACCTCGAATCGCAAGAGCGTATCGTCATGCTCACCGGCTTGGGAACCGTCAGCGGGCAGCACAACGCCATCCTGGTCCATCAGGTCGATTGACCGCGCACGTCGTTGGCCGTCAGAGCATGTCGAGCGGTTCCAGATCGATGATCCACTGGATCGCTTCGGGAGTCTTCACCTTCGCCGAAGTGCTTCGCAGCACGCCGCGCAGCAGCTCGCCTTCGGCGGTGTGCATCTGGAGCTGAAAACGGTAATTCCCGCGCAGTTTCGCGAACGGCGCAGGCGCGGGGCCCAAGAGCCGGAACTCCTCGCCGGCCGCCTCGAACTCCCGACGCAACCGCCCGGCCAGGTGTTCGGCGAAAGCGAACGTCTGCGGTTCATCCGGGCCGCGAAGGACGATGCGGGCCATCTCCGAAAAGGGAGGATACCCGAGCATTTGTCGCAAAGGGAGTTCGCGCTGGGCGAATTTTCGGAAGTCGTGGTCCACCGCCGCCACGATCGCCGGGTGGTCGGGATTGAACGTCTGGATGATCACTCGGCCTCCGTGATCTCCCCGCCCGGTACGTCCCGCGACCTGCGTGATCAGGTGAAAGGTCCGCTCCGAAGCGCGAAAGTCGGGCAAATGCAAGGCCGTATCGGCCTGAATGACACCGACGAGCGTGACGCGGGGAAAATCGAGTCCCTTGGCGATCATCTGCGTCCCCAGCAGAATCCGCACCTCTCCGCGGCGAAAGGAAGCGAGCGCCTTCTCATGGGCGCCCTGCCCTTGCATCGTGTCGGTGTCCATCCGCAAACAGGAGACGTCGGGGAAACGGCGACGGACCTCCATCTCGAGCTTCTGCGTCCCCAGTCCACTGTAACGGATCCCGGCGAAGTCACACTCGGGACACTGCCGGGGGGTGGGCACCTGGTGATCGCAGTAATGACACAGGACGATCTCCTCACTCCGGTGATGCGTCAGTGAGATATCGCAATGGGGGCACTTCATCGCGTTGCCGCAAGCGGGACATTGTATATGCGTCGAGAAGCCGCGACGATTCAAAAGCAGAATCACTTGCCCGCCCGCTTCGAGCGACTCTCGCATCGCTTGATGCAACTGCCGGTGGATCGCTCCCCGGGTCCGCCGGCTGGCGATCTCGGTTCGCAGATCGACCGTCCGGACCGCCGGCATCGGAAGATTCCGCACCCGGCGCGGCATCGAAATCAACCGGTATTCGCCCGAGATGGCCCGCTGCCAGCTCTCCAGCGACGGCGTCGCCGAGCCGAGAATCAGCGGAACCTGCTCCTGCCGGGCTCGAAAGAGGGCGACCTGTCGGGCATGGTATCGGGGCGCCGTATCCTGCTTGAACGAGCCTTCGTGTTCCTCGTCGAGAACGATCAATCCCAATCGCGGCACCGGCGCGAAGACGGCACTTCGGGCCCCCACCACCACCTGCACGCCGCCGGAGACGATCCGCTGCCACTGGTGATGTCGCTGTGCGTCGGTTAGATGGCTGTGCAAGACGGCGACCGAATCGAATCGCTGCCGGAATCGCCCGACCGTCTGCGGGGTGAGGCTGATCTCCGGCACGAGGACGATCGCCTGGCGACGCATCGCCACGACCTCTTCGATCGCACGGATGTACACCTCCGTCTTGCCGCTGCCGGTGACCCCGTGGATCAGGAGCGTCTCGAACGCGCCGCGGTGGATCGGCTCGCAGATCGCCGAGAGGGCCGCCTGCTGGTCCTCCCCGAGATGATGCGGCGCCATGCGGGGGATCTCCGCCTGGTCTTCGAGCAACGTCGTTTCCCGGCGTACCGTACGCGAGCGGATCAGTCCCAACTGCTTCAATTTTCGGATCGGCGCCGAAGAGCATTTCGCCGCCCGGCAAAGCTCGGTACTGGTCAGGGGCACTTCGGCCTGCCGGAGCGCTTGGAAAACCTTCGACTGCTTCGTGGTGAGAGAGTGCTGCTTCAAAAGATCCGGCGTCTCCTCGGCGGGATAGAGAACGGTCGCCAACCGTGTTCCCGCCTGCCCCCGCACGCCCGCCGGGAGCACCGCCTCGAGGGTCTGTCCCCAAGGGCATAGATAGTGCTCGGAGATCCACCGCGTCAATTCGAGCATCTTCGGAGAAAGGAGCCGACGGGAATCGAGCACCTGACGGACCGGCTTCAATTTCCGTCCGGTCTTCGCATGGAGATCGACCTCGATGCAATAGGCGACCACCAGACGATTCGAACGCCCCAGCGGCACCATCACCCGAAAGCCCGGCTCCAGCACCCCGAGCAACTCTTCGGGGATGCGATAGTCGAACTCTCCCTCCAATCCGGTGGGAAAGATCACCTTCGCCACCTCGACCGTCTCCTCCTCGGCCGCTTCCCAAGGCGTGGGAAGGGCTTCCTCCGCGAAGAGCGAGAGCTGGCGGTCCTGGGGGAGGCGCTTGGCGGACATATCGTTCCTTCAAACACAACTAAGGGGCTCACGGCCTCCGCGGCGCCATCCGACGCACCACGGCAAACCATCATTATCGAAGTTCCCCGCCGCCGAACAAGTGAAAAAATCGGCGATTTTCTTCTCCCATTTCATTCGCGTCCCTCTTCGGTCTAAAAATGATCGCCCCCCTTTTTTGCAAAAGAAGGAAATGACGCTAAAATGGGGTCTTTTGGTGAAATTCATGCCGTGATCATACCGTGATCATCGTATTATTTTCCCGAGATAAGAGATCAGAAGAAAGACATGCGTCCCCCATTTGATTGACGGAGTCCTCCATGCGGGTAGGTATTTTCGGCGGCAGTTTCGACCCGGTCCACCTGGGACATCTCCTTCTGGCCGAGAAGTGTCGGGAGACGCTCTCTCTGGATCGGCTGGTTTTCGTCCCGGCGGGGATCCCCCCCCACAAACGATCCAGGCGAATTTCCGCCGGCGACGACCGTGCCGCCATGCTGGAGCTGGCCACCGGCGGATGTGAAGAGTTCGAAGTGAGTCGCTTCGAAATCGATCGTACCGAAACGAGCTTCACCCTGCACACGATTCGCCATTTCCGCGAGACGCTCCCGGAAGCGGAACTCTTCCTGGTCCTCGGGGCCGATATGTTTCACGATCTGCCGCATTGGTATCGAGCGGAAGAGGTTCTCCGACACGTCACCCCCGCTCCCGCCCATCGGCCGGGAAACCCGGAAATCGATTTCTCGATCCTGACCCCGCTCGTTTCGGAGGATCGGTTGACCCGTTTTCGGGAATCCGTCGTCGAAATGCTGCAAATCGACCTCTCGTCGAGCCACCTCCGTCGGCAGGTCGCACAGGGGAGGAGTATCCGTTTCCAGGTCCCCCGAGCGGTGGAGAAATACATCGAAACGCATCGCCTTTATCGAGAAACGACCCCCGAGAAAGAGCGGCAAAAAGACTCTGCCCCCCCCTCTTGTCGTGGGGGATCATCGACACCAAGGTCTTGAAAGTACGGCAGAGAATGGTATCATCAACCAGACAATGCGCCCGAATGCCCTCCCCTCTATGAGAGGTGATTTGTCGAGAAACGGCCGACTTGGACTTTACAACTGAACAAATAATCAAAATAGACAAAAAGAAATGGAGAAAATATGAGTTCCTCCAAACCGACCTTGGTCTCCATCGGCGAAGTTCTCTGGGATCGTTTTCCGGACGGTGCCCGTTTCGGAGGCGCGCCGGCCAACTTGGCCAGTCACGCGGCGAGCCTGGGGGCCGACGCCTATTTGATCAGTTGTGTCGGGCAGGATGAACTGGGCGACGAAGCGCTGAAGGTTCTCGAGGAAAACGGCATCCATCTCGATTACATCCAGCGTAGCGGCGAATCGCCCACCGGAACGGTCGAGGTGTCGCTGGACGATTCCGGCAAACCGACTTTCGACATCAAGGATCACGTCGCCTGGGATAAAATGACATGGGAGAAGTCCCTCGAGGCAATCGCCCGGAAGGCCGACGCCGTCTGCTTCGGCACCCTCGCTCAAAGGCACCAACCGTCGCGCGAGACGATCCGGCGATTCGTCCAAACCGTGCCGGATTCGTCACTTCGCGTGCTCGATATCAACCTCCGTCCTCCGTTCACCGATGGGACCGTCGTTCGGGAATCGCTCGAGTTGGCCAATGTCCTGAAGCTCAGCGGCGATGAAATGCCCTTCCTTTCCGATCTTCTTGAACTGACCGGCCCCCCCGAGGAAATCATGCAGGTGATGCGCGACATCTTCGACCTGCGGATGATCGCCATGACGATGGGGAGCGAAGGCGCGATTCTCCAGAGCGCCAGTGGGGTGAGCCACTGTCGGGGGATTGAAGTGGAACAGATGGCCGATACGGTCGGCGCCGGCGATGCCTTCACGGCGACGGTGGTTCACGATTTCCTCGCCGGCCAGTCGCTCGATTCGGTCAATGAACATGCGTGCCGTGTCGCCGCCTACGTCTGTTCCCAAACCGGGGGTACGCCCAAGTTGCCCGACGACCTGATCCACTGGGAAAAATAACCCCCCAAAAGTGCTGAACCCACCTCTCGAATGCCTCTCAGAAAACCGTGAATAACCGTTATTTTCAGGGAAATTCTTTTTTCCACCCTCTGACGGAGAAATTTAGAAAAAAATCGGGGGGTCCTCAGTTGCCAAACAAGTAGATTATGGGTAAAAATGAATGAAGATTTATTTATCGATTCATTTTTATCTTAACACTCCTTTTCCCCAAACCCTCTATATTCACTCGCGAACGGAATCGCTCGGTCTCCCTCGGGCGACGATCTCATTTCCCTCATGCTTCCGGGAAACGAATCGCCTGCCCCCAAAGGAGACATTGCTTTCGCGGATTCACGACAAGCACAAATACCTCTCTTTTTTCTCCCATCAGAGCGATGACATGAGCAAGACAGTCCCCAAGGGCAACACGGTTTTCACCGAATATAAAGTCTCGAATTTGGAAAACGGCCTCTCGATCCTGGAAACTCTCCGCGATCACCCCGAAGGCATGGGAGTCAGTGAGATCGCCGCTCTTCTGGGACTTTCCAAGAATCTGACGTTCCGCATCTCCTCGGCGCTGTACGAAAGAGGCTACCTTTTTCGCAACGACGACACCAAACGCTACACCCTGAGCCGAAAACTTCTCACCATGGGTTACGGGGCGGAATCGAAAACCGGCCTGCTGGAATCTTCGCTCGGTTACATGCGGCAGCTTCGCGATGAAGTCAAGGAAACGATCGTCATCCTCACCCTCGTGGGTTCCGAGGGAATGGTGCTCGAATCGATTCCCGGTTTGCATCCTTTCCGGCTTGTTTGCGAAACGGGGATGCGGGTTCCCCTCCATGCCTCTGCCGGAACCAAGGCGATTCTCGCCTACCTTCCCTCCGAAGAATCCCTCTTCATGCTCGAAAAGGCGGGTCTCCCCAAACTCACGACGACCACCCTGACCACGCGGGAGGAATTCGCTCGCGAATTCACGCAGATTCGCAACCGGGGATACGCCACCGATCTCCAAGAAGGATTCGAAGGGATCCATTGTGTGGGGGCCCCCGTCTTCAACGACAAGGAAACTCCGATCGCCGCGATCGTCTGCACCGGCCCCATGAATCGCTTGACCGAGACGATGCACGAGCACGTCGGTTCAAAGGTGCGACACTACGCATTGCGTATTTCCCAGCGATTGGGGTATCAAATCGTCCTCTGAAGTCGTCGCCGATCGCGCGGTTCTCGAGGGGGAGATCGCGATTCCCAGGTGTCCCGTCTGAAGGCTCTATTGCAGGAAAGCCGTTTCGAGAGGCCCTTGCCTGTTTTCCTCGTGCATCCTCTTTACCCTGACGCCGTCGGAAGCAATAATAGGGTGATGCAAGTCAATGATCCCCCCAGTGAGCCGGATGTCGAGGGAGTGGTTTTCGACATCAAACGCTACGCGCTCCACGACGGGCCTGGAATCCGGACGACCGTTTTCTTGAAAGGTTGTCCACTGCGTTGCGCCTGGTGCCAAAACCCGGAAAGCCGGCGAGGGGAACCGGAACCTCTCTTCCGTGCCGGCCGGTGCATCGCTTGCGGCGCCTGCGTCTGGGCATGCCCGCGGGACGCGATTCACCTCGAGCAAGATACCAGCGTGCGGGAGGCGGAGCGATGCCTCCGCTGTGGCCGGTGCACCGCGGCGTGCCCCAGCTTGGCACGGGAGATCTCCGGAAAGAAATGGACCCCCGAAGCACTGCTTGAGGAGATCGTCCGCGATCGCGTCTTTTTTGAGGAATCCGGCGGCGGTGTCACGTTCTCCGGGGGAGAACCGCTGGCACAACCGGAATTCCTCGAATCGACTCTTCGCGGCTGCCGGCGTGAAGCGATCCATACGGCCGTGGACACATCGCTCGAAGCCGAGCGGGAAATCCTGCAACGGTTGCTTCCCCTGGTCGATTTGTTCCTGTGCGATCTGAAAACCTTCGACGCCGAACTCCATCGAACGTGGACCGGCGTGTCGAACGAACGAATCCTCGGAAATTTGCGGTTCCTCGACCACCAAGGAGCGGAACTCATCCTCCGCATTCCCCTGGTCGAAGGATTCAACTGCTCCCCCGACCAATTTCGGCAGGGGATTCCCTTCATGAAATCGCTTTCGCGACTACGTCGGGTCGACCTGCTGCCCTATCACTCCGGCGGCGAAGCCAAGGCCCGAAGGATGGAAACCGTTCCGATCGATGTACCGGAGCCTCGCCGGCCGCGTATGGGAACGCCCGATGAAAAAACACTGGTTTGTTTTCAGAAAATCCTCGCCGAGCACGGCTTCGCAAGCGTCGTCGGCGGATAGAGGTGAACCATGATCCAAGAGACCCGTCTCCACCAGAAAACGTCGACCGAAGCAGATCCTCCCAACGCCGCCCGTCCGCTGAACGAACGGATTGCACGCTTACGGGAGGAGAGCGTCACGACCCGGCCGTATCTCTCCACCGAACGGGCGGAACTGATCACGCGTTTCTACCAGGGGGCGGTTCCCCGGCAGTGCTCTCCCCCGGTGACCCGGGCCAAAGCGTTTCTCCACCTGATGGAGGAGAAAACGATCTTCATCGGCCCGGAAGAATTGATCGTCGGCGAGCGCGGTCCGGCCCCGAAAGCGACGCCGACCTACCCGGAGCTTTGCTGTCACTCGCTGAGCGACCTGGAGATCCTCCACACCCGCGAGCGCACGCCGTTCACCGTTTCCGAAGAAACCCGGACGACCTACCGTGATACGATCATCCCCTTCTGGCAAGGCGCCACGCAACGGGATCAAGTTTTCCAGGCGATGCGACGCGAGTGGCACGACGCCTTCGAAGCGGGAGTTTTCACGGAATTCATGGAGCAGAGGGCGCCGGGGCACGCGATCTGCGACGATAAAATCTACCGCCACGGTTTTCTCGATGTCCGACACCGAATCGCCCGGCAGCTCGACGAACTCGATTGGCTCAACGATCTCGCGGCCTGGGACAAACGCGAGGAACTCATTGCCATGGACCTCTGCTGTCAGGCGATCATCCGCCAGGCGAAACGTTACGCCGATCGCGCAAGCGAACTGGCCGCCGAAGAGGAGGATCCCGACCGCCGGCGTGAACTGCTTGAAATCGCCGAGATCTGCCGCCACGTGCCGGCGCACGCCCCCCGTACGTTCCGCGAAGCACTCCAATGCTATTGGTTTGTTCACCTTGGCGTCATCACCGAACTGAACACCTGGGACTCGTTCAATCCCGGTCGGCTCGACCAGCATCTCTATCCATTCTACCGTCGGGAAATCGAGGCCGGCACGCTCACTCGCGAAAAGTCGAAGGAACTGCTCGAATGCTTCTGGATCAAGTTCAACAACCAGCCGGCACCGCCGAAGGTAGGCATCACCGAAGAACAGAGCGGCACCTACACCGATTTCGCGCTGATCAACATCGGTGGTCTGACGCCCGAGGGCCACGACGCGGTCAATGACGTTTCTTATCTTCTGCTCGAAGTGGTTCAGGAGATGCAACTGGTCCAGCCGAGCGCGTGCATCCAGTTGAGCAAGAAGAATCCCGATGCCTTCCTCCGCGCCGCAGGCGAGGTGATCCGCACGGGACTGGGGCAGCCTTCGGTCTTCAACAGCGACGTGATCGTCCAGGAAATGCTCCACGACGGCAAAACGCTTCACGATGCCCGGTGCGGAGGACCGAGTGGTTGCGTGACCGTCAGCGCGTTCGGTAAAGAAAGTTGCACCCTGACCGGCTATTTCAACTGGCCGAAAGTGCTCGAACTGGCGCTCCATGACGGCGTCGACCCTCGGACCGGCAAGCAGATCGGTCCGAAGACCGGCGACCCGACCTCTTGGAACTCCTTCGATGAACTGGTGTCGGCGTACCGCACGCAATTGCGTTACTTCGTCGACTTGAAGATCGAGGGGAATCACCTCATCGAACGGC
Source organism: uncultured Planctomycetaceae bacterium (assembly GCA_964632505.1). GTDB lineage: Bacteria > Planctomycetota > Planctomycetia > Pirellulales > Thermoguttaceae > CAZWCE01. The sequence continues at coordinate 92,165 of CAZWCE010000005.1, read as the reverse complement.
TCTACGCCACGCGCTTGCCCGCCCCCTTCATGTCGCTGTTGATGGACGATTGCGTGGCGACGGCGACCGATTACCACGCCGGAGGAAGCCGTTACAATCCGACGTATATTCAGGGCGTGGGACTCGGAACGACGACCGACGCGATGGCGGCGCTGGAGCATCTCGTCTTCCGGGAGAAATCGCTCTCGATGCCCGAGCTGCTCGACGCACTCCGGACCGATTTCGAGGATCGGGAACCGCTCCGGCAAACGCTGATGAACAAGGCCCCGAAGTGGGGGAACGACGATCCTCGGGCCGATCGGATCGCCCGGGACCTGTTCGAAATCTACTTCGAAGCGATTGATGGACGTCCGAACACCAAAGGTGGCAAGTACCGCGTGAATTTGCTTCCGACGACGGTACACATTTACTTCGGAGAAGTGCTCGGAGCTTCGGCCAATGGGCGACGCGCCGGCGTGCCGCTCTCCGAAGGCATCTCGCCAACGCAAGGAGCCGACCTTCAAGGTCCGACGGCGGTGGTCCAGTCGGCCGCGAGAATCGACCACGCCCGAACCGGCGGGACGCTTCTGAACATGAAGTTCCATCGTCATGTGCTCGACGGCGAGGGACTCGACCGGCTCGGCTCACTCGTCCGCGGATATTTCCGCATGGACGGGCATCACATCCAGTTCAACGTTGTCGATGCCTCCTTGCTGCGTCGGGCCAAGGCGGAGCCGGAGAAATACCGGAATCTGATCGTCCGCGTCGCCGGCTACAGCGATTACTTCGTCGAATTGGGTTCCGATCTGCAGGACGAAATCATCTCACGAACCGAGCACCGGTCGTTCGGGGCGGCAAGCTGAATCAGGCCGACTTCTTCACCTGTTCCGCCGCATTGATACGGTTGTACAGAGTTTTGAGGCTGATCCCCAATTCTTCCGCTGCGCGAGGTTTATTCCCCTGGTTCCTCGCAATTGCTTTTTCGACCGCATCGAGTTCGAGTTCCCGCAGCGTCTTCGGCGCCGCGTCGGGGGCCTCCCCGCCGGTCTTCGATGGCGCGAGCCGTTCACTCTCGACGAACCGCCGAGGCAACGATTCCGGCCCCACCGGCAACCCCTCGGCCAAAATGAGAGCGTGTTCGATCACGTTGACCAACTGCCGGACATTGCCGGGCCAAGGATGCTCGGCGAACAGATCGAGCGCCTCTGGAGTGAAGATCTGCCGGGCTTCGGTCACTTCGAGACCGCTTCTCAATCGTCGTGCGAGATGTACGATGAGTTCGGGCAGATCCTTCCGGCGTTCCCTCAGCGGAGGCAATCGCACCTCGAACGTATTGATGCGAAACCACAGGTCCTCGCGGAAGCGGTCCTCGGCGACCATCGCTTCCAGATTGCGGAGCGTCGCGCAGACGACACGGACATCGCATCGGGTCGGTTCGTTTTCGCCGATCCGTCGGATCTCTCCGCTCTCGAGAAAGCGCAGCAGTTTCGCCTGCACCGCCTTGGGCATCTCGCCGATTTCATCGAGAAAAAGCGTCCCGCCGTGCGCGACTTCGAACAGGCCGGTCCGGTGCTCCTCGGCCCCGGTGAAACTCCCCTTGCGATGCCCGAAGAGTTCGCTTTCGATCAAATTTTCCGGAAGCGCCCCGCAATTGATCGCCACAAACGGCATCTCCGCCCGCCGACTCTGGTCATGCACGGCTCGGGCGGCCAATTCCTTGCCGGTCCCGGTTTCGCCGAGCAGCACCACCGTTGAATCGGTCGGGGCCACCTTCGAAATCATGAGACGAACCCGCTGCATCGGCTCCGACCGGCCGAAGAGCTTCGAGCTTCCCTCCAGGCGTTCGAGGCATTTTTTCGCGGCGAGGTACTTATGGGTAAGCTGACGTTTTTCGGCGACGCGGTCAAGCACTTTTTCGATTTCCGCCAACCGGCACGGTTTGGTCAGGTAGTCGAAGGCGCCCTGTCGCAACGCCTCGATCGCCGTCTCCAGCGTCCCCTTTCCGGTCAGGACGATCGCGTCGACCTTCGGATTGAGTTGTTTTGCATGGTGAATCACTTCCAAACCGGTCGCGCCCGGCATATCGAGATCGACCAGAAGGCAATCGTAGGTATTTCGTTCCAATGCAGCCAGGGCGGTGGTGCCGTCGGGGCAAATCGTCGCTTCGTGCCCCATGCCCGGTAGTTCGAGCCGCATCAGCTCCTGGAGCGAGGGTTCATCGTCGGCGAAAAGCAGTTTCAATCCTTTTTTCGACATCGGTCGTTCCTTCGGTGGCATTCTTGTTGGAGGTGAATCGTGAAAGAAATGGTCGGCGTTTGTCTTCACGCGGCATCGCGTTGGGGTGATTCCTCCAGCGGCAGTTTGACGCGGAAGGTCGCTCCCCGGCCGGGTCCGTCGCTGAACGCTTCGATCTCCCCGTGATGGTCGGAAACGATGCGGTGGCTGATCGACAGCCCCAGCCCGGTCCCCTGGCCCTGCTTGCGTTTAGTGAAAAACGGTTCAAAGACGTTCTGCAACACTTCCGGCTCCATGCCGCAACCGTTGTCCTCGAAGACGAGCACCGCCAGGCCGCTTTCGGTCCGAAGCCGCACCCAAACGGTCCCCCCGGGCGACATCGAGTCGAGCGCGTTGGTCAGCAAATTCAAGACCACTTGCTTGATCTCCTGCGGATTCACCCAGGCATGCACCGACTCGGGCATGTCGAACCGGACTTGGCGATCGCGGTATTTGCTCAATTGTCCCATCATTTCGACCATGCTGAAAATCAAGCTCACCAAATCGGTCCGTTCTCGTGTTCGCTTTTCGGCTCGGGAGAAGTCGAGCAGTCTTTCGGTGATGCCCTTGCAGCGAAAGGCCTCTTGTTCGATCATGTCGAGGTAACGTCTGACGACCTGCACCACTTCAGGCGGGAGCGATGGAGAGCATGTCTGTGAACCGCTTTCCGATTCTCCCTCTTCGTCCCGTAACGACCGGTCTTCCGCTATTTCCCAAAGGGGCCGCATTCGCCGCTGCATCGACTCGGCGCACATCGCGATCGAGGCGAGCGGGTTGTTGATTTCATGAGCCACGCCGGCGGCGAGAAAGCCGACACTCGCCAGCCGCTCGGTCCGGACCACCTCGCGGGTCCGCTGCTGCACCTGACGATCGAGATCGTCGCGGATCGTCTCGAATTGTTCGGTCATCTGGTTCATCGCTTCGGCGAGTTCCGCCATTTCGTCCTGTGTTTCCAGGCTGATGCGGTAACCGAATCGACCGCCGGCCACCTGACGCGATCCGTCGATGAGCGTCTTGAGAGGCTGCAACACCCAAATGTAATACAGCCGCAAAAACACGGTCAACAAGACGGCACACGCGGTCCCCACCACCAAAACGGTTGCGAACATCGCGTGATATTGGTCGCGGACGTCGTCGGAGTAACCAACCATTTTGTTATGCAAATAACTGGGAAGTCGCTCGGAGAGGAAGTGCAACGAAACGAGCAATTCGGTGATTTCATCGATCTGCGTCTCCTCCGCCGACCACTGGGAATCCTCCACAAGATCGCGCAGCTTACGCACCTTTCGCCGGATCTCCTGAAGCGTTTCCCACTCGCGCCCGAGCGGGCTCCGGGTCGGTTCTTCGCGAAGCCGAGTCTTGAGCAACCGTTCGTATTTCGTGCAGCTTTCTTCCACCTCGTTGAGTTTTTTATCGAATCGGAGCCGGATACCGAAGTCGTGGCCGTCGATCTGCGACATCGACAACTGGTTGGCCCGGTAGCCTTTGACTTCGCTCATGATCATTCGCAACTCGCTCACCTGACGATTCAAGTCGGCGGTGACCGGAAGCTCCCCAGCCCGGGAGCTGACGTACTTGACCATCGAACGATAGGAAGTCACCGTGTAAACTCCGATACCCGCCAAGAGGCTCACCATCATCAACAGAAGCACGAGCGCGAAAATGATCTTGAATCGAATGGTACGGGGACCGCGCACGGGAACCTCCAGGCCGAATGACGTCGATGGTGTGTCTTGCCGGACTGATTCCGGAAGAGAACGGCACGGGATTGTAATCGAGAAACGTCGGCGGATGCAAGAGGAATCTGAAGCGGCACCGAGCGGTCTCGCTCGATCTCCTCCCTTCGACTCCGGGATTTCGCGCAAAAAAAGGATCGGCCGATACGCGATCGACCGATCCTAAGCATATAGTGAACCTCAATCAGGGAGGGTTCAAGGAGCATCTTCGAAATCGGGATTTTGGGAATCGCCGAACCGATTGAACAGGGGCGACGGTTTCGCGCCGCGGACAATACCGAAGGTCTGGGCAATCTGGGCCGGATCGCCCGTTTGCTTGAGCACATTCGTCAGAGCGACCAGGGCAGGCGTTTTCCACTCACCCGGCATCAAATGCGCCGCGGTGGCCAACTTCTGACCGGCATCGGCATATCGTTCTTCCATCCGCAGGGCCTCGCCACGAATCAGCTCGACCTGGGCTTCAAAAGGCCCGAGATTCTTGATCTCAGCGAGAGTTTGGCGCGCCTGCTGCGGCAACGCCAATTCCATATATCCGAGCGATTCCCGGACCCGTTTGATGGCCCGAAGGAAATCGTTCTGCGTGAACTTCATGGCAGGCCTCCTACTTGATAAGAGCAAAAACGGTCGGTTTTTGTAATTTTGCGGGTCGGAAATCATCCGACAAGCGAGATTCGCTTCCAGCGCTTTCGCCAGATCGTCGAATCTCTTCACCCACCATCATTACGCAAATGCCGTGCCCTATTGTTCGAAAAACCGTAAGTCCTTTATATATAAGAAGTTGTTTCCAAGAAGATTCACCGGCATCGGTGGACAACTCCGCCAAAATGGCAGGCAAAGCCGCCTCCGCTTCCTATTTTCACTACAATCATTTTCCTTTCGAATAATGGGGATTTTTCTTCGAGGACAATTGGCTTAGTCCCCCCGAAGTATGTTTCCAGCCGTTCTCGACCTCTCAATTTGGGGGAATCGGAGGCCTGACTGCTCCGCCCCCCATGCGATCCTGCGGCGCGGCGTTGGCCTTCATTCTCGATTCGCCTGCTCCACCAGCCGTTTGAACGTATCACGACCACGACGGTGAAAATCGATCCACCCCTTTCGCAGCGCTGGATCTTCGATCTTCGCCAATGCTCGAGCCCGCTGATAGATCCAGTCGAGGAAGAATTGGGCGTCTTGGCGGCTGATCCGCTTCTCCGAGCCGATCTGAACATACCATGGCGCCGTCATCGCGAAACGATAGGTCGAGGTCTCGTCGGCCACCGCGCGGATCAAAAACCATCCGCTCTCCTCGAACTTCAAGTTGGGTAATCTTCCCTGATTCTCGATGTACTCCTCCAAACGGACCGAATGGGCGATCTCGCCGTTTTTGATGATCTCCAGATAGCTGATCGACCGCCGCGTCGAGAGGCTCAATACCGGTTCGAGGAGTAAGTTTTCCCCCTCGGGCAACAAAAAGCGATGTCCCGGAAGCGTTCCTTCGACCGAAGGCAACAGAAGCGGCCCGTTGGTCACGAAGACCCGTCCCAGCCGAAACGCATCCCACCACCGCCGGTAGGTCATGGGTCCGTCGAGATGCGCATACATCCGATTCAGGCCCACCGGGTTCGCCACTTCGCCCGAGCCGCTGCCCGCACTGGGCGGGATTTGGAAACCGCAATCGAGCAGGCGGAAGTAGATCTCTTGGGCCCATCGGGCATTTCCCCAAGGATCGGGGAATCGCATCGGATCGCGGGGATATCCTCCTTCTTCATCGTCGGAGAGAGCAGTTCGGGTGATGTTGCTCCCGGCGATCCGGATCGAATCGAGATCTCCATTGGCCACCAGCGTCGGCATCTCCCACCAGTACGATCGGGTCAAGTCGGCCCAAACCATTTCCCGATCAGGATCGAACGACTCGATCGTTTCAAAAAAGAAGGAAGGTGGCGGAAGATGCCTCGCCCCGCTTTGTACCGCAAGCGGTTCCGGCAAATGAAATAACTGCAACACGGTGCCGGGATAGCGAAGCGTTCCGGCCGAGGCATGGAACCACCGGTCGCCGTCGAAGTTCACCAAGAGCTCTTCCTGTTTCTTGAGCATCAGGTCGAGTATTTCATCGTTCTCCCACGTGACGACCTGCGCGAGGTGGAGGTCCTCGGCCTGCATCAACAGGGGAACCTCATGCAGCGGCCGTCGGACATCCAGGTCGCCGGACCACCAGCCTTCGGCTTTCATGTCGATTGCCCGGGAAAGCGAGACCTCCTCCTGGTCGTCGGCGAAGGTTTTGATCTCGAAATTGCCGTTCACATGAGGATATTCCAACCCCCGTTCCAGAAGAAATCGGTAATGGCCGGTCGGAAGCTGGAGGGTCACCTCTCCGTCGAAGACGAAATGGTCTTCGCAGAAGGGAAGTCTCTCCACCCGACGGGGCCGTTCGCGTTGATCCCACAGATGCAGTCGGCAAGGCAACAATCGGCCGGTCTGGCGATCGACCACACGGAGGGTCAGTTCTCCGTCGGCGGCGACCGTCTGCGAGGAGAGGGCGAGCCAGAAGCATCCGACACGCAACCAGAACAGCCCCCGCATGGCGACGGTCCAACGCCTTTTCCAATGTTGGTCTCGAGGTTTGGTTTCCATGCCAAATTATAAGCCATGACCGCCGTCGACGGGCAAGCCGACCTTCCGGCAACCGGGAAATCCACGTAACGATCCTAAGGATTGCAGGAATCCCGCCGAAGAAAACGGGCCAAGACTTCCAGCGAAAGCGTGAATGCTTCGTTCATTCGTCGGTCTCGATGCCGAGAAGTTCGAGAAGTCGGTCCTGGGCGAGGGACTCGAGGACGACGTCGGCCGCGGAGAGATCGTGATCGCGGTTATGCCGTGCGCGGACCGCCACGGTATAGGCTCCCGAGGCATGGGCCGAACGACACCCGGCTTCGCTGTCCTCCAGCACGAGCATCTTCCCCGGCACCACGCCGAAAAGTTCCGCCGCCTTGAGATAGATTTCCGGGTGTGGTTTTCCCTGCGAAATATCCTCGGCGGTCAAGGTGAACTGGAAACGGGGAAGCAGATCATGGCGATTGAGCACTTCAGTGATGACTTTCCGGCTGCTGCTGGTGCAGATTCCCTTGGGAAGCTCCTTCTGCTCGACTTTCTCGAGCAACTCGAATAACCCCGGCATCGCGGAAAAGCCGTCATCGAGCTTTTCGATGAAGATCGATTCCGATTCGGCCTGAAGTTGCTCCGGTGTGTCGCCGTCGAGGGAGTACCACTCGATCATCTTCCGGAAACAATCTTCCGGTCGACGCCCCATGATGGCGTCGCAGAGTTCCTGGGTATAGGGATGGCCGCGTCGTCCGAGCAATTCCTCGCCCACTTTCCAGTAGGTATCCTCGGTGTCGAACATGAGTCCGTCGAGGTCGAACGCCACGGCTTGGATGTCGCCTTCGGTTGCCATGATTCCCTCATCTTGCCTGCCGTTTGCTGGATGCGGATCTCTTCGGAAGACGGCATCTCCCGCATGAGGAGCGTGAAATGGGGATGCCGCTTCCCGTTTACTATAACACCTGATCCAGGGATTCGACAAGGAGGTCGATCATTTCGGGCTGGTGAGTCGCGAAAACGGCGATCCTCAGAGCCCCGCCCGAGTCGAGACCTGCATAACGGGGGAGATAGGCGATCAAGATCCCGCGCTCGGAAAGTTCCCGCTGGATGCGCCGCATGTTTCCGGCCGAGCCGATCGAAAGCGAGACGATCGGTACCGGCGAAGAGGCGACGTCGAGCCCGAGCGAACGAAGTTTCTCTTTCAGCCGCAAGGCATTGGCGGCCAGTTGGTTCCGGAGCGCATCGTCGGAAAAGACGAGATCCATCGCCCGCGAAGAAGCGGCGGCGATGGGGCTGGGAATAGGACTGGCTCCGGTGAACAGCGAGCCGCGCTCGATGACGCGTTCGATCAACAGATCGCTTCCGGGAATCACTCCGCCGAAGCCTCCGAGGGCCTTACTCAAGGTGGCGGTAAGATAGAGACGCACGGAAGTGACATCCTCCCTCGTGTGTTTCGACTCCGGCACGCCGCCCAATTCGGCTCCGAGCGCATCAAGCGTATCGCCGATCCGCTCGTGACAGTCGTCCTGGCAGGTCCGATTCACGCGCGAAGTGGGGATGCCGTAATAATCGAGGGTTCCCAATCCCTGCTTTCCGAGCACCCCCACGCCGTGGGCATCGTCGACCAACAGCGCCGAATCGTCGTATTTTTCGAGCAGGTTGCAGATCTCCGGAATCGGGGCGATCGTGCCCAGCGCGGAGAAGACTCCGTCGGTCATCACCAGCGGCCTCTCGCCGGGAGCGAGGGTTTTCTCCAATTTCTCCCGAAGGTCGTCGACATCGGCGTGCCGGAACTGCACCAGCCGGTCCTTGCCCCGGGGAACCCGACTTCCGGCAAGCGATTCGAAGAGGCTGTAGTGCGAAGCTTCGTCGAGATAGACGCGATCGAAGGTACCGCCCAGCGCATCGACCAGAAGCCGATTGCCGAAATAGCCGGAAGGATAATGGAACGCCCTTTCCGTTCCGAAATACTTCGCGGTTTTCCTCTCGACCTCGGCCAATGGAGTGGCGGTGAAGGCGGTTCGGGAGGTGGCGGCGCCGATGCCGTAGCGCAAGGTGGCTTCGCACGTGCTGGCGAGGACCTCCGGATGCGATTGCAGTCCCAGGTATCCCGTCCCGGCGAAGTAGAGGAAGGTACGCCCGTCGATGGTCACTTTCGCGTCCGGCGGACCGTCGAGCTCCCGGGGGCACGCCGGCGAAGCGGATACGCTGTTCGACGACTTCTTTTTCGATTTCGTTTGATTTCTCGTGGTGCCCTTCGGTTGATCCGGTCGGCTGTTGGAATCCGGTGTCTGCCACATCGACATTCCACCGCGGCGGAATCCAAACGGTCTTCTTTTGAAAAAATGCATCCCTGCTCCAGATGAATCGTCCCTGAAAAAGATATGAAAAAAAGACAAGTTCGCCGGAAAAACCGGCAATGACGGCAGCCTCGTCCGCGCCTCATGCGGCGGTCGAAGCATGGGCAGTGTATACCAATTTTACGTTGAAGATGTCGAGAGGGAATCGGCCTGAAGTGGAGAAAAACACCAACTTTTTGAACGAAAATTTCACGGTTGACCAAAAAAGAAACCGCGCAGAGACGATTCGGATTTGGACCTGAAAAACCAGGCCAAAACGATGATCGGATCGAGAAGAGTAGAGGATCGTCAAGAGGCTTTTTTGTGTGGATTCGCCTTCGAGTCTTCAGAAACGGACGTGTTCATCCGAACATCCTCTTCCGAAGGTTCGGATTCCTCCCCGGAAGAATCCTTCGGGGCGCTCGGGTCGACGATCATGACGTTTTCCCCCAGGTCCAATTCGTCGAGATCTTCGTCGATCGGCCGGCCGCTTTCGTCGAGCTTGACATCGGCCTCGGAAGTCCGCAATTTCGCCACATGGACAAGATGGTGGTACATTTCCTTTTCGTCGACCTGTTCGTTGAGACGGCTGACCGCCGAGGCGACCTCGCCCAGGTAACGGAGGAAGACACTCCGCCGCTCCCCCTCATGCTTGACCTTCTGACGACGGCGGAGGAACATACCGAGCTTGCGACCGACCGCCTGCAAGGCGAGACGCAGCTCCTTCTGAATCTCTTCGTACGAGGCGATCGCCTCTTTCGATTCGCTGGTGAACGGCACCCAAACGCTGCCGATGTGGACCATGACGGTCACCGGCCCCCGCGGCAATTGTCCACGGCTCTGTCCGAGACCGTAGGAACGCCAGTTCATGTTCATCACGGTTTGGGTGATCAGGCATCCCCCGGCCTGGAACTGGAGGGGAACCCGGTTGGCGTAGCGGAGGACGTTCATCGATTGCCCTTCGCTGAGATTGATCGAACTCATCGCCTCAAGCAATTGTCGGAGTTCTTTTTCGGAGATCTTGCCCGGCGAAACCCGCGGCCGGATTTTCGCCGTCTTGATGATCTTGTCGGCGGCGTCGGACCCGATGCCGTCGAAGGTAGAGGAAAGAAATTGCCGGATCGTCCGGGCATCGCTCTCCTGCAACAGCTCGACCAGCGACTGGTGGGTGATCTTGTGGGTCGTCGGTCCCCCGCCGTAGGCGAGTCCGACCTCGATCTGGAACGGATTTCCCCGATAGACGGCCGGCGGCCGGGTCGCCGCGGCGTAGAACTCCGCCGGAACCACCTTGTGAAGCCCCTGCAGGATCAGCTCCTCGCCGATCGGAGAGATGCAGTCGGTCGAGGGAGCCTTGATTTTCGTCTCCTGAACGGCGTGGTAGATCTTTTCCACGTCGTGTCGGATCAGCTTTTTCGGCTTCGTCCGGATCGAAAGCTCCGCTCCCTCGCAAATCCGCCGCGCCACCGCCGGACTGACCCGGGAAAACGACCGCGTCAAAAACTGCCCCAGTGTCTGCTCTCCCGTCTCGTGGGCCATGTGGACGAGCATGCCGAGTTCCACACCGTAAGGATGCGGTTTGATCTCCACCGGTTCGGGAGGAAGCTGATCGACCACCGACGGGTAATGGGTTTCGTTGCCGTCGGGATCGAGGTAATGGAGCGAAATGTGCGGATTCGAGATCGCCGTCTGTTCGAGGTATTCGTCGACACTCCCCCGCCCTCGAAGATACCGGGCCTCGAGTTCGATCGTCACCCGGGTGCCGTGGGGCACTTCGATCCACTCGATGCCCTGCTCTTCGATCATCTTGCGGCCGTCGTCGTTCGGCGGAATATCGACTCCGCTGCCTTTGCCGTTGAGGATCTCCGGCTTGTTGCGTTTCGTATCGATGCGGATCACGTAATAATGGGCCGGCTTGCGGACCGAGACCTTCGACATGATCTTCGTCGGCTTGCCGGTGGTCAAGAGCCCGTACATGCCGGCCGCGCTGATGCCGATGCCCTGTTGTCCACGACTCATCCGCAGACGATGGAACTTCGAGCCGTAGAGCAATTTGCCGAAGATGAGGGGAATCTGCCGCTTGACGATGCCGGGCCCGTTGTCCTGGATGCCGACCTTGTACCGGTTCTTGCCGGTCGATTCGATATGGACCCAGATCTCCGGAAGGATGCCGGCCTCCTCGCAGGCGTCCAGGGCGTTGTCGACGGCCTCCTTGACGGTGGTCAACAGCGCCTTGCGGGGATTGTCGAATCCGAGCAGGTGCCGATTCTTGGCGAAAAATTCACTAACCGAAATATCACGTTGTGCGGCGGCCATCGATTTGGCGGTCGCTCGGCGTTTTCTCTTCGATTGCTGCGTGGCCACGGATTCCAGCTCTTTCCTTTGATTTCGATGAATCGATTCCACGGATCGCTAGGCGGTCCGGGGGACATAGTTCCCTAGAGACACCTCGCTCGACTCACTCGGGTGTCGGCCCGAAGAGTAAGGAGAATTCGTCCCGAACACAAGATCAAAAAGAAGTCTGCGACGGCTTCCCTCCGTCGCCACCTTGGGGAGAGGCGAACCTACGAAACATAGTCAATATAAACACCATGAGTCGGCAGGGTCGGCAAGCTCGGCTTTTTGGAAAATGCCTCTGAAAATGCCCACCTGAAGCTCGTTCTCACCTAGGGACAAACCTCTTATCGATTGAACCAGAAAAACCCTCGAAGAAAAGGGGGAATCCGAGAAGAACCTGCGGGAAGGGAGCGGACCACAGCTAGGGCGGAATGCAATTTTCGGCCGGGGAATCGAAACGGGCCCACGCGCACCATCGGCGTCGAAGGCCCGAGCATTCCGGCGGAACCAATCGAGAAAAAGGACGATGCCCGACCGTCGCTTCCGCTTTTTTACGGCGTCATCGCCTGGAAGACGTTGCGGATCGGAAAACCGGGGACATAGACTTTCGGCTTGATGATCGTCCCGTTCGAGTAGAGCATCGGCGGCAGCTTCGTCGGCATGACCGGCACGGGGGGGCCGGCTCCCTGCTGCGGCGCGGGCGGCATCGGCGGGGCCATCGGCGGCATGCCATAAGACGTTTGATAATAAGGATTTGGATAGTAAGTCACATAAGGACGGTACTGCACCACCGGCACATACGGCGAATACGATGGCGGATAATAGGACGGCATCATCGGACCGCCGTACGGCGGTATCCCCATTGAGGGTTCCATGCCGTGACCTTCAGGGAACAACGCCGGCGGGGGCTCCGATCCGGCACTGATCTCTTCGGCCTCAGCGGCGGAGACCAGGGCGAGGCAGATTCCCGAAACCAACATCATCAACAACCATTCTCGACGGATCATCTCAAACTCCCTTTTCCTAATAGGATGCGGAATGCTTCAACGCGTTTTCTTCGTGCCTCTCTTCGACACGGCCGGCATGACTCGTTCACCGACCGGAAAGCGGCCGGCGCAGAATGTTTCAGAAAGAAGACTGTGTTGTAAAATTACCTCATGTTTTGGGATGAGGCAAAAAAAAGACTTCAAAAAAAAGGTTTTTTCTTTCCGCAGATCCCTTTGGCGGACGTTCCTTAAAGATTCTTCTTCAGAACGACGAACGAATAAAACTTCGTAACCCCTTGTGAGACAAAGGTTTCAGGAATCAACCGGACTTGCGGTCCCGTTCCGGCCGAACCAAGTTTCTCCGGGGGTTGCGGCCCTTTTTTGCGACAACGGCTTGCCCTCCCCCCCATAAGACCCGTCCTCGTCATGATTCCCCACACAAATCCTCTTCCCGCCGGCATTCGGCCATGACAAGTTGGGGGGAAAAAGATAAAATACTTTCTTATGGCAACACCGCCACCCCGGAACCCCGCGGTCGGGACTTCCGAACACCCTCGATCCCTCCACCATCGCTTCGCCGAGGTGGCGTCGTGGCAGTGGCGATTTCCCGTGGGTCCCCCACCGGCAATGCGAATCACTTTCGGCACTCGATCAGGAAGGTCCATCAACCCATGTCCGAGACAAACGCTCCCCCCCGCTCCCAGGAATTTCAAGAGCAGCTCGAGCTGAAGAATCCCGCTTTGGCGGGCTTTCTCGCCTGGTTGTTTCCCGGTCTGGGACATTTATATCAACAGCGTTACGGGAAGGCCCTGCTGTACTTTGTTTGCATCATGGGGACGTTTCTCTACGGTTGCTACCTAGGAAGCGACAAGGAATACGGCCCTGCCCGTGTGGTGTACTATTCCTGGAAAACGGGCGACAAGCGGTTGTATTTCTTCGCCCAAGCCGGGCTCGGCATCGCGACGCTTCCGGCACTGATCCAGGCGAACCGGGGAACCGAGGAGCGTCCTCCCTTCTGGAACAGCGCGTTCGCCCCCCCGCGGGCCGAATACCAAGAATGGAGCGATCAACCGACCCTCGACATGCTCGTCGGAAAGATGCATCGGTATTTCGAACTGGGAACCATCTTCACGGTCATTGCAGGCTTGATGAACGTGCTGGCGATCTTCGACGCGATCGACGGCCCGGTCTGGCTCCGCGAAGATGAAAAGGAAGAGAAGGACTCCGAAGAAGACGAGAAACAAGGAGATGGAAAAGAAAAAGACGAGAAAGACGATTCCGCCTCCCCTTCGTGAGCCGTTGGAGGGATCCTCCGCTTCCCGCTCTCCTTGAAAAACTCCTATTTCATTCACAAAGCGCCCATGCCTTCGAGCCTGTCCAGTCACCACCTCCTTTAGAAGAAAGTCCAGCCATGCTGTTTGCCAACGGCGAAATCCATTTATTCTGGTACGCGATTCCACTGATCCTCGCATTCAGCATCGTTTACGCCGCCACGCGGCACGAAAATCTTCGCGTGATCGGCCGCCACGCGGTGCACGTCGTCGTCTGGATCTCCGGCTTCATGATCGTCGTGATGCTCCTGCTGAAACTCCTCTCTTGAATGAACACACGGTGAAGTCATGGAGAAATGGATCTCCCTTTTTTTCTCGCAAATCGACAAACTGTTCTGAAAACCGGTCGAGCTATTTTTTTTATTCCTCCCTATTTCCTCCGACGAGTCAGAAGAGAGGGCTTCCATGCAAGTTGTCATTCTAGGTGCGGGAACCGTCGGTTCGTCGATCGCGGAGCTGCTTTGCCAGCATCGACATACCGTGACGATGGTCGACCGGGATCCGGAAGTGATCGAAGAGGTCGATTCCCAACTCGACGTGGGCGTGGTCATCGGCTCCGCCTCGCAGTCGAGTGTGCTTTTCCAGGCGGGCGTGCTCTCGGCCGATCTCTGCCTGGCGGTCACCGGCAATGACGAGTGCAACATGGTCGCCGCGAGCATGGCCAAGGCGATGGGCGTCAAACGCGTCGCCTCCCGGGTCTATGCCCCCATCTTTCGCGATCTGAGCACCTTCGATTATCAGGACCATTTCCATATCGACCGACTGCTGAGCATCGAGCACCTCTCGGCGATGGAGCTGGCGACCCGCATCCGCGAGACCGGCGCGATGATGATCGAGAATTTCGCCCGCGGGGAGCTCGAAATTCAGAGCGTGCTGATCACTCGGGAATCGTCGGCGACCGGAAAACCGCTTTCCGAGCTGAAGTTGCCGCCGGAAGTCCGCATCGGCTCGATCAATCGCGAAGGCAACATCACGATCGCCGTGGCCGACGACCGGGTCATTCCCGGCGACCGCATCACGCTGGTCGGCACGCGCGACGATGTCGAAGACGTGAAAAAGCTCTTTCATACCCAATCGGCGCGGAAGCAGAGCGTGGTGATCGCCGGCGGCGGCGAGACGGGCTATCACCTGGCGCTGGTGCTGGAGAACCGCAGTTACAAGGTGACGGTCATGGAATCGGAACGGCACCGCTGTGATTTTCTGGCCGCGCATTTGCAGCGTTCGACGGTCGTCCACGCCGATGCCTGCCGCCGACTCGACCTGGAGGAAGAACGCATCGGGGAGGCGGACGTCTTCATCGCCTGCACCGGCGACGACGAGAACAACATCATGGCCTGTGTCGAGGCGCAGGTGCTCGGCACCGAAAAACTCATGGCGATCATCAACCGCCCCGACTACGCCAACGTCGTGGGCAAGTTGGGCATCGACGAAGCGGTCAGCCCCCGCGAAGTGGTCGCCCGGCAGGTCCTCGGTCTCTTGAACACCGGGCCGATCGTCTTCCGCAACACGCATCTGCTCGGCGGCGGCATCGAGGTCTTGGAATTGGAGGTGTTCGAAGGCTCTCCGATCACCCAGGCCCCGCTGAAAGATGTCGAACTGCCCGACCACTGCCTCATCGCGGCGGTCATTCGCGACAACTATGTGCAGGTGCCCAGCGCGAATTTTCAGATCCGAGCCTATGATACGGTCATTTCACTGGTCCACGGTTCGGCCGTGGCGGAACTGATCCAGGCGTTCGATCGCGCCGAAGATGTCGTCGCATGAAATAGCATCGGCGCCGGCAAACGTCGTTCACGCATGCCACAGGAGGCAATGCCCACTGGGAAACGGGCGGCCTTCGACGTCGTGCAGCTTCAGGGGTAACGCCGCCAGGGTTCCGGTGGTCGCCCCGGTGGTTTCCACTTCCGCCTCTCGGACCAACCGCGAGAGCCGCTGGTCCTCGTAGCCCGGGGTGTGGCAGGTGAGCATCAGAAAAGTCCGGTCGGATCCCATCAGGCGGAAGCAGTCTCGAAGCAGCCCCGGCAGGTGTTTTCCCAACCGCCAGACCTCTCCCTTGGCTCCGTGACCGTAGCTGGGCGGATCGAGAATCACCCCTTCGTACCGGCGTTTTCGGCGAGTCTCCCTGCGAACGAACTTCCGGGCGTCCTCGGCGATCCACCGGATCGGATGCTCCGCGAGCCCCGAGAGCACCGCATTGCCGCGGGCCCAGGCGACAACGTTCTTCGCCGCGTCGACGTGCGTGACTTCGGCGCCGGCCGCGGCGGCCGCCAAGGTACTCGCCCCGGTGTAGGCGAAAAGATTGAGCACGCGAATCGGCTTCTCGCATTGCGAACACCAGAGTCCGAGGCGATCCCAATTCTCGGCCTGCTCCGGAAAGAGGCCGACATGCCCGAACGGCGTCCGCTTCAGTTCCATGCGGAAGGGAGGATGTTCGATCGTCCAGGTCTCCGGGACATCGGCGATCCGTCCCGTCGGGGTGCGCCAATTGCCCCGTTTCTGCTGATCGGGATCGAGTTCGAAGCGGAAATCGGCATCACTCCAGTTGCCGGGACGTCGCCGCGGCTGCCCCTGAACCGCCGGGGCCAAACGGTCGAGCAGATGGGCTCCGAAACGTTCCAGGCGTCGTCCGGCACCGAAATCAAGCAGCGCGTATTGATCCGGGGTGAACATCGTGGCTCCTACCGACAGCCGACCGCGGGAAATCTCACGCGAAAGGGCCCCACCGGTCCTCCCGCGATCACGAGAAAACGGCAGTCTACCACGGAAGGGATTCCCTTTTCAAGCGATCCGCGGAGTGCAACTCGCGCAGTTCCTACTCCGAAAGCAGTTCGCGGATGAAGTCGGGACGGGGTCGGGCGCCGACGCCGCTCAGATCCTCCGGAACATAACGCCGGCGCTCGGACGGATACTCCGGCACCCGAAAGTTGTCGCCTTTTTGCAGAATCAGACGCAAGTCGGGCATGCCGCCGAAGGCGTACGAGCCGGCCACTTGGCAGGGAAACCAGTAGCCTTTGCCGTTTTCGGTGCTCTGGAGATAGAACTCGGCATAGCAGTGCTCGGGCACCCAGACGGTCCGGGCCGGGACGTCGCCCGCACGACAAATCGCGATGAACAGCGCGGTCATGTCTTCACAGTCGCCGTCGCCGTCGCGGTGTGCCTCCATCGCCCCCTTGATCGGCTGTCGCTTGAGCTCCTCCTTGTACTGGACGTTCTCCCGGACGTACTGGTAGATCGCCTCGATCTTCTCCCAATCGGTCTCCTTCCCCTCGGTGATCTCCGAAAACAGCTTCCGGAAAGTGCGGTGATTGCTCTCGATGTATGGGCTGGGGGCGAGATGCTTGCGAACCTGCCGCGGCAGGTCGCGCGAGGAGACGATCTCGTAATTCTCGGTATTTTCCGGTGGAAGTTGGACATACCGCGTCACCTCGAGGGTGACGGTCGCTTCGGCCTTCATGCCGGGACGGAGCGCGGGGATCTTCACGACCATCTGCCTCACGCCGCCGTCGAGGACGCGATAGGCGACTCGGGCGGGCGGGGTGATGTTCTCCTCGAGCACCTTCACCTCCTGCTCGGGCCAGTTGATCGGGACGGGCGCCGTGCCGATGACGTTCCGGCTCATGCCGCGGCCGCCGGCGATCACCATGCCCGCCTTCCACCGCTGGGTGAGCGAATTGCCCAGCCGCGGACCGGGCTCGACCGGTTCCGAGTCTTCGCCCCCCGAACCTCCACCGCCGCCGAAATCGAATTGCGCCGCCGCCTGCGGAACGAAACCGCAGAACGTCCCCAGGATCATCATCAAGAAAATCGCTCGTATCGTGCAGGGCATGGAAATCTCCCGTCTCAGGCGTCTACGTATCACTTCGCTCCACGGCCCCATTCGCCGCGGCGTCTCTTCTATTATTGTACTTCCAGAGACCCACCGTTGGGAAAGAAAGCGGCTGTCCGAAGGCGATTTCGGGGATCTTTTCGAATCGGAAAAAATGAAGTATAACGGAAGTGATGAACGGAGCGGGGCTTCCCCTTCGCCCATAAGCCGCAAGAGTTTGGAAAACGCAAGCATTTCAAAGACAAGGATTTACGGATCATCATGAAACATTACTCGGTCAACGGAATTCAACTGGCGGTCGAGGAGCACGGCACCGGACTTCCAGTGCTCTTCCTGCACGCGTTTCCGCTGGATCACCGTATGTGGCGTCACAGCATCGACATTCTCGGCGACGACTTCCACCTGATCACCCCCGATTTGAGGGGGTTCGGCAAGAGCGACGTCACCCAAGGTGAGGTGACGATGCACCAGATGGCCGACGACATCCACTCCCTGCTGGCGGCAATGCAGATCGATCAGCCGATCGCCCTGTGTGGTCTTTCAATGGGAGGTTATGTCGCCATGGAGTTCTTGAGGCAGTATTCCGATCGTCTCGCCGCATTGATCCTTTGCGATACCCGCACCGGAGCCGACCCCCCCGAGAAGGCGGAAAGCCGGAGATCGCTGGCGGCAAAACTGCCGTCGGAAGGCTCCCGGGAGATGGTCGAGAACATGCTCCCGAACCTCCTCCGCGAGGATTCCCTGCAAAACCACACGGAGATGGTCACTGCAACGCGCGATATGATGCTCGAACAAGATCCCCACGGCGTGGCGGCCGCCTCTCGTGGGATGGCTTCCCGGCAAGACACCACCGAGCTTCTCGCGACGATCGAATGCCCCACACTGATCGTTTGCGGAGAAGACGACGCGATCACCCCACCCGAGGAGATGCGTCAACTTGCCGAAAGAATCCCCACCAGCACGTTCGAATTGATCCCCATGGCCGCCCATCTCACTCCGCTCGAATCGCCGATCGAGCTGAACCGAGCGCTGCTGAAATTCCTCAAGCCCCTGTCCCCCACCACAGGCTAGCGGCAATTCTCCGGCATGCCGATCTCGGATGCGCTAGAGATTGTGCCGGAACCGGCGCGCGCCCTCTTCCGAAAATCGCCTTTCGGATATGTTTTGTAACACAGGTGTCCACCATGGCTCCTTTCCATGCAGTGTATAAAAAGCTATACACGACGTTCGGCCCGCAGTCCTGGTGGCCCGGCGAAACACCGCTGGAGGTGATCATCGGGGCGGTTCTGGTACAAAATACATCATGGCGCAACGTCTCGGGTGTCATCGAAGCGTTGAAGAAGGAGCATCTGCTTTCGATCGAAAAACTCGAGTCGCTTCCCACCGAGGAGTTGGAAGCCCGGCTCCGTCCGGTCGGCTATTTCCGCATCAAGGCGAAACGTCTGCGGCATGTACTGGAATACCTCCGGGAAAGCTGCAACGGCGACCTCGAAACACTCTTCCGGCGTCCCGTCGAGGCGTTGCGAAACGAACTCCTGGCGGTCCACGGCATCGGTCCGGAAACGGCCGACTCCATTCTTCTTTACGCCGGAAATCTCCCGGTATTCGTGGTCGACGCGTACACGTGTCGGATCGCCTTGCGACACGGCTGGATCGCCCCGAACGACGACTATCACGCCGTTCAGAAAAGATTCCTCGCAACACTCCCGGAGGACCGGCAACTCTATAATGAATTTCACGCTCTGATGGTTCGTTTGGGAAAGGACTATTGCAAACGCAGCAAACCACGTTGCGATGCCTGCCCCCTGAAGGAATGGCTGCCGAAGTAGAAACGGCCGAGTGTTCCCGACAAGTTGTCCGGGCGGCGTCCTTGTTCAGTGCTAATGATCGGGACATGATCGATAAGAGAACCGTATGATCACACTTGCGTACAAAAATAACACGGTTTCCCGAACCGTTATTACGCCTTTTGCGATTCGCTCTCTCCCAACGACGACAGCCTTCGCCGACTTCGTTGCATACCTTGGAAATCCATAAAAAATGAAAAAGCGATCGAAAAGGGGTGTACAAATCAACCATCTATACTAGAATGCCTTTAAAGTGATCGTCCTCGATTCATTACTCCTCTTGACGTTTGACAACTCGGCTGATCACCCACGACGATTCCCACCTTCGCTTCACATCCTTTGTCGCAGTCTTATTCTTGTCGATTGCCTCCAAGATGCCCGCACCTATGGATGACCGTGCTTCTATTTTCCTGAATGCACTCCTCCGAGTGACGAACCGGGAATTCGATCGTTTGTTTCCATGATCCTCAATCCCTCCCCTGCCGGAAACCGGATTTCCAGCATGGATGGTCGAGACCCCATCTTTTCGAAATGCCGTGATTCCCGCCTTTCGGGGCACCAACCCTTTTTCCTTGAGAGAAAGTAATATGAACCAAGATATTCAATTGACCGATCGTCAGGAAAAAATCCTTCACTTCATCCGCGACAAAATCGAGAGCCGAGGCTACGGCCCGACGGTGCGCGAAATCGGCGACCAGTTCGCCATTCGCTCCCCCAATGGGGTCGCGTGCCACCTCAAGGCGCTGGTCAAGAAAGGCATGATCCAGCGCGAAGCGAATCGCTCCCGGGCGATTCAACTGACCGACCTGGCGGTCCCCCCCAAGGGACTCCCCGTGTCGGGAAAGGTGGCGGGCGGCCGAATCGAGGAAGTCCCCGCCGATGCCGACTACGATGAATACGTCGATTTCTCCGACATGTTCTCCGCCGACGGCGGCGCCTACTCCGTCCTCGAGGTCGAGAGCAATGATCTGGAAGGCGCGAATATCGTCCCCGGCGATTATCTGGTCGTCAAAAAGCAGACCCGTGCCGGCAAGGGACAGTTGGCGATGGTCCGAAACGACGACGGCTCTCTGACGATCCATCGCTGGATGCCGGAGTCGGGCAAGAAACGCGTGAAGCTCGAATCGCTCAAAAAGGGTGGTCGGGCGACGACCGTCAAAAACGCCAAGGTCCAGGGAGTGGTCGTCGGCGTCGTCCGCGAGGTGTGATTCCCTCCGCTTTCCGACTCGAGACTTTTTCCGTCACGAAATCAACCGGAAATGGTGATCGGACGTAAACCGCCGTGTTTGCGTCCTTTTTTCTTGGATCGATGCGGCTTTTCGCGACAAGAGGGCGAAACCCGATTTTCTCGGCAAGAAGAAGCGTGACCTTCTCCATCACTTCTGTTACAATCGTTCCTCTGGGGAGCCGGCGCCTTCGGGAAAGTGGATCGAGCGTCCCGACGGCTCGTTTCGCTTGTTTCCCCCATCGACGGGCTCCCCGATTCTTGGGGGAATCCGCTGACCGAAACGGCGAACCCGCAGCTTTTTCGCTTTTCTGATCGAGATGACATCATGTGGTGGTTATTGGCCAATCCGCTTTCCCTGCTCGGACTCGCGGCGATTCCCGTGGTGGTCGGCATCTACCTTTTCCGCACCCGGGCGCGCCGGCGAGAAGTGTCGAGCCTGTTTCTCTGGGTCGATCAGCAGAAAGCGAGACAGGGAGGGCGACGTCTCCAGAAGTTGCAAACCCCATTGTTGCTTCTGCTGGAGCTTTTGGCGATTCTCTTGATGATCCTCGCCGCCGCGGGTCCCCGCGTGCGGGCCCCTTCGGAGGGCGAGCCGGTGGTGGTGATTCTCGATGCCTCCTATTCCATGATGGCGGGGGCGGAAAACTCGCCGCGAAGTCGGGCGATGAAGAAGCTGACCGATTTTTTCAATCGCGAAGCGGGATACCCGGTTTACTTCATTTCCGCCGGCGACACTCCCCGCCTGTTGGGAACGCGAGCGAAAACGCCCGCGGAGGCCGAGGCGCTGCTTCGGAAGTGGACATGCGAGGAAGCCGGGAGCAACATCAGCGCGGCCATCTCGCTGGGCAACAGCATCGCGCCGGCGGAGACGCGGTTGTTGATCGTGACCGATCATCCGCCCGGGGAGGAAATTCCGGAAGGCAAAATCCGTTGGGAATCGTTCGGTTTGCCGATGGGCAATCTGGCGATCGTCCACGCTTCACGACGCCGCATTTCCGGACAGGACAAGCTCCTGCTGGAAGTGGCCAACCTCAGCCGACAGCCGCGACGGTGCCTGGGTCTCCTCTCGGAGACGGAGACCGACACCCCGCTTCAGAAAATCGATGAGCTCATCCGACCCGACGAGAACATCCGTCTTCGGATGAATCTACCCGACGATCTCGAGGCGGTGACGGTGAAGTTGGCCGAGGACCCTCTGAAGATCGACAACCGCGTCACCGTGCTCGAACCGCCCAAGAAGCTGGTCCGTGTGCAAATCCAGATGCGTCCTTCTTCTTTGCGCGACGTCACCGAGGAAGCACTCGCCGCAACGGGGTTGGCCAGAATCGTCGAAGCGAACCCGGAGCTGATCATCACGGATCGGGCATCGCCCAGCGACTCGGGCGCTGCGACGGCGGCGTCTTTCTCCACCACCTGGCGGCTGGTGATCGACGCTTCGGAAGATGCGACTCCCCCGCCGGAACCCCCCGAGACGACCGAAAACACCGACCGCGAAGAGACGGCCGAGTCGCGGAAAGTGACGCCCTTGGTGGGACCGTTCGTCTTGGACCGCAATCACCCGCTCACTGAAGGACTCGATTTGGACGGCGTCGTCTGGGCCGCCGACGATCAGCTCCTGAACTGGGGCTATCCGGTCATCTCGGCCGGCAACATTCCCCTGGTGACCGAACAAAACCGGGCCGACGGGACCGTTCTCATCCATTTGCGATTGGTTCCCAAGCTGTCGACCGTGACGATGACTCCCAACTGGCCGATCCTCTTCTGGAATCTGCTCGCCTGGAAGGGGGCCGAATCGCCGGGCGTGGAAAATCCTAATGTTCCCCTGGGCAGCGAGGTGGTGTTCCATCCCGCCGCCGGCGATGAATCGCTCGAAGTGATCGCCCCCGACGGCCGTCGACAATCGCTGGAGATCCGATCCGAGTCGGTTCCCGTCGGCGCGGAACGGGTGGGGGTGTACCGCCTCGAAGCCACCTCCGGTGAATACGCCTTCTCGGTCGGAGCGCTGTCGACGAGCGAATCCGATCTGACCGGTCTTTCCGAAGGGAGATGGGGAGGCTGGCTCGATGAGGAAACCATTCGCGAGGATTACCACAGCATCGCTTGGTGGTTCCTACTCGGCGCGCTCGGAGCGCTTGCGTTGCACATGGTCTTGATCGCCCAACGACCCACCGGCACCGGAGAACAGGCATGACGATCGGATCCCTTTTCCTCGAACAACCCGCCTGGCTGCTGCTGGTGATTCCGGCCGCCGCCCTCTTCTTCGTCCGGCAGCTTCCATCGCGGCTGTTGACGGTGTTGCGCGTGGTGGCGGTTCTTCTGCTGATTCTGGCGATGACCCAACCCCGCCTCCGCTTCCCCTCGCGACATGGTACGATCGTCGTCGTGGCCGACCGGAGCCGCTCGATGCCGGAAGACAGCCTCCAGGCCCAACTCGATACGCTCGCCCTTCTCGCCCGACATCAGACCAGTCAAGATAAGCTCGCGGTCGTCTCCTTCGGACAACATGCGGTGCTCGAGAAGTCGCCCAACGCCGAGATGATCGCCGACTTCGTCGGCACGCCGGGCCCCGACGCCTCGAATCTCTCGGCCGCTTTGGAAATGGCTTACTCGGTCATCCCACCGGAGAGCCCCGGTCGTGTCTTGCTGCTGAGCGACGGCCGTTGGACCGGCGGAGATCCCCGCGATCGGATCGCCGGGGCCGTAAAACGTCGGATCGGGCTCGATTACCGGCTCATGGAGCGCAGCCAAGCGGGCGATATCGCCGTGCGGCGCATCGAAGCGCCGGAG
This sequence comes from uncultured Planctomycetaceae bacterium, assembly GCA_964632505.1. Classification (GTDB taxonomy): domain Bacteria; phylum Planctomycetota; class Planctomycetia; order Pirellulales; family Thermoguttaceae; genus CAZWCE01. Next base: position 68,921 of record CAZWCE010000005.1, on the reverse strand, counting down.
GTGGTCGGCGAAGGCGAATCGTTCACGCTCAACGCATGGCTCCAGGTACCCGTGGCCCAAAAGATCGAATACCGACTGCAGCGCAACGGCGTGGTCATTTCCGAAGGCGAACGCGATTTGGATGGAGGGGAGCAACGACTCGTCTTTCGCGATCGGGCCGGCTCGCCGGGAAGCCAATCGTATGAGCTTTCCATCCAGGGCGTCGCGGCTGATCCCGTCCCGCAGAACAACACCGCGCGCCGGTTGGTCGGCATCCACGGGCAGAAGCCGATCCTCCTGGTCGAGGAGGACGGTCGATCGGGCACCGCCGAACTTCTCCGCGCGAGTGACTTGAAGATCGAAACCCGTCGCCCCGACGACATCGACTGGTCTCTCGCCTCGCTGAGCAATTACAGCGGTCTGTTTCTCGAAAACGTGTCGACCGAGCACCTCAACCACGACGAACTGGAAATGATCAAATCCTGGGTCCGCGACACCGGCAGCGGACTGGTGCTGAGCGGGGGAAAGAACGGCTATGCCCGCGGAGGATACTACGGCTCTCCCTTGGAAGAGATTTTGCCGGTCTCGATGGAACTGCGTCGCGAGCATCACAAGATCTCGGTCGCGGTCGTCACGGCACTGGACCGTTCCGGTTCGATGGCGATGCCCGCCGGGGGGGGACGCACCAAAATGGATCTGGCCAATCTCGGCGCCGCGGAGGTCGTCCAGTTATTGAGTCCGATGGACGAAATCGGCGTGGTCGCGGTCGACAGCATGCCGCATACGATCGTCTCTCTCCGAAAAAATTCCGACAAACAGGCGACCACCGGGAAGATCCGCCGCATCCAATCGATGGGGGGCGGCATCTTCGTCTTCGAGGCCCTGAAGGCTGCTTCCCGAATGCTCGCTTCCGCCACGGCCAAGACACGGCACATCATCCTCTTCGCCGACGCCGCCGATGCCGAACAGCCCGGCGAGTATCAGGAACTTCTGGAAAAATGCCGCGGGGCGGGGATCAGTTGCAGTGTGATCGCCTTGGGAACCAAAAGTGACACCGATGCCCGATTCCTGCAGGATGTCGCCGCTCGGGGAGAAGGGAGCTGCTATTTCACGACCGATCCGAAAGACCTGCCGCGTCTGTTCGCCCAGGACACCTTCGTTTATGCGCGAAACACGTTCGTCGAGGAAACCACGCCGATCCGCTTCACCGGCGGCCTCACGACACTCATCGGCCGGTCGCTGCCCGACTCCCCGCCGATCGGCGGGTACAACCTCTGCTATCTTCGTCCCGAGGCGCTGCTTTCCGCGGTGACGGTCGACGAGAACCAGTCCCCCCTGGTCGCTTCCTGGCAGGCCGGCCTCGGCCGCGTTCTCTGTTATACCGGCCAACTCGACGGCCAATTCACCGGCCCGATCGCCTCATGGCCGGCGTTGGGCGATCTTCTCACCAGCATGGTACTTTGGACGAGCGGCCGTCGGGACGAACTCCCCGACAACATGCTCCTGCAACAAAGCATCGTCGACGGGAGTTGCCGGATCCGTTTGCATTTGGACCCCGAATCGGAAAGCGTTCCGCTACGGGATCTGCCGGAAGTGACACTCCTGCGCGACCTTCCCGGCATGCCACCGGAGCGGGATACGGCAAAACTCCGATGGATCGATCCGGTCACGTTGGGAACCTCGGTCTCCCTGGCCGGCAACGAAACGCTCGTGGCGACGGTCACTCTGCCGGAGAGACCCGAGGTGGGGGCGATCACTTTGCCGCCCACCTGCTTGCCCTACTCGCCGGAGTTCCTTCCGACCGAGCCGGGACGCGGCCGCGCGGCACTCGAGCAACTCGCCGAAGCGACCGGAGGCGAGGAACGCATCGAAATGGCCGGCATCTGGAAATCGCTTCCCCGGTTGCCTCGCTGGGTCGACATTGCCTACTGGCTCATTCTTGCCGCGGCGATGTTCTTCGTCATGGAAGTCTTCGAACGTCGAACCGGTTGGGTCACCGCCCTGTTCGCCCGATTGACCCGACGACGCATTCGAATCCCCACCCCCCCCCAACCGGCCGCGGAAACGTCGGAAATCCCCTCCGAGACGACCGGCACCTCGCTCTCGTTCCTCCAACGCCTGCGAACCCGACGGAAGCAAAAGAAGGCGGCCCGAACGGCCGAAATCGCACAGGCGGCGAGTGGGAAGAAAACGCCTTCGGCGCCGGAAAAGGCCGCGCCGCAGGAATCGTCATCCAAAGACGACGACGGCGGGGGCATGTTCGGCGCGCTGGAGAAGGCGTCGCGGGCCGCGAAGTCGCGAACGAATCAGAAATGAATCCTGCCGGAACGTGGCTCGATCTCCGCCGGAAGCATCATTCCGTCGGGGGAGCTTCGGCCTTGGCCCCCTCTTCGATGGCAAACAGATTGCTCCGGGTGGCGATGAACAGCGTGTCCCCCACCGCCACGGGCGAACCGTAGATGGAATCGCCCATCAGGTTTTCGGCCAACAGCTTCTTCTCGGCACTGGCGGCGAAGACGGCCACATCGCCATCTTCATCGGCAATGTAGACCTTCCCGTCGGCCACCATCGGGGACCCCCAGAGCGTGCACATCATATCGTGGAACCAAAGCCGCCTGCCGGAGTCGCGGTCGAGGCAATGGACCACCCCGCCGTAATCAGCGATGACGACGAGATCTTCGAAAATCACGGCCGTCGAAAGACTGCGATGCATCTGGTCGACGAACTCCCCCTCTTCGGGATCGGTGCCCCGGTAGTGCCAACGAACGGCGGAATTCGGGTTCGGCAGAATCTTTTCGCCCCGTTCCGGATCGACGGCCCGATATCGGCGGTAAGGCACCGGCTCGCCGTCGGCATCGACGACGATTTCGGCGCTGATATCCCCACGACGCCTCGGATCAAGGCACCAGAAATCGCCTTGCCCTTCCCCTGCTTCGGGATCCTGCCCCGTGGCGATGAAGACATGTGCTCCGGCGATCGACGGCGTGGCGATCAGTGTATTCCGGTCGCCGTAGCCGAATCCTTCCCAGACGGTGTCCTTGGGATTGCAGTCGAACTTCCAGAGGAACTCGGGCCGTTCTCCCCGTGGAGGAATGGAAAAACTATACAAAACACCATCTCCTCCGGGAAAGAGCATCTGGTCGACCTCGCCGAGATGTCCCGCCGCGGGCGAACCCCACTGGCCGTCGAGAATGTTTTCACCGGGCGAGGCATCGGACCAGAGAACCTCACCTGTATTTTTATCCATCATGAGAAAGCTCGGCGCGTTCGGTGCGGGAATCTCCTCGTCGTCGGCACCGACGCCGTTGGATGTACCCAAGAGGAGATCATCGCCCCAGGCGGTGGGGGAGTTGCTGGTCATCGAATGCGGCTGGGTACCCAGCTCCTCGCGCATGTCGAACTTCCAGATCACATCCGCCTCGTTCTCCGCTTCGACCGCCTCGTCCTGAAAGGGACCGTCGTTCTCGCCGTCGCGGAAACCTTCCGTATCGAGACACACCACCTCCGAACGATTCGTCACCACCCAAAGCCGATCGCCCTCGACCAGCGGATTCGAGCAGATCCCCTGCTCCGGCCAGTCGATGTCGCCCCGGTCCTTGAGCTTTTCGGCCGAATACTGCCATAGGAAATCGCCATCGAAGGCATCGAAGGCCAGCAAGACCCCCAGGTCGACCGATTCCGGGTATCGCTCAAGATAACCCGCGCCGTTGTTGGTCGCGCAGAAGACCTTGCCCCCGGCGATGATCGGCGTTCCGTAGGTTTCCGATCCCAGCCGGGCGACCCACTTGACGTTCCGCGTCTGTTCCCCGCCGAGCCAATTTCCCGTACGATAATCGAACTCGCCGGCGTTCCACTCCGCGGGAATCGAACCGGCATCGCAAACGAAATTTCGCGAGGGGCCTCCACCCCACTGTGCCGACGTTCGATGCAGCGGAGAAGGGGTTTCATCCCCCGCCTTCTGTTGGGCCGGAAGCGAGGTGCCTCCCACGGCCGGCAAAAGCAGGGATACCGTACAGAAAAACATAGATCGCAACCATACATCAGAGAAAGTGGAACACACCATCGATCGGTCCTTTTCGGTCAAGAAGACGGGGGATCGGATCCAAGCAAGACGGTCACGACCCATTCTATCGGACGCAAATGCGCGAAGAAAGGGAGGGGAATCGGAAGAAAGAAAACAACGGCGTGGTTGCAAGAGAGGGCGCCATGGTCGTTGGAGATCAATCGTCCCGGCCGTCTTGTTCCTCGGCGGAGTTTCCGGAATGAAATTCCACCGCCTCTTCGACCGCGCCAATCAGTTCCCGCTCTTTCCAAGGCTTGTAGATGCACTTGTGAAGATTGCCTTCTTGCCGGGCGCGGCGGACCGCTTCGGCATCGGCGTGGCCGGTCAGGAGAATCTGGAACACATGGGGGAAAACACGGTAAACTTGCCGGAACAGCTCATCGCCCTTCATGCCCGGCATCAACCAGTCGGAGATGAGCACCAGCACCTGAACGCCCGACTTCTCGAGCTCCTCGATCACTTCCAACGCTTCCTCGGCGCTCTCCATGAATTCCAGTAAATATTCTTCTCCGAAATAGTTGGCCAGTTGCATTTCGAGACTGTCGAGAATGACTCGCTCGTCATCGACACACAAAATGGCCGCTCGGGTCTGTGATTGGATCTCTTCAGGTTTCATGGTCAGGATACATGTTACAGATTAAAATGAAAGAATGCAAGCATTTTTACTTATTTCAGGGGGAACTTTTTCGACTCACCCCCCCCCGTTTAGGATGCGGAAGGTCGTCTGCCCGGAAGCGTTCCATGTCGTTCCCTCATGCCACACTTCTCCCAATTCATGATTTGCCTTGCTAGGAAGAATCAACATAAACCATTGCAAGCCAAGAGCTTCATCAGAATCGGCTCAAAACCGGAAACCGGCCCCCCGCTCGTTTTTGATATTTATTACTGTTATATTAACCTGAATCCCCTGAATGGGAAGGCTAAAAACCCTCCCAGAGGACCTTTTTGACGGAATCCCACTTTTTCTGTTTTTTGTTTTGCCGGAACTCCTGAAATCGCTAGAATATGCGGCATACCGATATCTCGAAGGTTTTTTGATCCTGTCTCGCTTTTCAACCTTCTTTATCAATCTCTTTTATAAATCTGGTGCAAGATGGTGTTCTTTTTGTATTCTTCGTTGTTCGGGCCGATTTCTTCTTGCCATGCCATCCTCGCCCCGTCCATGGCCGAGACTTTCGCTCCCTTTCTCATCTCATTTCAGTGGAGGGATTTCTTTCTCGCGCTGACCTACGGCATCGACATTCTCTTGGTGGCCGTTCTTTTTCTCTTATTTCATTCGTTTCGAAGGCTGAAAAAAACCGGTCGCGAACTGGCGGAGCGAAGCGAAGACCTTCGGGTGACGCTCAACAGCATCGGCGACGGCGTCATCACGACCGATCGCGACGGCAAGATCACCCGGCTGAACCGAATCGCCGAACAACTCACCGGTTGGCGTCTCGAAGAGGCTCGGGGGCACCCCCTTTCCGAGGTGTTCATCCTTACGAACGCCATGACGGGAAAAGGTCTGGACAATCCCCTCGACCAGGTCTTCGAGCGTGGCGAGGCGATGGGGCTGTCCGAGGAGACGCTCCTGACGTCGCGGCAAGGGACGACCTCCCAAATTGCCGAAAAAGCGGCTCCGATCCGAAACGCCGACGGCGAGATCACCGGCGTGGTCATCACCTTTCAGGACGTCACCGAACGCTTCGAAAAAGACCGCCTGTTACGCGAGAAGGATTCCCTGCACCGGCATGTCCTCGAAACACTCCAGGATGCCGTCTGGAACTGGGACCCGGAGAAGGACACCGTCACCGCCAACGACGCCTTCTGGACGATGCTGGGACACCCTCCCCAAGCATTTCCGGTGAGCTTCTCCTACTACCAGGCCGAGATGTTGCATCCGGATGATCGTGACCGTGTCGTCGACACCATCAACGAATCGCTCGAAGAATCGAAATCGTTTCAGTACGAATGCCGCCTCCGATGCCGCGATGGTTCCTACCGTTGGGTTCTCACCAGAGGGCACGTCGTCGAAACCGATCTGGAGGGACAACCGGCCCGGATGCTGGGAACCAACACCGACATCACGGAGCGCAAGCGGATGGAGATGGCCTTGCGCGATAGTGAACGTCTGTTGAGTGAAGTGGGGAGGATGGCGCAGGTCGGGGGGTGGGAATTGGATCTCGAAACGCAAGAGGTGACGTGGACCAGCGAGACCTACCGCATCCATGAAATCTCCGAGGATCATCATTTCGATGTCGGGAAGGCGTTGCTCTTTTTCGACATGCCCCAACGGAAAGATCTGGAACGGGCGATCCAAGACTGCGTCGAAAAAGGGATTCCCTATGACCTCGAACTCCCTTTCACCACGGCACGAGGGAATAAGATATGGAGCCGCGCCATCGGCCGCCCCGTGAGGGAAGACGGCAAGATCGTCAAGCTTCGCGGCACCTTTCAAGACATCACCGTACGTAGGAAATCGGAAGAGGCGCTGCGCGTCAGCCGGGAGCATTTCGACTTAGCGATTCAAGGGGGCGATCTGGGCACGTGGGACTGGAACCTCTCCACGCAGAAGGTCATTTACAACGAGCGCTGGGCGGAGATGAAGGGGTATCGACTCGAAGAGCTGGAGCCCACCCTGAAGACCTGGGAAAACATGGTACATCCGGAGGATCTTCCCAGGGCGTACGAAATTCTGAATACCCATTTGGTAGGGAAGACCGAGCATTACGAATCGGAATTCCGCATGCGGCACAAGTCGGGGGACTGGATCTGGATTCTCGACAAGGGCAAGGTCATCGAATGGGACGAGAACGGGCGACCGCTCCGGGCCTGCGGCACGCACCTGGACATCACCGAACGCAAGCACGTCGAGGAAGCACTCCGCGAAAGCGAGATCCGATTCCAGCACATCGCATCGGTCACGACCGACCTGATCTACGAATGGCACATCGACGACGACCGACTCATCTGGCATGGAGGTTTCGAAAAATTTCTCGGGTACCAGCCTGGAGAAATTCCGTACACCATCGAAGGTTGGGCATCTCTGATCCATCCCGAGGATGCCGTACGACTTTCCGATGCCGTCCAGCGTCATCGCACCAGCACCGAACCGATCAAGGAAACCTATCGGGTACGTTGCAAGGACGGCTCGTGGCGATGGTGGGAGGATTTCGGTACCCCCATGCTCAATGCCGACGGACGCCCTGTCCGATGGATCGGCGGATGCCGGGATGTCACCGAACGCATTCAAGCCGAGCAGGCCTACCATGCCGCCCAGGCCAAATATCGCGAAATCTTCGAAGGCAGCCGCGACGGCTTCGTCATGGTCGACCCACGGGGACGTTTCCTCGAGGTGAATCCCGCCTTCTGCGAGATGCTCGGCTACACCGTCGAAGAACTGAAAAACAAGGACTTCTTCGAAATCACCCCCGAATCTTGGCACTGGTGGGAACAAGAGGAAATCGTCTCGAAGCGGCTCTTGGGCAGTGGCTATTCAGGAGTCTACGAAAAAGAGTATGTGCGGAAAGACGGAACGATCGTTCCGGTGGAAATCGAGTCCTATTGCGTGTTCGATGAACAGGGCAAGCCGGAGTATTTGTGGGGCGTCGCCAGAGACATCACCGAACGCAAGCAATCGGAAGCGGTCATCCGCGAAAGCGAAGAACGCTTTCAATTGGTGCTCGCCTCGGTCCGCGACGCTATTTGGGACTGGTCCCCTCAGGAAGGAAAAGTGCAGACGAACGACGTCTGGTGGACGATGATCGGGTACGAACCCCATGCATTCCCCGTCACTTGGGAATCCTGGGAAGCCCTCCTCCACCCCGACGATCGGGAAAAGGCCGTCACCACGATTCACAAGGCGATCGCCGAAGGGAAAACTTATCAAATCGAGACCCGTTTGCGAAAAAAGGATGGAAGCTGGCTCTGGGTTCTGACACGGGGAATCATCGTCGAAACCGACGAGGATGGCAACCCCACGCGGCTGGTCGGTTCGAACGCCGACATTTCCGAGCGCATTGAGGCGGAGCAATCCCTTCGCGAGAGTGAGGAACGCTACCGCACCCTCTACAAACATAGTCCCGTGGGCATTCTCCGCACACGCGACAACCGACTGATCGAGGTGAACGCTTATCTCGCGCAGCTCTTCGGCTACGAGAGCACGAAGGAAATGCTCGACTCGGTTTCCACCGCCTACGATCTGTACGCCAGCCCCGTCGACCGGGACCACTTCCTCCGGGCCGTGGCGGAGATGAAGGGAAAAAATCTCCAGCGGGAGATCTGCATGCGCCGCCGCGACGGCTCGAAATTCTGGGCCCTTCTGTTCGAGCGCCGGTTGTTCGACCGGGAAGGCGCCTATTTCGACGGCGGGCTGATCGACATCACCGAACAAAAAGCGATGCAACAGAAGATCGCCGATAACGAAGCTCGATTGCGGATGTTCTTCGAAACAGCCAATTCCGCGATTCTGGTCTTCGACAAGGATTTCACCATCCATTACGCCAATCCCTACACCTTGGAACTCTTCGGCTACTCCGCCGACGAGTTGCTCGAACACAATATCTTCCAACGTCTCGTTCCCGAACGCGATTCCCAAGGGCATCCCCTGTACGAGGAGTTGCGGGAAAAGATCGTGCAAGCGCATGAAGACAAATTGCTGATGGTTAATGAGAACCAAACCAAATCGGGAGAACGCCTCTGGATGGCCTGGACGAATCGATTCGTCTTCGATCGAAACGGAAACTTTGTCGAGGCGCTGGCGATCGGTAACGACATCACGGAACTGAAGCAGAACGAACTCGCCTTGCAGCATGCCTCCGAGGAGCTGCGGAAATATTCCGAGGATCTGGAAAAACTCGTGGACGAACGCACCGAAGAGCTGAACGAGAAGAACCGTTCGCTCGAGCAAACCCTCGCCCACTTGAAGAAAACACAATCGCAGTTGATCTTCTCGGAAAAGATGGCCACTCTCGGACACCTGATCTCCGGAATCGCCCACGAAATCAACACCCCCATGGGAGCCATCAACGCCGCCAATTCGATGGTCAACCACGCCTTCACTCAAATGAGCGCCAATTACCACTCCCTGGGGCATTGGAGCTCCGGGGAAAACGGTGAGCTGTTCTTCTCGCTGATCGAAGGAAGTCGCGATTATGAATACGACACCCTCAGCACCCGGGATCGGCGCGCCGCCCGCGATCGCCTGATCGAGGAACTGAAATCTCGCGGAATCCGCAGCAATCGAGCGATCGCCCTCTTGCTTCTCGATTTGGGATTGCAGGACGATTACGAGCTCTACTTGCCCCTGCTGAATCACCCGGATGCTCCGCAAATGCTCGAGTTGGTCCGGCAGATCGTCAATATCCGCCGAGGCTGCGGCATCATCGAGTTGGCCGCCGAAAGAGCGGCGCGCACCGTGCAGGCCTTGAAGAACTACGCGCATCACGACCCTTCGGCGCAGCGTTCCTTATTCGACGTCAGGGAAAGCCTCAAAATGGTGCTGATGCTCTACCAGAACCAGATCAAGCATCGGGTGAACATTCACTTCGACATGGACGAGGTCCCCGACGTGTACGCCTTCCCCGACGAGATCAGCCAAGTCTGGATGAACTTGATCCACAATGCCCTCCAGGCGATGGATTACCACGGGGATTTGACCATCGAAGTTCGCGTCAAGGAGCAAGAAGAGGAGCCGGCGGTCGAGGTGATCATCACCGATACCGGCTGCGGCATCCCCCGAGAGGTGCAAGGGCAGGTCTTCGATCCCTTCTTCTCCACCAAACGCCGCGGCGAAGGGACCGGCTTGGGCCTTGATATCGTCCGAACGATCGTCCGGCGCCACGGCGGCCAGATCGATTTCACCTCCACCGAGGGCGAGGGCACTTCCTTCCGGGTCCGGCTGCCGCTGGAGAGCGACACGATGCTCAAGTAATCGCTCCCGGCGAATACCGATCTCCCGCCCCTGAAGCCGTACCCAAAACGGAAAACGGCGGGCAATTTGCAAGCCTCCGTCGGCGTGTTAAAATGGAGCCTGGCGCTCGAGATGATCTCTCACGAGCGATCCGCACGGACTCTTTCGAGAACGCCTTCTATTCCTGTTGCATAAGGAGAAGATCATCGAACCGACCCACATCGCCTTTCTTGTGATCGCCGGCGTGATGATCAGCGTTTCGATCTGGCAGACGCGACTTCAGTGGGATCTTTTGCGAGGGCTCCCCTTCGAGGAAGATTTGCCGGAACGAGAGCGCCGATTTCTCCACCGCCAGCATCGACGTCGGCTGCAACTGAGCGTGCTGATCGGTCTGGCCGGCCTCTGCATTCTGATCGGCTCCTACATCCCCACGACGCAAGGGAGTTGGTTCGTGCTGGTTTGGAGCTGCGCGATTCTCTTCATCTTATGGACGATCCTCATCTCGGCGGTCGACCTGCTCTCCATCTACCTGCACTTCGGCCAGAAGCGTCGCAAGAACATCGCCAGCCAAGCCCGCCGGCGTTATGAACTGCTCCTGGAGGCCCGACGGCGCGAGAAGGAAGCCCGTGAGGCGAGCGAGGCCGATGCGGATCAAGATAACGATTCCGGAGAAAACCATCGCGAAGAAGGTTCGTGAAACCCGACTTCTCGATTTCCGGGCTCGCATTTCCGCAAGGAGCGCATGAAAAAACGGGCGACCGAAGTCACCCGCTTCGTGGTACTTCCGGTGGAGTCTCTCCGGGCGAACTACTCGGTGATGACCTCGCAATCGGGATTCTTTTCCTTGAACCGGGCGATGCCCTCCTCATTCACGCCGGTGGACTTGACGTTGATCGTCCGAAGGTTCGGTAATTCCGCGAGTTGGACGAATCCCTCGTTGGTCAGCCCGGTTTCCTGAAGCGAAAGTTCCGTCAGACCGGTGAGGGTCAAGATGGTATCGACCGATCCATCGCTCACGTTGGGAACATTCCAGATGTTCAGCCACTCGAGATTCTCCAGGCCCTGGAGATTCGCGATCGCATCGTCGCCCACCTGTTCCAGTTCGCTCAGTTCGAGCATCGTCAGGGAATCCATGCCACTGAGGGCGGAAAGCCCGCTTCCGTCGATGCCCAGTTTCCGGAGCGTCAGTCGGGTCAGCGGCTTGCCCTCGAGCAACGAGATGCCGTGATCGGTCAGCCCCATGCTCTCGATGCGGTACAATCGCAACTGCTCGAGATTCGGCATATCGGCGATCGCCTGCATGCCGGTGTCGGTGAGCTGGGTGGAATTCTCGATCGTCAAGTCCATCAGTTGCTCGCAGCCGGTGAGGGCTTCGATGCCCGTATCGGAGATGTTGGGACTGGTCATCTTGATGACCTTCAGGCTCTTCTGGTTCTCGCCGATGCTCATCAGCCCCATGTCCGACACCTTATTGCATCCGCGAATGTCGAGCAGTTTCAGTTGGGCCATGGGTTCGAGATTCATCATTCCGAAGTCGGTGAAATTGTTGTAAAGCAACAGGAGGTGCTCGAGGTTCTCCAACTGGGCGACGACTTCGAGGGCGTCGTCGTCCAATTGCGTATTCCGGCGAATGCTCAGTTTCTCCAGCTCGGGGAAGTTGAGCAGCACTTCGATGCCGGCGTTGGTCATCTGGGTGTTCTGGATCGACAGCTCCTTCAAGTTCACCAAGCCCTCGAGGTAGGCCAGCCCCGCGTCGGTCACCGCCGGCCCTTCAAGGGAGAGAGAAGTGAGATCGGTCAGTTTGCCGATGACTTGGAGATCCTCGGGAAGCAGATCGTTGTTGTTGATCGCCACCAGGACGATCGCCCCGTTGTCGGCTTTCTTCACCTCGCCTCCAAGCTCCTCGATACGAGCCTGGGCCGCCTCGATATCGGCCGGATCGGCCTCGGGCGCCGGCATCGATTCTTCCGAGCCTTGCTGCTCGTCCGTCGCGGCCTCTTTCAAATCGGCCTCCTTCTTGCCATCGGCCGCCGGTCGGGGGCAGCCGGCGAACGGAACCAGGGCGACAGCCGTCAGGATCACCAGGGAAAGGTTCATCGTCAACTTCATCGGTCATCTCCTCATTTTCTTATTTTCGCAGAGATTGGTGGATAGGAATTACCTGAATTCGGGAAATCGGCCCGCGCGAACCCGTTTTTCCCCGGGCAATCAGGGCAATCAACGTACTGGAAAGGGGCGTGCCGGCTGGTAAGGTGGTGCGGAAGATGACGGTGGCCGCTCCCCCCTCGTCAAAAATTTTCAAAAACCTCTCTCGGATCCCGCTTTCCTCCAAACAGGCGCCGGCGCGGGGAACGTAGAAATCCCAACAAGGCGAGGGACCATGTCTCGGGAAACCGGGCAAGGAATCCAATCTTTCATGATACCCCCGGGCCGATCGCTTGTGAAGCGATGGCGGGAAAAAACGCAAACCGCGGAAAGGACGGCGATTGCGGCCGACGGCGAAAAAAGGCAAAAAAACGGGCGAATCCAGTTCGGTATATGGAAATCGGCGGTCGTTTGCGGTACACTGGAAAGTTGTTCGTGTCGAAAGTGATATTTCCTCACACCGCATCCTTGCTTGCGATTTCGCGGTTTTTTCGGGAAAGCGGCCGGTTTTCGTCACTTTCGTCAACTCGTTTTCCCATGATGACCTTGCAGCTCGGACCATTCCTTCGGTATTCCGTGGGATAGGCGTGCCGACGTGAGGTCCCCGCCGATTTGGATGCGAGAATTCCCCGTTTCGTCGTTCACCCCACATGGTCGAGTCGATGGTCGTCACCTTCCCTTCCGGCAGGGGGGCGACTTCCGATTCCCGGGCCGAGGCATTGCCGGAGAGGACGCCGAACGGGGAAGAGCCGGGAGCGAAATATCCATCGAAGTCTCGATAGAGCAGTGATCGAGGAGAGTTTGGGAGATCGTTTCCACAGGTTGCGTTTTCCGCAATCTTCCTCCGACAGATGCAGGATTTCGGGGACGCGATCGACGTCAACCATTCACAACGTTTGTTTTTTGTCATTTTATGAGGAGAAAAAAATATGATTCACCAACCGAATCGTCGTGATTTTCTGAAGACGACCGCCGTGACGGGCGTCGGCTACTGGGTCGCCGCCGGAACGCATCGCGTCCGCGCCCAGGAATCGCCCAACGAGCGCATCTCGGTCGCCAGTATCGGCATCGGGGGCAAGGGCGGCAGCGACTCGGGCAACGCCGCGCGATTCGCCGATACCTATGCCATTTGCGACGTCGACAAAAACCGACTCGGCGGGGCCGCCAAGAAGTACGAAGGCGCCAAGACCTACACCGACTGGCGGAAGATGCTCGAGGAATGCGAAAAGTCGATCGACATGGTCACCATCAGCACTCCCGACCACTCGCATACCCCGGCCACCCTCATGGCGATGAAGATGGGCAAGCACTGCTACACGCAAAAGCCGCTCACGCGCACCATCTATGAAGCCCGACTCCTCGGCGAAGTCGCCCGGGAAACCGGTGTCTGCACCCAAATGGGGAACCAGGGCAGTGCCCTCGATTCGCTCCGCGAAGCGGTCGCGCAAATCCAGGCCGGCGCCATCGGCGAGATCCAGGAAGTCCACGTCTGGACGAATCGTCCGGTTTGGCCGCAGGGAGAACCGCCGGAAACGCTCGAGACCTTCGCCGCCCAGGCCAGGAAGGAAAAACCGGATCAGGCCGATAAGCTGATCGAGATGAAGAAGAAGCAGATCAAGAAAGATCTCGAAAATCTGGAATGGGATCTCTGGATCGGTCCGTCCCCGTATCGCGATTACTATCCCGGCCAGTACCACCCGTTCGCTTGGCGCGGTTGGTGGGACTTCGGAAGCGGTGCCCTGGGCGATATGGCCTGCCATACGGTCAACATGCCCTACGCCGCCTGCGGTTTGGCGAACCCGACTTCGGTGGTCGCCGAAACCAGTGGTCACGGCTTCAACAGCTTCCCGGCCCGCTCGGTCATTCACTTCGAGTTCCCCGCCAACGAGAGCCGTCCCGCCGTGCCGTTCACCTGGTACGACGGCGGCAACATCCCGGCGAATCTGGCCGAGCTGCTCGACGGGCTCGATCCGGACCAGAAAAAGAAATACCTCTCCAGGGGCGCCGGAAAAATCAGTGGCGCACTTATCATCGGCAGCGAAGGCAAGGTCTTCTCCCCCGACGATTACTGCGGTCGCTGGAGCCTGATCGGCGGCGAAAAGAAAGACGTCGAATTCCGCAAGGCTCCGCAACCGGAAGGACAGAATCTCAGCACCGATACCCGAAATATGTACGAGCTGATCACCGCCATCAAGGAAAACGATCCGTCCTTGTGCTATTCGAACTTCCCGAACCATGCCGGCCCGCTCACCGAGACGATCCTTCTCGGCAACCTCGCCGTCTGGACCGCGCCGAACGGCAAGGGAGAAAAGGTCCAATGGGACGCCAAGAATCTCAAGGTCACCAACAAAGTCGACACCCCCGGCGTCGAAGAGCTGATCAAGCCGACCTACCGCGACGGCTACTCCTTGGAAGCCTAGGCTCCATTTCATTCCCGGCCAATCCTTGATTCTGCGGGCGGCCGGCGAACCTTCAACCATCGATCCGTACGGACGGGTGCTCCTTGAGCGCCTGTCCGTTTTTCTCTGCGCATGACAGCCTGAAAAAAAGATCGTGCCTTGGATTCACCGGGCTGTTCGAGCCGATCGGAACGGATCCCTCGGCGAACCGGTCGACACCCGAGATCAACAGAAGAGGCTCGCCGCGGTCCGTGAGAGCACGGGATGGGCCGCCACCTGTGTGTACAATTGTACAATCGAGCGTTCTTCGTCGGCGGGACGATCGTAATGCCATCGCCGATCGGTCGGCACCCATCGCGATGAGAAGGGCCAGGGATCGAACGTCTCGTAACCGAGTGCATCGGCGAGCTTCCTCGAATCCATCGTCACGTTGCCCGCCCTCGGGGGAATCGGTCCGGCATGGTGGCGCGGCATGCCGAAAAGCAGGTCGGGATCGAAATTGCCCACGCGGTTGATGATCTGGGCGATCTGAAAGAGACTCAACCTCCGAGGACCGCCCGCATGGAACCTGCCCCGGTGCTCGGAAGTGAGCATCTCCAGAAAGACACGATTCATGCACTCGCTGTAGGTCGGCGTGCGAACCTCATCGAAGTAGAGCGTCGCCGGACGCGAAGCGGCGAACCGGGAGGCGATCCAGTCGACCGCGCCCGCATGACCGTTGAAACTGATGCCCATGGGGAGCGAAATCCGCAGGATGGGGGCATCGGGATCCTCCTCCTGCACCGCCTTTTCGCCTTCGACCATCGTCCGCCCGTACACCGTCACCGGATCGGGCCGATCTTCCTCCGCGTAATCTCCGCCGGTGCGTCCCCCGTATACCAGGTCGACCGACAAGTGCACCAGTCGGAGCCCAAGCTTGCGCGTCTGTTTCAGAAGATTGCGGACGATTTCGACATTCAAGGTCCAGGCGAGTTCGGGATTCAATTGGCAAGTCTTCAACGCACAGTTGCCGGCGCAATTGAGCACCGAGGCGAATCGATAACGATCGAAAAGATCGCGCATCTCCCGATACCTTTCGGGACGGAGATCGAGCAAACCGGGCGCGTCGAAGTGAGCGGCCTCGGGATGCCGTAGTCCGTAAACACGACCCGGGTAACGGGCTTGGAAGAACGCGAGGGCATGGTAGCCGACCACCCCGGTGATTCCGGTGATCAAAAGCGGCAGCGGCGGATCGGAAAGCGCCTTCAAATCGGGGCCGCGCTCAAGGAAACCGTCGAGCCGGCGGTACTGCTGGACGAGTTGGTGGTAGGTGAAAGTGAAATGGGCCATCGCTTCATCGCCTGCGTCGACTTGAATGCTGCGTCGTCAAGGTTTACAATGAAAGCATGATTTTCAGGGACCCCACTTTCCCTGCTCCTTGAAACGACACCTTGGTCGACGAAATACCTGTATGAGGAACATTCCATGATACCCTTTTCTGGCGTGCAAACAAGGTCGCCCCGGCGCCTGGCGACGACGGCGGTCTTTTTTTTCGGACTCTTCGCCCTGCTTCCTTTCGCCCGGGCTCAGAAAATCTCGGCGACCGATTCGGAATTGACGTTCGACGGCAAGACCACCGATCTGTTCCAACTCCATCCACGGTGGCTCGCCGAAACGAAGCGCCGCGTCGATCGAGATGATCCCCGTCTCGAGCCGGCTCTCGAGCATCTTCTCGCAGAGGCGGCAAAAGCGCTCGAGGTCGGTCCATTCACCGTGGTGCACAAAAAGCGGCTCCCTCCCAGCGGGGACCCGCACGACTACATGAGCGTCGGGCCGTACTGGTGGCCCGATCCCGACAAGGAAGACGGCCTGCCCTACATCCGTCGAGACGGCGAGGTGAATCCGGAAAGAAAAACGTACGACAACGTCCCCATGGGCCGAATGGAGGATGCCGTCGAGACGCTCACACTGGCCTGGTTCTTCACCGGAGAGAAAGATTATTCCGATCGCGCGGTGACCCTGCTTCGAACTTTCTTCCTCGATCCCGAAACGCGAATGAATCCGCACCTGAACTTCGGACAAGCGATCCCCGGCCGCTGTGAGGGGAGAGGCATCGGCATCATCGACACCGCTTCCCTTTCGCGAACGGTCGACTACTTTTCGCTGCTGGAAGCTTCTCCTTCGATGACCGATGAAGATCGTCGCGGCATGCACGCCTGGTTTGCCGAGTACCTCCGCTGGATGCAAGAGAGCAAAATCGGAAAGCAGGAAGCCCGGACCAAGAACAATCACATCACCTGGTACGACGTCCAACGGGCCACCTACGCCTTGTACGTCGAAAACGACGATCTCGCCCGCCAAGTCCTCCAGCAGGTGCCGAAACTCCGGTATTTTCGCCAGATCGAACCCGATGGTCGACAACCCCATGAACTGGCCCGAACCAAGGCGTTCTCCTACTCGGTAATGAATCTCCGGGGCTTTTTCCTCCTCGCCTCGCTCGGCCGGAAGGTGGGACTCGACCTCTGGCACGCCGAAAGTGACGATGGCCGATCCATTCGCCAAGCCCTCGATTACCTCATTCCCTTTGCGCTCGGCGAAGAAACGTTTCCCTACAAGCAACTGGGCGGAGTGCATGGCCGCTCGCTCGCCCCGTTACTGCGTCAGGCCGCGTGGATCTACGAAGAACCGAGATACCGCAAGGCGGCCGAAACGCTCCTCGCCGACTCCAATCGCCAGGAGCGATTCCGACTTCTGATTCCGAAACCACCGGCCGACGACCATCGTTAGAAACTGTCTCCCAAAGCTTTCCTTCTTCCATCGAGGAGATTGATGATGACGCGCTTCTTCCCAATCCACGGATTGCCTGGCCTGCTTTTTGCCCTCCTCTTCGTCCCGGCGGCGCTCGCCCAGGAGCAAGAGATTCCGATCGTCTATCCCGGAGGCGACGGCCCCGGTTCTGGACATCACATCGTGTTTCTCACCGGCGATGATGAATACCGTTCCGAAGAGTCGATGCCGATGCTCGCCCGAATCGCCGCTTTCCGACACGGTTTCCGATCGACCTTGCTTCTGCCGATCCATCCCGAGGAAGGGACGATCGACCCGACCACCCAAGACAACATCCCCGGGCTGGAATCGCTCGAAGACGCCGATTGCTTGGTCATGTTCCTGCGGTTCCGGGCCCTCCCCGTCGAGCAGATGAAGCACATTCTCGATTACGTCCAATCCGGCAAGCCGATCATCTCGATCCGCACGAACACCCACCCGTTCAACTATCAGTCGAACCATCCCGATTACGACCAACTCGGCCAGTGGAGTTGGCGGGCCGAGGGTGGCGGGTTCGGCGGAAGGATCCTGGGACAGACCTGGATCAATCACCACGGCAGTCACATGGGAACCAGCACCCGGGCGATCGTCCTACCGGAACATCGCGATCATCCCGTTCTCTCCGGCATCGACGACACCTTCTGGGTCCCCTCCGACGTCTACGGCGTGTTGCCTCTTCGAGGCCGGTGCACACCGCTGGTGATGGGCGAAGTGATCGTCGGCAAGGAAGCCGGAGGAGAACCCCAGCAAGATAAGAACCACCAACCGATCGTCTGGACCCGCGACGACCGCGCCCCGGAGGGGGACAAGCAGCGGATCCTCGTCACCACGATGGGCCACGTCGACGACTTCAAGAACGAGAACCTCCGGCGGCTGATCATCAACGGCTGTTACTGGGGCATGGGACTGGAGGAGCAAATGCCCGAGAAGGCGGATGTCCGGTTCGTGGTCCCGTATACGCCGACGAAAATCGGCTTCGGGAAACACCGCAAAGGTCTATCCCTCAAAGACTTACCGGAATTGCCCGAAAAGACCGAAGCGGACAAATGATCGCTTGTGGCGGTCGACACCCCCCCATTTTGTTGATTCCCGGCCCTTTTCCTGTCCCCTCTTCAGAGGCAAGAAAAAGGCCCTCGTTTTTCGCTGCCGACGGCTCTTGCCGGTGTCGGGAAACAACCTATAATTTTTATGTAAGAATGTGCAAAAAAACCTTCCACCGTCCGTTCCTCCCTGCATTTCACTCTGAAATCGAGCAAGAGCACCGACTATGCCTCACCTGAACAACATTTCCGACCTTTTCGCACAGATTCCGTCGCTGGTCGACGTGACCCTGTTTTCGTTCATCTTTTTCGATCCGAGATATCTGCTGATGGTCGCCCCGGCGTTCCTTCTGGCGATGTGGGCGCAGATGCGGATTTCGGCCACCTACAACCAGGCCCAGGAAATCCCGGCCCCCATGAGTGGGGCCTCCGCCGCACGTCATATCCTCGATTCGGCGGGGCTGCAACACGTCGATATCGAAATCACGCCGGGACACCTCTCCGATCACTACGATCCCCGGGCAAAAGTGTTGCGACTCAGTAACGAAGTCTACCAGCAGCGCACACTCGCCGCGGTCGGCATCGCCGCGCACGAAGCGGGCCACGCTCTGCAAGATGCCCGAGATTACGTCCCGTTGATCGTCCGCAACGCCGCCGTTCCGGCCGCCTCGTTCGGGACGAATTTCGCCTGGATCCTCTTCTTCATCGGGCTTTTCATTCAGGCCCTGAGCTTCCTCACGCTGGTCGGACTGGTCCTGTTCGGCGCGGTTGCTTTCTTCCAGATCGTCAACCTGCCGGTGGAATACAACGCCAGCAGCCGTGCCAAGGCCCAATTGGCCTCCCTGGGAATCGTGCCGCCGGAAGATATGGTCTACGTGCGAAAAGTTCTCGGAGCCGCTGCATTGACCTACGTCGCCGCGATGCTGATGGCCGTCCTCCAATTTCTCTATTTTGCCCTGCGTTACGCCGGGGCCCAGGAATAGCCGCTTCCGGCCACGTTTTCGCAACATCGAAGTTCGAGGCTGCGCGCTCTGCCAGCTCCTCGGAGGAGGTTCCGGATCCGCTATCGGTGGTTTTCCCCTTGCAAAATCGTCTTTTTCGCGAATAATGAATAGGAAACAGTAAGGACCGACGTCGGTCCTTCCGGCATTTTCCCAGCGGACTTCTCTGAGCCCCCCGCCGGTTTTTCGAATTTCCCGCCTCGTCTCGAATCCTCAGGAGTACGACTTTGCAGCGTTACATGCTCAAATCGAAGATCCACCGGGCCATCCTCACCGGCACGGAATTGGACTACGAGGGGAGCATCACGATCGATCGTCTCCTGCTCGATGCCGCCGATATGGTGCCCAACGAGCAGGTCCATGTGCTGAATGTCAACAACGGACACCGGCTGGTCACCTACATCATCGAGGGAGAAGCGGGCTCGGGGACGATCATGCTCAACGGCCCGGCCGCCCGCGACGGCATCCCCGGCGACCCGTTGATCATTCTCACCTATTGCGCGCTCGATGCCGACGAAGCGACCCGGCACCGCCCGATCGTCGTGAAGGTCGATGAGAAGAATCGATTGCGCTAGAAAACCGTCCGAGAAAGACTCACGCCGCCTCCGCTTCTTTCCGCTCCTTCTTCGAGCGTTCCTGTCGATGGCGGACCCAGAGGTAAATCGCGGCCAGGGCGAACAGGATCAAAACCGCAACCAGCCCCAGGGGATGGACCATGCCCAAGAGCACGGCCCACAGAATCGTCCACGTACCGAAAACCCACAAGAGGATTTTTTTCTGCAGTTTGTCGTGCCGCCGTATTGCGGGGGGGGCGGCGAAATGCCGCTCGAACGTTTCCCAATTTTTCTGACGGTTTTCCCCGACCGCTTCTCGGAGCAGCGCGATCAGTTCCCCGCGCTGTTCGGTATGGAAAAATTCCAATTCAATACCGCAACGTCCGAAGGAACCGACGATTCGAACGCTTCCGCCCCTTCGAACGCTTCCGCCTCGGGGGCCTTTTTTCCATACGATCTCATCGACCTCTTGCCAGGTGGCGGCGCATCTCCGGAATACTCCCTGGATTCGAAATCCCTCCGGATGGAGGAAGAGTCGGTATCGGTAGTAGAACAGAACCATGTACAGATTCAAAGCCGTCAAGAAGGAGAAAACAGAAGCTATGATAGCTCCCGCAATGGGGGCGTCCTGGAAGAAAAGAAGGAAGCATACTACCAGAAAGATCAAACCCCACCCCGCTCCCATGATACCGAGATTGCGATAGTAGGGCCGCGGCCGGAAGCAGTGGGTCCATGGAAGTTCCATCGATTTTTCCTCGGAGATCGAAATCATCGTTCATATTCGCGGAAATCGCGGGCCATTTCACGACGTAGGCGTTGCAAAAAAAGTATTTGCGACAGGGCCGGAATACATCATCCTTCGAGTAGCTTAACATGTCGCGTAGGCTGTGTCGAGCTCTGAATGGCTCCGTTCCACTCTCTCCGCGTGCTTCATTGCCGGCATGTCTTGAGGGGACGGTCCCTCCACGGGGCGCAAAAAACGGGTACAATGGGGGTTTTCCCTCTCGGAGGTTAGGTTCTTTTCCGGGCAGGGGATCCGAAAAGGCCATGGACCGGAAAACGAGACGATGAGCGACAAGAAAAAGAAGAAGCCGTTGATCACGCCGCGGACGCTCAAGGGATTCCGCGATTTTTTGCCCGAAACCATGCTGCCGCGCGAGGCGATGAGCGACGCCGCCCGACGGGTGTTCCGCTCGTTCGGCTACAGCCCGATCGACACGCCGGCGCTGGAATACCTGGAGATTCTTCTGGGCAAAGGGAGCGAGGAGACCGACAAGCAGCTCTACCAATTCACCGACCACGGTGGCCGTGAAGTGGGGCTGCGTTTCGACCTGACCGTGCCGTTCGCGCGGTTCGCCGCCCAACACATCGGCAACCTGGGTACGCCGTTCAAGCGTTATCATCTTGGGAAGGTGTGGCGTGGGGAGAACACCCAGGCGGGGCGTTTTCGGGAGTTCATGCAGTGCGATTTCGACATCATCGCAACGCGATCGGTGCAAGCCGACATCGAGATCGGCTTGGTCATTCACGATCTGCTCATGGCGTTGGGGATTGAGCGATTCAAAATCCGGCTGAACAATCGCAAGATTCTCGGCGGGCTGCTCGAGAAGCTCCAATTGGCCGAGAAGGCGACGCCCGTCTTGCGTGCACTCGACAAGCTCGGCAAGATCGGCGCTGAAGCGGTTGCCCGGGAGATGGCGGAAACGGCCGGTACGAGCGAGGAACAGTCGTCGGCGGTGTTGAAGCTTGCGGAGATGACCGGCGGCCACGAGGAGATATTCGGGCAACTTCGCGCACTGCTCGAAGGCTCTCCCTCGGGTGTGGAAGGACTGGCGGAGCTCGAGGCGGTGCTGGTCGGCATGCAGGCGGGCGGAGTGCCGCGCGAGCGCATCGCACTCGACGTTTCCATTGCCCGGGGACTCGACTATTACACCGGGACGATCTACGAGACGTTCCTCGACGATCTGCCCGGCATCGGGAGTATCTGTTCCGGGGGACGATACGACAATCTCGCCGGTCTGTACACCAAGCAGGAACTCCCCGGGGTGGGGGCATCGCTGGGACTTGATCGCTTGACGGCCGCGCTGGAGGAGTTGGATCTCTTGGAAAAAATCCAAACACCGGCGCCGGTGCTGATTCCACTGTTCGACAAGCAATTGGCCAACAACTACCTGGCGATGGCCGCCGCGATTCGCCGAGCGGGCATCGGCGTGGAGGTCTACCCGGAAGCGAAGAAGCTGGGCCAACAGCTCAAATACGCCGATCGCCGTGGCTTCAGGTTCGCCCTCATTCAGGGGTCGCGGGAAGCGGAAACGCACGAGTGCCAAGTGAAGGATCTGGCCGGCGGCGAGTCGGAGACCGTTTCGACCGAACCGTCGTTCGAGCCGTTGATCGAATACCTCCGCGCGAAGCTCGTCTGACCGATCGCCCGGCGCGTCTCAGAACTCGCAATTTCCGGGGACACGCGGGAAAGGGATGACGTCGCGGATGTTCGCCATCCCGGTGACGAACTGCACCAATCGTTCCAGACCGAGCCCGAAACCGGAATGCGGCACCGTGCCGTATTCGCGGAGCTCCCGGTACCACCAGTAGTTTTCGGGATCGAGGTTCTTTTCGCGCATTCGCTCATCGAGCACGTCGAGCCGCTCCTCGCGCTGACTGCCGCCGATGATCTCTCCGATCTTGGGGACCAGCACATCCATCGCGCGGACCGTCTTCCGATCGTCGTTCACCCGCATATAGAAGGGAGCGAACTCGGCGGGATAGTCGAAGAGGATGACCGGCGAGCCGAAATGTTTCTCGGTGAGAAAGCGTTCGTGCTCGCTCTGCAACTGCTGCCCCCACGCGACGGGATACTCGAACGGTTCGTTCGACTTTTCGAGCAAGTTGATCGCCTCGGTGTAGGAGATGCGTTTGAAATCGCTTTCGAGCACCCCCCGGAGCGTCTGGAGGATCTCCTTTTCGATGCGTTTTTGGAAGAAGTCCATATCTTCGGAGCAATCGCGGAGGACCGCGCCGATGACGTGCTTGAGGAACCGCTCGGCGAGATCCATGTTGTCGGAAAGTTCGTAAAAGGCGACCTCCGGCTCGACCATCCAGAACTCCGCCAGATGGCGGGAGGTGTGGGAATTTTCGGCGCGGAAGGTCGGCCCGAAGGTATAGACCTTGCCGAGAGCGCAGGCATAGGTTTCCGCTTCGAGCTGGCCGCTGACGGTCAAAAACGAAGGACGGTCGAAGAAGTCGAAGGAGAAATCGGTCTTGCCGTCGGTCTTTGGCGGTCGATCGAAATCGAGGGTGGTCACGCGGAACATCTCGCCGGCTCCCTCGCAATCGCTGGCCGTGATGATGGGCGTGTGGATGTACAGGAATTCTTCCTCCTGGAAGAATTGATGGATCGCGTAACAGAGGCGGTTGCGGACCCGGGCGACGGCGCCGAAGGTGTTCGTGCGGGGACGGAGGTGAGCGATGGTGCGGAGAAACTCGAAGGAGTGGCGTTTCTTCTGGAGGACGTACTTCTCGGGATCGGCGTGGCCGAGGCGCGCGACGGCCGTGGCGTGAAGTTCGGTGTCCTGCCCTTTGCCCGGCGATTCGGTGAGCCGGCCGACGACCGAAATGCTGCTGCCGGCGCTGAGGGTCTGAATCTCTTCCGCGTAGTTGTCCAGATCCGCCTCAGCGATCACCTGGAGATTCCCGAAGCAGGAACCGTCGTTCAGCTCGATGAAACTGAAGCCGCCTTTCGAGTCTCGCCGGGTGCGGACCCAACCCCGCAGGAGAACCGTTTTGCCGATCGCTTCCGGGCGACGGGCCTCGGCGATCGACAGCTTTTCAGGCAGCATCTTGTCGGACATCATCTTGCCTCCGTTCTTCTTTCGAATCACTTGTTCTTTCGGCTTCTCGGTGAAAAATTCGACGAAAGCGTCCTCTGCTCGATTTCCGACCGATCTACATCGTTTCCAAATGGGCCGGGCTGGTCTTCTCCGGCAGCTCTCCCTCATCGATGCGGTGGATCGCCTCGCTGATCTCATCGCGGCTGAAGAGGTAGTAGATTCCGCCGATGCCCGCGATGAGGACGGTGACCAGCCGGTAGCCGAGGGCGACGATGAGTCCTTGCCCCGGCTTGTAATCCGGTCCGCCGACGACCGAGACGGTCGGATAGAGACTGTCGAGCACGGTTTCATAGGGTCCGGCGGGCAGCGGAATGATCGAGGTGACATTGCTCACCGGATGCAGCACCAGGTGGGTCGAGACCGACGGCGCGACGCTGAAAAGTCCCCGCGCGATGCAGAAGATGCCGACCGAAAACAACACGTGCACGAAGATCGTCAACCCGGCGCTTTTCAGGAGCGTCATCTTGCGGCCGCGATAAACCTCCATCGCCCGGGCGACCTTCTCGACGGCAGGCCCGACCAGAGGAATCTTTCCGAGAAGGCGGATCGTCGCGCCGTTGCCGTAGTCGGGCATGAGCATCAAAAAGATCATGATCGTCGAACCGATCGCCAGCCAGACCGAGGCGTGGGTCGCGATCCGCGCGACGGTACTTTCGCGAGTCCAAAAGCCGGTGAGCATCACGGCGGCGAAGGCGATCAAGAACATCACGTAGAGACCGATCAATCGATCGACCAGGACGCTGGCCAGTGCCCCGGCCCGGTAGTTTACGTTGCGGCGTCCCAGCAAGTAGGCCTTGAGGAGATCGCCGCCGACCAGTCCCATCGGCGCCAGATTGAATAGAAAACTCACGAAGCTCAATCGGAACGCATCCTTGAGCGACAGCTTGATGCCGATCGCCATCACCAGCCACCGCCATCGGATGAACGTCAGGCAAACCGCAAGGAAGAGGCACGCCAGAGCCAGGGCGAGAAAGTCCCACTGTTTCGGACGTTTGACCAGCTCACCGAACGCATCGTTTTCGATCGCCTTCCAGAGAAGAAACGAAAAAATGCCGACGATGAGGATCGTCTTGATCAAAAAAACGGACACCTTCTTGACCTGTTTCAACACGATTCCCCTTTTTGATGAAAAGGTGCGATTTGGAGGCGAGCTTAGTCTCTGTTCCGTGATCCCCTTTTCCCCATCAAACCGTCCTTCGTCGGATCTCCCGATCGACCGTTTCCATGTCGGCATCGACCATCATACGGACCAGGCTTTCGAAGTCGACCTTCGGCTCCCAACCGAGTACCTTTTTGGCTTTCGCGGCATCGCCGCAAAGGGTACTCACTTCAGCCGGACGCATCAAGGAGGGATCGGTCCGCACGAATTTCTTCCAATCGAGCGAGACATGGTCGAAGGCGATTTCGACGAAATGCCGCACCGAATGTTTATGCCCGCTGGCGACGACGTAATCGTCGGGCGTTTCCTGCTGGAGCATCAACCACATGGCCCGGACGTAATCGCCGGCGTAGCCCCAGTCGCGCATCGCTTCCAGATTTCCCAGGGGGAGCTGATCGATCAAACCGTGCTTGATTCGGGCGACCGCATCGCTAATCTTCCGCGTGACGAATTCTTTTCCCCGGCGGGGCGATTCGTGATTGAACAATATACCGGAACAGGCGAACAGATCATAGCTTTCGCGATAGTTCACGGTGATCCAATGACCGTAGACCTTCGAGACGCCGTAAGGACTCCGGGGCCAAAACGCGGTGTTTTCGTTCTGCGGTTCCTGGCGGACCTTGCCGAACATTTCACTGCTGGAGGCCTGGTAGAATCGGATGGACGGGTCCACGGCTCGAATCGCCTCGAGGACGCGACTGACTCCCAGGGCGGTGAACTCCCCCGTCAACAGCGGCTGTTCCCAACTCGCCGGCACGAAACTCATCGCAGCAAGGTTGTACAGTTCGTCGGGACGGACTTTGTCGACGAGCGTGATCAACGAAAGCTGGTCAAGCAGATCGCCACGGTGCAGCGTGATGCGTGGGCGGAGATGCTCGATGCGTTCGAAGTTCGTAGAGCTGCTACGGCGGACCATGCCGTGAACCTGATATCCCTTGGAAAGCAGGAATTCGGACAGGTAGGCCCCGTCTTGGCCGGTGATCCCCGTAATCAGTGCTTTTTTAGGCATGTCGCTCCCATCGTGAAGTCGGATCAGCTTCTTCGTCGGTCTCGGTCCTGTTCTGCATTCTCTCCGATACTCGACTTGGTCGGTTTGTGGTCTCGCCGATCATTTTTTTGTGGCGAAGTCTTCCCATTGTACTCAAATAACGCCCAATGGAGAACATCGGTCGAAGCAGAAACCCCCCATTGATCGGAAAAATTGCCCTTTTAAGATTTTTTCTTTTTTGGTATGAAACGGCAGAAAATCGAAGACCACCCGATTTTCCACGACCCCGATTTGATTTCTATATTTGATTTCTATGGATGGAATCAACGCGCGTCGGAGTTCGACGAGGTTCAAAACAGAAACCGGCGAGGATACCCTCCATTTAACCAACGCCTATTCTCAAGTGATCTTCCCATGAAACGATTGATACTGCAAATAACGGCTCTGGTCATCATCCTGAGCGTCGGGGCCTTGGCGGTCGCCGTTGCCCAACAAGAGCGGAGTCCCTCGGGCCCGAAGGCGGTCGCCGCGACGGGCAGTCTTGGCCCGGCTCCCTCCCCCTCGGGGAAAAGCACCGAGGCGATCCGCCCCGGCATGCAACGCCAAGCGCCTCCGGCACCGCTGAAGCAAACGGACATCGTGCCGGTCGCCTATGATGAATCGGCCGAAGACCATGCCGCGCCCCCTTCCGTCGGAACCTCTCGGAATTCGACCGGCGACCACTCCTCTCAGGATCGATCACCACAGTCCTCCAGCGATTCGAAACCACCTTGGGTGAGCCAACCTTCTCGTCCCGACTCCACCCCCGCGGCGTTTCTTCGTTCCCTCCTGCCGGGACAGGGCGGTTCTTCTCAGCCTGCTGTTCAAAATCATCAGCCGGAGATGACCGAACCCCATCGCGAGCCGCCGGTTTCGAACCAGGCCCCGATCCCATCTCCTTCGCCGGCCTCGAATGAGCTCCGATTTTCCGCCAGCGCTGCTCAGCCACCGGAGCAGGCTTCCCTCTCCACATCGACGGAACCACCACCTCCGCAACCGGAACCATCCCTCGCAACGGCCGAAGGCGGCATCCGCCCGGATTCTCGGGACGCCAGCATCCCGAAACCCCTTTCCCAATCGCCGGAACCGACTCGGGTCATCGGCCACGAATCGATCGGCAAAAATGTTCCTTCGCCTGAGATCCGCAGACCGAGCGAAGACCGATTCGGCGACGCACTGCCGGAGAGCGCCGAGGCGAAGAATCAGCAAGGGCCGGGCTCGTCGGAAGATCTCGGGAGTACGGGATCGACGGTCGCCGCTCCCCGACCGGGAGGGGTTCGCGGAAACGGCCTGCCCGGAGACGCTTCGATGGAGGGGCCGCAAAGCCCGCAAATCGTCATCGAAAAAGTAATCCCCCCGGAGATTCAGTTGGGCAATCCGACGTCACTGAAAATCTTGATTCGCAATGTGGGGACGGTGACGGCGCAGGATGTGGTCCTCCGCGATCAGATTCCCCACGGCACGCGGCTGATCAAGACGGTGCCGGAATCGAAACGAAGTCCCAGCGGGGAAATCATTTGGCAACTGGGAGATTTATCCGCCGCACAGGAAACGATGGCGTTGATGGAACTGGTTCCGGAAAGTGAAGGCGAAATCGGGAGCGTTGCCAAAGCGATGTTCACGGTATCGGCCTCGGCCCGAACCCGGGTCACCAAGCCGGAACTCGCCCTGGAGATGACCATTCCGGAGCAGCCGCATCTGCACAAGGACATCACGTTCAACATCACGATCAGCAATCCCGGCAGCGGCACGGCGCGGAACGTCGTGCTGGAGGAACAGGTTCCCGACGCCCTGGAGCACCCTGCCGGCAAGGAACTCCTCTACAAAGTGGGGGATTTGAAGCCGAACGAGACCAAAGAGCTGACCCTCACGATGCACTGCGCGAAACCGGGCAAGCTGACCAACCACCTGATCGCCCGGGCCGACG
Source organism: uncultured Planctomycetaceae bacterium (assembly GCA_964632505.1). Lineage (GTDB taxonomy): Bacteria > Planctomycetota > Planctomycetia > Pirellulales > Thermoguttaceae > CAZWCE01. Next base: position 41,045 of record CAZWCE010000005.1, on the reverse strand, counting down.
GTCATTTGATGACCGAAAGCCATGTGCCGCTGGAGATTCTTGCGCCGCAACTGGACGTGGCGATCGAAGGTCCACGCCGTCGTTTTCTGGAACGTCAGGCGGAATACGAACTGTTGATCCGCAATACCGGAACCGCGGCGGCGTACAATGTCGACCTGGTCGCGCATCTCCCGGAGGGACTCCAGTTCGAGAAGACCAACAACAACGGTTACTACGAGAGTTCCTCGCACACGGTCCACTGGGCGCTGGAAGAGTTGCCCAAGGAGCAAACCGGTTCGGTGAAGCTGGTGACGCTGCCGATCACCTCGGGCGAACACGAGATCCGATTCACAAGCGTCGCCGAAGGCAATCTTCAGGCCGAAGCCAAGCAGGAAGTCTTCATCGACGGCATTCCGGCGGTCTACTTCGAGGTGGCCGACCGTTACGATCCGGTCGAGGTGGGCGGTGAGGCGTCCTACGAAGTGCGACTGGTGAACGAGGGGACGAAGGTGGCCCGAAACGTCACCTTGATGATTCAGCTCTCGCCGGGAACCGAGTTTCTCTCCGCCGACGGCCCGACGAAAGAACAGATCGACGGGGGAACCATCCAATTCGCGCCGATCGCGGAACTGATGCCGAAGGAAAAGCAGCTCTACCAAGTGAACATCAAATGCCTGACCGACGGCGATCATCGCTTCCGGGTGCAAGTGATCAGCGACGATATGCAAAGCCCCGTGACGAAGGAAGAAAACACCCGCGTCTTCGCCGATCAATAATGCCGCACGTCCGCCAAACGTTGGTCGAAGGCCATCCTTCTGAGGCGATTCCTCCGGGAATCGCCTTTTTTGTTGTCGCGAAGGAAAATACCATCCCGCTCCGATTTCGGTTCGCCTTTTTGACGACCTGAAAAGGGGGAACACTTGTCTTTTTCGCTGAATTGCCTACATTATATGCTTTAGGCAGCCGTCGTTTTGCACCGGATGGGAGAAGTGGCAGTTCGCTGTTCCCTTCCTTTTTCGCCTTGCGGCTTGGCGGGGTTTCCCTTTTTCCGGGTCGGTTCCACCATTCTCCAGCTCCTTCTTTTTTCGATTTTCGCGAAAGAGGCTTCATTATGTCCGATCCTACAACTTCGAAATATCGTCCGGGCACCCTCGCCCTCCATGCCGGTCATTCTCCCGACGCCGAGACGAAGTCGCGCGCCGTTCCGATTCATCAAACGACCAGCTATCTTTTCGACAGCACCGACCATGCGGCGGATCTGTTCGCTCTGAAGGAGATGGGCTGGATCTACACCCGGCTGATGAATCCGACGAACGATGTCTTCGAGAAACGGATGGCGGCGCTCGAGGGCGGAGTGGGCGCTTTGGCACTCGCTTCCGGGATGCAGGCGGTCCTGGTGTCGCTGTTGAATTTGGCGACCGCCGGACAACACATCGTCGCTTCGGGCGCGGCCTACGGCGGCACCCTCGCGCTGTTCACCCACACGCTGCCGCAGATGGGCGTCGAAGTGACGCTGGTCGACGCGAGCGATCCGGCGAACTTCGCCAAGGCGATTCGGCCGGAGACCCGGGCCGTTTTCTTCGAGACGATGGCCAATCCCAAAAATGAAGTCCTCCAATACGACAAGATCGTCGAAGTGGCCCACGCCGCGGGGGTTCCCGTTGTGTGCGACAACACCGTTCTGACGCCCATGTTGTTCCGCCCGTTCGATTTCGGGATCGATATCAGCGTGTACAGTGCCACGAAATTCATTGGCGGACACGGCACGAGCCTCGGTGGGGTGATCGTCGACAGCGGCAACTTCGACTGGGCGGCCGAAGCGGACAAGTGGCCCCAGTTCACCCAGCCCGACTCCTCCTACCACGGCCTCGTCTTCGGCGAAGCGCTCGGCCCGTTGTGCTACATCGCCAAGTGTCGGACCAATTGGCTCCGCGACCTGGGAGGGGCGCTGAGCCCGTTCAACGCGTTTCTTTTCCTGCAAGGGCTCGAAACGCTGCATCTTCGTATGGAGCGTCACTGCGAAAACGCCCTGGCGGTGGCTCGATTTCTGGAGCAACACCCGGAGGTCGAATGGGTGAACTACCCCGGATTGCCGTCGCACGCCGATTACGAACGAGGCCGCCACTATCTGCCCAACGGCGTCGGATCGATTCTCGGTTTCGGCGTCAAAGGCGGCAAGGCCACGGCGATGCGTTTCATCGAATCGGTCCGTCTCTCCTCGCATTTGGCGAACATCGGCGACGCCAAGACACTGGTGATCCACCCCGCCTCGACGACCCACAGCCAGCAGACGCCGGAAGAACTTCTGGCGGCGGGCATCGGCGACGACTACATCCGGATGAGCGTCGGCATTGAGGACATCGACGATATCACCGAGGACCTGGACCAAGCCTTGAAGGCGGCGAAAAGCAACGGCTGAAAGGCGTGCACGCCTCCTCAAACATCGATCAGCGAAGTAACAGCACTCCATCATTTTTCGAGGACACGACGATCGCATGGCGGACACCGATATCTTTGACAGCAGCGACAACGTGCGAAGCGGCACGGAGCTGTATCACGCGAAATATTTGACGATTTCCAATCCGCTGAAGCTGGAAAAAGGTCAATCGCTCTCGGAGGTGACGATCGCCTACGAGACGTTCGGCAAGCTCAACGACCGACGCGACAACGCGGTGTTGATCTGCCATGCGCTCTCGGGCGACTCGCATGTAGCGTCTCACGACAAGCAGGACGACCCCGGCTGGTGGGAACTGGTCGTGGGGCCCGGACGCCCGATCGATACCGATCGATATTTCGTCATCTGCCCCAACGCACTGGGCGGTTGTCGCGGGACGACCGGGCCGGACAGCTTAAACCCGGAAACGGGCGAGCCGTACGGCATGGACTTTCCCGTGATCACCATCGGCGATATCGTCGAGACGCAACGTATTCTGATCGATCATCTCGAAATTCCGCGACTTCTGGCGGTCGTGGGCGGTTCGCTCGGCGGCCTGATGACGCTCGAGTGGTCGATCCGCTTCCCGGACCGGCTGGCCGGATCGGTGGCGATCGCCACCAGTGCTCATTTAACCAGTCAGGCCCTTGCGTTCGACATCGTTGCCCGAAACGCCATCATGCGGGATCCCCACTTCCACGATGGTCGTTACTACGATCAGGAGACGGGGCCGACCGTCGGCTTGGCGATTGCGCGAATGCTCGGCCATATCACGTATCTCTCGCGGGAATCGATGACCCGAAAGTTCGACGCCCACCGGACCGTCGCCCGGCAGATCGACACGCAGTTCGAGACGAAGTTCTCGGTCGGCTCCTATTTGGCGCACCAAGGTGATAAATTCGTCGAACGGTTCGACGCGAACAGCTACCTGACGCTCTCGATGGCGATGGACCTTTTCGACCTGGGAAGCCCTAGAGAACAATTGAACACGAATCTGCGGCAATCGATGTGCCGGTGGCTTCTGATCAGTTTCACCAGCGACTGGCTCTTTCCGGCTTTCCAGTCCCGGGAACTGGTCGACGCGCTGATGGCCAACGGCAAACGCATCAGCTATTCGAATATCCTGAGCGATTGCGGCCACGACGCCTTCCTCCTGCCGAACGAACTGCACTTCTACGGGGGAATGATCGAGGGCTTTTTGAAGAATCTCGAGTGCGAGCAGGCCCGGGGTCCGGTTCCCGGCTTGTTGACCACGCCCGCCAAAGCGGGTGGGGAAACGCCTTCCGAAGAAGAAGTTCCCTCCGATTTTCCTCCATGCGAAGAAGCCTCGGAAGCGGAAGAGCACCGTATCGACTACCAGTGGATTCTCGACCTCATCCCGCCGGGGGCGAGCGTGCTCGACTTGGGATGCGGCTCGGGCGAACTTTTGGCTCGACTCCGAGATCGGGGACACAAGAACCTGATGGGTGTGGAACTCAACGAAGCGGCGGTTCTGCAGTGCATCCAGCGGGGGCTCGACGTCGTACAATACGATTTGAACGAGGGACTCCCCTCGCTGCTCGACCAGCAGTTCGATTTCGTCGTTCTCTCGAAAACCCTGCAAAACGTGCAGGATGTGCTTTCGGTTCTGGAAGAGATGCTCCGCATCGGCACGCGGGGCATCGTCAGCTTCCCGAACCTCGGTTACCACTGTTACCGGCACCAACTGATCGAAGAGGGGCGTGCACCGCGGCTGGAAAGCTCCCGCAAGCATTGGTACGACACCGATGTACTGCGATTCTTGACGATCTCCGACTTCGAAGATTTCTGCCGGGATCGCCGTTACCGGATCCACCAGCGGGTGGCCCTGGATACGAAAAACCGGGAGCAGGTGGAAGAGGATCCGAATCTCAACGCCGATGTCGCGATCGTCGTGCTCAGCCGCTGATGCTTCGCGCTATGTACGGGAGCCACGATGCCTCGGATGAAGATCGTCACGCTCGGTTGCAAAGTCAACCGATACGAGAGCCAATACCTGACCGAAGGCCTCGCCCGGCTGGGCTATCGCCGAGCGGGAAAAGACGAACCGGCCGATTTGATCATCGTGAACACCTGCACCATCACCGCCGAGAGCGATTCCAAGAGCCGAAAGATCATCCGTCGTCTGCACCGGGATCATCCCGGGGCGGAGCTGATCGTCACCGGTTGCTACGCAACGCGCGAGCCGGAAACGCTCGCCGAGTTGCCGGGGGTGAGCGAGCTGATCCGCGACAAGGCCGATCTTCCACGTTTTCTGGAAACGCGGGGACTGCCGTCGCCACCGGAGGGCATCGAGGCGTTCGGAACGCGGCATCGGGCGTTCGTGAAGGTGCAGGACGGCTGCAACGCCTTCTGCGCGTATTGCATCATCCCGAGCGTCCGGCCCGTGCTTCGCAGTCGCCCCGTGGCGGAGGTCGTTACGGAGGTGCGGCGGTTGATTGCCGGAGGTTTTCGAGAGATCGTTCTCACCGGCATCCACCTGGGCTTTTACGGCGTCGACCTGGAGGCGGAGGACCCACGGGGGAATCGCCCGGACTTGGCGCGATTGGTCGAGTGCTTGCTCGAGCTCGAAGCCCGATTCCGGCTGCGGCTTTCGAGCCTCGAAGCCGCGGAGCTTTCCGATGCCTTGCTGTCGCTCATGGCGGAGCACCCCGACCGGATTTGCCCGCATCTCCATCTTCCGCTGCAGAGTGGTTCCGACGCCGTCTTGGCCGCGATGGGACGCCGTCAAACGAGCAACGTTTTTCTGCGCATTTGCCGAAAGGTTCGAGAAACGCTCCCCTCCCCTGCCCTTTCGACCGATGTGATCGTCGGCTTTCCCGGCGAAACGGAGGCCGACTTCGAGGCGACCTGCCGGCTGGTCGAGCGCATCGGCTTCTCGAAGGTGCACGTCTTCCGATTCAGTCCCCGCGACGGGACGCGAGCCGCGGCGATGACGCCGCGTGTCACCGACAAGATCGTCCACGACCGCGCGACCCGATTGATCGCCATCTCCGAGCGATTACGGGAGGAATATGTGCGATCCCGTGTGGGCGAAAGGAGCGAAGCCCTCCTGGAGGTTCCCCTGCGAAAAAAGGGGAATGAATCTTCGCGGGCCGACGAAGGGACTTCTCTGCTCCAGGGGACCACCGAGCGCTATCTCCGGATCGTGGTCGAGAGCGAAATCACCCGTTGCGGCGATCTGGTGCCGGTCGAAGCGGATCGCTCGGAAGGGGAGATGCTTCGGGGACATCTCGCTGAGTAAGAAGCGGGGTCCATCGCTTTTTCGAGGATTTCCCCGAAAGCGAAGATTCTTTTTCCGTCGACTGGCAAAGCCCTCGGGCATCCAGTAAGATAGTCGGATGTTCCTAAATCGCAGGGGCTTTCGCCCACTTGTTCTTTGCATCGTACTTCGATGGTTCGCGGGAACCAACCCGGTTTTTTCATATTCGCATCAGTAGTGATCCCTTGGTGTGCGCATTGCACCCAGGACCGCATCTCGCGATGGTCGCCCTCGGTTCACTATGGATGCGACGCTCAAGTATGACACCGCATCGCTTACTTATGAGGGGGAGGAGGAAAGATGGAATTTCTCGATTGGGTCGTGGTCGCCGGATATTTCGTGATTCTTCTAGGACTTGCTTGGTGGGTGATCCGCCAGAACAAGGACACCGCCGACGACTACTTTCTCGCGGGTCGGAATCTCGGCTGGTTCATCGTGGGCGCGTCGATCTTCGCCTCGAACATCGGCTCGGAACACCTGGTCGGCCTGGCCGGTTCCGGCTGTACCGACGGCGTCGCGATGGCCCATTACGAACTCCACGCCTGGTGCCTGTTGGTTCTCGGGTGGGTACTCATTCCTTTTTATCTCCGGTCGAAGGTCTTCACCATGCCGGAGTTCCTCGAAAAACGTTTCTCTCCCGCTTCACGATATGTGCTATCGGTCATTTCGCTGATCGCCTACGTGCTGACGAAGGTGGCGGTCGGCATTTTCGCCGGGGGAATCGTCTTCCAGACACTGCTTCCGGAGATGCAGTTGAATCTCGGCTTCTTCACGATGAACAGCTTCTGGATCGGCTCGATTCTGGTGATCGTTCTGACCGGGGCTTACACAGTCCTGGGCGGTCTTCGTGCGGTCGCCTACACCGAGGCGCTGCAGACGATCATCCTGGTGGTCGGTTCGGCGCTGGTGACCTACTTCGGGCTGGAGAAGATCGGCGGCTGGGAAGGGTTGCGGACCGCCCTCGATTCGGAGATGTTCAATCTCTGGAAGCCGCTCGTTCCGGAAGGCGTCGAGGGCACCTGGGCTCCGGTCATCGAGACAAACGCCGACGGCGAACTGGTCCGACAGGCGTGGTACTTCAACGGCAACTATCCCTGGCTCGGGATGCTCTTTTGCGCCCCGATCATCGGGCTCTGGTATTGGTGTACCGACCAGTACATCGTGCAGCGGGCCCTGGGAGCGCCGAACGAACGCCAGGCCCGACGCGGAACCATCTTCGCCGCGTTCATGAAGCTGTTGCCGGTCTTCATTTTCATTATCCCGGGAATGATCTGCGTGGCCTTGACGCAATCGGGCAAGGTCGAGGCGTTTCAAGAGATCCTCGTCGATGAGAACAACAAGCTGATCAAGACGGAATGCCAGGCCGCTTTCCCATTGATGGTCAAGCACGTGCTGCCGATGGGCATTCGGGGGATCGTCGTCGCGGGCCTCCTCTCGGCGCTGATGAGTTCGCTCGCGGGAGTATTCAACGCCTGCTCGACCCTCTTCACGATGGACCTCTACCAAGCGTTCCGCAAGAACGTGTCGCAGCATGAACTGGTCTGGATGGGACGAATCGCCACCACGGCGATGGTCGTTCTCGGACTGCTCTGGATTCCGGTCATTCAGGGGCAGCGGGGATTGTACGATTATCTTCAGAGCGTCCAGGGATACCTCGCCCCGCCCATCTTCGTCGTCTTCTTCCTCGGCATCTTCAACAAGCGACTCAACGCCAAGGGATGCCTCGCGGCGCTGTTGGTCGGTTTTCTGCTCGGGCTCCTCCGCCTGATCGTCGACACCCCCGTGGCCCTGGAAATGGCAGGCTACGAACAAGGATATCCCGAAGGCTCCTTCCTCTGGGTGGTCAACAACATCTACTTCCAGTATTACAGCCTCGGGATCTTCCTGATATCGGTTGTCGTGATGTTCGCGGTCAGTTACACGACCAACAAACCGATCGACGAGAAGATCGTCGGTCTCACCTACGGCACCGTGACGGCGGAGCACCGGGCCGAGTCGCGGGCGACATGGAACTGGATCGACGTGGCCGGGTCGATCGTCGTGCTGCTCTGCATTCTCGCCGCCTATTTGTACTTCACCGGCTAGCCGGCGGTTTGCTTTTCAAGGTGATCCGTTTGGCGTGAAGCATCCAACAGGACGGACGCGGCCGCTCGGCCCCGTCCGTCTTTTTTTCTACTTGAGTCCGCCCGTTACTCCTTTTCCGAAGAGGGGGAGGTCGGCTTCTTCACTTCTCCGGTCTCCTTCTCCTCGACCTTGGGAGTAAGAATGAGCGTCACGTCGGTCCCCAACGGGGGAATCGCCTCGGTGAGAGGCTGGAAGAGAAGCATGTCGTTCGAATCGCTGCTTCTGGCCGGAATGTCGAGCAAGGTCGTCGGGAAGTTCGCCACCCCGATGATTTCGCCGGTCTGGTCGGGCAGATAGACCCGACGGCCGTCGGTCGTTTCGCGGAAGTAACTTCCGGAGAAGACCCAGGGGGTTTCCATCTTCTTTTCCAACTGCTTGTTGTAGACCCAGTCCTGTGCCCGCGTTTTCCGGAGCTTGTCGTCCTCGTCCTTCCAGCGGACCTCGATTTCGACCTCCGGACCGGTCGGCGGCTTGAATTCCGGATGATACTGCACCGGCTCTCCCGGCTCGGCGCCGGCGGCCAAGAGTCCCGCGTGGATCACATACGGCTTGACATCGATCGAGACGATCGATTCATGCTCCTTGCTGCCGCGGCGGCAAGCGAAGAATTCGAGCAAACCTTCTCGGAGGCAGATCTGCCCGACGGTGACCACGTGTTTGCGATCGGGCGTGAGCCAAACAGGGTCCTTGGGGTCCAACGGCAGGAGTTTCTCGCGATCGTCGACCAGCGGCTCGGCATGGTCCCGCTCTTGTTCAGCCTTTTGAGCCTTTTGGCGATTGAGCTCTTGAATCACCTCCCGGGCTTGCTGTACGTTTTCAGTGGGAGGAGTCGCATCAGGTGACGTCTCTTGCGCACCATCCTCCTGCGACGCCGTGACAGCCGAGGACTCCTGTGCCGGTAGCGGCATCCCCAGTGCAGGCAAGAGCCAAACGGCCAAAATCCCCGCCGTTTTCCACTTCATGGAGGGTCGAAAGTGTTGGCGGCCCAACTCTCGATGAACGTCGTTCAACATCCTGTTTTCTCCTTGTTCGATGTGGCGCGGACGGAATCCTACCGCCGACGGCCCCGGTTGATTTTCTCTCTCCATCTGCGGATAATACTACCATAATTCACACTTCCACAGAACCGTGGGGAATGCAACCGGCCGCGATTGCGGGCGATTCTTCCCCCACGCCGCAGATCGCCCTTTCACCTTCTCCGTTCCCTTCTTCCCGGAAAACGAGTCGCGACCTTGCCATCGAACAAAAAATCCTCCCCCGAGTTCGGGGAAAGCCGTTTTCTTTCCCAACCCGATGCCCACTGGCACGCCTCGCTGCCGAGCGACCTTCGCCAAGCGCTCCGGGAAGGCGACCTGCCGGTGCTCTGGAAAGGCTTGGGGCAACACTTCCAACAACGCGACGGCCTTCGGCACTTCGGCGAAGATGTCCACGCCCTTTCGATGGCGGCGGGCCCCCGATCGATCGAGACGGTCCAACGGTGGTGGGAAAAATTCGGCCCTCTGCTCGAAGCCGAGGGAGAAGCCGAACCGCGAACCACCAAGCAGCTCGAATCGAGCTTGATCGACCAACACGACACGCTCTTGCACTGGCAAGAGCACGGCGAAAAGGAATGGCTTCTCGTCCTTGCCCACGTTCGGGCGATGCCGCTTTTCGTGCCGAAGGTCGCACCGGAGTGCTGGTTCGGTTTTCTGGAATCGTTGCTCTCGACGATCGAGGAGGCGGCGAGCCTCTCGCTGGGAGAAATGCCCCTGGGCCGGTCGTTGCTGGTCGGGGAAACGGGATGGACGCTCGGATGCCTGTTTCCGGAGATGATCCCTTGCCGAAAAGCGCAGGCGGCAGGTCGGGAAGATCTGGAGCTGGTGCTCGAAGAATTGCTCGACGGTGCCGGCCTGCCACACGCGGAAGATTATCCCTTGCTGCGTCCGCTCTTGGCCTCCTGGACGCGGTGTCTGCAATGGGGCGACTGGATCGGGAAACGTCCCTGGCGGAAAAAGTTTCATTTGCAGTACGAATGGGCGGTCAATCACCTCCTGCGATTCAGTCGTCCGGAAGGGCTGCCGGTTTTCGGTCCCGCCGAACCTTCGGCCGAAGACTTCCAATCCCGAACTTCGGAGCTGCTTCATGCCGCACTTTCCTTCATTCCCGAGTCGACCGAAAAAGAGATCGCTTCGGTGGCGTGCCCCTGGTATCGAAAAAAGGGGAAAAAGCAAAGCGAAGCCGCGCTGCCGGAGGTGACCTATCACTCCGAATGGGCGGCGATCGCCTACTTGCGTTCCGGCTGGGATCCCAAGGAACCCGCCCTGGCGGTGAGTTACTATCCGATGCGGGATCCCTTCGGCGAACTGGCCCCGGCGATTTCCGCCAAGAAGTCGAAAGACACCAGCGACCGCAGTGTGCCGGCGGAATTGCGGGTTCGCTCACAAACGTTTCTTTCCGGTCCTTGGGAGATAACAGTGAAACGAGGCGGCAAAACGCTCGCGCCGATCACCCACTGGGAGGAGACCTGCTGGATGTCGGATGAGGACATCGATTACCTCGAGTTGGAGATGCTGCTCGAAGAAGACGTGCGGGTGCAACGTCATTTCATGCTCGCGCACGACGATGAGTTCGTATGGATGGCCGATGCCGTCTTGGGACACGAATCGCCGCCTCGGGAATCCAACCATCGCAAGTCTCCTTTGCTCGAATACACCGCGAAGTTGCCGCTCACCTCTCAGGTGGAATGCCTGCGCGACGAAGAGGCGACGGAGATCGACCTTCTCAGCGACGACAAGCAAATCGCCCGGCTTCTTCCCTTGGCTCTTTCGGAATGGAAAAGCGACGACGCCTCCCGGGGCATGCTGGAAGCGACCGAAAACCATCTCGTCTTGAAGCAACAAACCGACGGCAACGCCCTGTTCGCCCCCTTGTTTTTCGATCTGAAAAAGAAACGCCTCAAGAAAGAGTACACTTGGCGGAAGTTGACCGTCGGCGAGAAGTTGGAGATCCTCCCGGAGGATCAGGCGGTCGGATACCGGGTCCGATCGCACCACGACCAGTGGCTGTTCTATCGTTCGCTCGTCAAACCGGACAACCGCACCGTGCTCGGCCAGAACTTGGTGAGCGAATTGATGATCGGCCGGTTCGACGAAAACGGTGAGATCGAATTGCTTTTGCAGATCGAATAGTTCGAACCCCCGCTTTCTTTCCCGCCGAAAGCATGGACGCGATGTCCTCACTTTTTCTCGAACCCCAGGAGCTCTCCGTGTCGGATCCGAAAATTCTTTTCGAAAGCAAACTGTTTCACGTGGTGGAAAAATTCCAAGAGACGAAAACGGGCAAAAAGCTTTTGCGTCATGTGATCGAGCATCCCGGCGCCATCACGATTCTGCCGGTGCTCGACGACGGCCGCATCGTGCTCATCCGGCAGTACCGCATCGCCGTGGACCAGGACTTGATCGAACTCCCGGCGGGTACGCGAGAGGCGGAGGAACCGCCCATCGAGACCGCTTCCCGCGAGCTGATCGAAGAGACCGGATACCGGGCAGGCAAGATCGAACCGATGCTCAGCTTCTTCTCGTCACCGGGGATATTACGTGAAGAAATGGTCACATTCCGCGCAACCGACTTGACCCCCGGCGCGACCGACATGGACGAGGGGGAAGAGATCGAAACGGTACTCGCCACCCCGGAGGAGATTATGGCGATGATCGAGCGCGGCGAGATCGAGGACGCCAAAACACTGGTCACCCTTCTCTACCACTTCATCGATTCGGGGCGCCGGGAATGATCGCTATTGCGGTCGGCGGTCGCGGCCGAAGGTCCAGATTTTCTCGGTCTTGTCGTTCTTATTCTTGATCTCCACCCGGTCGATCCGGATGGTACCCGGGGCGGCGGAAGGATCGATTCGCAGGGCGACGATCGGCTCCTGAGCCTCGAGCGTCACTTCGTAAGTATGCCATCGATCGTCGTGCCGGACCTCGAACGGGACGAAACGTCCCGGAATGAACCCCGGTTTGCTCCGGGTGGACCAGAAGAGTCGACCGGGTTGGTCACTGTCGGACTTCATCGTCAGGATGACCCGTTGCGGTCCCACCACCGGAGGAAAGTTGTCGCTGGTGAGGAAGGGATCGCCGCCGGTGGAATGGATCACGAGCCGGCCTTCCTCGATTTCGAGCCGGGCATGTCGGTTCCCCGACCACCCATCGTAGGACTTCCGATACTCCGGATTCGGAAACGGCACCAGCGGATCGGTCCGGGCCAGATGCTCGTCGATCAAAGCGTCCAGCTCGCGAACCTTCTCGGGAAGCTCCTTCGCCAAGTTGCGATTCTCGCCCAAGTCGTCGGTCAGGTGATACAACTCGTAGCGATCTTCCTGATCCTCCCCGTCGGCGTAGAAACGGATGAGCTTCCACTCCCCTTTTCGTACCGAAGTGGAGGGCAGGTTCCCGGTCGCCGGAACGTAATGAGGGAAATGGCAGAAGATCGCCTCGCGGTCGATCGACTTCCCGCCCTCGAGAAGCGGGAGAATACTTTTCCCGTCGAGAATTTGCCCCGGCGCCGGTTCGAGTCCGAGGATATCGAGCAACGTGGGATAATAGTCGATGCTGGTGACCGGCTCGGTCTCGTTGACGGTATCGGGCGCTACATGGCCGGGCCAGGAGACGATGAGCGGCACCCGATGCCCCCCTTCGTAGATCGTCGCCTTTCCGCCGCGAAGCGGGTGATTATTGGTCGGGGTAGTCCCGTCGACGCGATTGTACATATTGCCACCATTATCGGAAGTGAAAATGATGAGCGTCTTCTCCGTCAATTCCAGCCGATCGAGGGTATCGAGCACGCGACCGAGATTCTGATCCATCACCTTGAGCATCGCGGCCATGGTGGGACACCGTTGCGGGTTGTCGGGGTCGACCTTCTCGCGAAACGTTTCGGTCAACCGCTCCTTCGCCTCAAAAGGCGCATGCACGTCGTAGAACCAAAGATTCATCAGAAACGGTTTGTCGCGGTGTTCCTGGAGGAAGGCGATCGCCTCGTCGGTCAGGGTATCGCAGATGTGGGTCCCCGCCGGCCTCGGCGGAATCGTCGGACAGGGCCAAGGGGCGAAATATCCGCCCGGAGGACCGGGGTGCTCGCGCCCGCCGACGACGAAATCGAACCCTTGCGCTTCCGGCAGGTAAGGCTCGCGGCCGAGGTGCCACTTGCCGAAAAAGCCGGTGACGTAGCCCAGCTCCTTCATCCGCTCGGCGTAGGTGAGGTAGCTGTTGGGCAATCGGGTCCGGGTCGCGGGAGTGACCGCCTTCTGGGTCGGGGGGGCCGACTCGGGAATCCCCGGGTCGAGCACCTCCTGAGGGAGATGCCCCGCGGGGGTGGTGAATCGCAGTCGGCCGGGATATTGGCCCGTGAGAATGCTCGCACGAGTCGGGCTGCAAAGCGGATTCGCGGCATACGCGCTGGTGAAGCGCATTCCGCGACGGGCGAGCCGGTCGACGTTCGGCGTTTCGTAGAAAGTGCTTCCATAAACGGCGCTGTCGCGCCACCCCATGTCGTCGGCCAAAATGAACAGCACGTTCGGTCGCGGGGGTTCCGCGTTCTCAGCCGCGCAAACCGGCATCGAGCAAAGCCAAAATCCCAGAAAAAGAGTGCCGACCAAGAACAGCCACTTCCTCCAATTCATATCATTTCTCCTCCAGAAGACGACTTTTTCATTCATTTCCATCACCGCGGGGCCTTGCGGCCGCGGTCACATTATGTCGTCTTCGGAGACGAAACGCAAACACCGATTCGTCTGAGACCGATTCATTCGGAGGTTTTGGAGGATCGACTCCGGCTCCTCCGGGAACCGGGATAGCGGTGCTTGCCGAAGATGCCGGTCCCGTACCAGATGCCGTTGCGACCGCGTCGCATATCGTAGCCGTAACGGGGCTGATCGGCCTTGACCGCCGACCAGTGGCCGGAAGAATATCGCCAGCAGCGAACGCATTCGATCGCCGATTCGAGCAATCCCTGCCCCGGCCAGCTCTCGGCGCACACCTCACAGGCCCAGAGATGTCCGGGAAGCATCCGATTGATCTTGTGGAAACGACGCTCCCAGTGATGATGACCTTGCACGCCGATTCTCGCCTGGTACGCGGATGCGGCGGTCGCCTCGGCGACGAGGTTCGCGTCGAGCGTGTTGTCGGTACTCTTGGGCTTCTCGGGATGGGTTCGCACGGCGTAGATCATCGTCCGCTGGGTCAAGGTGCCCGGTGGGAGCTGGAGAATCACCTTCATCTGCTCCGGAGAGTACGCCTTTCCCTTCAAAAAGGGAAACACACTCACGACATGCTGGTAGTAAGACGCTTCGGGGTGGGCGAAATCGAGGATCGCCACGCCCGGCAAACGACACATCTCCGCGAAGGAAGCGTGGCGGTGCAGGATCACCTCGCCCTCGTTGGGAAGATCGACCTTCTTTTCCACCGGCATCTTCAAGAGAACGTACTCCTGCATCAACGCTCGGATCTCGGCGTCGGCGAGCGCCTCCTGTTCGAACTTCCGGCAAAGCGGCGCGTCGTCGGGGCGATGGAAGTAGATCAACAGCATCCTTTTCGATTCCCGGGCCCGGTCGCAGGCGGAGAGATAATCGGTCTCCCATGAAAGTTCGGCCGGTCGCGGGATTTCCGGCTCCGCATCCAGCGAAAGACCGCTATCGTTGGCCCACGCGAGATTCAGGAGCCCCCCTCCGGTGAGTCCTCCGGCCAGAAACAGACAAGAAAACGTGATGGTCGAAAACGGGGAGCGCAAGCAGAGTGGGAAAGAATAGTTACTCATGAGGTTACCTCAAAGGTGCGGAAATGGATCTTCAGGAAGAGCGGAACGATCGACCACCGCCGAGGGCGGCCCCCATCCGAAAGAAACGATGGGAGAAGGCGGCAAGGCCATCCGGGTCGCGAGGGTCGGAAAAAGGTCCAGCCGCCGTCAGGCCGTGGCTGCGGGTCGTCTCCCGTAGAAAGGAATGGTCCTTAATTCCGGAAAGCGGCGCTGGAACACTTTTTTTTGGCAGGAAGAACGGTTAAGATAGGGTGACTTTCAGGAACAGACCGAATTCGAAGATTCTCTTCCATGAGACTGCATTGATATAAAAGGTAAATCCGTCAATTGCAGCTATTTATTTATTTGCCAATTGCTATATTAGCCAGATAGCCTGTCTTTTGTCAAATCCCCATGTCGAAAAATCTTATGACAATATTGAAAAAAGCCCCCTTTCTGCAATGCATTTTTTCATGGAGAACCTGTCATAAATGTTCGTCAGGATGATATCTTCGCGGAACATCGCTTCGGAAAAGAGTAATCCCATGCCCTATCCATTTGAGCGAAAACCCCTGAATCCACTCCCGAAGATGTTGCTTGGAATCGGGATATTGCTCTTTTTCGGTGCTTTGACCGCTTTTTCATGGCCCACCGAAGCGCCAAAGCATGAGCCATCCGAGGCATCGCCCCCACCTCTGGAAAAATCGCCCCCCTCCGAAGAGTCGCCCCAGAAGGATCTTGAAGAGGAATCCCGCACCGAGGTTCCCTCCTCGGCGAGTGAATTGCGGTCTTCGGACTCGACGAAGCAACCGGAGACGCCTCGAACACCGATCAACACGCCCTCTCGCGGCCAAACACCTGAAACCATCGAAACAGAACCCCTTTTTCTGAAATTGCATTCGCAGACCCAATCGGCGAAATCGAAGGTCGTACCGATCGAGGCGAGCGATCTGCATCAGGCCCGGGAGGCGCTTGCCGCCAAAGTGAAGGTGCTGATGGACCGTCTGGAAAGCGACCCGGATCGCGAGACGGCCGAGGGCTGGATCGATTTTTTGAAGCTTCGGGCACTGCAAGAGTCGCTTGAAAAAGGGGAAGAGGGCGATTCGAAAGAGATTCTCGCTTCCTTTCTGGCGTTTCGGAGTGGTCAACCGGGTCTGGATCTGAACCTCTTTTCCGATGTCCGCGACGCACTGCGCCGATTCATTCGACATGAACAAGCGAGGGACGCCCAAGCCTTGAAGCAACAACGCGATTGGGCGCTGGGAACCCTGCCGGAAGCGGCAGCGACGTATGAGGTGATCGCCGATCCCGCCTCGGCGACGACCCTGCGAACCGTCCTCCAGTGGCTCGACGATATCGATCGCCTCTCGCTGATCGAGGCCGACTGGCTCGACGACCTCAGAAAACCGAATCTGCATGTGCAAATGTCGGAGCGTCTGATCGCAGCGGCGGTCTATCGGAAGATCGAACGCCCGGAACCGGTCCGCGATGTGATTCTGGGTACCCGAATTCGCGGAGAGGGGATGCTGCGCGGCACGGTTTCGGCCCGATTGGTCGAAGATTCCAACGCCGCGGCGATCGAGTTGACTTTGAAATCGATCCTCGATGCCGATTCGGTTGGAGTGAATGGACCGGCTCGGATTCATTCGGAGAGCGTGACCCGCATGCGGTCGACGAAACGGATCGAGATTCTCGCAGAAGGCCTCTCCGCTTTTCCGGCGCGCACGGAAGCCGAGACCGATTCGAAAATCGAACGGATTTCCGTCTCGGCGGGTCCGGTGATTCGGAATGTCGCGCATCGCCGGGTCTACCAGCAAAAGGACCGGAGTGAACAGATCGCGGCCATGCACGCCGAAAGCCGAGCCAACCGCCGGATGAACGACGAGATCGACCCGAAGATCGAAGATCTGAACGAACGATACCAACAAAAGATTCGCCAACCGTTGCTCGCTCGGGGGCTTTTTCCGGAAGTTTGGGACTTTCGCTCCACCCCTTCTTCGATGGAGCTGGTCGGCCTCTTGGCTTGGGAGCACGACATGGGAGCGGTTTCGCCCCCCCCGAAGCCGGAAGCGGAGACCGATCTGCTGGTCCAGTTGCACCATTCGGCCCTGAACAACCTGGCTCAGATTCGACTCTCAGGCGCGATCGTCCGGGAAGAAGAGATCGGCTCGGAACTGGAGAGATTGTTCAAGCGTTATGCCCCGGAAAAGGCGCGAGCGATCGAGAAATCCCCCCAACGGTCGGACCCGCCGTGGACGTTCACCTTCGCCCGCAAGGGTCCCATCGAAGTGACCTTCAATGAAGGGATGATACAGATCGAACTTCGGATTCGACAGTTCGAGCAGGAAAACCAGCGTCATCCCGGCATGAACATCACTATTCGCTACCGAATCGAAAACGGCGACTCCGGCACCTATCTTTCGCTCGTGGGCAAACCGGAAGTTTTTCCTCCAGCTTTCCACGAGCGGGAGAACCCGGTGCTTTCCGCCCGGGAGCAGGTGATTCGCAATCTATTGGGCGACCGCCTCGAAAAAGAACTGAGCGGGCACATCGATTTGCAGGTCGAGCGGATGCCCGAGAATTGGGGCCGATCGGGTCGTTTGCGGCCGGTCGTGGGACGTTCGGAAGATGCCTGGCTGACGCTGGGTTGGGTTTGGGAATCCGAGGATGAGTAACCATCGCATCCCGAAGGACAGGAAAAGGAAAGAGATCAGTATCGTGACCGACAAAGCCTGGGGAGGCGTATTCACCGAAGCGACCGATCGACGGGTGGAAGCCTTCACCGAAAGCATTTCCTTCGATCGCCGGTTGTACGAGCAGGACATCCGCGGCTCGCTGGCCCATGCGCGTATGCTCAAGGAAGTGGACCTGATCGATGCCGAGGAATATCGGTTGATCGAAAACGGTCTACGAACGATCCAGCAGGAGATCGAGGAAGACAAGTTTCCGTTCTGCTTCGAGCTGGAAGACATCCACATGCACATCGAGCGGAGTCTGATCGATCGGATCGGCGACGTGGGTCGGAAGCTGCACACCGCGCGGAGCCGCAACGACCAAGTGTCGACCGATCTGCGTCTCTGGGTCCGCGAAGCGACCGAGAAGATCGAGCGGCGGCTGGTGACCTTGCAGGAAGCGTTCGTGGGACGTTGCACGCACGACTTCGAGGTCATTCTTCCCGGTTATACCCACATGCAGCGAGCGCAGCCGGTTTTGGCGCCCCACTATTGGCTGGCCTATTGCGAGAAACTCGAGCGGGACCGGCAACGGGTGCTCGATTGCCGGAAGCGTACGAACGTTTCGAGCCTCGGGGGTGCGGCGCTCGCCGGCACGAGCCTGCCGATCGACCGGATGCGGACCGCCCAATTGCTCCAGTTCGACGGGGTGGCGGCCAACAGCCTCGACATTTCGAGCGATCGCGATTTCGTCTTGGAGTTCGCGTTCGTTCTGTCCCAGATCGCCTTGCACCTGAGCACGCTGGCCGAAGAGTGGATTCTCTGGTCCACCGCGGAGTTCCACTTCCTGAAATTGCCGCAGACGTTCTGTACCGGCTCGTCGATCATGCCGCAGAAGGTCAATCCCGACGTGCTGGAGTTGATGCGGGGCAAGACGGCCCGGGTGGTCGGGAATTTGCAGACCCTGATGGTTTTGGTCAAGGGGCTCCCCCTGGCCTACAATCGCGACCTCCAGGAAGACAAGGAGCCGATCTTCGACTCGTTCGACACGGTCGACTCGGCCTTGGCCCTTGCCGCGCCGCTGGTCGCCGGGGCGGAATTGCGACGGGAAGCGATCGCTCGACGTCTCGACCGGGGATATCTCGACGCGACGACGTTGATGGAATACATGATCCGAAAAGGCATTCCCCAACGCACCGCCCATGGTCTGGTCGGGCGTTTGGTGCGAGCCGCATTGGAACGCGACGTCCCTCTGACGGAACTCCCCCTGGAGGCGTTCCGAGAAGTGGATCCCTCGCTGGACGAGGAGGTCTACCAAGTGCTGGGCGTGGAGAAGGCGGTCGCCGCCATGCGGAGTTATGGCTCGACCTCGCCGGAAGAAGTGCGCCAACAGATTCAGAATTGGATTCAAAAGCTCGACCTCTGATCCCCGATCACCGGAAAAGGGGGCCGGAAACGTTCGTGCTGATTCGAACCTTACCCTGGAAAATAGAATCATGAACAGATTAACATCTTCATCACATCGTTATTCCCGATTCGCGCTCGCCGTTCCTTTTCCCCTTCGAGTCACGAGAGCGGCCGTGGTCGGCTTGAGTTTCCTTCTACTGCTCGCGCCGGCCGAGGCACAAGAGGATCCGTTCGGAGGGAATCCTTTCGGCCAGGAAACGACCGAAGCTCCTCAGGAAGACGGCGACGAACCCGGCGCGCTCGATAATCCATTCCAGCAAGGCGGGCAAACCCCCTTCGAGACGGAAGACGCCACGGAAGAAACGGATTCCCCTCAAGCCCAACCGCCGACGGCGCTCGGTCGGGAAGCGACGCTCGAGGAACAGGTCGCCGAATCCCTGGCCAATCAAGAAGAGACGCTCGACGACATGCGTCCCGCCGTGGCGGCGGTTATGGCGACCCAGCCGAATGCGCCGATCGACCTAGTCGATGCCGCGGTCACCCTGGCCCGCCTGGAACGGCCTGATTTATCGAAGCAACTCCTCACGCAATTTCTCGAACAAGAGATCGCCGACGAGCAATTGGCCGATATCGCGCAATCGGTCGGCCCCCTGCAACTCCTTTTGCTTTCCGGCCGTACCGATCTGGCGCCGGAAGGCCGCCGGGCGGCGCAGCGGATCCTCGACGGTTCGAACCGCTATTGGGCCCGACAGTCGCAGACCGACGCGGCCCTGGAAAAGCTGCACTCCGGCGAGTTGCGCGACATGGTGCAAGGGGCGCGCGATTTGCGACGAGCCGGCGACGCCGGCGCGAAGCGGTTGGTTGAATCGTTGGGTGATCCGGAGAACGAGAAGTCGGCCGCCGAGGTCAAGACACTGATGAAAACGATGAAGACGGCGGTCCGCCCCATGCTGATCGCCGCGTTGGAAAGCGAGAACCCGAGGCTGGTCGTCCAGGCCGCCGATGTACTCGCTTCGTTCGGCGAATCGCGCGACATGTACTACCTGCTCGGACCGCTCTTCCTGCTCCCGAACGATCATCGCCGCGAGCTGGCCGACCTCTTCCAGAAGCATTACGGAGCGGTCCCCGATGCCGAGGAGGCCAAGACGCTCTTGCTCCAGGAAGCGCTTTACTATTATCACCGTGAGCGGGTATTGCCTACGACTCCCGGAGAAGCCGTATCGCTCTGGCACTGGGACACGCAAAAAGATGAACTGGTCCAACAGTCGTTTTCCAAGGGATCGGTTTACCGGATTCGAACATTGCGTTTCGCGCGCGACGCCTTCCGACTCTCACCGGAGGAATGGGATACCCAGGTTCTCTATCTAACGGCACTTTACGATCTGAAGGCCCATGCCAACGGCCTGGACAACCCGCTGGATCCGGTGCTTGATCTTCTGGTCGCCCAGTCGAAGGCGGCGGGCGGCTGGCCGACGACTGAAGGGGCGATGGTGTTCGCCATGAAGACGAATCACCCCGGCGCGGCGATGGCGGCGGCGACGGTATTGGGAAAAACGGCGACCGCCGAAGAACTGCTCTACGACGCGGCGACGCCCCGAGCCCTGATCGACGCCGTACGATATCGAGACCGCCGGGTGCGTTTCGCGACGATTTCGACGATCATGCAACTCGAGCCGAACCGTCCGTACGCCGGTTCGAGTGAAGTGACCGAAGCCCTCCGCTATTTCGCGCGGAGCAAAGGGCGACGCCTGGCGGTGGTGGCTTCTCCCGACGCTGAGGAAGCGAGCTTTCTGGCCGGCTTCTTGATCTCGCAGGGATATCGCCCGGAATTGGCGTTCCAAGGCCGCGGCGTGATGGCGTGGGGCACCCGGTCGCCGGATGTGGAACTGGTGCTGGCCGATTCGCGCCTGCTCTCGCCCAGGATCGACTTTCTACTCAAGGAGATGCGTAACGACAACCGGACGGCGGAAATCCCGGTGGCGGTCTACGCCCACGACGGCCAACAAGCCCGGGCCGATCTGGCGGCCTCGGGAATCTCCGGGGCGATGAGCTTTCCGCGACCGCACAATCAGACGGCGGCGGAGTGGATCGTGGCGAATCTCCTGGAAAAAACCGATGCCAAGCCCGTGCCGGTGCAGCAGCGACTCGATCAGGCACGGCATTCACTCGTTTGGCTGAAGGAGATGAAGGATCTCCCGAAGATCTATCATCTGGACGACCTGGAACCGTTGGCCGCTTCGGCGCTGATGGTCCCCGAGTTGCAGGAGGAGGCCATCGGGCTGCTCTCGAAGCTCGACTCCCTGACCGCGCAGCTTCAACTGGTGGAGTTGGCCGGCGACCGGGGCGAGCCGATCGCCACACGTCGCCAAGCGATGGAGGCGTTCTTCGAAAACGCCGACCGGTACGGCATTCTCTTGCGGGGCCGGCAGATTCTCGATCAGTACGCCCGGTACAATCGCAGCGAGTCGGAGTCGCAGGAATCGCAGGAGATTCTCGGAGCGATTCTCGATTACTTCGAGGAAAAGACGGCCACGAAAACCGCTTCGAAATGAGCCGCTCTCCGGGGGCTCAAGAAGCCTCACTCTGGTTAAAGGCGGTTCCCTCGCGGGGCCGATCGTTGGCACTGTCCCAATAGGGAGAAAGCTTGCGCAGCCGGGCGACGATGTCGGGGAAGACCTTGAGAATGTGGTCGATCTCTTCGTCGGTATTGTATCGACTCAAGCTGAAGCGGACCGAGCCGTGCATGGCGGTGAACGGCACGTTCATGGCGGAGAGCACATGCGAGGGATCGAGCGAGCCGGAAGTGCAGGCGGAACCACTGGAAGCGCAGATGCCTTCGTCGCTGAGCTGATAGAGGATCCCCTCCCCTTCGATGAAATGGCAGGCCACATTCAAAGTATTCGGCATGCGCGGCGCCTCGCGGCCGTTGACCTCGATGTAGGGAATCTTTTCCAGGATGCCGGACTGGAGGCGGTCGCGCATCGCTTCGACCCGCTCCATCTCCTCTTGGTGGTTTTCCGCCGCGATCTCGACCGCCTTGGCCATGCCGACGATGTGCGGCATATTCTCCGTTCCCGCCCGACGCCCCTTCTCCTGATGTCCGCCGATCATGAACGTTCGACACGGCGTTCCCCGGCGGAGATAAAGCCCCCCGACTCCCTTGGGGGCGTGGAACTTGTGCCCGGAAAATGAAAGCATGTCGACATGGCGCATCTCCCGCGACAGATCGATCGGCAGCTTGGTCATCGTCTGGGTGGCGTCGGAGTGGAAGAGAATCTCGGGATTCGTTTCCTTCGCCACTCTGGCGAGCCGGTCGATGGGAAAGATGACCCCGGTCTCGTTATTGGCGTGCATGATCGTCACCAGCATGGTGTCGGGACGCAAAGCCCGGACGTACTCGCCAAGATCGAGGTTTCCGTGCCGGTCGACCGAGAGGTAGGTCACTTCGTAGCCGGAGCGTTCGAGATCCTGGCAAACCTCGCGGACGGCCGGGTGCTCGACCGAGGTGGTGATGATGTGACGGCGGGAGGGAATCGCCCGCAGGGCCCCATAGATCGCGGCGTTGTTGCTCTCGGTGGCGCAGGAGGTGAAGATGACTTCATCGGGCAAGTCGGCGCCGATCGATTCGGCGATTCGCTCCCTGGCCCCGTTGAGCGCTTTTTTCACTTGCATGGCGGGGGCATACATGGAGCTGGGGTTGAAGTATTGATCCTCGAGGAAAGGGAGCATGGCGTCGCGGACTTCGGGGGCCACGGCGGTGGTCGCGTTATTGTCGACGTAAATCGTTTTCATGGGGATGCCTCTTCCAACCAGAGAGGGATAAATCGCTGCGGGGGGCGGTCTTCTCGAAACAACGGCAACGTAGGCTCATCTTTTTAGTATATCAAAAGGGAAGTTGAGCGGAACCGGTCCGAAGCCACGCCGGGTCGGTGCACTGACCGGAGGGAGGAAAGAAAGGACCGCCACCGCGTACGGGCCTATCCTGAAGGAACCGAGACCGACTCGTAGGTCCGCTTCAAGACGCCGTTCTGGTGATTGTCGAGAGCGACCTGGGCGAGTTTTTGCCCCCAGCAGGTCGGATATTCGCAGGTGATGCAGGCCTGGCACAATTCGCCCTCGGGCAAGCCGATGGAACGGGGGATCGAGGAGACGGGTAAATAGCTGAGCGAATCGGCACCGAGGCATCGGGCCATTTTGTTCTCGATCTCCGGCGTCAGATGACGCTCGCCCTTCATGAAGGCGGGGGCAAACAGTTCACTGAACGTCGACATATCGATGCCGTAAAAACAGGGGGCGATGATCGGCGGGCAGGCGATGCGGACGTGGATCTCTCGAGGCTGACCGAGCTTGCGGATGCGTTCGATCAACACACGCATCGTCGTGGAACGAACGATCGAATCCTCGACCAAAAAGACCCGTTTGCCCTCGAGCACTTCGCGCAGCGGGGTGTACTTGCTCATCGCCTTGCGTTTTCGGTTGCTGCCTCCCTCGATGAAAGTGCGGCCACTGTAGCGATTGCGAATGAGACCTTCCAGGCAGGGGATTTTCAGCTTGTAGGCCATCGCGTCGGCCGCCGCCTTGCTGGTGTCGGGCACGGGAACGACGATCGTCTGGTCGTCGACCGGGACGGTCTCCAGCCGGGCCAGTTCCTCGCCCAGCGCCTTTCGGGCCATGTAGACACTTCGACAGTCGAGACTGCTGGCAACGTTGGCGAAGTAGATCCACTCGAAGAAGCAATGGGCCTTCCGGGGGCTTTCGGCGAACTGCTCGAAACGGATCCCGTTCTCATTGACGAAGATGGCGTGGCCCGGAGGGACGCTCTTGATATTCTCGGGTGAAAAACCGAGGTTCACCAGGGCGACGCTCTCGCTGGCGGCGGCGAACAGCGGCCCTTCGACGGCGTAGCTCAACGGTTTGATGCCCCAGGGGTCACGGGCCACGAACAACTGGCCGAGGGCATCGAGAAAGACGAGGCTGTAGGCCCCGTCGAACAGTTCGGCCATCTGGCCGCAGACCTTCATCAAATCGGGGCTCTTTTGCGGGGACAGGGCTCCGCTGATCACATGCATGAAGATTTCGGTGTCGGTCTCTCGGGCGAGATAGTTGTTCTCATCGTCGAGCAATTGACCGCGAAGCGATTCATAATTGGTCAACTGGCCGTTGAAGGCGAAGCTGAACCATTTATGCTTCTTGATATGGTGGCGTTCGAACGGTTGAGCATAACTGCGGTCTTCGTGGCCGCACGTGGCGTAGCGGACATGCCCGATCGCCGCCCGGCCGGCGTACTCCTCCATCAGCCGCTTATAGTTGCCTTCATGGCTAAGCATGAAGACCTCGGTGACGGTACCGATCTCCTTGTGGGTGTCGATCAACTGGTTGCGATGGGGCGAGAAGGTCGTGAAACCGGCGGCCAATTGCCCGCGGTTCTGCACGTCGAGCAGCATACGGGGCACCAGTCGAGAAACCTCCTCGGGCCCTTGGGGGGGAGACAGAGGCGAGGAATTCTGCTCGGGAAGATGATAGATCGCCACCACGCCGCATTCTTCGTGTAATTCACTCATCGTCGGTTGGGCTTACCTCGAATGGAGGGGTTTGAGTCTCATCAAAGCATCCGCGGCCCCAAGAGCGTGGGCCGGCGAAAAAGAGTCGCCACGAAGTTCCTTTCCACTGTCGGTTCCTACTTTCCTGCGTGAAACACCTTTTTCCAGGCTGATTCCTTCCCGGCCCAGCCTCGTCACGAAACTCGGACCAAGGAATTTTCGGAACCGGGAAAAAACAGGAGCCGCCTCAATCGGATTTGCCCTTTGTTTGGAAAGGATTACTTTATTGTAGGGGCCGGCGGCGAATTCCACAACCGATGAATCTTCTTTTCTCTCCATTTTCCGGATTCCCGTTGCGAAACCTGAACGAGACGGCAAATTCCCGGTTCTGGGAAAGGTGGAAAAAGCTTGCGAGAAGCACCATCGAGGGAGGAACATGAATCTCGTCATTTTTCCTCCGCCGGCATTGGTTCGGGGAGATTTCTGCGATACAATCGTTCTGATGTCGTTTTGTCTCTGGAGCATTCCCCTTCACGGCGATTTCGGGCATCGATTGCCGACACCTCGTTTTTCGATCTGCTTGTGGGAAGCGCGGCCAATCGCCCGATGAAAGCTCCCCTTGCTCCTTTGCCCCTGTTTGTCCGAAATTCAACCAATCCGATGATGAGTCTCTCGCGTCAGGAAATCGCTACTACTTCGAGCGTCATCGTGGTCAAGGTCGGCTCGAATGTCCTGACCGCGTCGGACGGCAAACTCGACTTGGATCGGATCGCGCAGTTGGCCGAGGAGCTGAACACGTTCCGGGAGCTCCGTCGCGACGTGTTGCTGGTCAGTTCGGGGGCGGTCAGCGCGGGCATGGGCCGATTGGGGTTGCAGAGGCGGCCCCACGATGTTTCCCACCTGCAAGCGGTGGCGGCCGTGGGCCAGAGCGCCCTGGTCGAGGCGTACGAACACGCCCTGCGCAAGCACGGCCGTCACGTCGCGCAAGTACTGCTCACGGCGGAAGATTTGGCCGATCGGACCCGGTATCTCAACGCGACCAATACCCTCCGGGCCCTGCTCCGTTACGGCGCGATTCCGGTGATCAACGAGAACGACACGGTCGCCGTCGAAGAACTCCAGACCACCTTCGGCGACAACGATCGTTTGGCTGCGCTGGTCGCCAATCTGTTCGACAACCCCCTGTTGATTCTTCTGACCGACGTGGACGGTTTTTTCGACGGGGACCCTTCCCTACCGGAATCGCGGGTCGTTCCCACCGTCGAGCGATGGACCCCGGAACTACTGGGCATGGTGAGCGACCGTCGCTCGCTCCGCAGCAAGGGCGGCATGTCGAGCAAATTGAAGGCCGTGCAGTTGACCACCACCGCCGGCGGAAATGCGATCATCGCCAACGGCCGCACGCCGGGCGTTCTCTCGGGCATCGCCCGGGGACAACCGCTGGGCACGTTCTTCATGGCGCAAGGTGAACTGGTCGCTGCCCGAAAACGGTGGATCGGCTTCGCGGTACATCCCCGAGGGAGGATCATCCTCGACGACGGCGCCGCCGAGGCGGTCAGGCAACGAGGGAAAAGCCTTTTGGCGATCGGAATCGTCGACTGTACCGGCGAATTCGAAAAGGGTGACGTCATCTCCCTGACCGATTTACATGGCAGGGAACTCGCCCGGGGAATGACCAACTACAATACCAGGGAGATTCTCTTGATTCGCCGCAAAAAGACCGAAGAGATCATCCGTCTTCTCGGCCACTGCCCCTACGAAGAGGTGGTCCATCGTGATAATATGCAACTTGTCGGAAGCTGTTGATGCAGAAACAGGAAGAGGAAGTCCCCCGTTCGATTCTCTCGTTCAAGCCCGTTCTCACTTTGATCTGAAGCCATTCGAAGAGGCCCTATTATGGAACCGTTGAATCATTCCGCTCTAGTCATCCGCGGGACGGCCATTCCCAGTTACAAATTCGCTTCGAGTCAGGATGCCTCCTGCCATGTGGCGCACCAGATCGCCAGTACCATCCGGGAACGCAACGCCCTGGGACACCAGGCGGTGCTGGGGCTCGCGCCGGGTTCGACCCCGATCGGGGTCTATCGGGAACTGATCCGCCTGCATCGAGAAGAGAACCTCGACTTCTCTCGCGTGGTCGTCTTCGGCAACAACGAATACTGGGGATTGGATCGGGAGCAGAGCCAGTCGCTCTCGCTTTCCCTGAAGGAGAACTTCCTTCGCTACGTGAACGTGAGCTCTGAAAATCTCCATCTTTTCGACACCTCCGTCCCGATGGAACAGGTCGAGGAGTACTGTCGCCGCTACGAAGACGAGCTCCGTCGGGTCGGGGGATTCGACGTCATCTTGCTGGGCATCGGCAGCAACGGCAACATCGCCTTCAACGAACCCTATTCGGCGATGCAGAGTCATACCCGATTGGTCACGCTCGACCCGATCACCCGTTCGGCGGCCGCTTCGGATTTCTACAGCCAGGAAAACACACCGACCCAAGGGCTGACCATCGGCATGGCCTCGATTCTGTCCGCGAAGAAAATCTTCGTGGTCGCTTACGGAGATCACAAGGCAGGAATCGTTCACAAAGCGACCGAGGAACCGATGACCGACCTGGTTCCCGCCAGCCGGCTCCGGGAACATGCCGATGCCCAGTTCCTGCTCGATGATGCGGCGGCGGGTCAGTTGACCGACGTGGCGACCCCCTGGGTCATCGGAGGATCTTTGACCTGGGACGACCAACTGACCAAACGGGCGGTGCTCTGGCTCTCCGACAAAACCGGCAAGGCCCTGCTGAAACTGGACGACGACGACTTCCGCAAGCAGGGACTCCACCAGCTTCTACGACTCTACGGCCCTGCCCAGAAGTTGTGCCATCGAGTATTCCGGTGGATGCTCGAGACGATCGACTACCATCCGGTGGGCGAAGAGGGAAAGCCGATCTTGTGCTTCAGCCCCCACCCGGACGACGACGTCATCAGCATGGGCGGGACGATGATCCGGCTGGTCGAAGACGGCAATCATCTCCACGTGGCCTACATGACCAGCGGTAACATCGCGGTCTTTGATCACGATGCCTTGCGCGTTGCCGATCTCTTGACGGAAATGAACCGACAGTTCGAAATCGAAATCGAAAAAACACCGCAGCTCGAGGAACGGGTTCGGAAATCGCTCCTTTCGAAGCGAGCCGGGCAAGGCGACATTGAAGAGGTCATGCGCATCAAGAGCATGATCCGCTGGAGCGAGGCGAAGGAGGCGGCGACCGTCTGCGGATGCCGCGAAGAAGACCTCTTTTTCCTGGATCTCCCGTTCTACCGGACCGGCACGATCGAGAAGAAACCGCCGACCGAGGAGGATGAGCAGATCGTCCGAAAGTGCATCGAAGAGGTCGATCCGGCGGTGATCTTCGTGGCGGGCGATCTGACCGACCCGCACGGAACGCATCGTATCTGCGCGATGTTGATCTTCCGAGTTCTCGAGCAAATGCGTTCCGAAGGGTGCACCTTGCCCGAGGTGCTGCTTTACCGCGGTGCCTGGCAGGAATGGCCGCCGCATTTGATCGACATCACCGTGCCGCTGAGCCCCCGCGATTTGGAACTGAAGCGGGCGGCGATCTTCCGCCACGAGTCGCAGAAGGACTCGGCGCTTTTCCCCGGCCCCGACGACCCCCGGGAATTCTGGCAACGGGCCGAAGACCGCAATCGGGCGACCGCCGATGTCTACAACCACTTCGGACTGCCGGAGTATTTCGCTCTCGAAGCGTTCGTCCGGTGGGACGGCACCTTTCCCATCTGAGCCGATTTTTCCGCGAAGGGGACAAAAATCAGAAGACGTTCGCCAAGACGCCGCCGTCGATCAACAGCGTGGTGCCGGTGATGTAGCTTCCCGCCTCCGACGCCATCATCAGCGCAGGTCCGGCGATCTCTTCCGGCGTCCCCCAGCGTTTCACCGCCGTCCGCGCGGCGAACGACTCCTGCTGCTCCTTACTGAGAATCGACATCGGCATCTCCGTGGCGATCGGACCGGGCGCCAGGCAGTTGACGGTGATTCCGAACGGTCCCAAATCGAGCGACGTGGCCCGGACCATGCCGATCAGCGCCGCCTTGGTCGCGCTGTAGGCGTTGCGTTGCGGCGTGCTGCCTAATCCCATGACTGAGGAGATATGGATCACTCGGCCCCAACCGTTTTCCTTCATCGTGGGGACGATCGCCCGAGTCATCACCATCACGGCGTTGAGATTCAACTCGACCAGATGATCCCAGTCGTCGTCCTTGATCCGGTCGATCGAGGCGGGAATATTGTGCCCGGCGTTGTTGACGAGGATGTCGATCTTGCCGCACTGCTCCAACGCTGCTTCGGCCGTGCGAACCACTTCGGTTCGATTGGCCATGTCGGCCGCCCGATAGCGAACGACTCGGCCGGTCTCTTCGGCGATCGATTCGGCGGTCTGCTTCAGAGTCTCTTCGCCGCGGCTGCACAGGAATAAATCGGCCCCCGCTCTGGCGAACCGCAAGGCGATGGCTCGACCGATGCCCTTGCTTCCGCCGGTGATCAGGGCGGTTTTGCCCGTCAAATCATAAGGATGTGTACTCACGAATCTTCTCCTTCCGTGACATTCGGTTTTTATTC
Organism: uncultured Planctomycetaceae bacterium; assembly: GCA_964632505.1. GTDB lineage: Bacteria > Planctomycetota > Planctomycetia > Pirellulales > Thermoguttaceae > CAZWCE01. Next base: position 12,218 of record CAZWCE010000005.1, on the reverse strand, counting down.
ATGTTCGCAAAAATAGTGGCCCCTCAGTTCATGCAGTGACACCCGTGGGGCCGGGCTCCCGATGGTCGCCCTGGGTTCGCTAGTTTTGCGACGCTCAATAAATCCATGAAATCATGGGAAGCTCAACTTCGAGGGACTTTTATCTCCGGGTGATGGGTTCGTCCCAATCGTCGGTCCGGAACGGACGCGCAGGCAACTTTTCGGAATTGATCAAGCTCCATGTGGGATTCGGGGCCCAAGCGTACCGTACCGCAACCGGTTTCTCCACTTGCGGCGAAGAGAGGGCCACGCGGTCGGGACCGACCATTTCCGCTTCGGCCGGGTGGAAGATCCGATCCTCTCCGGCGATGGCGAACCCCTCGAGCGCTTCGCCATCCAAACTCTCCAGCCCCTCGCCTACCCGGTCGAAAGTGAGCACGATCTTGCCATCTTGCATTTCTTGGGCTTCGAGGACGGGCCCCCCGGCGAGCATGTCCTTTCCGTAGACCTCCGTCAGGGCCCATTGAGCGAGACGCCGTCCTACCAACTGCTTGTTCTTGGGATGAATGTCGCCCGCTTCCCCACCACCGAGTGTGACGGCCAACCCGACCGTTGCGAGTTCCGGATCGTCGGCCACCCTTGCCATCTCCTCGCGGATGACCACCCAACCGGTCGTTTCCGAGGGTGCCGTTTGCGGCTCCATGAACTCGGGAAGTTGGACGATTCCGAACGGAAAATCGCCCTGCGCGAACGCTTCACGCCAGTTGCGAATCATCGTTTTCAGTTGCATGCCGTAGAGGCGTGATTTCGCATCGTAGGAGTTGCGTTCCCCCTGATACCAAATGGCCCCACGAATTCCGTACGGAACCAGCGGCGCGATCATCCCGTCGTAGAGGTTGCCGGGACGATTCTGGTTTTTGGCCATCTTGGGATTCCCGTCGGCATCTTGCCACGGCTCGTGAATCGGAGCGAACTTCTTGCTCTCTTGCCGGGTGCGATCGGTCCACGCCTCGACGGCCGTCCCTCCCCAGGAGGAATGCAGCAATCCGATCGGCACGCCCAACTCCTGTTGGAGTTTCCTCCCGAAGAAGTAGGCGGTGGCGGAGAACCCGCCGACGGTTTCCGGCGAGGCGGGCTGCCAACGACCTTCGACATCCTCGGCCGGCTCCGTAGCGGTCTGCCGTCCAACGGTGAACATCACGAGTCGGGGATTCTCGCTTTGGGCGATCTCCTCCCGAGCATGTTGCGAGCGGCCGACGGTCCACGCCATGTTCGACTGTCCACTGCAGAGCCAGACCTCGCCGATCTGGACGTGGCCGATCTCCAGACGATTCTCTCCCTCGACGACCATCTTCATCGGCCCCCCGGCGGGCATCGGCTCAAGCATGACGATCCATTTTCCATCTTCATCGGCGACCGTCTTTTTCGAATCCTCAACTCCAACGGACACCACGACCTCTTCCTCCGGATCGGCCCAACCCCACACGGCCACCGGCTCCCCGCGCTGCAAAACCATGTGATCGGAAAAGATCGCGGGCAAGTGGACTTCGGCCCGAAGAGGCCCTGAAAACAGGCCGGCAAAAAGGGCCCCTGCCAATAGAGGCGTCAGAGTGCGAAAAATGGATGATTTGCAGCGTGGCATGAACTTACTCCCTTCGATTGCATTCACTCCGAGACCGAGGCCCGAGAGTGCATGAGGTGGATGTTGCCATCGGTTGTTGCTTTTCGTGAACGATGTTCTCATTTTACAACATTCCTTCGGGAGAGAGCCACCGGGGGATACCTTTTTCGGTAAAAAAACCCTTCGCACCTCACGACAAGCTATGATTTTGTGAAAGGTGAAAACGACTTTCCCCAATAACGACATCCACTGAATCTTCGGCCAAAACCCCGGGCCCTTGATCCACCTGCCTCCACCTGCTTCTCCCGCCCGGCCATATTGCGGCAAAAACCATCGCCAGAATCTCTTGCAGCTCGATCCACAACAATGACACGGTAAAGTATTTATTTGTACACTTCAGGATCCGATGGTGGATCACCTGGAGAATAACCACGTCATTCTTCCATTAGGAAAGGAAGTCAGCATGAAAAAACTGATGCCATTATCTTGTCTGGTTGTTGCCTCGCTCCTGATCTGCTTCGCGGCGAGTTGGGCTTCCGACGATTCCGAATCGGTCGAGAAACCGAGCCCCGATGAAGTGCTCGAAATGCTCCAGGAAGGAAACGCACGCTTTGTCGAGGGTGAAGCGGAATATCCTCACACCAGTCCCGAACGCATGCACCAGGCGGGGATCGAAAACCAGGGGGACCATGCCTATGCCACCGTCATCACTTGCTCCGATTCCCGCGTACCACCGGAGTTGATCTTCGACGCAGGCATCATGGACCTGTTCGTCATTCGAGTCGCCGGCAACGTCTGCGACACCGATGAAGTCGGCTCGATCGAATACGGTCTTTGCCATGTGAATACTCCGGTGCTGGTCGTCCTCGGACATACGCAGTGCGGTGCCGTCACGGCCGTCACCCACATGCTTCATGGTCATGAATCGAAATTCGAGCGGAACATTCCGCCCTTGGTCGAGGACATCATCCCCGCTGTCGAAGAAGCCGAACATTTGTATCCCTATATGCAAGGCGATCAGATCATCCCCCTGGCCATCGAACAAAACGTCTGGAAGGGCATTACCGATCTGTTCACCAAGAGCCCCGCCACGCGACAGTTGGTTCACGAGGGCAAAGTGAAAGTCGTTGGAGCGATTTACGATGTGGGCTCCGGTCGCGTCTACTGGCTCCCGCAGGAACGCGTCCCGCAAATTCTCGCCAGCGTCGAGGAAACGCCGGACATCCCTACTAATCCATACTGGGAAGAAAGTGACCATCAATACACAAACCTGCAAGACGACGAAGACGCTTGCGAAGATCACGATGATGAGGAAACCTCTTCCGAGAACGATGAAGAAACGGAACTCTAAGAGCAACCATTCCATCCTTCTTTTTCGAAGGCTAGCCGCAAGGTTGCGTTTATGATATGATTCCGCTACTCGATCCGAATCATGTTCGTATCGGGCAGATAGGAAAGGCAGGCTGTCGTCAAGGGTGCGGCAGCCTGTTCTTCATTTCTTGGTGATGCCCGGAACCTGTTCATTGACCGAACGGGACCATTACGCCATAATGGCATTTCACATGGAACTTCTCGGCTCTATCTTCGGACGACCCATTGCCACCCACGCCCAATCACCACAAACTACGCCTCCTGTTCGCGGGTGGCAAAACTGGTGGACATATGTTTCCTATCGTCGGAATCCTCGAGGCTTTACGCCGTCGGGTGGAGGAGGCGGGGTCCCCACTTTCCATCGAAGCTTACTTGGCGGGAACGGGGAATGCCCTTGAACAGAGAATCGCAAGGCAAAACGACATCGCTCTCAAGCCGATCCCGTCCGCCGCTCTTCCCCGCCGCTGGTCAGAGTTGATCGGTTTTCCACGACGATGGCAAATCGCTCGAAGGCAAGCCGTGCGTCTGATCGACGAAATTTCTCCCGAACTCATCGTCGGGGTGGGAAGTTACGTCTCCTTTCCAGTGGCTCAAGCCGCGATGAAACGGAAAATTCCCTTGACTCTATTGGAACAAAACACGGTGGCCGGCCGGGCAAATCGCGTTCTGATCCGCTCCGCGCAGACCGTCTTCACGCCATGGCCCATCACCGCCCGGAGTTTTCCCAAAAATCACCGTTCGAAAATCAGGTGCGTCGGAACGCCGGTCCGAGAAATGTTTCATCATCTCCCGCAACCGAATACTTCTCCCGCCGGCCTCCTTCGCCTCCTCGTGCTCGGCGGCAGTAGCGGGTCCGACTGGATCAATCGCACCATCCCAAGGGTGCTTGCAAATTTGACGCCGCCCACCCCGACCCTGAAAGTGCTTCATCTGGCTGGAGAAAAGCAAGTCGGATCCACGAGACAACGATATGAACAAGACTTCCAGCAATCCCACCCGAACTGGTTTACTTACGAAATACTCCCCTTCGCCGACGATCTTCCTCAAAAAATGCACGAGGCCGACTTGGCGATTTGCCGGGCGGGTGGTTCCACTCTCGCCGAACTGGCCGCAGCCCGATTGCCGGCGATTCTCGCTCCCCTCCCCAACGCGAAGGACGATCATCAGAAGCAAAACGCCTTGTGGCTTGAGTCGAATCACGCCGCCCGACGCATCGAAACGACTCGATCTCCGAACGAAAACACCACGAAGCAGCTCCACGACACTCTCCTCGATCTGATCCAAAATGCCAAGGAAAGAAAAAACATCGCTCGATCGCTCAAAAGAATCGATACTCCTTTCGCCTCGCGAGAGATAGCCGAACACTTGTTGAAAACGGCAAACCGAGGTAGCCAGGAAACGAAAGAGACATCTTGAAAGAATAACAAAAAGCGATACAATGAGTGGGAGTAATACAGGATGCCCTGGGGTAACATTGAGGGATCACATTGAGAAAAGAGATTCAATGTAATCTGCTTGCGATTTGGACAGGACATTTCAGGAGATGTTCCCGACGTTTGGGAATGGACCACTACCTGCAATCAACAGGTTGCTTGAGAAACACTTTTATTCATGTTCGCATAAATAGTGGCCCTTTGGTTCATGCAGTGACCCCATGAGGCCGGGCTCTCGCTGTTCGCCCGGGGTTCACGATATATGCGAACCTCAATAAGAACCTCTGACAAACACACTATCTAAAAGAAACAGCATTATAAATCAAAAGGTGCTCTGATCGCCGCCGGTTCAGTGCGCCCGTCCATTGATATGGTACGACCTCTTGCTTCTTTATTACTTTCCGCAACACACGGGCCCGTAGCTCAGTTGGTTAGAGCAGGGGACTCATAATCCCTTGGTCGTGGGTTCAAGTCCTACCGGGCCTATTCTTTTCTTCCTTTCTTGCGATGCGCACCCGAGGCGCATCCTCTTGCGCCCAAGCGGTTTACCCCCTTCCCTCTCGCCGCAACGCTTTGACAAATGGCCACTTGCGCAAAACGTCCAATCGGCGATAAAATCCAATTCACCGCAAATCTCAACAAATCCGACCGCATCGCATGACACCATAATGTTCACCTTCCACTTATGAAAAGCAACCGATTTTCCCAACCCAAAGCACCATAGAGAGCACCTTTTGGAGGAGCATCAAATAGGATCTTCGGCATCCACGCTCAAAAAAAATGGTGATACTTATGCCGTGGCAAGTAGGACAAGCAGAATGCACAGGTTACCGAGCACCCTGAAGTGAAGAGATTTTTTACTTGAAGACTTCCTACACGTCCCACTGTGGGAATCCTCGCCTCATCCGTCGCGTGGTCTCTTTCGGATCGAACGCTTCGGAGTCGAATGAACCGCCGCACCAATCCATATAGTGCTCATGGTCTTCGTGCTCGCGATCATTCAGTACTTCCAGGAATACCTCGTATCCGAGAAAGCCTCCTACATCTTCGGGAGGGCAAGAGCGAGCTCCTTCCAGGCAAATCGGATATCGTTTTCCTTTTTCGGCCTCCAAGCAACCTTCGAAGAGAATCTCGTGCTGCCAGTTGTCGCCGAAATCATAAACATACAAGAATGAGAACGGCTTGCCGTTCTCCGGCAGAATATCCGGGAGCTTCACTTGTATGGAATCATAAATGACGGTATCGCTGTAATCATCTTCTAAGAGCATGGGGTTGCCGTACTCGACTTTTCCGATTTCGAAATGGTGCAGGTGCGAATTCGTCCAGCCCATGGCGGTCTGGATATGCTCGTGGAACTTGTCGAGCGTGCAGTTTTTCACTTGGATCCGTCGCCAAATGGGCGGATTGGAATCGATCAGTGTGATCTTGAATTGATAAAGCCTGGCGGAGGAAGGAATTGCATGCAGTCCCTTTGATTTCTCGATCGCTTTGGTGACGGTATCGACGATATGCTTCATGCTATCGCGAATCATCGGCGTTTCAGCATCGGACATGATTCCCAAGATCTGTGCACGAATCTTCTCTAACTCCGCCGAAGCAAACGAAATGTTGCGACCATGCTTTTGGTCGAGCTTCATGCGATCGGCCAGCTCCGGTATCCATTGAGCGATCGCCTTTCTTTGCGCCTCGCTGAACTGGATCTTGATCGGTCTGGGGCCTGGGGCATCCTTCTCTTTTTGTTTCGTTTTCCGGGAAATCTGTTCGGCAAGTGCCGCTTGAGCCTCTTGGCTCTTGTCCTTGTCGAGCAGGATGCCCATCGCTTTTTGCGGGGTGCCATAGTCGGTGTTCACGGCCCAAGAAAGCGCCGTCCTATAAGAGTCGTTGAGTCTCTTATTGACTTCGAACGGCGAGTATTCATCCAGTTCCAAAAAGAACTTCGCTTCACGGATGAGTTCGTTCATCGACCCGGTGACTTGGCGATCGAGCGGCTTGGCGAACATTACGCCCTTCGCCTCGGGAAGGATTTGCTTTTGGAAATCATCTTCCCAGCCATCCTCCTTCATGATCGCGCTCAGGGATTGCAGGAAATGATTGATCAAATCGCTGTGGTCCACGATTCCTCGCCCCAACAATAGAACCGAATAGAGCGAAAGCGTGTTGGAAAGAAGGATATATTGCACTCGCTCGACGGTGAAAAGGTTGGCCGACCAATCGGCCAGGGGACACGTGTCGAGCGGCTTTTCTTGAAAATCCGATTCGTGGATCTTCTTGGCGAGTTTTTGAGTGATTCGAATAATCATCTTTTTCACCGTTGTTTGAAATTGGGCCACTAAGCAGGAAAACGAGGCCGAGCATCAGGACTATAGCGTCAATGAAAAACAAGCAGCCGCGATAGGATCACGACATATGTGAACATGAATAGGCAATCGCGAAGCCATCTGAATTCACCGGCAGTATAGCGTAACGGGCAAGAGAAGACTACCCGGGTGATTGCTGCAGGAAAGATAGGGCTTAGTAGATCGAAGCTGAAGATATGGAGTTCACTCCTCCCGAACCGGCAGCACTGCTCCGCAGGCGGGGCATTGGAGGACATCCGGTTCGCGAGGCTCCTCCCATTCCACGTCGACGAGATTGAAGAAGTGCCCGCAGTTTTCACACTGATAGGACATCTCCTCCCGAGCGAGGTTGAACATCGTGAAAAATTCTTCAAAGTCCATGAGAAATTACATTTTTCTCTATAAAAACAAGCAATGATAAGATTTCAAAAGCAATCCTGATAGTGCTTTACGTCGTGCAATGCCTTTTAGATTATTATTGTTCAATAATATAAGACTCTTTCAAATGCCAGACATCGTTTTTGCGATAACCAATCAATATCTTGCTGGAAATCGTTAGATTAGTAAGATCACCTCTTGCCAACAGGGCAAAAAACAATGGTCTGAAATGAAAGCCCGGTTTTTTTCCAAATAACACATGGGTAAGAGAGCATTTAGAAGTCACCCAGTGAACAATCTTCAGCCCCTTAAACAATTCGGGGTGTGTCCTAGCTAAATACATTGCATCCGGAAATAGACTTCCCTTCTCTGTTCCATCAAGACAGTTTCGTAATAAATTAAACTCTGATGATGCATTAAGTAGTTTTTTGGCAAAAGTTAAGCCTGTAAGGGAACAGACAGCTGTTCGGTCAATCGGAAAGTATTTACCTGTCCAATTGCAATGAACTATTTCGTTTTTACAGAATACTTTCCCATTTTTGAATACTTCAGCATATTTTGGCAATATCCATTTTCCCGAGTAGGAGCTCTTTAGGAGTTTGTCCTTTAAGCCGATAACACCGCTGATTGAGCATTTCCTCAAAAGTCGGATATCTACTTGTTGTTGAGTTATCTGACAGTATTTTGTTTCATCTGGGAGGAGGTAGAGACCCGAATTTGCACATGTGATTATTTTGCTTTGGACGCATTTTTTGCCGCTCAGCTCACTTTTTACGAGTAGCGATTGACGAACCCGTTTTCCAGTAACACTGCATTTTTCCAGAGCTTCTGGTAGAACTTTATCCCCTGTCTGCTCGCATTCTTCAAAATAAGATTCAAGGGCATGCTTCCCTGTTTCGGGACATTGGATTAGCAAATCATTGCGCACCTTCTTGCCAGAAATCGTACAGTTTCCAAGCGACTCTGGTAGAACACAATGTTGTGATACCTCGCATGTCTTCAACAGACGTGCATCTACCCGCTTGCCTGTGATTTGGCAAATACCCACTTCGTTAGGCAGCAGATTTACTCCAGAGTATTCACATTTCGCCATGCTGCTCTTGAGACATTCCTTACCGCTAACTTCACTTTTCGCTAGAAGTGATTTACGAACTTGTTTTTCTGTAACATTGCATTTTTCCAAAGCCTCTGGAAGAACCTTGTCTCCCGTCTGCTCACATCTCTCGAAATATTTTTCCAGTGCATCGTGACCCGTTTCGGGGCATTTTACCAGATGATCTGATCGTACATTCTTATTGGATAAATGGCAGCGACCGAGAGCTTGTGATAGAACACGACTCTTTGTCAAATCGCAAGTTTTCAAGAGGCGGGGATCCACTTGCATCCCCGTAACTTCACAGGTTTCTTTTTCGTTAGGCAGTAGATTTACTCCCGAGTAATCGCAATTCGCCATGCTGCCCTTGAGACATTCCTTACCGCTAACTTCACTTTTCGCTAGAAGTGATTTACGAACGCGTTTTCCTGTAACAATGCATTTTCCCAAAGCCTCTGGCAGAACCTTGTCCCCCGTTTGCTCGCATTTTTCGAAATAAGATTCAAGGGCATACTGTCCTGATTCCGGACATTGGACTAGCAAATCCTTATGCACTATCTTTTCCGTTATACTACACTTCTCTACCTCATCAGGTAAAAGTGATGCTCCCGAAAGATCGCATTTCTGTATTTCAGAAATGTCGCAGATGCGACCGGAGATATCGGAGGTCACGATCCGATCTTTTTTCATCGCCTTATGGCTTGCATCCGATACAGCAGAGTCCTCTTCGAGAATCCAGTCATCGGAAAACTCACATTTGCAAACTTCGGAAAGGTGGGCATTCAGCTTTCTATTTGCAACGAATACCGATTGATCATGACGAAAAATACGGCCAGAAACATCGCTTCTACATATTTCATCTTCCAGCAATTTCGTTCCTGTTATTTCACAACAATATAGATAATCTTTAAGAGCCCGACGATTTGATATCTGCGAATCCTCTAATAAATCTGAGCAGACTCTCTTTTCCGAGATGCTGCAGACATCCGTCTCTTCCTGCAGGACGCACTTTCCTGTTTCTTGGCACCTCACAAGCAAAGAAGGTAAGCATACTTTTCCGCTAATCTCTGAAGTGACAAGCTTATCTTTGAGTGCATATTCACCAGATATTTCACATTTACGAAGACAATCAATCGGGTATGCTTGGAGCGTTATTGCACACTTCTGCCTTTCTGGCTCTTTTGCGATACGGCAATCATCAATTGTTATTATTGAAAAATTATGCTCGTATTCATCCAACATGTATTCAATTTCAACCTCAAGTGTGGAATACATATTACTTTTTAGTGCTGAAACCTCAACGGTTGCTGCGGGTTCTAAGTCATTTCTCAATCGTTTTTCTCGTTCACCTGAATCGCTACGTTTTAATTCGTGTTGAAGTCTTTTTTCGTAGAACCTTCGAAAAGTGTTGATTTCATTGTCCAACCGGACAGCTCTCATGATATCTTCATGAAGCTCTGGAAAGAGGATGCGAGAAAGATCGTCGTGATCAACATGAGTAAATGCTTTTGACAATTCTTTTTGAGCATGAAACGTAACTGGCAGAAGCTTTTCATAACTGTCTACGGCATTTGCTATGGATACCCGGCATAGCACTTCCCCTTTTGCTTGAAAAGTGCCACCAATGATTTCTTTTTCGATAAGCTGGAAATGATGTGAAAAGCCTCTGCCCCAATTTTCAAAGAGTTTACGGATGTGTGTGCTATTGAGTTGCCGATCGTCAATAAGTGCTGAGCTTTTATCGATCCACTTCTGTACGAAACGCTCAAAGGGAGGACTGCCCTGCATATACAAAACCGGTGTTTTACCTAAAAAATACCCTGGCTGGCTATATCTTTGGTATACATTTTTATCAAATGTAAATACTTGCTTACCGGTCTTCTCTGAATCGGCATTATATAGGCCATCGTCTGAACAACTGATGACAGCATCATCAGCCTTCATCCCTTCTATCACAAAATCCTTTAACGACAACGAAGGAATAGATCTTTCGAGATTCGGCATCTCAACGTCTATTTCTTCATCCTTCATTTTTCCTAGTGCATGATCCATTTCCTTCTGATGTTCTTCAATCATTCGCTTGGCATCTCGAATGCTTCTCTCTGTCTTGCGAGCCACCTTTTCGGTATCTTGCCCTTGAAGAGATGCGACAACCATTTTTCGAATTTGTTTTTCCAAGGATCCACCATCATTGTCACCTGCGGCCTCCAGGACCGCCTCGATATCGCCAACGGTGTGAGATATGATCTGGAGTTTCTCCATTAAACGGGCGACAATCTTTTCCTCTGGGCTATTTTGATGGACAATATTGAAAACACACACATTTTTATGCCCAGAACCGATTCTCTGAACGCGGCCGATTCTTTGCTCTACGATCATAGGATTCCATGGCAAGTCATAATTGACAACTATATTTGATGACTGCAGATTGATTCCTTCTGCCCCCGCATCAGTTGAGATGATTACATTTATTCCGGGAGGAGTTTTTCTAAATAAATCAATAGTTTTTGAGTTTTGACTGGGACTATTTCCTGCAATAAAGCCGCACTTCACTCCTTCCTCCCGAAGAACCTGGCCAAGCAAATACTGCGTTTTCTTACGGGTAGTGAATATGACCATTCGCCAGCATGGATTTTCACGTCCTAAGTTTCTTGCTAGTTCAAGAACAAATTGAGTTTTTGCCGGAATATTTATCTGCTCAGTGATTTCACTGATTTCATTTTTGAAATGATGAGTTGCATTTCCATTAGCATGCATATTTCGAATTTGTTCACAGAGAGCATGCGGGCTACTCATTAGTGCCACTAGAAGATTTGTCTGAAGGAGTCCGTTAAAGCAAGAAATGTTGTCAGCTGTAAGATTTTGCAAGAGGATCTCATCCGTGCCAGGTTGTACTGAGCATGTCTGGACTTGTCTCTCTGGAAATGGTAGCCTCGCATCGATACGCCTCGTACGAAACATATATGAGCCGACTATCTTTCGGAATTCATGTGTTTTTTCCTTTTTAAGTTTTCGAGCTGAGACTTTTCCGTCTGCTATGTACTTGAAATTGAACTGGTCTGGATTACCTAAAGGATTTTTGTGGCCTCTAGCAACAGCCAAGCAATCGATAAGAGAGTAGATATCCCAGAGACGATTCTGGATAGGAGTGGCGGTCAACATCAACACATATTTAAAAAGCCTAGCTTCCAATGCTTCGAAAATACTCGAGGCCATCTTCGGAGTCTTTTGAGCGCCATGCAGATTTCGTACTTTATGCGCCTCGTCGAGAATCAGCATATCGAAGATCCCGATCTTTTTCTTATCAAGGAATCTTGTTGCGGAATGGTAGGTTGTCACGATCGCATCTTCTGGCACCTTAGAAATATTTACAATCTGGCTCCCAGTTACAGAGGATGCGGACATGCCGAATTTGGATTTGAGTTCTTCAATCCACTGAGGAATCATAATCTTTGGGCAGATAATAAGTGTCTTCGACACTTTACAACGCTTCATCAACTCGCATACAATCAAACCAGCGCTTATCGTTTTTCCAAGCCCCACATCATCGGCAAGCAATGTTACGGGAAGGCGTCGGCAGAATCGAATAAGGTTTTGGATCTGATGTTGGAATGGAGAGAAACGATCCTTCCATTCAGCCCGGGAACGAATGTCTTCAGGAGAATTGATTATAATTGGCTCTGCTAGCGACCACTCTAAAGCGGAGCAATGAAGCGAGTATTCATTTGAGCAATTTGCGAGCTTGAAATTGTCTACTTCTAGTATTTTAAGATTCATTAACTCACTCGTGTTGGAGAATGGTCTTGTAAAGGAATACTTTTACTTTTTGGTGGCATCCATAATTATTCTGTGGCGTTTCTCAAGCCGTATGAATTAACGACGTTCTCTTACATACAAAATAATCGAATTCGCTATTTATTGATACGCAGAAAGCTATCGGCCGGAATTCAGTGAGATACGATCACCATTTTTCTCGATTGTTTTTTCTCCAATCATCGATACGATCT
>CAZWCE010000004.1:0-305506 GCA_964632505.1 uncultured Planctomycetaceae bacterium | reverse complement strand
TTCAGCCTTGCGACCATACTCCCCAGGCGGAGCACTTAACACTTTCGCTACGGCCAGGAAACTATGGAGAATCCCCTGACCAAGTGCTCAATGTTTACAGCTAGGACTACCGGGGTATCTAATCCCGTTCGCTCCCCTAGCTTTCGTGCCTGAGCGTCAGAAAAGGCCCAGTAAGCCGCCTTCGCCACTGGTGTTCCTTGCGATATCAAAGCATTTCACCGCTCCACCGCAAGTTCCGCTTACCTCTGCCTTCCTCAAGCATATCAGTTTGGAGCGCAGTTCCTCGGTTGAGCCGAGGTATTTCACACCCCACTTGATATGCCGCCTACGCACCCTTTAAGCCCAGTGATTCCGAATAACGTTTGGACGGTTCGTCTTACCGCGGCTGCTGGCACGAACTTAGCCCGTCCTTCCTCTGAAGATCGGTCAAGAAGTGCTCTTCACACTCCTTTCCTCCCATCTGACAGCGGTTTACAACCCGAAGGCCTTCATCCCGCACGCGGCGTCGCTCGGTCAGACTTGCGTCCATTGCCGAAGATTCTCGACTGCAGCCACCCGTAGGTGTCTGGGCAGTGTCTCAGTCCCAGTGAGCCGGATCACGCTCTCACGCCCGGTACCCATCGTTGCCTTGGTAGGCCATTACCCCACCAACAAGCTAGTAGGGCGTGGACTCATCCCTGGGCGGAATCGCACCTTTGGTCCGGAGACGTTATCCGGTATTACCCACAGTTTCCCGTGGCTATCCCGGTCCCGGGGGTAGATGATCCACGCATTACTCTCCCTTTCGCCGCTCGAGTACTCCCCGAAGGGAGCCTTTCCGCTCGACTTGCATGCCTAATCCACGCCGCCAACGTTCATTCTGAGCCAGGATCAAACCCTTCAGTGTTATTTGCTTACTGTACGATCGCTCGCACAGATGACAAGCTCAAGAGTCTGTCTGGTTGGCATCCGCGGTCGCTCGTGCGGCGGATGCCCGTTATTCTTCAATCCAATCGGCTGAATCGGGGCATCATTCCTTCAAAGAAGAAATAATACACAATTCTTGAATCGCCTTTCCTCGAATCGCTTCGAGAAAAGACTATCTACTTGTAACAGCTGTACTACCAAATTTTCAAAGATCGCACCGGCGAAAAAAGATCCGCCCAAATCACTTTTAAGTTTTTGTGATTTGTTTGTGACGGATGTGTTTGCCAATGATGTTAAAGATTCTAAGGTGTTTTGGAGAATTGTCAACGGCCTGAGCCGAAAAATCTCGGGAAATATTCCTGGGGTTCCTTAAGTCCTTTCTGTGTAAGGAGATGCGTTTTTGTTGTCCCGCATTTCAACGCCTTTTCTGAAGGATTTCCGAGGGGAGTTTCGTCCGGAAACGGATATTTCGAGGGCATTTCCGCGATCCGGATAGCCGTGCCGGGGCAGACGTCCCGTCGTGCAGGGCTCGCGACGGGGATGCGGTCGGCATCGGAGGAGGTTTCTGCACTCCAAGGCGGGTCAAAGCGCGTCGAGCAGATCGTAGATCTGGCTGAAGTAGAACCACGCGATTCGAAAGATGGCGAAGATAATGATTCCCGCCACCGCGAAAAAGGCGAGGAAGAATCCCAGCACGGCCATCCCTTGCAGGGAATTTTTGGCCCGGCTGAAGTACTCCCCGGAGAGATGCTTCATCGACTCGGGGATTTGTCCGGTCTGTTCGCCCATGAGTAGAGCGTCGAGGAAATCCGCATCGAAGACGCCGGTCCGCTGAAACGCCGTGAAGAGGGGTTCGCCGCGAGTGATTTCGCGATGGATCTCGTCGACGGTTCGGGAAAAAGGGGCCAACAGGGAAGCGCGGAGGGAAATCTTGACGGCCCGGGAAACGTCCATGCCGGTTTGGAACGTCAGGTGCATCGCCCAGGTGATTCGCGCCATGGCCAGGTGACGCACCGCCTTTCCCATGACGGGGAGTCGCAAAAACCATCGCTGCAGAGTGAGGCTGGTTGCGGCCGATTTTCGAGCAAGCCAATAGATTCCATAGATGCCGCCGGCGATGGCCGAGAGGAATGCCAGGTAGACGAGGAAGCCGGGAAGTCCGATCAGGCCGAGTCCGAGGGGGTCGACCCGAGTGCCGGTGATGTTTTCGATGAAGCCGAGGGCCAGGATGAAGACGCCGATGACCACCAGAGCGATGGTCAGCTCGATGGCGGGCCAGATGAGCGAGGCGAGGAAGGATCGCTTCAGTCGGGTCATGTAGTCGTAATAGTCGGCCACTTCCAGGAGGGTTTCTCCGAGGTGTCCCGACTCCGACCCGACGGTGACCATTTCGCGAAAAAGCTCGGGAAAGAATTTCGGCTCTCGGTTCAAGGCGTCTTCCAGCGACACCCCTTGGCGGACGTGGTGGAGTACTTGCTGCCAGTGTTTTCTTGTCGAAGCGGTTCGGCCTCGGGACGCCTCGCGCTCCAGGGCGGTCAAGAGGTCGACCCCGGCATTGAGGGAGGTGCCCACACGGCGGCACCAGCCGGAAAGTTCGGGAATCGGAATTTTTCCTGTCGACCGGTTTGGCATGGATGGGCCTTGGGTTCCGAGTTGGGAAGGGAAAAGATTTTCGCGCGGCGATCGTTATGGCGATGGCATCAGATCGTTGTGGCGATGTTCGAGGTCGGTCGAGAGATCATGACCGGTCAGGCATTCCGTCGATTGCCGTACCACTCGATCTGTTTTCTTGTACAGAAAGTATAGCCCATTTTTTTGCAGTAGGGGTTCAGCCATTTCTGCTTATCCTTGAGTGTGACGATGTCGGTCGCCTGCGGCATTAGAAGCACACGTCGGGGTTCGACCTGAGGCATGGAGGCAAGATAGGCCTCGATTTCGGTCAAGTCGTCGCTCGTTTCCACGACGAATTTCAACTGGTATTCGTACCGGGCGACGAGAGAACGGACCACTTCAGGGCGATGTCGGCTCGATTCATGCCGGCGGGTCCAGCGGGATCCGAGGGTCATCGGGGTGCTGTTGGAAAGTTTCGGGCTGATCGACATCAAATGGCATTGCACCGGAAGATCGAGAGTGCCGGATGTCTCGATGGTGATCGTATTGCCCAGCACATTGAGGAATTCGGTCAACGGAAGCAGTTCCGAGAAGAGCATCGGCTCGCCGCCGGTGATGACGACGTGGCGGCGGTTGATCAAGCGGATTCGCCCGACGATCTCATCGACCGAGAGGTCTTCGCCTTCCGGCTTCCAAGAAGCGTATTTCGTATCGCAGAATCGGCACCGGAGATTGCAACCCGAGGTGCGCACAAACGCACTCTCGACTCCCGTCCAGAGTCCTTCTCCCTGTCGCGACTGAAAGATTTCCGCAATTTTCATGGAAATGCCGTATGATTGCTTGCCCTTAGCTCCCTCCATTGTAACTCAGAGGTAGGGCGATGGCAATTCCACAGCCAAGGGTGTCTGCAGCCAAGGGGGGCTCTCACGGCGACGAAGCATTCAGGGAGATCGGAACGCGAAAAAGGTCCGGTTTTCTTGCAATCAATCATTGCCCGATCTACAATATCGGTCGATCACCCGGCGTTGCATTTGTCGGGTTGCATTTGCCGGAAGACGCCCACTAGGTCGCGCTCTTCGAGGGGGGGCCGCCCCGGCGGACAACCAACGAGACCGTCGATAACGATTCTTCCAAAAAGAAGAGATGAACGATGAAGCCAACTCTTTTTCACGAGAACGAAAGAGCTCGATCATTCTGCACGTATGGGATCATCGGAATGATTCTTTTGCTCGTGGCCGCCTCTCTGGTCTACGGCGACCATCGCGAATCGAACGATCTTCCGCGGGAGATCATCTTCGCGGTCCGACAGCCCGGCCGGGGAGGTCACTGGTACGAAAACTTCGGCTACAGCGCGTTCGATGCCGACGTCAAATTGTACGGCTCCCAGGGGCGTCTGTGTCGGCTCGATCTGAGGACCGGCGAGATGACCGTTCTGCTTGAGGATACCGAAGGCGCGATTCGCGACCCTCAGGTCCATTACTCCGGCGAAAAGATTCTCTTCTCCTATCGGCCGGGCGGGACCGATTATTTTCATCTCTACGAGATCGGCATCGATGGAAAGCGATTACGTCGGTTGACCGAAGGGCCGTTCGACGACATCGAACCGACTTATTTGCCGAACGATCGCATCATGTTCTGCTCCAGCCGCGCGAAGCGTTGGGTGAATTGCTGGTACTCGCAGGTGGCGATTCTCTACCAGTGCGGTCCCGACGGATCGAATCCGACGCCGATCTCCGCGAACATCGAGCACGACAACACGCCCTGGCCGCTTCCCGACGGCCGGGTGCTTTACACCCGGTGGGAATATGTCGATCGGAGTCGGGTGGCTTTCCATCATCTTTGGACCGCCAATCCCGATGGCACGGGACAAACGATTCTTTTCGGGAACATGCACCCCGGGACCCTCATGATCGACGCCAAACCGATTCCCGGAAGCGAAGAGATTCTTGCCGTTTTTTCTCCCGGCCATGGGAGGAAGGAGCATATGGGGGCCATCGCCGTCGTTTCGCCCAAACGCGGTCCGGATGATCGGTCTTCGGTGCGGACGATTCACTCGGAGCCGGTCTTCCGCCGAAGACGGAGCCGGATACTCCGTTCGGGGAACTCGTCTTGCAAGACATCTACCGAGGGCGTCGGATGGACGGCGTCGCCCGGGGCTCGGCCGGGGTCCTCTATGCCGACGGAAACCTCATCTTCCGTTACGATCGCGGCACGGTGGTGCTGGTCGAGGCAACGCCGGGAGGCTTCCGCGAAAGGGGGCGTTTCGTCACTCCCGAAGCGGAAGGGCCCGCCTGGCCTCATCCGGTCATTCATCAAGGACGGCTTTACCTGCGCCACGACGATCAGCTCTGCTGCTACGATCTGAGAGCGATCCATCCGTAAAACGCCGGTCGCCCACGCTTCATGATCGTGGAGGCGACGCTCACCATGGAAAGGGAGCGATGAGAGAACTCTCAACTCGCTCCCTTCTTCTTTGAGTGCACAAACGGCTCGATCAGAAAACCCAGGACAATGGCGTAAGGAGTAAGCCAGTGCTTGACGATCGTGGTAAGAAACGATTCATCGTGCTTGATCGAATGATGGATTTCATACCCCAGGAACAATACGGTGAACGCCGTCGGGATCGGCCAAGGGAATGATGCCTGGAAGTGGGCGAGCCAGAGGAGGATCAACATGCCGGTTGCCATTCCGCCGAACACGTAGTTTTTTCGGGTTCGGAACCAATACGGCCAGAAATCTTTTTTCCAGAAGTGTTTCCGGGCCATCATTCCGTGAAGCAGCATATGTCCTTTGACGAAATGGTGGACAATACGATCCCGATATTCTCCCGTATGATGCGTTCCCATGGAAACAGGCAGGGCCACGAGCGGAAACTGATTCGTTAGGCGAAGGGCATATTCCAAATCCTGCTGGCGATGGAATCGTTCATCATAGAAGCCGGTTTTTTCGATCGCCTCTCTTTTCGCGGCGTAGATGCCTCCCCAACCCCCGATCAGTTCTTGGGGTACCGGAAAATGCTTGCGAACTCTCTCCCGCACTCGATTTTTCCGAGCATGGTCGCGATAAATCACTTCGTCGAGCCCTCCGGTGACGGCGAATCGATCGGGTTTCGCCAGTTCCTCCAGCGCGATACGCACAAATTCGGGATTCAATTCGATGTCGCCGTCGATAAAAAAGAGGATCTCCTTCGTGCTTGCCTTGATTCCTTCATTGCGCGCACAAGCCGCATTCCGGCATTCCGGATTCGCAAGAACGGTGATGATTTCGTGATGCCGAGCATAATGCCTCATGATGGACGTAGTGCGATCGGTCGATCGCGAATCGACGCAAATCACTTCGCAATTCGCCATATCAAGACGCAGAATTGAATCCAGGCATCGCGCCAAGGCCCCCTCTTCATTTCGGGCGATCACCACAAATGAGCAGTTTCTCACCTCGCTTTTTTTCGAAGGGGGATTCGCGAGCGATATTCTCGAATGCTCAATGCCTAGATGGGCGAATGCCGGAGAACCACGATCCATCGTGACTTGCACTCTTTCTATTCGGAATCCAACCGAAAAATGCGATTAAGAACATGGTTTGTGGTGAGGGGCGTGGGACCATGGTGCCGATCGGTCGTGCTGTCAGCTGGTTTGCCTGAATCGAAGAACCACAAGGCCATCATCTCGGGCGCCGACTGGTTTGCGTCTGGTTTCCACGAAGGAGATAGGCGGCTTCCCGGGGCCGGAATGCATGCCTCATCTCTTGAAGAATGGGCCGCCTTCCTCCTGAAGTCGATCTTTTATCAAGAGATTCGGACTCACGCAAGATCAATCCGCGCCGAATTGGCGGGGCATCTCGATGATTCCTCAGGAGGGTGCAGCTATCGAATGCCGGCGAATCGAGCGTCGGCGTTCATTCCGCTTCCATTTGCTTCTGGGGGATCAACGTCACCGGGCCCAATAGTCCGGAAGGCTCCAACTCCCAATCCCCGGCGTCGAATGTCCGATATTGATGGTCGACGAGATTGATATCGTGGAATTTTTTCCAATAGATATTTCGACGGTCCAGATCGCGGATGCGGTTCGCCGAAAGATTCGTGACCTCGATGCAGATCTCGTTGTCTCCCGGACGAAGCGAGTCGGTCACCTCGACCCGGTACGGATGGGCGAAGGCGATTCCCGCCGGCTCTCCATTGACCCGGACTCGAGCACTTTCACGAACATCGCCGAGGTCGAGGACCCAGCGATCCGCTTCGAGGGAGGGAAGATTCAACGTCATCGAATAACATGCCGCTCCGGCGAACCGTTTCGCCTCTTCGTCCGGAGCGTGGGTCCATGAGGCCGGTTTCTCCGTTTGGTAGCTCTCGGGAATCGTCGGACCCCCTTCAAGGAAATCGACTTGCCATGTTCCTGTTAGAGGGATCGACGGCTGAATATCTCGGAATCTTTTCCAAATGGGGCCACCACTCGAATCGGAATGAAACACCCGCACAAACCTCGTTTCTCCCGGGCGGAGTTTCAAAGGGATCTCCAAACGAGATGAAGAAGGCAAACGGCGAACCACTCCCGAGCGACCGGTCATCGGATCGAAAACAGCCGCCGATTCTCCTTTTGTCGCTGGGGAGATGTTCTCAGCAATCGTTTCCGAAGAATGATTCACCAAAAAGTATGTTACGGAATCGGCGTTTTTTCGGCGAATGAATTGGAGCTTATGATCTACCGATGATTCCCGGGGGATGCCGGCCTTGGAAAGCAAGGTCCCGAGCTCGTCTCCACGCAAGACGATGCCGTCGCCGAGTGCCGCCGAACCGCCGGCGTCGAACCGCAAGTCCCCCACCAGGGTCTTCAGCCGTTGCGTTTTCGTTTCATGCTCGTGCCAGCCGGGCACGGATCGGGGAAGATGCTTCCAGACAAGAATCGTCGCCCCTTCCTCGGCGAGTTCGAGGAGATGTTCGAACGTTTCGACTTTCATGTTCTCGGCTTCGGGAATGAGAATCGTCCGGTATTCGTTGCCTCCGGAGAAGAGTTTGGAATGGTCGTTGCATTCGACCTGCTGGAGACGATGGTCGGAAATGAAATCGAAGGTGTAGCCGTGCTCTTGCATCCATTGGCCCGCCCGGCCGCAGGGGGTGCCCTCGATCCACTCAGGATGATGTACCGAAAACCGCTTTTCCTTCTTGCCGGGCTCCATCCAGAGGTCGTAAATGGGCCAATAAAGCAGCACGTCGTTGTGCGGCTTGCCTTCCTGCAGCAAACTCTGGCACCGCGTCATGTAGGTGTTCAGCGCGGGGAGATCGCGAAAAATCGAATTACGGGCGTTCGCTTGCGTCGAGGCGTAAAAGAGCCAGCCGGGCCATGTCGACTCTTCGGGAGTGAAGCAGATACCATGGTAATAAATATCGTTGATCCCGTTGAGCCAGAGCTGATCGGATTCGGCCTTGATTTGCGAAAGCGACGTATGGAAATGATTCCGCAGCCAGGTGAAACTTTCAGAGATCACCAGCTTTCTTCCCGCCACATGTGCCGCCGAGGAAGCGAAGCGATTGACCAGGTCGCTTTGACGATCGTCGCGAATCCATTTGGGATCGCGGCGAAACCCGGGAATCGCGAATTTCGACGCTCCGAACACTTCTGTCTCGGGGATTTCCGCAAGTGCATACATGTCCAGTATATTCGCAGGCGCGCCGTGGGCTTGCATCCGCAAGCCGCTTCCCCGTTCGTCGGCCCAATGGACGATCCACTCCACGCAATCCAGGAGAAGATCGGAAAGCGTTTCCCGATAATCGCACAGCACCCGTCGGGAATACTCCTTTTCCGCCTCGCCCGCGAGGGCCTCGGCGTGATCCTCCAGGCGATAGCCGCGAAGCTTTTCGAAAGTCGGAAGAAACTCGGGGCACCAGTTGCCCGGATTTTCGAATGAATCGTAATAGAAGGCGCGGGGGAAACGCCCGTCCCCTTCTTCGAAGCGTTTTTCCAGCCAGTCGAAATGATATTCAACGGCTGAGATACTATAAGGATTCAGCGCTCTCCCCTTGCCGCCGGGGCCGGCGCGTTTCACTTGTGCCGCAAGAGGTCGGGCAACGATTCGTCCGTCCTTCACGTCGAAGGCCATCTCCCCATGCGCCTCGGTGATGTGGGGCCCGCCCAGCCGCCAGCCGGAACTGGGAGTGAGATCGAGGTTCATCTCCAGTCGGTCCGCGACGGCCAGAGCATGATTGAACATTTCGAACCAGCGTTTCGTGAAGATCGGGATTGCGCGGTCTTCTTCTCCCTGAACACCGTATATTCCGATGACCCCCATATTTCCCCAACCGGCTTCGCGATACGTTTTCAGATTCCAGGTCAGGTCTTCCTTTGAAACGGCACTCCCGGGCCACCACCAGTAGGCGCCCGGTCGCGATCGGGAGGTGATCTCGGGAAGGGGAAAAGCCGCCGGAGAAGCGGTCTTCATGAACGCTTCCGGAGAGGTCCAATCGGGCGTGGAAGGGGAGTCGTCTTCGGGAAGCTGCTCGGTTCCTTGGGCGGTGCTGATCTCGAAATCATCGAAGGCGATCCGATTTCCGGAAGGTATCCTCGCATTGCCGGTGTACATTCCCACGGCTTTCAGTGGACCGAATGCCGTGACGGCCATCGTATGGAAGCGGCCGGAGCCCTGCGACCAACTCGCACGGTAAAGATCCTGCCGGAGTCGTGTCAAACGCAGAACCAGGGATTCGCTCTCTTGAGGTTTCAGCGAGACGGAAATCTTTTGTGAAGGTTTTTCGGTCCCTTGTCGGAATTGCCATAGTTGCAAACGCCGTGAGGCGGGTTCATAGAAGAAAAGGAGCAGGCCGGTGCGATCGCGGTGTTGCACGCCCCGGCGACTGAGGGCCAGGCCGGCAAAATCCGTTTGTTCGGCTTCATGGATCGAGGGGAGCAACGTGACCTGGACCGATTCCCCGGCAAGAGGCAACGGTCGATCGCGCAACAGAACCTGCTGTTGCGCATGGGAATTCCCTTTCCGATAGTTCCAGAGCAGATGGCCGCCGCTTACCTGAAATTTCGGCTGGGCTCCCGGCCCCTGAGTGAGAATGCGGGAGGGAGTCCAGGACTTGGAGAGCGCGGGAGATTCGAAATGATCGGTGAATTCTTCCGCAGACGTTGCCGAAGTCGAAAGCAGGACGGCCGCGAGTAGTAGAGGAAGCCGACGACAAAAACAACCGCGAAGGATGGAATATGGAAAACCGACGGCATGCTTCGGTACGAGCAGTGGCATGAGACTTCTCTCCAACGAATACGGAATGGGTTGGTGGTGAACCGGGTTTTCCGATCGATTCATCCTGAAACGCCTCCGCCGTGAACCGAGGGCGACTTTCAGTCCATGCGGTCCTTCGGGGGAAAACGCCGGAGTCAAGGCGCCGCGACGGATGCGGTCATGGAGAATCACCTTGAACAGCAATGATACACGAGTCGTGCCAAGAAGTACACAATAAAGATGCAAGTTCCCGACCCTCCGATCCGTGTCATGAACAGGAACATCGCGATATCGAAAGAGTGTTTTTTCAGGTCGAACCAGAGTTTGATGGTGAACACGGCAACCATCAAACCATACACAATCCAAAGGGTTGAATTGATGAATTCTTCCATCACCGTTCACTTCCCTCATAAAAAAAGGGCAGGACGCGTGTGGCCCTACCCTTCGAAACGAAAAGTCATGAGGTCTTATTCGGCGATCAGCTATCCTGGGATCGCTCGTAGGTCTCCTGATCGGCTTTGACATCGAAATCGAAGACGTTCTCGCCCGGTTCGACCGTGACGGTCACGCTGGGGCTCTCGTTGTATTTCGGGGGGAAGCGTTCCGGCTTTCCCTCTTCGACGACGTTGTTGTCGTCATCGAGCGTGGGGGCTTCGTAGGTCGTGATGAAGACCCGGTTCTCGCCGAGGGTGGCGCCCTTGATGTCGCCCATGTATTCGAGTTCGTAGGTGCCGTCGGGGCCGGTCTTCGCGAAACTGGAGCGCCCCGCCTGCACGGGTAGGAACTGGACCGTGGCTCCTTCGAACGGCTCGCCATTGAGCGTGACCTTACCGGTCACGTGACCGTACTCCTTCGTTCCGCAGCCGAGCAGCGGCAGCACGAGGAGGACGCACAAAACCAAACCTAAGATTCTTTGCATATTCATTTCCCTTTTTCTCTTTTTCTAATGGCTTGTGGATGGTCGCGTCCACCGTGACCGAGGGGCGACCATCGGGAGATTACGGCCTTTCGGGTTTCCATACAAGGATCCAAAGGCCACGACTTTTGCGACGAGGAATCCATCTCGCAATTACGGGGGATTTCAAGATGTTCCTTGTGATGTTGCGACCATCAAGAAACGCACCGCCCCGGGTCGCCGAGGCGATGCGATGATGTCGATCGATCAAACTGCCTTGCGCGGCCAACGGCGACGATTACCAATCGCCGACGTTTCGACCATCGTCGTAGGACAAGAGGTACTCAAGCGTACTGTTCTTGGGACCATCGAGATTGTGATGGATCGTTTCGGAGCAGAATCGGACGGAACCGTCGCCCAGGGCGAAGTTGACCCCACCGGGGTGGTTGCTGGCGAAGCCGACGCGGTGCTCGTACCCGTTGGGGCCGTTGGAGGCGTTGATGGGCATCCAAGAGGCGCCGACGACGTAGAAGAAGCCGGTCCGGGTCGCTTGACGATTATTGCCGTCCTGGTTTCCGGCGAATCCGTAAACGACCGCGGCGCCGACGCGGTTGCCGTGCAATTCCCAACAACGTTCGCCGATGAAGAAGGTATTGCTCAATCCGTCGTGGACGCTTCCGAAATCAATGGGGGCATCGTAACGGGTCCAGAGAAAGACCCCGTCGGGACCGCGGCGTCGAATGCCTTGCTCATCGTTCACGCCGATGTAGTTGCTGGTCGCCAGGTTGTGGCCGCCATTGCCGTCGCGGTACGGCAGGGGCTTGTCGTTATTCGTCGGGGGACTGCCCGCCGACGGGCACAGGTAGGCGTCGACCGGCTGCTGCATCATCGAACGGAGAGCACTGTCTTCGACGGCATCGTTCAGCCGCGTGTACTCATTGGAGTAGCGCCGCGGCCAGTATTCGTTCTTGTTGTTGCCCATCGAGATGTTCAACTGCTCGTAAACGTTGTCCATTTCGATGAAGGGCATGATGTAGACGGGCCAACCCCAGTTGGTGTCGTTGTTTTCACTTCCCCAGTCTTCGGTTCCCATCGGCGGGATGTTTCCCCAGGTGTCGTGGAAGTTGTGGATGGCCAGTCCGATTTGCTTCAAGTTGTTGGTGCACTGCATTCGTCGGGCCGCTTCACGTGCTGCCTGCACGGCGGGAAGCAACAGTGCGATGAGAATGCCGATGATGGCGATCACCACCAGCAGCTCCACCAGGGTGAAACCTCGTTATTGATTGTCCATTAATAAATACCCTCCCATAGAGAAGAAGAAAGTAATTAAGATATTTCCACATTAGTTAAGAATAAGAAGCCTAAGAATACGGAAATATCCCCCAAACATACTACTAAATTTATTATTACAAGGGTTTTGTCCTTTGTCCACACCTTTCGACGTTTTTCTATCCTGTTTTTTGCACCAATGAAGGAAATTCCTCCGAATTCCAGGGGCGAAAACACTATTTTTCCCCTGGAAATCCTAGGATTCCCCTGCAAAAGTAGACCACAAGGAAATAGTACAACAAAAATATAGTAACGTTTGTATCGTCGCCTTGACTTTCCCTCGCCGAGCGTGTTTTTTCATGTTGGGGACGTTTTCCCCGAATCACTTTCAGGATTCAGGGGGTTCACGGCGATCTCAAAGCGCCAAGCACTCCCACGGTAGCTTCACGCGGCTTCATCAGGGCGCCTTTCGACCGCCTGACGTGGCTATAGTTCCTCCGTTTTCCCCGGCTGAGGTGCCGGATAGAGTCCGTCGGGATTGTCATGAATCGGAGGCTCTGTGTCGAAATCGAGTTGGTCGATGTTCTCGATGTATTGGAAGTCGGATTTTTCGACCTCATCCCATGTGACCATTTTTCCGGTATGGGCCGCCGCCCGTCCCATGATCGCCGCGATTTCCGCTTCACCGGCCCGGATCGATTCATTGTGTTTCTTGTCGTTGCGGATCGCATCGAGCAGGACATCCCACTCCACGACGTAGGGATTTTTCTCCGTTTGGTCGAACTCCCAGACAACATTCTCGGGCACCATTTTTTGGGTCTTGTAGATCTTCGGCATCGGCCGACCGAGGCTCTGCATCAACACGGCCGAGCCCTTCGTCCCGTGAGCATAATCGGAATAGGTGTTCCAGCAATTGTTCATGTGCCGGGAGAAGGCGAAGAGTTTGGTCCCGTCGTCGAAGGTGTACTCGACGGCATAGTGGTCGAAGAGATTTCCGGCCCGCTCGTAACAACGTCCGCCCATCGCCTGCGCGGTGACCGGCCAGGCCCCCTTGGTCCAACAGGCGACATCGACATTGTGGCAATGCCAATCGATGAAGAATCCGGAGGAGATCCAATTGAAGCGACTCCCGTATCGGATCTGGAACTTCATTTCATTCGTGTCCTTCGGCCTGGGGGGCGTGAACACCGGGCCGTGGACGCGATAGATGCGCAGCATGTGGAGGTCGCCGATCTCGCCGCCATGAATCCGTTCGATCGCTTCCTGGCGGGCTTGAGAATGGCGCCACATGAACCCGACGCCGATCTTCAGGTTTTTCGCTTCCGACGCCTTGGCCGCCTTCAACCATCGACGGGAATTCACCGGATCGGTGGCGAACGACTTCTCCGCGAAAACGTTCACCCCTTTTTCCACGGCGTATTCGAACATCATCGGTCGAAACGCCGCATGGGTCGTCAGAAGGACGACATCCCCGGGATCGAGCGAGTCGATCGCTTTTTGGTATCCATCGAAACCGAGAAACCGCCTCTCGGCGGGAACATCGACCTGATCGGGAAAGCGGTCGGCGAGGGTTTTTCGCGATCCCTCCAGGCGATTCTCGAACACATCGGCCATGGCGTGCAATTTGACGGGGCCGTGCTCGGAGGTCATGGCGTTCCCCGCGGCGCCGGTCCCCCGGCCTCCGCAACCGACCAGCGCCAACTTGATGGTGTTCTTTTCGGCCGCATGCACGCGCGGCAAGACGGCCGGAGCCAGAGCAGACACCGTCGCCACGGTGCCGGAGTTCACGAGGAACTTGCGACGAGAATAGGATCGTTTCGCCGAACGGGATCGTTCTTGTTTCATCACGTAGTCTCCCAATAAAAAGTCAAGATCAGGCAATGGCCGGGGGCATCGCAGGTGCCTTCCCAGAACCTTCTTACCACAAAGGAAAGGGGGATGCAATCTTTTGGAGACGTGGATGCGCCCCAACTTTCTTCCGGCCTCGCAGGCGAGAGCACTGGTAGTTGACGGTGCGGAGAGGAAAAACGTAGAATGAGGCTATCCGACCATTCCAGCGGAAAGCAGCTTTCTTCGAACGGATCCTTTCTTCTTCTCGGAGTCCTTCCCATGCGCCCTCTCTTTTCGAAATCGATGCCCTCTCGACGTACTTTCCTGAAAGGCTCCGCCACCGTGGCGGTGGGGCTCTTTTTGCCGAAAAGGAGCTTTTCCGCCGAGTCGGCCCGAACCAACGACAACCGGGCCGTCGAAATGCGCGGCTGGCGATGGCGGGTCAGCGGCAACGATTACGTCGTGCATCGGAACTGGGCCTACGATCGCAAGTACCGCATCAACGACGGCGAGGGATTGATGCACGAAGATCACGTCAACTCGACGATTCACGACAGTGTGCTGACGAACAATCGCGGCAATACCTACCTCTCGCTCTACAAGACGGCGGGGATCGACGGGCTGCTAATCGAAGGCAACGAGATTCTGCTCGACGACGGTCGGCAGACGATCGCCGACGGGGCCGCGATTTTCGTCTCGGCGGATCGCAACAGCGGACGATACCCTTGCCGCAATGTCCGCATCGTCGAAAACCGGACCTCCGGAGGCGGGATCCTCATCGCCGGCTCTCCCGCCGAGAACAACGAAGTCAAGAGCAATCGATACGTCGGCCGGGGAAAGGCGAAGATCTACAATCGGGCCGAGGCGGAAATTGCCGACAACGTGGGGTTCCTTGTGGAAGAAGACGATTCGTCGTCTTGATGACCGTACCGAACCATCTGCAACGAAAAAAGAGTCGAGCCCGTGATGGCGGAATCGGATGCATCGTCCGAAAAAAAGCCGCACATGCCTTGGCGTTTTCACGGGCGGTGTCGGAGAAGGATCGAAAAGCGATCTCTCACTCGTTCCATTCGATCTCCCAGAGTCGGGCGATGCCATCCGCCGAGCCGGTCACCAGCCTCGAACCATCGGGACTGAAGACCAGGTGCATCACTCCCTCCCCGTGCCCTTGAAGTGTGACCGACGGTTCTTTTCGATTCATTTCCCAAAGGGCGACCGTCCGATCCTCCGAAGCGGTTGCCGCCAAGCGACCATTCGGACTGAAGCAAACCTGATGGATCTTGCCGGCATGCGCCTTGGCGGTAAGGACGATCTCGGCACGACGGGAGAAGCCGATCATGAAAGAACCGTCGGCGAAACCGACGCCGTACTTCTCAACCCGGGGATGAAAGGCGATTTCACCGGCCGACTCCTTCTCGAAATCATGACGCACCAGAGCGTTTTTCGTTTCCCACTCCCAGATCACCAGCCGTCCTCCGGCGGTGCTGGCAAGAACGAGATCACCCCGGGGGTGAAAAACCGCCTGATGGACCTCCGCCGGGTGCTCGAGCGCCAGAATGTGCTTCCCATCGGAGGTCGACCAGATATCGATCCGATTCCCATAGTGCGACAAGAGATGTCGATCGTCGGGCGAAAGGGATAAGCCTCGGGAACGTGTCGGCAGATTGTCGAAGCGAGCTTCTGGCGTGCCCTTTTCCACAGACCACAAAGAAGGCTCCGCATGAATCGGCTTCACCAAGAGATAGCGATCATTGTGAGAAAAAGCCGTCCGATAAACACCGCTGTTGAAATCGGAGAAGACCTCGACGATCTCTCCGGAAGATCGATCGAAAAGTACGGCCTCTTGGAAGCCCCCGGCCGCGAAGAGGTCCCCTCGATGACTGAAGCTGATCTCCCCTCGAAATCCGTCCGAGCTGGGTCTCAGGGTCTTTTTCAGTGTGCCGGTGCGTCCATCCCACCATTTGCAAGAGCTGACCGGGCCGACCGTCGCCAGGATTTCACCGTCGGGACTGAACGTCATGCTGGCGATCCCTCGCTCGCTGACTTCCATCATTCCCAGCGATGAGACCTCCAGGGACGTTTTGGAAATATGCGGGATCACTTTCGCCGGAACGATCTTCGCTTCTCGGCGTTCGGCTTCAGAAACCCCCGACGGCGAGTCCCTCCACGGCCGGTTGGTGAGCAGCATCGCTCCCAAAGGCAGGAGGAGCGCAAGGAGCAGGAACCCCGCCATCGCCAGTGGGGCCCGTCTTCGCTTGGCCGCCGCTCGGTCCGGTGATTTTTCGGCGCAGCCGTCTCGGAGAAACTCTTCCAAAGCCTCGGCGACCTGATCGGCGGAACGATATCGGTTGTCGGGCCTCTTTTCCATACACTTCAAACAGACCGCTTGCAACCGATCGGGAATATGGGGATCGTACCGACTCGGAGA
The DNA here is from genome assembly GCA_964632505.1 of uncultured Planctomycetaceae bacterium. Lineage (GTDB taxonomy): Bacteria > Planctomycetota > Planctomycetia > Pirellulales > Thermoguttaceae > CAZWCE01. Next base: position 289,352 of record CAZWCE010000004.1, on the reverse strand, counting down.
CGGCGGATCGACAAAGAGGATCTGCTGAACCAATGTCGGTAGGTTTCCTCGAAACGGAGCCGTCCCGGTGAGCAGCTCGAAGAGAATGACCCCCAGGGAGAAGAGATCGCTTCTCGGATCGTGGGCATCGCTTATCCCATGGGCTTGCTCGGGCGACATGTACCCGGGGGTTCCGATCACTTTGCCCTCGGTGGAAAACGCAATTTCTGGAAGGCGGTTCTTGGCGATTCCGAAATCGGTGATGTGAGGATGGCCGGCCTGATCGATCAAGATGTTCGACGGGGTCAAGTCGCGGTGGATCACTCCCTCGGAATGGGCAAGCGCTAAAGCGTTGGCCAGCGCGATCACCCATCGGGTGGAAGATTCGAAGGAGGGACGTTCCTGATCGAGCAGGTCCTTGAGGGTTCTCCCCTCGACGTATTCGCTTGCCAGGAAAACAATATCGTCTTCGCTGCCGACCTCGTAAACCGGAACGATATTCGGGTGTCTCAATCGGGCCGCCATGCGACCTTCACGGATGAAGAGTTCCTTTTGGTTGTCGCTGCGAATCCTCGGGACTTTCAAGGCGACGAGCCGGTCGAGCAACAGGTCCTTCGCCTTCCAAACGATTCCGTAACTCCCCTGTCCCAGGCATTCCAGAATTTCGAAGTGGGAAACCGTCGTCTTGCGGGTCGTTCGTTCGGAATCGGAAAGGTAGAGAAAAGCTTTCCCGCAAGAGGAGCAATCCAGTCGCGAAGCTTGTGGGGGAGCTTTTTCCTCCTGTGGAAGCTTGCAATGCGGGCACACGAGCGACGCATCGGAATCGCTCTTCAAGGGAGATGCCGTCGCTTCGGGCAATGGCTCCTCCCCGTCGTTCGGCAGAGGCATCAGAATCGATTCTTCGATTCGGGCCGAGACGTTTTCGCTTTCGTCAAGCTCGGGCGGCAGCTTCTGGTGAATATCCTGGAGCTGCTCGATCAAAGGATCGAAATCGTTTTCCAATGCCAGGAGAGATTCGGTGCACCGTCGACAACACTCAATGTGCTTGGCGATCGCCTCGCTCGCCACCGGCGGGAGGCGACCGGTGGTGAAATCCTTGAGGATTTCCCGGGAAGGGCAATGTTTGGGATGATCTTGCGCAGGAGGCTCTGTCATCGATCACTCTGGAACGCTCGTCATCCGGCCCGACCGCAATGGTCGGAGAGAAATCTTGAATGAGCGTTGTGATGATTGAAGGGTTCCTCGTCGTTACTTCGCACCGAGCGAAAAGACTTACGAAACCGCGAGGCGTCAATGGGGAATCTCTTCATGGAATTCATCCCGGATTCTTCGGAGGACGCGGGATTTGGCAAGATAGATCGCATTGAGGGAAAGGCCGAGTTCCCGGGCGACTTCCTTGGGAGAAACATGATCGACCACCACCCGAAGAAAGGCCTTCCATGTGGTTTCGGTGAATTCCGTCTGGATCAGCCCCAGAATACGGTGGAACAAGATGTGTTTTTCGGACGACAACTCCCGAGGTGGCGGAAGCTGATCGAAAAGGCCCGACCGGGAAGAAATCTCTTCTTCGATGGGGATGACCCAATCGCTGGCCGGCATGAGCTTCATCGGGCATTTTCGCCGGCTGCGGATATAGTCGCCGATTTTATTTCGGGTGATGGTTCGCAACCAGCCTCGAAACGAACCTTTCTTACGGTCTCGCTCGAACGATGTCATGCGAAATCGAACGACCTGAAAAACATTTTGGGTGACATCTTCCGCATCATGAGACTGGAGACCCGCTTTCCGACACCAGTAAAAGATCAACGGCGAATAGAGATTGACCAGCCGCACCCAGGCCAACGCTTCATCTTGCTGCGCTTGCACAAGTAGCCCGGTCGAAACCGTGCCGGGATTGTTTCCCAAGGTGTAACTGCTCGTCATCGTGATAGCGCTCTATTCCCGAAAAGCGGATCCATCCTATGAACTCGCCAACCATCATAGCAATGGCGATAAGGAATCAAATCGAGGACCTCCCCACTTAGAAATTGTAACAATACGACAAAAAACTTTCAATATAATATTGTGTGACAAGGCGGGAAAAATGGAACACTCAGCTAATCATCGGTAACCCCTCTTCAATCTTCTTGCCCGCTTTGGGCGACATCATCGCGATGTTACGTTTCCGAATGGGCAATCCGACTTTTTGGTTTTCTCAAAAACCGTGACAGGAATCGACAATCTACGAAATAGGGGGGGCGTGCCGTATGGATTCGGGCTCGTATGTCCCTTTTCAAGTTCAAGTAGGTCCATCATAGGGGGTGGTGGCCCCCAAGAGGTATTGGGGATTTCATGTTTTGACGGGAATCGGCCCCTTTTGCCGGTTTGCCGTTCGAGAAACCTTTTGTTTCATGGTGTGGACGTGAATAGTTGTGTTGTTATCAAGAATGTTCGTTCCTCGTCATAACCGAGAAGATGGATCAAACGGTTGATGATCGGAGAGATTTCGCTGTGTGCCGGACCGTCTTCACGACGTCGGGACGCCTTGGCTCTTGACATTTTTCCCAAGAGGTGCTTAAGTGCGGAAACCATTTTGCCACAAAGATTTAGATCGATTTCAAGGCGTGTCCAAGCAACACACCACATCCTGGTCGTTGGAGATGTTCAACGATCAGACCAGTCTTCTGGCAAGTACTTTGGTCCGCGAACCGAAGATGATCACCTTCTTTTTGAAGACGGACTCGCTCGATAATATGCCCTGCTGCTATTGCTCGGTGGAAGATCCTTCCCTATTGGAAATCGACTGCCCGGAAGGCGGCCCTTTTTTGCTTCTCTTTTTGGGGATGTGGTCCCAAGAGACCGTCAGCGCGTGGTGTCGTGATCTCATTACGCTGGGAGCTCACTACAACGCTCACGATTTCAGAATGACCAACGGCGAGAACGCCACGTTATTGGTATACCAATCGGGCGGCCATGAAATCTATCAACTGGAACTGGTGGCCCCTTCCCTTTACGATCTCCCTTGCGAGATCTGCCAATTCAGCGAACCGCCTCCGGTGGAACTGGAAAAGAAATCGGGGTTGGGACGCGAATTCCACATGAAGCTGGGCGAATTCTCTACCGAACGGCTTTATGATTTCTGCACCCGACTCCGGGTCATGCTTTCGTTCGATTAAGCCGGTCGCGCACCCGAAGACGGCCGGGGGCGATCCTCTTCTCTCCGGGCCATTGTCGGGAGTTTGTCGCCCGACCGTGTTGAGCGAAAGGTGAAAAACATCTTCGGTGACGGTCTCGGCATGGTCCTGCTGAGAAATCGGAGGGCCTTGCTCCAGAGGGAGAGAAGCGCCGGGCGGGAAGAAGATCCCCGCCACCGTGGCGGTCATCAGGGTGGCGAGTGTTCCGCCGATGAGGGAACGAATGCCATAGCGGGCCAGATCCTTGCGGCGTTCGGGCACAATCGTGCTGATGCCGCCGATGAGGATGGCGACCGAACCGAAATTGGCGAACCCACAGAGAGCGTACGTGGTGATGATCTTGGTCCGCGGCGAGAGATCCGAACCTCGCTCGGCAAAATCGAGATAGGCGATGAATTCGTTCATCACCGTTTTTTCGCCGAGGAATTCCCCCACCAGACGGCACTCCGACCAAGGCACGCCCAGCAGCCACGCCAAGGGCGCGAAAACCCAACCGAAAATGGCCTGGAGCGTGAGAGGGGTTCCGCCGGTCACGCCACCGATCCAAGCGACCGGAATCTGGCCGAGAAACCAGTTCACCAAGGCGATCAGCCCGATGAAGGCGATCAGCATCGCCGCCACGTTCAGCGCCAGTTTGAGCCCGTCCGAGGCTCCGCGACATGCGGCATCGAGCAAGTTCTCTCCCTGGGGAGGAACCCGGACCCTCACTTCGCCGCGTGTGGGCGATTCCTCCGTCTCGGGAACCATGATCTTCGCCACCACCAGCGAAGCCGGTGCCGAAATGAGCGAAGCGATGAGCAGATGGCCGGGGTCCACTCCCACCGACGAGACGAACGTTGCGTAGGCCGCCATGATTCCGCCGGCGACCGTCGCCATCCCGCTGGTCATCATCGCCATGATTTCCGACCGCGTCATCGTCTTCAAAAACGGTCGCGTCAATAGGGGCGCTTCGGTCATGCCGACGAAAATGTTCGCCGAGGCGACCAGCGATTCCGCGCCGGAAACATCCATCACGTAGACCATCACCCGGGCAAGCACTCGGACGACCCATTGCAGGATCCCCAGGTAATAGAGAACCGAAGCCACCGACGACGTGAACACGATGACCGGCAGGAAGGAAAGCCCCGGCATCTTCGCGACCATCTCGTGGGTGAATAAAAAGGCGCTTCCCTGGTCGGAGCAATAGATCAACAAACGAATGAAATCACCGCATCTGGAATAGAGAACATGGCCCCAGTGAGTACTCAAAAGCAGGCCGCCGAGCAGTAGCTGAATCACCATCCCACTGGCGATGAGACGAAAATTCAGGCGGGAGCGATTTTCCGAGAGGACCCAGGCGATCGAAAGAAACGCCAACAGCCCGAAGATTCCGATCCCTTGATGCAGTCCGAAGAAGCCTTGCATGAACGTGCCCTTTTTCCGGAAAGACGAAGCGTGCCGGTGGCCGCGGACGAGAAAAATGACGGCGAGGCGATCACTCTCCCCAACGGAGAGTCGCCGAAACGGGGAGGTGATCGGAAGGCCAGCGTCCTCCGGGACGATCTCGAAGGATGCGGGCACTTAGGATTTCCCAATTCGGGCCGACCAGCACGAAATCGATCTTCTCTCTCCCGGGCTTTGCCCCGAACCCGGTGAACGTTCCCACCTCGGTTGCCTCCGGATGCACGACCCGATAAGGATCGACCAGCTTCCCACCCGATGGCGGTTGGTCTTCGAACGTCCCGAGGAGATATCGGATTCCCTCGCTCGATTCGCCGCAGTTGAAATCCCCGGTGACGATCACGGGAATCTCTTCTCGTTCTCGTTGGGCGATGCGCTCGGCCAGGAGGCGCGCACTCCGGCGACGCGACGGCTCACTCCGGTGGTCCCAATGCGTGTTGTAGAAATAGACGGCCCGATCGGAGCCCTTTTCATGAAAAAGCCCCCAGGTGACGATCCGGGGAATCTCGTTGCCCCAGGAGGTCGAAGCCGGTCGCTCGGGCGTGTCGGAAAGCCAGAACGTGCCCGACTCTTTTTCGTCGATCCGCCAACGATCCTTGCGATAAAGGATCGGGGCCGACTCCCCCATTTCGGGATCCTCCAGTCGCGAACGCACGAAGACTCCGTACTCCGGCAACTGCTCCCGGAGGTAGGAAACCTGGTTCCACTCGGGCGATTCATCGAGTATCGCCTCTTGAATGCCGACAAAATCGGACGCTTCCCGCCGGATCAAATCGCGGACGATTTCCTTGCGATTCTCCCAACGGTTTTCGCCGTCGCGTCCGTAACTGAGGCGAATATTGAAAGAAATCGCTTGAACACTCATGCCGTCCTCGTCGAGGGATTGAGGCGATGTCTGCTGCGCGGAGAGGAATCCGCCACTGAGGAAGAAGCATCCCAGGAAAGATGGGATCAAAACCAAGGGAAACCAACTCATCTTGCCGGCGGCATTCGAATCGACTGCTTCTCGGGACATCGTTCCACTCCGGAAAAAAGAGATGATCGAGCGGCATCCTAAGCAAGTGCTTCGACGATGATTTGGTGCCGATCGCCTGCTTCTTCATGTTCGCATGAAGGGGACCCCTTGGGTCGCCCTGAAGCCGCGGGGGGCTCTCGAAAGACGCCCGGGTTCACGAATGATGCGACGATCCATCATCTGCGCTTCAAAAGCTGGTGCCTTGCTGTTTCGCAGGAGCCGCCACGGAGAACCAGCGTTCATTTAACCGCATTTCGCCGACGTTTGCAACCTCCAAAGAGTGAGCGGGGCGTCGACCGGAAATCGAGCGCGATCATCGAGCGGATGTGTCCCTTCCCGAGGTCGCGAGACAGGAACCGGGAGGCTGCTGCTGATGCGACGAGGCATCACTCGGAACGTCGCATGAAAAAAGCCTCCGGGATTTTCTGGTCCCGGGAGGCTTTTTCCGGAGTTGGAGGCGTGAGAGATCGGAAATAAAAATGTAGATAAACGGACTGGGAGAGTGCGTCATACTGACGGCCTGAAAGGTCAATCCGCTTTCGCGTCGACTTCTACCGGCACGCACAGAACATTATTCTCCTTCAAAACCAGGGAGATGACTTCATCGGGCGGCGGGGCGAGCGTCGGCCGCGGGCCGGCCGAACCGGACGACGACTCGGCTGGATCCTTTTCCGACACCCCATACCGGTCGATTCCATACACCAGAAACCTTGGGATCTGGACCAACCACGACGCGACCCAACCGCTCAGCGAGTAGTTCTTGGCCATCGCCGCTTCCTCGGTCGGAGGCTGCGCCAAGGAAAGATCAGGAATCGGTTCCAATTTCCCCGTCGGAACGGCGACCACCGGCGCAGGAACACAATGGTCGAGACGGTACCAATCGAGCGATTCTCCTCGTTCTGCGTCGGACAAAACGACATCGGAATTGTGGGGATTGTCGAGGCTCCAGCTCGTATGCGAGGATAATCCCAAAAAGGTGACCAGAAAAAGGGTTGTCAAGGTGGTTTTGAGCGTCATCACGGGTCCTTTTAATGCAGATTCGTCTGACATTATTGCAGTATCGGCGGGGATCGGCGGCCGGTTTGACTCTTTTCCGCTTTTCACAGGAACGTAACAAATCAGAGCATGCTTATCTTACCGAATCCTCGTTTTTCATGCTATGCCTTCCTGGAAAAGGGGAAAAACGAAGTGGGAGAGGACAATGCAGCAGTTGGCGTGCCAAAGCTACCGATTTCGGTCCCTGCTCATCTCGATTTTTATAAGATTTTGCCTGGTAGTTGTTTACGACAATCGATCCGGTCGGGGGGGGGCCTTTGAAGTCGAGATCGATGTCGCGGAAAGCAATCAAGCGTGTTGCGGCATGGGCACTTACAGGACGGCATCTCCGTCAAGGTTTGCCTAATCGGAATATTTTCCTGAAGCCCTTCGGTCGGTATGGTCGATATCCCCGTTAGGTGTTGTCGCGCGTATGCGTCGACCGTTCTTTATCTTTTTTTACCAAATTATCTATTCGGTCGTTTGAACATGCCGGCATCCGACAATCCTCCCCCACAAAACGAATTATCCACACCTTCGGGCGGTTCCTCGGCCATCCAAAGGTGGGTTCATCGTATCGGCGAAAAGATGGTCTTGCGCCTCGCCCGACTCGGAAATTTCGCCATTTTTTCGGGAAATTCCTTTTACTGGATGTTTTCCAAGGGGCCCCAGAGAAATACATTGGGCAGCAGTTTCTACTCCATCGGGGTGCAGAGTCTTCCGGTGGTGATGCTGACCGGGATCTTCATCGGGATGGTTTTGGCGGTTCAGAGTTACGCCCAGTTCAAGCTGATCGGGATGGAATCGCGGCTGGGGGCGATGATCAACATGTCGCTGGTCCGGGAGCTCGGGCCGGTGCTTGCGGCGACCATGCTCGCCGGTCGCGTCGGCAGCTCCATCGCCGCCGAGTTGGGGACGATGCGGGTGACCGAGCAGATCGATGCTTTGGAGAGCATGGGAACCAATCCGATCGCCTACCTCGTGGTGCCGCGATTTCTGGGATGCCTCGTTTTGATCCCGGCGCTGACGGTCATGGCCGATTTCATGGGGGTGCTTGGCGGCGCGCTCTATTGCATCGGGCTTTTGGATATCGATTCGCATTATTATTGGGAGCATTCGCGAAACTTCGTGGGCCTTTTCGATTTATTCGCCGGGATGTTCAAGAGCGTGTTTTTCGGAGGGGCGATCGCCTTGATCAGTTGCCATCAAGGATTTCATTGTGACGCCGGCGCCGAAGGGGTAGGCCGCGCGGCCACCGCCGCGTTCGTCCTCTCCTTCGTGGCCATCCTGTTTCTCGATTTGCTCTTGGGCATCTCATTGGACAGACTCTATTTGATCATTTGGGAAACTCCGCCGTCGATCATGTGACGGTCGTCGATATTGGAGCGATCCCACCACTTGCGGGAAGTGATATAGAATGGAATCCGAGAAAGCGATCCTCGAAATCGAACATGCCCACGTCCGGTTCGGCGTGCATGCCGTGTTGCGGGATCTGCATTTCGGCGTGCCCCGTGGACAAACCCTTGCCATCATCGGCGAAAGCGGTTGCGGAAAAACGGTGCTCCTGAAAACGCTCATCGGGTTGGTTTCCCCGAACCAAGGCCGCGTTTTCCTCGACGGCAACGATCTCGGGGCGTTGACCAACAAGGAACTCACCCGGCAGAGGACACGTTACGGTTTCGTCTTCCAACAGGCCGCACTGTTCGACAGCATGACGATTCGCGAAAACGTCGGCTTTCCGATCCTTCAGCACATGAAACAGGGATTCCCGGAAGAGGAACTCCTCGAGAGCACGGTCCAAAAGTTTCTCGCCGAAGTGGGGCTCCCCTCCTCGGTGCTCGACAAAAAGCCGGCCGAGCTTTCCGGAGGCATGCGCAAGCGGGTCGGTTTTGCCCGGGCACTGGCGATGGAGCCGGAGATCATCCTTTACGACGAGCCGACCACGGGCCTGGATCCCATTATGAGCGACGTCATCAATGAGTTGATGCTCAGCGTCAAGAAGAGGCACCGGATCACGGGGATCATGGTCACGCACGATATGGAGTCGGCGCGGAAGGTGGCCGACCGCATCATCATGCTGTATCCGCTTTCGCGATTGGAGAAGGATGAGCCGCAGATCCTCTTCGACGGCACGCCGGAGGAGATCCAGCGGTCGGACGATTCGCGCGTCACGCAATTCGTGCGCGGGGAAGCCGGGGAACGTCTCATGGAAATGTGCCGCGAAGAAGGAGAGGAGGTGCCGGCGGACGATCTTCCGGTCGACTCCTACTTTTTTCAGAAAGCCCGAACCCAAAACGAACGCGGCTTCACGGCAAGTTTGAAGAAAATTCGGCGCGGCCGCAAAAAACGCAAATAATCCTCCGGGAACTACCCGGTCGGGTTCCGCAAAGAACCATTTAGGAAGCAGGTAAGGGGAATCACATGAGCAGTCGAGTCGTCGAATTTCGTATCGGCCTGATGGTCCTGGCCGCCATCGCGACGACGGTTGCGCTGACGATTTTATTCGGACCGAAGTCGTCGATGATCAATCTGGGGGGATATTATACGATCAAGATCCGTTTCGATTCGGCGCCCGGCATTACGGAGAACTCGCCGGTCCGCAAAAATGGAATCAAGATCGGTCGGGTCCGCGAGGTGAAATTCGTCGACAACGATCGTCAGGTGGAGGTCATCGCGGAAATCGACCAGGGCCGCAGAATCTATACCGACGAGGTCTGCCGCATCAATCGGACGTTCATCGGCGACTCCTCTCTCGATTTCGTGAAAGTGGACACCGAAACCGAGCCGGAAGTGGTCGAGCCGGGAACGGTGATTACCGGCGTGGTGCCGCCCGATCCGATCCAGATGGTCGGCTCCCTCGAAACCGACATCCACCGGGCGATCAACTCCGTTTCCGACGCCGCCGACAACATGGGCGACTTCATCCAGCGGATCAATTCCGTCATCGGCACGCCCGAGGAGATCCAGGTCAAACAGCAGCGTTTCGATCGGATCCTCAGCCAGTCGGAAGAGACGATGATCTCGATCAATCGTGTGGCGAATACCGTCAATACCTTGGTCGGCGATCCACAAATGCAGGAGAATCTGATGTCGATGACCCAGAATATCGATAAGCTCATGTCCCACGTCGAGGTGCTCGTCGGGGAGATGCGCGTCCTGGTCAATAACGCCTCGTCGACGACCGAGCGGGTAAACACCTCTCTCGATCTGGTCGACCACAACCTGGAAAATCTCGACCAATTCACCGGTGCGCTGGGCGATCAAGGGCCGGAGATCATCAGCGCGCTGGTCGCGGCTTCCGAGCAGCTCGAACTCCTGATGGTCGAAATTCGCCATTTCGGCAAGAACTTGAACAATCCGGAAGGTTCGCTCGGCCAGATGATCAACGATCCGAACCTCTTCAAGGACATTCAAAACACGATTCACAACGTCGAGGAGATCACCAATCAGGTCCAGCCGATTTTGAGCGATGCCCGGGTTTTCACCGACAAGATTGCTCGGGATCCCAGTGTGCTCGGAGTTCGGGGGGCCCTTTCGAAGCAACCGCCGCTCAAGGGATTGCCGGCCTTCACTTCGCGGAACGGGCCGGCGCCCTCTTCGGGAATCCAGCTTCTCCGGAAGCCGTTTTCCTCGATCTTTTCGCCGCTCTCGCCGGAACCGCCCGTCTATTACTATCCTCCGGAAACCCAGGTTCTGCCGAGGAGCATCCCGGCACCGACCACGAACCACTCCCAGGGCGACGTGCCTTGCCGGGAGTGTCGTCGATCGGAGGCGAAGCGACCGATCGCCCGGAACGGGAAGGTCACGCCGAAGCCTTCTCAGGGACGGGCGCCGGAGACCACGGCGATGCGCCCTGGGCGACCTGCATCAGCCGGCAGCACGGTACCGAATCCCACCCCCTCCTCTTCGCATCGGGGGGGAACGACCGAGGCTTGGGAAGATCTCCCGAAACTCGATTTCACGCCGAGGGAATCGTTGCCGAAGGATCACTCCGCCCGACGTTCTTATAAGAAGACTCTTTCGACCTCTCCGATGGTCCGGACCGAGCGTCTTCGAAACGATACCGCGATCGCACCGGCCTCGGCACTCATCCCGAAACCGCTTCCGACCGTATCGGAAGAAGGCGGGGCGAAGGGATCGAGCGAAGAGGTCCCGTCGCCGACACGCCTGAAGAGTCGGGCGCTGTACCAACCTTGGAGCGAAGAGGCGTCGTCTTCCGGCTGGTCGCGGAAGTGATCGAAAAAAGGCCGCTTTCAGGAAAGCGACCTTCTAGAAGTAAAACTTCATCGGGGCGGAAGTGCCGTTTCACCACTTCAGGCCGAAGCGATCGCCGCCCGAGTCGCGGCCGATGCCGCCCTTGAGCGGTCCCTTTTGCTTTTTCTTGATTTTCGCCGCATCGGCCGGCTCCGGCATCGAGGCATCCTCTTTCTCCTCCTTCTCGCTGGAAGCGGAGACCGGCTTATCCATCAGGTCTTTCATCGAGAGGCTGATGCGCTGATTCTCCGGATCGACCGATTGCACCAGCACGTCGACTTCCTGGCCTTCTTCGACAACATCGGCGACGCGCCAGACCTTCTTGTGATCGAGTTCGCTGATGTGCACCAGCCCTTCGACGCCGGGCTCCAATTCGACAAACGCCCCGAACTCCATGATTTTGACGACCCGGCCGCGAACCGTGCTGTTCTCGGGGTATTTCATCCGGACGTTGTGCCAGGGGTTTTCTCCCTTATCGCGATAGGCGAGTCCGATACGGTTGTTTTCCAGATCGACCTTCAGCACACGGACCTTGATCGGCTGCCCCTCGGTGAGGACCTCGCTCGGATGCGCGACACGTCCCCAGGAAAGTTCGCTGATGTGAATGAGCCCGTCGACGCCGCCGAGATCGACGAACGCACCGAAATCCATGATTTTTCGAACGACGCCCTCGCGTTCCTGCCCCGGTTCGAGTTCATCGAGCAATTGCTTTCGGGCTTCTTCCCGTTCGCGTTCCAGAAGCGCCCGACGACTGAGCACCAGATTTCGCCGCTGGGGATTGACTTCGGTGACCAGGCATGTCATTTTCTCCCCGACGAACTCCTCGAGGTTTTCAACCCGATAGATCGCCACCTGGCTGATGGGAATGAATCCCCGCAACTGGTTCACCTCGCATTCGAGTCCCCCGGTGTTGTGTCCGGTGACTTGCGCCTCGACGACCATCCCTTCTTTCACCGAGGACCAATCGCCGACACTGGCGGCGGCGAACGGGAGCGTCAGTTCATAGAGCCCTTCGCCGGCAAGGAATCGGACGACGACCACTTCGAGCGTTTCACCGACCTCGGGAGGCTCTTCGTCGAATTGCTTGAGAGCGAGGAGTCCCTGTTCCCGCCCCGGAAGCTCCACAAAGACATCCTCTCGGCGAATGCCGACCACCTTCGCTTCATGCTTCGATTCCGGCTCGAGCACTTCCTGTTCGGCCACCTTGTCGACGTCGCCCAGAAGCTCTTCGATATTCTCATCTTCCTGGAACAACTGGTCGAACTCCTCCTGGAGATCGTCCGACATCGAACGGAGGCTGGGAACCGGCACGCGGCCACCTCCTTGCTTTTTGGGGGGCTTCCGGCTTTCCTTGAGATCGCCCTCGTTGATCTTTTCCACATCTTCTTCAACCGATTCCAGGGCCTGAGGATCTTCCGAGAGCTTCGCAGGTCGGTCCCCCGACGTTTTCCTCTCGGTCGATTCCACGCGACCGGTCACCGGAATCGTCGGTTTGGGGCGATAGGCCTCCGGGTTGCGCTGTGAGCCGATGAGGATCTTGGATTCCTGCTTCTCGCTCTCTGTTTTCTCCTCGTTCGGCCCGGCGGCGGGCGACTCTTTCCGGGAAGCTTCGGCCGACTCCGGCGTTGGCTCGGCGGGGGGGTGCTGGGGAGATTGGTCTTCGGGATGGGGAGTTGGATCGGTGTTCATAGCAACTAAGCATCGAAATCGGAAAAAAGGCGAGGGACGCGAAAAATGGGTGAAATCGGACGCTCACCGGCGACGGATTCCATGCCCACGACGGATTCATTTTAGAGGGAGCGATCTTCTCGGAAAAGCCCCCCTTTTGGCGAGGCGAGTCCTTTCGAAACCATGAGGCGGTGCTGGACTCCCCCCCGAGAAAATGATACATTGCTATTCGGGCGCGGCAATAGAAAAAAGGGTTCAGGCCGGTGCCTCGAGCGTCGCATGCGAGATCACATCGAACCTTTTCATCAAGGAGCATCCCAATGCCGAGGAACCTAAGACATCTTTCGATTCTGATTGCCTTGTTCAGCGTTTCCGCCCTTGCCTCGGGCTCATGTTGCCTCGCGGCGCCGGGTCCCCAGAAGATGAACGCCACCGATCGGTCGATGGTCGATGCCGATTTCGCGTTTCAGGGGGAATATCTCGGGACGTCGAACGAGGATGAAAAGGTCGGCTTTCAGGTCATCGCGCGTGGCGCCGGCAAGTTCGATGTCGTCCGCTACGAGGGCGGCCTGCCCGGTGCCGGTTGGCAGCGGAAAGACCCCAAGGGCGATTATCACGCGATTCGCGACGGCGAGCGTGTGACCCTCCAGCAGGGCGAAAACCATGTGGGATATATCAAGGATGGCCGTCTGGTTTATGAGGAGCCGAACCGTCGCGTCGTCGCCGAGAGGATCGAACGCAAGAGCGAGACGCTGGGACTCGATCCCCCCGACGGAGCGATGGTCCTGTTCGACGGAACCGACCTGGAACACTTCCAGGACGGCAAAAAGAACGAAGAGAAAAAGACGCTCTGGGCCGGGGCGACGACCGAACCATTGCCCAAGGGGCCGGTGAAGATCCATCTCGAGTTCCTTCTGCCTTATATGCCTTACGCCACGGGACAGGCCCGTGCCAACAGCGGCGTCTATCTGCACGACTGCTACGAATTGCAGGTCCTCGATTCGTTCGGACTGAAAGGCGAAACGAACGAATGCGGCGGATTCTACCAGGTGAAGGTGCCCGACGTGAACATGTGCCTTCCGCCGCTGCAGTGGCAGACCTACGACATTGAGTTCCATCCGCCGGTTTACGAGAACGGCGAGAAGGTCGAATCGGCGGTCGCGACCGTGTTGCACAACGGGGTGGTCATCCATGAAGAGGTGGAATTGAAAAAGACTCCCGGGCGTCAGCCGGAAGGCCCCGGTCCGCGTCCCATCCACTTGCAGGCCCACGGCAACAAGGTGCAGTATCGCAACATCTGGGTCGAGCCGCTCGACTGATCCGAGTGACTCCGCCAATGGCCGAACCCGTCCGGTACGTTGGGGGGGGGGGAGATTCGTCTTTTCCGTCAAGTCTTTTTTCGAGCCGCGAGGGGCTTTTTACGATTCTCCCGCTTTTCCTCGACCGGCCTTATTTTGCGATTGACGGATGGTTTTTCAAGGTATAATATTAATAGCCTTCAGCATGAGACACGCCTCGAAACGAGACGGGCGAAGCGACCGAGCGATGTCGTTTTTTGTAGCATTCGTTCGCGAAGTTTTGCCAAGTTCGCTGAAACATTTTGCCGATACAGGCAAAAGCTTCCTCTCCGTGACGACACGATGAGGAACATCCATTCGCCGATAAAATATCGAGCCTCCCAAAGTAATTTCGACGGAAGGTCAACCCATGGCGTGGACCGGAGTCACCTTCGGCTAGTGCAAGTGCACGCCCGACTCCCGTCCGTCTCGCAGCGACGATTCCAGTCGCAAATGAACGGGAGGTTTGATATTTTTTTAGCGCTGAGTGCCTTCTTCTCCTTTCGAAGCGGAGAGAAGGACTCAGCGTTTTTTCGTGACCCCCGCTTTTCCATCGAGTTCCCTTTCCCATGACTCCCCAAAGATGTGTCGTTCTTCTTTCCGGCGGAATGGATTCCACCACCTGTGCCCGCATCGCCATCGAGGAAGGTTTCGTTCCGATGGCATTGACGATCGACTATCGCCAGCGTCATCACCGGGAGATTGAATCGGCCCGGCAAGTCGCCCGATCGTTGGGCATCGAGAAACACGTCGTATTGCCGATCGATCTGGGAACCTTCGGCGGCAGTGCCCTGACCGATCGGATCGAGGTCCCCAAGAACACTTCGCCCGAGGCGATCGGATCCTCGATCCCCCCCACCTATGTGCCCGCGCGCAACACCGTTTTCCTCTCGCTCGCCTTGGCGATGGCCGAAGCGGAAGGGGTGGCCGACATCTTCGTCGGCGTCACGGCGGTCGACTACAGCGGGTATCCCGATTGCCGACCGGAGTACATCGACGCCTTCGAAACGATGGCGAACTTGGGCACGAAAGCGGGCGTCGAAGGCACCTTGCGTTTTCGCGTCCACACGCCGCTGATCCGGATGTCGAAGCCGCAGATTATTCGCCGGGGAACGGAGTTGGGCATCGATTATCGGCTGACTCATACCTGTTACGATCCCGATCCCCGGGGCCGCAGTTGCGGGCGTTGCGAATCCTGTTGTCTTCGCCGCAAGGGATTCCAGGAGGCGGGCATCGAAGATCCTACCGAATACGTTCCCTGACCGCCTTCGTTCCTTTTCCGTTCTCCCCCGCGATGTACGCTATGTCGTTTGAGCCCAAGAATCAGATCGAAAAAAAAGCGTCGCGGGTCATCGCGCTCTTGCTCGATGCCGGCGCGAGCGACTGCCTGATGATCGGCGGTTACGTGCGCGATCGGTTGATGGGGATCCGTTCGAAGGATATCGACATTGAGGTCTACGGGATCGACTACCGGGAAATGGTGAAGGTGCTTCGCCCGCATTTTCACGTCGGACTGGTGGGGCGCAGTTTCGGCACCTTGAAGGTCGATAACCAGATCGATCTCTCGATTCCACGGCGCGAATCGAAACGTGGACTCGGACACCGCGGCTTCGAGGTCCGCCCCGATCCGACGATGACCCCCCGGGATGCCGCCGCGAGACGCGATTTCACCATCAACGCGATCGGCATGCGCATCGATGGATCCTACTGCGACCCCTTCGACGGCCGCGCGGATTTGAAAAAGGGACGACTCCGGGCCACGACCGAGGCGTTCTGCGAGGATCCCCTGCGGGTGCTCCGCGGAATGCAGTTCGCCGCGAGATTCGATTTCGACATGGAACCGCGGACGGTCGAACTCTGCCGCCGGGTCATCGAGGAGTTCGAGACCCTCTCGCCGGAGCGCATTTGGGGGGAATGGCAGAAATGGGCCACCACCGCAAAAACCCCTTCCCGGGGGTTGCATCTTCTCCGGGAAACCGGATGGATCCGGCATTTTCCCGAGATCGAGCAGTTGGTCGGCATGCCGCAGAATCCGCGATGGCATCCCGAAGGCGATGTCTTCACGCATACGTGCCATGTGTGCGACCAGGCGGCGCATCTGGCGATCGAAAAGGAGATGGATTCCCGTTCGCGGACAATCCTCCTCTTCGCGGCTCTCTGCCACGACTTCGGCAAAGCGCTGACCACCACCCGAAACGAGCGGGGCGACTATATCTCCCACGGTCATGCAGGCGAGAGCCCCCTCCGGGCAGCGTCGTTTTTCGAACGGATGAGGGCACCGAAGTGGGTCTTCGAGAACGTCGGTCCACTGATTCAGGAACATATGATGCCCCTGGCATTCCAGCACCGGGAACCGAGCGAGCGCGCGGTCCGGCGACTGGCCCATCGACTGCAACCGTCGAACATCTTCATGTGGGCGACGCTTTGCCAGGCCGACAGCCGAGGATGCCCGCCCCATGAACAACGCATGGATATCTCTCCCTGGATCAGGCAGGCCGAAAAGCTCGCCCTGCGGGACGCGGCTCCGGAACCGATCCTCAAAGGACGCCATCTCCTCGAAGAGGGCATGTCTCCGGGGCCGGCGATGGGCAAGGTGCTCGAGGCCGCCTTCCAGGCCCAGCTCGACGGCGAGTTCGACGACTTGCCGACCGCGCGGCGTTGGCTTCGGGAATTTCTGAAAAAGTGAATCCTTGAACTTTGGGCGAGTCGCATCGCTTCTTGCGATAAAAGGGGTCGTGTCGATGCTGTCTTCCATTTCACTTTCCCTGGTAAGCTATACTTCAGCGGACCGAATGGAGGGACCAAGGAGACACCGCCGGCGTCTTTGCCGAAACGGTTTCCTCCATTTCGCACGACTCTCCTTGCCTGAAAGAGTGGATGATGCACGCCCCTTCTTCCTACCCATGTTTGCCCTGCAAGCCATCCGGTCGCTCGTTCCCACATCGCGTCGTGGGAACCGTGTGCCTGCTGGTGAATGCGTGTTTCTTTCTCCCGGCATGGAGCGCCGATTTGCCTCCCAACCCCGAGCCGGAGAAGCGGCAAAGCGAAAAGGCCGACCGACGGTTCGCCGTCCCCGTGTTTCAAGAGAAGATCGGCGATTACGATTTCACCGACGGTGCCGACGGTTGGGTCACCGCGAGTGATTGCCGCATTTTTCTCAAAGAAGGACAGATGATCATCGAGCCGGTCGACGGCCCGCCGATCGTCTTCCGCAAGATCGATTCCCCCAGTGGCCAGATCAATCTGAAGATGCGGCTTCGCACGGAAACCCCTTCCGATTGCATGATCTACTGGATCACCCGACAATCACCGCGCCGGGGCGAGGACAAATCGTTTCGCTTGTCGCTGCACCCCGACGGCAAATGGCACGATTACGACGTCCGCCTTTCGGTCAACGGCTTCCTGACGGCGATCGTTCTGAAGCTGGAGTCCTCCCGGGGGACCTGGGATTTCGAGGAGATTTCGGTCTATCGCAAGAGTTCTCACCCACTGACTCTCAAGAATGTCGAGCGCCGGGGCGAGGAGTATGTCTACACGATTTTCAACGCCGGCACCGTTCCGGTGAAATTCACCTGCCGGGAAAAGAAATATGAACTGGAGCCGAAAAAGTCGGTCGAGATCGCCTCGAAGATCCACAGGACCGGAGCGCTGGAAATCGTCTCGCTGACGCTCTTGCCGGAAAAGATTCCGAAAGTGTCCTATCCTATTTGCAACCTGGTGCCCGACGCGGAAATTCAATGGCACTCCCGCAAGCTGGGGAATTATGTGCTGGAACTCTCTCAAGACGGGCGAGCGGCCCGAGTGATGAAGGACGATCAAATGGTCGGGCTGTTCGCGCCGATCATGCACCAAGAGGGAGAGTTGCCCGCGTTCCAGGTCACGGAAACCGAAACGGGCTTCCATCTGAAAGCCGATTCGGCAAGAGTGACGATCGAGACAAGTGATCAGGAAATCGCCTTCGCCATCGAGAGCGACGTTCCGTGCGAGGGGCCGATTGTCCGCGCGCAGGGCAAGATGATGGCCGGGCTCCTTTCCGGACTGGAGTTTCTCGGTCCCGGCGAACGCAGTTCTTCCGAAATCGATGTGGAGGGCTCCGATCACCTGCGCTTCATGCCGCCGCCGGAACTGGTCACGCTACCACTGATGGCGTTTTGTACCGACCGCGCCTCATTGGCGCTCACCTGGCAGGACATGCAGTTGCAGCCGACGTTCTCGTCGCCCAATTCCATGGATCTGGCCGAAGACCACCGGATGTCGCTCAAGGGCGAAAAAATCCGAGCGACCGTCCTCGTCGGTGAAGCACCTCTGGAGGAGATGATCCACGGGGCGGTCACGCGTCGCGGTTTGCCGAAGATTCCCGCCCCCCCCCGCAGCCCCGGCGAGCAGGCGGAGCTCTGCCTGGAGGCGCTCACCGGTCCGTTACAGGGCGAGGACGGCGGTACCTGGGGATATTGTGTCAATCCGCAATGGCCGCGAAAGCCTTACGCCGACATGCTCTCGACGATCTGGCGGTTGACGGGGGAGAGACCCCGGGTGGTGGAAATCGTTCCCGGAGGGTCACCGATCGCCAACGAAAGCATCTACTTCATTGCCGACAAGATTTTCGAATGGAAGGACTTCCAGTTCAACCAGTGCCACCAGACGCTCGCACAAATGAGGGACGACGGGTCCTACCATTATCAGACGCGGTTTGAAGATTACGATTCCCGGACCACGTCGAACGGCTACTGTGCACGGAAAATCCTCGATCTGATGGAGTACATCCACATCACCGGCGATGCACGAATCTTCCAGGAAGTGGCCAAGACGCTCGATTTTCTCAAGACCACCCACGTGCCGCGAGGCGGCCATTTCTGGGAGACCCCGCTGCACACCCCCGACCTGCTCGCCGCCGCGCACCTGACGCAATGCTTCACTCGGGCGTACCAATTCACCCAGGAAGAAGAGTATCTCAAAGAGGCCCGGCGCTGGGCCCTTTTCGGGTTGCCGTTCGTTTACCAGTGGGGAAATCACCCGATCATGGTCTACACGACGCCACCCATGTACGGCGCGACGGAACGGAATACACCCGTCTGGTTCGGGCATCCGCAACCCTGGACCGGGCTCTGCTATGCCTACGCGCTGACGACCCTCGCTCCCCACGACGACTCTCTCGACTGGAACCACGTAGCGCGGGGGATTCTCGTGGCGGCTCAGCAGATGCAGTATCCTTCGGGTCCTTACGCGGGCTGCCTCCCCGATGGTTTCATGATCGAACTGCAGGAACGGCGCTATTGGAAGATGAATCCCTGTGCGATCGTGAGTGTCGCCCGGGCGGTCGAAGGTGAAGTCGACAGTCTCTCGGTCGCCGCGGACGACCGGGATCGCATCGCCGCGCCGTTCGCCGCACAGTTGGTTCCGGAGGGAGCTCTCCTGCGAGGTGCACCGGAAGGTTTGCTCTACCAGGTGTTCCTCAACGGCCAGCGCATCGTCGACGTGCAAGGCACCGGAAAGATCGATCGGGTCGTCATCGAGTGATGCTCTCGACTTTCAGGAATGGGGATCCGCGCCGCTCGCCCCGCGGACCAGTTCCAGGATGGGGATTTCCGGAGGGGCCAGAAAACGGATCGGCAAGCCGGTGCACCCGATTCCCCGGGAGATGAAGACCCGGTCCCCGCGTTGCGAACGCACTTTCCCCGAAACGTAGCTGCGGTTGCGGACCGGAAGCACGACCGCCCCCAGCCCGGGAAGCCGAACTTGCCCGCCATGGGTATGGCCGCAGAGGAAAAGGTCGACGCGCCGAGAGGAGACGGTATCGGCCGAGTCGGGATTGTGGGCCAGCACCACGCGGCATTCTTTCGGGGGAATCTCTTCGAGCAGCGGATCGACCCGTTGCGGTTGGGTTTGAAAGTCCCTTGCTCCGGCCAGCCACAACCGCTCTCCCTCGCGCTCGATTCGCGAGACCTTCCCGTAGAGATCTTGCCCACTTTCGGCGAGACATTCCAAAGCCGTCTCTTCGAAGTTCCAGTGGTCGTGATTTCCCAACACGGAGAAAACTCCCCCGGGCGCTTCCAGCTCACGAAAGATCGACCAGAATTCCTTTACCTGCTCGGGAGCCCGCAATTCGGCCACGAAATCGCCCGTGGCGACGATCACGTCCTTGGGCACTTCGGAGATTCGAGCGATCATCTCCTTCAATCGCGATCGGTCGAAGAAGAAACCGTAGTGGATGTCGCTTACGTGAAGAACGCGCAGCCCCTGGAACGGTTTCGGCAGCCGCGGCACGGCAATTCGATAATGATTGAATTGACATTGCAGCCGTTCATACCCTCCGGCATACCCGGCAAATCCCCCGCCGAGGGTCAGCGCGCCGGCGTAGCCGAGAAATTTTCTTCGGCTGCGTCGCTTCGACGTTTGCGTTTCTAAAGGAGCCTGGTCGGGGCGGTCGGTCATCGTTGATCGTCCGGCAAGGGGGCCTCGGTGGCGATCGTTTCGGCGAAGGTCACTTCGGGACGGAAGTTGGGATGATCGCGGAACTTCACATTCTTTCGCCCCCAATAGGTTCCATAATACTGGCAGTTGGAATCGATCCAGGTGGTCAGCCGCACCATTTCTTCCTCACTGAGGCGGCAATCGTAATGGCCTTCACGCAGAATCGTGACAAGACGTGCCTGGGTCGAACCGAGCGTCTTCGGAGCAAGATACTCCGCATTGCCGACCTTGGGACGGATCTCGCGGATGAGCGGCCCGACCAAGTCGCGATTTTCGACTTCGTAGGAATCGTCTCGGGAGCACTTCTGCCCAATGAGATTTTCGTACGAAATACTGAAGATGCGTGTCGGAATCCCCCGAAGATCGAGATCGGTCACTTTCCCCTCGTGCTCCTCGCCTTCGGCATTGTGGCATTCGATGCAGTGTTCGTCGAGGATCGGTTGAATATCGGCCTGGAAATCGAGGCACCGACGCCCGGTTTCTTCTCCGGGTTGGGGACCGGGGGAGGAGGGGAGCCGTCGCATCGCCAGGGGGCTTGTCCGTAAGACGCCTCCGGGGGCGTCGCCGGGGCGTTCGTGGCACCCGATGCAGGATCGCACCTCGCCGGGCATGTAGTTGACGAACGTTCGTTCCCGTTGCAGTTCCTGGAAGTTTTCATCGAGCACCTGGAAGAAAATGTTCCGATTGGCCGGGACATAAAAGTTCGCCGATCCGTCTTCCTCGACCGGAACGATGCCCCACTGCGCCTTCAGGCCGAGATGGGTCGCGCCGACCGCCGCATGTTGTTGGTCGTAGTTGTCGACGTAGACATCCTCCCATGTTCTTCGCGCTGCCCAAGGACGCGGGACCTGCTCGTTGATGCGGATGTATTTGACCGTGCCCGACTCGACACCCTCGAGTCCGTGATAGACATCCGTCACAATGCATTGCGCCACCGGATGACCGGCGATTTCGCGCTCGGCCAACAGCGGATTCTCAGGCATCGCCTGGATCGAGGGAACCTCGCGCGGGCGAACGGGAATCGGGACCCAGCAACTGGTGCCGCCCGCTTCGAACAGCGGTTCATATTCCCCGGGACCGAAGTAGACGCAAAGGTCGTAGCCGTCGGGATCCAGCCACATTTCGTCGCGGCTTCGCTGACAGGTCATCATCAGCGTTCCCGCATCGAGCGGATACGGATCGGCGAAGTGGGGGCCCGTCGCCCGGAGCCAGCGTTTTCTTTCCTTGTCCTCTTCCTCTTCCGTCCAGGGGTGGTCGAACCAGCCTTCGTACTCGATCGAGGTCTCCGGCGTGAGGTTTTCCATGGCCGCTTCGGTTCGGGTGTCCTTGGTCGTATCGATCCGGATCAATCCCCCCACGCCGGTCTGGGGGCAGTGCGGTGCCGCGGTCGCCACGAAAAGATTCGCCTCGCCGGGAATCTGTCGTGCATGCACGATCGACGGCGGCATCGCCAGATCGTTGCCGTAGACTTCCGCCGAAGCGGAACCGTCCACACGCATCGACCAGAGGCACTTCACGCAAGAGGCCCCCTTATCGATGTATTCCCATCGCGTGTAAAGTATGCGACCGTCGTCGGTCATCGTCGGGTTCGCCTCCGAAACGGAGGAGTTGGAGAGCATCTCGAGATGATCTCCATCGGCATCGATACGATGCAGCACGGTCGTGGTTAAAACATCGGGACCATCGCACAGGATACCGTACCGGCATCGGGTCGAAACAAAGGCGATTCCCCCGTCGGGAAGGTAGCAGGGGTGCAGATCGTCGTTCCAATGGCCATAGACACCGAAGTCGATCGGGTATTTGAAGGGGTAGCGGATCCAGTGCCAAGGTTTTTCTTCGAAGAGGTGATATTTCCGGGAGATCTCTTTTTCATCCGCTGGAGGAAAAGTCAGCCGCCGGCAATCGGTGCCGTCGATGCCGATTTCCCAAAGATGGAATCCGCTCTGCTGATCCGCCTTCCAGTCGAAGACGATGCGCTGCGCATCGTAGGAGAGATCGATGCGGTTGATCAGTCCCTTTTTCATCTTTTCCGGCAGAATCGAATCGACTTGCCCCGTTTTCAGATCGAGCAGACAGAGATCCGTCCCGAAGAAGCGGGTTCCGTCGATGAAATCGGTGTAGTAGTGGGACGATTGGAAGGTCGGCCTTTTGATGAAGACGATCTTCTCGAGGTCGAATGCTTCGCGAAGACGCTCGGCGGTCTCCGGGTGAAAACGATCGAGCCCCGCATCCGGCTCCGGGGACGCAACCTCGGTGGGGGGAGCGAAATCGTCCGCTGCCGACAGGGCTTCGGCCAACCATAAGAGCAACAAACAGGAAATGAAGCCACGGAAAAAGGAATGGGCGGCGTTCATGAGAATCTCCAACGAAGATGGAAAAAGATAAAAAAGAGCAACCTCCGCCATTATGGCATAGAACGAAGCGACATTTCAAGTGTGAAAAAAGAACGAAACGGAGCGAACGAGCCAAACCCGAATAGGAAGAGAGAGAATGTCGGACGTTTCTTCCTGAAGATCGCCGGAAAAAGTCGTGCCTCCGGTGAAGCAGAACTGCCGGCAAAGGATGTTCGGTCAAGTGTCCGAGAGAAGGGCTACCGCGCGGTTTCGACCAGTTTGGGATTCAGCTCGCCGGCACGCTTCAGATCCCGTTCCGCCCTGGCAGTTTCCCCGAGTTCCTGATACGACATGGCCCGACTTTTGTACGCGGCGGCGTTCTTAGGGTCGAGCTTGATCGTCTTGCTGAAATCGTTGATGCTCTCCTTGACGTTTCCGAGCACCTTTTGCACGAGGCCGCGGTTGTAATAGGCGGGCGGATAATTGGGATGGTGTTCGATGGCGGCCTGGAAATCGCGCAGCGCCATCTCGAGTCGTCCCTCCTTGGTGTGTGCGGTGCCTCGGGAGCAGAGGTACATTGCGTTGTTCGGATCCAGTTTCAAGGCCTCTGAATAATCCTCGATCGCCGAAGGCAGAGCCCCCAGCTTGGCATGAGTGTGGCCTCGATGGAACCAGGCTTCTGCATGATCGGGTTGCATGCGGATCGCCTGATTGAAATCTTCGATCGCTCCCCTGGGATCGGCCGCGGCGGTCTTGGTGCGGCCCCGTCCGATGTGCGCTTCGATATCGCGCGGGCTCAGCCGGATCGCTTCGTCGAAATCGGTCAGTGCTTTTTTGAATCGGCGCAATTTCTGGTAACACTTTCCCCGTTGCGTGTAGGCCTTGGCTTTTTTGGGATTGATCTCGATCGCCTTCGAGTAGCACTTGGCGGCCATTTCATGCAATCCCATCCGATAGCTGACGAAGCCGCGGTTGAAGTACGCCTTGTAATCCCGCGGGGAAAACTGCAGGACCTTGTCGTACTCCTCGAGCGCCCCGCCGAGATCGCCGAGCATTTCCAGGGCATTGCCGCGGTTCCCGTGCGCACGCAGGTGGTTCGGATCCAGCTCGATCGCCCGATCGTAATCGGCGATCGCCTCGCCGATGCGGTTGGTCACGATGTAACCGAGCCCCCGGGCGACGTAGGCATCGGGATCGAAAGGCGACGTTTCGATGGCCCGATTATAGTCTTCCATCGATTCATAAATGTTCCCGAGGGAGAAGTGGATCAGTCCCCGGTTGTAATAGGCCTCGAAGTAATCCTGCTTTAGAACGATCGCCTGGGTATACTGCTCGATGGCGTTTTCCAGATCGCCCATATGGCGGTAGACACATCCCCGGTTGAAGAAAACGGCCGGCTCCTCGGGATGGATTTCCAAGAGCTGTTCGTAGCACTGGAGCGCTTCCTCATGACGATTTTGCAATTCGTAGACATTGCCCAGCGAGAAGTAAGCCTCGGCGAAGTGCGGATCCTGCTCGATCGTCGCCTGGAAATACTTGATGGCGTCCTCCAGCTTGTTACGGTCGGCAAGCCGGGCGCCTTGTTTGTAGATGTTCTCGGCTTCTAGCATATCGTCCACTCGTCACTTCGTCGCTGCCAAGGATGGAGTTCACCGCGGGATGTAAGGTCGGATCCATGATCTCCGGGCATTCGTCTTCGCATTCGGCGGGATCTCCTATTTCGCGGCCCCGCCGGCGACCGGCGTCGCTTCCGAGCCCATTCGTTTCAGCGCGGCCCGATCCTTCTCGGCCTGGGATTTTTTACCAAGCAGGACATAAAGTTCGCATCGGGTTTTGCGTGCCTCGATATTCATGGGGTCCAGTTCCAACGCCTTGGAAAAATCGGCGATGCTCTCCTCGAATTTTTCCTTTTCCAACAGGAGCATGCCGCGTCCGGAATAGGCGGGGGCATAACCCGGGTCGCTATCGATGGCGTTGTTGTAATCGGTCATCGCCAGATCGTCTTCCTCGAGTTCCGTGAATGCCTTGCCGCGGGCGCACAGGTATTCGGCTTCGCCGTTTTTGATTTTCAGCGCTTCGGAGAAATCGCGGATTCCGGATTCGAAATCGCCGCGTTTGACATGGGTCCTTCCCCGGTGCAGCCAATAGACGTCGTTTTTGGGTTCATTGCGGATGATCTTATTGAAATCGTCGAGTGCTTCTTCCCACATTTTTTTGGCGAAATAGACACAGCCCCGCTCGAAGATCGCATTGGTGTCATGAGGTTTCAATTTGATGGCGTTGTCCAGGTCGCTCAGGGCCTTGTCGTATTCCTTGAGCCGGAAGTATATTTTTCCCCGGCATGCATAAGACTTGGACTTTCGGGGATCGATCTCGATGGCACGGGAATAATGATCGAGCGCCTCCTTGAACAAACCGACTTTCAGGCAAACATAGGCTCGGTTCACATGGGCTTTGTAATCTTCCGGAGCGAGCGAGATGACGATATCGTATTCTTCGAGGGCTTCGTCGAAACGCTTGAGCATCTCCAGAGCATTTCCCCTGTTCCCGTGCGCCTTGAGGTGGTTCTTGTCCAGGTCGATCGCCTTGTCGTAATCGGCCAGCGCTTCTTTGAGCCGGTTGCCGACGACGTAGGCCAATCCACGCGCCACGTAGGTGTCGGCATCGAATGGATCGGTCTCCACCGCCTTGTTGAAGTCCTCCATCGCTTCGTAGATATTGCCGCGTGCGAATTGGAGCAGCCCGCGGTTGTAATAGGCTTTCGAATAGGTCGGCTTCAGCTCCAGCGCGCGGGTATAGCTTTCCTGTGCCTGATCGACCTTCCCCATCTTCCGATAGATGCAGCCGATATTGAAATGCGCGATCTCATCCTTCTCGTTGAACTCCAGCACTTTCTCAAAAGTCTCGATCGCCTCGCTCGAACGTCCCATCCGATCGTAGGCCTCGGCGAGCGAAAAGTGCGTCTCGCGCATCTGGGGATTCAGCTCCAGGGTTCGTGCAAAAAGATGAATCGCCGCGTCGTAGTTCCGGCGTTTCATCAGCACCAATCCTTCTCGGTACAGATCATCTACATTAATCATGACGAAATCCGATCGGGAAGATCCGGTCAAAAAAAGTCGATGGGGAAACACCCGAAAGAACGAGGTCGACTCTCCCTTCGGGCGGCTTCTCCCTCACGGAAACCCGTACTTCAATATTACGGGTCACTAAAAATATACCTTCTCTATAGAGCGTTCTCGGGATCCCTTTGAAAAGAAATCACCGAAAGATCACAAATGTTCCAGAGCGTAAAGAACGGCGTTCAGTGCGATTCTCAGAGCATCTTCCTGATTATAGCCCTTGCATTCTAAAGAGTTGGATTTTTCCAGCGCGCAACTGACATCAAATGGAGAAAAGACCACGGCCCAACGATCCTCAATGCGAATACCCTCAAGATCCGGAGGACCGGTGCGTTCGGCAACTTCCGTTCCTTCGCCTCGTCGCCGTTGAGGGATGCGGAGCGTGACTTCCTCCAGGTCGAATCCTCCGTACTTTTCCCCTAGAAGAGAATCCCCCGCCTCAATGTCGGCCAGTTCCTTTTGGGGGAATAATTCCGACATTTCCCGTCGGAACGATTGTGTGAACGCCTCGGAGGCACAAATGGAATTGGCGAACAAGAAACCGCCTCGCTGGAGAAAAGTCCTGAGGGATTTGCGTTGGGCGTCGTTCCATCGGAAAGCGGTGCGACCGTGCATGTACAGAATGGGATAATCGAAGAGCGCCTCTTGCGTCATGCCGACGCGCGGCGCGCGGACCTCCACGGGCACATCCAATTCCCGGGAGATCCATCGTAAGAGTCGAGGAATGGCACGCGGTGCTGCGTTCGCCCCACCGGGGTGTTGCAACAGCGCGATCGTCAAATACCCCCGCTTCCGACCCTGGGAGGCCAACGCCTCGGTCACGGAAGCGGGAATCTCGTACTTGAACTTCAGCTCGCGATTGGTCGCGTACGCCAGCACATTGATGCCGAGGTGCAATCCGCCTTCGATTTTCGCCCGAACCGGACCGGGATACTCCACCCCCCTTTCCGGCCTCGAAAGTTCCCACAAGCATGAAAGTGAAGGTCGAAGTTGCGTTCCCCCGACCGGCGGACTGTAGATCACGCTGGTTCGGCATCCGAAGTCCACCCCCTCGATTTTGCGAAGCTGTTCCGGGGCGATCGGCGTTTCCGCCCGCCAGATCGGGTGCTCCGGCGGCAAGACACGGAGCTGGTATTCCGGCTCGGGAAGCATCTGATCCACCAGATCGCGGAAGGCCTGATCGAAGGCTTCCCCTTCCTGGAGGGCGTCGGCGAAGAGAAAGCCTCCCTGGTCCAGATAGTCGCGGAGTTTCTCGACGATCGCTTTCCGCCGGGAGGGATCCGAGGGGAGGGGATCCTCATCGCCACAAAGATAGAGCACCGGAGACTGGAGCAGCTCATCGACCGAAGCCGAGTCGATGTCGATCGTTTGGCCGACCAGATCGAGTTTCCACTGCGATTCAACGTAACGGGTCAGGTGGTTCACGTCGTTCGGATGTACATTCCACGAGGGATCGCCGGGGACCCGCAGTTTCGAGAGCAAGACCGGACGCCGTCCCTTGGAAAGGAACAACAGGGCCAGCGAGGTGACGATGTGATCCTTCGATTCGAGATTCCCCTTGCCCGACCAGTAATCGACCAGTTCTCCCTTCCGTTTCAAGAGGAAGTCGGTTCCTTCCCGGTACCAGTCGTGTTCGCCGATAAACCTTCGGGAGGTGAGTCTCCCGGCTCGTTCGAGTCCGTAAAGATAGTAATAGAGCCAGAAATTCAAGTCGGCCGGGGTGCCGGGATTATGCCTCACGCTGAAATGATCGGCCATCCAATCGAGGGCTTCTTCCAACCGCGAGGCGCCTTCTTCCTCCCGATCGAGGCAGCACCGGATCTGTTCGCCCTCGACCTCGGCTCCACCCTCTTCGACCAGTTTCGAGGTGACGGCCAATCCCGCGATGCCCGCGCAGGTCATGCTGCCGGTACCTTGGCTACTCCCTTTTTCGGGATTCGGAATGTACCCCCAGGAACCGTCTTCGTTCTGTCCGCGACGCCAATACTGGTTCGCCATCCGCCAGGTGCGCATCTCCGCCGAAATCCCCACACGCTCCGCTTCGTAAAGGGCCAACACGGCGAACTGGGAATTCGAGTTGTCGCTCCTCGCGTTCCCCTGATAAGACCACCCTCCCATTCCCTGTTTCTCGGTTCTGGTTTGCGTTTTCTCCAGCCACCGGACATTTTGGCGAATCGCCGCCAGATCGCGCTGCGGATGCGCCGCACAGAAGACCATCGTCTGCAGGGCGACCGAGTACGTGCTGTTGACCTGAGAGGCTTGAAAACCACGCAGATAGAAGAGCGCGCGTTCGATCGCCGGATCCTCTTTCGGGACACCCGCATTCAGAAGAGCCAGCGTACAAAGCGCCGTGGCCCCACATTTCTCACGCGCATTCCACTCCGGCCAGGACCCGTCCTCCTGCTGGGCGCCCCTCAGATAGCGGATCGCCCCATCGATCGCGCGCTTCACCTTCGCCGGATCGAGTTCATCGCCGCGCGTTTCTTCTCCGGAAAGGAAGATCGGGACAACCAGCATGATCGGGAGAATTCCCCAAAAAAGACCGGATCGCATGGAACAAACACCCCATAGAACAGAGAGAAAGGTTATTTCCGGGCGTTTTCGGGAGGGCTCCTTCAGACGCCGCGAATCATAGGCTATATAATATAATACTCCCCGGATCGTTCACCAACCCGCCATTTTCTTTCCGGGATCGAAAAGTCGGCGGATTTCGCTCAACCCCCCAATGCGCCGAAACCGGCGGAAATCGTGCAAGGCAATTGAGGAAACGCATCGTGGCAAAGGCAAAAAATCTCGGAGAAGTCCTCCAGGAGTTCGGACAGCAGTGCCGGCTCATGCAAGACGAACTGCATAAGGTGATCGTGGGCCAATCGGAGGTGATCGAGCAGATCTTCGCCGCCATTTTCACCCGGGGACACTGCCTGTTGGAAGGAGTTCCCGGGCTGGCGAAAACCCTCATGGTCAGCACGATCGCCGAGATCTTCGATATCCAATTCAAGCGGATCCAGTTCACCCCCGACTTGATGCCCTCGGACATCACCGGCACCAACGTGTTGGACGAAGACGAACACGGTCGCCGCAACTTCCGATTCGTCGAGGGGCCGATCTTCACAAATATTCTTTTGGCCGACGAAATCAACCGGACACCGCCGAAAACGCAGGCGGCGCTCTTGCAGGCGATGCAGGAGCGGGAGGTGACCGTCGGGCAAACGACCTATCCCCTCCCCGCGCCGTTTTTTACGATCGCCACCCAGAACCCCATCGAGCAGGAGGGAACCTATCCCCTGCCGGAAGCTCAGCTCGACCGGTTCATGTTCAATATCAAGGTCGATTACCCCACGCTCGAAGAGGAGGAGAAGATCCTCTCGACCACCACCCGCGGCGAATTCGCCGAGGTGCGCAAGATCCTCTCCGGCAAGGTGATCTCGAATCTCCAGAAATTGGTCTCTTCGGTGGCGGTCAGCCAGTACATCGTCCAGTACGTCGCCCGACTGGTCCGTGCGACGCGCCCCCGCGATTCTTCCGCCCCGGAGATGATTCGCGAACTGGTCGACTGGGGCGCCGGCCCCCGCGCCGGGCAGTACCTCATCCAGGGTGGAAAGGCGCTCGCCGCCATGGACGGCCGATTCTCGGTCGCGATCGACGACATCCGAAAGGTCGCCATCCCCGTCTTGCGGCACCGCGTGAGCACCAACTTTCAGGCCCAAGCCGAGGGGATGAATACCGAAGACGTTATCGAAAAGCTGCTCGAAACGATCCCCACGCCGGAGATCGAAAAATTCGAGAAAAAAGCGGTTCCACCGAAGGTCCGCTGAAGGTGGAGCGTCGCCTCAATCATCGTGACCCTAGAGCGGCCATCGGGAAGTGCGGCTCTGCGGAGATCCATGCACGACCCAAGGGCTCAGTACTTATGCGGACATGAATCATGCTCGATGGCGTCGGCCGACGTCGTCTTTCCCAGCTTTCCCGCCCTGGTCGTCAGACCGATCGAAAGAGTATCCCCGATGAGTGTCGAACGCTATCTGAAACCGGACGTCATCCGACAGATCAAGCGGCTCGATCTGCGCGCCCAGTTCATCGTCAAGGGATTCATGCACGGCCTTCACGCCAGCCCGCTGCAGGGGTTCTCGGTCGAATTCAGCGAACACCGGAAGTACACCCCCGGCGACGACCCAAAGGATATCGACTGGCTCATCTACGCGAAGACCGACAAGTACTACGTCAAGAAGTTCGAGGCGGAGACGAATCTCACCGGTTATCTGGTGGTCGACACGAGCCGCTCGATGGGCTACACCTACCGGCAGGAGTTGACGAAGTTCGATTACAGCATTTGCCTGGCGGCGGCTCTCTGCTACTTGATGATCCACCAGCAGGACCCGGTCGGACTGATGACCTTCGACGACAAGATCCGGCGGAGCATCGCCCCGAAGTCGAAACGTTCGCAACTGGGGACGATTCTCTCTCTTCTCTCCCAGCTTCAACCGGACCGGCCGACCGACGTCGCCGCGTCGCTGTTTCAGGTCGCAGCCATGCTCCGCCACACCAGCCTGGTGATGATCTTTTCCGACCTGCTCGGCGATCCCGAGTCGATTATGCGGAGTTTGCACCGATTGCGTCATGCCGGACACGACGTCATCCTCTTCCAAATCCTCGATGAGGCCGAGGTGAAGTTCCCCTTTCACGGAACGGTCGAGTTGGAAGAACCGGAGAGCGCCGAGAGTCTGAAGGTCGACGCCGACGCCCTCCGACGCGATTACCTGGAGGAGTTGGAAGCGTTTCGCGGAACCTACCGCCGTGAGTGCTCCCAGATGGGCATCGATTTCGTCGAGCTCGATACCAGCGTTCAATTCGACAAGGCACTGACCGAATATCTGGTCACCCGAAGCATCAGGAGGTGACCCGATGACGTTCGTTTCGCTTTCCTTCCTGGCCGCCGGAGCCGCGGCGATGGCGATTCCGGTCATCTTGCATTTGACGATGCGCGGTCGACCCAGCCGGGTGGTCTTTCCCGCCTTGCGACTGGTCAAGCAACGCAAGGAAGTGAACCGCCGCAAGTTTCGCCTGCGTCATTTTCTGCTTCTGGCCATGCGGATGCTCGTCTTACTGCTTCTGGGATTGGCCATGGCCCGACCGGTGGTGAAGTTCTCCGGTTCGCTCGGCAGCCGAGAGGCGCCCATCGCGGCGGCGATGGTCTTCGACACCTCGGTCCGGATGGACTACCTCCACGAAAACCGTACCTGCCTGGAAGAGGCCCGGCAGTTCGGCAAGTGGATCCTCCCGCGTCTTCCGCGCCAAAGCCGCGTCGCGGTGCTCACGGGAAGGAGAGCTCCGGCGGCATACCAGGTCGATCTCCGCGCCGCCGAGGACCGCATCGAGCGTCTCTCCGGCACGCCCGGCGGACGCCCGGTCGCCGACTCGGTCGACTCGGCCCTGAAGCTGCTCGAAGAAAGCGAACTCCACCGAAAAGAACTCTACGTATTGACCGACCTGACGGAACCGGGATGGCCGAAGGATCTGGCTCCGCGTCTGGCGGCTCGAATCGAATCGCAACCGGACCTGGGCGTCTATGTGATCGATGTGGGCCGGGAAGAGGCTTCCGACGCAGGCATCGCCTCGATACAGCTTTCCGGCGAAGTTTTGCCCGCGAAAACCCCGTTTCGAATCGAAGCCGAACTCTTCCGGCAAGGAGAGGAACCCGAAACCCGCCAGGTGGAGTTGCTGCTGGCCGACCCGTTGGAACCGAACAATCCGGCCAAGGCACGCAAACGCGGCAATCAGACGATCGACTTTCCCGCCGGAAATGCCCGGCGCCGGGCGATGTTTCATCTCTCCGGACTGGAAGAAGGCATGCATCAAGGATATGTACGTTTTATCACTCAAGATCCCCTCCCCTCGGATAACCGTCGCTGGTTCACGCTTCAGGTGCAGTCGCCCTGGCGGGTGTTGTTGGCCGCCCCGGAACCGGTCGACCGCCACGCCGTCTACGTGCGCCAGGCACTGGAACCCAGAGCGTTGCGACTCTCGGGCGAAGCCCCCTTCCAGGTAACGACCATTCCCATGGATCAATTGACGCAAGAGGAGCTGGGGAAATATCATGCCGTCCTCCTGCTCGATCCCCCTCCCCTTCCCGCGGGCATGTGGAAGAAGCTCGGCGATTACGCGGCCCGGGGAAACGGCCTGGGCATCTTCCTCGGGCGGCAGGCCACTCCCCTCGATGCGTTCGCTTCCGATTCCGCGCTGGCGCTCCTCGCAGGCGAACCGGTCCTCCAGGCTCGGGCATCCGTCGAACCGTTCCGGATCATGCCCGACGATTATCAGAGCCCCATTCTATCTTCGTTTCGGAGTATCCAGGAAACTGTTCCCTGGGAGGCGCTGCCGATCTACCGGTACTGGCAACTGGGGGAATTGGCCGAGGGGACCGAGGTGAGCGCTTCCTACAACGACGGTCGGCCCGCCCTCTTGGTGCGCCCCGTCGGCCGGGGAACCGTGTTGACGATGACCACTCCGGTTTCCGATTCTCCTTCCGGTCGTCCCTGGAACTTGCTCCCGGTCAGCGATGCTTCGTGGGTGTTCGTCGTCCTGGTCGACGGCATCGCGCGGACGCTCGTCGGGGCCGGTGATCTGCATTTCAACTACCTGACCGGTCAAGCCGCCGTGATTCCGCTGAAGGAGCATCCCGACCTCGTCTCCTGCGTGATGACATTGCCCGATGGCGTGGAGGTCCGGGTGACCCCGCAGGGAGAAACGCAGCGTCTGGTGATTCCATCGACCGAACAGGTCGGCAATTACCGTTTGCGTGCCGGCGGGGGTCGGGACCGGCTCGACACCGGCTTCAGCGTGAATTATCCTCCCGAACAGTTCGACCTCGCGCGGATCTCTTCGGAGCGACTGGGGGAGTTTTTCGGCGAAGACCGCTATCGGCCGGCAAGCCGGCGGGAGGAGATCGAGGTAGGACTGAGTGAACAGCGGGTCGGCCGAGAACTTTTCCCGATAGCGGCCCTGCTGCTGGCGTTTTTGCTTTTAGGCGAATGTGTTCTCGGCAACCGCTTCTATCGTTAGTCTCCCTATTGTTCCACGGTCGGCATGCTCGTCTTGCGATGGCGCCCAAGCCTCCACGGGCTGGTCGCTTTTCGAAAAATGTGGTAAGGTGCATTTACCAGACCGAGGGGCCGATCCGCCTCCCCTCCCCTCCTCTTTTCCTCTCGGATGCAACCAGGTTTCCCGATGAAACATTCCGAACGAAATGCCCATGAAATGCTGGCCGCGCGGCTGCACGGCCCGAGCGATTTGCGCATCGATACGATTCCTTTACCCGAAGCGCCCGGCGAAGGGCAACTGCTTCTGAAGGTCACCGCCGTGGCGGTCTGCGGATCCGACCTGCACGTTTACCGTCACGCGAAGATCGGCGACACCTCGCTGGAGGGTCCGCTGGTCCTGGGGCATGAATTCGGCGGCAAGGTCGAAGCAATCAATGTCAAGGAGAACAACGGACAGTGCACGCCGATGCCGCCGGGGACGCGCGTGGCGGTCGATCCGGCTTTTCCTTGCGGCAAGTGCGAGTGGTGTCTGCGGGGCGACCCGAACCTCTGCATCGATCTGCCCTTCTGCGGACTTTGGCCCACCCAGGGAGCGTTGACCCAGTGGATGTCCCTGCCGGTGGAAAACTGCTTTCCCGTTCCCGATTCGATCAGCGATGCCTGCATCCCGCTGCTGGAACCGCTGGGTGTGGCGATTCACACGATCGATTTGGCGAAGGTCCGCCTCGGTCAGTCGGCGGTCGTGCTGGGGGCGGGCCCGATCGGTCTCTGTATTCTCCAAGCGCTCCGCATCGCCGGTTGTCATCCGATCTTTGTCGTCGAGCCTCTTTCTTGGCGACGGGAAATGGCCCTGGAGCTCGGTGCCGACGAAGTCATTTGTCCTGAAGAGGAGGATGCGCCGGCGGCCGTCTTGAAGGCGACCGGCTCTCGGGGCGTCGACATCGCCATCGAGGCGGCTCACGGAGGAATCGCGGCCGAGCAGGCCGTCGAGATGGCCGCTCATGGGGGCAAGGTGCTTTTGGTGGGGATCGATCCGGACGACCGGGTCCTTTTCCGCCACTCCGCCGGACGCCGCAAGGGGCTGACGCTCCTGATGGTCCGCCGTATGAAACACACTTATCCCCGAGCGATTGAGCTGGTCGAGAAATGGGGGGTGGAGCTGGAACCGCTCATCACCCACCGTTTTTCACTGAGACGGGCCGAGGAGGCGTTTCGAATCAACGCCGATTACGGGGAAGAAATCATCAAGGCGATCATCGAACTGCCCGAGAGCGAAACGTCTTCGGCGTAGTCGACCGATTCCTTTTTTCATGATTTATTCGCGGGCCGATTCCGTCTCGCTCTTCTCCTGCGTCTCTTCCCGACGCCGGTTGTCCCATTCTTTGAACTGCCGCAAGTGCGTGAGCAACCGGTCCCGGTTCCGCTCGAACCAGGCGAAGAAGGTGAGAATGAGAAACCCGAGTACGATGCAGGCGACCCAGAGAACCCAGGTCTGATCGAGATCGACATAGGCGTATTGGATCATCGTGCCGATCACCATCAGGATCGAAACGATGCCGACGAGGATGAACGACCGGACACGCATCATGAAACCAACCACGATTCCGGCGATCGAGATGCCGATCAGCACCAGGGGCATGGCGATCGAGGTGCCGAGCGTCTGGTAGAACTTCAGCGCCGAGGGCAGATACACCCCCGCCAAACCGAGCCACCGGAGTGTTTTGGCGACTCCCGGTTCGAGGTGCCGGCGGAGAATCGCTTCGGTGATCAAGAGGATCAACGCAAGCGGCATGAACCAGAGTTGAGGATAATCGACGAGCTCCAGGTCCCATTGATGCCAGAGCAGCCAAAGACCGATATTCCCCAGGAAAATGGCGAAGAACAACAGCTTCAGCGAACGTCGTTGGTGCGCGATGATGCCGTAGAAGAAGGCGATTAAAAACCAGGCCGCCGGCGAGCTCCACTGCCCCGCGAGGCTCACCAGCGGGAGGAACATGACGGTGATCTCCAGCGGGCGAACCAGCACCGCCACGTTTTGTCGACGGAACAGTTCCGCCAGTGCGACCCCCGTGTAGGCAATCCCCAAAACCACGTAGGCCCAGTATTCTTCGAGGATTCCCAATTCGAACAGCCAAGGCCGGCAGAGCCAGAGGTGATAGAAGCAGAGCAAACCGACTCCTTCGGCAAGGTACACGAACCC
Organism: uncultured Planctomycetaceae bacterium; assembly: GCA_964632505.1. Classification (GTDB taxonomy): domain Bacteria; phylum Planctomycetota; class Planctomycetia; order Pirellulales; family Thermoguttaceae; genus CAZWCE01. The sequence goes on along the minus strand of CAZWCE010000004.1, from coordinate 254,291 downwards.
TTCCGCTTTCCGCAACGCCTGGCCGGATTTTTTTTCGGCAAGCAGGATCGCGTGACGGATGAGCCCCGAGACGATGCCGAGCAGCACCAGGCTCAACCACACGACCGAAAAATCGCCCACTTCCTCACCACGCTGGAATACCTGGTTGCTTTCCAACAGAAGCGTCCCGGCGGTGGCGAACACGATCGCCAGATCGAAGGAGCTTTTCAGAGAGAGCCCCGTATGATGCCAAGGGCGATACCAGCGGGGCGGGGCGGCGCCGGTCGTGGCAAGTATCTTTTCGACCAGCGTCACCGCCGACAGCCGCACCAGGACGATCGCCAGGATCAGCCACGCCATATGCTCCACCGTGAAAGTCATCGTCGGAAGCATCAACCAGAACGTCTCGGCCAGGACGATGGTCAGGAGGGTCCAGCCCGTTTCACGCAACCGTTTGGGGGCTTCTCGCAGGTGGAGTTCGTCGACGGTCTGTTCTTTGTAGAGCAATCTCAACACGTTCCGCCCCTGAAGGAGAGCCGTTGCGGGAAGCAGTAGGAACAGGCAAAGGGGCGCGGCGGCGCGGACCGCCGGAACATTCTCCCCATCGAACCAGGGGATCGGATTTTCGCCGAAGGAGGCAAAGAGGAACGCCAGGGACCAGCCCATCAGCAGTAGGATATGTACGACATGCGCTTGGAGCCACCACTGGAGAGAACCGGGTTGCTCCCGCCAAATGGTCCGTAACCGTCCCCACGAAGCCAGAGATACGAGCAAACCGACCGGCAGGTACGCCATCGCCGTTCCCAGCAGGCCCAAGTACCACCACCGCTGCCAGAAATGATCGGTGGGCACGAATGGGAGAATGCCCAATAGACACGATACGATCAAAATGTACACCATCGAAGGGAGCAGCCGCCGGTCTCGATCGACGATCTTCAAAGCAACGGCCACGACCGCCGCCAGTGCGCCCCATCCGCAAAACGCATCCGGCTGCCAGAAGACCGCCGGAAAGAGCAGGTAGCTCCCCGTACCGAGGCCCAGGGCCGATCCCAGGGCAACGCATGTGCCCAGCGCCATGACGGCCGAGAGCGAGAAGCGGGATTCGGACGACGAGAACAACGCCATCTTCGGCACCGAAAGTGAGGGAAGTCGCTCGAAAAGCCAACTGATCACCGCATAGCATGCCAGCGCCGGCGAAACGGTCAGGAGCACGCGGACCGCCATCGGAAGACCTTCCTCTCCGGGTACGCGAAGGATCCATTGACCCGAAGCAACCACGAAAAGCCCGGCCCCCAGCACGGCCGCGACCGGCGATTCCTCCTGGACGGCCAGCAGCAGTGTCCCAAACCCCAGCAGGAAGAGGACCACCGCAAGCTGGATCCCCGAGAGCACGCCGTAGCCGAGAGCATTGCACCAGACGAGTGCGAAGGGCAGGGCGACCAGACCGAACAAAATCCCTTGCCGGAAAAGGAGCCTACTCAGGTACGAATGCCGATCCAACGTCCATCGCACCAAGAGAGTCACCGGGCAAAGGGCGGCCAGCATCATGGCGATCAGCCGGAACGCCATCGCATCGGCCTCCGGGGTGTGAACGAAATACCGGCGCACCGTCACCACCTCGATCACATAGGCCAGAGTCAGAAGGATTTGGGCCGCTAAACGTGACTTTTCGGTCAGCCACGCCATCGAAGGCCGCGCGGCGAAGTAGAAGGAAAGGCCGATCAGGAGTCCGGCGAGCCAAGCCGTCTCCAAAGCGAAGAGTTGCTCGTACTCGGCGAGGTAGCCGGTCATCACCCAGTGTCGGGCGGCGCCGAACGCGTAGACGAAGAAGAAGACGAGCGTCGCCGAAATCGCCGCGTGCATCATCGGTTCGCCGAAGTTCTCCACGAGCGTCCCATGCCGTTTCTCCCCATCTTCCCGGCCGGAACGCTTCTTCCGGACGGGGAGACGAATGCCCTGCAGGATCGTCCCGCCCGCGATCAGGCAGAGCGTCGCGAATACCAGTAAGGCGGTCGCGGGAGGCTCGTTCATCGGAAAGAGCGGGGCCCAATACCGATCCAGGGAGATTTGGGGATCGACCAGAAGGTCGTAGATCAACAGGAACCCCACTCCCAGCGATGGGTAGGTGAACCACGGACGCCCTCGGGTGAACGCGACGGCCGACAAGGAGCCGATCAGCAACAGCGGCGGAAGGAAGGAGAACCAGGAGTTCGGGTAGTGGCTCATCGTGCCGAACCAGCCCAAAAAGGAAAGCCCCACGAGGACCAGCCCGACCGGAAACGCCCCGCGGGCATAGGCATCGATCCGGTTTCGGCGAGCGTCTTCGGGGGCTTCCGGCGACGTGGAGAGCAGTTTTCGAAGACCGATCGAGAGCCCGACCAGCAGCGTCGCCTCGACCGCGAGCGAGAGCGACCAGAAGACGTGCTCGGAAAAGATCAGCCGGGGATGAGTGAAATCCTGAAGGATGATGTAGTTCGCGAAGCATTCCGGCCAAATGGCGATCAGCAGAAGAACACTACCGATCGCCGAGAGCGCGAATCCGAAAAAGGCGAGCGACCGATGACTCCATCGGAGGACCCCCAGAAGCGTGAGGATTCCCGCGATAGACCAGATCCAGGCCGCCTGCCAAGTTTCGAAACTCCCCGCGGACGCTTCGAGACGGATCGTCATCGCCAGGCTCAACGCGCCGACCAACGCCGCCCCGACGGCGAACCGCTTCGGTCGGGACAGGTCGACCGGAAGATCGTCTCGACGACGCTGTCGGAAGAGTCCCTCGGAAATCGCTCCCAGGAGGACCGCCACGGCAAAAAGACCCGTCGCCTGGAGAGGTCGTGTATATCCCTCCCAGACCGAACCGATACGCCCGGTTTCGATGGCCCAACCGCAATGGAAGGCGTACAGCGTCGTCATCACCACCCAAACGGTCAGGATCATGGCGGCGATGTCGGCCGGGGCGAAGTCGTCGCGGAAAGTGATCATAAGAATCGGAAACAGTGCCACCCCGGTCACCAGCAGCATCGGCACGGGGTGCGGCCACACGGCGCCCAAGGCCAGAAGTTGCAAAGCGATCGCCAAGAGGGCGATGAACGCGCCGAGTGTCTGCATCACGTCGAGCGCGCGGCGATCCTCGTAGGCTTCCACTTCCCGGGTCCGGCACCGCCCCATTTCGCGAAAGACCACCTGTCCCGTCAGCAGGACGGGGATGGCGACCAGAGCGATCGACAAGGCGAGCACTCTGATCGATTCCAGCCACCAGAACGAGGCGGCCGTGGGCCGAACTTCACCGGAAAGAATGAAGGAAAGGCCGACCAGGGCGATGATGGTGGAAAACCCTCCGAATCCGAGGAATACCAGAGACCTTCGCGATTGCCGCAAGGCGACATCGAGGCGATCCTTCCAAGTCGGTTTTTCTTCGTCGTCGGGGACCCTTGTCCCGAAACGCCGCGCCTGGATGCCCGATTCGCCGGCGGCCATCACCAACGAACTGATCAGAAAGCAAAGCGACGGGCCCAGCAGGATGATCACGAATTGAGACGTGTCCCCGTCGATCGGTCCGAGGAAACCTCGAAGCAGTGGTTCCCCTCCTCCCGACTCGACCGAGATCTTCGAAAGAATCGCGGTGATGCCGAAGAGCGAAAACGGCGCCGCCACCGTGGCCAAGGCCAACGCGGCATGGGTGGTGCGATTGGCGTCGAGGAACGTCTTGCCGGAAAGATAGACCAGAATGAATGCCGTCACCGAAAAGATGAACGAACCGCCGAACGTCCAGAATTGGTGCCGAAAGTCCTGTTCCAGGACGAACCGGTCGCCCTGGAAATCCAGGTTCACCAGGCGCAGCATCGCCACCAAGAGCACCGGGGCCAGCAGCGTGCCGATGGTCAGAAACACCGTGCCCGTCTTTTTCAACTGCCAACGATATTTCAGAAAGAAGCCGATGCCGAACGTCCCCAGCGCGATGAGCGTGAACAGCACCGGCCGGAAGAACGGATAACTGGTCAAGAATTGCCAGAAGTTGATCATCAGGGCGATCGAAGGCCCCACGATCAAGACGATCCCCAAGAAGACCGAAACGACTTCGGCCCAATACATGTCGTGCGATTCCATGAACCGGCGAATTTTTTCCCGAAACGGTTCGCGTGGCTCCTTCGAGGCGGCGGGCTGCTTTTCCGGGAAGGGCTCCATGGACGGTCGGACCGGTTCCATCGGCTGCGCTTCGACGACCTCCGCCATCACCGGCTCTTCGTCTTCATGGAAAGCAGCGCGAGGAGAACCTTTTTCGGTGGATTCGCCTGACCCGATGCCGGAAAGCCCGTGCCTCGATTTTTCTTCCCGTGCCGGCCTCGGGGCGGCTTCGGAATCCGAAGGAAGGAACGAGGAGTGCTCGATGATCCACCGATGACTGTTCTCTCGGAGCGATGCTCCCTCCTCCGGGTCGATCAGTCCTTCACCGCGCATGCGCTCCAGCCACCTGATCAGGACGCGATACTCCTGGGCCAATTGTGAGTCGCGTCTGAGAGAGGCCTCCAGGCGAGAACGGGAAACCGCATCGTCGGAAGAAAAACGCCTCTTGCGGGAGAAAAGCTCGCGAAACAGCGCGTAGATCGACGACCAGGTGAGATACCAGAAGAACGCCAACCCCAGAAGCACCGGGGTCGCGATGAACAGCAGAAAAAGGAGAGTCTCCATGGTCCCGTCCCTCCCTTGCTTCGGAAAAAGCGAGATGGTTTTTTCGTTAAATAAAAACGGTCTACCATCTCTGGCGAAAACGACGCCAAAGAAGCACGCCGAAAATCAATAAGAGATCCAAAAAAAGCGTCGGAAATGAAAAAACCCTCCTGGATAAGGGGCAGGAGGGGAGGAGCGTGCCCCTCGAACGAGTGAGAAAAGCTCAGCCGAGGGGGCAGGCTGATTTCGTCGAATTGGGGAGATCAGTTTCCGGGGAGAATGTGGGCCTTCGTCGCGACCTCTTTGAGATTCGGCGTCAGATCGATGTCGTACTCGCCCATCGCCCAAGAGAAGGCGTCGACGACCATCTCCAAAAAGAACGGGTCTTCCCAAAGTTCATCCCGGTGACCGATCGAGGTGTAGAACACACGGCCGTTTCCGTATTTCTTCGCCCAGGTGGCGGGGAAGGAGGGTCTCTGGTAGCATTCGCCTTCCATGCCCTCGGTGTCCTGCACGAGAATCACGTGCATATTCGGGTCGAAGTTTTTCAAGGCGTACCATTCCTCGAAGAGGGTGAAGGAATCGCCCTTATCCTTCAGGCAGGGCAGTTCGACCGGTTTGGTGATGACCATCTTGCCGTCCTGCTGCTTGCCGTGGACGATGAACTGCCCGCCGATCATCTCGATGTAGGGATCCAACTCGGTCTGGTTTTCGTTTCGCGGACCCGGCGTTTTCCAGGTGTCGGTGGCGGAGTGGAATCCCACGAACGGCATGCCGTCGTGGATCGCCCGCAAGAATCGCTCTTTCCCGCGCTCGGTGATCGGCGGGGTGTTCTGCTTCGACTTGGGATTGTCCAGATTGCCGGCCGTGTAGAAGGCAATGCAGTCGAATTGATCCAAATCGCCGTCGAAGACCGAACCGTCCTTCGTGCAGACCACCTCGACGCCGTATTGCTTGCCGAGTTTTATCAGTGCCTTGTCGGAGAGACTCAATCCGTCGGGACCGGGCCGCACCGGCGAGTGCTCGAAACCGGCTGAGCGGGTGAAATACAGGATTCTCGCATCGGCGCTCCGGCCGAATGCCCGCTTCCAGGGAAAAGTCGCGGCCATGGCGGCGCCGAGACCGGCTTGGGCAAGAAAGGCTCGTCGTTGCATCGTCATCTTTTTCTCCTCTCGATCTATTTCGTGGGACCTTCGCCGGACACCGGCCGGCAAGCACGGGGAACCATACGGAACGTTTGCAACCGTCACACAGCAAATATACCCCAGCCGGGACGGCATTTCCATCATTTCGCCGGTTTTTTCGCTTCCGTGCCTGTACCCTCGCCATTATCTTTCCGGTTCGAACAGGAACGCCTTGTCGTCGAGCGGCCGAATCCAGATGTTGCGAAAACGCGTCGGACTGTCGTGATCCTGCAACTGCATCGGTCCGCATTCGGTTTGTTTCAAGCTTTCGAGAATCGCTTCGGCGTAAGGGGTCGTCCGGAAGTGCAGCGGCGTGTAGACCGAAACCCGCTTGGTGAATTCCGACTGGTGCTGCACGAGTACCCCGTTGAGCAGCGAGGTGATCGAACCCGGCTCGACCGGCTCTCCCCGTTCGTTTCGGCGTGGGGCGATGAAAATGATATCGTACGTCTGCCACTTCCCCGGCGCGCGCCCGGCGTTGACCAGAGGCGGACTCACGCCGTAGACCGAGCCGATCAGCCCCTCCGGCTTGCCGGGGCGATCGACCGAGTTGAAAATCTGGTGCTCGAACAACCCGTGGAGATAGAGCCCGCTGTTGCCCGGCTTGCCCTTCTGCGATTCGGGAATCATGAACTCGACGTGGATTTGGGCATCGCGAAAATGTAATTTTGTCCAGAGACCCTGTTGCCGGGGCTGCATGGAGGGATCGCACACCAAGACACCGTCTTCGACCGGCCAGGGACACATGCCGCCGTCGGGGCCGACCAGAAGATCGGTCGTTTCGCCGTCGAAAATCACCACGGCATCGGAAGGAGCATCTCCCTCGGTTTCGACACGCCGAACCGACTCTTCCGCCAAGGCGAATGAAAGACAGCCGAGAAGTACCATCGGAAAACACGCAAGAGAACCACGGGAGAACGTCATCGAATCATCTTCCTTCCAGGCAATCAGACAGGGGGGGGAACCGCGGGAATGCCACTTGTGCCTCATCCATCCTCCTGCAAGGACCGGCGTGAGTCAAGGCTTTTTCTCCAACGGCTCCACCACCTGAGAGGGAAGGGGCGGACCGCTCCGATGGATTTTTTTCCGAGGAAAATCGCATTCTATTGCAATCGCCCCCGAAAAGAATCATAATGATACCGTGGAGACGTTCCTTCCGGCAGACTGTTGGCTTGGCTCCCTCGACGGGAGAAGGCCGTCACCGGACTGATTCCATGTCGCATTTCCGCCATCCCATCCGGGAAGGTCCGTTTCCGAATTCGTGAAATCCGATCCATCCTACCACGCGCATCCCTTACCGACGCGTCAAACGCTATCGCTGCCCGACCATGCGGTACATGGCCACTCGAGAGCCCGTTGTTCGCCTCGCTCGGCTTCTCCCTTCTTGCTCGAAGAGGGGGATGAGCCGAAGTCGGCGGAACGCTTGTTTCCGTTCGCGGAAGGAAAAGAAAGGGGGCTTTTCAGTCGGCTTTCTCATGCCGGGCGGTTTGAAGGAGGAAATTGAGCAATGATGAAACGATTCTTGGCAGCCATGATCATCCCGTTGTTTTTGGGAATGGGTCTGATCCGAGCGGCGGAATACCAGGGCCCGATCGACGTGATCTCCTCGCAGGACGGCAAGTCGCTCTACGTCCTGGAGCATGACTCCGCCGAATTGGCGATCCTCCGCGTCTCCGACGGGGAAATCCTCGAGCAGATTCCCCTCAAGGCGAAACCCAACGGCATGGTCCTCTCGCCCGACGGCAAGGTCCTCTACATCACTTGCGGCTATTACGGCGGCCACGTGGCCATTGTCCCGCTCGATGCGAAGAAGGTCGCCGAAACCCTTCCGGCCGGTCATACTCCTTGCGGTCCTTCGATCAGTCCCGACGGCAAGACGCTCTATGTCTGCAATCAGTTCAACGACAACGTCGTCATCTACGATCTGACGGCGAAAAAGCAGGTCGCCGAAGTGCCTTGCGATCGGGAGCCGGTCGACTCGGCGATCACCCCCGAGGGGAGCAAGCTCTTCGTGGCGAATCTCCTGCCGAACGATCCGGCCGATTCGTTCGACGTGGCCAGCGAAGTGACCGTCATCGACACGAAGGATCGCACCGCCAAGAACGTGCGTCTTCCCAACGGGGCCTCGAGTTTGCACGGCATCTGCGTTTCGGCCGACGGCAAATACGCCTACGTCACCGGCATTCTCGCCCGGTATCAGATGCCGACCACCCAGCTCGAACGCGGCTGGATGAACACCAATTCCCTCTCGATTCTCGATGCCGAGACCGGCGAGTTCGTCAATACGGTGCTGTTGGACGACGTCGACCTCGGCGCGGCCAATCCTTACGAGGTGAAGGCCTCCAAGGACGCCAAGACCATCTTCGTCACGCATTACGGAACCCACGAACTGACGGTCATCGACGCGGTCGGCATGCACGAGAAGCTCGCCAAACTGCCCAAGACGATCGAGGAGGCCAAGGAGGCCGGCACCTACGACGACCGCGGCGCCTATTCGTCGGCCACCATCGAAGACGTGCCGAACGATCTGGCGTTCCTGGTCGGGCTGAAGAAGCGCATCAAGCTCAACGGCAACAGCCCCCGCGGTTTCGCCGTGCTGGGACAGCAGGTTTTCATCGCGATGTACTTCGCCGACACCCTCGACGTGGTCAATCTCGATGCCCCCGAAGGCGCCCAGGTCAAGACGATCGCCCTGGGCCCCGATCCGAAAATGACTCCCGAGCGCATCGGCGAGCGGAACTTCCACGACGCCGCCCTCTGCTTCCAACAGTGGCAAAGCTGCACGAGCTGCCACCCGAACGCCCGGGTCGACGCCCTGAATTGGGACCTGATGAACGACGGACTCGGTAATCCTAAGAACGCCAAGAGCATGCTGCTGGCCCATAAGACGCCTCCGGCGATGATCTCCGGCGTCCGGGGCGACGCCGAGACGGCCGTCCGGGCGGGGATCCGGCACATCCAATTCGCCGTGCGTCCCGAGGAAGACGCCCAGGCGATCGACGCCTACCTCATGGCGCTCGAGCCGCTCAAGAGCCCCTACTTGGTCGACGGCAAGCTGAGCGAGGCGGCCCAGCGCGGCAAGAAACTCTTCGAGAGCGAAGATGTCGGTTGCGCGCAGTGCCACCCGGCCCCGCTGTACACCGACCTGCAGTTGCACGACGTCGGCAGCCGCGGACCGTTCGATCGTCGCGATACGTTCGACACCCCCACCCTCATCGAGGTCTGGCGTACCGCCCCCTACATGCACGACGGACGCTACGTCGAGATGAAGGAAGTCTTTGTCGAAGGCAAGCACGGCGATGTGCTTGGCGACATCGAGGGCCTGACCGACCAGCAGATCAACGACTTGGTCGAGTACGTCCTCTCGCTGTAGACCGCGACCTCCGGCGATCAAAGATTCTCCACCGGGCCGCGTTTCCCTGGAAACGCGGCCTTTTTTAGGGAACCACGAGATCGGCGTCTTACCCGAAGCGGAGGAGCCGTCCCCCGACAAGGATTCGGCTTGCAGACTCGTTTCGTCACCCCCCTCACCTGGTTCACAAGAGACGCCGGCCCCCTCTTGCGTGGGGCCCCATCTCAAAAAGAGTCCCGTTTGCTAAAATGATGGGACTATGGATGCAAAACCCTCTGTCGCTATCATCGGAGTGGGGCTGATCGGCGGATCGATCGGCCTGGCGCTCAAGAAGAACGCACTGGCCGCCGACGTGGTCGGCATCGGGCATCGCCGCGAGAGTCTCGACGAAGCGGAGACCGTCGGGGCGGTCGATCGCAGCACCACCGACCTGGCGGAGGGGGTCCGCGAGGCGGATCTGGTTTTCGTCTGCAGTCCGGTCGGGATGATTTCCGGGCATGTCCGACTCGCCGCCGAACACTGCCGCGAAGGGGCCCTGTTGACCGACGCTGGAAGCACCAAGGAGCAGATCTGCCGCGAATTGGCCGAACCGCTGCCGCGGGGCTGCCGCTTTCTGGGAGGGCACCCCCTGGCCGGAAGCGAGAAAAAAGGTGCCCGGCACGCCAGCGCCGACTTGTTCCGCGACCGACTGGCGATTCTCACTCCCCGCGATGGAGCCCCCCGTGAGGACCTCGAGCGATTGCAGACCCTCTGGCAAGGCATGGGCAGTCAGGTGATCGCCATGGAGCCGGCCGAACACGACCGGATCCTCGCCATGACCAGTCATTTGCCGCACGCGGTCGCCGTCGCGCTCGCCGCCACTTTGACCGAGAAGGCCTATCCCTTCACCGGGACCGGCTTCCGCGACACCAGCCGCCTGGCCGCGGGCGACCCGACCTTGTGGAACGACATCTTCTCGGCGAACCGTCATCACGTGCTCCATTCGATCGACGCCTTCGCCGACCAACTGGCGCGACTCCGCGAGGCCGTCGATCGGGACGATCCCTCCAAACTGAAACCGCTACTCGAAGAAGCAAAGAACCATCGCGATGCTCTGGGAAGTTGACATTCACCCGGGCGCCGGTCAGAGCGACCTGGCGGCCCAAACCGTGGCCCAGGACGCGGCCGACCTGGGACTCTCCGATCATTTGGCCGTCCGAGCGGCCCGGGGCTACCTCATCGAAGCCGACTTGACCGAAGAACAGGTCGAGATGTTGGCCGAACAGTTGTTGGCCGACCCGGTCGTCGAACAGACCGTTTGCGCTCCGGTGGGCGATCAGCGGCTCGAACGACCGCCCGGCGGCGCCGGCGAATTGGTCTACGTGCTGCCGAAACCGGGTGTGACCGACCCGGTCGCCGAAAGCGCGCAGGCGGCGATCGCCGATTTCGAGCTCCAGACCCGGGCGATCCGTACCTTTCGCAAATACTGGATCGAAGGGCTCGACGCCGACGGCCTGGCCCATCTGGCGAACAAGCTGTTGGCCAACGACGCGATTGAGCAGGTGGTGTACGGTCCGCTCGATTTCGATCGCCTGCAACTCGGCTCACCGTATGACTTTTCGCCGGCGACCGTCCCGCTTCGGGAGATGGAAGACGCGGAACTGGAGAAGCTCAGCCGCGAGGGTCAGCTCTTTCTCACGCTGCCGGAGATGCAGACGATCCAAGCGCACTTCCGCACGTTGGACCGCGACCCGACCGACGTCGAGCTGGAGACGGTCGCCCAGACCTGGAGCGAGCACTGCAGTCACAAGACCCTTGCCGGACGGATCGCCTACCGGGGGCCCGACGGCCGGCGCCGTTTCGAGAACATGCTCAAGGAGACGATCTTCGAGGCGACGGTGAAGATCCGCGAAAAATGGGGCGAAGACGACTGGTGCGTGAGTGTCTTTTCCGACAACGCCGGGGTGATCGCCTTCGACGAACGCGACAACCTCTGTTTCAAGGTCGAGACACACAACCATCCCTCGGCCCTGGAGCCTTACGGCGGGGCCAATACCGGCATCGGGGGAGTGATCCGCGACCCGATGGGCACCGGCATGGGCGCCAAGCCGGTCTGCAACACCGATATTTTCTGCTTCGCGCCGCCCGACCTGCCACCCGAAAGCGTCCCGCCCGGCGTGCTGCATCCCCGGCGGATCATCAAGGGCGTGGTTGCCGGCGTGCGGGATTACGGCAACCGGATGGGCATCCCCACGGTCAACGGCGCGGTCTACTTCGATCGCCGCTACCTCGGCAATCCGCTGGTCTATTGCGGCAACGTCGGTATTCTCCCGCGCGACAAGTCGTTCAAGCAGCCGGAGCCGGGAGATTACATCGTCGCCGTGGGCGGACGAACCGGACGCGACGGCATCCACGGGGCGACGTTCTCCAGCGCGGAACTGACCCACGAGAGCGAGTCGCTCTCCGGCGGAGCGGTGCAGATCGGCAACGCGATCACCGAGAAGATGGTCCTTGATGTGCTCCTGGAAGCCCGCGATCGCGGACTCTACAACGCCGTGACCGATTGCGGGGCCGGGGGATTCTCCAGCGCCGTCGGCGAGATGGGCGAGGAGATCGGCGCCGAGGTCGAACTCGAATCGGTGCCCCTGAAGTATGAAGGTCTCTCGTACACGGAGATCTGGATCTCCGAGGCCCAAGAGCGGATGGTCCTCTCCGTGCCGCCGGAGAAGTGGGAATCGCTCGAGCAGCTCTGCCGCAGCGAGGGCGTGGAGGCGACGGTCATCGGCACGTTCCGTCCGACCGGACGACTCGTGTTGAACTACCGGGGGCATCAGGTGGCCGATCTGGAGATGTCGTTTCTGCACGACGGGCGTCCGCCGATCATCCGCGAGGCGATCTACCAGCCGGCCCCCACCGAACCCCTTTCCAATCTCCCCGAGCCGCTCGATTTGGGAGACGATCTGCTCAAGATTCTCGGTTCGCTCAACGTGGCGAGTAAGCACTGGATCGTTCGGCAGTACGACCATGAAGTGCAGGGCGGCAGTGTGATCAAGCCGCTGGTGGGTGTGGAGAACGACGGCCCCGGCGACGCGGCGGTGGTCCGGCCCCGGCTCGATTCCCGACGCGGCATCGTCCTCTCCTGCGGGATGAATCCGTACTACGGCGATTTCGATACCTACCACATGGCCGCCTCGGCGATCGACGAAGCGATTCGCAACTGCGTGGCGGTGGGCGCCGATCCGTCGCGGATCGCCATCTTGGACAATTTCTGCTGGGGCAGCACCGATCGTCCCGAAACGCTTGGTTCGCTTGTCCGCGCGGCGGTGGCCTGTCACGACCTGGCCGTGGCCCTTGAGGTGCCGTTCATCAGCGGCAAAGACAGCCTCAACAACGAATTCCGCCCCGAAGGCGCCGAAGAGACGATCTCCATTCCTCCGTCGCTTCTGATCAGCGCCATCGGACAGATGCTCGATGTGTCGCGGGCCCGGACCATGGATCTCAAAAAGCCGGGCAATCTGCTCTACCTCGTGGGACTCACCAACGACGAGATGGGCGGCTCCCACTGGTCCTTGATCCACCGGCTCACCGGCGGCCGGGTCCCGACGGTCGAGGTCGAACGGGCGGCCATGACGTTCCGGAATCTGCATCGCGCCGTCGACGGCGGCATGGTGCAAGCCTGTCATGACCTGAGCGAAGGCGGTCTCGGTGTCGCGGCGGCGGAGATGGCGTTCGCCGGCGGTTGCGGCGCGTTGCTCTCGCTCGACAAGGTCCCCACCGGAAAAGAATCGCTGGAAAATTATGTCCTTCTGTTCAGCGAATCGAATACCCGGTTCCTCTGCGAGGTCAAACCGGAAGACGTCGACCGCTTCGAAGAGGCTTTGGGGCAAGTGCCTCATGCGGTCATCGGTCGGACCACCGGCACTCCGGCCCTGGCGGTGACCGGCCGTGACGGGGAGCCTCTGCTCGAAGTGCCCCTGGCCGAACTCAAATCGGCTTGGCGGAAGCCGCTCGATTGGTGAACATATATTCGCATGTTGAATCCTTTACGCTCTTTGGAAACTCCCTCATGGCTCAACCCAGCGTTCTGATATTGCGGGCTCCCGGCACCAACTGCGATCTGGAAACGGCGTTCGCCTTCGAGACGGCCGGCGCCGTTGCTCAGCGGGTCCACATCCAACGGCTTTTGGAAAATCCGAAACAGCTCGACGACCATCAGATGCTCTGCATCCCGGGCGGATTCAGCTACGGCGACGACGTGGCCGCCGGCAAGATTCTCGCCGTTCAGATGCAGCATCACCTCGCCGAGGTGCTCACGGAATTCAAGCAGGATGGGAAGCTCATTCTCGGCATCTGCAACGGCTTTCAAGTATTGATCAAATCGAATCTCCTTTTCGAGAAAACCCCGGCCGGGCCCGCCCCGGCCACCCTCACCTGGAACCATTCCGGGATCTTCGACGATCGCTGGGTGCGACTGGCGGTCGGAGAGTCCGACTCCGTCTTTTTGAAGGGGATCGAATCGATGTATCTGCCGATCGCCCATGCCGAGGGACGGTTCGTCACACACGATCGGGAAACGTTCGATCGCCTCCAGTCGGCCGGGCACTTCTGTCTTCGCTACGCCCCACTCGATGCCGAGCGGTCCCCCCGCTACCTCGAAGACGGCGTGCTTGCTCCGCCGGACAATCCGAACGGTTCGATGGGCAACGTCGCCGGCGCGTGCGATGCCACGGGGCGCGTCCTCGGACTGATGCCCCATCCGGAACGCCATATCGATCCCACCCAGCACCCCCGTTGGACACGCGGCGAAGCCGGGTGTGAGGGCGACGGGCTGGCGATGTTCCGAAACGCCGTGAACTTCTTCGCATGACCATTGCATGAAAAAGGCAGATTACTTGGATAGAAACTGCGGAAAATGCCGTGTTTCGCGCCATGACATTCGACTCAGAAAGGTGACTTGATCCCATGCCGATGTCCTCCCCATTGCACGACCCTTTTGAAGCCCGATCGACACTGGAAACACGAAGCGGCGCCGTCGCGATGTACCGACTGGCGGCCCTGGAGGAGGCCGGGAAAGTCCGCCTGGAAGATCTGCCCTATTCGATTCGCGTGCTGCTCGAGGCGGTGTTGCGTCATTGCGACGGTTTCCAGGTAACCACCGAGGATGTCGAGCGGTTGGCCGGTTGGAATCCCGACATGGAGCCCGCCGAGTTGCCGTTCAAGCCGGCCCGGGTCATCTTGCAGGACTTCACCGGCGTTCCGGCGGTCGTCGATCTGGCGGCGATGCGCAACGCGATGCAACGTCTCGGCGGCGATCCCTCGAAAATCAACCCGCTCATTCCGGTCGATCTGGTCATCGACCACTCGATCCAGACCGACTATTTCGGCACCGACCAGGCTCTGAAACGGAACGTCGAACTCGAATTCGACCGCAACCGGGAACGGTACGCTCTCTTGAATTGGGCGCAAAAGGCGTTCGACAATTTCCGGGCCGTCCCTCCTTCGGTCGGCATCATCCACCAGGTCAATCTCGAATACCTGGCCCAGGTCGTTCGCGTGGGGGAAGATGCTCAAGGGCCGGTCGCCTTTCCCGACACGCTCGTCGGGACCGACAGCCACACCGTCATGATCAACGGCACCGGCGTGCTCGGCTGGGGCGTCGGCGGCATTGAGGCCGAAGCGGTCATGCTCGGCCAGCCCTATTACATGCTCGCCCCGCAGGTGGTCGGCCTGGAACTGACCGGCAAGCTCGCCCCCGGCGTCACCGCCACCGATCTGGTGCTGACGGTCGTCGAGCTGCTTCGCAAGGAAGGGGTCGTCGGCAAGTTCGTCGAGTATTTCGGCAGCGGTGTCGATACGATGCCGGTTGTCGATCGGTCGGTCTTGGCGAACATGGGACCCGAATACGGGGCGACGATGGGGTTCTTCCCGATCGATCACCGCACCCTCGAATTCCTCCGGGAGACGGGTCGCTCCGAAGATCAGGTCGACCTGGTCGAGCGGTACGCGAAGGAACAGTCGCTTTTCCGAAGTTCCGAGGCGGGTGTGCCAAAGTACACTAAGGTTCTCTCGCTCGATCTCGGTTCGGTCGAACCGTCGCTGGCAGGCCCGAAACGCCCTCAGGACCGCCTCCCGCTCTCGCAAATGAAAGAAGCGTTCCGGAAAACGCTCGCCGCCCCGACCGACCAGCGGGGATTCGCCCTCTCGGAGGCGGAAAAGGAGAAGACGGTCGAGGTGGAGCTCGAGGGGGAAACCGCTTCGCTCGGCCACGGCACGGTCGCGATCGCTTCGATCACCAGTTGCACGAACACGAGCAATCCCGGTCTGATGCTCACCGCGGGCCTGATCGCGAAAAAGGCGGTCGAAAAGGGGCTCCGGCGGAAACCCTGGGTCAAGACGAGCCTGGCGCCCGGCTCGCGCGTGGTGACCGATTACCTCGAAAAAGCGGGGCTCACTCCGGCGCTCGACGCCCTCGGCTTCCAAACGGTCGGGTACGGCTGTTTGACCTGCATCGGCAACAGCGGCCCGCTTCCCGAGCCGGTGGCCGAAGCGATCAAGAATGGCGATCTGGTGGCCACGTCGGTGCTCAGCGGCAACCGGAACTTCGAAGGACGCATCAATCCGCTTGTCAAGGCGAACTACCTGGCCAGCCCACCGCTGGTGATCGCTTACGCCCTAGCCGGCACCCTGAATCACGACCTGCTCCGGGAACCTCTGGGCCAAGACACCGAAGGGAACGCTCTCTTCCTGAAAGACCTTTGGCCGAGCGACGAAGAGATCGAAAAGACGGTCGCCGGGGCGATCGATCCGGAAATGTACCGCCGCCGCTACGCCGATGTCTACTCCTCCAGCGAGATGTGGAACGCCATCGCCACCGAGGCGTCGGAACTGTTCGCGTGGGATCCCGACAGCACCTATGTCCAAGAGCCGCCGTTTCTGAAGGAGATGGAATGGACCGCCGAGAATCCGCCCGAGATTCGCGGAGCGCGGGTCTTGGTAGCGCTGGGCGATTCGGTCACGACCGACCACATCTCTCCCGCGGGGGCGATCGCCCCGGACGGCCCGGCCGGTCGCTATCTCCAGCAGCATGGCGTGCCGCCGGAAGAGTTTAATAGCTTCGGTTCCCGGCGAGGCAACGATCGCGTGATGACTCGGGGGACGTTCGCCAATATCCGCATCCGTAATCTGCTCGCCCCGGGCACCGAAGGCGGAGTGACGCGCCATCTGCCCGACGGTGAGACGATGAGCGTCTTCGACGCCGCCATGAAGTACCGGGAGGAGGGAGTTCCGTTGGTCGTCTTGGCCGGCAAGGAGTACGGCACCGGCAGCAGCCGCGACTGGGCCGCCAAGGGGACCTCGCTCTTGGGCGTCCGGGCGGTGTTGGCCGAAAGTTACGAGCGGATCCACCGCGGGAATCTCGTCGGCATGGGCGTGCTCCCGCTCGAATTCACCGCGGGCGATTCCTGGAAGTCGCTCGGGCTGACCGGCGAGGAGGTCTTCGATATCGAACCGCTCGGGGAGGACTTCCGGATCGGCGATCGGATTTCCGTCACCGCAACGTCGCCCGAAGGCAAACAGGTCGACTTTCAGGCGAATATAAGAATCGACACCCCCGTGGAGCTGACCTATTATCGCAATGGAGGAATCCTCCAGGCGGTGCTTCGCAAACTGGCGAATTGAACCGCATAGCGTTTCCCGATACCGCGTTGGCTGGTGAAATAAAAAATCCCCTGAAGAAGAGAGAAGAAAAATGTGGCAGTGGTTTATCGATCTCGGACCGATTTCCCAAGCGGTTCTCATGACCTGCTTCACCTGGTTTGTCACCGCCTTGGGGGCATCGCTGGTTTTCTTCGCCAAACGCCCGGACAAGAAGATCATGGACGGCATGCTCGGCATGGCTTCCGGAGTGATGATCGCCGCCAGTTTCTGGTCGCTGCTGGCTCCGGCGATCGCCATTGCGGAAGAAGGCCCCCTGCCGGCGTGGTTTCCGGCGGTCGTCGGTTTTTTGGGCGGAGGCGCCTTTCTGTGGGGAATCGACAAACTCCTGCCGCATATGCACCCGACGATGCATCATGCCGAGGGAATTCAAACCTCATGGCGGCGGACGACGCTCCTGGTGCTGGCGATCACCCTGCACAACATCCCCGAAGGACTGGCCGTCGGTGTGGCGTTCGGCGCGGTCGCGTATAATATGGGTTCGGCCACCCTGGGAGCGGCCGTTGCCCTGGGAGTCGGCATCGGCCTTCAGAATTTCCCCGAGGGGATGGCGGTCTCCATGCCGCTGCGCCGCGAAGGTTTCTCGCGAAAGAAGGCTTTTTTCTACGGTCAGTTCTCCGGCATGGTCGAACCGATGGCCGGCTTTCTCGGAGCCGCCTTGGCGCTCTCGATGCAAGCGATCCTTCCGTATGCCCTGGCGTTCGCCGCCGGAGCGATGATTTACGTCGTCGCCGAGGAGCTGATCCCCACGCCTCATAAAGATTTGCACGAGCAAGGGTCCGACGTCGCCACGATCGGCGTGATGATTGGATTCGCCATCATGATGACGCTCGACGTCGCCCTCGGATAAGCATTCCGTGGCAACCGACGGTGGGGCCTGAATCCCTGAAGACGTCGAGGAGCATCTCAGGATTCGCCCCCGCACTCGCTTTCTTCTTTTCCCGGCAATTGCACGAGGTCGACCAGGAATCGGGCCAGTCGATCGGTCGCCAAGAGGGCGTTCTCCTTGAGTTGGAGCATGTCTTTGGCGCTCGAGGGCCGTCGCCAGAGAGCTCCCAGGGCCGCCCCCAGTTTCTCGGCATTGCTCTGGGCATTGAGCACCTGTTCCAGATCGGCGGGAAGTTCATCGTCGAGGGTATCGAGGACGATCCTTGCCGAAAGGAAGGGGACCTCCCGCTCCCGGCAAACCCGGTAGACGGCGAATGTCTCCATGTCGACCCCTTCGGCATGGAACTGCTCGTGCAGCTCTTTTTTCCGCTCCGGTTTCTGCACGACCTGTTCGGTCGAAACGAGCGTGCCGGTGAAGGCACGTCGGCTTTTTTCCCCCTTCCATTCCAATTCGGTCGAAGAGGAAGTCTGTTCGAAGATGGAATTCGCTTCGCCCGAGACGGCATCCACCAACCGATTGGCCAGGAGGAGGTCCAAACGCTGGAGCGATTCGACCAGCGCCCCACAGTAGCCGGCGGAGATGATCCGCTTCGGGGAGTAGGCTTTTAAGAGCAGTTCGGTCGCCTTTTTCGCCGCTTGCGGGCCCATGCCCGACTGGATGACCGCCAGCCGCGTCTCGCCGATCGTCCCCACATGGAGGGTCATTCCCTCTCCCTTGCTCCGAGTGTGATTCTCCAGAAGATCGACCAATCCGCCCGCTTCCATGCCCAAGGCGAACACCAGACCGCAATCGACCGGACCTTCGGCCGTTTCATGGGCTTTGTCGGCCGATTCCGCTTCCCGTCGCATCGCCTGCATCGCCTGATCGGTCAACCACTGTCGTACCAGAGTTCGTACCAGCATCGTTTCTCTTTCGCTCAAGAATCCTCGGGAAGTCGTGAAGGGAATCGTTTCAACGCGCAGTCTACCACGATTCGTCGGCAAGTGACAAGGGACGGAGCGTCCGACGGGGCGGCGGCGTGCCCCGCTCAGGTTTCTTCTTGCATCGACCGACGCAACACGTCGAGCGTTTTGCGGACCTGGACATACTCCGGTCGATCGGTCAGAGCGGCCCCCTCTTCCAGCCGCGCGACCAATTGGCCCAAGAGGGTTTCATGAAGCCACCAGACGACCCACTGTGCCCGGCTCTGAGCGTACTTCTTCTGGAGATGGCTCACCAATTGCGCCGCCGTCCGACGCACACCGGAAGCCGCTCCGGTGACCGCTGCTTCGCCTCCCCCGGCGATGCCTCCGGTGATCGCCACCTCGGTGACGGTGTGGGTCAGCACATGGGTGGCGGCCTGGCCAACGACGTCGCCGGCGATCGCGAATCCCCCCAACACCAAGGAGAGCGAAACGACGGGCCTCGCCACGGCGGCGACCTGGTCGAACGAACGCAACAGGGAAACCGCCCGGGGATTATCCCGACTCCAAGCATCGAGCTGCTCGTCGAGATACTTCCGGAAATCTTCGTCGACCGCCGGCATCCGTTGATGGGCCTGCCGAATCCCCTGAAAGACCTCTTCCCGTTTCTCGCCGGAAAGCAGGGGCGCCAGTTCCCGCTCGAAGATCGGATTTTCCGTATTCGCCAGTTCGTGAAGCTTTTGATAGGTTTGCTCGACGATCGCCACCATCGCCGAGGCTTCCCGATGCTTGAACATCTCAAGTGGGTTTCGAGGATCCCGCGACATGGCGCTCATCGCTTTTCGAAACGGCCAAGTCACCTTGCTGCCCAGACCCCGATAGAATGAATGGATGCCTCGACTCCATTCCACGCGGCCTTCGTGCCACCAGCGCCGGATCTCTTCGACCAGAATCGTATTCGGAAGCGTCGGCCAGGAAACCTTCGCCAAATCGGGTTCGGCCAGCGCCTCCAGCGCCTCTCGAAAAAGCCGCGAGGCGGCACGAATCTCCTCGAGATAGGATTCGATGCCCGTCTCCGGATCGTCCAGACGGCGGAGCGCCCCCTGGAGTGTCTGCAGCTTGATCTCCTCAAAACGCAGACGATTGAGCGCCCGGCGGACGTCGGCCGCCTCCTCGGTCGGACCGGATCCCTCGCGGCCGACATCGAAAAACGGCAGTTCGGTCGCCTCGGCGGCGGCTCGATCGCCGGGAACCACATAAACCGCCGACGGATCGGTCCCCGTTTCCTCGCAAAAACGCCGAGTCCAACGCGGCCAGTGCCGGCGATCCTCTTCGAGATCGCACATGTTGAAGACGAGAATGACGGGCTTGCCGGCCTCGGAAGCATCGCGAAAGAACTGCTTCACGGCCGCGTCGTTGTATTTCTGCTGCGTCAGAACGCCGACCAAAACATCGGCCGCCTGCCGGATTGCCCGAGCCCGCTTCCAATTGACCGGGGCGTCGGAGTCGATGTCCGGCGTGTCGAGCAAGAGAAGGCGGTCGGGGACGTCGCGCCCGCGACGCCAAAAAAGCAGATGCGAGGGAGACTCCTCCAGCGGATCCTCCTCCCGATGCCACTGGCGAAGCTCGAACAGATCGAAATGCCGTGAGAGAACCTCCTGCGGATCGATTCCCTCGGGAATCATGCAAACCGGATGCTTCGTTCCCGCGGCCCGGAAGTCGACCGCACTGGCCCGTTCGCCGGCAAGGTGATTGAAGATGACCGACTTCCCTGTATTGGTCCCGCCGGTCACGCCGACCACCAAAAAGGGCGGCCGCGCCATTTGAGGGACCAGTTTCTGGCTCAACAGCTCCCGCCACTGCGTCTTCTCGGGCTTGGCGATTCCCATCGAGGCCGCTTCTTCCTCCAGCACGCCGAGATGCTCCTCCAATTGCAGAATCGCCGCTCGGAGGGGAGCAAGCGTCGATTTGTCGGAATCATGATCCCTGGAAAGCATCATCGCGTTTCGCCAAAAAAAGGTAACCGTTCTTGATTGGGGAGAGCGTCCGCCGTATCGACATCCCGTGAAACCCGGTCGGGGGTCCTTCCGCGGTCGAGAACCATCCTTTTATTATAGCATATGGCACAAGGAAGCCTATTCCCGGCATCGCTCGGCATCGCCGGAACCCTGAATCGCTCGCGGCTTCGTCATCTGGTGGGGCAGGAGCCCTCGTTTTTTGGTCGAGTAGGAAACAAACCGAGGCGAGCGGGATTGCCTATGTTTTTATTTTGTAATAAAAAGAAAGGGTTTCCCAGTCCATTCGACCGTGACGATCTCCAATACATTCCCTCCACCTGAAAAAAACCGGCATGGATTCCGGGAAAAGATGTTGTTAAAATGAGCAGATTGCGATATATATGGTGATTCAATGGAATTGGTATCGCCCAACCCGCGCCCCTACCCGGCTCAAAACGTGTGTTTTTGGGAACGATTTCTCCCCGCAGGGTGGACGTGAGCGATTCGAGTCTTTGCCGTTTTCAGCGATGGAGGTTCAGGCGACGGACCGATCCATCATGCTCAACCCCTCGGGCCGGTTAGGCGTCGTGACGGAAGTGAATTGATGATGCAAGATCTCCAGATCATTTTAGTCAAACAACGCAGCGAGAAAAAGCAGTTTTTGGACTTTCCCTGGTCCCTTTATCGCAACGATCCCCACTGGATTCCACCGATTCGGTTGGACCAGAAGGAACTGCTAGGCTACCGCCCCAGCGCTTTTTACGAACAGAACGAAATCCAGACCTTTCTGGCCTACCGGAAAGGAGAGGTCGTGGGGCGCATCGCAGCGATCGTCAATTACGGCCATCTCGAGCGGAATGAGAACGATCTCGGTTTTTTCGGTTTTTTCGAATGCATCGACGATCAACAGGTGGCCGATGCCCTGTTCGACGCGGCGCGGGCTTGGCTTGCCGAAAAGGGGCTCTCCGCCATCCGCGGGCCGATGAATCCCTCGATGAACTACTCTCTGGGACTTTTGATCGAGGGGTTCGAATCGCAGCCGTTTTTTATGATGACTTATAACCCCCGGTATTACGAACGTTTGGTTGAAAACTATGGCTTCCGGAAGTCGCAGGATCTCTATGCGTACTGGGGAAGCATGGAGATGCTCCCGAAGATCCGCGAGAAACTCGGTCCGAAGGTCGACCGCATCCTGGAGCGTTGCAACGCCACGATTCGCCCCTTGAACCGCAAGAATTTCTTTCAAGATGTGCAATCCTTCCTGGAAATCTACAATCGTTCGTTGACGAACACCTGGGGATTCGTCCCCATGAGTGAGAAGGAAGTCAAGCACATGGCAAAGGGATTGAAATACCTGATTGTTCCCGAGTTGGCCGTGGGGGTGGAGATCGACGGCAAACTGGTCGGGACCACCTTGTGCCTGCTCGATTACAATCCCAGAATCAAGGAGATCGACGGAAAGCTCTTTCCTTTCGGCTTCTGGAAACTCCTTTCGAACAAACGGGCGATCAAGCGGGTGCGCATCATCAGCACCAATGTGATCCCCGAATATCAGATGCACGGTCTGTCGCTCTGCATGCTCGATGCGCTGGTCCCCCTGGCGCAAGACTGGGGAATGGAAGAAGCGGAATTCTCCTGGGTTCTCGAGTCGAACCTCTTCTCAAGGGGCAGCCTCGAAAAAGGTGGAGCGATTCGTACCAAGACGTATCGACTTTACGATTTTCGTCCGGAGCATCCTCCCGGCGAATCGAAAGAGAAGGCGGAACAACCATTGCAGAAGAACAGCCGGTAAGTGAGCGTGGGAATTTCCTTCATGCTGGAAACCATCCGTCGCCTTGCGGCGAAGCCCCGAACTGCTGGTCGGAACCACCACAGGGAATCGAAATGCAGGGCATAGCGGAGAAGTCGTGCCGATGAGTTTGGAAATACGGGAAGTGACAACAAGACGCGATCTGAACCGCTTCGTACGGCTCCCGTGGCGGCTATACCGTAACGACCCCGCTTGGGTTCCGCCCCTGGAAATCGACATCAAGGAGTTTCTCGACAAGAAGCGACACCCGTTTTACCAGCACGGCGAGGCCGATATCTTCCTGGCTTTGCGCGATGGGGAGCCGGTCGGGAGGATCCTCGCGGCCGATGATCCCCGCTACAATGAAGAGAACCGGGCCAACATCGCCACGCTCGGAATGTTCGAATCGATCGACGATCAACAGGTGGCCGATGCCCTCTTCGAAACCGCCGCCCAGTGGGCCCGAAAGCGTGGACGCCAGACGATTTGGGGGCCGATCGACTATTCCACCAACTATTGTTGCGGTCTGCTGGTCGACGGATTCGAGACCCCGCCGCGACTGATGATGCCGCATCACCCCCCCTACTATGCCCGATTGTTTCAGAACCACGGGTTTCGCAAAAATAAAGACCTGTACGCTTGGTGGTTTCAGGATCCGAAGAATTTCGCCGAACGGTGGCGGCCGATCCTCGAGCGGAAAATCAAGCGAACCGGCGTGACGGTCCGGCCGTTTTCCAGGAAGCATTTCAAGGAGGAGGTCCGCCGTTGCATGGAGGTGTTCGACCACTCCCGGAAAGATTGGTGGTGGGCTTGCGTGAGCATGACCGACGCCGAGGTCGATTTCCTGGTCAAGCGATTGGCGATGTTCGCCAACACCAACGAGGTGCTCATCGCGGAGGTCGACGGGCTGGCGGTCGGGTTTTCCATCACGATGCCCGATGTCAACGAGGCGATCGCCCCCCTGAACGGACGGCTGACCTGGTGGGGACTGCCGTTCAATTTTTTCCGAATGATGTGGCGGTTGCGACGGGTGCGCACCGCGCGGATGATGGTTCTTTGCGTCCGCGACGGCTACCGGAAGCGGGGGATCGGGGAAAAATTGATTCTCGAATCCCTCAATTACGGAAAGCACGTCATCCGTTACACCGGCGCCGAGCTCAGTTGGACCGACGAGGATAACGACCAGGTGAATCGCTTGATTCAGCGGGTTGGGGCTGAACTATATAAAACCTACCGCGTATACGATAAACCGATTGCTACGTGATCGCCCCCTCCCCCCAGAAGCCGGCGTAGGAGCGTCCCGATCGAACCACGGCTGGAACCTGCCCCCCCCGGAGAGCCGTCGACATTCCCCATTGCCATCTTCCCACACGGGAAATACAATAAATCTTTCCTCTTTTGCCGATATGTTGGATAAAGAGGAGTGGGCGTTCGTCCGCGAGCACGGCGACTGCGCCAAGCAGCGTGTTGGGAAATCATCCTATTTTACTCATCGCCGCCGGTTTCCGGGGTGATCCAATGGATTTTGAAGGAAAATGACGAACAACGAAATCGTGATCACGGGCATGGGCGTACTCAGCCCGATCGGCATCGATCTGGAGACCTTCTGGACTTCCCTCTGCGAGGGACGGAGCGGGCTGCGTTTTTTGGAGCTTTCCGACCGACCCGGCTACCGGGGCCCGGTGGGAGGAGAAGTGCCGGATTTCAAACCGAAGAACTATGTCAAGCCCCGTAAAAATATCAAGGTGATGAGCCGCGATATCCAGCTCGGTTTCGTGGCGGCCGCGCTGGCGGTGGAGCATGCGCAGTTGGAAACCGGCAGCGAGAATCGGCAGGTCGATCCGGAACGATTCGGAGTGACTTTCGGCGCCGAACTGATGGGGGGGGATGCCCACGAATTGCTCGACGCCATCAAGGTCGGCGTCCGCGACGGCAAGCACGATTTCCAGACGTGGGGAAAAGCCGCCATGGAGAAGATTTTCCCCCTTTGGATGCTCAAGTACCTTCCGAACATGCCCGCCTGCCATATCGGCATCTCTCACGATGCCCGGGGGCCGAACAACTCGCTCACGCTCGGGCGCGGCGCCAGCTTGGGCGCGATCATCGAGGCGGTTCGGACGATCGATCGTGGTCAAGCCGAGGTGATGATCTCGGGCGGGTCCGGCTACCGGCTCAATCCGGCGGTGCTCTCCCGAGCCAGGGCGCATCAACTTGCCGAATCGGGAGAGGATCCCACGGCCCATCCCCGGCCTTTCGACGCCGAACGGCGCGGTTCCGTTTTCGGCGAAGGCGGGGCGGCCTTCGTCCTGGAAACGATCAAGCACGCTCGAGCCCGAGGCGCCAAGCCGCTGGCGCGCGTGCGCGGTTTCGCGGAGACTTCCGAAGCCCTCGCCTTCGGCCGGCCCTCGACCGGCGAGGCGATCCGCCGAGCCATTCGCATGGCACTGGAATCGGCGGACATGGACAAAAACGAACTGGGACACGTCAATGCCGATGGGATCGGCGGGGTTGAGGAGGACCGCGTCGAGGCCCGGGCGATCGCCGACGAACTCGGCGACGTGCCCGTGACGGCGTTGAAAGGTTTCTTCGGCAATCTGGGCAGCGGAACCGGGGCGGTCGAACTGGTCGCCTCGCTCTTGAGCTTCGAGCATGGTCTCGTCCCGCCGACGAAAAACCATGAAACCCCCGATGCCGACTGTCCGGTGAATGTCGTCCATCAGAAGCCGCTTCCCGGCACCAAGCCCACCGCGCTGATCATGAATCAGATGCGGATGGGCCGGTCCTTCGCGCTGGTGCTGGAAAAGGTATAATCGCAGATTCTCAAGTATTTCCCCTTCTACCAGCCTGTATCATCGAGTGACTGGTTTTTCCGCGGGCTGCCATCTCGCGTCCCTCCTTTTCCCGATCCTGCGGCAGGTCATGAGCATTCCCAAGGTTGTCATCGTCGGACGTCCGAACGTCGGCAAGTCGAGCCTCTTCAACTGGCTTTTGGGCGAACGGATTTCGATCGTCGACCCGACGGCCGGAGTGACGCGCGACCGTCTTTCCCACCTGCTGGAGTTCGACGAAAGGATCATCGAACTGATCGACACCGGCGGTATGGGCGTGGTCGATCGCGACGACCTCTCCGACCACATCGAACACCAGATTCAACTCGCCGTCGAAGCGGCCGATGTCATTCTCCTGGTCGTCGACACCCAAGAGGGCGTGCTCCCGCTCGACGTGGAAGTCGCCCAACGACTCCGCCAGATCGACGTTCCCACGCTCTGCGTCGCCAACAAGGCCGATCATGATCAATTGGAGCTTCTCGCCGACGATTTTCTCCAGTTCGGCTGGGAAGTGCTTCCGGTCAGCGCGAAGCAAAAACGCGGACGCATCGCCTTGATGGAAAGAATCGAGCGAATGCTGCCGCCTCCCGGAAAAGAGGAAAAAGAGGGAGAGACCGAGCCGGTCA
Source organism: uncultured Planctomycetaceae bacterium (assembly GCA_964632505.1). GTDB lineage: Bacteria > Planctomycetota > Planctomycetia > Pirellulales > Thermoguttaceae > CAZWCE01. The sequence goes on along the minus strand of CAZWCE010000004.1, from coordinate 228,388 downwards.
TGAAACTGGCGATCGTCGGGCGGCGCAACACCGGCAAAAGTACGTTCATCAACTCGCTCACCCAGAGCGATCGCGTGATCGCCAGTGAAATCCCCGGGACGACGCGCGACAGCATCGACGTCGAATTCGTCATGGACGACAAGCCGTTCATCGCGATCGACACGCCCGGCTTTTTGCGGCGAAAGAGCGTCAACACCGACCTGGAGTTCTACAGCACCAACCGGGCCGAACGCAGCATCCGCCGCGCCGATGTCGTGCTGCTGTTCTTCGATGCCGGTCGGCGTATCAGCAAGGTCGACAAGCAATTGTGCAATTACATCGAAAAGCAGGATCGCCCCTGCATCTTCGTGGTCAACAAATGGGATTTGATGACCGAACATATGCCCACCGAGACCTGGGCCGATTATCTTCGGGATACCTTCGGCACCATGTGGCACGTCCCGATCGCGTTCATCACCGGGCTGACGGGCAAAAACATCAAGATGCTGATCAACCACGCTCAGTTGCTTTTCAAGCAATCGCGAAGCCGGGTTTCCACTTCCCTGATCAACCAGTTGGTCCAAGCCGCCATGGAGTACAACCCGCCGCCCTTGTTCCATCACCGCAAGCCGAAAATCTACTACGCCAGCCAGGTCGATATCCAGCCGCCGACCATCATCCTGTTCTGCAATAATCCCGATGCCTTCGGCCCGACCTATCGGCGTTTCCTGCTCGGCGTGATGCGCGACGAACTCCCCTTCGGCGAAGTCCCCATCCGCCTGTTCTTCCGCAAACGTCAGAGCGACCAACTCGGTGCGGAATCGGGACACTGAGAAACAAGGAGCGACCCGCATCGGAGCGTGAAGCAGATCAGCGCTTCATCCAGCTCGGTTTGTCGTACATTTCCGGATGGCTGGAGTCGTGTTCGTGACAGGTGGCGCATTTCATACGGACGCCGGCCTTCGGCGCCATCTTTTCGGCGTCGACTTTTCCACCCGGTTTCGCATGACATCGAATGCAGGACTCCGGCGGTCCCATCGGCTGGGCCTCCGGCTCCTCGGAGTGGGGATCCGCGGAAACTTGGTCCAACTGGTACCGGGTGTTCAGAATCTCCACGACTTTTTTCGCCCCATCGGCCGACAACCGTCGGCAACGTTCCTTCCGCTCCCCGCTGATCGCTTCCTCATCGGCCTCCAGACACCACATGCTTGTGGAAAGGTGGCATAAGATCGAATCCGCTCGACTCTTGGGCACGTCTTCTTTTTCCGTAGGGCCCGAGGGAGTATATTCCGGAAGCTCGGTCGACTCATACCAGCGGAAGAGTTCTCCGATGAGCGGGTCGCGGTCCTCCTTTTCGTGGTAGAAAATGCCCAAGATGGTCGCCGCTCCGTTGCAGACACCGCAAAGGGATCCCCAGCCGCCGACACCGCCGTGGCCATATTTGAACATTTCGTAATAGATCGGCGGGACCACCGAATCTTTCTCCCGGGCGACCAGACTCATCACCGACTTGACCACCGCGTACATGCAGGACCCGTCGGTGTAAGCCTCGTAAGCGAGCCGGGCCGCTTCTGCGGGAGAAACCGGCGTGTAGCGCGGCCGATAATCTTCCCGGTTGATTTCTCGGCGGATTCCATCGCCTTCCGAGCATGTTGCATCTTGTTCTCGGCCCGAAGCTCCTTGTGACATTCCCACTGCGGCGGCCCCCATGAGAACGCTTCCCGATTTCAAAAGGCGGCGCCGCGATATCTGCTTGCTCATCGAATCAATCTCCCGGTAAAAAGTCCTGGTCTACTTCTGCTTGATTTCGTAGGATGTACGCGAATTTGACCAATTGGTCAAATCTGCAAATAAAAAAGAAAAAAAGAGGCATCCGGTATCCGGTAGGAATGGAAAACACCAAGAGGGCCATCTTTCCATTGTTGGGCTCTTCACGGATTTTCATGGCTAGTGCCGAAGTGCAATGATACGCAAATCCAATTGTCATGCGTAAAAAGCGTTCGATTCGTCCCCTGCTTCGGCCGGAGCCATCTTCGCCTCGCACCCGCACGGCCGCAGGCCTCCAGGAGGCGGAGATGGTGGAGGGCGCAGCAGGGAACGCCCTCCTGCTTTGGTTGGTGAATCCGAGCCGAGCCAATCGATCTCGACGACAAGGACTCATAAATCAGCCACTAAAATGTCGGAAGAACCCCATTGTTGTTTCCGTCGCCCTTTTTTGTCAAGCCAAGAATCGGGGACGGAACCGATCGGTACGGGGAAGCAAGGATTCCCCTAGCGACTGGCGAATGGAAAACGGTCGAGCGCTCAGTACTCTTTCCAGGTTTCGGCGGCATCCCTCATGCTCTAGGGCCTTGGCTTGCCCGGTGGAGCCGCGCCGGGCGTTGGGAGAGCCGGGCCGGTCATCGCGGGCGAGGCGACCACCGTGACCGTGGCGCTCGGCGGCGGCGCCGTCACCGCGGGAGGGGACGGCATGATGGGCCCCATTCGTAGGAATGGGAGCATCACGAAGAGGAAAAAAAGCATCGCCGGGAGAACCAAGATCGCCAGAAAGATCCCGGCGATGATCCACATCGGCGGCCATTCGGAATCGGAGCTTCCGCGATCCGGATTCGGTGGATTGATCTCTTCCCGGTAAAGCCCCTCGGTTCGGGCCTCCTGCAAAGACGGCACCACGACCTGCATATGGCAGGAAGCGCAAGGGCCCGATCGGCCGGCGTAGCGATCGTCGACCAGCGAGCAGTTCCCACAATGCGGACAGGTGAAGTGAATCGGCATTCGACGATCCTTTTCGGTTCAGGGGGGCGGGGGCCGAGGGAGAGGGGTGTCGTCAGCGCAAGCATTCATCGAGCAAGTCGAAGCACCGAAGCTCGAACGTCTCGGCGACCGCGCGGCAGGTGATGTTTCCTGAATACATGTTCACCGCCGTGGCGACCTCCGGCCACTTCCGGGCGGCATTTTCGAGCCCCTCGTCGGCGATACGGCGGACCCAGGGGAAGGTGGCGTTACAGATGGCGAACGTGCTGGTCCGGCCGACCGCTCCCGGCATGTTGGCGACACAGTAATGCACCACTTCGTCGATTGTGTATGTCGGCTCGGCATGGGTCGTGGGGGTCGCCGTTTCGACACAGCCGCCCTGGTCGACCGCCACATCGACGATGACGCTTCCCGGCTTCATCCGCTGCAGATCTTCGCGAAGAATGAGCATCGGAGCCTTCGCTCCCGGGACCAGCACCGCCCCGATGACCAGATCGGCCACCGGCAATTGTTGGAGAATTTGGTGTCGGTCACTGTAGACCGTCGTCACATTATCCGGCATCACATCATCAAGGTACCGGAGTCGGTCGAGATTGATGTCGAGAATCATCACCTGCGCGCCCAGGCCCGCCGCGACCTTCGCGGCGTTGGCGCCGACGATCCCTCCCCCGAGGATCAGCACATGGGCCGGACGCACGCCCGGCACCCCCCCGAGGAGGATGCCACGCCCCATTTGCGGCTTTTCCAAATATTTCGCGCCCTCTTGGATGCTCATTCTGCCCGCCACTTCGCTCATCGGCGTCAGCAGTGGGAGCTGTCCCCGGGCATCTCGCAATGTTTCGTAAGCGACGGCGTGACAAGCACTTGCCTGGGTTCTTTCGGTCAATTCCCGATCCGCCGCGAAATGGAAATAGGTGAAGACCACCTGATCTTTTCGCAGCATCTCCAGCTCCGTCGGCTGCGGCTCCTTCACCTTGACGATCATCTCGCTTCGCGAAAAGATCTCCTCGGCCTCTTCGACGATCGAGGCGCCTTGTCGGGAATAGTCATCGTCGGAGAGTCCCGAACCGTCGCCGCCACCTTTCTGGATCAGCACTTCGTGACCGGCCTGGGTCAATTCTTCCACGCCGGCGGGCAACATCGCGATTCGATATTCATCCTTTTTGGTCTCTTTCGGTACTCCGATAATCATCTTTTTGCTTCCTCGTCCTCTACGCTCGTGGTGTTTGCTTTTTCGGGGCGATGCGGTGTTGTAAGAGAGTCATATCCACACGGTTGGTGGTATCCTTCCGCCGACGGCCATCTCCACCGTCATCAAATCCACCGTCATCAAAATACTGCCCTCCAATATATAATGAAGAGAAGAAAATGTCTTCCGTCGGAGACCTCTTTTTGGCAGGATCCGGAAAAAAACTGTTCTTTCGCTTGACAACCGGTCGATGGCGGAATATGATCAGTTTGTATTGAATAAGAGATCCGGCACTGGCAAACGGTTCTCCTATTTAGCCAAATGCGCAGCAGTCCGTGCCACCACTCTTGTGGCCATGGCCCGAAGAAGAACTAAAAATGACCTGTCGTCACAGCCACAACCAGTATCGGTTTTGGTGCTATTGGTTTACCCGATAGCGCTTATGGCTGTTGTTTGACCTGAATAAGCCGTAGGCGTACCCGACGCGGCGGCTTTGTCACAAGATACAATCTGGAATCCACAAAGGCCGCCTTTTTCAGGGCGGCCTTTTTTTTTGAATCCCCGTTCATTTCGCAGCCCCATCGGAACAAGTTTTCAGGCAGAAAGCCGGCGAACGACTGCTGGCCGCCACCCCCTTTTTTTCGTAAAATAGACCTTTTCTTTCGGGTGACGCATCCGCACCGATCGATTCAGTGAGCTCCTGCAGAGAGGACCGAATATGTTTTTGGAAGGATTTCCGGCAAAAGATCGCTTCATCTCGCTGGCGGCCGGGGCCGATGTCGTGCCGGTCTGTCGCCAGGTGTTGGCCGACTACCAGACGCCGGTGTCATTGCTCGCGAGGTTCTACGACCGTCGCGACGGCGTGTTTTTGCTCGAAAGCGTGGAAGGTGGCGAACGCTGGGGAAGATTCAGCTTCTTGGGCATCTCGACGCGGGCGAAGATTGAAGTCTACCAGGAGCACGTGTTCCTCCGGGAATGCGGCAAGGAGGAGAAGATTCCCCATCAAGGCGATCCGATGCAGGTGCTGCGCGAGATTCTGGCGAAGTACCGGCCGGCCGATTTGCCGGAGCTGCCCCGATTCTACGGTGGATTGGTCGGTTATTTCAGCTATGAAGCGGTCTCGTTTTTCGAGAAGATCCCCCATCGGCTCGACGCGGGCGAACCGCTGGCCCAGTTCGTCATTCCCGATACCCTGCTGATCATCGACAACGTACGCCATACATTGACCGTTTGCGTGCTCACTTTCCCGGGACGCGACGAGCAAGATCCAGAGATATTGTACGAAAAAGCCCTCGAGCGCATCGATGCGGTCATCGAGGAGATGCATCGACGGAGTGAACTGCCGGTCCAGCCGGCACCCCGGGAATTCTCGCTCCGGCCGATCATCACCGAGGAGGAGTTTCGCTCGCGGGTCCGCCGCGTGAAAGAGCAGATCGTCGAGGGGGAGATCATCCAGTCGGTCATCAGCCAGCCGTTCGTCAGCGACATCGTCCCCGATCCGATTTCGCTCTACCGGGCCCAGCGGTATGTGAATCCGTCGCCCTACATGTACTTCATGCACCTCGGCGAAACCGTGCTGGTCGGCTCCTCACCGGAGACGATGGTTCGGCTCGAGGGCAATACCGCTTGCGTCAGACCGATCGCCGGGACCCGCCATCGCGGCAAAACGGAACAGGAAGACCGGGCCTTGGCCGACGAGCTGTTGCGCGACGAGAAGGAGAAAGCGGAACACCTGATGCTGGTCGATCTGGGACGCAACGATCTGGGACGCATCGCCCGAACCAATACCGTGCAGGTGACCGACTTGATGTTCGTCGAGCGGTATTCCCATGTCATGCACCTGGTGTCGAACGTGATATGCGAAATGAAGGAGGGGTATGATGCGTTGGACCTATTCCGAGCGACCTTTCCGGCCGGGACGCTCTCCGGAGCGCCGAAAGTCCGCGCGATGGAGATCATCGCCGAGGTCGAAGAGGTCCCCCGGGGACCCTACGGTGGGGCGGCGGGTTACATTTCCTTCAGCGGAAACATGGACTTCGCCATCGTCATTCGCACCGCCTGTATCCACCGCAAACGGCTGTTCGCCCAGGCCGGGGCCGGCATCGTTTACGACTCCGATCCCGAGCGCGAACGGAACGAGTCGGTCAACAAGGCGATGTCGATCCAGCGGGCCCTGGAGCTGCTGAAATACATTGGGTAGCAACTCGTCGCCCGACGGGGGTGTGTTTGTAAAAAGGAAATCATTTCATGTTGTTGATGATCGATAATTACGACTCCTTTACCTATAACCTCGTTCAGTACCTTCGAGGAATGGAGACCGAAGTGCAGGTCTATCGGAACGATGCGTTGGACGTCGACCAGGTCGGCGAGCTTTCCCCGGCGGGGATCGTCATTTCGCCCGGCCCGGGGCGCCCCGCCGACGCCGGCATCTCGCTCGAGGTGGTCCGACGATACGCCGGACAGATCCCCATCCTGGGTGTGTGCCTCGGGCACCAGGTCATCGGGGAAGCGTTCGGAGGGAAGGTGACCCATGCGAAAAAAATCATGCACGGCAAGACGTCGCGCATCCAGATGGACGGCAAAGGCGTCTTCCGCGGTATGAAACGCCCCTTCGACGCCATGCGTTACCATTCGCTGGTCGTCGATCGGGCCACGTTGCCCGACATCCTCGAGGTGACCGCCGAAACGGAAGACGACGGCGAAATCATGGGGATCCGCCACCAGGAGCTTCCGGTCGAGGGAATCCAATTCCATCCCGAGTCGATCATGACGACCGTCGGAAAGAGGATTCTCCGAAACTTTCTAGAAATCACCGCCGAACAGGAGCCGGCCGGATCCGGCTGAACCGCCATCGATTAAGATAGGATCAACAGAATGATACAAACGACGCTCAAAAAAATCATCGCCGGCCAGACACTGACCGAAGAGGAAACCGCGAAGGTGTTCGATGAGATTCTCTCCGGGGAGTTGACCGATGTACAGATCGCCGGGCTGGTCGCCGCGCTGGCCACACGCGGAGAGACCTACCGGGAACTGGCCGGTGCGGCCCGGGCGATGCGGGCCAAGGCGAATCGGATCCAGGTGATGGGATCGCCGGTGGTCGACATCGTCGGGACCGGAGGCGACGGACTCGACACCTTCAACGTTTCGACCGTTTCGGCTCTGGTCGTCGCCGGGGCGGGCGCGGTCGTCGCCAAGCATGGAAATCGGTCGGTCTCGAGTAAATGCGGTAGTGCCGACGTGCTGGAGGCCTGCGGCGTGAATCTCGATGTCGCGCCGGAAGTTGTCGAGGAGGCGATCGCGACCATCGGCGTCGGGTTCATGTTTGCGCCAAAGTTCCACGGCGCGATGCGACACGCCGTCACCCCTCGCAAAGAATTGGGCGTGCGGACCATCTTCAACATGCTCGGACCGCTGACCAACCCGGCCGGCGCCGGTTGCATGCTCGTCGGCGTATTCGCTCCCGAACTGACCGAGATGTTCGCCGAAGCGCTTCGCAGCATGGGGACCCCCCGAGCACTGATCGTTCACGGAGAGGACGGCATGGATGAAATCACCGTCACCGGATCCACGCGCGTGACCGAACTGCACGACGACATGCTCAAGACCTACGACATCCGTCCCGAGACCTACTTCGGCGATGTCGCGCTCGCCGAGGAGTTGGCCGGAGGCGTCGTGCAAGAGAATGCCCAGATCCTTCGGGGAATCCTCTCGGCGGAGATCTCCGGTGCCAAGCGCCACATCGTTCTTTTGAACGCCGGGGCAGCGCTCCTCGCGGCCGGGAAGACCAGGACCCTCGAGGGCGGAATCGAAATGGCCGCCGAGTCGATCGATTCCGGTCGGGCCCTCGAAAAGCTGGAGGAGTTGGCCGCCTTCACCCGGGAAGCGGCGTAGTTCGACGAAGTCCCCTACTAGAATGAAAGATCGCCCGTACCATGGATATCCTGTCGCAAATCGTCGAGAAACGGCTCCAACGGGTCGAGGCCGATCGTCGCAAGGTCGACGAAGCCTCGCTCCGGGAAACGGCGGCGGCGCGAAGCGATCACCGCCCGTTCCACCTTGCCCTTTCCGATACGACGCCCTGGGTGCGTCTGATCGCGGAAGTCAAGCGGGCGAGCCCCTCCAAGGGAGCGATCGATCGAGACCTTGATCCGGCCCGATTGGCCCGGCAGTACGAAGAGGGAGGCGCGGCGTGTCTTTCGGTCTTGACCGAACCGGACTTCTTCGAGGGGGGCCTCCAAGACATGCAAACGGCCCGAGGGGCATGTGACTTGCCGGTGCTGCGAAAGGATTTTTTGGTCACGCCGTACCAGATCATCGAATCGGCGGCCGCCGGGGCCGACGCGGTCCTGTTGATTGCCCGAATTCTCGAGCAAGAGACGCTCCTGGAACTGTACGAACTGACAAGATCCTTGAAAATGGACGCCCTGGTCGAAGTGTACGACGAAGAGGATGTGGCGAAGATCGAGCCGCTGCCGGCACGGCTGATCGGCATCAACAACCGGAATCTCAAATCGTTCGAAACGAAACTCGATCACGCCCGGAGCGTTGCCGAGCGACTGGGCCCCGAGCGGATTCCGGTCGTCGCAAGCGGGATTTTTACCCGTGCCGATATCGACTATTATCTCCCGGAGCCGCGGGCGTTTCTGGTCGGGGAGAGCCTGGTTCGGGCCGGGGATCCCATCGCGTTGGTCCGGCACTTGGTGACGGGGACCGAAACGAGCGCTTCGGCGGAGTGAACCGGACGAGCGGTCGTCGAACGATCGGGATGCTGTCGGCACACGACGCATTCCCCATGGAGCAATTGGAAAGAAAGAATCGATGGGTATTCTGGAAGTCAAAGTATGTGGATTGACGGATCCCGATCAGGCGAAGGCATGCGTCGAAGCGGGAGTCGACGCCATCGGTATGGTGTTTTATCCCAAGAGCCCCCGGCATATTCCGATCGAACAGGCCCGGGCCATCGTGGCCGAAGTACCGCACGCGGTGGCGACGGTGGCGGTGGTGGTGAATCAGACGGTCGAAGAGATCTTGGAGTTGATCGATCAGGTCGGCCTCCGGCCCGACAAATTCCCGGCAAGCGAGCCGTACCAACGGATCATTCATGAACGTCCCGGCATCAACGCCGTGCAGTTGCACGGGGAAGAATCGCCGGAGATGGTCCGAGAACTGGCCTATCGATTGAAGCCGAAGGGGATCCGCGTCATCAAAGCCCTGTTGGCCGACGAGCGGGATCCCGGAGGCGATTTGCTCGATCGGGCGAAATATCCCGAGGCCGATGCCTACCTGGTCGAATTGGGCAAAGGGCCATTGCCCGGCGGCAACGCCTTGTCGTGGGAGTGGCAGCGTGCGGAAAGCTTATGTCGCCGCTACCCGGTGGTGTTGGCCGGTGGACTGAAGACGGAGAACCTCGACCAGGCGGTCCGAGCGGCGCATCCGGCGGCGGTCGATGTCTCCAGCAGCGTGGAATCGAAGCCGGGCGTCAAAGACCTTGAAAAGGTCCGGGAGTTTATCCGGCTTGTCCGCGCGATCGACCCCCGTGAAACGACCCGAACTCACAGGAGAATATTCCTATGTCGATAAACGCTCCGGGCGAGTCCCGTTACGAAGGTTATCCCGACCCGCGAGGCTTCTTCGGTCCGTACGGGGGACGTTACGTCGGTGAAACGCTCATGGCCCCCATCCTCGAGGTGGAAGCGGCCTGGAAGGAGATGCGGCACGATCGCGCCTTCCTCGAAGAGTTCCATCGCCTGCTGGAGATCTACGTCGGAAGGCCGACGCCGATCTTTCCCGCGAAACGACTGACCGAGAAATTCGGCGGCGCGCAGATCTATCTGAAACGGGAAGACTTGACCCATTCGGGCGCCCATAAAATCAACAACACGATCGGCCAGGCCCTCTTGGCGAAGAAGATGGGCAAGACGAAGGTGATCGCCGAGACGGGCGCCGGGCAGCACGGCGTGGCGACCGCCACCGTGGCGGCGCTTTTGGGGCTGGAATGCAAAGTGTTCATGGGGGCCGAAGACATTCGCCGTCAGGAGCCGAACGTCCGTCGCATGGAACTGCTCGGTTCGGAGGTCGTTTCGGTCACCTCCGGCACCTCCACGCTCAAGGATGCCATGAACGAGGCGCTCCGCTATTGGACCGAGGTGGTGGAGGACACGTTCTACGTCATCGGCACCGTCGCCGGACCGCACCCCTACCCCGAGATGGTCCGCGATTTCCAGAAGGTGATCGGTGAGGAATGCCGACGGCAGATGATCGAGCTTGCCGGGCGCCAACCCGATGTCATCATCGCATGCGTGGGAGGCGGCAGCAACGCGATCGGCATTTTCCATCCCTATTTGAACGATCCGGTGGAGATGGTCGGCATCGAAGCGGCCGGTCGGGGGATCGAGACCGGCGAGCACGCCGCCTCGCTCAGTCACGGGCGTCTCGGCGTGTTGCACGGCTCGAAGTCGTATCTTTTGCAGGACGAAGACGGGCAGATCTTCGAGGCCTATTCGATCTCCGCCGGACTCGATTACCCCGGCGTCGGGCCTGAGCATTCACTGCTGAAGGACCTCAATCGGGTGAAGTACGAGACGATCACCGACCGGGAAGCCCTCGACGCGTTCGGCGAGCTTTGCCGTTGCGAGGGGATCATCCCGGCGCTGGAGAGTTCGCACGCTTTGGCCTACGCATTGAAAGAGGCTCCGCGGCGCACGTCGGAGGAGATTCTGCTGGTGAACCTTTCCGGCCGCGGCGATAAGGACTTGGCCCATTACCTGGAAGTTTCGGGGCACCGGAAGACCGTGTAAACCACCGACAAGGAGAAGAAGAAGCGCGTTCGTACTTTCTCTTCATCTCGATTTTTTTGGAAATGAAAGCTCCCTCCATGAACCGCATCGCACAACGATTCGAAACCCTGAAAAAGCAAGGGGAAGCCGCCCTGGTCGGATTCCTCTCGGCCGGGGATCCGGACCGAGAAACCTCGATGGCCGTGCTCGATGCCGCCTGTCGTTCGGGACTCGACCTCCTGGAACTCGGTGTCCCTTTTTCCGATCCCACCGCCGACGGGCCGGTCATTCAGCGTGCCTCCCAGCGGGCACTGAAAAGCGGCATGACGCTCGCAGGCGCGTTGGAGATGATCGGCGAACTCCGCAAACGCCACGATCTGCCGATCATTTTGTTCAGCTATTACAACCCGGTACTCGCCTATGGGCCGGAGCGGTTGCTCCGCGAGGCGGATCGCGCGGGGATCGACGGGATCCTCCTGGTCGATCTTCCCAGCGAAGACGCCGAAGAATTCATCCGGTGCATTCCGGAGGATCAATCGTTTTCGCTCATCCGCTTGATCGCGCCGACGACGTCGCCGCAACGGATCGCGTCGATCGCCGAGAGTGGCTCCGGTTTTCTGTACGTGATTTCCAAAAAGGGGGTCACCGGCGCCGGAGGGCTCGATACTTCGAAACTGGCGGCTTACCTGGAATCGATCCGGAAAGCGACCGATCTGCCCCTTTGCGTCGGCTTCGGCGTTTCCACCCCGAAGGATGCCCGAGAGGTCGCCCGGGTGGCCGACGGCGTGGTGGTCGGCAGCGCGTTCGTGCGGATCATCGAAGAGCATGCCGGCGAGGCGGATTTGCCCGACCGCGTGGGCCGGTTCATCGCCGAAATGAAACAATCGTGCAAGAAATCACCGTGATTTTTTGGACCGGATCCATCAATGCACTCGTACACATCACACTCTGATTCTCACCACGGCGATTCTCGGATCGCAACCATCATGAAAGGGAACGACCCATGACGAACCTTCCACTCGCTTCACGCCGGCCGGATGGCCGACGGACCGTAGTTCAAATCGGCGACGTGAGGATCGGCGAAGGCTTTGCGGTCATCGCCGGTCCGTGTACGGTCGAACACGAAGAGCAGATTTTCCATACCGCGCGCTGTGTGCGTCGCTCCGGCGCGGCGATGCTCCGCGGGGGAGCTTTCAAGCCGAGAACGTCGCCTTACGCCTTCCAGGGACTGGGGCACCCCGGCCTCGCGATGCTCCGCCAAGCGGGCGACGAAGTGGGACTGCCCATCGTCACCGAGGTCATGGACACGCGCGACGTCGAAGCGATGGCCGAAGTGGCCGACATGTTGCAGATCGGTACCCGGAACATGCAGAACTACATGCTGCTGAAAGAAGTGGGCAAGGTCCGTCGGCCCATCCTGCTGAAACGGGGGCTGCACGCGACGATTGAGGAATGGCTTAATGCGGCGGAGTACATCCTCTCGGAGGGGAACCCCGAGGTCATCCTCTGTGAACGGGGCATCCGCACCTTCGAACGCGCGACGCGAAACACCCTCGATTTGAGCGCCGTGGCTCTGGTGAAACAACAAAGCCACCTGCCGGTGATCGTCGACCCTTCCCACGCCACGGGCATCCGCGAGCTGGTCGAGCCGATGAGCCTGGCGGCGATGGCCGCCGGTGCCGATGGCCTGATGGTCGAGGTTCAAACGTGTCCGAAGGAGGCGATCTGCGACGGTAAGCAGTCGCTCGACCCGTCCCAGTTCGATCGTCTCATGTGTAAGGTCAACGGCATGGCCCGATGGATGCACCACACGCATCCCGTGTGCCCGCCACCCCATCAAGCGATGGTCGTTTCGTCACCGTAGGCGCGTGCACGTTCCGAGATCGTCCTCCACGAATGCCGGTGTCGTTTGAAATGTTCGATCCAATGGAGAATGGACCATGTCGACGTTCGGGTTGCACTTATTTTCACTTTTGATGATTTCCACGTCGTTCGTCTTTTTTGCCTCACCGGACGTTTTCGCCCAGGAGCGTACTTCCGAGAACACGCCGATGCTGTCGCGGTTTTTGAAAAGAACGCCTGCTGCCGATCTCGACGGTGACGGCGTTCTCACGTTTTCCGAGGCCCGAACCTATCACGAGAGGCAGTCGCGAAAAACGTCGTCCGAAGAACCACGCGAACCGACACGTGCCGACGTGGCCTACGGACCGCATCCGAGGCAGCGATTCGATTTCTACCGTCCCGAAGAGGTGGGAGAAACGGAGAAGACGCCGGTGCTCATCTTCTTCCACGGCGGGGGATTCGTGGGCGGCGACAAATCGCAGGTACGGAAGTTGCCTTTATTCCGAGCGTGTTTGGAGAACGGCATTTCGGTGGTCAGCGGGAATTACCGGTTCGTCAAACCGCGCCCCGGCGAGCCGGCGGTTACGTTTCCCCATCCCGTGCTTGACGGCGCACGCGTCGTGCAATACGTGCGGCACCAGGCCGACGCTTGGCATCTCGATCCGGAACGCATCGCCATGTCGGGCGGTTCCGCCGGGGGCTGTATGTCCTGTTGGATCGCCACGCACGACGACTTGGCCGATCCGACGAGCGTGGACCCGATCGCAAGAGAATCGTCACGTCTTGCGGCGGTCGTCGGTTACGGCGCCCAAACGACCCTCGACCCGAGAGTCATTCTGACGCACATCGGCGGCGATCCCCGCATCCACAGCTCGTTGCTGCCCGGCTTCGGCGTCGAGACGATCGAAGAACTGGAAACCCCCGAAATGCGGCAAGTGGTCGAGGAAGCCTCCGCGCTGACGCATGTTTCGCCGGACGACCCACCGATGCAATTGCGGTACGCCGGGGTGAGCGATGATGTGCCGCTTCCCCCTTCCACCGGCATCGGGAGAAGCATTCACCATCCCATGTTCGGTCATCTCATGCAAAAGGCATACCACGAACACGGCCTCCATTGCGAAGTGGTCTGCGAAGATCTTCCCGCGACGGAAAGCGAAATCGACTTTCTGCTCCGCATATTCGAAAAAAAAGTAGAATAGGCGGTCCTGGAAGAATCTTTCCCCTTCGGTGTTCTCTCGGAATGCAGCTTCTCTTTCGCAGAACGCCTATCTTTTCGCCCATTTGGACTCGGAGAAAAAGGGCTTCAGATCCTTTCCGATTATTCCGATAGTTCCAATACCTCGGATTCGGACGGCATTGCCGGTCGATGCGCCCCCGGCGGATAGGATGCTTTTTCCGCCTCGAAACATCGTCAGCGACGGCGACACCGGCACGCCCTTTCGCTTCCCCCCGGCCACGCGTTGCGCGCGGCCCGCGAGTACGTTCCCCCCATGGAGCCGAATCCCGATCATCTTCCAGGATTGCACATGACGCGGATGCGAATCATCACCATCATCGGAATCGGAGTACTGCTCTCGTTCGGCATGTCCATGATCGGCTGTACGAAAACCAAGAATGTATGGGATTCCACCATCGACTCTGTGACCTCCTTCGGCTCCGAGGTGAAAGCGCGGTTCACCGGTGGCAAACCATCTTCGCAGCCCGACGAAGATCTCCACGCGCTCACGCTCTCCGAAGCCCAGCAGGCCGAGCGACAAGGCGATCTCCTGCGGGCCCGTGAGCTCTACACACAATACCTCCACAATAAGCAACAGGAAGAAGAGCCCCATAGGCTGGCAAAGCCGTACCATCGTCTGGCGGTCATCACCGCCCGCTTGGACGAATTCGAGCAAAGCGAATACTATTTTCATCAGGCGCTCGATCTGGAAGCGGAAAACTCCGAGATCATCTGTGATTACGCCGCGTTGCTCTACGATCACGAGAAATACGTCGATGCCGAAATCCTCCTGCGGAATGCCCTGCTGACTCATCCCGATCACAAGCGGACCCAATATCTGCTCGGACTGGTCACCGGAAGCCAAAGGCATTACCAAACCAGTTTCCGTCATTTCAAAAAAGCGCTCGGTGAGAAAGAGGCTTGTTTGAAAATGGCCAAACTCTACGAACGGCACGGAGAGCCGAATGAGGCCTCTCAGTATCGTCAACAGGCGAGCGGGTTGCGTAGCCGCCACGGCGATGGAAAAGCTCTTCTGGTCGCTTCTTCCGGCCCGCCCGAGAAGAATCCTCTCCGCCACGTGAACACCGGGAAGTCGAAAGCGCTCTTGACCGCGACTTCCGACGATTCCTATTGGGCCAAAACGCGCCCGCAAGAACAGGCAACGCCCGAAGAGAAGCCGAAGAAGCGTGTCGAGCCGGAATCGAAAAATTACGGTTTCGCCACCGTCTCCCCCTCCGGAAAGCCGTCGGAGGATCCTTTTTCCACCGAGCTGAAACAAGAGATTTACGAAGGTTTGAGCCGAACCGTTCCGGAAGTGGCGAGTTTGCCGCCGCAGAAAAACGAATCTCAGACTTCCTCCTCCCCATTCGAGCAGGACCCGTTCGAAGAACCTTTCCCGAAAACTTCCGACGAAAAAGTCTCGATCATTCCTCCGATCTCCAAGAGCGGTCGCCGTCCATCTCCGGAGCCAACCTACTACGGCGATCACCCTTTTGAGGGGGAGGAAAAAGAGTCCATTTTAGACTCCACACAAGAGAAAAGCCATGAGTCTCCGAAACGCTCGTCGATCACCGATCAGAAACTGAACCAACTGGAGATGAGTCTTCTCTCGGCGGTTGAAGAACCTTCGCCTTCGTCCTTTCCGACCAAGGCACCGCCCGAGGAGCCGAATCTCCCGTGGTTAAAGGAGGCATCGTCCTCCGGATCGGCGGTTGCTTCCTCCTCCACCAGCAGCGATTCGAAGCAGCCTTTCCAAGATGGTTTCCCCGATCCGACGATGGCCACCGCTTCAGAAAACGTGAAGATACCCTCGAACCCGTTCGCGCCGAAGCCCCCGCGGAAACAAGAATCTCGTTTCCCAGCCAAAATCACGATGCGTTCTCCGCCGGATCCTCCCCTCGAAACGGCGCCGTCGAACGTGAAAGAGTCTCCGTTGCCGCCAATGCCGGCGATTCCTTTCAAGGAGAATGCCCCCGGAACGGATGCCGAGCCCGAGGCACCCGAAAAACGTCGGAGCGCGACGATTCCGCTTCCGAACCATTCGAGCTTCTCTCCGCGAGCGCGGAAGAACCCGATCCGGCAATCTGAGTCGAATCGCGGCTCTTGGATCGAGCCGGTGAAACGCTCTCCGTTGCGCGAGGGAGACGGCGAATCGGCTTCCGCTTTTTTGAACAAAGGGTTCGAATTGCCCTCTGTCGAAAAAGAGGGGGCTTCCACCTCCCCGGATGCTCCGGAAGAGACTTCCGTCGCCGAAACAAAACTTGCCGCATCGGAACCCCCTTCCAACGAATCGCCTTCCTCAGAGGAATCCGAAAATCGCGACTTTCGATCCACGTCGTCCGATCCGACTTCGTCGAAGGCGTCTCCGGAGGTGGAGTTCCTCTCCTCACGTTCTTCCGATGCTTGCTTTCGTTGATCGGCCCCCATTCTCTCAAACCCGCTTCCGTCGGCTTGTCGAACGGGACGGCTTCTGTTATTTTCTGTAGCTGGAAGAGATTTCGGCCACGTTGCTGGGAAGCGTTCGCGAAAGTCGCATCTGTCTAGGCCGAATAGAGAGAATCGTCATCTCAAAGGAGGGAGACCCCATGGCTGCTTACGATATCCCGAAACCGTACAAAATTCCCAAGGTGGGCAAAAAAGAGGTGTTGCTCGTTTCCAGCGGTGATCTGCGGGAATCGGCCAATCAGGAGTGCTGGCCGGAGCAGAAGAAAATGGAGAAAGCCCTTTCGCAGGCCGTGGAGAAGGCAGGATACCGGCTCGTTCGGGCCCATCCGTACAAACGCGAAAACCGGCACGGCTTCATCGCTTCGCAAAAGGAAGGGATGGAGGTTTTTTCCCGGATCGATCCGAACGCCCGGCTCATCGTCGCTGAATCGGTCTGGCAATATTCCCATCATGTACTTTCCGGCCTGATGTTCCACAAGGGACCGATCCTCACCGTCGCCAACTGGTCGGGGACCTGGCCGGGGCTGGTCGGGATGTTGAACTTGAACGCTTCACTGACCAAGGCGGAGCGCGGGTATTCCACCCTCTGGAGCGAAAATTTCACCGACGAATGGTTCACCCGCCGCCTCGAGCAATGGCTTCGCGGCGAGAAGATCGTTCACCCGGAAGATCATGTGATTCCGATCGACGAAGTGAAAATTCCCAATACGCTGACCCGACTCGGCGAAGCGCTCGCCGCACAATTGACGCGGGAAAAGGCGATCATGGGGGTTTTCGACGAAGGCTGCATGGGGATGTACAACGCGATCATTCCCGATGAGCTATTGCATCCGACCGGGGTCTTCAAGGAGCGGTTGAGCCAGTCCGCCCTGTATTACGAGACGACGCAGGTGACCGACAAGGAAGCCCGAGCCGTGAAGAAATGGATGACCGAAAAGGGCATGAAATTCAAAACGGGAAAAGACCCCTTTCGCGAATTGACCAACGATCAGATTCTCGCCCAGTGCAAGATGTACATCGCGGCGCTCCGCATCGCCGACGATTTCGGTTGCGATTGCATCGGCATCCAGTACCAGCAGGGACTGAAGGACCTCTTGCCCGCGAGCGACCTGGCCGAAGGTACGCTCAACAACCGGGAACGTCCTCCCGTGCAGGACCGCCGGCGGAAACGCATTCTCTACGAGGGCGAGCCGCTGGTGCATTACAACGAAGTCGATCAATGCGCCGGTCTCGACGGATTGATGACCTACCGTATCCAAAAGGCGATGGGCCAACCGGTTGAGAATACGCTGCACGATATCCGCTGGGGCGATTGGGATGCCGGAGGAACGATCGACGACTACGTTTGGGTGTTCCTCATCAGCGGAGCGGTCCCGCCGGCGCATCTGAAGGGAGGCTGGAGCGGGGCGACCGGCTTCCGACAGGACCCGATGTATTTCCGGCTCGGCGGGGCCACCATCGGAGGCGTTTCCCGACCGGGAGAGATCGTCTGGTCGCGGATCTTCGTCGACGAAAACGGACTGAATATGGATCTCGGCCGAGCGGAGGTCGTTGAACTCTCCGAAGAGGAAACCCGACGACGACTCGAGGCAACCACGCCGATGTGGCCGATCATGCACGCGGTCACCTATGGGGTGAGTCGGGACCAGATGATGGCTCGGCACAAATCGAACCACATCCAGGTTGTTTATGCCGACAGCACGCAAGACGCCGATCGCAGTCTCTTGGCCAAAGCGGCGATGGCTCGTGCCATGGGGATGCAGGTGAATATCTGCGGCACTCGCAAGAACGGAAAAAACTGGAACTGATCCCGCTCGAGAAATCTCTTCAATATGGTACAAGACTATTACCCCAATCAGGCAACGATCCTCCGCCGAGAGGTCCTCAGTCGCATTGCCCGCGCCTGGCTCGACGACGCTCCGGCGGAAACGTTCGATCGGATCCCTTACGAAGTCATCCCCATCGGGCCGGCCCATTACCGGTGTTGTACGTTCAAGGAACGACAGATCGTCAAATTCCGATGCATCGCCGCACTGGGGTTTTCGGTCGAATGCCTCGACGATCCCGAAAAGGAGATCGCGCGGCACATGCGGCCGATCGCCCGATACGTGGAAGAGACACGCGGTCGTGACCAGCCGGTCGATACGCACATCCTCAGCGTGCTTGACATCGCCTGCGAGGGATGTAGTGAAAATCAGTACGTCATCAGCGATGCCTGCCGGGGATGTTTGGCCCGACCCTGCCAGGTGAATTGTCCCAAAGATTGCATCGACATCCGTCAGCGACAGGCTCGCATCGATCACGACCGGTGCATCAATTGCGGCGAGTGCAAGCAGGTCTGCCCCTATCATGCGATCCTCAAAATCGGCGTTCCCTGCGAAGAGTCCTGTCCGGTCGATGCGATCAAAAAGAACCAGAACGGCCACTCGCGGATCGATTTCTCGAAATGCATCTACTGTGGACGTTGCATGCGGGCATGTCCTTTCGGGGCGGTCGCCGAAAAATCGCAGATCATCGACGTGCTTGCAGCCATCCAATCGGAAAAGCCGGTTGTCGCGATGTGCGCACCGGCCATCGCCGGGCAGTTCGCCGCGTCGCCGGAACAAATCGCCGCGGCGCTGGAAAAGATGGGCTTCGACCAGGTCCGGGAGGTCGCCGTCGGCGCCGATACCACGTGCCGCGCCGAAGCCGAGGAATTCACCGAAAAAGTTCTCGAAGGCGATCAACCACTGATGACGACTTCCTGTTGTTCCGCCTACATCGAAGCGGTCCGGAAACATGTGCCCGAACTACGACCGATGGTCTCCCGCACCGGAACCCCGATGCACATGATCGCCGAGGAGGTCCGCGGGGAAATGCCGGAGGCCGTCACCGTTTTTCTCGGGCCCTGCGTGGCCAAACGCCGGGAAGGACGCCTCGACGATTCCGTGGACTTCGTGATGACGTTCGAGGAAGTCGAAGCCCTCCTGCAGGCGATGGAGATTTCCCTGACCGACGGAGATCCTTCCCCCCTTTCCGAACCCGCTCATCAGCAAGGGAGAGGATTTCCCTTGACCGGCAACGTTTCCGGAGCGGTCCGCTCGATGTGTCTTCGGCCGGAAGCGGTCGAGCCCGTGCTGATCGACGGTCTTTCCCACAAGGGCGTGGCTCAGTTGAAAAAGTACAGTCGGGGCAAGTGCCCAGGGATCTCGTCGAGGTGATGGCCTGCGAGGGAGGGTGCATCAACGGCGCCGGGGTGGCGATGAATCCCAAAAAGGCCGCCCGAAGTGTCGCGAAATTCGCTGAATCGAGCGATCCCTTGCCGGGAAGCATGCCTTCGGAGAAGTGATGCCGTGACCGAATCCCCGCGATCGACCGGCCGGTCATGCGTCCGGCAGCAACGGTTTCGCTTCACTCCCTGATCCATCGGAGGTCGCGTCGACGTCCTTCCCGTCGATGGGAATCTCGATGGTGAAGGTGGCTCCTTTTCCCTCTTCGGTTTCGACTTCGATTGTCCCGCGGTGTTTGTCGACGATGATCGAATAGGCGACCGAAAGCCCTTGCCCCGTTCCTTTGCCCACGCTCTTGGTCGTGAAGAAGGGGTCGAAGATTTTCTCGCGGATCTTCTCCGGAATGCCGATGCCGTTGTCGCCGATGGAGACCACGGCGCGATGATCGACATGTTTCGTCGAAATGAAAATCGTCCCCTTTTCAAGGGTGTCGCCGCCGAGCTTCTCCTCAATCGCATGCGCGGCATTGACGATCAAATTCAGAATCACCTGATTGAGTTCGCCCGGCAGGCACATCGTCAGCGGCAAGGCTTCGTCGAATTCCGTCTGGACCTCGGCGACGTATTTCCACTCGTTGCGGGAAATGGTGATGGTGTCGCGAATCGACTTATTCAAATCGATCGCCTGCATATGTTGGGAGCCGGGATGAGAGAAGTTTTTCATCGCATGGACGATTTCGGCGACACGTCCCACGCCGTCGAGCATCTGTTCGATCGCCTCGGGAATCTCTTGGGTGAGAAAATCGACGTCGGTCTCTTCGATCATCTGCCTGGCCTTCACGCAGTCCTCGTCGGGCAGATGGCCGGAATCGTGATGCTCGAGCAACTCGAGGAAGAGCGTTAACAGCCGGTCGATCTCGACGAAGGCGTCCTGGATGAATCGGGTATTATCGCCGATGTACTGGATCGGCGTATTGATTTCATGGGCGATGCCGGCGGCGAGTTGACCGATCGATTCGAGCTTCTGGGCCTGGCTCAGCTCGCGCTCCAACTCTTTTTGATTGGTCACGTCGGTCCGCACTTGAGCGATCAACGGCGTGCCGTTTTCATCGTAAAACGGCATCGTCGTCACCTGGTAGATTTTGTCGTCGAGCGTCTGCTCCGACATTCGCCGGCTGTCTTCAAGGTCCTCCGACTCGATCATGCACCGGGTGCATTTTTCCGAACGGCACGCAAAATATTCCCAACACTTCTTGCTCTTGAAGTCTCCATGGTTCTTCTGCCATTGGGGATCGACGTATACCACGTTTTTCTCGATATCGAGAATGCTCAAACAGGTGTTGGTCGCCCCGAGCACGAATTCGATACGTCGTCGGAGGGTGTCGGCGGCGGCCTCTGCCTGAACACGCATATAGGCAGTGCCCAGTCGTGCGGCGAGATCATACAAGAACACCTCCGAGGTATTCAGTAATCGCCGGATACTCCGTTCCTGTTCCCGCGTCGCGACCTTCTGGGAATTCGTCGAACAACTGACCAGAATCGCCCCCATATTCTCGTGTTCGGTGGAAACGGGAATTTCGACGTTGCTCGGAGAATCTTCGAATTCTTCGGAATGGGCCATGCAGCCGTTGATGATGATCTTGACGGAAAAATCGCCCTGATTTCGCAACGCCTGTTCCACGATGTCGACGATGATGTTCAGCACATACCGCAACGAGTATCGGGCCTGGTCGAGCAGTTCTCCCACCCGGTGCAGGCAACTGAGCTGGACGATGCGGTTGTCGAGCTGGACGGTCCGCGCTTGAAGCTCCTTCTCGATCCGCATACGCTGGAGATTCTCCCGCTCCAATTCCCGGTTGGTGTTGATGAGCTCTTCGTTCGCACTGGTCACCTCCAGGGTCCGCTGCTCGACCAGCGTTTCAAGACTATTGCGATGCTCCTCGAGTTCTTTCTCGATCTGCTGACGCATCTCGTTCTCTTCTCGAAGCGTCTCCGCCTTCTGATGCAACTGCCGATTTCGTTCGGTCAATTTGTCCGCCATTTCATTGAACGAGCGTCCCAGGTCCCCCAGCTCGTCGTCGCGGTCGTAATGACAGCGGATGGAGAGATTCCCCCCGCTCATCGCCTGGACCACCGTCGAGAATTCCAGCACCGGTTGGAGGGAACTCTTGACTGTGTAGTAGATGAACAGCGAAAGCAACAGGCAGGCCACCAAACTTCCCAGAAGAACTTGTATCATTTGTTCGATGACCGCATTCTTGATGACCGATTCGTGAATTCCCAAGCGGAACTCGCCCCAGAAATGCCCCTGCACATAGACCGGCGAAGCAAACTCGTAGTACTCGTAGCCTCCGAGCTTGATCTTCTTCGAATACGTATCGTGGACCTGTGTGTGCGTCGTCCCTTCGTAATGTTCCTGGTTGGGCTTTTCGCCAAGCGTGTCCTCGTAATGAGGATCGGTATGCACCGCAATGTAGCCGTCCTTGCCGATGCAGTAGGTGTAATAAACCTCTTCACGCGATTGAAACGATTCGAACGGCGTCCGAAGATATTGCTTCAAGTAATTTCCCGAAGGGGAAGAATACTCTTGGGGGATGCAGTTGGAACGCTTGGGCAAGGGGGCGAGATTGCCCCGCAGCACCTCTTCCAGATCAAACAGTTGATCGGACACCGCTTTGTCGAGCACCATCTCCACGAATTCCGCGCCCGCGATGACATTATGCTCGCCCAACTCGAAATACTGCCTCTTAAGCGATCGGGTCGAATCGATCCCGACCAGCACGGACATGAGAATCGCGATGACGATCCACCCGGAGAGCAGGAATATCGTCATGCGTCGTGCCAGTCGATTGGAACTGTGGAACAAGTGACTGAATCTCATCGAGTATCTTCCTCAAGAGGTGTGAGCGAAGCGGAGACCGGAGAGGTTCATGGAGAAGCCGTCGCTTCTTCTCGTCTCTTCTCCAAACCGACCACCCCCGCGAGAACCTGATCGAGGCGTCGGGTCCGGACCGCCGCTAGAATGCGGGCGACCATCTCCTCCGGGCCCATTCTCGGAGTCAAGCATTCGTCGAAACCGATCCCCAGCGCCGCGGCGATGCTCGCGTCCTCCTCGGCGGGACTGAATGCAAGGATCGCCGGTGCGTTTTGCCAGTGGATCCCTTTGAGTCCACGGCAAATTGTTGTGGCTTTCTCTTTTTCGTCCCGGGAGAACCACAGCAGTACCGCTTCCGGAACCTCGGACGGATCGTCCCAATCCTCGTGGCGATGGAGGGGGCGAAGATCGAAAAATGTACATAAACGTTGTTCCTGAGCCTCCCGAAGCGCGCGACGTGCCCTCGGTTCGATCATCAAAATTCCCCGCGCGAAGCTTCCGCCCGTTTTCGAATCCTCCATGTCGGGCTCTCGAAAGGGATCTGCGATCGCCTTCTCCGCCTGGATCCGATTCGCGAACCCATCATTCCGAAACGTTGCCGAGGAATTCCCGTCGTGGCTCCCTTCACTCAACGACGCTTCCTCACGGTCCTTCTGCTGAAGCGCCTGCTGGATCGCCAAGGCCAGCTCCACCACGTCGCAGGGCTTGGTAAAAAATCGGAAAACGTTTCCCTGATTGATGGCCGCCATCGCCGTTTCCAGGGAGGCATTGCCGGTGAGCATGATCGTCTTGATCGAAGGGCAATAACCGGCGATCCATCGGGCAAGTTCCGTTCCTTTGATCCCCGGCATCTGCTGATCGACCACCACCAGATCGATCCGCTGGGCTTTGATCGCCTCCTTCGCCTCGGCGGCGTCATGGGCCGTGAAAAGGGTGTACGGCTGCCGGTAGAGGCATCGCGAGATGCTGCGCAACAGAAGAGCGTCGTCGTCGATGATCAACACATGTCGTTTCATTCCTGTCTCCCCGGTTCACATCTAAGAACCGACGGCCTGGCCCGTGTGGCGGATTTCTCTTCCGAAACGATCGAATCGGGGTTCCTCAGCGCTCGCGTTGAGGACCCGCAATTCCGGAACCAAGACATTCACGCTGTTGATCGGGCCGATTTTGTCGACGTGGTTCAGCAGCCGCATCCTGAGGGTCGGCGTGATTTCCTGGCCCCGGCAACAGAGCAGCATTTCCTGGAACGAATGAATGTCGTCGGCCATGACCATCATGTCGGTCAAGTGCTGGATCGGCATTTCCCGCAAGACGTAGCGATCCTCCCGGTCGATCAATTCGGGAATCACTTCCAGAAGATCGGGATCGTACCAGCCGTTGCGTTGGCGGAGAATCGATTCGACTTCCTCTTGAGGAATTTTCCGCATGGCCAGGCAATCCCAATCGGAGGCCAACTTCAAGGCCCGACTCCCCAGGGGAATGTCCTTGCCGGCGATGCTGTCGGTGGGAGCGCCGCTGCCGTCGAAGTGCTTCTCCTGGTAGGCGATGATCCGCGCGATTCCGTCGAGCCGGGGAATCGAGCTGATCAGTTTCACCGCCACTTCCGGATGGCGATGGTACATCTTCATCTCCGAAGGATGCACTTCCTCCTCGGCATGAACCCGATGAAGGGTTTCTCGGGGGACCGTCACGCAACCGAGTTGGGAAAGCATCGATGCGATATCGATCAACCAGAGCTGCTTCTCGCCCACCAGTTCGCAAAGTCGGTGCGTCAAAAAGCGGAGTCGAATTGCACGACCGAACGATTCGGGGCTGGTGATGCTCAGGATGTCGGTCATCACCTTGAGCGAACCGTGAAGCGTTTTTGTCAACAGGTCACGCTCGGCAACCAAAAGGCGGTACTGTTCCAACCCCGCCAAGAGAAAGGCCCGCATCTGATCCGCCGGACACGGCTTCACCATGAAGCGGAAAATCTCTCCCGAATTGACCGCCTGTAGCGCGGTCTCCTGATTGGCGTAACCGGTGAGCATCATCCGGACCGTTTTCGGCGAAATCTCTTTGAAACGTTTCAAGAGTTCCACCCCATTCATACCCGGCATATGCATGTCGGCCACCACCACACCGAAAGGACCCTGCTTTTCGTGAAGGTCCAGCGCCTCTTGGGCATGGTTCGCGATGGCGATATCGAATTCTTTGCGCAACGTTCGCCGATAACCTTCCAAACAAAGGTTGTCGTCGTCTACCAGAAGGATATCTTGGCTCATGGCGTTACCTTTTCCATCAAAGATTCCCGACAGAGATCGATCCATTCTTTCGGCGGGAGCACTCTCGGGAGTCGGTTCAAATAATTTGCTTCCATCAAGGATTCCGGGTCGTCCTTGCGACGGATGACGGCGTGGGCGATGTGGAGCCCCACCAGCGGAATGGAGTCGGAAGGTTCTCGGTTGATGGGGTTCCGGTAATGAGCGATCGCCTCGACGATCGGCGTCGGGATCCCCCACAATCCCAGCATGTAGGCGCTCGCTTTTGCATTCGAGGAAGCCAAAAGCGGCTCCAGACTCCCCGTGGAGTTTGTCTGAGGGGGCTTTTCCATGGAAGGTGCCGCAAGCCTGATCATGAGATCGACCACATGGAACAATCCAGCCAGATAGGCGTGATTCTCCTCGGCGTTGTCGGCGGAAAGCTCTCGGGCTACGTGGCGCGCCCCCGCGGCGACCTGGAGGGAATGCTCCGTCAATCGTTCGAAATCCTCCAGCGAGTTCCCCTCCTCCATCACGTCAAACACATCGGTTTGCGACTCGAGCGAGTGCATCATCGATCCCCCCAACAGTTGCACGGCCATGCCGGGAAGGATCTCCTTCTGCGGGGGGCCCAAAAAGCTTGAACTGACCAATTGGATGATCTTCAAGCTCATTCCGATGTCGCTGGAGATGATCTCGGCCAAACGCTCGATCGGGGGATCCTCTTCCATCAATGTTTCGTTCAAGGCACGTTTCCGTTCCGGGTGACAGGGCAATTTCGTCATCCGGGAGATGATGTCCTGGACCCAACGGTCGTTTTCTTCGAGTTGACTCCTGAAGCGGCAGGTCTGCTGGATGACGCTTTTGAGTTCTTCGGAGTTGCACGGCTTGGTCAAGAACTGGTGAGCCGGCTCCATACACTTGAGCATGGCCAACTGGTCACTCTGACCGGAAAGGATGATCCGCACGGTCGAAGGATAGCGATGCATCACCTCCTGGAGCAGTTCCGCCCCATCCATATTCGGCATCCGCATGTCGGAAATCACGATATCGGCGGCCGATTCCTCCATCATCGACAGTGCCTGATGCCCCCCTTCGGCGAAATGGAGATCCCATTCCTTCCGAAACGAGCGCAGCATGCGACGCAACCCCTGCAATACCCGGGGTTCGTCGTCGACGAATATGATCTTCGGAGGTGAAGAAGTCGTGGACATCTGCTCCTCTTTTGACATGCTTGAAGGAAGTGGAGCCCCTCGAAAGGATGGTGCCCCAATGCGAATGAGACAAAACCCAACAATACATGACTAGTGAAGTGTAGAACATGGAGAAGGGAGCCTTTGCATAAAAGTAGCTTTTTTGCGCTCGTCGATGCTCTCTTTTCAAGAAAAAGGGGGGCGGGAAACGGAGAGCATAGGTTGTTCCGTCGAGATAGTCGATATAAATGGACGAGAATCCTGCCGCAAAAGGTCGGCTTGCGCCGCTATGGTGGGGGAGTATCGGGGGAAGGGGGCTCTCGTTGGGGGAAGAAACGAATCATCGTTCGGTCGGTTCACTCCCCGAGAGCCCGTCGGGGGAGATGCAATCCGGTGCTCGAAGAAATCGGCTCGTTGGAAACCGAGTTGCCAATCGAGACCTCAGAAAGAGGATGCATCGTGACCGCGGCGGATCTCCGTCGAGGAGATGTCTTCACAGAATGACGAGGCGGGAATCCCCTCGCAGAGAGAGGCCAACGCCTCGGGAATCCCCTCTTCAGGGAATGAGCGTATCTCCCCTTCGATCCGGCGCGCGAATACCAGAAAGCGCGTCCCCCGATCGGCGAATCGCTCGAACACCGCCTGGGCGGCCTCTTCACTTCCGCCGTAGTACTTCGGGCTGGCGATCCTCAGCAAAGTGTCCATGCCAATGATAAACGTCGCCCCGGGAAAGAGTTGCGACTTTTCATCGAATCGGGCCGCGTTGGTAAGCCAGAGACTTTCCTTTTCTTCGAGTTGCGTCAGCACCTCTTCCATCCGCGCATAATCCATCAGTGCTTTGTCGACATTCCGGACCGACATCTCCAGAGCGACCGCATCGCCCAAGCGTTCTCGGGCGATCGCCATCATCCGACGGTGACCGTGGTGCATCGGGTGGAACGCCCCGGGGAAGAGCCCCCGCGGAAGCGCCCCCTCGGGGGCCTTTTCGTCGCCCATTGTTCGAATACGACGAATCGAACCGTCGACGTTTTCCACCGCTTGGAGTTCGCCGAAGTACAGCGATTGCCACGCCGGGGGAGCCAGAGTCAATCTTTCGTGGAAATGGTCCCGAGCCCCCAGTCCTATCATGAGTTGGTCGGAAATCTTCGAGGCCTGGGCCAGCAGGTTGATGATCGATTTGCAGACGATCTCCTCTTCCTCAAGACGGGTACGGACGTTTTTTTCAAGATGAATCGACCAGCTCATCGTGCGGTCGATCGTCTGCAACGCCAGATGGGCCCGATGCGGACCCTTCTTGGGACGATTCGTGGCCAAGGAAGCCGTACAGGAAATCCCTGCCGGCATCGACTCGGTCGCCGGCATGTCCCCTTCGGATTGCATCTGTTGTTCATACCGATGGGCCCGGAGAAACGCCTGCATCGCCATTTGTCGGGCAGTGCGTTCGGCGCAGTGCTTTTCCGGAGTCAACTGCAAGTAGCGAGCCATCGAAACCGAGGTGTACGGTACCATGACCTCCATGACCGTGCTCGACGCCCCGGGAACGGCCAGCAGATCGGAGATCGCCTGGGCGCCGCCACCGGTAATGCAAAAGGCCGCTTTCAGGGGGGTTTCGTGGATGCGGAGCACGAGATCCATCTTGTCCGGTCCGGTCATCATGTTATCACACCTGCTTTCTGTTTCCTCCACGGGCCTGATCCCTTCAGGCCAGAATCACCTTATGGGGTACGCCGGGGACTTCGCGAACGTACCGGGGGACGGCAAAGCCCGGCAATCGAGTCCTTAATTGCTCGATGAGTCGCTTTCCTTCCTCGACAGCCACCTCGAAATGCGCCGTTCCCACGACGCGATCCATTTGATGAAGGTAATAGGGAACGACACGCATTGCGATCAACCGTTCGAAAAGCGACTGGAGCACGTCCGCGCGGTCGTTCACGCCCCGAAGCAACACCGTCTGGCTGAGCAGGGGGACGCCGGCCCGGGACAGTTCCAGAAACGCTTTTTCCACTTCCGATGAAATTTCCACGGCATGGTTGACGTGAAATACCACCCAGAGCGGCTTCCGGCAATCGGCCAGCAGCCCGAGTAGCGAGGGAGTCATTCGTTGCGGCAATACCACCGGCAGCCGGGAATGAATGCGGACCCTCTTAACATGCGGTATTTCCTCAATATAATAGAATACCTGTTTCAGCGAGGCGTCGTCAAGCATCAGAGGATCGCCCCCACTGAGAATCACCTCCTCGATGTGGGGGTCGTCGGCGATGGTTGCCAAGGCTGGACGGAGGTCCCTCACGGCGGAGAATCGGCGATGCCGTCGAAAGCAGTACCGGCAATGGATCCCGCATGCGTCGGTCGCCGCCAAGAGCACCCGATGGGGGTACTTTTGTAGAAGTCCCTTTTGCCGACAGGCGGAGGTTTCCCGGAGGGGATCGGGATCGAATCCGGCCTTATTCCGTGTCTCTTGCTCGGAAGGGAGTATTTGCCGGAGCAACGGATCGTCCGGTCTGCCGGGCTCCATCCGCTCAAGGTAGGGCCGGGGTACGCGAAGTGGAAACGTCCGTGCCGCCGCATCGCTTGCCCCCACGGCCACCGGATCGAGACGGAGCGCCCGGCAAAGGGTCTCCAGATCGGTGATCGACCGGGCCAGTTCCCGTTGCCAATCGGCAGCCGCACGAGTCGTCCCGGCATCCAGGGAAACATGTTTTTCCTGCACAAGTGAAACTCCCGAAAACAGGACCAAGAATAACGTACCGGTGCTTTCCTATCCTAGAATCACCCATCCTTCGACGCAAGGGCAGGGGAAGATCGTCCCTGGTCGACGCGGGCCTTGCGTCGCCCACGCCTCATGCGTGTTCATCACCGGATTCCGTAAACCATCGACAGAGAGGAACGAATCACGTGGCAAATTATAACACAAGCGACTTTCGGAAGGGATTGAAGGTCCAGATGGACGGCGATCCCTACATCATGATCGAGTGCAATTTCGTCAAACCCGGCAAGGGACAGGCTCTCTACAAGTGCAAACTCCGTAATTTGCTTCGGGATACGGTCATCGACAAGACCTTCAAGAGCGGCGAATCGCTCGAGGCGGCCGATATCATGGAGATCAGTACGCAATTTTTGTACAGCATGCCCGATCAATTCGTTTTCATGGACAGCGAAAGCTATGAACAGTACGAGTTGACGGGAGACCAGGTCGACGACGCGTGGAAGTATTTGAAAGACGGCATGAACTGCAGCATGCTTCTTTACAACAACAATCCGATCGGCGTGACGCCGCCGAACCACGTGGTCTTGGAAGTGGAATACTGCGAGCCGGCGGTCCGCGGCAACACGGCGACCAACGTGACCAAGCCGGCGAAGGTGGAGACCGGAGCGGAGTTGATCGTGCCGAACTTCGTCGAGATGGGCGATAAGATCCGCGTCGACACGCGAACCGGAGAGTACATCGAACGGGTGAAAGAGTGATCCGAGACGCCGGGGCCGACTCCCCGGGGAGAAAACGGCGGCCGATGAGCAGCTTTCGTCCCACCGCTTGCCGGCGGAATCTGGAACACCGCGCCGAACTGCTTCGGCGGCTGCGCGGATTCTTCCAAGCACGCGGTTTTCTCGAGGTCGAAACTCCCGTCCTCTCGCACGACATGGTGGTCGATCTGCATCTGGATCCGTTTACCATCGCGCCCCATGGCGTCGTGGAAAATGCGAACGCCCCGAAAGGTCCGACGTTCCTACAGACTTCCCCGGAGTTCGCCCTGAAGCGACTTCTGGCCGAAGGATACGAGGCGATTTTCCAGATCGCCCGTGTGTTTCGGGTGGGAGAACGCGGCCCGCTGCATAATCCCGAGTTCACCATGGCCGAGTGGTATCGAGGCGGCGACGGCATGGCGGAGGGCATCGACCTGCTCGACGCACTCGCCCAAACGATGCTCGACACCGGTCCGGCACAACGCCTGTCTTACGGCGAAGCCTTCGAGCGGTTCCTCGGCGTCGATCCCCATCGCTCGCCGCCGAAACGATTGCGTGCGGAGCTTCAGCGGCATGGAATCTCGATCCCCGATTCCATCTCCTTTGAAGACGCTGATGCTCTGCTCGATTTGCTCCTGGTCGAACGGGTTCAGCCGAATCTCGGTCGCGGAAAACCGACGATTCTCTTCGACTATCCCGCTTCTCAGGCGGCCCTGGCGAGGATCCGGCCGGGCGATCCCCCCGTGGCGGAGCGATTCGAGCTCTACATCGACGGCATGGAACTGGCCAACGGCTACCACGAATTGTGCGATCCGGACGAGCTTCGACAAAGAAATCGCCGAGTCAATCAACAGCGTCTTCAACACGGCAAGCCGGTCTTGCCGGAATCGAGTCGGCTATTGGAGGCGATGGAAGAGGGCCTGCCGTCTTCCAGCGGGACGGCGCTGGGGTTCGATCGCCTGGCGATGCTCTCTCTCGGCGCCGAACATATCGACGAGGTGATCGCCTTTCCCTGGGAAATCGCCTAACCCCCTTTGCAAAAAAAGCAGATCAACGAAACAAGAGGTTTGACCCAACCGGCAGCCGGGCCACACATTCTAGAGGCGAAAGGTTCCGAAAGCTTCCGGAGGATATGATATTTACTTTGGGACGACGTTGCGTCATAATGAATGATTCCGTGCCGTCGCGTGGAAATCCTTCAGAATCACAGGACGGCTAGGGTCGCCAACCAAAGCGAGCTACCGCTCGAGACGTGTCTACCCGCTCCAGTGGGTCGCTGAGCTTGGTACAATATTTCACGATCTTTGATGTTGGTAGTACAGAGCACAACCAATCGGCTCAGAGGTGGAGGGCCATGAACGAACAGAAAGGTGAACGGGTCCGGGTGAAATTGGAACACCGTTCCTATGAAATCGTCCTGGAAGTCGGTGGTATCGATCGAGTCGGCGAGATGGTTGCCGAACTCGAGCAGGTGCGGCATGCCGTGCTGTTGACCGATGAAAACGTGGAAAAGCCGTATGCCGATCGTGTGGCCGAGAGCCTTGCTTCCAAGGGCATCACCGTCGACCTTCTGGTCGTCGAGCCCGGCGAGGTGAGTAAGTCGGTCGAAACGGCGACCTCGATCTGGGAAAAGACCCTGGAAGTGGGGACCGACCGGAAGTCGCTTGTCTTGGCGGTCGGAGGAGGCGTGATCGGCGATCTGGCCGGCTTCATCGCCGCGACGTATGCCCGCGGGATTCGGTTCTTCCAGGTTCCCACGACCCTGCTGGCCCAGGTCGACAGTTCGGTCGGCGGCAAGGTCGGCATCAACTTGCCGAAAGCGAAAAATATGATCGGCGCGTTCCACCAGCCGATCGGGGTGATGATCGATCCGACCACGCTCGACACCCTCGATATGCGGCAGTACCGCGCCGGACTCGGCGAAGTGGTCAAGTACGGCATCTCGCTCGACGCCGCCTTGTTCGAGGAACTCGAAAACAACACCGAGCGACTCAACCAGCGCGATCACGAATTGCTGGGCGGCATCATCGCTTGGTGTTGCCGCATCAAGGCCGACATCGTTCGCCAGGATGAGCGCGAAACGCTGGGGCTTCGCGCCCTCCTCAATTACGGGCACACTTTCGGGCACGCCTTCGAGAACCTCGCCGGCTACGGCACCTTGCTGCACGGCGAAGCGGTCGCGATCGGGATGCTCTGCACCGCCGTTCTGGCACGCTTGCTCGGTCGTGTCGACCGGGACTGGGTCGATCGGCAGCGCCGATTGCTCGAAGCGCTCCACTTGGAAACGAAAATCCCCGACGTCTCCGCCGAACAAGTCCTCCAGGTGATGATGCGAGACAAAAAGACGCAACATGGAAAACTCCGGCTCGTGCTGCCGACCACCCTGGGCCATTGCGAACTGGTCGATCAGATCGAACCGGAGTGGATTTGCCGCGTTCTGGAGGAACTTTCCTGAAAACGCCCCTTCTCGCCGCTCGCCGTTGCCGTATCATGGAGTCTGGAGAACCGTGTCTCGATGGAAGAAGAACCTCATCATAAGAGAGAGGGATCATGACGAAACAAGGTTACCAGGGGCCGCTGGAACCGATCGACGAATGTCGCTGGAGGATCCCCGTTTCCTATAAGCAAGGGATGCGCGTCGAGGGGGTGCTGTTCGCCGATGAGCCGTTGCTCGAGACCATCCGCCAGGATCAGGCGCCCGAACAGGTCGCCAACGTCGCGTTTTTGCCGGGCATTCAAGGGGCTTCGCTGGCGATGCCCGACATCCACTGGGGGTATGGTTTCGCCATCGGCGGGGTGGCGGCGACCGATCCGGAAGAAGAAGGCGTCATTTCGCCGGGCGGGGTCGGGTACGACATCAATTGCGGCGTCCGGATCATGCGGACCGGCCTGAAAGAAGATGATCTGAGACCTCGGATTCAACCACTGGCCGATCGGCTTTTCAAGCACATCCCGGCCGGCGTCGGAAAAGGGGGACGCTTCAAATTCCAAGGAAAGAAGATGCGTCGCCTTTTGACCCACGGCGTCCAGTTCCTCCGCGACGAAGGCCTGGCGACCGATTCCGATGTCGAACACTGCGAGGAGAAAGGACGCATGATCGGGGCCGAGCCCGACGCGTTGAGTCGCCGGGCCGCTACACGTGGCGAAGGCCAGTGCGGCACCCTCGGAGCCGGCAACCACTTCCTCGAAGTGCAGGTCGTCGAAGAAATTATCGACCCCGAGGCGGCCAAGGTCATGGGACTGGAAAAGGGCGGGGTTGCCGTATTGATCCACTCCGGCTCCCGGGGGTTGGGCTACCAGGTCTGCGACGATGCGCTGCGGGGCTTCCGCAAGGCCCCCGAGAAATATGGGCTGAACCTGCCCGATCGCCAACTCTCCTGCGCCCCGGTCGACAGTCCGGAGGGAAGCCAATATCTCGCCGCCATGTGCGGTGCGGCCAATTTCGCCTGGGCGAATCGGCAATTGCTCATGTGGCAGGCGCGGGAGGCGTTCGAGCAATGTTTCGAGGAATCTTGGGAATCGCTTCGAATGAGCCTGGTTTACGATGTGGCCCACAACATCGCGAAATTCGAAAGACACACCGTCGACGGCCGCGAAAAGGAGCTGCTGGTCCATCGCAAGGGAGCCACCCGCGCCTTCCCGGCCGGACATCCCGAGGTGGCCCCGATGTATCGGAAAATCGGTCAGCCCGTCATTATTCCCGGCGATATGGGAACCGAAAGCTGGGTCCTCACCGGCCAACCGGACGCCATGGAAAAATCGTTCGGAAGCTCCTGTCACGGAGCGGGGCGGAAGATGAGCCGTTCGGCGGCCATCCGGAGCGCCAAGGGAAGGAACATTGAAAAGGAACTCCGCGAGAAAAATATCCACGTCCGTTGCCGCCACTGGAAGGGGCTCGCCGAGGAGATGTCCGACGCCTACAAAAACGTGGCGAGCGTGGTCGATGTCGTCCACCGCGCGAAACTGGCGAAAAAGGTCGCTCGACTACGGCCGGTCATCGTCATCAAGGGATAAACGATTTTTTCCCCGCGTTTCCCCCAATCACAGCCCGATTTCGCCGATCCTCGTTTCCGCGAGACGACCAACTCCGACAGGCCCTCGATGGACGAAAAAACCAGAACACGACAACTGGAAACCCTGTCGATCGGGCGTCTCCTCTTGATGTTCTCCATTCCCGCCACGCTCGGGACGATGGTCAACGCCACCTATAATCTGATCGACCGCATCTTCGTCGGGAGATACGTCGGGGAACTCGGCCTGGCCGCCACCACCGTCTCGTTCCCGGTGATGATGATCATGATGGCGTTCGGAATGATGATCGGCTTCGGTTCAAACACCCTCATCTCCATCCGGCTGGGAGAAAAGGAGTACGATCAGGCGGAGAGGGTCGTCGGGCAGGCGCTGTTGTTGTTTCTGCTCCTGGCCGTCTTCTTCGTATTCTTCGGGCTACTCTTCCTCGAACCGCTCTTGCGTGTGTTCGGCGCCAGCGATGAGGTGATGCCTTACGGCAAACAGTATCTCTCGATCATCATCAGCGGCGTGCTTTTCCACGAAATCTCCTTCGGAGTGAACAGTTTCATCCGGGGCGAGGGAAATCCCCGAGTCGCCATGATGACGATGCTCATCTCCGCCTTGCTGAATATCTTCCTCGACTACCTCTTCATCGTTCAGTTCGACTGGGGCATCCGCGGCGCAGCTTTCGCCACGGTCATCGCTCAGAGCGTCGCCACCGCCTGGATCTGCTGGTACTATCTCAGCGGACGGAGCACCCTCCGATGGCGATGGAGAAACTTGCGACTGGAGAAGCCTCTTCTACGGAAAGTCTTCCTTTTAGGGCTTCCGCCATTCATCATGAGCATTTCCAATTGTGTGCTCCAGGCGTTCTTGAACAATCGACTGGGAACCTATGGCGGCGACCGGGCGATCGCGGTGATGGGCATCATTTTCGCGATCTTCATGGTCATGTTCATGCCGCTTCTGGGCATCAGCCAGGGGCTCCAGCCGATCGTAGGCTACAATACCGGAGCGAAACAATACCGGCGGATCCGCCAGGCGCTGAAACTGGCCTTGCTCGTCGCGTCGATTCTCTCTTTTTGCTACATCATTCCGGTCCAGTTCTTTCCCGGATCGCTCTTCTCGCTCTTCGCCCGAAACAACCCCGACCTGATCGAGTTGGGGAGCTACGCGATACGTCGCTTTCTGGTGATGCTGCCGCTGATCGGAGTGGTGATCATCGGTTCGTACTATTACCAGGCGACGGGCCGTCCGATGATCTCGCTTTTCCTGTCGATGACCCGGCAAGTGCTCATCTTGCTGCCGCTGATCATCGTCCTGCCGCTCTTTCTCGGACTCGACGGCATCTGGATCGCCGGCCCCATTTCCGACACCGGCGCCTTCCTGGCGACTTCGACCTTGCTCTTCTTCGAATTCCGGCGACTTCGCCGAAAGGCCGAAACCACCTCCGCGCCCGACCCGAAAGAGCTCTTTCACCAGGATGATTCGATGGCGGCCGAGGAACCCTCCGCTTGAGATCCGATCAAGTGATGTCTTCGTCGAGTTCCAAAAGATCGCCTTCGGTAATCATGGAGAACCCCTTGGTATTGAGCGTATCTTGAGCCATTTCGATGTTGTCGACCATCAACGCCACGGCGGGATTGCCTCGAGGTCGAACAATCAGCGGATAGGCTTGGATGATGTTCACTTCGGCCTGGAGCAGGGCCGTTGCGATGTCCAGAAGCGAAGCGCTCTGCTCGGCAAGCTCCACACCGATCAGATCGGATTCGACGATCGCCAATCCCGCACGTTCGAGGATTTCGCGTCCCTGCTCGGGATGACTGAAAAGGAATCGGACGAAAGCACACTCCGAGACATCGACCACCGTGAGTGAAACGATGCGGACTCGGCTGCCCTGGAATCGACGAAGGATTTCGCGGAGTTGTCCGACCCGGTTCTCCAAAAAGACGGTGAACTGACGGATCGCGGGGTAATTTCGTCCCGGCAGGGTTTCCAGATCGTTGATACTGTCGGCGCCATCGTAGCTCATTGCGATTCCTTCCTGCTAAAGACCTCACGGACCGCACAACCAAGACATTGCGGCGTTCCCCCGTGATTTTAGAGGATCATTCCGGTCTTTGGCAAGACCCTGGTCCTCGAAGTCGTCGGGCAACGGGAATTCCAAGGAGCTTTCGACGCTCAGGCGAGGTCGCGGTCTTCGAAGAGGAAAAGAGACACAACCAAAGCGAGAAAACAGTAGATCATCGAATACACGGCGGCGTAGCCGACATAATGCCAGGGAAGCTGCTTTTCCATGGCGACCGCGGTTTCCATCGAAAAGTGACCCAATACCGGCAAAATAGCGCTGGCCAAGTCGCCGACAAAGGCCACCAGCGGAATCTCTCCGACCGAGGATTGCACGATGAGCGATACCAGATGCCCGATCACATAGATCGTCAAGCAAATCGTCATATTCGGCAGGAGCGACAAGCGAGTCGAAATGGCGATCGCGATCGCCGTGAGGATGAGCGCCTCGAAGAACGCCAGCAACAACCCCGGAAGAATGCTCAAGACCATCTGCAAACTGGCCACGGCATCGGGAATTGCCTTGGCGGCCTCCCGAGCATCGTACACGACTTTGAAGGAAACGGTGTGGAGAAAAAAAGTCCCCAGAATGAGGAAAAGAATCGTGACCGGGATCATCACGCCGAGATACTTTCCGATGACGAAACTCCGACGTCCGACCGGCTTGGAAAGGATCATCAGCGCCGTTTTGCCTTCGAGCTCATCGGCCACCGTCATGCTCGCCGACCAGATTCCCAGGAAAATCGCCAGCAACTTGACGACCGTCAACCCCTGGGTGATGACGAGCTTGATGTCTTCTCCGAACGTATTGTACGGGATATACAAAAAAAGAAGGAGCGTCGCCAAGCCGACCATGAGAATGATCAGAAACAGCGGCTGCATGATGCTCTCTTTCGCCGTCACCCAGGCGATCGCTCCGATGCGCGGCATCGCCACCCGCATTAAAAAGAGCAACGCCACAAAGGCGATCGCCACCCCCAGGATTCCGAGATCGACCCATTTCAGCACCGACAACCACGGCGGGATGTAATTCCCGATCCAATCGCCAATATCACCATAAAGCACTGTGGGCAAAGCGTTTTCGAGCATCATTCATCCTCGGGCAACGTGGTTGGTGTGGAAAGATCCTGAGAAAGGGGGCCGTTCTCGACCGGCGCGCAATCCAAGTGTTTCGCTTTTCTACGCCCCGTGCTTTCGAAAGGTTCGCCATCTTTCCACTTTTTTCAAGATTTCTCGCCATCTTTGCCATAAGAGTGACGTATTTCCCCGTTCCATCGACGCGTTCTGCTCTGCGAGTGTGTCTATGCTTTACCCGACACCGAAGGAATGATAATCCCCCGAAGCGGGGTGTTCGTCTACATTTTCCGAGTGGATATGGCTCGCCATGGCATCGCGAACCTCTTCGAGAAAGCGATCGACCTGATCCGCGGTCCCCTCGGCCACCAAACGAACCTGGCCGTCCGGCAAGTTCTTTACGTATCCGGTGATGTCGTAATTCCGGGCGATTTTCGTCGTCGTGTAACGAAAACCGACGCCTTGAACATTTCCTTGAAAGTGGAGATCTTTTTGTATTCGACGGCTCGATGTATCCATGGTTTTCTCTTCCTCGAAAATAGGACTTGACCCATTATTCCCCTTCCATTACGCTTCTGCCGAACCTTTGTTCCCTCTGCTGGAAGCCCGAGGGTCTCCGGGGCAACCCCGCACGGAAAAGCCCGGCATTTCGTCATCGCCTTCTTGTCGCGAGTTCGAAACCTCCCATGAAAACGTCAAAGAATCGCAATCGTATTGACGGTCTTCCGAAGTCGGAATCGGTGATTCGGGCCACGATCCGGCGGTTCGGCAGGGAAACCGCTCTGTTGGCGAGCATCCTCCTCTTTTGTGGGGGAAGCCTCTCGACTTCCCTCACGGCGCAAGTCCCCGAATCATCGTTCGGGGGGCATCTTTCCCAAACGAGGGGCGAGTCGACGCAATTCATCGGAAAACCCCCGCATTATACGGATCGTGGAGGCGAAAAAAAAGCTCCCCATCCCGCCGGCGAGGCAGACGACGCCTACTCGGAGCAATACCGACCGCCTTCTCAGCATGGGGCCGGGGGATCGATCGGCGATGCGAACCTCTCGAAGCTCGAAGAGGGGCTGCTGCTTCTGAAAAGCGGCTTCGTTCTCGAAGGAGAAGTCGTCCTGCAAGGAGAGAACTATTCGGTGACCACCTCCGAGGCGCACGTGAGAGTTCCTCGCGAGTCGGTTCGCTATCTGGGCCGTTCGAAGTTCGAGCTTTACCTGTTCCAGAAATCGGAAATCGCCGCTTCCGATGTCAACGCCATCGTTGAGCTGGCCGAGTGGTGTCATCGCCACGGCCTCGAAGAGGAATCCCGCTTGGAGTTTCGACGTGCCATGGAATCGGCGAATCATCCGACGAGCCGGTCTTTCGTCGAGCGGCGGATGAAAATGATTCAATATCTTTCCCGGGTCCAAGAAGAGGTGTCGAGAGATCCCCCGCCACCGAATCGGCTCAGGGAGGAGATTCGGGCGCTCGAGGAGTGGTCGAAGGATCTACCGGCGACGGTCCTGGGCGATTATGTAGGAAACGTCCAACGACTTCTGGTGAATCGTTGCGGCATGGCCGATTGCCATGGAGAAAGCTCCGACCAGGAATTTCGCCTCAAACGCAGCGTCACCGATGCCGTCTCTCGACAGACTAGTTTGCGCAACCTCCGAGCCACCCTGGCGTTGGTCGATCGCAAGGATCCGAAGTCGAGCCCGCTGCTAACGGTTCCCATCCGCCGTCACGGCGGAACCGACCCGATTTTTACGAAAAGGACGATGAGTCAATATAAGCAGGTCATGGAATGGGTGCAGGTGGTGGCGACCGAAATGCCTCACTTTCGGCAGTCCGTCGCCGAATTGGCCCTCGATGAAATCTATCCCAATGGGCCCAACCAAAAGACATCGGATCACGATTCCCCCGTCGCATCCGAGTTCGACGTTCCCGCGGTGTCGAACACCTCTCCCGTGGAGCAGAAAGACGTGGAGCACGAGTCGGAGTCGGCACGTCCCGAGACGATCTCGGCCGGTTTCTTTTCTCCTCAGGGCTCGGCTCGCCCCACCGAATCGGCCAGCTACCGGCCCTCCCCCTCGTCGTCAACGTCGGCGAACGACTCCCCCGATCGTTCCATTTTCGGACCGGCATCCCCTGCCTCCCCCGTGCAGAACTCCGGCGATCGGGGAATAGATCAAACCTCGGGATTCGGTGAAGCGATCGACATGTCGAAGGTTCGTCGGATCCAGCAAACGGCCCCCGACTCGGACGCTTTTCCGCCTCCGAACGAAACGTCGTTTCCCGGTCTTTCCGATGAGCCGGAAACGCTGCGCCGCAACGCTCCCCAACGACGTTTGCAGAGGGCCGGAATTCTACCGGATTACACGCCCCGCGACCCGTTCGATCCGGAGATTTTCAACCGGCAGTACGCCGCGCCGAAGAATCGATAGCATCGTTTCTTGTTTCCCGCCCGCCGCACCGCTACGTCTTTCGGGGTGAACCTGATATAATGGAAGCCGAAACGGAAGATCCCCCTTAGATTGTTCAGGCAATCCCCTTACCGGAGAGCAGGTTCCCTGCTGTCGCGGGTGCCTCTTTGGTGCTGATTCGAGGATGTCCCCCCATGCCGCATTCCCAATTCGACGTACCGCGATTGGCGAAGTATCTTCATATCCCGCAAAAGAAAGTGATCAAGCTCGCCGAACGGGGAAAATTGCCCGGGCGGAGGGTGGAGGGGGACTGGCGTTTTGCCCGAGGGGAGATCCACCAGTGGCTCGAAGAGCGGATCGGCGTTTATGACGATCAGGAATTGGCCAACGTCGAAGGCGCGCTGCGTCGTTCGGCGCCGGCGGAAGAACCGGAGGAGATCTTGCTCGCCGAACGTCTCCCCGAGGAAGCGATCGCCATTCCTTTGAATGCCCGGACTCAGCCTTCGGTCATCCGCGCCATGACCGAGCTGGCCATGCAAACGGGGCTGCTCTGGGACGATAAAAAGATGGCCGAGGCGGTGCAAAAGCGCGAAGAACTGCATTCCACGGCGCTGGAGAACGGGGTCGCTCTCCTTCATCCGCGGCGTCCCCAAGCGAGCATCCTGGGGGGAACCTTCCTCGCATTGGGCATCACCTTCTCAGGGATCCCCTTCGGCGGATCTCGGGGGCAGCTTACCGACATCTTCTTCCTGCTCTGTTCGATGAACGATTCGATCCATCTGAGACTGTTGACCCGATTGAGTCGGATTCTCAGCAGTGAGGATTTTATCGAGCAACTGCGCGCTTGCGGGGACGCCGCCGCGGCTCGAGAACTGATCGCCAAGACCGAAAAAACAATCGCTTGACCGTCCGCCGGAAGTCGCCTCGAGCGACTCTCTCGCCTCCCGTCGACGAACCATCGAAAGGAAGGTCACGACATGGAAAGGGAAGCCCTCGTTTACGAACTCGCCCTCCCGCGACACATCGTCTTCGGGTGGGGGCGTCATCGAGAAGTCGGCACTTGGGGCGCGCGGTTGGGACGCCGCGCCACGCTGGTTTGCGGTTCCCGAACATTGATCGAGAGAGGTTGGGTCGAACGCATCGAAAACCTCCTGCGCGAGGCGGGCGTCGAAGTGTTGCCCCCGGCCACGTTGGATCATGAGCCGGAAGTGGCGGATGTCGATCAACTGACCGATCAGATGCGGCGGAATGGAGCCGGCGAAGGAGATTTCCTGGTCGCCGTGGGAGGTGGCGCGGCGATCGATCTGGCCAAAGCGGTCTCGGCGATGGCGGTCCAGTCGCAAAGTGCTTCAGTGAAGGATTTTCTCGAGGGTGTCGGACGAGGACTGAAACTGGACGAGACTCCACTTCCCATGTTGGCAATGCCCACCACCGCCGGCACCGGCACCGAAGCGACGAAGAACGCCGTCATCTCTTCCTACGACCCTCCGTTCAAAAAAAGCCTCCGCGATGCTCGAATGATTCCTCGAGTCGCACTGGTCGATCCGGAATTGACCGCCTCCACGCCGCCGGCGATCACCGCCGCCTCGGGAATGGACGCCATCACACAGCTTTTCGAAAGCTACGTCACGCGAAAACGGCAACCGATCACTTCAGCACTGGCGAGGCACGGATTGGAGATGTCTCTCGGCGCGATTCCACGAGCCGTCGAAGACGGTCGATGCCGCCAGGCCCGCGAAAGGATGGCGCACGCCGCGATGCTTTCCGGCATCTGCCTGGCAAACGCCGGATTGGGAATGGCCCACGGGGTGGCCCCGGCGCTGGGAGTGCATGCCCGAGTGCCGCACGGCGCGGCGTGCGCGTTGATGTTGCCGACCACGTTGAAAACCAATGCCGAGGTCTGTGGTCCCGAATATGCCGAGCTCGCCCGAAGACTGTTGGCCTTGGATCCGAACGTGCCGCAGCGCGAAGCGGTCGAGCGGTTGATCGATCGGGTCGAGGAGATTTGCCGCAAAATCGGCGTGCCGAGGCGTCTCTCCGAAGTGGGCGTTTCGCGCGAACAGATTCCCGATCTGGTCGCCGGTTCCCGAGGGAACAGCATGCGGGGAAATCCGCGGGAGCTGACCGACGAGGAATTGACCCGCATTTTGGAATCGATCGCGTAAAAAAAACAGAAAAATGCTTTTCTTTTATTTGGCCCTCCATTGGAACCGACCGCCTCCCGCTCATGGGAAGGGGTGATCGGCCGAAAAACTTTTCTTAAAAGGAAAAGTTTAGAAAAAAGTGGCTCCTTTTTCATGGGAAACCGCCAAAAACCATTTCCCGACAATGGGCAAAGGAAAGCGATAATGGTATAAAAATATAGTCGTCGTGATCTCTCGTTCACGGATTTGTAAACATTACCTTGAAGTGTTTTTTGGATTCCTGAGTATTCCGACCGTGCCTGTCGGCAAATGACACTTCTTGATGTCGCGATGGTCGGCTCCTTTGCCTCGAGCCTTGGATCGTCCGTCATCAAACTTCCCGTTTTCCCAACGGGATCGCCTCGTTCAAGAAGAACCGGCCTAGAGTGATCCTCCGAAACGAAGCACTCCCTTTTT
Source organism: uncultured Planctomycetaceae bacterium (assembly GCA_964632505.1). Taxonomy (GTDB): domain Bacteria; phylum Planctomycetota; class Planctomycetia; order Pirellulales; family Thermoguttaceae; genus CAZWCE01. Next base: position 187,058 of record CAZWCE010000004.1, on the reverse strand, counting down.
CGAAGCTGTTTTCTCGAAAGGGGGAGATTTCCGATATTCCGCATGCCGGCCCGGCCGGATGACCATGAGCGATTCCCCGGAATCGTCGCCATGGTGACGGCAAGGACGTTGCCCGCATCAAAGGAACATCCCCCCACCGAAAAGGAATGGGGTGGTACATTTTTTCCATCGGATGGCAACTTTCTCTACGTTTTCGGAGTTCCTGGTTCGATGCCGAAAAAGAAAATCTCCCGTTCGACGGGGAAAACCGCCAAGAAGAAAGCGGCCAAGAAGAGTTCCGTCAAGAAAAAAACGGCGAAAGCTTCCACGAAGAAAGCGCCTGCTGAGAAGAAAACCACTCAGAAGAAAGCCACGAAGCGTCCGGCCAAGAAGAAGTCCAAGGCTTCAAAGAAAAAGGCTTCCCCCTCCACCTCCAAGAAGGGTGGGGCGAAGAAGAAGGCCGCCGCCTCCGGCACGTCGAAGACCGCCAAAAAGAAACGGCCCTCGACGAAGAAGGTTTCTCGGCATCCGAAGCCGACGACGAGCAAGCGGAGCCATCAGAAAGCGACCTCGCGAAAAAAGGCCGACTCCGCGACCCCCAGTGCTTCGAAAGTCGCCAAAAAAAGGCCGAGCGTCTCCAAGTCCTCTCCGCCGAAATCCACGGCGAAAACCGCTTCGCGTTCCTCGAAGTCGGGCGCGCTGAAAGCCTACTGGGGTGTTTTCAATCAGTTCTTGAATTTGGTGGCCCAGTACGACTACAGCCAGCGCATCACCGCCGACCGCAAGGCCAAGGAGCTGAACGAAAAGAAAAATTCGCCCCATTTCGTTCAGATCATCAAGAAGCCGGAATAGGTTTCCTTTTCTTGTTTCGTGGCATCCTTGTCGATCCGTGGTGACGGTGACTCGGAGCCCCCTCAAAAGGATCCCATCAAAAAAAGCGATCCCCTTCAGGAAGGGATCGCTTTTCTTTTCACCTGTTCCGGCGATTCAGGACCGCGATTGATACCGGGGTCGCGAATGCTCTCACCGGCTGCCGGGGGATTTACATCGCGGCGATCTTTTCGATCAGATCGACGCTGCGGCAGCTATAGCCCCATTCGTTGTCGTACCAAGCGAGTACTTTGAGCATGTTGTCGCCCGTGACCTTGGTCCAGGGACCGGCGAAGATCGAGCTGAGGGGATCGCCGACGATATCGGAAAGGACGATCGGGTCTTCGGTATAGCCGAGGATGCCCTTGAGCTTGTTCTCGGCCGCTTCCTTCATGGCGGCGTTGACGGCATCGACGGTGACGCTTTTGGAGGTTTCGACGGTCAAGTCGACGACACTTCCGGTCGGGGTCGGCACGCGGAGAGCGAAACCGGTCAGCTTGCCCTGGATTTCGGGGATGACCAGTCCGACGGCCTCGGCGGCGCCGGTGGTGGTCGGGATGATATTCATCGCCGCGGCGCGGGCCCGGTACGGATCCTTGTGCGCGAAGTCGAGCACGTTCTGGTCATTGGTGTAGGAGTGGACCGTGGTCATCAGTCCCTTGACGAGACCGAATTTTTCGTAGATGACCTTGGCGACCGGAGCGAGGCAGTTGGTCGTGCAACTGGCGTTGGAGATGAACTTGTGCTCGCCGGTAAGCTTGTCGTCGTTCACGCCCATCACGCAGGTGATGTCCGGCTTCTTCGCCGGGGCACTGATGACGACCTTCTTGGCGCCGGCATCGATGTGGCTGTCGTAACCGGGCTTGTCGTCGGTCTTTCGGGCACGGAAGACGCCGGTGCTTTCCAGCACCACATCCACGCCGAGATCTCCCCAGGGAAGTTCGGCTGGATTGCGGACCGCCATCGCCCGGATCTTCTTGCCGTCGACGATCAGGTTCTCGTCGTCGCAGGATACCTCGCCCGGAAATTTGCCGTGAATGCTGTCGTACTTCAACAGCGTTGCCAGCATGTCGTTGTTCGTCAGGTCATTGATGCCCATGACCTCGAACTTCTCCGGTTGCTCGAGCATCCGACGAAACACCAATCGGCCGATACGGCCGAAACCATTAACACCAACACGAATTGCCATTATTGAATCTCCTTTCAGATCCGGTGGGACAAGGGGGGATTTTGCGGGAGTGCCCCGGAAGGCGGCGCGGCCGCCTGCACGGCATCCCCGAAAAAACGGGCTAAGCCCCCCCGTTTCTCGGTCTGTCACAATCTGGCATGACGAAGTTCAAGCGGAAACACTCCGCTCGGTCGCCCTGCCAAGTGGGGTTGCAAGCCAACGATTGGATCGGAGCGAAACGGCGAACCGAACCCTTTGAATGACGTCCCCAAGGGAGTGCAAAGGGGCAGTGGCCGGAAGGACCATCGTTTCGTCCAAAAATTATCCAAATCAAGAACGGGTTATTATAGCGACAGTGGCGTTTCCCACAAGCCACCCCCTGCATATCCTCCGCAAGAGGATTTTTTTGACGATCATCGAGCGCTGGGCGAGTCGACGGTCCGATCGATTCAGGGTTTCGGCAGGTGAACGATCCACGCAAATGATTCATATTCGCATAAGTAGTGATTGCTCGATTTGCGCTTCGTCTCCCGCCGTGTCGCGCTCTCGACGGACCTTTTCGGCACCCTATTCATGTCATGCAACGCTCAACCATGAATGAAAAGAAGTTCAGAAGATTTGCCGTTTGCCGGAAGTGAATAAACCGACGGCGGCGAGATCGACCAAATATTCACTTTTCCGCTCCCGCCGACGAAAAACCCTTGCCAAAAGACAAGAGGAAAGCTTATAATAAGGAGGAATCCCATCACCATTCCTCTTTTCGGAAAAGAAGAAGTCCCGATGAGCACGCAAGAACCGCATGAATCGAAACTACTGACCAACGAAGAGATCGAGCCCATCCATCAGTCGATCCGAAGATTGCTGGAGAACCTCGATCGCCTTCTCCTGGGTCGCTCGGAGTTGCACCGAATGGTCCTGATCGGTATTCTCAGTCGGGGGCACGTGCTCCTGGAAGGGGTTCCCGGGGTGGGAAAGACCGCTCTGATCAAAACCCTCGGCGAACTCATGCAACTGTCGTTCAATCGGGTTCAGTTCACTCCCGATCTGATGCCGGGCGACATCCTCGGCACGAATATCCTCCAAGAAGACGAATCGGGCAAGCGGGAGATGCTCTTCCAACCGGGACCGGTGTTTTCCAACATCCTCCTGGCCGACGAGATCAACCGGGCCTCGCCGAAAACGCAGTCGGCGCTGCTCGAAGCGATGCAGGAACGCTGCGTCACACTGCTGGGAACCACGCGAATGCTGCCCGAGCCGTTCTTCGTGTTGGCCAGTCAGAACCCGATCGAGCTGGAGGGGACCTATCCGTTGCCGGAGGCGCAGCTCGACCGCTTTCTTTTCAAGTTGAACGTGGAACTCCCGGCTCCGGAGGTGCTCGAGGAGATCATCGCGACCCGACGACGTGGGGAATTGCCGCGCCCCGAGGTGGTGATGCAGCCGGAAGATCTCCAAAAGGTCTTCGAAATGCTCGATCGGATCTTTCTACCGCGACCGGTTTCGAGCTACATCGCGCGACTGGTCGCCGCCACGCACCCCGAGACGGCCGAAGCGCCGTCGGAGGTGAACGAATACGTGCAGTTCGGAGCTTCTCCCCGGGCGGCGATCGCCATGGCCGAAGCCTGCCGCGCGGCGGCGCTGTTCGAGGGGCGTCCCACCGCCGGTTTCGACGACGTTCGCCGAGTCGCCGGGGCCGTGCTCCATCACCGGATCCTGCTTGGTTACAAAGCGCGGATGGACAAGATCGATTCCACTTTCGTGGTCCGCAAGCTGCTCGATGCGCTCGATGAAACGGGCATCGCCCTGCCGAAGGATATGTCGATGCAATCCTGAAGAAGCCCGCTCCGAGGTCTAGAGGTCCATCCCCTCGATTCGATCGATCAGATCATCCAAATCGTCGTCTCCGGAGGCTGAATCGGAAGAAGGGGGCCCGGGAGGATAAATCGGCTTCTGCTCGAATGCGCTGTAGCGCTCATTCTCGGCGGCCAATCTCTGGCCCGATTGTCCGCTGTCCTCAAAGGCCTCGGGTGCCTCTTCCCGACGACCGGAAATCACCGGGTCCTCGTGTTCCGGGAAAAGAATGGCGCCGGTCGGGCAAATGCGGCTGCATGCGGGGCAACCATGCCGACAGGCATCGGGCTGATCGACCAGCGGCATGTCCTGCTCGTCGAGACTGTAGACTCCGAAGAGGCAGAAATTCAGACACTCCAAACACGCTTCGCAACGGCTGCGGTCGATGATCGGATACCACCGGCGCGTGGTCGGCTCGTGCACTTCGCTGCGTTTCTTCACCGTTTCCAACTTTTCCGACGGGGGAACGAGCGATTCGGCGTCGCAGAATTCGGAATAGCCGAGCACCGAACCGAGTTGCGAAAGAATCGCCTGTTCCGAATTCGAATCGGTCGAAATGCAGGCGATCGGTCGTGGATGCTCCGAATCGAAATACCCCCCCTCTTCGGAGAGGGAAAACAGCGAGCCGGGGATGTCCAGTTTTTGGAGCAGCCAGTAGGTGGCCTTTTCGGAAAAGCGGTGCAGCACGACCACAGGGCCGGACAAATTCCTCAATCGCCCCACCGTCCGCCCGTGCGGGCGTAGATCGTATAACTCAGGCACACAAAGGACCTGGAGCCCCCATCGGGCATAAATGCCGTCGACGAGGGCATTTTCGAGCGATTGTTGCGAAGGCGTCGTTTCACGTGGTCGGGAGAAGACCACGACCGGTTTCTGTTGTTGATTCAAGGTGAGGCTCCGTCGGTTTCCGAGAATACAGGGTGTCGTTTCTAAGAGCAGTCGCGGGCGGATTCCACGGCGATCCTGAACGATGAGCGCGCCGAGCGTTCTCCTTACGTATCTTTCGCGATCGGGGATCTCTCTTCGAGAAGCACCGCTCGGGCGCGAGTGGAAAACCCTATCTATTTTTTCATTTTCAGGGAAAAAGTCCAGAAAAGAGTCTCGTTTTCCGCAAGTTTTTCGAGACTCGCCGGGGGATCTTGGACCAGGGAAAGCCTTCCGGCAAGCCGCCGTCCTTCGAGTTCCACTTCCCAACGGCGCGGGACCACGTCGTCTATCTCGCTGATCAGATCATAAACTCCCTCGTCCCAAGAGGTTACCAGCCCGCGATTGCCTGAGACCGGTCCCCGATAATCGAGATACCTCTTCCGGTGGGCCGCGAGGCGCGCGACATGGGAGACGACCACGATTTCCCCTTGCGGATGCGGCGGATCCGGCAGGGACCAAGTGGCCAGTTCGGTGGGCTGTTCGAGCATGAAATCCCAGTGGACCGATCGCTCATCCGTCGAGCGTTCGGAGGGCAGCTCATGTTGAAGAATCACATAACGAGGCATGGTTTCGAGGAAGGAGTTAGCGGGGGATGCGGTTCGATCGAGAAGGGTGGTTCGAGAGGATGTTTTTCAATCGGTTGATTCCCACCACCGCGCGAGCGATCGCCTGCTGTTCCCGGGCGGCGGAAACGTTCGACGACTCTAGAAAACCTTGTCGTAGACGATTCTCGCCCCGTTCTCCTCCCGGGGAGAGGAGCACGGGGGGGCCGGATGGTTCAGTCGAGGTGAACAGGCGGGATCCCCGAGGAGCGAGTCGAACCGGGTTGGCGAATCGCACGCATTCGATTTTTCCGATCCGCTGTTTCTTGTGTCGAGAATGGTCTCCGGAACCGACGATCACGACCGTGACGGTGCCGTCCGGTTCGATCGAAACGGTACCTGCCTCTTGCGGGAGATGGATTTCGGGATCCAGTAGGTATGTGCCTCCGTCGCAGCGCAAGACCAACCGGCGCGTCTCATCGGGTTCCAATCGACCGTACCGCGAGTAGACCTTCGTTCCATCTTCCAGCGAACGCAGGACGAATAAACCTCGCCCTTGGATCGCCACATCCAGAGGGCGTCCGGTTTCGATCAGCTCTCCGGGACGGAAATCGAGTTGCGTGGTCAGTTGCCAGGGCGATGCGCTCGGAGAAAGGCGATCGTCCGGAAATATCTCCAGGAAAGGGACGCGACGCTTGAAACCGAACGTCTCGGCATGCAGATGATTGAAAAACAACAAGTCGAGCTTCTCCTCTTCCAGTGCAAGGCACCGCTTGGCCGGAGGGATGTTCGACGAACCTTTCGAGGAAGCAGAACCGGGAAGAGGTTCCGTGGAACCTGGTCGTGTCTCGACCGGATCGGCCTCGGCGGTCTCCTCACTTTCCGAAGGGGCCAGTCCGCGGCGCAGGCTCTCCTCGATCGCCCGGGCATCGGAACTGGTCTCTCGTGTTACCGAGAGAAACTCCTGATATTCCGGGTCGTCGGCCAGTTCTTCGATCTCCTCGGGCATCGGCTGGTCGGGATCGCCGATCATCGGCGGTGCGGAAGGAAGAGTTCGGTCGTGGGACGGGGGCGTTTGCGAGGGCGAGGAATCGTCGGCCGCGAAGGCGAACAACCCCCCGAAACCGAGAAGAAGCATCCCGAACCCCCCCAAGGCCCGGTGCTCGAGTTTGAAAGGGAATCTTGTTTTCCGTCTTCTTTGCTTCCGAACCTCTTCCATGATGCTCTCCTGGTATGGCGCGACGGGATCTTCGTGAGAGTGAGTCGACGACGGATACAGCATACCCGATTTCGCGGCGACGGATCAACGCCGGAAATTCGTTCGCGAAGGCGGAAGCGGCGGAGAGGGGCCTCACGTCTCTTGTTTCTGTTGAAAGTCGAAGACGGCGACGGGACGCCCCGTCACTCCGGGTTCGGCGACGAAAAGACCTCCCGCGAGCGGTTGTCGTTCGAGCCGTTCTTGGGGAAGCCCGGTGCGCGCGGTGGTGATGTAGAGTCGATCGAGGTCGTCGCCGCCGAAAGCGACCGAGGTGACCCGATCGACCGGGAGGCGAATCGTCTGGAGCAGCTTCCCGTTTTCCGGATCCCATCTCGTCACGCGGCCGCCTTCCCAATGGGCGATCCAGAGTTTATCTTCGCTGTCGCAGGTCATTCCGTCGGGGCGTCCGAAGTCGGCGATTTCGACTTCGGCGAAGGAAACGACCGTTCTACGGCTTTTCACCGCGATGGTTCCTTTTTTCGGATGGTAATCGAAGGCGTCGACGCGGAGGGTCGGAGTGTCGATATAATACATCGTCTTGCCGTCGCCGCTCCAGGCCAGTCCGTTCGAGGTGGTCACGCCCTTGAGCGCGCGCCGCGTCGAGAGATCGTGATCAAGCACATAGAGCGAAGCCGCCCCTTTGTGCTTGATCATGCTCTGTGTTCCTGCCCAGAAACGGCCCTCGGGCGAGCAGCAGCCGTCGTTGAATCGATTTGTCGTGCGATGATTCTCCGGATCGGCGATCGGTTTTCGCGACTTGGTCCTCAGATCGAAGAACTCGAAGCCATGAAGCCCTGCTATCACGAGCCGTTCCCCCCGGCAGGGAGCGATGGCGCCGACTTTGCACCCGACCGAGTAGGTGATGTCCGGCGTGCCCTCGGGATCATGCACGTGCACCAGTCCCTGAACGATGTCGACCCAGAAGAGTTTGCGCTCGACCGGATCCCAGAAAGGGCATTCGCCCAGAACTGCTTTTGCATCGACCCCGAGCTTCACGTCCAACTCCGGCATGAAAGCCTTCCTTCCTCTTTATCTTATTGAGCGTCGTACTATATAGTGGACTCCGGGCGAACAGCGAGAGCCCGGCCTCACGGGCGTCACTGCATGAACCGAGGGGCTACTATTGATGCGAAAATGAATTAAATTAATGGTGAATCGGGGGCGAAATCTGCGTCGCACGGAAGCCATGCGAACTCCCCCCTTCTGCTAGCCCAGCCGATCTTACCACAATCGGGGCCCGCCGTGCAAGGATATTCCGCCTCGCCTTTCGGGAAGCCCGATTGGTCATTTCCCTGCCCGGTGCCGGGAAGCCGTTTGGTCGGAAGACGACGGATCGAGAATCGCAGGAAAGGGAAAGGAAGATCTTGTTGTTTTCCTTTCGTTGATGGACTAGAATCAATTAGAAGGCGATTTCGTCCTTTCCTGCCCGAAACACGAAACCGTGGCGGGCGCGTTAGGTTTCGCTCAAATTAGCGATTTGCAACAGAAACCCGAGAAAGGGGATTACCGATGCTTTCAACCGTGCGGCACGCAACTCTTCGGTCATGCCGACCGATCATGGCGATCATTTTTTGGATGGTGCTCGTCGGGGGGTTCGCCCGAGGCCAGATCGTGGAAGAAGGAAAAAAGACGCTGCTGATCGAAGCGGAGAGTTTCGACGACACCGGCGGCTGGGTTGTCGATCAGCAGTTCATCGACAGCATGGGCTCTTCCGTCCTATTGGCGCACGGGATGGGCGAGCCGATCGAAAACGCCACCACGTCGGTCTCCTTCCCCGCGCCGGGAACCTACCGCGTTTGGGTCCGCACGCGAAACTGGGTCGCTCCGTGGACGACCGAACACGCTCCGGGCAAATTTCGACTCCACGTCGACGGCGAGCCGCTCGAGACGATTTTCGGCACGGAAGGACAGCCTTGGCACTGGCAAAAGGGTGACTCGGTGGAGATCGATTCCGAGGATCAAGAGGTGGAAATCGCCTTGGAAGACTTGACCGGCTTCGACGGCCGCCTCGACGCGATCTGTTTTTCCGCCGAACCCGATTTCACCCCTCCGAATGATCCGGAAGTGCTCCATCCGATGCGCCGAGCGGCGCTGAACCTTCCTGAAACCGCGCCCGATGCCGAGGAGGCGCCGTTCGATCTGGTCGTCGTCGGCGGGGGCATGGCCGGAACCTGTTCCGCCGTCGCCGCGGCCCGGTTGGGCTTGAATGTGGCGTTGATCCAGAATCGCCCTGTCCTCGGCGGCAACAACAGCTCCGAGGTCCGTGTTCACCTGAACGGAAGGATCAATCTGCCGCCCTATCCGAATCTGGGAAACCTGGTCTACGAGATCGGTCCCCGGCGACAAGGCAACGCCCAACCGGCCGACTATTATGAAGATGAGCGGAAGCTGAGTGTGGTCCGCGCCGAAGATTCGCTGCACCTGTTTCTGAATACGCATATGGTCGACGTGGAAATGGACGGCGACCGGATCGTCGCGGTCATCGGACGTCATATTCGCACCGGTCGGGAGTTGCGGTTCCCCGGTATGGTCTTCGCCGACTGCACCGGCGACGGGACGCTCGGTTACCTGGCCGGCGCCGACTCGCGGATGGGACGCGAGTCGAAGGCCCAGACCGGCGAAGAACTCGCCCCGGAAGAGCCGGACGACATGACCATGGGCGCTTCGGTCCAGTGGTACACGACCGAGACCGATCATCCGACCGAATTCCCCGAATTGCCCTGGGCGATCCAGTTCACCGACGAGAGCTTCCGGCCGATGCTTCGCGGCGACTGGGACTGGGAGACGGGATTGAACTACGACCAGATCTTCGATTTCGAGCGCATCCGCGACCACGGCCTCCGCGCCGCGTACGGTCACTGGTCCTACATGAAAAACCACAGTTCTCCCGAGTGGCGTGAGAAGGCGAAAAACCGGAAGCTCCACTGGGTGGCCTTCATCGCCGGGAAGCGGGAATCGCGGCGATTGATGGGCGATGTCGTTCTCCAGGAGCAACACATCGTCGACCGCGTCGAGTGGCCCGATGCCTGCGTCACCACCACCTGGACGATCGACTTGCACTATCCCCATCCCGACAACACGAAGTTTTTCCCGGGACGGGAATTCCGCACCGTCGCCAAGCACAAACGCATTGAGCCGTACGCCATCCCGTACCGCACCCTCTATTCGCGGAATATTGAAAACCTGTTCATGGGTGGCCGGAACATCAGCGTCACGCACGTCGCCTTGGGGACGATTCGTGTGATGCGCACCGGCGGCATGATGGGCGAGGTGATCGGCATGGCCGCTTCCGTCTGCAAACGGGAGAACACGACTCCTCGAGGCGTTTATCAGGATCACCTCGACGACCTGATCGCCTTAATGGAGAAGGGGGTCGCCGAGAAACCGAATATTCCCGAACCGAACCTGAAGCCGCCGAAATGGATCGACAAGGCCGGCGAGAACGTCGCCCGCGACGCGGAGGTCTCCGTTTCGAGCCTTTACAAAAAAGCGAACTACCCCGCGGCGAACATCAACGATGGTCAGGTCAGCCTCAGCGACAACCGACTGCGTTGGGTCAGCGACGACACCGATCCGGAGCATTACGTCACCCTCACCTGGGAGGAGCCGGTCACCGTCAACGCGCTGCGATTGGTCACCGGCCAGGCCGGAGGTGGGAAAGGCCCGACCACGCCCATTTCCGCCTTCGTGCTTCAGTATCGTGAAGACGGCCGGTGGAAGGACATCGAGAAGACGAAAACGGAATTGAACATCTCCTGCGATGTGAGCCTCACCTTTCCGGAGGTCACTTCCGATGCCTTCCGGCTGGAGATCATCAACACGCCGGGCAATCTCGCGCGGCTCTGGGAAATGGAGCTTTACCACTTGCCGAAATCGGTCCTGAGCAAGCAGGATTAGTCCGCACATGACGGGAAGCGAGCGCCCGAGGGGGGCGATGCGGCTTCTTTTGCAGAGCGAAAACGGAACAATCGATGTGTGGAATCACCGGCGCCATCTGGACCGAGCCGCATCCGGCGATCTCGCAGTCGACCCTTGCGCGCATGGTGGAGGTGCTCACCCATCGCGGGCCCGACGATCAAGGGCTTTTCTTTCGATCCTTGCAAGATGATTCGCTTCACCCCCGGACAGGCGTCGCACTGGGGCATCGACGTCTCTCGATCATCGACCTGACCGGCGGACACCAACCGATGGCCAACGAGGACGGTACGATTCAGATCGTCTTCAACGGCGAGATCTATAATTACCGCGATCTCAGACCGCCGCTCGTTGAGCAAGGACACCGTTTCCGGACCGAGTCCGATACCGAGGTGCTTGTTCATCTCTATGAAGAGCACGGCGTCGACTTCCTCGAGCATCTCAACGGCATGTTCTCGCTGGCCCTCTGGGACGCCGGGAGGAATCGCCTGCTGTTGGCCCGCGACCGGCTCGGCCAGAAGCCGCTTTTTTACCGGCTCGAAACGGATCGACTGCTGTTCGCCAGCGAGCTGAAGAGTCTCCTTCAGGTGCCCGGCATTCCGCGAACCATCGACCCGACCGCCCTGGACGATTATCTCACCTACCAGTACGTGCCACACCCGAAATGTATCTTCGAGGGCTTCGCCAAGCTGCCGCCGGCCCATCGGGCGATCTGGGAAAACGGCCGCTTCCGGGTGGAATCGTACTGGAATCCCGATTTCAACCACCAGCAAGAGCTTTCCTACACGGAGTGGTCCGAGGGGCTGCGCGCGCGATTGACCGACGCCGTACGGTTGCGGCTCCGCAGCGATGTGCCGCTGGGGGCGTTTCTCTCCGGGGGCGTCGATTCGACGGTCATCGTCGGCCTCATGCAGCAGATTCTCGCGGAAGAGAACGGCGAGCCGGTGCGGACCTTTTCGATCGGATTCACCGAACCGGAATACGATGAAACGGCCTATGCCCAGCTCGCTTCGGAGCATTTGGAGACCGACCACCGACCGTTCGTCGTCACGCCCGACGCGATGAGCGTCTTGCCGAAACTCCTCTGGCACTACGATGAACCGTTCGCCGACAGCTCCGCCATCCCAACATGGTACGTCGCTCAATTGACCCGGGAGCATGTGACGGTGGCTCTTTCCGGGGACGGAGGCGACGAACTGTTCGCCGGCTACGATCGGTACCGGGCGGTGGGACTTGGAAGATGGCTCGATCGTCTCCCCGCCCTACTCCGTCGGATGGTGGCCCATCCGCTCTGGCAGAAGCTCCCGGCCAGCACACGGCAGAAATCGACCCGTCGCCGTCTCAAGCGTTTCCTCGAAGCGGCCGGCATGCCGCCCTTGGAACGCTACCTCCAGTGGATCGCCATTTTCAATCGGCAGCGTAGAGAACTTTTGTACACATCGGATTTCGTCGGGACGCTCGGGGGATACGATTCCCTCGATTTTCTCCGCCAAGGGGCGGCCCGGAGCGATCGCCGCGACCCGGTGACCAACATCAGCCTGACGGATCTGGTGACCTACCTGCCCGGCGACTTGATGACCAAAGCCGACATCGCCAGCATGGCCCATGGACTGGAGTGCCGCCAGCCTTTCCTCGATCACCGCGTGGTGGAATGGGCCGCCGCGATGCCGATCGGTTGCAAACTTTTCCAGCGTCAGGGAAAGCACATCTTGCGCGATACCTTCTCGCCGCTGCTTCCCCCACGAATCGATCGGCGCAAGAAGATGGGATTCGGCGTCCCCCTCGATCATTGGTTTCGCGGTCCGCTGGCGTCGTTCGCTCGAGAGGTCCTGACCGATCGGGTTTGCCGGCGACGGGGATACTTCCGACCCGAGGTCATCGAGCAGCTTCTCGACGAGCATACCCAGAATGTCTTCGATCACGCCTATCGCCTCTGGGCGCTCCTCTTTCTTGAACTTTGGATGCGTGACTGGTTGGATGATTTTTGAGAACCGATCCTCTCTCTCTTTTTACGCAACTCTAATAATTTCAATAACTTATACCATATCATGCGAATGCCTAATATGCGACAATAGTGTCGTATGTTGCCACTCAGGATACAAAAACGTCGTTTCTTGTCTTCGTCGACCATAGAGGTTCCTTTCATGCGATCTTCACGATTCTCTCGCAGAGAAAGAGATCGTCGCGCCGTTTCGCGACATAATTGTCCCTTTTTCGGACGTTCATGTATCGTCGTTTGATTTACGCCGGATTTCCCTCTTTCGGTTTCCTTTGCCGACGTTTCCTTTCGGAACGGAAAAAGTACCACACGTTTCGATTCCCTTTCGTGGTGGGATGGAGGCGCCTAACCCCTTTGTTGGAAAGACTCTACGGAAGATGAGGAGAGGCGGAGTCATTTCGGCGGTGATTTTGAAAGGCAATTCGGGCGTCTTTTTTTCCGTTTTTTCTCTCCCGGGAGCGGTCATTGGCATCGTATCTGCCCAATAGCAATCGGCAAAGTCGATTCCGGTTGCAGAATCCGATCCACGCCGTCATGGCGGGGAATGCTTTTTTTCCGAACGAACGTACCGGGGTCGGCTTGCGAGAAAAAGATTACCGAATTCTTTTCCCCTTGAAACAGAGAGAAAACAAAATGCGAAAAGTTGCCATTTATGGAAAAGGTGGGATCGGCAAGTCGACCACCACGCAGAACACAGTTGCCGCACTGGCCGAGATGGGACGCAAGGTGATGGTCGTCGGATGCGATCCCAAGGCGGACTCCACCCGACTCTTGATGGGAGGACTCGCGCAGAAAACGGTGCTCGACACTTTGCGGGAAGAGGGGGAAGACGTCGAGTTGGAAGATATCCGCCGCGGCGGTTACGGAGGCTCCCTCTGCACGGAGTCGGGAGGACCGGAACCGGGCGTCGGCTGTGCGGGCCGCGGGATCATCACTTCGATCAACATGCTCGAACAGCTCGGGGCCTATGACCAGAGCGAAGAACTCGACTACGTCTTCTACGACGTGTTGGGCGATGTCGTCTGCGGCGGGTTCGCCATGCCGATTCGCGAAGGGAAAGCCCAGGAGATCTATATCGTTTGCTCCGGCGAAATGATGGCGATGTACGCGGCGAACAACATCTGCAAGGGAATCGTGAAGTTCGCCGAAGCGGGCGGTGTGCGGTTGGGCGGCTTGATCTGCAACAGCCGGAAAGTGGACAACGAGAAGGAAATGATCGCCGAACTGGCTCGTCGTCTCGGTTCTCAGATGATCCACTTCGTGCCCCGCGACAACGACGTCCAACGGGCGGAAATCAAGCGGAAAACGGTCATCGATTGGAATCCCGAATGTCCCCAGGCCGACGAATACCGGGCACTGGCCAAGGCGATCGATGCGAACAAGACGTTCGTCATCCCGAAGCCGCTGCCGATCGAGGAGTTGGAACAACTGCTCTTGGACTACGGCCTCGTGGCGGCCTGACATCGACGCGGAACCGGTACGCCTTGGAACGAGGCATCACCCTTGTGGATTCACAAAGCCCCATTCGTTTTTTCGCTTGAAAGGAACACTCACCATGATTATGGTTCGCGCTATCATTCGCCCCGAGAAATCGCAAGAAGTCCTGGCGGCACTCATGTATGCCGGCTTTCCGGCCGTCACGAAGATGGACGTGTACGGCCGGGGAAAACAACGCGGTATGAAAATCGGAGAAGTCATGTACGACGAACTCCCCAAGGAACTCATCCTGACGGTGGTCGACGACCAGGACAAGGACTTCGTGGTCGAAACGATCCTCACCGCCGCCCGGAGCGGCTCGAAGGGAGCGTTCGGCGACGGCAAGGTCTTCGTTTCTCCCGTCGAAGAAGTCTACACCATCAGCAGCGGCGTGAAGGAGACCAGCGCTTCGACAGGACCGCTGGACGCCCCGGCAGTCTCCGAGACCACGGCGGAGTCGAACGCCTAGCGGCCTGTCGCGGCCGGCAGTCCGTATTTCCCGGGGCTGCCGATCCCGGCGGATTCGTATTTCCTGATTTCTCATCCCCACCCCTGAAAGAAAGAGACAGGCCATGAAGGAGATCCTGGCGATCATACGCATCAACAAAATGAATCAGATGAAGAAAGCCCTGGCTGATGCCGGGATTGCGTCGATGACGGCGCGGAAGGTAGTCGGTCGCGGTAAGGGCAAGGTCGACTACCTGCTTCTGGAAGGAGCCAAGGAGGGCTACGAGGAAGCGATCAATCAGCTCGGTCCCGGGCCGAAGCTGATGCCCAAGCGGATGGTCACCCTCGTGGTGCCCGACGACAAGGTCAAAAAGGCGATCGACACGATCATCCGCGTGAACCAGAGCGGCAATCCCGGCGACGGCAAGATTTTCGTGATGCCGGTCTCCGATTCGATTCGTGTCCGCACCGGCGAGTCGGGCGACGAGGCGATCGTCGAGGAGGCGGTCGCGTAACCTCGCTCTTGGAAGCAAAACGCATGGAACCTATCCCCCACGGATTCACCGTATCAAGCGAATAGAGGTATATCGATGGCGACAGAAGAATCTCGAATGCAGGACATCAAAGAGGAATTGCTCAAATCGTATCCCCGGAAGGTCGCCCGGAAGCGGGCCAAGCAGATCGTGATCAACGAGAAGGAAGTGGATCCGCAAGTGGGACAGGAAACGGTGCCGGAGATCCAGGCAAACGTCCGCACCACCCCGGGCATCATCACCCAGCGCGGCTGCACCTATGCCGGTTGCAAGGGAGTGGTTCTCGGCCCGACGCGGGACATCGTGAACATCACGCACGGTCCGATCGGTTGCGGATTCTACTCCTGGCTCACCCGGAGGAACCAGACCAAGCCGGAAACCCAGACCGAAGAAAACTTCATGACCTACTGCTTTTCGACCGACATGCAGGACGAGCAGATCATCTTCGGCGGCGAGAAGAAGCTCAAGGCGGCGATCCAAGAGGCGTACGACCAGTTTCAGCCGAAGGCGATCGGCGTGTTCGCCACCTGCCCGGTGGGGTTGATCGGCGACGATGTCCACGCGGTGACGCGGGAGATGCGCGAGAAGCTGGGGATCAATGTCTTCGCGTTCAGTTGCGAGGGGTACAAGGGCGTGAGCCAATCGGCGGGGCATCACATCGCGAACAACCAACTCTTCAAACACGTGATCGGCCGCAACGACGAGCCGACCCCCGGCGAGTTCCGGATCAATCTGCTCGGCGAGTACAACATCGGCGGCGACGCCTTTTTGATCGAAGACCTGCTCGAACGGTGCGGCATCACCCTGGAGTCGACCTTCAGCGGCAACTCCACGATGGACAAGTTCGAGCGATCGCACACCGCCGACTTGAATTGCGTGATGTGTCACCGTTCGATCAACTACGTCGCCGACATGATCGAGAAGAAATTCGGCGTTCCGTGGATCAAAGTGAACTTCCTCGGCGCTCGGGGCACGGCGAAGTCGTTGATCAAGATCGCCGAGTATTTCGAGGATGCGGCCCTCATGGAACGGACCCGGCAGGTGGTCGCGCAAGAGATGGCGAAGGTGGAGATGGTCCAACAGGAGATCCGCCCCCGTTGCGAGGGCAAAACGGCGATGCTGTTCGTCGGCGGTTCCCGGGCCCACCATTACCAGGACCTGTTCGAGGAGATCGGCATGAAGACGATCGCCGCGGGGTACGAGTTCGCCCATCGCGACGACTACGAAGGCCGGGAGGTGCTCCCGAAGATCAAGATCGACGCCGACAGCCGCAATATCGAGGAACTGGAGGTTTCGCCCGACGAGAATCGGTATCGTCCCCGAAAGACGGAAGAGGAGATGCGGAAGCTCGAGGAAAAGGGGTACCAGTTCAAATCGTATGAAGGCATGATGCACGACATGGAACGCGAAACGCTGGTCATCGACGACATCAGCCACTACGAAACCGAGAAGCTGATCGAGCTGTTCAAGCCGTCGATCATTTGTGCGGGCATCAAGGAGAAATACGCCGTACAGAAATCGGGAACGCCGTGTCTGCAACTGCACAGCTACGACTACGGCGGGCCCTTCGCTTCGTTCGAGGGGGCCTGCAACTTCTACAAGACGGTCGACCGGATGGTCAACGCGAAGATCTGGTCCTACGTCGAAGCTCCCTGGGAGACCTCGACCAAGCCGACGCTGGAAGCCTCGTTCGTACAGGATTGACCACTCCCGAAACACTCCCTCCTCTCTCCATTTCGAAAGACAAGGAAACCGAATCATGCTGCTTCGACATACCCGAAAGGAAATCCAGCCGCGTAAGGCGCTGACGGTCAACCCGGCGAAGACCTGCCAGCCGATCGGGGCGATGTACGCCGCCCTGGGCCTCCACCGATGTTTGCCGCACAGCCACGGCTCTCAGGGATGCTGTGCCTACCACCGCTCAACCCTGACCCGGCATTACAAAGAGCCGGTCATGGCGGCGACCAGCTCGTTCACCGAGGGCTCTTCGGTGTTCGGGGGACAATCGAACCTGTTGCAGGCGATCAACAATATTTTCACCATCTACGAGCCGGACATCATCGCCGTCCACACGACCTGCCTCTCGGAGACGATCGGCGACGACATGGTCCAGATCATCGCCAAGGCGAAGGAAGACGGTCTCGTTCCCGAGGGGAAGATGGTCATCCACGCCAATACACCGAGCTACGTCGGGTCCCACGTGACCGGGTATGCGAATATGGTCCGCCATCTGGTCGATTATTTCGCCACCCCCGAGGCGCAGAAATCGTCGAAGCTGAACCTGATTCCCGGTTGGGTCGAGCCGGCCGACATGCGGGAGATCAAACGATTGGCCTCGCGCATGGGGATCGACGCGATCCTTTTTCCCGACACCTCCGGCGTGCTCGACGCTCCGCAGACCGGCAAGCATGAGATGTATCCCGCCGGCGGCACGCGCATGGAAGATCTCCGGATGATGGGCTCTTCGGCCGCCACCGTGGCCTTGGGGACCTGGACGACCGGTTCGGCCGCGAGACACCTCGAGGCGAAATCGAACGTTCCCTACGAGATTCTCGATCTGCCGATCGGGCTGAAGGCGACCGACCGCTTCATCGACGCGATGCGGAAGCTCGGCGGCGAAATCCCCGAAGACCTGATCGCCGAACGCGGGCGTCTGGTCGACCTGATCTGCGATACCCATCAGTACCTCGCCGGCAAGCGGGTCGCGCTCTGGGGCGACCCCGATCAGCTCAACGCGCTGTGCGAATTCCTGGTCGATCTCGACATGCGGCCGGTCTACGTCGTCACGGGAACACCGGGCAAACAGTTCCTCCGCGACATGGAGAAGCGTCTCGGCGAAAGCGTCCCCGAGGCGAAATACAAACAAGGCTCCTGCGCCGACATGTACCTGATGCACCAGTGGATCAAGAACGAACCGGTCGATCTGCTCATCGGCAACACGTACGGCAAGTACATCTCGCGCGACGAAGACATCCCGCTGTTGCGGCACGGTTTTCCGATCCTCGACCGAGTCGGGCACCAATATTTCCCGACGGTCGGCTACCAGGGCGCGATCCGGCTTCTGGAACAGATCCTCAATCTGATCCTCGATCGGAAGGATCGTGACGCTCCGGAAGAGAGTTTCGAGTTGGTACTGTAGAAAAGAATACGTTTGTTCGCTCCTTGCGGGTGGACCCCTCCTTTTTTCCTCCTTCGGGAGTGGTTCACCCGCTTTTCTCATCGGAAAGATCAGGACATGACCGTGAACAAGCCTCCCGCCGATATCCCGATCAAGATTCTCGACGCCCGTCGTGCTCAGGTCCGGACCTCGGCGAAGGACCCCGAGGCGATTCGTTGCGAAACACAGAGCGTGGCCGGTTCCGTCAGCCAGCGGGCCTGCGTGTTCTGTGGAAGCCGGGTCGTGCTCTACCCCATCGCCGATGCCTTGCACCTGATTCACGGACCGATCGGATGCGCCGCGTATACGTGGGACATCCGCGGGGCACTCTCCTCGGGCGAGCAGTTGCACCGCATGAGCTTCTCCACCGACATGCAGGAAAAAGACGTCATCTACGGTGGCGAGAAGAAGCTCAAGGCAGCGCTGAGCGAGTTGATCGCCAAGCATCGGCCGAAGGCGGCGTTCGTCTATTCGACCTGCATCGCCGGATTGATCGGCGACGACATCGACGCCGTCTGTCGGGCCGTCACGCGGGAAACCGGCGTCGAGTGCCTGCCCGTGCGGTCGGAGGGATTCAAAGGAACGAAAAAAGACGGGTACAAAGCGGCCTGTGACGCCATGGAGCGACTGGTCGGCACCGGTCCGACCGACGACATCTCCCCGGTGAGCCTCAACATTCTCGGCGATTTCAACATCGCCGGCGAGACGTGGTTGATTCGCGAATATTACGAACGGATCGGCGTCCAGGTCGTGGCGACCATCACCGGCGACGGGCGCGTCGACGACATCCGGCGCTCGCACGGCGCGGCCCTGAATGTGGTGCAGTGCTCCGGCTCGATCACCCATCTTGCCCAGGCGATGGAGAAGAAATACGGCATCCCCTTCATTCGGGTTTCGTATTTCGGCATCGAGGACATGGCGCAGGCGCTCTACGACGTGGCGAGCCGGTTCGACGACCCCGTGATCATGGAGAAGGCGGTGACGCTCGTTCGGGAGGAGACCCAACGCATCATGCCGGAGCTGAAGCGGCTCCGAAAAGATCTCGAGGGGAAGCGGGCGGCGGTCTACACCGGCGGGGCGTTCAAGGCGTTTTCGATGGTCCGCTCCCTCCGAACCCTCGGCATGAAGACGGTGCTGGCCGGTTCGCAGACGGGCAACCGCGAGGATTATCGACTCCTGGCGGAACTCTGCGACGAAGAGACCGTCCTGGTCGACGACACCAACCCCCTGGAGCTGGCCAAGTTCATCCGGGAAAAGGAAGTCGATCTGTTCATCGGCGGCGTCAAGGAACGTCCGGTGGCTTACAAGCTGGGCGTCGGTTTCTGCGACCACAATCACCACCGCAAAGAGTGCCTGGCCGGCTTCGAGGGCATGCTGAACTTTGCCCGAGAGGTCCACCGCTCGACGATGAGTCCCGTGTGGCGATTCGTCGCCTGGCGGCAGCCCCGGAAAAAAAAGTCCCTTTCCCGAAATGATTCTTCCCCCGACCCAAGGAGTTGAACCCATGCCTCCTTCTTCGATTCAAGCACGAATGTTTCTGGCGACTTCCATGAAAAAGAGGGGCGTCACCGACGCCTCTCAGGTGGAGATTCCCCGTTGCGACGCCGACTGCCGGCGCTGCCTGGCGACCCGATGCGTCTTCCGGGGTCTGCTTCCGACCTGGCTGGAGGAAGTCTCGAAAAAAGAAATGAACTGAATCATTCGGTAGATTCCATCGTCAACGGAAAAGAGAGCGATGTCATGCAAGATTGCAAAGAGGAAAACACCATGATCCGTCAAGTTCCCCCCCCGGCTCGGCGTCGTGTCGCCTCCGAGAATGCCTGCAAACTCTGCACCCCCTTGGGGGCGAGTCTGGCATTCAGCGGCATCGAGAATACGGTGTCCTTTCTGCACGGTTCCCAGGGCTGTGCGACCTACATTCGGCGCTACATGATCAGCCATTTCCAGGAACCGGTCGACATCGCCTCGTCGAACTTCAGCGAAGATGCGGCCGTCTTCGGGGGCAAGCGGAATCTGCTCGAGGGGATCCGGAACGTATGCCGGCAGTACGACCCGGAGATGATCGGCGTGGCGACGACCTGCCTGGCGGAGACGATCGGGGATGATTTGAAGCTTTTTCTTTACGAACTGCAAAACTCCGAGGAGGCGGAACATCTGCCGCCGATCGTACACGTTTCGACGCCCAGCTACACGGGCACCCATGCCGAGGGCTACCATGCGACGATCCGCTCTCTGGTCGAATTTTTCGCCCCGGCGCCGACCGAAACCGACGTCGTCCCCGCTCGGCGTTTCGATGAGGCCGACGCGGGAGCCGGACCGGCGCGGCCGGCGATCAATCTCTTTCCCGGCATGGTCTCGCCCGCCGATTTGCGACATTTGAGAGAAATCGTCGAAGACTACGACCACGAAGCGATCCTGGTCCCCGACTTCAGCGATACGCTCGACGGCCCCGCCTGGGACCGTTATCACTTGATCCCTCCCGGCGGAACACCGATCGAGCAGTTGCGGCGCACCGTCGATGCTTCGGGGAGCCTGGAACTGACAAGCATCGGCTCGCGGCAGCATTCCCCCGGCGGTTGGCTCCGGGAACACCATCGAGTGCAGTCGCATCGTCCCGGCATGCCGATCGGCGTGCTCGCGACCGACGAGATGTTCGACGACCTCGAGGAGATCACCGGAAGGCCGATCCCGAAAAAACATGCCGCCGAACGCGGACGCCTGGTCGATTCCTACGTCGACGCCCACAAATACCTTTTCGACAAAAGGGCGATCGTTTACGGCGAAGAAGATCTGGTGGTGGGGATCGCCTCTTTTCTGGCGGAGATCGGCGTCGTCCCGGCCCTCTGTGCTTCCGGGGGCAAGAGCGGCCGACTGAAATCGGAATTGGAGCGGGTCACCGAGTC
This sequence comes from uncultured Planctomycetaceae bacterium, assembly GCA_964632505.1. Taxonomy (GTDB): domain Bacteria; phylum Planctomycetota; class Planctomycetia; order Pirellulales; family Thermoguttaceae; genus CAZWCE01. Next base: position 166,036 of record CAZWCE010000004.1, on the reverse strand, counting down.
GCTCGGCCGGCAGGTGGTGGCGATCGAGGGCGTCGACTTCGAAGAGATCGAGGAGTACGCCGACGTGGTGCGGCCGCATTTGATCCTCGGAAACAGCAAGGGATACAAACTCTCTCAGAAACTCGGCATTCCGCTGATCCGCATCGGATTTCCCATCCACGACCGGATCGGCGGCGCCCGACTCCTGCACCTCGGCTACCGGGGCGCGCAGCAATTGTTCGACCGCATCACCAATGCCCTGATTGAGAAGAAGCAATCCGACTCCCCGGTGGGATACACCTACATGTAACCGACGACTTCCTTGCTTGACAACCAAAGAGAAAAGAGAACCCATCGTCGTCCGCGGCACGATCCACGGTAGAAAGTAGAGCATCATGGCACGCGATCTCACACAACATCCCTGTTTCAACGACCAGGTGCGGCATCGGCGCGGCAGGATCCATCTGCCGGTCGCGCCCCGCTGCAATATCCAGTGTCACTTCTGCAACCGCCAATACGACTGCGTCAACGAAACGCGACCTGGAGTGACCAGCGCGGTCCTTTCCCCGCATCAGGCGTTCTGGTACCTGGAAAAGGCGTTGGAGAAAGATCCCCGGCTGGCGGTGGTCGGCATCGCGGGACCGGGCGATCCGTTCGCCAATCCGAGCGAAACGATGACGACTCTCCGGTTGGTGCGCGACAACTTCCCCGACATGCTCCTCTGCGTGGCGACCAACGGCTTGAATATCGGCCCTTACATCGACGAGCTCGCCGAACTGGAAGTCAGCCATGTGACGATCACCATGAACGCGGTCGATCCGGAAATCGGGAGCAAAGTCTACGCCTGGATGCGCGACGGCAAAAAGGTACTCCGCGGCCTCGAGGCGGCGGAGCGACTTTTGGAACGTCAGAAGGAAGCGATCCGCCGACTCTCCGAGAAAGGCATCACGGTGAAGATCAACTCCATCATCATCCCCGGTATCAACGAGGAGCACATCCCCCGGATCGCCGCGGTGGCGCAGGAATTGGGCGCGGATCTGCTCAACGCGATCCCGGTCTATCCGGTCGAGGGAACGCCTTTCGAAAATGTCGACAGTCCCTCAAAAGAAGAAGTGGAGGCGATTCGGCGGACTTGCGAGAGCTACCTCCCGCTGATGCATCACTGCACCCGGTGCCGGGCCGACGCGGTCGGGATTCTCGGCGAGGCGATGTCGCAGGCGGTGCAGATGGAACTGGAAATGGCGAAGACGCTGCCGATGAAACCGGCCGAGGAGCGCCCCTACACGGCGGTGGCCAGTCGCGAGGGAATCCTCGTGAACGAACATCTGGGACGGACCACCGCGTTCTGGATCTTCGAATCGACCGAAAGCGGTTACCGCGAAGTGGAAAAGCGTTCCGTGTCCGATGCGCGTGGTCACGGGGACGGGCGCTGGGAATCGCTTGCTGAAACGCTCCACGACTGCCGGGCCCTTTTGGCGGCGAACGCCGGCAGCGCCCCGGAACGTGTTCTCGCGCGGGAAGGGATCCGCCTGGTGCTCATGGAAGGGCTCATCGAGGAGGGCCTCGATGCGGTCTACCGGGGAACCCCGGTCCGCGCCCCCTGTCGAGCCGGCGCCCGATGCGGTTCCGGTTGCCCCGGTTCGGGCACCGGCTGCGGCTGAAACATGCTCGCAAAAAAAATCACGGAAATGATTGAACATAAGACCAAGAATCGAGACCTTTTACATCCAAATCGTTTACGAAAGGGAAGATTATGGAAAAACCAACCTATCATATTTTCGTCTGCAACAGTTTCCGCCTGAGCGGTGAGCCGCAGGGCGTCTGCAATAAGAAAGGGGCCGTGAATCTGTTGCAAATGCTCCAGGACGAAGTGGTCGACCGAGGCATCGACGCGATGATCTCCAGCACCGGCTGCCTGAAACTTTGCGACAAGGGACCGGTCATGGTCGTCTACCCGCAAGGCTGGTGGTACACCGAGGTCGACGAAGGCAAAATCGACGACATCCTCGATGCCATGGAAGAAGATTCCCCGGCGGAATCGCTTCTGATGGCATGAACCCTCGATCCCTTCTTTCATGCCTCCCCGGAGGTATCGTCCGAGGTCCATCATGATTCCTCCGCATCATCGCCGCTTGGTTCGCCGGGAGTGCGAGCCACGAATCGAGCGCGAGTCCTCGCCGGTTTCCAGCCGACCGTACCTGGTCGACACGACGCTGCGCGATGGAGAGCAAATGCCCCGCGTCGCCTTCACGGTCGAGCAGAAGGTCGCGATCGCCCGGGAATTGGCGGCGGTCGGAATCGCGGAACTCGAAGTGGGAACTCCCGCGATGGGGTCGGTGGAAACGGAGGCGATTCGCGCCATCGGCGAATTGCATCTTCCGTGTCGTTTGACCGGCTGGTGCCGGGCGACCGAAGAGGATCTCGCGATGGCCCGAGACTGCGGCCTCCAGGCAGTCCATCTTTCGCTTCCGGGTTCACCGATTCTGATCGAAACACTCGGCAAGTCGACTTCCTGGGTCCTCGATCGGATCGAGACCCTCGTCGCCTCGGCCTCGCGGTCGTTCGATTTCGTTTCGCTCGGATTGCAAGACGCCACGCGAACGCCCATGTCGTTTCTGCTCGACTGCGCCCAAGCGGCACGGAACTCGGGCGTGCGTCGTTTTCGGCTGGCCGATACCGTCGGACGGCTCACTCCCATGGCGACCGCGCGATGGATCCGTACGGTTCAGAGTGCAGTGGAAGATCTCCCGCTGGGTTTCCATGCTCACAACGATTTGGGGATGGCCGCGGCCAACGCCCTCACGGCCCTGGAGAGCGGAGCGACGAGCGTCGATGTCACCGTCGGCGGAATCGGCGAACGGGCCGGAAACGCCGCTTTGGAGCAGGTGGTCTTGGCGAACCTGCACTCTCTGGGGGATAGCCGCGAGTCGGCTTGCATCGCGGGACTTGACCCCACCCGGCTTTGCCGGTTATCATCCATGGTTTCCCGATATGCGTGCGTGGAGTTCGAGCCTCATCGTCCGGTGGTGGGAAGCCGCATCTTCCATCACGAATCGGGGATTCACGTCGATGCGATGGAACGGGATCGTCGGGCCTACGAACTGTTCGCCCCGCGGATGATCGGGCGTGAGGATCGTCGCGTGCTCGTCGGCAAGCATTCTTCGACGCGCGCCCTCCGGAAACGGTTGATCGAACTGGGAATCGATCTCACTCGATCCCAAGCGGCGAAGCTGCTTCCCGACGTGCGACGGAAGGCCACGGAAAAGAAAGACGCCCTGAGCGACGGGGAGCTCGTGAACCTCTATCGCGAATGTATCACCGGTGGTTCCGCTTGCCCGACAGAAAACGGCCGATGCGGCCTCGAACCCTTTCCTCCAGCCCCCAAAGGCAAGGATTCTCCCAATGCACCTGCATTGCCTGCTGCACGTTCCTTTTGAAGACGCCGCCAATCTCGGTGTTTGGGCCCGCGATCGCGGCCATACACTTTCGGAAACCCGGCTCTACGCCGGGGAACCTTTGCCGGGGAATCTTGATTTCGATTGGCTCGTCGGCATGGGCGGTTTGATGAGCGTCGGCGAGGAACAAGAGTATCCGTGGCTGATCGACGAGAAACGCTTTCTCGGCGAGGCGATCGCCGCGGGCAAGAAATACGTGGGGATATGCCTGGGGGCGCAGTTGATCGCGGAAGTGCTCGGCGGAACCGTCCGGAAACACGATTGCCGGGAAATCGGCTGGTTCCCGCTCCGCCGGACCGAGGCCGGAAAACGCTGTCCGGTCTTGGGTTCGCTTCCGGAACCATTTGCCGCCTTCCAGTGGCACGGCGACACCTTTTCCATCCCCGCCGATTGCGAAAACCTGATTCAAGGGGAGACGTGCACGAACCAAGCCTTTCTTTTTCGGCATCAGGCGTTGGCACTGCAATTCCATCTGGAGTATTCGCGCGAGAGCATCGAAAAGATGTTCCACCATTGCGGCGACGACCTGAAGGACCCGGCTCCGACGGTGCAGACGGCCGACCACATCCGAGGGCACTACCATCATCTCGAAGAAAATCAGCGGCTTTTGAATCTCATTCTGGATCGTTTCGCCGCGCTCGACGCATGATCGTCTCCCGCGCGCATTCTTTCTTTTCGTGATAGGCCGTTTTCGGAAAAACCGCGTTACAGACTGAAGAACGCGGGCACCCGCTACAGCCCGTAAGGTTTCGCAATCCGGCTCTTTTTCCTCACCGGAGCATTTCGCATTCAGATTTCCGCGACCGGTCCGCACAGCCGTTACAGTCCGCATGACGCCCACCGGGGGATCTGTACGACCGTTATTCCTTGCGGACCCCGATTGTCCTGAATATCAGATGCGTCGATCATTTTCTCTACGAATGGGCGACGATACGAAAGCATGTCCTGTGCCGGAAAAAGCGATGGGAGTGGTCTTGGTGGCTGCATTTTTTTTCCGGGAATTGGCAATCGTTCAGGAATGGAAGTCAAGGATGATCAACGAAAAAGATCGTGGCATGGTGGCATCATTCAGGCGGAATCGGCTCTTTTCGTGTTCGATGGTCCCTCGCATCAGTTGCGGGATCTTGCTGGGCGGTTTCCTGCTGATGTCGCTCGGTTGTACCGGCATGCGGAAGTGGGCCGGCCAGGGATTCAAAGTCGGCGAGGATTATCGGCAACCGGCGGCCGAGGTCGGTCCTTCCTGGATCGACCAAGAGGCGTATTCCGGCACGGAGGGATCCGGAAATCTCGAACAGTGGTGGACGGAATTCAACGATCCGGTGCTCACGGAATTGATCGCCACTCTCAGGGAGCAGAATCTCACGTTGCGTGCGGCCTGTTACCGCATTCTCGAAGCCCAGGCAATGCGGGGAGTGGCGGCCGGGAATCTCTTCCCCCAGAGTCAAGAGTTCTCGGGGCTTTACACCCGACAGGAACTTTCCGAGACCACGCCGTTCGGTCAAGTGATGAACGCGATTGGAGAACCGACCTCGCAGAGCAACTGGAATCTCGGCTTCAACGCCGCCTGGGAAATCGATTTCTGGGGACGTTTCCGACGCGCAATCGAAGCGGCCGATGCCAATCTCGAATCGAGCATCTACGAATTCCACTCCGTGCTCGTGCTCCTGGAGGCGGAGATGGGCTCGAACTATATCCTCTATCGCACGCTTGAAAAACGGCTGGCGATCGCCCGGAACAATCTCGATCTGCAAGAGCAGACGGTCGATCTGGTGCAGATGCGTTTCGATGCCGGGGCGGTCAGCGAGCTCGATCTGCGTCAGGCGAAGGCCGAGGCGGCCACGACCGCTTCGACGATTCCGGTGCTCGAGGCCGAGGTTCGCAAGGCACAAAATCGGATGTGCGTGCTGTTGGGCAAGCCGCCGCAGGAGCTGGCCGAGTATCTCGGCGAGCGTGAAATCCCCTCGCCTCCGCCGGAATTGGCGGTCGGTGTTCCCGCCGATCTGCTGTGCCGCCGCCCGGACGTCCGCCAAGTGGAACGTCAACTGGCCGCCCAGTGCGCGAAGATCGGTATGGCCGAATCGGAACTTTATCCCCACATCGCCATCACCGGCACGATCGGTCTGGAGGCCCAGGAGTTCAACGACCTGTTCGGATGGCCGAGCGTCGCCGGATCGATCGGGCCCGGATTTCGATGGAACGTTCTGAATTACGGCCGCATTCTCAACAACGTCCGTGCGGAAGATGCCCGATTCCGGCAACTGCTGGCCCATTATCGGGAGACCGTCTTGAAAGCGAACGAAGAGGCGGAAAACAGCCTCAACCAGTATCTCAAAGAGCAGGCTCGGGCGAAACTCACCCGGCAAAGCGTCGAGGAGCTGAAACGGGCCACCGAACTCGCCCTCCTGCTTTATCAGGAAGGGATGACCGACTACCAACGTGTGCTCGACACGCAACGGGCCCTGTTGAGGCAGCAGGATCTTCACATCGAGAGCCGGGGGAACGTGTCCCTCTATCTGGTCGGTGTCTACAAGGCGCTCGGCGGTGGTTGGGAATCGGGGTTCGCCTCGACGATGTCGGTTCCCGCCGCGAACATGACGACGACGGAAGCGGTCGTCCCGTCCGGTGAGAATCGGCCGGAGATCGCCCCTCCGCGTCCGACCGTTCCCGACTTCCAGCAACCGGAACACGCCGAAGGACCGAAAGAGGGGCAATCCTCCGCAGACGGGGATGCTCCCGGATTCGCCACCACGGGGAAAAAAGGACCGAATCCCGCTTCGAGCCCCTCTTTGAATGGAGGACAGGAAGAATCGAAACCCTTTCCCATGATATCCCCGCCGAATCTACTTCCCGGCAACTCGCGGAATTCGGAAGTCCCGCCGCCGTTGGGATATCTTCTTCCCCCCGCGGACGAAGAAGGGGGCAAGGTGGTCATCGTCAGCGCGAATAAACCGACGCAGACGATCTACCGATAGCCCCGCGAGGGGATCTTCGAGGAGGATCGATCACCAACGAATGTTTTCGCGGCCGGTGGAAGGCATTTTGGTTTCCATCTGCTCGAGGCGTCGCTTGTCCTCTTTGGTCCACTTGGAGGGCAAAGCAACCTGAAGCTCGGCGAAGAGGTCGCCGTTCTTGCCGTCGGACCCGGGAATGCCGCATCCTTTGATGCGGAGTTTCGTGCCGGAAGAAGAACCTTCGGGAACGGTTAGGGAGACGGTTCCCTTGGGGGTGGGGACATCGATTTTCGCGCCGAGGGCCGCTTCGAGCAACGTGACCGGCACGGAGAGATGCAGGTTTTTGCCTTTGCGACGGAAATGGGGATGGGGCGCGACATGCACGGTTAAGAGAAGATCGCCGGGAGCACCGCCGGCCGGGCTCGGCTCGCCCTTGCCGCGCAGGCGAATCTTGCGGCCCTCTTCGATTCCCCGGGGGATTTTGACCGTCAGATTCTGCGTTTGCCCGGCGGGATGCTGCAAGGAAATCTGGATTTCGCCGCCATCGACCGCCGTGGTGAAAGGAACGGTGATCTCCTGCTCGATGTTTCTGCCTTTGGTCGGCGCCGAACGGCGCGTTCGGCCTCCCGCCGCGGAGCCGCCCCCGAATCCGAACATATCGGCGAACGGGTGTCCCCCCCCTCCACCGAACGGATCGGAAGAAGAACGCCCCCGCCCTCCGGCGCCGAACATGCCGAAGAGATCGTTCAAATCGAAATCGCCCTCGACACCGCTGCCCTTGCCGGTCCAACGAAAACCCCCCTCGGGACCTCCTTGATCCATTTGCTCGAACGCGTGACCGAACTGGTCATACTGCTTGCGTTTCTCCTCGTTGCCCAGCACATCGTAGGCGGCTTGGACTTTCTGGAACTTCTCCTTCGCCTTGGGATCGTCCGGGTTCATGTCCGGATGGTACTTTCGCGCAAGACGTCGATAGGCTTTCTGGATCTCGTCTTTCGAGGCGCCTCGGGGAACTTCCAATGTTTGGTAGAAATCTTCAGGCATTTTTCGCTGACAAAATTAAGGGATCCGGGCTCTCCGCTTCGGGGAAACCGAACGCGAAACAACGAAAGCGTTTCCATGCGCGCGGTTCCGAATTCACCGCAATCGAGCCGGGGAGGGGACTCCAGGCTCCAATCGATTTCGAATCTATCACGTTTCTCGGTTCGTGCAAGGGGATTTTTTTTGCGGAAACTACCGGACCTCTCCTTGAAGGGTCGCGACGATTTTTCTTCGATGCCGGCTTTTGCGATGCTCGCACAAATAGATGCCCTGCCACGTTCCCAGAAGCATTCGGCCCTCGCCTACGGGAATGTGCAGCGAACAATGGACCAGCGAACTTTTCGCGTGCGCCGGCATGTCGTCGGGACCTTCGATCGTGTGCTGGAATGAGAGGGATTCCGGAACGACATGCTCCAACGCGAAATTCAGATCGCCCGGGACATCGGGGTCGGCGTTCTCGTTGATCGTCAGCGAGGCGGAAGTGTGTTGGAGAAACAGATGCAAAAGACCGATATCGACCGAGGCGATCTCGGGCATTTCCTCGCGAAGCGTTTGGGTGATTTCGTGAATCCCATACGAAAACGAAGGCAACGTGATGCGTCGTTGGAACCAAGGCACGGAGCGGAACCTTTCCTGAGCAAAAAAATGTGAGGGAACCGAGGAACGAAAAACGGAACCATGGTCGAGAAATATATCCGATGGGTGCAATATAACGCGGAATCACTCGAAGGCAATCCCACCAGAATACTCCGAGATGAGTTCTTTGGCGAGAAACCTCCCGATTTGCCCAACAGCCTGTTTTCTCAGGGCGGGATAGATGAGCCGACAAGGGGAATCCATCAGCAATGAAAATGTTATTCTGCAGAAAATAGAAAAAATTGCCGAGAAAGGGTTGTGTCCGCCACAATTTCTGGTAGACTACAAAACTGTAGAAAGTAAACGAAGGACGAGTCAAGATGTTCTCTCTCACAATCTTCTCGTACTTCCCAAACAAGCGGCCCGGAAAGGATTTTTCTTTTTTTTGAAAATCGTTTCGGATCGTTGCTTGACAGGGTTGGTGTTTTCTATATAATACTAGCTCTACGCGCTCGGGGGTCTATCCCCGGCCACTCTGCATCGCAAACCCGTTGGTGCGTGAAATAACCGCATATTTCTAGGTTTGTGAAAGGTATCGCTGTTCTGCGAATATCGATCTGTATGAACGTTTTCACCGGCATTTCCCCGGTCAACGGCCAGAGGATGGGTGGTATTTCTCTGGAAACAGGCGATATGTTTTCGTGGGATCAGCTTTTTGTTTCGTTTTCACTTTACAACCATTTTGGAGAATTGGAGAAATGAGGAACGTATTTGAAGCCATTTTAGAAACTGGCCACGACGAGGACTTTATTCCAGCTGCTACAGACGAGTTTTGCGGAACGGATGCCCCGGCCGGCTCCCCCGCAAAACTCGAAATCTTGGCAGATCGGGTTCGTAAAGGTCTTCCTCTCTGGCATCCGGAAGATCGAGTCGACTACGCCGGCCTCACCGGCGCGGTGCGACCCCGCGAATGAGAATGTCTTCGCGAAGGAATACGTTCGCTTCGCATATTTCGATCTTTTGATGGACCAACCGGGCGCACGGCTCCCAAGCCCGATCACGTGCCCGCCGAATCGAACACCCCACTGTAATATGGTGGGGTGTTTTTTTTGCCATTTCCCGCGTCGAGATCCTTCCCGGATTCTCAGTCTCCCCCGTCTTACCAGGTCGAGGGGAAGAAATTCAAAAACAATCTTTTCCGATTAAAGAGTCCAGTGAAAGTTTAACGATAAAAGAAAGCATACCGACCTCTTCTCGGTTTTTCTCATCTTCGACTCACAAGGAAAGATCATGTCCAAGGAAGGATATTCCCCGACGGATGCGTCACGCATTTCTCCGGAGGCTCCCCATGCGAACGGTTGGGGAGATCATTTTCACACACACCGCCCTGCTGGGAAGGAAGATTCAACCGCCCCGATGACGTCTCGGAGGAGGTTCTCCGAAGAAAGTCACGCCGATCACCATGCCGCGGAGACCCTGGTCGACGGCGATCCGGCCGAAGGGGACCGCCTCGAGAATCACGCCGAGCAACTCGCCGAGCACCTCCGGGCCCGTCAGGAAGAGGTGGACCATCGGGAATCGCAGTTGAACGCGCGTATCGCGCAGTTCGAATCGCTGGTCCGCAATACCAAGCTCTCTCTGGCCGAGAAGATGGAAGAGGTGAAGCAACGGGAGACCGGTCTGGAAGAGCATGAAAACGAGCTGCAATCGCGGACCCTCGGCATCGAGGAGCGTCTCCGACTCGATCGTCAGGAGATCGAAAACGAGCGGCTGGAACTGCACGCCCGAAAGATCGAGATCGAGGATCGCCTTTCTCGTCGGGAACGGGAACTGCAGGAGCTGGCCGGCCGGCGGGAACGGGAGATCGAGCAGTATCTTGAGAAGCGTTCCGAGGAAATGGAACAGCAGTTGGCGTCTCAGTCCGACCAGTTGCAGAAACATTACAACACACGCCAAGACGAGCTCGAGAAGCAATACGTCGAACGGCAGTCCGAGTTGGATTCGGTCATGGAATCGCGCAAGCGCGAACTGGAACGCGATTACGTCCAACGTTTGGACGAAGTCGAACGCCGGGTGATGGAGACCAAGGAGCAGATTGAAGAGCGATTCGCCGCCCGACGCGAAGAACTGGAACGCCAGTACAATTGCCGGCGACAGGAACTGGAATCGCAACATGCCCGGCGGCGCGAACGTTTCGAGGAGGAATTCAACGGTCGCAAGGAGGAGATGGAAGCGCGGCTTTCCCGACGGGAAAGCCAAATCGACATGCGGGAATCGATCCTCAAGGAAGCCGAGCAGGAATGGAACAGTCGACGGGAATCGTTCGAGAGCCAATGGGCCGAGTACGAACAGATGCGCAAGGAGCGGCTCGAGGAGTTTGCTCAAAGGGAAGCGGCGCTTGAAGAACGCGAGCATTATTTAGAAGAGATGGATCGTCGTCTGAGGAAACTGGAATCGGATCTGGCCGGCCGGGAGGAAAAGGCCCGAATGCGGGAGAAGCAACTGGCCTTCGATGCCGAGAAGTACAGTCGGCTGAAGGAGATGGAATCGGAGCTGCTGGAAGCCCAGGCCGAAGCGACGCGCATCCGCGAGGGACTCGTCCGCGAGCGACACCAGATGCAGAAATCGGCCGAAGCGGAACGGCAGCGGTTGAAGGAATCGCAGCAATTGGCCTTGAAGCGGTTGGAGGATGAACGTCGTGATTTGGCCCAAAAGAATCAGCGAATGGAACAGATGCAATCGGCCTTGGAAAATTCCCGGGAAGATCTCGGACGCATGCACCGGGAAACGCTGGAGATTCGTCTGGCGACCGAGGAACTCTGGCTCCGGCTCTCCGGCGCCGCGCCGACGGAGCATCTGAAGGAATCGCTCGGGAAGATCCGGGCCCGATTGGGCGATCAATACCGCGACGCCATCGCCAAGCTCGAACAGCAGAAGGAAGATTTGAAAGCGCTCCGAGAACAGTTGATGGAGCAGCACGAGAAGCTCATGGTTCGTCGGGAGGAGCTCGATCAGTGGGTCGAGCGTTGCGAACGGGCGGTCCATCAACGGGAAAGCCAAGTCAAGTCGAAGGAAGCCGAACTCGACCGGCGCGAATCGACGATCGACGAGATGGTTCGCCGCTGCCGCGAGGAGCACAAGCAGGCTCAATTGGAAATCGAATTCATCCGGTCCCAGGCAAAAAACGGGAACTTGGTACTCAACGAGTCTGAAGAATAGCGACGCCTCTTCCTGTTCTTCGGCCAAAAAATGGCGCCTCGGGCCCGCGGGTGTGAGTGCGTCATTTTTATGCGCCCGGCGTTCCCCCTCGACTTCTCCTCCGAGCCGCAGTAGGATGAGAGACGCTGAGAGAGAAAAAAGAGGAGTGCCTCTGCTCCACTGCCTGTCGTTCCCTTGAAGAAGGAAGTCGAGAAAAGGCGATGAGATTGAATCGGGAACCCTTGTCGAAGATCGCGGTCATCGGCTCCGGCGATGTCCTGGGAATCGCGCTTTGCGAACATCTCGCGGAGCGTGCGATCCCTCTCGATTTGCCGCATTGCGATATCACCAGCCGCTTTCACCTCATCCAATTGTTCGAGCAACTCCAACCGGATGCCGTCATCAACGCCATGCACATGCCGAACATCGAGTTGGCGGAAGAGAAGGCGAATACGAGCCGGAATCTCCATGTCCAGGGGGCTTCGAATGTCGCCGAGGCGGCCCGGCGGACCGGGGCCTTCTTGGTACAACTGAGTTCCGCGGAGATTTTCGGTGAAGACGCCTCCGCCGAACCGGCCGAGCGCCATCCTTGGAAAGAAGAGGAGACGCCCGAGCCGACGAACGTCTTCGGTCGGACCTTGCTCGAGGCCGAACGCGTCATCTCGGAGTATGAACGTCATCTGATCGTCCGCACCTCGATGCTGTTCGGCACCGCCGGCGATCGCTCCGGCGGCAACCTGGTGGCGACCGTGCTCCGAGCCGCACGGCGGACACGCAAAATGCAGGTGGTCGACGACCTGCTCACCTCGCCGACCTGGGCGGTGGATCTCGCCCGGGCGATCCTTTCCCTCATCGAACAGCAGGCCGGCGGACTGGTCCACATCGTCAATCGAGGTGAGGAAGTCTCGTTCTATCAATTGGCGACTGAAACGGTGGAAAAGGCGAATCTGAAACTCCAAATCGAACCCATCACCAGCGAGGAGTACGGCTTCCGTGCACCGCGCTCCCGGTGGACCGTCCTGGACAGCTCGCGGTACGAGAACATGCCGGGGCATTACCCGATGCCCCACTGGCGGGAGGCTTTGCGGAAACATCTCCAGCAGTCGTAAACGCCCGGCCCCATTCTTGTCGTCTCGGGCGCCTTCTGGTAAGCTGAGGGAAACCAGCCTTTTTCTTGATCATCGTAGAAGGTACGTGCGGGAGTCCGACTTCTGAGGGGACTTGTTGAGCGTCGCATTCATAGGAAACCTGGGCCGACGATGGTGAGAAGCGGTTCTTCGGGGACCACTCCTTTTGCAACCATGAATCCTTCTTGGGTTCTTCCCGACGGTTCGACAAACTTCCGCGGCAAGTCCCCCCGTATTTTCGGAAGTGACCGAAGCCCCAAAGGTTTGGTTCTCTCCCGACCGAACCCACTTTTTGCGAACGGAGGCAATCATGAATCATCGCGACAACGAGAATCGGAACGAATTCCGTTATCTTCTCTGGTTGTTTCTCCTTCTGGTGGTGATGTCGATCCTGGGAGTGCTTCTCGGCAACCCGTCACATGCCGGAGAGGGATCGAACGAAGTGGAATTTCCCCCGATGTTCCCCTTCGCCATCTCCTTCGATGCCCCCGATAACACGACGAACTTCTCCCGTTGGATCGAAAAGCCGGCCGGCAAGCACGGTTTCATTCGCGTCGAGGGAGCCCGCTTCGTCGACGATGCCGGCCCGAGACGCTTCTGGGGGACGAATCTCTGTTTCATGGGCTGTTTTCCGGAAGCGACCGCCGCGGAAAAACGCGCCGCGCGACTCGCCCGATTCGGCGTCAACTGTGTCCGTCTGCATCATATGGACTCCTATGCCATCTGGGGCGAAAACTCCGATACCCTCACCGAGATCGACCCGGAGCGAATGAAGCGGCTCGATTACCTCATCCATCAGCTCAAAAAACACGGCATCTACGTCAATATCAATCTGCATGTGTCTCGTTGGTTCGACGACCGGGATGGATTTCCCCACAAGCGGGAGCGTCCGAAGTTCGACAAAGGACTCGACAACTTCTATCCTCCGTTTGTGGCGTTGCAGAAGAAATATGCCCGCGATCTCCTGACGCACGTCAATCCTTATACCGGCAATCCCTACACCCGGGAACCGGCGGTGGCGATGGTCGAGATCAACAACGAGAACGCGATGCTCACGGAATGGTCGCGCGGGTCGCTGGACGATCTTCCCGAACCGTACGCCGGCGAACTGCAAAAGCAATGGAACGCCTTTTTGAAGGAGAAGTACGGCACGACCGAATCGCTCCGAAAGGCGTGGGAGAGCGGCACCGAGCCGCTCGGCGAAGAGATGTTCCCCGATGGCGGGTTCGACCAATTCCGCCAGGTGGCGGAAGACCCGAATCTCTATTGGCAAAAAGGCGAGGGGGTCGTGGCGGACTGCACGATCGTCATGCAGCCGAATCGCGTAGAAGCAAGCGGGGTGCTGGAAATGACCGTCGAACGAACCGGCCCGGTTTCCTGGCTGCCGCAGTTGATCCGCCGAAATTTCGGCATGGAGAAGGATCGACCGTACACCGTCACTTTCCGCATGCGGAGCGAGAATCCGCAAGAGCTGGCGGTCGGGGCAGGGCTCGATCATGAACCGTGGGGCTTCGGGGGATTCCGGAAAAACATCGAAGTCGGGCCCGAATGGAAGACCTACACGACCACGTTCGTTTCCCAGGTGACCGACCCGAAATGCCGGCTGGCGATCAGCGGGTTCGAGCCCGGAGTGGTCCAGCTCGACGACCTCTCGATGAAGCCGGGCGGCATCTACGGTCTGAAACCGGAGCAAAGCTTACGGGACGAGACGGTGCCGATCGTCCGTCACGGCAATCAGACGCTCACTCGGCAAGCGACCGACGATTTCGTGGAATTCATTTACGCCACCGAATCCGATTACTGGGTCGGCATGTATCGATTTCTGAAGGAAGATCTCGGTCTGCGGACGCTGGTCGCCGGAACTCAGATCCGCTACGGACCGACCCGCATCCAGACCAAACTCGACTATTGCGATTCCCACGCTTACTGGAACCACCCGGTATTTCCGGGGCGTCCCTGGGATCCCGCGAACTGGTACGTCCGCAATCGGGCCCTGGTCAATTCGCTCGGCGACGGCACCCTCTCCTATTTGGCGATTCGCCGCCCCGCCGGCTTGCCCTACACCGTCAGCGAGTACAACCACCCGTTTCCGAACCAGTACGCCGCCGAAGGCTTTCCCATGCTCGCCGCCTTCGGACGCTTCCAGAAGTGGAATGGTATCTTTCCGTTCACCTATGCCAATCACGAGGATTTGGATCGCGGTCGGATCACCAGCTACTTCAATCTCGAAAACGATCCCGGGAAGATGGCCCATTTGCCCGCCTGTTCGATGCTTTTCGCCCGCGGCGACGCCGAAGTGGCCGGCCGAACGATCCTCGCCGGAATGGACGTTGCCGAAGAGATGGAGCTTCTCAAGCAAGACCTCTCCGCCCGAGCGCTCGACTTCCAGGGGTTGGGACTCGACCGTCGCCTGAGCCTGGAGCACGCCACGGCGATCGATCTGGACGGCAAGACCACCGAGCCGATCCCCGATATCCCGCAGGATCGAAAGGTTTTCACCAGCGATACCGGCGAATTGACGTTCAACGGTGAGATGGAGGGCGCCGGCTTTTTCCTGGCCGACACCGCCGATACGAAAATCTTCACCGGTTTCATTCGCGATCGCCGCTTCGAATTCCGGCGTCACTTGCCCGGTCCGCTACGCCTGGAAATCGGTCCGACCCGGCTCGATTGGGCGACGCTCTCGATCACCTCCCTCGAAGGAAACGGCTGGCAAGGTGGTTCTTCGTCGCCGGAGCATCTGCTGCTGACCGCCACCGGATTGATCGAGAACTCGAATCAGAAAACCCAATCGATCGGTGAAAACCGCATCACTCTGGGAAATCAGCACTGGGGGACCGAGCCGGTCGTCTGCGAGGGGATTCCCGCCCGACTGACCTTGCCGTTCGCCGCTTCCCGCGTCGAGGTGCACGCGCTCGATCCTTCCGGCAATCGCAAGGAAGCCGTGGCGGTGAACGCCTCGGGACCGAGTGGCTGCACCTTCGAAATCGCCTCGCGCTACCAGACGATCTGGTACGAAGTGGTTTTGCGCTGATCTCCCTCCGAAACGATTTCTCCCTGTATTCTTCGATAAAAGGAGTTGCCTTATGCCTGAGAAGGTCATCATCATCGGAAGTGGCCCCGCCGCCTGGTCCGCCGCCATCTACGCCTCCCGCGCCCAACTTTCCCCGTTGCTGTTCGAGGGCGAATTGACCACCGAGAACCAGATGCTCGGAAAACTGCCCATGGGCCAACTCGCCTTGACCACCGAGGTGGAGAACTACGCCGGCTTCCCCAGCGGAAATCTGGAAGGCTATCTCGACGATTCGATCGATCCGAAGCGACGGCAGATCATGGCCGAGCATCAGAAGGAAGGGGTCAGCGGACCGGAACTGATGGAACTGATGCGCCAGCAGGCAATCAACTTCGGCACCCGCGTGGTGACTCGGGAAATCGTCGAAGTGGAGGTCGAAAACGCCGTGAAGCAAGTCACCGACACCAAGGGCGACACCTATGAAAGCCACACCTTGATCGTGGCGACCGGGGCCCGGGCGAACTACCTGGGGCTCGATTCGGAAAGCCGCTTCAAGAATCGGGGCGTCAGTGCGTGTGCGGTCTGCGACGGGGCGCTGCCTCGGTTTCGCAACAAGGAGGTCGTGGTCGTCGGTGGGGGCGATTCCGCGGTGGAAGAGGGCGAATTCATGACCAAGTTCGCCTCAAAGGTCCATGTGATCCACCGTCGGGACGAGCTGCGTGCCTCGAAGATCATGGCCAAGCAGCTCCTGGAAAACGAAAAAGTGGAAGTCCACTGGAATCGGGTCGTCGAGGAGGTCCTCGGCGACGACGAAAACGGCGTGACCGGGGTCCGCATCGCCAGTACCCTGGAAGGCGACGACACGGAGGAGACGCTCGAAGTTTCGGGCATGTTCCTGGCGATCGGCCATACGCCGAATACCGACTTCCTCCAAGGGAAAATCGGACTGGAAAAAAGCGGCTACATCACCCGCACGACCCCTTTCCGAACCTACACCACCGCCGAAGGCGTTTTCGTGGCCGGCGACGCGGCCGACGATTATTATCGCCAGGCGATCACCGCCGCGGGCACCGGCTGCATGGCCGCCCTCGATGCCGAACGTTACCTGACCACCCACGTCCCCGAATGACTTCCCCGAACCCCAGGCAACTCGGGTCCGGCGAATCGGCAATCTCCCGAGCCCCCTTGCTTGGGGGAAACGTTTTTTTCGTGTTTCTCCAGGCGATTTTTTCCAATTTCTTTTCTCCCCGGCACTTCCGCTTGTAGCATTTTTGATCGGGAGTTGCTATAAAACAATCTTGTGTCGTTTGCGTGGTTTACCCGCTTTTTACTTTGTCCGTTGTCATCAGAAGGAGGAAGCAATATGTCGGAAGAGTCTTCGGGTCTTCCCATGGCCCCGAAATGGGACGAGCAGAAGCTCCAGGAGGAAATCGCGGGGCTGAAGGAACTCGAGAGCAAGCCGTTTGTTCCCAAGGCCGCCGGCTACATCAAGCGTACCGGGCCGGGCCTTCTCCAAAGTGCCATGACGCTCGGCGCCGGAAGTGCGACCGCCTCGGTGCTGGCTGGAGCTTCCTTCGGGTACAAGCTGCTCTGGGTGCAGCCGGTCGCGATGTTCCTCGGAGTCATGATGCTCGCCGCCCTGGGCAACGTCGTCCTGACGACCCGGGAACGCCCCTATAAGGCGTTCGGCCGAGAGATGAGCAAGATCATCGTCTTCCTCTGGGCGCTCGGCACGATCATGTCGTCGATCATCTGGCACTTTCCCCAATACGGGCTCGCCGCCGGGGCCGCCCGCGACCTGGCCGCCATGGCGGGCATCGACAACGTCCCTGATGAAATCGAAGCGGCGAACGAACAGGTCAAAGTCGCCAAGGACCAGGGCGACAACGAGGCCATTCTCACGGCGGAAGCCAATTTGAAGCAGACCAAAAAGGAAACTTCCTTGTTCTCTACCGGCTTGACGCAGCAGGGATTGATCGTGAGCTTCGCCTTGGGGTTTTTTATTCTGGGGGTGAACATATTTACCACCTTCAACTACGGGAGCGGCTCGACCGGGATACGACTCTATGAATGGTTCCTGCGGACATGCATCGCTCTGGTGGTGCTTATGTTCGCCGTCGTCTGCATCGCCGGATTTTCCCACATCCAATGGGGCGAAGTCGGCAAAGGATTCATCGGCTGGTACGGTATTCCGAACGTGAACGACCCGGTCCAGGGACCGCGAAACATCCAATTGGTCCTCGGCATGCTCGGCGCCGCGGTCGGCATCAACATGACCTTCCTCTATCCCTATTCGCTTTTGGCCAAGGGATGGCGGGGTGAACACAAGACCCTCGCCCGATGGGACCTCGGCATGTCGATGTTCCTGCCGTTCGTGCTGGTCACCTCGCTGGTCATCGTCGGCATGACCGTCTCCGGCGTCTATGACGGCAACGACATCCTCCGCGACGGCCTCAAACCGCTCGAAGCGTCCCGGTCGCTCAGCGATGTGCTCGGCGAAAAGCTCGGCCGGGTCATCTTCGACCTCGGCCTGATCGGCATGACCGCCGGCGCGATCAGTACCCACATGGTCGTCTGCGGCTTCACCTGGTCGGAAATGCTCGGCCTGAAGCAGTCGAAGACGCTTTTCCGCATCTTCGCCCTCACCCCGGCGATCGGCATCCTCGGCGTCGTGGCGAACCTGCCGTTCTGGTTCCCGGTGGCCGCCTCGGCCGTCTGCTTCGCCATGCTCCCGATCGCGTATCTGACGTTCCTGATCATGAACAACAAGCGGAGCTACATCGGCGACGCCGTCGGAAAGGGGTTCAGCCGATTATTGTTCAACTTCATTCTCGTGGTCGCGCTCTGTGTGGCGACGATCGGGTCGATCATCCAGATCAACTCCCGTGTGATTCAGAACCCGAAGGTCCGGGAATACGTCCAGCAATTCTTCGGCTTCGAGAAAGTGGAGAAGGAACCGGTGACGCCGCAGCCGCAGGATCCCGATCGCGAAGTCGGCGAAGTGCCGCCGGTCGATGATCCGGAAGGCGAACCGAGCGAATCGGAATAATCCGAACGACTCCTCAAGCTTCGAAAATCTCCGCCCGGTGGAAACGGCCGTTTCCGCCGGGTTTTTTTGTGCCGTGTTGATAAGCTGGATCCGCCGAAAGGAATGGTCGTTCCTTCCAATTCGGGCCTGTGCTATAATGGATCAAATGGAGATCCCCCACCACGACACCGGCAAAAACGAGCAGAAGACGACCGAGGAACGCTCCGAGCGATTTCGTCCCGGCGACCGCCTTCGTCGACAGAAAGAGTTCGACCGGGTCTATCGCCGACGTGTGACGGCGTCCGATTCAGTGTTGTTGGTCTTCGGGCGAGAGAACGGCCTGGGCCGATCACGACTGGGCCTTTCGGTCTCGCGCAAAGTGGGGGCAGCGGTGGTGCGGAATCGGTGGAAGCGGATCCTTCGCGAAGCGTTTCGCCGCCGGCGTGCGAAACTGCCGTGTTCGTTCGACCTGATCGTCATCCCCCGCTTTCGCGGCAAGCCCGACTATCGCCGGGTGGCCGAGTCGCTCGTCCGATTGACCGCCCAAATCGAAAAACGGAGTCGCCGACGGAAGCGTTCCGGAAAACCGAAAACGAAGAGAGGGCCCGATGAACGCCCCGGCCGATCATGAAGCATGGCCGAAGCGGTGGATACGCCGCTTGATTCGACTGCCGGCGATGATGCTCATCGGCCTGGTCCGCCTCTACCAGTGGACCATCAGCCCGCTGCTCGGTCCGCGCTGCCGGTTCACCCCCAGTTGCAGCAATTACTTCATCGCCTCGGTTCGGAAATACGGCTTATTCCGGGGGTCGCTTCGCGGGTGCTGGCGGATTATACGATGCAACCCCTGGTGCCGGGGAGGCTACGATCCCCCATAGCGTCACCTCCCACGCGACCCGAAGGATACGATCATGACTCCCCTTTCCCATCGACCCCGACAAATGGTGCTCGTCTTGGGGACGTTCCTGGCGACGATTCTGCTCGATCCCGTCTCGACGAGAGCGTTTGAGCGGACGGGCGACCTGCCCGTCTGGAGTTATCGGATCGTTCATCGCCATCCCCATGACCGACAAGCGTTCACCCAAGGCCTCGTCTTCCAAGGGGGATTTCTCTACGAAGGCACGGGACTCCGACGGCGTTCGACACTCCGGCGCGTGGAACCGACCACCGGCCGGATCCTCCAGATCGCTCACCTGCCCGACCATCTCTTCGGCGAGGGGATCGCCCTGGTCGGGGAGCGCATCTACCAACTGACGTGGGAGGCCGGTCTTTGCCGGGTGTACGATCGCGCGACGTTTCGTTACTTGGGAGCCTACTCTTATCGAGGGGAAGGTTGGGGGCTGGCCTGGGACGGTCAACGGCTGATCCGCAGCGACGGCAGTTCACGATTGTGGTTCCACGATCCGGACGATTTCAAAGTGATCGGCGCCGTGGTGGTCAAAGCCGGGCGACGGCCGATCGACCGACTGAATGAACTGGAGGTGGTCGGCCAAGAGGTTTGGGCGAATCGATGGAAGTCCGACACCGTCGTTCGCATTGATGCCGGTACTGGAAAGGTTCTCGGATGGATCGATCTTTCCGGACTCTATCCCCATCGGCTTCGCCGCGATCGGGAAAACGAAGTCCTCAACGGACTGGCTTGGGACGCCGATGCCGAACACCTTTGGGTCACCGGCAAAAAATGGCCGGAGGTTTTCGAATTGGAGATCCTGGACCCGCAAACGGGCGAGCAAATTCCCAGGGATATTAGTCAAAAATAAGAGCTTCATAAACGATGCTTCTATCTGAACGACGCTCCGGTACGCTTTCCGAATTCGATTTCACGCAAGCGAAGAATGGGGCCTTTTTACCTTTCGGAGTTTGCGCATATTCTCAATCGCAACGATTGTATTTTCCTCGATCGGAAAACCTGTTGTGCGAACGCGTTCTTTTTTTCCGGGGGTGGTTTTCACTTCCGGGGAAATGCTATATTCTGTAGTATTAAGGGTGATTTTCCTTCGTCAAGCTGTGGTTCATCTAGAGTGGTCTTTCCAATCACCCCACAGCTTCGCGCGGCATCCTTTCTTCCAAACTGCTAT
Source organism: uncultured Planctomycetaceae bacterium (assembly GCA_964632505.1). Classification (GTDB taxonomy): domain Bacteria; phylum Planctomycetota; class Planctomycetia; order Pirellulales; family Thermoguttaceae; genus CAZWCE01. Next base: position 145,590 of record CAZWCE010000004.1, on the reverse strand, counting down.
AGCATGAGACGCCGTGACACTTCTCGAGCTTCGCCTCGATGAACTTTCGAAAGGAAGTTCTTTCTCAGACGTCTCCCGATATCCAGGAACGAGTCTCGTAATCCGTGCCACGGAAATGGTGGCTAAAACGAAAGGGTAATGACGTGTCGATAGAAAGCCGAGTTGCCAATCTGAATGCTGTGTTTTCTCCGAAATCGATTGCCGTGGTGGGGGCTTCCACGCGAGACGGGACGGTAGGAAACGGGCTTTTCCGCAATTTGCTGATCGGGGGTTATCAGGGGTGCGTGTATCCGGTCAATCCGAAGAGCGACCACGTACTGGGAGTCCACGCCTACGACGCGATCACCGAGATTCCCGGTGATGTGGATCTCGCGGTGTTGATCGTCCCTTCGAAGGTTATCTTGAAGGTCATCGACCAGTGTGCCGAGAAGGGCGTCAAGGGACTCATCACCATTTCCGCCGGCTTCAAGGAAACCGGAAAAGAGGGGGCCGAGCTGGAGAAAGAAGTCCAGAAGAAAGTGCGGGAATACGGCATGGCCCTGATCGGCCCGAACTGCCTGGGAGTGATGAATTCCGATCCCGAAGTGAAGATGAACGCCACCTTCGCCTCGAAGATGATTGACCCCGGGAAACTGGCCTTCATCTCCCAGAGCGGCGCGCTGTGCACCTCGGTATTGGATTTCGCCGAGGACCGGCTCTTGGGGTTCAGCAAGTTCGTCAGCTTCGGCAACAAGGCCGACATCAACGAAACCGACCTCTTGAATTATCTGGCCGAGGACGATCAAACCTCGGTCATTGCTTTTTACCTGGAGGATATCGGCGATGGACGTGGGTTCATGGAAGCGGCGCATCATGCGTTCTGGAAGAAAGGCAAACCGATCCTCGCCCTGAAATCGGGTCGTTCGGCCGAAGGGGCCAAGGCCGTCAGCAGCCACACCGGTTCGCTCGCCGGATCGGATCGGGTTTACGATGCCCTGCTCGCGCAATCCGGCATTCAACGGGTCGACTCCGTCGCCGAACTGTTCGACTATGCCGATCTGTACACCAGCCAGCCGTTGCCTCGAGGGAATCGCCTGGGCATCGTCACCAACGCGGGCGGGCCGGGCATCATGGCGACCGACGCCGCTGTTCGCAGCGGCCTGAAACTGGCCGAAATCCAAGATGCCACCAAGGACAAAATGAGAGATAAGCTTCCCCCGTCCGCCGCGCTGGGCAATCCCGTCGATGTGATCGGCGATGCCCGGAGCGATCGTTACGAAGCCGCCGTCCGGACCGTCATGGAAGACGACAACGTCGACATGGGACTGGTCATTCTGACGCCGCAGTCGATGACCGACGTCGACAACATCGCCCGCATCATTCCCAAAGCGATCCAGGGACTTGGCAAACCGGTCGTCACCGCCTTCATGGGCGCGGCCGACGTCGCCGAGGGAACCCGGATCCTGGCCGAGAACGATGTGCCGAACTACGCTTTCCCCGAAGACGCCGTCCGGGCCCTCAGTGCCGCCAAGCAGTTGGTCGACATGCAACAGCTCCCCGATCGCGAGTACCCCGAACTCCCCAACGCCGACAAGGAGAAGACGGCAAAACTCATTGCCGACGCCCTCGGAAGCGAATCGGAAAAGTACCTCACCCAGGCGGAATGCCGTCCGATTTTCGAATGCTACGGACTTCCCCTGCTCAAAAGCGGTGTCGCGCGGAGTGCCGACGAGGCGGCGAAAATCGTCGAATCGATCGGGGCGAAAGTGGCCATGAAGGTGATGTCGGCCGATGTCGTCCACAAGTTCGACGCCGGCGGCGTGCTTCTGAATGTGGAAGGCGCCGAAGGGGCGAAAGAGGCCTACGAGCAGATCTACAAGAACATCGAAAAAGCGGTGCCCGATGCCGAGATCGACGCCATCCTCATCGAGGAGATGGCCGAAAAGGGCGTTGAGGTGATTCTAGGATCCAATCGCGATGAAAAATTCGGACCGTTGATGATGTTCGGTCTCGGCGGCACCATGGTCGAGGTGCTCAAGGACGTCTCCTTCCGGCTGGCGCCGATGTGGAAGGTGTCGGCCGACCGCATGGTCCATGAGATCAAGTCGTTCAAGGTGCTCGACGGATTCCGCGGCAATCCGAAGGCCGACGTCGAGGCGATCGTCGACACGTTGCTCCGCCTCTCCTCGCTCTGCTGCAACCATCCCGAAATCGCCGAGCTGGACATCAACCCACTGATCGTCCACGAGCAGGGCAAAGGTTGTTCGGTCGCCGACAGCCGCATCATGCTCCGCAAGAGCGATTCTTGCGGTTGCGGATGCGGAAAGTGATCGGCCCGGCGCTCTTTCATAGCTCCATCCGAAAAAGCACTACTGAAAAACGCATGGACCGGTTCTCTTTTTCGAAAGGGGGCCGGTCTTTTTGTTTGCGCCTCGGAAAGATGGGGAAAGGATCAGATCATCCTTGCCGGAGCTTGTGGAGGATCTCCCCGGCGTGATCGACCACCAGCACGCTCTCGTTTTCGCGGTTCCGGTAGCTTTCGATGTCGAGCGTTTTGGGATCGAGCCAGTTCAAGGCGACCTTCTCGACGCGGTCTCTGGGAATGCCCGTGGCCAGTGAGACGGTGATGCGAGGCTTCTCCACGCCCTCTTCGAAGGTCCCCAATCCGCGGACATGCGTTGAGTGGGCCATCACGCCGCCGGGAATGTGCTTGAACTTGTCCATCTGCTTGAGAAAGTAATCGCGAACGTGATAGCCGCATTGGTCGAGGTGTTTACCGTGAGTGTAGGAGATTTCGCTGACGTGGGGGGCATAGATGATGAGCTCTCCACCTTCTTCGACGATCGGTTCCAGCTTGTACATCACCTTGCCGGCGGTCCAGATATCGTCGTACATCGCCGGAGCAATCCCCAACACCTTCTTGTAGGGCCGATCCTTGTAAAGAATATGCAACTTATCGGAAAGATCGGCGGCGTGTTCCCAGGCGATCAACGGATCTCCGATATAGCAGCCGGCCAACTCATCCCGGCGAACCACCAGATTGACGTTCAGTATCGGCTTCGGAATCAATCGGGCCGCCTCGTTGATGACGCGGCGCACGGGCGTGTCCTTGGTGCCGATGATCTCGATACAGGTGATGACCGCGCCGAGCCAATGGAAGAAGTTGATGAAATCCCAGTCGCTGATGCCGGGGAAGAAGTATTTCAGCCCTCCGGAAAAACCGACGACTTCATGGGGGAAGGTCGGGCCGAGGACCATCAGATGATCGTAATCGAAGATCATGCGGTTCACACCGATGGGCACTTCCCGACGCATGAGTCCGCCGGTGATTTCAGCAATACGTTGTTCGGAAATGGAACCGAGCGTTCGGAACGTTTCGGGATCCTTCCAAAGATGATTGTAGATGCCGATATCGCCGAAGAGATTTGCCCGAGTCTCCGCCGTCAAATCGAGAAGCTGGAGGATCTTTGCCTCCGTCATCGGCGGATGGGTCCCCAGGGCGATGAGGAAGTCGAGCTTGGCCACGCGGGGACGGAGGATGTCGACGATGTTTCGAAAGAGCATCGGCAAGGGGCACGAACGGGTATGGTCCGGAATGAGCACCAGCACTCGTTTCCCGGAGAGATTGGCCCGGGACAGTCCCTCTTCCAGTAGAGACCTGGCTTCCTCGGCGCCGATGGCTCGGTCGGTGTATCCACTTCCGGCAAGTAGCATTTTCTCGTGCTCCCGTTTGGCAAAAGGTCCCCTCGGATACGGCATGACCATACATGAACCGATCCCTATCGTCATGATACGAGAAAACCCCCATCTTGAACAGGGCTTCATGCCGAGAAAGCGGCCGCAGCGACGTCGGGAAGCCTTTCTTCTGGTGAGTGGATGGAATTGATCCTGCAAGTTTCCGGAGTGCAAATGGGACCGTTTGCAAGAGCCGACGAATCTGATACACTACCGATTATTCATGGTCGCACAAGGAAGTCGCCTCTTGGTTCCGGAGAGGACGCCCGAAAAGCCGGGCGCACGACGCTCGGCCTCGGTTCACCATCGATGCGACCTTCCCTATGAAGTTCCGAATGCCGCGACGACAAGAGCGGCTCACGACAGCAAGTCTTCGGCAACCGAAACCGCCACCGGTGCGGAAGGCAAGAAATGGTTCAGTTCCCGAAACCAGACAGGGTGAGAATGGAGATCCCGGTGATGGCCAAGAAATCAACGAAAAAGCGATTTGCGATCGGCGTGGACTACGGTACCAACAGTGTGCGGGCGTTGGTGGTCGATGTGGCCGACGGTACGGAGATCGCCCAACAGGAATTCGCTTACCCGAGCGGCGAGGACGGGATTCTTCTCGATGGCCGCGATCCCTTGGTGGCCCGACAGAATCCGGCGGACTACATCGAAGGCTTTTACCAGAGTGTCGGGGGGGCCGTCCGCAAAGCGAAAAAGATGAAGGATTTCTCGGCCGAGCTGGTCGCCGGCATCGGTATCGACACGACCGGTTCGACCCCCATTCCCGTCGACCGACAGGGCGTGCCGCTGGCGATGAAGGAGGAGTTCGCCAACCAACTTTCCGCCCATGCCTGGCTCTGGAAAGATCATTCCGGTTATCTCGAGGCGGCGGAGATCACCGCGAAGGCGAAACGTTCGAAGAAACAATATCTCGGAAAGTGTGGCGGTACGTACAGTTCGGAATGGTACTGGTCGAAAATCTGGCACTGCAAGCGGGAAAACCTCAAGGTCTTCAAGGCGGCCTACTCCTGGGTCGAGTTGGCCGATTTCATCCCCGGTTTCATCACGGGGAATCTCGATCCCGACACCATGGCACGCGGCATCTGCGCCGCCGGCCACAAGGCGCTCTATCATCGCGATTGGCAGGGGCTTCCTCCCAAGACGTTTTTGAAACGACTCGATCCCGATCTTGCCCCTTTTCGGGATCATTACGCCGAGGAGACCACCACCTCGGATCAGAAGGCGGGCGATTTGACCGACGAAGTGGCGAAAAAAGTAGGGCTTCCCCCGGGAATTCCCGTCGCGGTCGGGGCGTTCGACGCCCACATGGGAGCGGTCGGGGCCGGGATCAAACCGGGACGACTGGTTAAGATCATCGGCACCAGTACCTGCGACATGATGGTGCACCCGATGAGCGATCCGATGTCCGACATCCCGGGACTATGCGGCATCGTTCCCGGTTCCATTCTACCGAACATGTACGGACTCGAGGCGGGCCAGTCGGCCGTTGGCGACATTTTCAACTGGTTCGTCAAGCACCTTGCCCCCGCGAAGTACACCGCCAAGGGCGATCCCCACGAGAATTTGACTCGCGAGGCGGTCAAGCTGGCTCCCGGAGAAAGCGGGCTGTTGACGCTCGACTGGAACAACGGCAATCGCACCATCCTGGTCGACCCGCTGCTCTCCGGTCTCCTCATCGGCCAAACCCTGCACACCACGGCGCCGGAGATCTATCGGGCCCTCATCGAGGCGACCGCCTTCGGGGCGCTGACCATCATCAACCGGTTCGAGGAATTCGGCGTCCAGGTGAAGGAGGTGGTCAATTGCGGCGGCATCGCCGAGAAGAACCCCTTCCTGATGCAGATCTACGCCAATGTCTGCAATCGACCGATGAAAATCAGTCGTTCCCCGCAGACATGTGCGCTCGGTGCCGCCATTTTCGGAGCGGTCGTCGGCGGGGTCTATTCCAAGGTCGATCAGGCGATTCGCAAGATGACCGGGACCAAACCGACGGTCTATCATCCCGACAAAAAAGCGACCAAAGTCTACACACAGTTGTTCGCCCTCTATCGGACCCTGCACGACAGCTTCGGTAAAACGCCCAGCCACGCGAATCTCGATTCCGTCATGAAGGATCTGATCGCCATCCGCGACAAGGCCCGGCAATAGCACCTCCGACGGTACGGTAATGGGGCGATAAAAAAAAGCCGCGACCCGCGTCGCGGCTTGGAAGCGTTCCGAAGGGGAGTGAGAACTGCCCGGGGTTAGTTCTTCTCCTTTTCTTCGGCAACGTCGATCGCTTCTTTCTGGATGAAAACGGCGATGAAGTGGTGCGTCTGGGTGATCATCTCCGCTCGGACGAGAATCCAACCCGCTTCTTCCGCCTTGGTGATTAGGTCGCCCGGCATCCAGCCGTGGTCTTTGGCGCGTCCTTTGGCCAGCACCGGGTGGTGCTCGATGACGACCAGCCGTCCGTCCGGCCGGACCACTTCGCGCAGATGCTTGAAATAGTCGACGTGGATCTCCGGATCGATGTGATGGAATGTCTTCGAGAGAAACGCCAGATCGCACACGTTTTCTTCAAGGCCGGTGCCGTCGGTGGGGCAAACGTAGGGTTCCACTTGGGGGTGTTCCTCGATATTCTTTTTCAGCCGACGGACCTTCTCGTCGGAGATTTCCGCCGCGTAAACTTTGCCATCCTCTCCCACTTCCCGGGCCATCTTTTCGGTCCACCACCCGTCGCCGGCGCCGATGTCGACGACCGCATCCCCCGACTTCAGGTCGAGTTCTTCCAGAACATAATCCGCCTTCTCGCGGTAGGGATAGCCGCCGGAAATGCGTTTTTCATGTTGACTCTCCACCCGGGTGCTCTCGCCGGAATCGCACCATCCGACCGAAGGCATCACCAGGAAAGACAGAAGGAAAGCTATCATCACAAGTTGCCGGGGACGTTTCATCATCGAAATCTCCTTCGATTGGGGGTAGGGGAGGGGAACGCTGAGGACATATTCATGTCGCATAAGCAGTGACCCCTTGGTTCACGCATTGACAGCCGCAGGGCCGGGCTCTCGATGTTCGCCCTGGGTTCACGATTTATGCGACTCTCAATCATCCACATTCAACGTGGCTGCTTCCAAGAGACGGAGCCTTCGCGCCAAGAATGTCGCAGGGGGGATCCGGAGGAAGACCGACAATTATCTTACCCGACGGCAAAACGCGACGCAAGCAAAATCAGATATCGAGATTGCGCACTTCCAGGGCATGCTTTTCGATGAATTCCCGTCGTGGCTCGACCTTATCGCCCATGAGGACGCGGAAGAGATCGTCGGCGGCGGAGGCATCGTCCATGGTGACCTGTACAAGCGTTCTATTCTCCGGGTTGAGCGTCGTTTCACGGAGTTCTTCGGCGTTCATTTCGCCCAAGCCTTTGAATCGGGTGAGTTCGAGCCCCTTTTCGCCGGCGGAGCGGATCGCCGAAAGCAGTCCCCGGAGATCCTCCAGGGCGATCTGCTGCTCGCCGCGGTGAAGGAGGTATCGAGCTTCCTCGGTGCCGGTACGTTCCTGGGGGATGAGGCTGTCGATCTCGAACCCCACTTCTCTCAGGTCGGCCAGTTGGCGATTCATCGACCGCACCTCATGCAGTTCGACGATGCGCATTCGCGGCGTTTCCAACCCCTCTTCGGTGAGGGCCGCCGTGGACGGTTCGACCGAGGATTTCGAGACGTCGGCCTCTTTGCCCGTTTCCGCTTCCCGCTCGGAGAGGAATTGGTCGAGTTCCTTTCGGGAGTGGATCCAGTACTCTTCCTGATTGTAATAGACATGGAAGACAGGCAGTTTTGCGGTTTTCGGATCCTGTCGCACGGCATGGTCGCGGAGGTTGATGCCTCGGCGTTCCAGCGCGAGGATCGATTCTTCCAGAGCCGAGAGCGTCTTGCAGAGCCGCTCGATCTCTTCGCCGCGAATGATGCGTCCGTCTCGGGGATCGAATTGGGCATCGGAGAGTCCCAGTTCGAGGAGCTGCCGCTTCATCTCCTCTTCCGTTTGAACATAATAGGGATCCTTGCGCCCTTTTCGGCGGACCCGGTAGAGCGGGGGTTGGGCGATGTACACATGCCCTAGTTTCACGAGATCGTACATCTGCCGGTAGAAGAAGGTGAGCAACAGTGTGCGGATGTGGGACCCGTCGACGTCGGCGTCGGTCATGATGACGACCTTGCCGTATCGGCGTTTCTGGAGATCGAGCTCCTCGCCGACACCCGAGCCGAGGGCGGCGATCATGCTGCGGACCTCCTCGTTGGCCAGGACTTTATCTTCGCGCGACTTATAGGCATTGATGATTTTTCCCCGTAGCGGGAGGATCGCCTGGTATTCTCGGATTCGTCCTCCCTCGGCGCTGCCGCCGGCGGAATCTCCCTCGACCAGGTAAAGCTCGCAGCGTTCCACGTCGCGGCTGGTGCAGTCGCGCAACTTGCCCGGCATTCCTCCCGAGCTGAGTGCTCCCTTGCGCTCGCGAACCAGCAAACGCGCCTTCCGGGCGCTTTCCCGAGCCTCGGCGGCGATGAGCCCTTTGCGGACCACCGTCTGCGCGATGCGGGGATTCTCTTCCAGGAAGCTCGAAAGCGCCTCGCCCATGACGGAATTCACGATCCCCTCGATTTCGCTGTTGCCGAGTTTCGTCTTCGTCTGGCCTTCGAATCGGGGGTTGGGCACCCGAAGGGAAAGGATCGCCGTGAGGCCTTCTCGAAAGTCGTCCCCGCTGGGAATGAGTTGTTTGAAGAGATTCTCTTTCTTCCCGTAGAGGTTCAGGGTCCGGGTCAGGGCGGTCCGGAAGCCGGAGATGTGCGTCCCGCCTTCGATCGTATGGATGTTGTTCACATAGGAGCGGATGTTTTCGGTGTACTCCGAGGTGTACTGCATGGCGATTTCGACACCCACGCCGTCCGATTCTTCGTGAATGTAGATCGGTTCCTTGTGGATCGCCTCGGTCGAGCGGTTCAGCTCTTCGATGAAATCGATGATGCCGTTCTGGTATTCGAAAACCTCCTCCTGGCCGATCCGGTCGTCGCAGAGGACGATTCTCACTCCCCGGTTCAAGAACGCCAGCTCTTGCAGTCGTCGCTGCAACACGTTGAATTCGAACTTCGTGGCGGGGAAGATCTGGGGGTCGGGTTTGAACGTGGTTTTGGTGCCGCGCCGGTCGGTTTTGCCGATTTTCGAAACCATACCATCCGGGATGCCTCTTTCATACTCCTGCTGATAGATATGGCCGTTGCGGTAGACTTCGACCTCGCACCATTCGGAGAGGAAGTTGACGACCGTCACGCCGACGCCGTGCAGTCCTCCGGATGTCTGATAGGCCCCCTTGCTGAACTTTCCGCCGAACTTCAAGACGGTCATCACTCCCTCAAGCGTGGAGACGCCCAGGTCGGGGTGATCCTCGACCGGAATGCCGCGACCGTCGTCTTCGACCGAGACCGAGCCGTCGTTGTTGATCGTCACCGTCACGGCGGAAGCGTAGCCGGCCATCGCTTCGTCGATCGAGTTGTCGACCACCTCGTTCACCAGATGGTGCAGTCCCCGGCTGGCGGTGTCGCCGATGTACATATCGGGGCGCAGACGGACGTGTTCTTGGTCCGACTTGTGCTCCAGATCCTTCGCGGAATATTCGTCGAGCTTTTCCGGCGCCACCGGAGGCTGGGAAGCATCGACGAAAAAATCCTCCACATCTCCGCCGGTTTCTTTTTGCGGTTCCGGAGAAGCCGGTTCGAGGGGACGATTTTCAGGTGCCTGATGATGAGGATGTTCTTCCGACATGTTCTGGGAATCCGTGTTCAATCGATGGGTAGGAGGATGATGCGATGGAGGTCCTTGGATGACTTCGAAACCGCCGAGGCTGGATCATGTGGAGAAACGGAGATCACGCATAACAGCAAAGAGAAAGGCATTCCGAGCGGGTGGGGCTTATCGCCCGAGGACGCGATAGCGGATCCCGGTGAGTTGTTCCTCGGGCAAAGCCCGGCGGAGCGTCTCAAGCAGGTCTTTTTCTCGGAATCGCAACTCCTGCGCGATTACGTTGTGATCGACTTGCACCTGCAGTTTGCCTCCGGAGACGCCGGTCGGACGGGTCATTTTCCCCATCTCGCGGCCGACCGCCTCCAGCCACGCCTCTTCCAGCTCCTCTTGTCCCCGCGTGCGTTGGAAGCCGACCTTGGCCATCAATTGTGGAAGGACGTCGCCGAGACGTTCCGGTTGTCCTCGCTCTGCTCGACGGTAGGAACGCGACGCCTCATGCGGACGACCGTTCTGCCCCGACACGCGCTTACGCGGCACGAAATCGCCTCCCTCGCATAATGCCGTATCTTCGCAAATAAGCCCCTTGTTTCCATACACTTAGCCAAAAAAGCAGTATACTCGATTTCCCCGCTTCCGGCAAGGGAACCCCCGACTTGGAAAAGGCGAGAATCACGATATAATTTCGCCGAAACATTGGCCCGAGAGCCACATTTTTCGGCGCAAGGAAAAAGGACGATGGCGGGCGACCGTCACCGTCCTTGCGGGGGGTGATCGTCGGCCATCAGTTGCCGGTCGATTTCAGGGTTTCCCTCGCCATGGCCACGAGGTTTTCCGGCGTGATGCCGAAATGTTTCAAGAGGTCGCCGACGGGCGCCGAGGCCCCGAATCCGCTCATGCCGAGGAAGCGGCCCTGTCCGCCAAGGTATTTCTCCCAACCCTGGACCACGCCGAGCTCCACGCCCACGCGGGCCCGAACGGCCGACGGCAGCACCTCTTCGCGATATTCCTCCGATTGCATCTCGAACAGCTCCCAGCAAGGCATGCTCACGACCCGGGGTTTCACGCCTTCGGCGGCGAGGGTTTCCCTCGCCTGGAGGCAGAGAGCGACTTCACTGCCGCTGGCCATGAGGATCACCTCCGGCTTGCCGTCCTCGGCATCGGCGAGCACGTAGGCTCCCTTGGCCACCCCGTCGGCCGGAGCATATTGTCGGCGGTCGACCGTGGGGATGTTCTGCCGGGTCAGTACCAGCGCCGAGGGGGATCGATCCTGCCGGAGAGCTGCCCGGTAGCACTCGGCCACCTCATTGGCATCGGCGGGTCGGAAGATGAGGAGATTGGGGATCGCCCGAAGCGCGGCCAGATGTTCGACGGGCTGATGCGTGGGGCCGTCTTCCCCGACACCGATCGAATCGTGGGTGAAGAGGAACAGCGAAGGGATCTCCATCAACGCACTCAATCGTAGAGAGGGGCGCAGGTAATCGGAGAAGATGAAGAAAGTGGCGCCGTAGGCCCGAAGTCCGCAGAGCGTCATTCCGTTGACCGCCGCGGCCATCGCATGCTCGCGCACCCCGAAGTGGAGGTTGCGCCCCTCGGGGGTCCGAAGGCCGAATTCGCCGGCCTCGTCGAAGGTGAGATTCGATTTGTTCGAGGGGGCCAAATCGGCCGATCCGCCGATCATCCAAGGAATGTTTTTGGCGATGGCGTTGAGCACCTTGCCGGAAGAAGCGCGGCTGGCGACGCCTTTCTCATCGGGATCGAAGGTCGGGATATCGGCATCCCACCCCTGCGGCAACCGGTGTTGGAGGATCAGGTCCAGTTCGTCCGCCAACTTGGGGTGATCCTTCTTGTAGCCTGCGTACAGTTTCGACCATGAAGCGTGTTGCTCGGCACCGCGTTTGCGGATGCCGTTTTCGAACATCTTCTTGACCGATTCGGGAACGAGGAAGTGTTCCGATTCCGGCCAGTCATAGATCTTCTTGGTCGCGCGGATCTCGTCCTCACCGAGCGGGGCTCCGTGGGCGCCGTGCGTTCCGGCGGCGTTGGGGGCGCCCCAGGCGATGACGCTTTTCATGACGATCAGCGTCGGCCGATCCTTGCAGTCCTCGAAGCTTTTCAGCGCCGCTCGGAGGGCTTCCAGGTCGTTGATGTCTTCGACCGTCTCGACATTCCAGCCGTAGCCGTGGAAACGGGTTTCGGTGTCGTCGGAAAACGCCAGGTCGGTGTTGCCTTCGATCGTGATCTTGTTGTCGTCATAGAACCAGCAGAGATTGGAAAGTTTCAAGTGCCCGGCCAGCGAAGCGGCCTCGGCGCCGACGCCTTCCATCATGTCCCCGTCGCTGCAGAGGGCGTAGATGTTGTTGTCGAACAGTTCGTAGCCCGGTCGGTTGTAGTTGGCGGCCAGCCATTTCATGGCAATCGCCATGCCGACGGAGTTGCCGATTCCTTGTCCCAGCGGTCCCGTTGTGGTTTCCACGCCGGTGGTATGGCGATATTCGGGATGCCCCGGGCTGCGGCTGTTCAATTGGCGGAAATTTTGAATTTCCTCCAGCGACACGGCCGGCTCGGAGGTCGGATTCCCTTGATCGTCGACCTGCTTGACGCCGGAAAGATGCAGAAGGGAATAGATGAGCATCGAGGCGTGACCGCAGGAAAGGATGAAGCGGTCCCGGGCAATCCAGTGAGGATCTTCAGGATCGTAATTCATGACTTCGTTGAACAAGAGATAGCCGACGGGAGCCAGGGCCATCGGGGTACCGGGATGCCCGCTGTTGGCCGCTTGAACGGCATCCATCGAAAGGGTGCGGATCGTATTGATTGCCAGTGTTTCTTCGGAAGTCGAAAAAAGTGCCATAGTGTGTTCCTGCGGTTATCAATGAGGGGGACGAAAGGACAGCGACGGCGGTGGGTGGGAAATTCCCGCAAGCCGCTTCGGTCAAGTTGGCATCGGAGAGTCGGACCCCCCATACGATGCTGCTCGTTGGAGGATCATGCAATTCGTGATTTTAGCATAGCCGGAGGCGATCGAAAATCCCCCACCGGTTTCTGCCAGGACGAGAAGCGATCGGAATCATTTCAAAAAAGGTGGGCGATCATGTCGTAGCCGATCAGGAAGATCGCCGCATCGATCAGCGCATGGCTCAGCCAGGGGGCCCAGATATTGTCCTTCCTTTCGTAAAGCCATGCCCAGTAAGCACCTCCGATCGCCACCCCCACCGAAAAAATCCACGTCGCCGGCTCGGTGTACCCGAGATAGGTCCCCAAGATGATGATGTGGTGCAGCATGAACGCGACACTCGAGAGAACGATCGCCGCCGGCAGGGAAAGAAATCGCCGCATGTGTCCGAAGACGAACCAACGCCAGTAGTATTCTTCAAGTCCGGAATGGAGGATACAAACAAAAAGGCTGAACATCAGGTAGCGTCGGGTGGTGGCCATGCCGAGACCGACCAGTCGATCGTACACGGCTTGGGCGGCCTCAGAGTCGGGACTCAAGAAACCGACCGGTTTGAGCCAGAACCAGTAGACCAGGAGAATCGCCGAGGAAATGGCCAAGCCGAACAGTCCGCCTTCGAGAACCCCTTCCTTGGAGGGCTTTCTTATCGACCATCGTTCCCTCAGAATGATGGCCACCCACCAGACGGGCAGCAAAAACTGGAGTCCTTTGCCGAAGGTATAGGCGGCTTGTTGGATCTCCGAGGGGGCGGAATCGAGATAATCGAAGTAAAAAAGGGTTAGAAAGAATGGATAGATCGCCGCAATCCATGGGACGATCTGCCGCATCGGGGCCTTCGGCGACGATATCGAGGGGGGATGCATTGTGGGCTCCTATTCTTCTGAATAGAACGCGACTACCATAAGACACCAAAGATAACACGGTCGGTCGATTCCATGAAGGCCATGGGCCAACGGGGAAAGACTTCCTCCCGCGAAGAGGAACCGCGAACGTGGCTTCTCTCCCTCAGGCGGGAAGCGGGGCGGAATGTCACACATCTTTTTCTCAAATTTCAAACGACAGGAATTGACGCAAACGTTCTGACAGAAAGGGGTTATGGGGCAATTCCGAGAAAGCTGGAGACATTTGTCAAGAAATCGGAGATTTCACCGGTTGTTTCCCCCCGACTTTCTGGAAAAATAGAATAGTCGATCGGTTCGAGACCAATATGGTGTTTTATCCGTCGAATGACCTTTCCAGGGGGGACGCTTCTGAAAAGAAGACGGTTTCCACCTCCTTTGTGGAAGGGAAGCGATTCACGGCCATTCGACGATGCCATCGTCGAATCCTATGTCCGTTTCGCCGGATTTTCACCATCGACCGTCCCGAACCGGTTGCGCCGAGCCGCGACGGGATGCGACCTCATTCTTTTCCCCCCAACGTGGGCGACATGGTTCATGCCTTATCTTGAAGAACTTACCGGCCAATTGCTGATCGCTTCTCCTCACCTGATGGATCCCAACTTCCGCCAGACCGTGGTATTGATGGTCCATGGCGATCAGGATGGTGCGCTGGGGTTGATCCTCAATCGTCTCTCCGACAGCATGGTGAGCGACCTCTGGCAGGCGATTTTCGAAGAGCATTGCCACACCGAGCAGCCGCTGCACGTCGGCGGACCGGTCTCCGGACCGCTCATGGCGGTGCATACCCGCGAGCAACTGGCCGATACGGAAATCATTCCCGGTCTCTACTTTTCGACCAGGAAGGAATTCCTTCAGAAGATCGTTTCGGAAGATCTCCAGCCGTTCAAGCTCTTCCTCGGCCACTCCGGCTGGGGGGAAGGGCAATTGAAGCGGGAAATGGAGGAGGGAGCTTGGTTGACGACTCCGGCGACGGTCGACACCGTATTCTGCGAGGAATCCCAGCTTTGGCAGGTCGCTTCGGAAACGGCCGGACGTGACATTCTCTCCTCTCTGTTGCATTTGAAGCATTTCCCCGACGATCCTTCGGTCAACTGATCGAACCCTGCGGCAATCGGTCGACGAAAAGCCGGTGCCTCTAATTCGGTTTCGCCGCACGCTCAGGGGAGCATAAAAAAACCCCTCACTTCCGGTAGGAAATGAGGGGCTCAAGTGATGGCGAAAGGGAACGACTAGTTGAAGGGATTGTCGGCGAAAGGATCATCCGTCGGCGCGGCTTCTTCTTCCGCAGGCGCGGGCGTTTCTTCTTCCCCGCTGTTGTCGCCGAAGGGATCGGCTCCGAACGGATTGCCCCCGAACGGGTCGGCCTGGTCCTCGTCGGTCGGTTCGGCAGCTCCGGGAGCCTGATCGGCACCTCCCATCTCGAAGGGATTGCCGGTTTCCGGTGCGGCCGGTTGATCGAAGGGACTACCGCCTTGGGGCGGAGCTTCTTCGTCCGGTGCCGGCTGGGTCGTCCCGCCGGTAAATGCTTTCTTTCGTTCTTCGATCAACTTCGCTTCCGCCTCGGCGATTTGTTCCTTGGTGAATCGATGCTCGATCGGTTCCCCCAGGCCCGACTCATGCAGGCACTGAACCAGGCCGGTCGCCGTCACGAGGTAGATTCGATCGGTCTGGATGTTATACAATTCGTGGTCGTAAGCCAATGAATCGAAATGCTCCAGCGGGACACCTTTTTCGGAATCCAAGACCACGAGTTGGTCGAGCTGGTTCATCACGTAGAGATGGTCCTTGGAGGCGGAAACGAACCGGACGATGTTCGGCACCCACCATATCATTTCGCCGGTCTTGTTGTCCAGACAGTACATGCCTTCCGATTGAGTCGGCACGTAAACCCGGTCCTGGATGACCGCCACACGCTCGACGACCGGATCGCCGGTGGAGAACTGCCAGAAGATCTTTCCGTCCCGATCGTTCAGGGCGTAGACGAATCCCTCCTGCGTTCCGACGATCATCAGGCTGGGAGAACCCAATTCCGAAGGATCGGGTTGGCTGTAGACCGGTAGGGCACTGATCGCGTTGGGACGCTGGAATTCGGTCCGAGACAGATGGCTGGGATCGAGGTAGACCGTCTGCGGTTCCAGATCCACGCTATAGCGAAGGGTCATTTTCCCGTTGCGGGTGTCGTTGTGTCCGAGGAAGAGGATGCCTCGATCGGTCGGCCAAGCGACGAACTCCTCGGTTTGCATTTCCCGGCCGATGATCGGAGGAATCAGACCGCGGCCGAAAAAGGCGGTGGCCACCGGAGGCGGAACATCCTGAGCGAGCTGATATTCCGTCTGGCGTTCCTCGGGCGGGCCGTACAAACGCTCGATCTGCTCGGGGGTCAAATCCAGGTCTTTCTGGATTTCTTCGAGAATCGGGCTCGCCGATTCTGCTTCGACCAGTTCATAGCCGTAAAGCATTCCCGTGAGCATGGGTAAATAGACATATTTCTCGCTCAAGGCGCAACCGGAACCCGCCCCGGAAACCAGCTTTTGGGTCCGAAGGATTTTTCCATCGGAACGCCGCAGCAAATAGAGATGCATGCCGTTGATCACTCCCACCAGTTTTTTGTTGGCGCCGGGCTGCAAGGTGATGCGGTGCGGTTCGCCTACCTGATTCGTCCAGAGGGTTTGCCCCGTCTGCGAATCCATGGCGTGCAGTTTCCCGCGATCGGTGGTCACCAGCAAAAGATCGCCGAAGAGCGAAACATCAGCAACGCGGCTGGTGGCGGTATCCATCTTCACCTGATTGAACCAGGCTCGGGTCAATCCCAGATGTTGGATCTGGCGGTCGTTCAAAAGGGGAACGCCCGGTGCCGCCGAAAGATCGGAAATCATCGCCGCCAGGAAAATGAAAGGGGTCGCCATCATCAACATGCGTTTCATAAGTGGAGCCTCGAAAACTGTCATTAGCTATGGCAAGAAATTCAATGGTCACGAGAAGAGGTTGCGGGAACGCTAAAAAACCCACCTCCATGATAATCTGGGAAGCATAAAAAAACACGCAAAAAATTGATTTCTCGGAAGAATCGAGGGCATTTTTCGGGAAAAATATGTCACCCCCGCGAATGAACTAATCCCTTTTACACAAGGAATTCCATTTATTCCGGAAGGACCGAATTCGACGGACTATACGGACTTTGCGTCCACGAGCCCGAAAAGAGCATCAGTGAGGCGGTCTTTCTTCGGTTCGGAAGCCACCTCTCCCCAAACATCCCATAGGAAGGGGGAGCGCTTCGGGATCAGTGGAAAAGGAGGTATCCGTAGCGATCGGGCGATTCCTCCAAACCGGAAATATCCGCCCAGCTTCGAAAGCCGCTTCCCGGGACGATCCGCGTGAGGGAGATCGCCCAAACGGTCCGCGATTGCGGGAAATCACCGGTCATCTCTTCCAGCGGAATGGCCGCCTCGATTTGGCTGAAATCGTCCACTTCGGCCTGAGCGACGTACCAGGTGGGATTCCAGGAAGCCGATCCCCAGCAAGATTCCCGTACCCAGCCCCTGCGATCGAGGGTGAGGTGGTACCCGGTCAGAAAATCGCGGTCCAGGTCGAGTCGGATTTCTACACGATCCTGCATCGAAAGATCGGGATCGCGAGGACGGGGAACGTCCCGGTCCGACATCTTCGAGGCATCGGTCATTCCCGATCGCACTGCCAGGTAAAGAAATTCATGGTCGTAGGCAATCATCACTTCGGTCCGATAGGGATCCGATCGGGAAAAGGTCCCTTCCGGTTCGCCGATCAGCATTGTTTCCGCCGAGGGAAACGCTTCCGGCACCTCTTCGGAAAGACCACCCGGGATCACTTCCCCTTTCACCGGACGACGGTAGCGCACCGCTTCGTTTTCTTCGGGAGCAGGCGTCGTCGGGTTCGACGGCGGATGATAGCGGACGGTGTCGGGCAACAGCGAAGGTGGTCGCGCGTCATCGGCTGATTGTCCACGAAAAATCCCCCGTCGGGCGCTCCAGTTCATCGAAGACGGGATCACGTTCGGGTCGATTCGAAAGTCCTCTTTCGGTGGTCGGGGAGGCGCGAGGGAGCCGGCGTCCAACGAAACGGGGCGACCATTCCGCCAAGCGGGATCGTCGAATGTCCCGTCGAGCGTCGGACGCTCAGGAGTGTAATGGGCGTGCAGCATCGGTTTGGGGCATTGTTTTTGATCGAGCGGCAAGGCACTCTTGTCGGGCTCCAAGAGCCAGAGCTCCGCTTCGGCACATCGAGCCCAGGCATCGTCTCCGCGGCGACTGCGTTCGAGGAGGAACCGCTTCGTATCGCCGGGATATCCCCGCTCGCGCTGGACCACCGAAAGGGGAAAGCGGATTTCCGGATCCAGGTACAGCCGGAGATCCTGTCGTTGCAGCCGCTTGCCGTACTGGGCGGCTTCATCGAAGAGACTTTGCAAGTCGTTTTTTCGGGCGTTTTTGACCGAGGCGGTCACCACACCGTGTTCGCCCCGCGCGCCTCCCGCCATCCGATAGCGGTTCCGTTGCTTCTGCATCCAATGGGCTTCGCTCCCGGCCAGGTACTGCATCAGCCATCGCATCGCTTCGTTCTTCGCCGGATGCCCCGGATAGCGGGAGACGATCATTTCGAACGCCGTTTTGGCGGCTTCCCATTCTCCTTCGAGATAGCATTTCCAGCCCATGTTCGCCAATGCATCGGCTGCGCTGTCGGCGTCGAGCCCGCGGATCAATTCGCCGGCCCGCGACATCATGACCGCGCCTTGGCGTTCTTCGCCGCCGGTCGAGAAGCGAAGGATGCCTTGGAGATTGCGGCGGATCTTCGCCTGTTGTTCGACCCGTTGGCAAACCTGCTCGGAAACCGCTTGCAGGTTTCGTCTGGCCCCTCCTCCAGGTTGCAAAACGACTCCGGAGAGAAAATCCCTCTTTCGACCGATCGGCGGCTGACGATCGACGGCGGTGGTGAAGCCCAGCGTTTCGGGGACGTCCTTGCGATGCGAACGATATCGGCCCCGGGCCACCGCGGCCAACGCGGCGGGGGTGGATTCCAGTCGATAAGCCGGCGTGGAGATCTCGAAATTGATCTCGCCGAGCACTCCCTCGGCCAAGGCAAGGTGGACTTTCTTCACTTGCCAAGCATCGAGTCCCGCTTCGGTTATTTGTTCGGGGAAGCACGAGGGATCGGCCGCGGCTTGGACCGCCATGAGCAGCTCCCGGGCGATCAGTGTCTCCAGGGCATCGCCGTCGCGCGTGGCGGGATCGGACCCCAAAAGCACTTCCGGCCTCCAGGTGCGGAGCGTCCGGACGAGATAACGGCGAAATTGCAAAAGTCCTTCGCCGTCGTTCCGCCGATCGAATCGTTCGAGCACTGCTTCGAGGGGGAGGTCCAACTCCCGGTCGGCGATCGGGAAACGCCGCGTCCCTTCGGCCATGCAGGCTCCCACCTCGACAACCGCCTCGTGCAAGCGCCGGTCGATCGGCAACGCGGCCGATTCCGTCTCGCCCGATTCTTCGGCGGCAAGCAGCGCGACTCCGCCCAGATATCCCTTTTCGCCGCAGAGATCCACGAGCACTTCCAGCGGCACCTCCTCGGGGCGTCCGTAACATCCCAACACTGCGAGGCGTCGGCCTCCTTCGCGCGCGACTTCCCAGTGACGACCTCCGTCGCGGGTGGCCAGGATGATTCCTAAATCACCCACGGCGTATCCATGTTGGGCATCCACGAACGTCAGACTCCTTAGCGGGGTGGCGACCGGAGTCGCCAGGGGAGTCCAGCTCCGACCGCCATCGGGCGAATGAAAAATGTACGTTCCGGGACTGCCCGCGATCCAAACATCTTGTCCCCGAGCCGCCACGGCGTGGAAGTCGAACACCTCGGAGACGCGGCCGGGCAGCGGCGAAGCGGGGGTCTGCCAGGACATTCCGGCATCGCGCGTGTTCATGACCAATCCGCCGGTGCCGACCATCCAGCCGGAGATCGGCGAGGGCTCCCCCGGAACGTTGGGAGGGAACAGCTCGATCGCCGAAGGTTGTCTCCAGCCCAGACGGGGAATTTTGGCTTCCCGGGCGGTTTTCCGGACGGTGTGCACCGTACCTTGTTGATCGACACCCGCCCCCAAACGTGGCGACAGCAGGTCGATCGCCCGCCAGTTGCAGGTCAGCGTGTCTGCAATCGCTTCCCAGTGTCGCCCGGTATTCTCCGTGATGAAAAGACTCCCGGTATGCATCGGCGAGGTCCCACCCGCGGCCCAGCCCCGGGAAATCGAGACCATTTCCACGCGGTGGAGAATGGGGAGTATCTGATCGGGAATGCGGTACCATGTTTTGCCGCCATCGTTGGTGCGCAGCACGACGCCGTTGCCTGAGTGTGTGAACGGACGAACACTTCCCCCGACGGCGATGCCGTTTTCCGCATCCACAAACCGAATCGAATACAAAGGACAGGAGACCGGAACATGGGCAGGGCTCCAGGTTCGTCCGCCGTCGACGGTCCACCAGACCGTTCCCCGGTCCCCGGCCGCCCAACCCGTTCGGGCATCGAGAAAAAATACGTCGTTCAACCGAGCGTCGGGCCTCATCTCGGGTAGATAGCGAGGAAGCTTCGGAGGTTCGCCCTCGGGGAGATGTCGTTCAAGCGAGCGGAACGGTTCGGTGGGATCCTTTCCCACCAGAGACTCATCCGGCGCGTCCGCGGCAAACCGCCCGTTGTCTTCGGGCGCCGTCGAAGAGGGGGCGCCCTGATCGCCTGCCGGAATCTCGAGCATGGGATTGCCCGAATCGACGACCGAAGATTTCTTTTCCTTCTTCAGTTGATGCGAAAAGCGGTCCATCTCCTTTTGGACCTCGATCAATTGTTGCAAGCGGGATTTCGTGCTCCGATCCGGCAATAACTGAGCGGAGGTTTCCTTCGGAAAAAAGCCGATCATCAAAAGTACCGCCAGTGTTCCCAAACCGATGGGGTTTCGCCGCGCCATCGCCAAACAGTCCGTTCGTGTCGGTTGGCGGAATATCTTCGTGGTTCGGCCGGTTTTCATTCTGTATCCCGTGCCTGGCATATTCGTATTCCTCCCGTTTGCCGTAGCGGTATCTCGGAAAAATAAGATGAAAAGAACGGGAGAAGAATAAGATAATCCCCGCGAAAAACCCAGATCAATTCATGAAAAAGAGCCGCTTTGAAAAGAAAGATCTCGTGAAAATGCATGAATCGTTCGCCTTGGACCCGGCCTCGGCAATTCGAGAGGTCCGCCTCTTCTCGATTCTTTGCGTAGATACCCTTTCCCGCCCTGCTTTCCAGCAGCCTGCAACGGGGTTCGGACGAACGAAACGAGAATACTACCTGTTGCTATTGCACGAGGCGGCGAAATTCAGTACGCTCCCCATCGCCGATGGGCACGTATCATTGAGGAAGTTCGAAAAAGTAAGCTCGAGAGGATGCCGAACGACCGATTTCCGGCGGTAGCGCGACCGTCGATCGGTTTCGAGGAGAGGGAAATATGGAGCTCATATTCCGAAAGAGAATGCGAACGATCCGATGGATCCGAACGACGCTGTCCGCGCTGATGCTGGTGTTTTGCGGAACCGCCGCCATTTCGCGCGCGGCGCCGCCCGAGGAGCCATTCGCCGGGAACTGGATGATCGAGTGGTTTGCCGACGGATCCGAAGAATTCACCGCCCACCAGGCGACACGCTTCGATCTGGAGATGATGCCGCACGAGACCGGAACCGTGATGCTCGCCAATAATCGGGGTAATCCGTTTCTGCGAAGAACCTGGTTCCGATCCTACGGCAACTGGACGAACCAACAGCCGAAGCATTCACTCCCGGGATTTCATGCCGATACCTTCGGCATCGCCGGGGGAATCGATAAGATTCTCGGAAGGCATTTCCTCATCGGTTGGGAGTTGGGAGGGAGCTGGACCGACGTGGAGGCGAAATACGGCGGAACGACCAAAAGCGTCGATGCGATCGAGACCAACCTCTATTCGAGTCTCTTTTTCAAACACTTCTATTTCGACGTCGCTTTTGGATACGATCACAATGATTATACGATCCTTCGCAACCCGGGGGCCTACACCGCACGGGGGACGTATCCCGGCGAACAGTGGACCGCCACCACGGAGCTCGGCTTGAACTGGGGATTCGGTCGTTCCGAGTTGGAGCCTTACTTCCGATACCAGCATATCGGATTGAATGAAAAAGGATTCTCCGAGACGATTCTCTCGGGAAGCGGAACAGCCCAAACATTCGGCGATCGGGCGACCGACCGTTCGACCTCGATGCTCGGCTTGCGTTACACGTGGAATTTCCGGTGCCCCATCGGGCAGCTCACTCCCCAGATGAACCTCGGCTGGGTCCATGAGTACCAGGACACCGATCTGTACTCGGTCTCCCACATGATGCGGTCTCCCGCCTCCTATACATTTCTCCATCACCATATGCCACGCAATCGTGCGTATATCGGCGCGGGCCTGACCGCTTCGTTCCGGTATCATCTCGACATTTACTGCGATTACGCCTCGGAGTTCGCCACCGATTACGGCTCGCATACGCTCTTGGGCGGCGTCAACTGGAACTATTAGAAGCCGCGTTTCGCCGCCGCCGTCTCCCAGCGAGTGAATTCATTCGCGTTCAGAGAGTCAATCGGAAGCCCGCCGTCAATCGTCTGTGGGGAGAAACAGGATGCTTCACGAGGTCGGCGACTAGTCCTTGCGGTGGCGGATCTTCGAACGCATGCGTCGTTTCTTGCGGCCCAATTTGCGGCGCCCTTTTCCGGTTTTTTTCGTTCCCACGTCGTCCTCCTGTCGGCTGAATGATTGGATCGATTGTCTACGAATTGCAATTTCCGGTCTTTCTCCACGACCGCCGCGAATCTCGAAACCGGAGGCCGGGAGGGCATCTGCCCGCCAGTGATGCGAAACTCGCATTATAAAAGCGACGCCTTCCCTCCGCAAGTGGGGAAAGCGGGTTCCTCGCGAAACGGGCCCTATTTCCAGGTCGCTTCCCGCGGAGGAAACTTCCCTGCGGAGGAAACTTCCCTGCTGGGAAAAGCTGCTGGGAAAAGCTGCTGGGAAAAGGGGAGACACGCTTGATTGCGATTGGTCTTGTTCCATTTCGAAGAATCCGTAAAATGAGCGAGATTTTCCGGGCGGAAAAAACGCCGCTCGGATCGGCCGAATCTCTGCGGAACGCACTCATTTTTCTCAAGGGTACATCGATGTCAAGCTATCAAACCGTTCGAACCGGGACCGCCGCCATGAAACCGCATTCGATCCTCGGCTGGGCCATCCTCCTCGCTTCCCTGATGATGGTCGCGGGCTACGGATGCGGCAAGCAAGAGACCGGAGAAGATTCCCCCCGGCGAGAAACCGGTTCCTCCACCTCCCCGCAACAGTCCACCTCCCCGCAACAGAACGAACGGGAATCGTCCGCCACGACGGACTCCTCCGCCACGAGCCGACGTTCCGACGGATGGGCTTTGGCCGAACCACTGACCGCCGGCCAATACGAGCAGCTTGGGCCGCGAAACGACCTCGACCTCACTTGGTTGCCTTCGGGGGGATTTTTCGCCCTGGTGCTGCACCCCTCGCAGATGGCCGCTCTCCCGTTTGGGCCGAAATGGCGTCAGATTTTTCACCAGTTGACCGGAGAAATGCTTCCGTTCGCAGCGGATTCGTTGCATCGAATGGTTATCGGCGCGAAGATGATCCCTCTGATGACCCAAACTCCGGAGGGAAGGGGCGGAGCGTACCCCGGCATGTCGATCTCATTGCATTTTCACGAGCCGATCGATCCCAAGTCGGTCTTGCTGGCTCTCTTGGCCGATCAAGCCACTGCTGAAGAGTTTCCCGCCCGGGAGCATCGGTCCGGAGTGTTCTACGATCTTTCCCGCGAGTCCGTCCAACCGGGCGTCCGTTTTTTTCTGTGGATCCCCGACGACCGGACCGCCGTTCTGATCAAAGGCGATGAAACGCTGGCCAACGACGTCCTCGATGGTCAAAGTCCCGACGGTCCTCTGGCGCAGCGTCTTGCGCGAGTCGATCTGACCGATCGTGAAGCGGCGGCCGTGTTGACGCTGGAGGGACGTTCGACGGAGTCGGCCGAACCCATCGCGGCGATGCTGCAGCAAATTCCCGAATCGGTCACGCAAGGACTGCTGCGGAATACCCGGGCCGCTCGAATCGCCCTCGATCTGGATGCCCCCGAAGGAGGTCGCCTCTTCCAGGGAGAGATCGAGGCGGTGGGGCAAAAGGAGGCGATCGCGTTGAACGAATATTTACATGGACTGGTCGCTTCCGGGCAGTTCGGACTCGCCTCATTCGAATCGCAAATGCAGGGAGCGGGAACGCCTCCGGAGATGCTGCGCGGGATTGTGCTGGCCAAAACGCTGCTGGGCAATTTGAAACTATCGCCGGCCGAACAGGGAGTGCGGCTCCATCTGGCCAAGCCGCCCGGCTTCGATGCCCAACTGGTCGCGTTTATGCATTATCGAATGGAAGCGGCCCAAAAGAACGCGCGGATCGCCGTCCAGCACAGCCAATTGAAACAACTGGTCCTGGCGATGTACCTTCATGCCGAAAAGCAAGGGAATCTGCCGGCCTGGGCGATCGCTTCCGATCAGGGGCAACCGCTTCTGAGCTGGCGAGTGGCCTTGCTCCCCTATCTCGGCCAGAAGGAACTCTACGATCGGTTTCATCTCGACGAACCGTGGGACAGTCCGCATAACCGCCAACTGATCGCCCAAATGCCTTCGGTCTTCCAGTCGTCCGACGGGAGCGGCGAGCCGGGAACCACCCGATACCGGATTTTCGTTTCCGAGCAAACGCCGTTCGGTCAGGCGAAGCCGTTGCGGGTGACCGACATCGTCGATACCGCCCAGACCGTGATGATTGCGGCGGTCGCTCCCCAACACGCGACTGTTTGGACCCGGCCCGACCCCCTGCCCTTTGAGCCGGGAGAATCGCTGGACTACTTTAACGATCAGATGGCCATGGCGATGTTCGACGGACGGGTCGTTTCGCAGACCGCGGCGACTTCTCCTTTCTCTCAGGAACAGCTCGACTTGATGATCACCGGCAACGTCGTTTCGCATGAAGCCTTGATTTCTCCGAACGATCCGTTCCAGACGAATCCCTCGACGGGCGGTGCGACTTCCCGCGCCAACTCGGCCCCCGCGTCGCCGTCCGGCTCTTCGTCGTCGGGGAGCCTTCGCCAGAGCACTCCCCCACCGACGGCCGGCAATCCTTTTCGCAACGGCCATTCCTCCCGACCGCAATAGGAGCCGCAGCCGGGGCGTCCGACAAGTGTTCAGGCAACTCCGGGCCTCTATTTGCTGAATAGATCCTGTGGATTTCGAATCAAGAGGTCCATGTGCGGGAAGGCGAACTGGAGACCTTTTTCGTTGAATTGGCGATGGATTTCGGTGTGCAGCTCGTGAATCGCGTCCCAGCGGTCTTCCATCCGAGCGGTGAAGCAGCGCAAGACGATGGTCAACGAGCTGTCGGCGAACCCCTCGAACATGACGAACGGCTCCGGTTCGCGTGCGACTTTCGGATGTTCGCGCGCGATCTTCAAGAGCAACTCCTTCGCTTTTTCGGTGTCACTGCCGTAAGTGATGCCGACGGTGACGACGATGCGATTGACATGATCGCTCCGGGTCCAGTTGAGCAGATTGCCGGTGACGAACTCCTTATTCGGCACGATCAGCTCCTTCCGATCCCAGCCCCGGACGGTGGTTGCCCGAATCTGGATTCGTGAGACGACCCCGGTGACATCGCCGAGAGTAATGACATCGCCCACGCGGACCGGCTGTTCGAACAGGAGGATCAACCCCGAAACGAAATTGGCGAAGATCTCCTGGAGTCCGAAGCCCAATCCCACACTGACCGCGGCGACCAGCCATTGGACCTTCGACCAAGTGAGGCCCAGAAAAGAGCAGGAGAAACCGATTCCGATGATGACGATGACATATTGAGTGATGGTCGAAATGGCGTACCGGGTGCCGGGGTTCAGGGGAAGTTTTTGGGGGATGGCGAACCCGAGGAACCCGGAGATGTTTTTGGCGGCCATGAAGGTGACGACGAGGATCAGCAGGACCAGGCCGATATCGGCAATCGAGAGGATGTGAGGCACCTGGGAGGTCTTGGTCGTGACGACGCCTTCGGCGGAGGTGGAGGTTTCGGTGATCGTCGATTCGTAGGTGAACACGGGAATCTGATCGAAAATCCCCAGCGCCGGAAAAACTTCGTCCCAGACGACCCAGATGAGCATCATCCCGACCAGTAGGAGCAAGGTGTTGACGAATCGGAAGGTCTGGACGCTCAATTTTCCGGGATCGACTTCCTCTTCTTCCTGCGAGGCGATTCCCGCTATGAGACTGGCTTCGGAATGGACCGATGGCTCCACCGATTGCTGCTCGGACCGCTTCTGGCGGATGCGTTGCAGCATGAGCTGCCTGCGAGCGATGAGAATCCACCGCGCGAGAAAGGCCCCGACGGTCGCCAGCGACGCCATTAGGTAAACGGTCAAGCAGAGCCGTTCGCCCAGTTGTCGGGCGGTGTAATAATACCCGGCGATGGCGATGCCGGCCAGGATGATCGGGGCCGCCAATCCCGCAACGTAAACGCCCTGACGCAAGCGGTAGAACCACTTCACGCTCTCCTTGGTAGCCAAGTGGCGGAAAAAATTTCCCGAGGGGCGCAGCAGCAGGTGGACGGAAACGGCGACCACCCCGAGAAAGATGATGAAGGCCGCCCGGCCGAAGGAATTGTTCAGACGTTCGTTTCCGGAATATTCGACGGTGCAGTAGAGAAAAATGAGCGGGCTTCCGGCGATCAGAAGGAAGGTCAGCATCTTCCCGAGCGGTCGCAAACTTCCCGAGGGCCAGTTGAAATGCGCTTCGGCCACGCCCTTGGGTTGGGACAGCAGCCGGAACAGCTCCAGCGGCCAGAGAAAATTCGCCAGGCAAACGAGTCCCCGCCCGACGGCTTCGCCGAAGTCGGTGACGCGAACTCCTTCCGCGAACCGCCACCCGAGGAACCAAAGGACGCCGGGCCAGGTGGAGACGATCAGCAAAGTCAGGAGCGTCGCCAGAACGGTGGGATAGAAATATCGGGCCCCGCCTTGTCGCGCCTGCTCGCCGAAATCGAGAATTTTCTGATTCAAGTAGGATCGTCCGGCCAAGAAGAGGCCGAAGAGCAGCAAGGCAAGCCCCCAGAGTGCGGGTCTTTGTCGAGCATCGCCGACCAACGAACCGCCGAGCTTTGCCCAGGCCTCGACGCTACCGAGCCAGTGAATCGTTTCTTGGAAGTAGACGGCGTGCTTCAGTGAGAACGGTTCGGCACTGGCGATCCAGAAGACCAGCTCGTCGATGAATCCCTTGTATTCCTCGATGACTTGCACCAGTTTCTGTTCGGTGTCGTCGAGTTTCACCGAATTGCTGATAAACAGATCGTAATTGCGGACCAGCTTTTCCAGAGCCGTTCTTCGGGATTTCATCAGCGAAGCGACCGCCTCTTGCCATTTCTGCGGTTGCATGTCTTGGGGAGCGGCGTTCCGCTGAAGGAAGTGTCCGGTAGCCTCCTCGACGCTTCCCATCGCGGAAAGTTCATCCTGGAGCTCGAACCACCGCATCTGGGAACGGCGTATCTCCGATTGCCGCATGCGGATGCGACGGAGATAATCGTCTTTCGAGGGAAGCTTCGCATGTCGGGAACGGAGCAAGATTCCGATGGCGTTGGTCAAGCCGATGTTATCGACACGGTCTTGGGTAT
This sequence comes from uncultured Planctomycetaceae bacterium, assembly GCA_964632505.1. Taxonomy (GTDB): domain Bacteria; phylum Planctomycetota; class Planctomycetia; order Pirellulales; family Thermoguttaceae; genus CAZWCE01. Next base: position 118,472 of record CAZWCE010000004.1, on the reverse strand, counting down.
TCTTGAATTCCTGCTGGGTTTCCAGGAGTTTCTCTTCGGCGATCTCGACATCCCGATTGACGGTCGTCATCTTGCCGATCAGCTCCGTCTCCTCTTCGGCCAGTTCGTGATTCTCTTCCGCCAGAGGTTGTAGCTTCGGATGGGTTCGAAATACGTCGAGGCGTGCCTGTTCGACATGCTTTTGGGCCTCGATCTTCCGCTGCTTCTGGAGTTGACTCTGCCAGGCTTTCACCTCCGCCTCGCTCAGACGATGCTTCACTTTGGCCAACTCGATCTGGGAGCTGAGCAAATTGCCGGTCGCCTCGATGGCGGCCCATTCCGCCTCGAGACTCGCGATCTGCTTCACCAGCCGCTTCTTTCGCGCCCGATCGGCCAACCGCTTGGAGAGGTTCACCGCCGGGAGACCGCCTTCGACCTCCGGGGCGTTCAATCGGGCATCCACCTGCTCGAGGTTTTCGCGCGCCTGGTCGATCAGTTTCAAGATTTCCTTGCGTCGTTCGGAGCGGCGCTGCGGTTCCGCCTCCAGTTCGGTCATCTCTTGGAGCCGTAATTCCGCGGTGATCTCTTTTTCGGCTAAATCTTCCTGGAGTTCCATCGCCGTGGCATGATCCGGAGGAGCAGCCGGTTGCGCCGCGCGAACACGCGAAAGCTCGGCCTGCACTTGCTCCAACTGACTCGCGGCGGTCCTGACGGCCGTCTGGTTTTTTTCCAAGAGTTCGGCATACCGATCGGCCTCCTGGAGATCCTCGAGCGATTGTCGGTAGTTCTCCAACAGCGTTTTCCGGGGCGCCTCTTCCAGGTCGGTCGCCTCTTCGATCTGTTCCAATTGCCGTTGGATCTGCTCGATGTCGAGTGTTTCCTGTAGGGGGGGCGACGACGGCGGCTGCTGGGCGCGTAGCCCGTCGGGCAAAGAGAGCAGAAGGAAGATGATCGACAGCACGATCGGCGTTTTCGGCAACCCGGGCCGAAAAAGGGCGTCGGAAGAACCTCCTGCACGGTTTCGGCAAGGGCGTCCATCACGATAGAGCGGCATTTGAGCATCCTTTCACTGAGTGCCGACGGGAGAAACCCTCCCCGCTGCTTGGCAAGTCGTCGTTCCCGGTTCACCCGGTTGAAAACTCCCCTGGAAGACCCGGCATTATAGACTTTTCCGAAGAATCGGTCCATCGGTGTTTTCGCGAGGAATGGTTGCCCAGGACGTGGAGGTTGTCCTTCCGACATATCGGGAACGTGAATGCTCATCGGCTGGCGGGGAATTCATATTTCAGCATTCGGGACCCTCCGAGTTCTTTGGCGATGATGCGAAGATTCTTTCCCAAGAGTTGATCGCCGTTGTCGAGTCGATAGACGTGATCGATCCTGCCGAAACTCAAGCCGATCACCTGGCTTTTTTGGAGCTGCCTTCCCGGCGCATAGAGCGTGCAGGCGAAGTTGACCTTCTTCTCGCTCTCGTTGATGAACGCCTGGTGCACTTCCAGTTGCCCCTTGCGGTTCAGCCGAGTCATCGTATCGATATAGACATCTCCGAGCCCGACGTTGATGCGCCGGTAGATGCTGAACCGGTCTACCTTGCTCGCTTCGAGCTGCAAGTCGATGCGGAAGGGTTGCGGGCCGCTGGTCGATTTGGGGGTGAGCGTGATGGTGAACTCTTCTTCCAGTTTTTCATCGGGTCCCAGGAGAAGCGGGACTTTGGGAGGATCGAGATTCCAGGCTTTCGGCGCTTCGAAGGTGGCGGTGCCGGCCATGCCTCGGAAGGAGTTGTTGTGGAAGGTCATCGCATTGGGCGTTCGCGTGCCGTACATGCTGGGGACGCTGTCGCGAGCGAGTCGGCATCCTTGGCGCCATCGAGTGACGGTCATGTTCACGCCGGTGACGAACGAGGGAATCGACCCCACCGGAATCACTTGCCGGAAATCGTCTTCCAGAGGAATGCTCCGCTTGCCCCAGACGTCGATGTGTTCGGTCTGTTTCCCCAGGAAAATGACTTCCTCGGTCGGGTTCTCGTTCCAAACGACCAGAATTCCGCCCTCTTCGCCTTGGAAGATGAGATTCTTGCTTCCGCCGGGCATTTCGATGCTGCCGGCGAATTTCGTTTTCGCCAAGAGATTGGCCGTGGTGCGCCAAGGGAGGAAAAGTTCTCCCGGGGAGCCATCCTCGTTCATCACGCCGCAATCGTCGTCGAACGGCTTCGGCAGGAAGATGGCGTCGGCCTGGTGGATTTTCGCGGCCATCATGCGTCGAAGGAGATCGAGAAGGCGATCCTTCATCGTGTAGGTCGTCTTGCTGATCGGCTGGAGGGTGACCCAGCTACGAATGCCCTGCTTGCGGGAACCATCGAGATAGTAGCCCAACTGTTGGTAGGTCAGCGGCAGATCGTTGGAGAAGGTGAGAAAGTGCCAGGGATAAGGCTGGTTCTCGGCCGGGGGGAGGGGATCGATCCAGTCCCAGCCGAATCCGATCATCACATCGAATCCGACCTCGTCGAGCTGCTTTTTGATTTCGCCGACCTGCTCTTGCAATCGTGGGATTTCGATCATGCTGCGGTCTTCGTCGTTGCCCAGTTGCCACCAGTGCACGAGCATGGCCAGGCGGAGCATCGTCGGCTCGACCGAAGGATACCAGGACTCCCGGGGCATGCTGAAGACGGTCGCGGCGGTGACATCTTCGAAAGTCAGTTGTTCTCGGACTTCCTCGGGAGGATCGCTCAACAGGCCGACGATGTGGATCTGCTTGAAAGCGAGCCATTCGCAAAACATGCTCAGGTCGTTCCATTCTTTCTCCGAAGCGGCGTTGCCGAGCCAAACGGGATATTTCACGCGGGAAATGCCGGCGTGATTGATCAGATGACGAAGATCGAGCAACCGATAGGGCCGTCCGCGGTTCGGGAAGCTCCAACCGAATTCTCCACCGACGACGACCGATTTCGGCTCCAGGACCACGAAGGTCAAACGATTGCGGTCGACGTTCGGCGCGAGTGAAGGCATGTGCACGCGCACGCGATAGAATCCGGGATCCTGGATGGGCGGCTTCCAAGAGGCCTTCCCTTGGACCAGCGGCTTTTCGAGCGATTCATCGAGGATGTAGAGTTCATCCGGGGCGTGGACCATTTCGATCGGCATGGCCACCTCGGCGAGGATCGTTCCGAAGGCGTCCTCAAGCTGGAAGGTGATCCGGTCGGTCTCGTTGAAGAGTCCCGAAACAAGGCACTTCACCTCGATTTTCGAGGGGTCGGTGAAGATCTGGTAGCGGTTGTTGGTGCTCAACTCGACCGTAGGGCACTGGAACAACTCGATCTTGCTGAAGCAGGCTTGCCCCTGCAGATCCTGCCGTCGTCCGGGTTGGACATGCAATCCGATCCTCGCCATCGCGGCCCCGGAATCATTCGCGGCGATGGGGCCGATGGTCAGCCGTTTCCACCCATGGGTTTCCCGGACGACGTCGGTCGCGAACGTTTTGAGGACCTTTTCTTTCTCATCGAGAAAGGAGAGGGTTAGGTAGACGTCGTCGTGTTTGAGCCCTTCGGCCAGAACGAGCCCATCGAGCACGTAGCTGAGTAGATGATGGACCGGAATGGGAGGCGAATAGACCGCCACGCCGCCCCCTTGCATATCGGCCTCCAGACAACGTGGACCGGCCGGGGAACGACGCGACTCGATCTGGATTTCCAGATAGTCGGGATACCCGTATCCCCGTCGGCGGGACCAACCGTCGGGCCAGCGATCGCGGTTTCGATCGGAGTCGTCGTCGAAATTGCAGGAGAAGATCGGTTCGCCGTACACTTCCCGCGGTCGGAAGCTCGTCTCTCGGTCGACCAGAGCGTTTTCGCCTTCGAGGCCGACCGAGGTGCCGGGCAATTGGGCCCGACTGCCGACGGCCGGAAAGAGGATCATCGTCCCCATGACCCCCCAAAGCACGGCGCAGGCGAGCCCGCTCCGTCCCATCGGACGTACTTGGAAAGCACGAATTGTTCCCGGTTCCCTGCCCACGGTCGCTCTGATCTCCCTTGCCTGTTTGGCGGCAGCGCCGGAAACGATCGGACGACCGTCCGGCGCATCATCGTGGCCATTTGGGGCTTATATCGACATTCGCAGGGCCTTGCGCCCACGGGAATCATCGACGCCATCGAGAAAACCACCCCAAGACTTGCTTTTCTCGGTTCTTTCGCGGGAAAGGCGAGAAAAGACGATGGGTACAAAGCCAAAGAAAAATGGCCAAAAGAGATGCTTTCGGCAAGCGAGTCAATCTGCGGCGGAATGGGGAAGGATCAGTTCGTCGAGCGGGCGTTTCGGGACGAAATGGCGGGAATGCTCGTCTCGCCAGTAGGGCGTTTCAAGGGGATCGCCTTCGGAAGTCAGCAGGACCGTTTCATTGGGGACTCCCAGGGCCAGGACCAATTGAATTTCGTACGCATCGGGAATCCCGAGCGTATGCCGGAGTCCCGCTTCATTGAACGAACCGAGCATGCATCCGCCGAAGCCTTGGCCGACCGCGGTCAGCAGAATGCTTTGAGCCGCGATGCCCACGTCGCATTGCAGATAGTTCATCGTCGCGGCGATCTGTTGATCGGAGGCGATGACGATGTAGCCGGCGGGCCGCTCTCCCGGGGCGGGGCCGTCCCAGTCGGACAGCGAAGCGGCCCAGCCGAGGAGCGGGAAAATGCGGGCATTGACTTCCGGATCCCAGGAAAGACAGTACCGTAGTGGTTGACGATTCGAGGCCGAGGCACACCGACGGGTCACCTCGACCCAGTCACGAAGCGTTGCTTCATCGAGCGACGTTTTGCCGTCGAAACGTCGGTAGGAACGATTTTTCAACAGCAGATCCTGGAAATCCATGGGGAAGGAGCCTGGGAGGAGAGGAGAGAAGGGGAAACGGAGCGAGACGGCCGGCGCCTCGCTCCACGCCGGGTCGAAACCTGCTTATTTCTCTCCCGACTCGTCGGGCGATTCCTTCTTCTCGGGAGGAGGCGATTGCTTTTTTTCGTCGGCAGCGTCGTTCGTCTCACTCGACTCTTTGGGAGCAGGATTCTTCTCCTCTTGATCCTTGGAGAGATCTTCCCGCCATGGCTTTTCCTGCTGGTAGGATTCCAGCTCGGCCTTGAGGGAATCGATCTGTTCGTGGTTCTGCTTTTTGCCTAGTTCGACCGCCTTTTCCGACCACCGGCGAGCCTTTTCGAAATCGCCCGTTTCCGCATAGGCGGCCGCGAGGGTGCTCAGGATGTGGGCTTCCTCATAGTCGGTCAGCTCGGCGGCTTTCTTCGCCAGCTCAAGTGCCCGCTTCCCATCGCGGATCTCGGGATCGACCGAAGTGGAGAGGACCCAGGCGAGGTTGTTCAAGGAACCGGATTCTTCGGGCGAGATCTCGAGAATCTTTTCGTAATCGGCGATCGCCTTCTCCTGTTTCGACAGACCGAGATAGAGATCGGCGCGGTAGCGCAGCGCTTCGACCAGATCCGGTTTCTTTTCCAGCACTTGGTCGAGCAGCTCGATCGCTTTTTCTTCTTCCCCCATTTCGGTGTGGACGGAAGCCATTTGCATGAGGATATCGGTGTCGTCTTCGGCCTCTTGCCGCATCTTTTCGAGCAGATCGAGGGCTTGCTCCGCCTTGCCGGCCATGATGAGAAAGCCGAGCTTCAGCCGCAAGGCCATGTCGAGATCGGGCTTGAGTCGAAGGACGGCGTCGATGTCCTTGATGGCCTTCTCCTGCTCGTCCATTTGCTGGTAGATCGTCGCCCGGAGCAACAGCACCGCGAGATTGGTCGGATCCTTGGCGTGTGCTTTTTCCAGCACTTCGATCGCCCGATCGTACTCGTTCATCCGGGCAAGGATGCGCGCCTTTTCGAGTTTGGGGGAGACGGCGCCGGGCTGTAGGTTTTCCAGCAATTCGAGCGTTCGCAGGGCGTCTTCGAAACGCTCCTGCCGCGTGAGGATTCCGACGATCATCGAGAGCGTCGGGGGATGGTTCGGTTCCATATCGAGCGATTTCTTGAGATCGGCCAGTGCCGCGTCGTACTGTTCTTGGTCGGCCAGAAAAGCACCGCGGGCCCGATAGACTTCGGGAGATTCCGAGGCCTGCTTCACGGCCTGATCGAGCAGTTCCCGGCGTTCGGCTTCGTCTTCGATCATCGTTGCCTTGACCACCAGCGCGCGGCCATGGGCGGCCGGATCGTCCTCGGTCAAATCGATCGCCCGATCGATCGCTTTTTCCGCAGCTTCCTTATCGCCCTCGGGCATGAGATTCAATCGGGCGATGAAGTACCAGGCCGTTCCCTGTTCGGGCATCTCCTCGACCGCCTCCTTGAGATCCCCAAGCGCGATTTGCCGCAACTGTTTCCATCCCTTTTTCGGCGGCCCCTTGGCCACCGCATCGGCGATCAGAAGTCCCCGTTGGAGTTGGGTCGACGCGAGCAACTGATTGCAGAATTGCGTGTTCCCCTCGCCGAGACCTTCTTCGAGGGCCTGTTTGCAGAGATCGATCACTTTCGTGAGATCGTTCAGTGAGTTGGCATTGAGTTTGATTTCCGTCGCCTGATCGAGGGCTTCCTGACCGGCGGAGCTCTCTGATTCCCCGGCCTCGGGCGATTCTTCTTTCTCGGCTTGATCGACCGGAGGATCCTTCTCGGCGGGAGACTCCTCCTGAAAAGCATGGATCGGCAAGCCGAAAAACAGGAAACTTCCCAGAACCAGCGGCATCCAGAACATTGCACGTGTGGCGGTCTTCATGAAGTTTTCTCCATATTCATTCACTGTGGTGAGGTTTCCGCCATCGATGCGCCCAGCGCAGGACGAAGACGAACCTCCATGATTCATGGTTGATGAACCCAATGACAACCCCGGCCACGCGACAACCTGCCGACGCAGAGCCTTCGAAAGGAACGCCATGGCGATCGACTCTTGAGACGAAACATCTTGTTTCTCCCGGCAGCCGATATCTCCGCGGGCTGTTGGACAAGGTTGGCGCCGCGTCGATAGCAAGGCGGGGGCGATCCTCGAACGTCCGGTCCTCCGATGGGAGACAATGCAAGCGGTCCGTGCCCGCTACTGATGCGAACATCTATGACATTATGGCGGACTATTCGCTCGATTGCAATGGACCAATGCCGAAGACGGTTACGGTTTTTCCTCTTCGGAAGGGGACGTTTCCTCGGGAGCGGGGGCGTCGTTTTCCTCGGACATCTCGATCGGCTCTTCGGTTTCCGGTGTTTCAGGAGGCGCTTCTCCCGTCTTGTCCGACTCCTCGGTCGGCGCCAGAAAATCCTCGAAGTCGCCGAAGCTTTCCATTTCCACGGCCCCTTCTTCCGCCGCTTCTCCGTCTTCCTCACCATCGTCCATTTGCCGGTCCATTTGTTCCATGAGACCGCCTTCGGTCTCGGTGGATGTTGTTTCCGCCGCCGGTTCGCCGCGATCGATCAGCATGAACGACGCCCAGAAGAACGGGTGATTCGCCAGCGGGGCCTTCATCTCGGGATCGGGCTTCACGCGAGGTTCCTTTTCGGGGACGATTTGGCCGCCGGCGACGGCGAAAATCGCCTTTTTCCAGGCTTCGGCGGGAGGATGATCGGCGAACGCCTTCAGGAAATTCCGAATGAGATCGTAGGTCGATTTTCCTCCCGGTCGCCACCGACTGATGAGAATGGTACGCGCACCGCAGGCCTCGAGGGCCGAGACGGCCAGGAAGAGATCGCGGCCCGAGCCGCCTTCTTTCATCGCGTTTTCCGCGGCGGTGTGAAACCCGGGCAGAACGATCAGTTGCGGCCCCCCCCAGGGCAAGGGCAACCAGTCGCCGATCAACTCGCCGGCATCGGATTTCGCGCCGGGAATCGGCCGCCAATCGAAGGGAAATTCTTCCGGCGGGGCGATATCGGCCATCACCACCAACTGTCGGATCTGCGTAGCGAAGACCGACGAAGTGCCCGGCAACGCCACCGGAGGCAACGGGATCATCCGCGGGATCTCCGAGGTTATCTCCTTTTTCGCTTCGGTGACCAGAGAGGTTTCATTTTTGGGATGCAGTTCTCCGAAAATCGCCACCGTATCCAATCCCAGGCTGCGTCCTCTCCGATCGGGAATGGCGAGCGAGGCGGTCGGGGCATAACGAATTTTGAGCTCCGGCACGCCGATCATCGGACGCAGTTTGCCTCCCACTTCGACCGACAAGGCCTCGAAAGGCACGTACCAGATTGCTCCGTCGGGGACGATGGCCAATTCCGTGAAATCGGCACTCCGGGTCCCCCCGAGGAGGCCCTGCATGAGTTCCTTGCCGGTCTCCTTCCAGGCTTCATCGGCCAGATCGTCGTAGTCGAGGGGGCGGTCCGCGTGATAGTTTCCCATTTCACGAAGGAACCGGGAGATTTTACTCTTCATCGAAGAGAGCGAACGAAGCCGCCACGTTTCGAAGATATCCTTATCGATCAGAAAACCGTACATATCCCCCTGGGCTTGGAAGAAAACCAGCAGGGCCGTCTTCTCGGGTAAATTTTGACGGATTGTCTCGAAGGAGCGGACCGGGGGGAAAAGGATCGGCGATTTGACGCGACGCAGCGCCAATTGTCGGAGCAAGGCCTCCTGCTGTCGGCTCAATCGGCGGACTTCCTCGAGTCTTTGTCGCTGTTGTTGACGCTGGTCCTCATTTTCCGGGATCAACGGAAGCGATTGCAACTGCGACTTGAGCTGATCCACTTCCTTCTGGAGTTGGGCGAACTTGGGATAGTCGAGAATCAGGTCCTGCCGGTGGACAAGTGCCTCGGGCGGAAGTTCGTCGTTCGAAGCAGCGAACAGTGTGCGGAGGGAGAACAGCCGCCCCCCCATGCTCAAGGTGCTGTTGAAGCGATGACGGCGGGTGCGATCGGTGATCTCGACCGCCTTTTCCTTGTCGTTTCGGGCCAGAGCGATCGAGAACCAGCGTTCGAACGACGAGGAATGCGGGGTGGTCAACACGGTCATCGACTCGATCGGGGTGAGATTCCAGTCGGTGGCGGTTGGTTCCCGGAGCAGTTCCGTGTACAGATCCATGGCCGCCCGCATCGTGATGGGGCCGCGGGTGGTGATCTTGCCGCTCTTGTAGAGCGATTCCAGCCGCCTGATCTGGTAGATCCACGGAGAGCCGACTCTCATGAACCGCATCGATTTGTCGAGAGCCCCCTTCGCTTGAGAGAATTCTCCATTGGCGTAGGCCCCGGTGGCATAGAGGTAGTTCCATCGCGCTCCGAGCCGTCCTTCACGCATGGAGTAGCGCATGAGCACTCCTCCGGCCTGGTCCAGGAGCGTCATCGCCGGAGCGATGTTCCCGGCGAGCACCTGCTCCTCGGCCAACGATTCCATCAACGAGACCTGGAGCATCCGGAAATCCTCCCGCTTCGCCCAAACCAAGGCGGGCGTCAGTGGGGGGAACGGCTTTTTGCGATCGATCATCCATTGGGCCACCGCCCCGTAGCGGAGCGCCTCCTCGATCACCTGCGCTCCGGTCGGCACCGGGTCGCTGTAGTGCCAGGCGGCGATGCTCGCCTCGTAGAAATGTTCCTTCGCTTTCTGGTAGTTTCCCGTCTTCAGGGCGATCTTGCCGAGTTCGACCAGGGCGACCGCCGTCAGCGGATGATCGTACTGCCCCAACACGGTCACCCCGCGCTGGAGTTGGGGAACCGCCTCGTCGTACTTTTCCAGCCCGGCCAGGGCGATGCCGTACTGGACATCGATCCACGTTCCCGACCAGTGGTTCGGCAAGCAGGGACGCGCTCCGAAAACCTGCGAGAGCTCACCACTGAGGGAATCGTATTTGCCCAGCGGACCGAGCAGTTCGTTCCGGCGACGCATCGAAAGCGCCGTGCACCGGATGATCTCCTGCACGACGATCGGAATCAACTTCGCCTGCTGATACACGCCGCCATATTGCAATTGCTCCGAGGCGTGCAATTGGCCGACTCGGATCGGAAAAGTTTTCGGGAATTTTCCCAAGGCGTTCATTCGGTTGCTTCCCCCCCAAGGGCTGGGGGTTCTGGGCTGCGCGGTGACCGCCGCGGAGAAATTCACCTGTCCGAGCCAGTCGCTGAAGACGAGGTAAAGCTGCAGGGAAGCATTGAAATGAGTCATCGCTTCATCGTAACGCCCCAGTTGGTAATAGCATTCGCCGACCATCGCGTTGTAGCAAATCGAGTCGAGCCAGCGGGCGTTGCCGACCTTCACCGAACCGCGAAGTTCCTTTTGGAAATCATCGAGCGCCTCGACGTAATCCCCTTCATAATAGTAGCCGAACGTGGCGAAATACTCCTGTGAGGGGATCGAGCGGCCGAAGGTTTGCCCCTCCACCGACGGGGGGGAATGGGCCCCCAATAACGTCAAAAGGACGATTCCCGAGACCAGGGAGGACACACGAAAGCGTTTTGGTTGTAAATTCATGATATTTCTGGTTCTTCCGACATTTTAGTGGCTGATTGATGAGTCCTTGTCGTCGAGATCGATTGGCTCGGCTCGGATTCACCAACCAAAGCAGGGGGGCGTTCCCTGCTGCGCCCTCCACCATCTCCGCCTCCTGGAGGCCTGCGGCCGTGCGGGTGCGAGGCGAAGATGGCTCCGGCCGAAGCAGGGGACGAATCGAACGCTTTTTACGCATGACAATTGGATTTGCGTATCATTGCACTTCGGCACGCCATGAAAATCCGTGAAGAGCCATATTTCTTGATTTGCAAAAAATCGGAAGCAGAAATCGGAACCGAAATCGATCATTGTTTTCCACGATCCATGAAAGCTTACCTTACCAGAGTCATGGTAGGGCGGCTCAAACAAGAGACAAGCAAAATATAGCCGGTGACGGGAAGAGGGAAAGGAACGCTCCAAGATGGTTACGAAGACGAGATGTCGGCTGGCCCGGTTTTCGCAAAAAGAGGGGAGTTCTTCCCCCTTTGGACTCAAGTGGGCGCGTGGATCGAGTCGATAACGGTCGTGACGATCATATTATCTTTGCGGCAGACGGACCTGTCTTCCACGAAAACGGGAAGACGCCGGAAACGTCGATTGCCGGAAAGAGAAAGGATGATTGAGAAGAACGGCGAAGCGGTTCCCTTTCGCGGAATCGCCCTTGCTAGCTGTATAGCGTTTTCAGGAAGGTCCGTCAAGAGTTTCAAGGCACTTGACTTCTGGCGAACTGACGATGCCAAGCAATTCACGTGGGTAGGAATCCTCCATCGGTCTTACCCGAGAAGCGAAATCGATGGGAAGGAGAACCAGGATGAGCGGCGGAAGCAAAGGATGGCGCTGGTTGTTTTTCGCGGTAGTGACCTGCACGATGGTCGGCCTTTTTTCGGCCACCGGTTGCACATCGTACTACAACGGACAAACGCTGCCCAGCCCTCATTACATGACCGATGATATCCAATACCATCCGGCGGGACCGGAATTCAAACTCTCCCGTGAAGCGAACCGGATGCAGGAGATCCGAAACGAGCGCGAAGCGGTGAACGCCTTGCCGTAACGACGGGAAGGAGACGGGGGATGGAGAGGATCCGCGTTCAAGGACGGACGCCGAATGAGCTGCCGATTGTTGCAAGGAAGAACATGACATCGGCGGTTTTCCCCGGGGATCAAGAAACTCGAAATCAGAGCCGGATGTTCGAATAGCCGCATTCGACGTTGCCCTCCCGCTAGGATCGGGCCGGCAACGACAAAAACATCAGGGGGGACGGCGCCTTTGGTAGCCGATACGTTCGCCTCGAAGGCGGAAACCGTATCGGTTACCAAAGGTTCATCTTTTGCGCGCAGAAAATCGCCGGCATCTCACCACGGCTTGATCGATGGGAAAGCGTCGTGCCCGAACTGAATCTTTCACCGACAGCACAGCAATGGGTCAACGTGGTCCTCGTCTGGATAGGATTCGGCACGGTCACCGGATTGATCGTTCGGAGCCTGGTTCCGGGCAAGGAGCCCAGCGGACCGGTCGGCACACTCTTGATCGGCATCACCGGAAGTACCATCGGTCCGCTTCTGGTGACGACCATCTGGCGTTTCGAGAACTTCAATCCGATCAGTCCGGTCGGACTCCTCTCGGCCATCTGCAGCGCCTTTCTACTCCTGATGCTCTATCGCTTCTTTCTCATCTTTTTTCATTCCCGCGACGAAGAAATCGAGGAATGATTCCTTGACAATCGACGCCGCTTCTTCCACAATCGCTTGGCAAACGGCCCCTTTCGCATCCGTCTCCATCTTTTCAAGAGGATCCGATCATGCATGTCGTCTGCGTTCATGTGCACGTCAAGGAGGAACACGTCGAAGACTTTCGCGCCGCGAGCCTGACAAACGCCCGAGCCACGCTCGCCGAGCCGGGAAATCTCCGTTTCGATGTTCTGCAGAGCCGAGACGACCCGACGCGATTTCTACTCTACGAAGTCTATCGCGACGCCGACGGCATGGCCGCCCACAAGGAAACGCCCCACTACGCCCAATGGCGCGATACGGTCGCCGATTGGATGACTTCTCCCCGCGAAGGCGTGAAATACCAATCGCATTTTCCGGAGAAGGAAAGCGATTGGAACGTTTCCGGGTAACCCGTCGTTCCGGACGGCCTGGTGATACTACTCCGGTCACCAAATAGTGAACTGTTGGAATCGCTGAAAAGCTAGCCCGGCCGTGGAACGCCGGGCGGTGATGGTTCACAATATGTTGCGCCATGTTGCGCCGAGTAATAAGTCCCGCGGCGTCCTTTCTCATCGAGTTGCCGGCGCGAAGGAGAATATTCTCCTTTTCTCTTGATCACCCCATTTCTCTTGGATCTCCAGCCGGAATTTGGTATCTTGGATGGAAGGCGACTTTCCGACACTCTCTCTCCTGAAAACCGAATGCCGTTATTGTTTTTTTGCTATCCTACAGGCACGGAGCTGATGAACGGAGATGGCTCCGGGATGATTCCGCGAGGGAGGGGAGGATGTCGAGGAACGATGATCCGAAATACCATGCGAAGGGGAAATAACATGCGATGGTGTCTATTGGCCGTATTGATCGGATTGATCTCGGGAGCATTCCAAGGAAATCTTCCGGCCGAGGAGAAGACGCGTTCCGAGTGTACGGAAGCGAAAGTGGAAAAGGAGTCGGCGTTCGAGATCCCCGCCTGGGCTTACCATCGGGGAAACGTCGCGGTGTACACCTCGCAATATGGATCGCTCGATCGGCCCGCGGTCTGTAACGGCGGAGCCCAACCGAATCAGGTCGAATACGACATTCCCTTCCCGGTCCCTGGAAAATGGACCCTGACCGTGTTCCGCGCGATGAATGCGGTTCGACCGGTCGACGTCTACCTCGACGGCAAGAAGATCGGCCAAATCTGCCGCGAAAAAACGACCGACTCCTGGCACTCCCAATCGGCCGTCTGGGGCACCCCGCTGGAGTTCACGCTGGACGAGGCGGGCAAGCACACGATGAAATTGCTTGCCGGCGGCAATCCCTTCCCGCATTTCGTCCGGCTGAAGTTTGAATCGGAGGCGGCCTTCCCCGAAGGCTTCGAATTGAAACGCCCCGAGGCGAAGAAACTGGCCGACGTCATCAAGAAGAAATCATCCGGTAGCGGAGCGAACGTTCCGGACGCCTCGCTGCCGAATCCGGAGGCGATGCGCCGTGCCTTGGTCGATTTGATGGAGAACCACGGTAAGAACTATCCCCGTGGCGAGCATTTCCTCAGCCAGCTTGCCCCTCTTGCCGAAGCGATGGAGAAACTCGAGTCCCGGCTCGAGGCGGAAGAGATCGAACCGGAGGTCTACCTTGAAAAGAAGTCGGAGATCGAAAAGCGGCTGGAATCTCTTCGTCGGGAGGCCTTGCTGGCGAATCCCCTTCTCGATTTCGAGGAGCTGGTGGTACTCAAGCGGAGCAAGAGTTCCCCGCGACTGGGGCTGCCGAATAACTGGCAGAGCAATTCGAGCTTGCCCAAGGGCGGTTTCGACGACGCGATCGTTCGGATGTCGATGACGGATCCGACGGGTGCATTGAAGACGGTTCACGACCCGGAGGAGAGCTACTTCGTCGGGGATGTCGATCTCCATTGGGATGCCGAAAAGCTGCTGTTTTCGAGCGTCGGCACGCACAACCGCTGGCAGGTGTTCGAGATCGGCATCGACGGGGAGGGACTCCGTCAACTGACCGGCGAACAACCCGATGTCGACAGCTACGATGCCTGTTACCTTCCCGACGACCGCATCATCTTCACCTCGACCGCGTGCATGGCGGGGGTTCCCTGTGTGTACGGAAGTTCGCACATCGCCACGCTCTTTTTGATGGATGCCGAGGGGAAGAACCTTCGTCAGCTCTGTTTCGACCAGGAACACAACTGGTCCCCGGCGGTGTTGAACAACGGTCGAGTGCTCTACCAGCGTTGGGAGTATTCCGACACCCCGCACTCCAACACCCGATTGCTGTTTCACTGCAACCCGGACGGCACCTCGCAAATGGCCTACTACGGCAGCAATTCCTATTGGCCGAACTCGACGTTCTACGCCCGGCCGATTCCCGAACATCCGACGATGGTCGCCGGAATCGTGACGGGGCATCACGGCACTCCCCGAGCGGGAGAGTTGGTGCTCTTCGATCCGGCGCGGGGTCGCCACGAAGCCGATGGCGTCGTGCAGCGCATTCCCGGCTGGGGCGAAGAGGTGGAGCCGGTGGTCGCCGATCGACTGGTCGATGCCTCTTGGCCGAAATTCCTCCACCCCTATCCTCTTTCGGAGAAGTACTTCATCGTTTCGTGCAAGCCGACGCCGCAGTCGAACTGGGGGATCTACCTGGTCGATGTCTTCGACAATGTCCTACCGCTTCGCATCATGGACGACCATGCTTTGATGGAGCCCATTCCCTTGAAGAAGGCCTCGCGACCGCCGGTCATTCCCGACAAGGTCGATCTCGAGCGCGACGACGCCACCGTCTACCTGGCCGATATCTACAATGGCGACGGGCTGAAGGACATCCCCCGCGGCACGGTCAAGGAGCTCCGCATCTTCACCTATCACTTCTCCTATCAGAATATGGGCGGACTCTTGGGCATCGTCGGCGCCGACGGACCGTGGGACATCAAGCAGGTGCTCGGGACGGTGCCGGTCAAGCCGGACGGTTCCTGCCTCTTCCAGGTGCCGGCCAACACGCCGTTTGCCCTGCAGCCTCTCGATGAAAACGGCCGCGCCTTGCAACTGATGCGCTCCTGGATGACCGCCATGCCCGGCGAAGTGCTCCAGTGCAACGGTTGCCACGAACCGCAAAACATGGCCGCCGTGCCGAAGACCACCATGGCGGTGAACGATCGGGTCGCGGAGATTGAGCCCTGGTACGGCCCCCGACGAGGATTCGCCTACCCCCGCGAAGTGCAGCCCATCGTCGACAAGTACTGCGTCGGCTGCCACGACGGATCCGAGAAGGCGTCCGAGCCGGATCTTCGCGGCGATGTTTACGTGAAGGGATATCACTCGATTTCCCCAGGCCGTGGAACCGGACGCATCGATCAAGATGCCCACTTCTCGGTTGGCTACTTCAACCTGCAACGGTACGTCCGACGACCGGGCATCGAGAGCGATTACCACATGCTCGAGCCGATGGAGTTCCACGCCGGCACCACGGAGCTGGTCCAGTTGCTCGAAAAAGGTCACCACGGCGTCGAATTGAGTGAAGAGGGTTGGGATCGGTTGCAGACCTGGATCGACTTGAACTGTCCCTACCACGGCACCTGGTGGGAGGCGACCAAGGATCCCGGAGAGCAGCGCCGCCGGCGCATCGAACTGGCCGCCCTCTATGCCGGACTCGCCCCGCACGATCCCGAGGAGATCCGTCCCACCGATATCGAGACCGGCCCGCCGATCATCCCCGAACCGGAGAAAAAAGAGGTCGCCATTCCGCACATCGACCGTTGGCCTCTGCCGCCGGAAGAAGCGGTGGCCCTGCAGCGATCGCTCGGGGAAACGGAACGCGAAATTGAAATCGCCGAGGGCCTTTCCCTGAAACTGGCGGCGATTCCTGCCGGAAAATTCGTCATGGGCAGCGCCTCGGGCTATTCCGATCAGCGTCCCTTGCAGGTGGCCGTGGTCGAGAAGCCGTTCTGGATGGCGACCACCGAAATCACCAACGACCAATTCCAAGCGTTCGATCCCAATCACGACAGCCGCGTTGAAAGCAAGCACAGCTACCAGTTCGGCATTCACGGCTATCCGCTGAATTTGCCCGAGCAGCCGGTCTGCCGCGTCACGTGGAACCAGGCTCGGGCGTTTTGCCGATGGCTCTCGAACAAGACGGGTCTGAAGGTGACTCTGCCGAGCGAAGCGCAATGGGAATGGGCCGCGCGGGCGGGAAGCGATCGGCCGTTCTGGTTCGGCGATCTGGAGACCGATTTCTCCCCCTTCGCCAACTTCGCCGATGCTCGATTGACCGGCTTTGTGACGAATCCCTACACGGTCGATTCGGAGCTGGCGAATCCGCCGATCTTCGACGACTGGATTCCCAAGGAGGACCGTTTCGACGACGGCTCCGTCCTGAGCGTCGCGCCGGGGCAATACGCCGCCAATCCTTGGGGACTGCACGACATACACGGCAACGTGGCGGAGTGGACGCGGACCACCTACCGGCCGCATCCGGTGCCGACCACCGAACCGTTCGGCGATGCCGACCCGGCGAATCGCAAGGTCGTCCGCGGCGGCTCCTGGTACGATCGGCCGAAGCGGGGGACCTCCGCCACCCGATTCGCCTACAAACCGTACCAGAAGGTGTTCAACGTCGGTTTCCGAATCATCGTCGAGGACGAATAAGCCGCCAAGGACTCCTTGCCGGACATTCCGTGGGCGTTTACTGCTTGGGAACGAACATGTCGTTCTTCTTCAGTTCCAGTCCGCCGATTTCCAGGAAACAGCGTGTCATGTCGGTCGGCAGGTCGTCGTGGTTGTTCGACCCGAAGGTGAACTTCGCGCCCGCCTTCTTGGCCATTTCGAGAAAACGTCTCGAGGGGAAACCGCTCTTGACGTTGATCTCCAGAGCGACGTCGTTCTCGACCGCCGCGTCGATGACCTTCTCCATCCGCGCCTCGGTCCAAAGCTCGTCGTAACGATCCATGAGGATCGCCGGCAGGTAGGTCGGGTTCGCCACGATATCGACCGGTTCGGAAAGGACCCGGAGATTGTGGGCGATGTAGCGGTCCATCCACTCCTGGGCATCGTCGATCTCGACCTGGTCTTCCATCCAGAGCCTCACCGGCTTGCCGCTGCGGTCGGGCATGATCATCGTGTCGGCCAGAACGAAGTCGAGCCGCTCGAGCAGGTCGGCGTCGAACTGCTTCATCCAATCGCGGTCGTTCACCTGGACGCCGATGAACAGCGGCAATCCCTCGGTCGCGTCGAGGTATTCCTCGAGTTGCCGGTCCGTCTCGATCGGCCAACCGCGTCCGATGTTCCGCACCACGCCGATGTTGATGCCCGTTTTCGCTTGACGTTCCATTGCGAGTTGCGTGGTCATGCCGCCGAGGAGAGTCGCGGACGCGCGGGCGCTCGGGCTGAAATCACGGTCCTGATTCGCCACGAATTCCCCCCATGGGCAAGCGTGGGCGAACGGAGGTCGGTTTTCACGAAACCTCGGATTCGCAACGTTTCCGGACGATCTTCTGCATTACATCGTGAAGATATTGCAGATCGACCGGTTTGCAGATCGTCTCGGTGAATCCGGCGGAACGATATTCGGAATCGCGCTCCTCCAGATCGAAGGCGCTCAGCGCGATCACCGGCATATCATATCCCTGAGTTCGGATCATTCGAATTGCCTGCAATCCGTCCATCACGGGCATCTGGATATCCATCACGACCAAATCGAACGGCGAATCGGTTTCTCGGGCTTGCTCGATCTGTTTCCAAGCGGTCTGGCCGTTTTCGGCCCAGGCCACGTCGAGCTGGAGCCGCTTCATGAAATTGACCAGTACTTTCCGATTGGAAGGAACGTCCTCGACGACCAAGACCCGCATCTCTTCGGGAAACGGCTTCGGCTCCAAGCCACTTTGCCGATGCCGCCTTTCGAAATTCAACGTGGCGTCGCTGGAGAAAAGCGATCGCAGATCCGGCGTGAAGGTCCGGTGGAAATGCTTTCCGGTCGGGAGAGTCAGGGTGAAGGTGCTCCCCTTTTCCGGTTCGCTCTTGACGGCGATGGTGCCGCCGAGCAGACGTGCCATTTTTTCGGAGACGGTCAGGCCGATCCTCGCACCGGGATGCCGGCAGATTTCCGCCGTTTCCTTGGCGTTGTGCGGCGTGAAGAGACTTGCGATCCGCTGTTCGGCGATTCCCATGCCGGTGTCTTCTACCTCGAACGAAATGACGGGCGGATTTCGCTCCTCGTCAAACAGCACGCGAACGGTGATGCCGCCTTCATCGGTGAACTTGATGGCGTTGTCGATCAGGTGAATCAAGATTTTGCGAATGCGGTTCGGGTCGGAGTAAATCGTCGTGGGAAGATCTTGCGGGCAGTCGATTTTCCAGAGGAGCCCCTTGTCGGTCACCATATGATGGAAGAACAGGTCGATCTCCTGGAGGATTTCGATGATGGGAAAATGCTGGAGATGGAATTGGAGGCTGCCGTCCTGAATGCGCGAAAGATCGAGCATTTCGTCGACGAGTTCCAAGAGCCGTCGCCCGCTCTGCTTGATCGTGTCGATCGCCGAGATCTGATCCTCCGGATCCTTGCAGTCGGGGAGGATGTCGGTGAAACCGAGGATCGCCATGAGCGGAGTGCGGAACTCATGGCTGAGATTCGCCAGCATCTTTCCCTTGGTCAGAAGACTGGCCTCGATGGCCCGGTGCAATGCGTCTCCCTCCTGCTGTCGGTCGAACATCGCGAGATGATTGGCCGCCAAGTTGGCGAGTTGATCGAAGGCGGAACCGATCAGCGGCGGGACCGATTCCGTCTCGCGGAACCCCACCAGAACCCCGCGTGTTTCGCCCTCCAGGTCGCGGAGGATTCGGGATTCGATGCTCCGGACCGGAAATGCACGGATGTGGCTGTTTTGCTTGAACACCGGCGATAGAGGTTCTTGGTGATCCGTCGTCGGGGAAATGCCGCCTTCTCGTTGTTGTCCGGCCAACAGCGGCGTGACGATCTCTTCTTCGAGCAATTGCGAAAACGGCTCTCTCTGAAGCTCCCAGTCGGCCGAGTGATAGGCGGCCAATTCCACCAGTAGGTGGTGATCCGGAGACTTCAGCGAATCGGGCCCGCTACCCGAACGGGAAGTTTCCTCCTCCTGTTCGGGGACATCTTGTCGGAAAGGAGTGGTGGTCCACAGGAAGCAATCCGTCATTTCGAGATGTTTTACGGCGAACTCGGCGATGCGGCGAAGTTTCCGGTCGATCGACTCCCCGCGAGCCAGATCGTCATACAATTTCCGTTGCTTGTGAGTCAGCGATTCCAGGGAAGTGGGACTTTTTCCGCTCGCTTCAGAGGCCGGGGAGCCCCCTTCGCCGGGGGTGGCTTCGATGCCGTCGTTCTTCTTGTCGCGGCATGGATCCTGACCGGTGACGAGATGATTCTCCGAGAGGTCTTCTTTTCCGGTAAATTGTCGAAATTTCCGATGAAAAAATGAATCCGCCATCGAGTGCAGCACCTTATCGAATCTGTATCCTCTTTTTTTCGCAACGATTTCCCCGATCGTTCGGAAATCTCTGCGCTCCGGGTAGATTGGTCGCCGAAGTGGATAGACAACCCTACACGGAGATACCACGCAACAATATCACTATAGCTTATGAGCGAGGCCGCCAAGAAGAAATCGAGCAGATCGCCCCCGAAAAAAAGAACGTCTTTCGGGGAAGGGGGATGAAAGGAGTAATCACTTGTCGAATAAGAAGTTGCGATTACTGAATCGTGTCATGAGAGCGCTTCGCCGGCAACGGGATTTCCACCACCGCGTCCTTCACGCCGACCGGAGTGAAGGATTGATGTCCGGTGCCTGAAAAATGCGGCTCGGCGTGTCCGTTTTCGCTGGTGGGATGGTTTGCCGGAAAGTCATTGGAGGATTGCAATACGTATCCCCCCGAACGGGCCGGGACCGTATTTTTTCCCTCTTCCTCGGCCTGTTGCCCATTCGGCGGAACACTTGCCATTCGGGGAAAGGCGTCGTTGGGAGTGGGGCACACGCTGCTATAAGGACCGACCACGACGTCGGTTGCCGCGGTCTCCTCACTCTCGCCGGGGGGAGGGAATGAAGTTCGAGCTGCGTCGAGGGAAGGCCGTGGTTCGCTCCCTTCCAGCGAAGGTGGTTCGGAGACGATGCCGATCCGCAAGACGCCTCCTTCGATTCCCAGGGCCCGGCGCATTTGCAGAAGCGAAAAGTTATATTCAGCGATCGACGCGGCGAACTTCATTTCGGCCCGCATCAGTTGCTCTTGAGCTTCGAGCATGGTTTCGAGGGGGATCTCTTTTGCCTCGTTCCCCCGATGCAAAGATTCAATCTCCTCCCGCCGCCTCGACAGGGTCGTATACGCCCGGCACATCGTACGGTGCGCTTCCTGCTGCCGGGTCACGGCCGACTCGACCTCGCCCATCACGCCTTGGATGATTTGGACGACTCCATGGAGCGAATCAGGCAATTCATGGGGAGCAACGAGTTCATCTGCCCGGGTCGAGGCGACTTGCAGAAAACGATCGAGGAAGGAGATCCACTGCTCGCCGGAAATACCTTGCGTCTTGGCATGGGCGTCGAGTTCTTCCGCCGCGAGACGAATTTCAGGGCGATGGGCCAGGGCGAGCCGTTTCGATTCCCACAACGACTGCTTTGGAGCGGTGAATACCGGTTCCTCCAGCGGAAGCAATTGTCCCTGAGGAGAAAGGGAGTTGTCGGGTTGGGCGGATGGGCCGAATCGGGCTTCGATTGTCTCGATCGCTTGCCGATAGCGAGGAAGCATGCGGCAGCGTTTTGCCACTTCTTCCCGGCAAGTGGGCGATTGCCCCTCCCCGGCAACGAAGGAAGTCTGCTCCTCGTTTTGAAAAAGATAACGCCCGCGAAGATAATGTTGCCGCGCGATCGCCCAGCGGGCCCGAGCAAGATAGAGTTGCCAGTAACTTATGCCGATCGTTTCCCAACGGTCCGGCTCTTGAAAAGCGGATCGTGAGAGGTCGATTTCCTGGAAAGAGGGTTGCGCCGCCTCGGAGCCCAAGACCGCCTGTTTCCACCAAGGAGTGAACCCGACGGGTAAGTGGGAAATCGACGTCGGTTCGCTCTCTGGAAGGGGGGGGGCCTCAAAAGGGGACGCCGGTTCGCCCGCGAAACCCGTAGGACGGCCGGTCCCGGAAGGCATCACCAGAATCGCGAGAAAAAGAAGGCCGGTTCCAGCAAGCCGTTCGATGAAGCACGCAGGGCCTTGTTTCCTCTCAGCACGACGACCGGATTCTGCCGTGACGATTCTCGAACGGTCGATTTGCCGACGACTTCTTCGAGCCAAGCATGCTGTTTCACCTACCACCCGGTCGAAAAAGGGGTGGGCAGCGAGAAGGTTCCCGAGGGAAGCGATCATCTGCAATTTCCCTCGGGAAAGGGGCTTCGAGGATCGTGGCATGATATTCGGCATGACGGGCATCCATCTCCACGCAGTCATCGTCGTCATCCAGCAGACCGTCGAAAGAAGTCTTCACGGTCGTCTGTTTTTTTTCTATCAAACCGTTTCAGCAGGCTGCTCAAGCGGGGGAGCTCCAGGATAAAATAGAGTGCAACCCATAAAAAT
Organism: uncultured Planctomycetaceae bacterium; assembly: GCA_964632505.1. Taxonomy (GTDB): domain Bacteria; phylum Planctomycetota; class Planctomycetia; order Pirellulales; family Thermoguttaceae; genus CAZWCE01. Next base: position 96,778 of record CAZWCE010000004.1, on the reverse strand, counting down.
GTATCGGAGAGAAGCGGCCGGACGGCCGGAGTCGTTTCCTCTTTTTTTCTTTGGAAACCCCCTCGTTCTTTCGGTCAGTTATCGCATAACATGAATAACCGAAAGAGTTTCCCACGCCCCGGCCTCTCCCGAACTTCCTCCGGAAGGACCCCCGCCGGGCTCGGTTGACCGATTCATCCTCCACTGGTACACTAGCGATATTTATAAAAGGGCGGATTCTTTCAAATAGAAGAGAAGGCTTGGCCTAGGTAAGAACATTCCTTATTTGGAATGCTCTTCCCGAGGGGCTCCTCCCCTAGGCGAGCATATCGCGTATCCTGCGGGATTGAAGAGATCCCGATTGCAGGGGAAGGGCATCGGCCACCGGTCCCATGGCCGGAGATTGATGTCGTTCCCGTTGATCGTTCACGTGGAAATTCCCAACTTTCTACTCATTTTTGACTAAGCAAAGGCACAATACGATGGCACAGAAGTATGTCTACAGTTTTGGTTCGGAAGGTACCGACGGCGACTCTTCGCAGCGGAATCTGCTGGGGGGCAAAGGCGCGAACCTGGCCGAGATGAGCCAGATCGGGCTGCCGGTTCCCGCCGGATTCACCATCACCACCGAGGTCTGCACCTATTATTACGATCACGGCGAAAGCTATCCTCCGGAGCTGGAGGCCCAGGTCAGCGCAGCATTGGAGAAGGTCGAGCGTGAGATGGCGAAGAAGTTCGGCAGCAACGACAATCCGCTGCTGGTCTCATGCCGTTCCGGTGCTCGGGAATCGATGCCCGGCATGATGGACACGGTCCTGAACATCGGCCTGAATGACCAGACGGTCAAGGCCTTGGCGAAGCAGGCCGGCGATGATCGCTTCGCCTGGGACTGCTATCGCCGTTTCGTGCAGATGTACGGCGATGTGGTACTCGACATGAAACCGAAAACCAAACACGACATCGACCCCTTCGAGGAGATCCTCGAGGCCAAGAAGGAAGCGGCGGGCGTGAAGATCGACGCGGAATTGACCGCCAAGCAATTGCAGGAATTGGTCACCGAGTTCAAGTCGGCGGTCAAGGAGAACACCGGCCGCGACTTCCCCGAAGACCCGATGGAACAGCTCTGGGGCGCCATCAGCGCGGTGTTCGGTTCCTGGATGAACGATCGGGCGATCGTCTATCGCCGGACCTACGGCATCCCGCATGAGTGGGGAACCGCCGTGAACGTGCAGGCGATGGCCTTCGGAAACATGGGCGACGATTGTGCCACCGGCGTGGCGCTGACCCGTGATGGAGCGACCGGGGAACCGGGCATCAACGGCGACTATCTGATCAACGCCCAGGGCGAAGACGTCGTGGCCGGGATCCGCAAGACCAAGAGCATCGAGGAGAGCCTCTCGAAGGATATGCCGCATGTCTGGGAAGAGATGCTCGAAGTCTGCGACAAGCTGGAAAATCACTATCGCGACATTCAGGATATTGAGTTCACCGTCGAGAAACGGAAGCTCTATCTCCTGCAAACGCGGAATGCCAAGCGGACCGGTTTCGCGGCGGTGCGTGCCGCGGTCGATATGGTCAACGAAGGCCTCATCACGCCGGAAGAGGCGCTGAATCCCAAGCGTATCCCGACCGATTCGCTGACCCAGCTTCTCCAGCCGGTCTTCTCCGGCGAAGGACTCTCCGGCAAGGACCCCATCGCCTCCGGCGTGGCGGCCGGACCCGGCGCCGCGACCGGCATCATCTGCTTCAATCCTGATGAAGCCGAAGCCCTTTCGCACAAGGACAAGGACGCCCAAATCATTCTCGTCCGCCGCGAGACGACTCCCGAAGACCTCCGCGGCATGAAGGTCGCCAAGGGGATTCTCACCGCTTTCGGCGGGGCCGCCTCGCACGCTGCGTTGGTCAGTCGCCAGATGGGCAAGGCCTGCGTCTGCGGTTGCGAATCGGTTTCGATCAACTACAAAAAGGGTGAAATGAACGTCGCCGGAAAGACGTTCAAGACGGGGGACTGGATCTCCCTGGACGGCTTCACCGGAAAGGTGTACGAGGGGCAGGTCCCGACCAGCCCGAGCGAAGTGCTTCGCGTGCTCACCGAGAAGAATCTCGAGGCGAAGGACGCCCCCATCTTCCAGCTCTACCATCAGTTGATGAGCTGGGCCGACAGCTTCCGTCGCTTGGAAGTCCGCACCAACGCCGACCTGCCGAAGCAGGCGAAGGATGCCGTGTCCCTCGGGGCCCAGGGCATCGGCCTGACCCGAACCGAGCACATGTTCTTCGATCACATCGACGACTTCCGGGAAATGATTCTCGCCGATACCGAAGAAGATCGCGAAAAAACCCTGTTGAAGCTGCTGCCGCACCAACGCGACGACTTCGAGGGGCTTTTCCGTGCGATGGACGGCCGTCCCGTGACCGTCCGCCTGCTCGATCCGCCGCTCCACGAGTTCCTCCCCCACGAACGGGAAGGGCAAGAGGAGTTGGGCAAGAAGATCGGCAAGTCGGCCGACGAGATCGCCGCCCGCGTGGAAGCGTTGAGCGAATCGAACCCGATGCTCGGTCACCGCGGTTGCCGTTTGGGAATCGTCTACCCCGAAATCACCCGCATGCAGGCCCGCGCCATCTGCGAGGCGGCCGTGAAGGTGATGAAGGAAGGCATCGACGTGCATCCCGAAATCATGGTGCCGCTGGTGGGCAATATCAAGGAGTTCCGGAACCAGGAAGCGGTCATCCGTGAGACGGCCAGCACCGTGTTCCAGGAGAACGCCGCGACGGTCGATTACCTGGTGGGAACGATGATCGAGATTCCGCGCGCCGCCCTGACCGCCGACGAAGTGGCCGAAGGCGCCGAATTCTTCAGCTTCGGCACCAACGACCTGACCCAGACGACCCTCGGCATCAGCCGCGACGACTACGCCGGCTTCATCAACGATTACCAGGAGAAGGATATCTTTCCCGCCGATCCTTTCCAAACGCTCGATCAGACCGGCGTTGGAAAATTGATGAAGTGCGCCATCGATGGCGGCCGGAAGACCCGTCCCGACATCAAGCTGGGCATCTGCGGCGAACACGGTGGCGATCCCGCCTCGGTCATGTTCTGCCACGACGCCGGTTTGAAGTACGTCTCCTGCTCCCCGCTCCGCGTGCCGATCGCCCGGCTCGCCGCCGCCCAGGCCGCGATTCGCGAAAAGCAGCAGAAAAAAGACAGCCAGTGCTCCACTTCCGATCAATCATGCTGCTGCAAGTAAGTCGATTCCCGTGAAGCTCGGCTTCCGGTTTTTATGAAGTTCTTCCGAAGGAGATCCTCGCAAAAGGATCTCCTTTTTTGTGCGCAAATCGTCTGCCCACGGGCGCCTTGCATGCGTTTCCGCCGCTCGTTAGACTGAATCGCAATAGGCCGTTTCCCCGATTACCTCCGGAGGTCCTTCGATGAATCTTGTGCGATCGAATCCATATGTTTCCCCCCGTTCACTAGCGACAATGCTCGTGGTGCTGTTCCTCGGGATGTCGATTTCCCCCCACACGTTCGGCGAGGAGGAATCCCCGCCGCCGCTCGATCGGGAAACCCGGCAATTGGCCGAACAGGCGGAGTCGGCGATGCTCCGCGCGGTGGCGTTTTTCACCGAAAAGGTCTCCACCGAGGGCGGTTACCTCTGGCGATACAGTCCCGATTTGGCGAAGCGGGAAGGGGAAGGCAAGGCCGACGATCGGACCGTCTGGGTGCAGCCACCGGGGACGCCCACGGTCGGCAAGGCGATGCTCGAAGCGTACTTGAAGACCGGTCGCCCGGAGCTGAAGAAGGCGGCTCTCGCGGCGGCCGATTGCCTGATCAACGGCCAACTGGTCTCCGGCGGATGGCATTACTCGATCTACTTCGATCCGAGTGCTCGAAAGCATTGGGCCTACCGCGTCGACGGAACGGAGACGGAAGGGAAACGCAACACCAGCACGCTCGACGACAATACCACGCAATCGGCGCTCTCTTTTCTCATCTGGATGGATCGCTACTGCGGCGAAGACGATCCCCGCATTCACGAGGCGGTCACCTACGGCCTCGAAGCGTTGATGAAAGCGCAGTATCCCAACGGCGGTTGGCCGCAACGGTTCGACGGCCCGACCGATCCCGAGAAGTATCCGGTCGAAGAAGCGTCGTTTCCGGAATCGTGGTCGCGGGAGTATCCGGGCAAGTCGTATTCCCGATTCTATACCTTCAACGACAACACGATCTCCGATATGATCGAGCTGATGTTGCTCGCCTACGACAACTACGAACAAGAGCGGTATCTGGACAGTGCGCTGGCCGGTGGCGATTTTATTCTCCGGGCACAGCTTCCCGAGCCGCAACCGGGCTGGGCCCAGCAGTACAACCTTGAAATGGAGCCGGCGTGGGCCCGCAAGTTCGAACCTCCGGCGATCACCGGCGGGGAGTCGCAAGGTATTCTGCGGACGCTGCTGCTTCTGTCCCGGAGCACCGGGAAGAAAAAATACCTCTCTCCCGTCCCCCGGGCGCTGGACTATTATGAATCGCTGGTTCTTCCGGACGGCCGCCTGGCCCGATTCTATGAGATCGGCACCGACCGGCCGCTCTACTTCACCAAGGATTACCGGCTCACCTATTCCGACGACGATATGCCGACCCATTACGCCTTCAAGGTGTCGAACGGTTTTCCGGCGATCCGTCGCGTGTATGAGCAGATGCTCCAAAATCCTCCGGATGAAGAAGGCATGACCATCATCTTCCAGATCGACGATTGCGGGCCCCATTCCATCACTCCGCCCATGAAAGCCCGAGTGAAACGGGTGATCGATTCACTCGAGGAAGGGGGCTACTGGCTGGAAGAGGAGGCGCTCCGCGCTCACGATGAGCCGGCGATCGCCGAAACGATCGGCACGCGACGATTCATCGAGAATCTGCGTGTTCTGGGCGATTTTCTCTCGGCGGCGAGTTTCCAGGGAGATTCCTCGCCGGAATAGTCTTCCCCTTCCCGAAGCAACAAGAGGCGAGGCGCAGAAAAAAACGCCGCCTCCGTGGAGCGACGGCGTTCTGTTTCTTCGTTACTCGATTCCGGACGATCACTCTTCGCTGATGATGCGGTCGTAGAAGTCGACATAGCGGTCGCGCATGTCGCCGTTGCGTGCCTCGATGGCGGCGCGGGGATGCTGGTTCAACTGGCCGGTGATGTTGTATTCCGGCGAAGGTCCCCATTCCATCTCTTGCTTCAGCGGCTGGATGTGGTGTTGCAGCGCTTCGTAGACCGGACGGAGGTGGAATTTCGGGTTCCGCAAGAAGCCGAGCAACAGCTCCATGGGGCAGTTGCCGGCACCGCGACCGAGTCCGCCGAAGGAGGCGTCGACCCCGTTGGCGCCGTGGATGATCGCTTCGATCGTATTGGCGAACGCCAATTGCTGATTGTTGTGGGCATGCATGCCGACCTCTTTGCCGGTCGCCTTGCCGAATTCGAGGTACTTCTTGACCAATAGTTCGATCTGTTCGGCGTACATCGAGCCGTAACTGTCGACAACCACCAGGACGGAGGCGGGCGTCGAGGCGAGCACTTCCATCGCCTGATCGATTTCCTGTTCCTTGGCGGTGGAAACGGCCATGAGATTCGCCCAGACTTCATAGCCCTTGCTGTGGGCATCCTCAATCATTTCGACCGCTTCGGAGACCTGGTGAACATAGAAGGCCACGCGGATGACATCGAGCACGCTCTGGTCTTTCGGGAGGACGTCGGTGGCCCAATCCGACTTGCCGGCGTCGGCCATGGCGGAGAGCTTCAAATTGGTGTCGTTATCGCCGACAATCCGACGAAGGTCTTCTTCCTGGCAATGCTTCCAGGGCCCGTAGGTTTCGCGCGGGAATATTTTGGAGGAATTCTTGTAGCCCAATTCCATGTAATCGACACCCGCTTCGAGGCAGGCTTGGTAGATGGACCGCACGAAATCATCGTCAAAAAGGTGGCTGTTGACCAGTCCGCCGTCGCGAATGGTACAATCGAGGACTTTCAAGTTTGGTCGATAAGTGATCCAGGGTGCACCCACGATATGGTTCCTTTATACAGTCGTTACAAAAAATATTCGGAAAGGGAGGATTTCAAAGCCGGTTGAAGCAGGGGCGTCGCGGCCTGTTTTCGATCTCGGTCGTGCGGCAGCAAGTGGCCACCTTCTCCTGATCAAACGAGGCGGCACCCCCCGCTTGTTCGAGAGAAAAATCCTGTTTCACCTGATCGTCCTTTTTTTAGGGACCGCCTACTTTGAATTGAAAACACCGGAGGAGGACTTCCGAAAGGAAACAGAAGGAAGTGCAATTATATCGGCGATACTCTCTTCGTTCGACCCCCCCCCACTTGCGAGATCGAAAAGAGGATCGCACTCGTTCCCATGGTTTACATCGTCGACGTTTTCGATTCGATGGCGTCCGGGGGAGCGGTCCGGGCGACACGGAAACCGACGATATTGGAGGCCGATTCGGGGTTACTGCTGTTGCGGCAGGGGCTTCGGGCCGCTTCGGCGCCGAATTGCCAGGCCCCGCCACGGAGGACCTTGGCCGTGCCCGTGTCGGGCCCTTGAGGATCTTCTTCCGGGGGATTCTGCTGGTAGTAGAGTTCGTTGTACCAGTCGTTGCACCATTCCATGACGTTGCCGTGCATGTCGTACAGTCCCCAGGAGTTCGGTTTCTTATGACCCACCGGCTGGGTTTCGAGCTGGATGTTGTCGAAATACCAGGCATATTGTCCCAGTTCGATCGAGAGGTCGCCGTAACACCAGGGAGTGATGCTCCCCGCCCGGCAGGCGTATTCCCATTCCGCCTCGGTCGGGAGTCGGTATCCTTCTCCGCCGAGGATTTTCACTTCGGCGGTTTCGATGAGCTGGTTCGATTTTCGCTTCACCTTGGTCAGTTCGTAGTAATAGGGAAGCCCTTCCTGTTCGCTCAATTTGTTGCAGAAGTCGCAGGCCTGGTACCAGTTGACCGTATCGACAGGGCAGAGCGAATTGTCGTTGGCCGTACTGGGATTGGTGTCCATCAGTGCGATGAATTCATCTTGCGTCACCGGATACACTCCCATGTAGAACGAGTTGGTGATGTGCACCCGATGCTGCGGCCGTTCGTTATTGCGAATGAAATCGTCGGAATCATGCGACCCCATATAGAATTTGCCGTCGGGAATCAGCCGGAACTTCATGCCGACCGGACTGGTGACGGTGGTGTATTTTTCGATCTTCTGTTGCAGACTCTTCGCTTCCGGATCGTTCGCCTTCAGTTCCAGATAGCGTTGGACCGTCGAGAGGAGGGTGTTGTACTGTTTCGCGGCGATGGCATTGCGGATTTCCCGAATGAGGGAGTCGACCTCGGTGACGCATTCGCCGGCGGCCATGTAACGTTTGCGGAGTTCGTCGTCCATCAGCGCCGGGGGAATCTTTTCCAGGATCTGCTGGACCTTCTCATACTTTTGCTCTTCCAGGGCCTGCTTCGATTCGATGCGCATCCGCTCGACGAAATTTCGGAGATCTTTCCACTCCTTCTGCAACGAAGAGAGATTCCCCTTGGCCCAGGTTCGGAAGTTCCCAAAAGCGGGATGATTCATACGGATCATCTGCTTGAGCATCTGGATGGCGCGATCATGGGCGAAGCCTTCGCGAAATTTCATGATCTGCACCTGCTGGGCCTTGAGTTTTTCGTTCACTTCGGCCTTCATCGCCTGCAGATCTTTGCGACAACGGGAGCAGAACTTCGCGTTGGCCAAGTTCATGTACTGGCAGGCCAGGCAAGGCTCTTCGTAATGCAGTCCGCATTTTTTGCAGAACTTCGCGGCCAGGTGACCCGGTGCGTTGCAATGAGGGCAGGTAAACATTTCCTTCTTTTCGGCCGAGACCGCGGATTGGTTCGCCGCGGGGGATGGTTTCGGAGGTGGGGTCGGATTGTTGGACGCATTCGAGGCGGTGGACGTTTGGGAGGCCAGGAGCTGTTTCCGGGCTGCTTTCATAGCCTCTTCGAGCGTCTGATGGAACGTTTCCATCGAATCGAACCGGGAGGAGGGATCGTCGCTGAGCGCTTTTTGGAGAACGTGGCGGATCTCTTTGTGAACGCGATCCCAGTTCAGCTCCGTGGGCGGCTGATGGGTCAGCGCATAGGCGATGCTCGCCCCGACCTGCCAGATATCGGTCCGAGAACCGGCTTCCGTCTCGATGGATCGCTGCTCGGGCGCCAAGAAGGGATCCTCGAGGAAGCCTTCCTTTTGCAGCATCTCCGGCGATTCGGCCGGGTCGTAGAAATGACCGATGTCGAAGTCGGCGATCTTCAGACTATCGGAACCGATCAGATAAATGTTCTCCGGCTTCACACAACGGTGGATGATGCCTTCCCGGTGGGCCAGTTCCAGGATGTCGCAAAGGATGCCGAAACGCTTGACCGCCTCGCGGGGGAGCATCATCTTGCCGCTGTCGGACCATTGTCGGAGGCTCTTGTTCGTGCCGGCCGATTCCCGAGCGACCCAGTACCACTGGTCGTCTTGACCGAATGCCATCACCTTCAGCATCGAAGCCTGGCGGTGCGCTTGGCCGAACTCGATCAACGCCTGGGCATCCTCGAAGAAACGGTGCGTCTGCTCTTGGGTAGGGAAAAAGGCATCCTGATAGCGTTTGACGACCATGCGTTTCTTTTGGGTCCGATCGTACGCTCCCCAGCATTCATAGCCGGTCGATTCCTCGATTTTTTCTTTCAACACGAAACGCTTCTGAAAATCGCTTTCGCCAGGTGCTGGTTCCGAAACTGCAGAGGTTTTTTCCGGCGAAACGTTTTCGGGGCCGTCCATCTTTTCCGAAGGTCCACTCATTCTTTCCATCTCCAGAGGCGTCCTGCGCACGCCCATCTCGACCATTGTTTGCGATTCGCAACGACACGGTTGCCCTTATGCCCAGCCATAAGGTATAGAAGGAGTCCCGACTCCTTGCCTTTCTCTCTCGCGGTTGTGGGAAAAGGAGAGATCCCCAACCCGTCGAGAAAAACGCATCGTCACCCTTCTGATTCCGCGAAGAAAACGGTTCGATGCCTCGCGAAAAAACCCCTTGCTTTTAAGGGGAGGGGCTTATCGGAATTATAGAATCCTATTTCGGTCGGGCGGTGGCTGAAGAGACTTTTCGAAGGATTCCGGCGGGAAAATGCAGTCGATTTCCCTTGAGATTCCCTTGAGAGGAAAATGGACGATTTCCCTTCTTCGGCAAAGTGCGTCTTTCGGAAGTGGTAAATCTCGCAAAATCGAGAAAGGCTCTACTCTCCCAGAGGGGAGCGAAGCAGATTCTACCCCCCGCGAGACGGCCATGAACCGGTTTGGTTCGCAGAATCGTCAGGACTGCAATGTCGGCGATATTCCTGGGTTCCCGTCGGAAAAAAGGATCTTACCCGGAAAAAGGGGAAAGACGGCGGGATTATCCGGAAGTGGGATCGATTTTGAATTCCTGATCGAAGACGACGTCGAAATCGTAGACATCTTGGAAGTCTTCGATCCGATCTCGGGTTGTTTTTCGCATGCGTCCGATGCGAATCAGGTTGAAGACGATCTGCCCGATGTCGTCGGTCGATCGGATTCCCCAACTGTTCAGCACCGTTTTGGCCATGTAACCGTATTGTTCCAGCGCGAAAAGCCGCACCGCTTCACTGAGTTCCTGTCCCGTGATGTGAGGTTTCGGCTCATCGTCGTCCTCATCTCCCTCTTCGAACGGCTCGCTGGGGCAATTCTGTCCCATTTGGAGGGTGTTGTGGGCGTAGCCGAGGGCATCGAACACGAAACCGTAGGCATCAAGTTTGTAACGGGGATCCTTTTTGAGCAATTCGGCGAGCTGCTGATGCGGGTGTTGGAACATATTGGATCAATTTCGGGATTTCAAACGGCCGGAGAAACGTGATGGAAGTAGAACTCGGTAAGGAAGACCGTCGCGACTCCCATGAGAGGGGACAACTCGAGCAAGCATCGATATATCTCTCCATTGTAAAGAACGGGAAAAAATCCGTCCAGTGATATTTTTCCCCCTTTTTCAGGGATTGGTGACGCAAGTTGCGGGCTCGGAGAGAGGGCGGAGCTCGAAGGGGAAAGGTTATCGTGGAAATTGAGATTGCGGCTTCCCGCTCATCCGGCTAAAATGCGACGAACCTGTGAACGAACCGGCGAGTGAGGATTTCGTCGGTCGAATTTCCGGCTTGTTTTCGACTCCCCACAATTCCTATCTGATCACGCATTTCGCGACCTGCCGTTGCCGCCCAGGAGGGGCGGAACTCGGGAGAATGGAGGCTCAACATGACAGGTATCTCAATGACCCTGGCGGTCCTTGTCTGCACATCCGGCGGCCCGGAAGAGGCCGTGCTCCTCGATTTCACCGCCACTTGGTGCGCTCCCTGCCGACAGGTGAAGCCGCTGATCGAAAAGATGCAAGAGGAAGGTTACCCGATCCGGCAAATCGATGTGGACCGGTATCCTGATTTAGCGAAACAATACGGTGTAAGCTCGATGCCGTCTTTCGTCATGGTCGTCGACGGGAAGGAGGTCGACCGGGTGGTCGGGGGCGGCGATCCGGTCGTGTTGCGCCCCCGCTTGGAGAGGATGTTCCAAACGGCCATGCGGGCCCGCGACGACGGTCAAAAGGGGCCTTCTTCGTCGCTTCCCGATTCGTTCGCCCTCGACGCGCCGGGGGATTCGCAGGTGCGGCCCGCCTCGTTTTCGCGTGTTTCGCCTGAAGCGACCCTCCCCCCAACGCGCGGTTCCGCATCGAATTCATTGGCTCCGGCTCGCCGCGAAATGATGCCGAACTCTTGCGAACGGCAGTGTGTCTCCGCGTCGGTGCGGTTAAGGATCGAGGATGCCCAGGGCCACAGTTGGGGCACCGGCACGATCATCGATGCCCGACAGGGAAAGGCACTGGTCCTCACCTGCGGTCATATCTTCCGCGATTCCCAAGGCAAAGGGCCGATTGAGGTGCACTTGTTCGGCGAAGGCTCGATGGTCAAGGTGCCGGGACAGTGCCTGCATTACGACGTCAAGACCGACCTGGGGTTGGTCATCTTCACCCCGCCCGGCGAAGTTGCTTCCATTCCGGTCGCTCCGCGGGGATACCGTGCTCAAGTGGGCGACGAAGTCCTCAGCGTCGGGTGCGACGGCGGGGCGACGCCCACCATGAGACGGCACCGGATTCAGTCGCTCGATCGGGTGCACTCCACCGAATTCGCTTATGTGGAAGTGACCGGCGCTCCCGTGCAGGGGAGAAGCGGTGGTGGATTGTTCTCCACCGACGGCTATCTGCTGGGGGTCTGTAATGCCGCCGACCCGCGCGACAACGAAGGGCTTTTCGCACCGCTGGTGGCGATTCATCAAGAACTCGACCAGAACCAACTCGCGTTCGTCTATGAATCTCCCGGCGGGGAGAACTTGCAACTCGCCGAACAGTCGCGCCGCACCGATTCGGGCTCCGTCGTTCCGGCCGGTGTCTCTCTTTCGGATCAGGCGACCATCTCGGCGATCGAAAACGCCTCGATGCCGCGCTCGATGCCGACGCCCGACGCCGAGATCGACTCCGACATCGCCGAAGCGGCCGGCTTGGCTTCCTCGGGAAGCATGACGGCCAAAGAGCAGGCGACGCTCGAGGAGATCCGACGTCGCCAGCAAGATGGGGCGGAGGTGATCTGCATCATCAAGTCGTGCCGCGATCCGGAAAGTCCCAGTGAGATCATCGTCCTGAAAAACGCTTCGGAGGCGTTTCGTCGGGCACTGGCCGGCGGCGCAGCATCCCCGACTCGGCAATCGGCCGCTTCCCGTTCGCTCAGTCTCGAAAGCCGGCAGCTCCCCGGCGGGGCTCGCGGAACTCGACTGCCGGCAGAGGCCGCTTCGTCACCATCTTCTAAAAATCCGGCTCCCTTCCAGACGAGTCTCACGGTGCCGCACGCACGAAATTAGCGATACGACGCATTTTTTCCGCGGAATCGTCGAGATCCTCCCGATCGCCAAAGGAAACACGATCAGTCGGCTCGCAGTCGGGTTTCAAATCATTCCCCCGATTCCAGAAGTCGTCGACCGCCTCTTGCGCCGATAATCTCCCTCAGGAACCCCGGAGAACTCTCGGGGCTCCGTCTCTGTGCGCCAATCGTTTCCTACCCTGGAGAAGACTCGATGTCCGAACCTCTCACCCTTGCCGAAAAAGCCCGGACCTTGCTCGAAAAGGATCTTCTGACCGGGCGACTGAAGCCGGGTGACCGGGTCTCCGAAAGCCGGCTCGCCGAGAGATATGGCATCGGGCGCATGCCCGTGCGCGAGGCGATCCGACAACTGCAATCTCTGGAACTCTTGGAGCAGGTTCCCCGATACGGCACCGTGGTCCATCGGCCGGTACGCGGGGAGATCGTCTCCCTCTACGAGCTGCTGGAAGCGATCGAAGGGCAAGGGGCCGCACTTTCCGCGCGGCGCATCTCGGAAGAAGATCTCGCCTCACTGCACCTTCTCAACGAGCGATTCGATCGTTGGCTCAATCGCCTCTCTCTCCCGAAGGGAGAACCGATCGCGTCCGAATCGCTTTCGGAGTATCGAACCATCGACCTCTCGTTCCACATGCTGTTGGCCCGAGCTTCGGGCAATCATCGCATTCTCCACCTGGTCGACCAGCTCCGGCTGGTAACGCGCATCCTGGAAGCCCGCGACCGGACCTATCCTCTTGCCGATTTGACGCTGGTTCGAGCCGAGCACCGGTGGATCGTTCGGGCGCTGGAGAACGGCGAAGCCGACTCGGCCCGTCACTGGAGTGCCAAACATGTTCGGGGGGAACTGCGGCACCTCTTGCGGGAATCCGACCGTCGGGATCATTCTCTCCAACACCATCGTCGCTTCGATATGCCGGAAGAGGTCCTCAGGGAGCTCTCGCGTCCCGTTCATCGATCCGGTTGGTAGTTTTTCGCCGCCCCGTATGGTGCCTCGGAGCGAGATCGCCTATACTGGCGCAAAAAATGGGGGAGGGGCCGTACGACGCGGCACGTCGCGGGACGTTTTCGGGAGTCGTCTCCGATCATCGATTCGAGGATCATTTCATGGATAGGCCATGGCAAAGCTTGAGAAATGAGGAGCTGTCGCTTCCTTTGCGGGGGATCATTCCGCCGCTGGTCACGCCGCTGCGCGCCCAGGATACGCTCGATACCCAAGGACTGGAGCGCCTCATCGAACATGTGATCGCCGGCGGCGTTCACGGCGTGTTCATTCTGGGGACCACCGGCGAAGGACCGGGGTTGAGCTACCGACTTCGCCGGAAGATGATCGAATGGACCTGCCGCCAGGTCGACGGACGGATTCCGGTGTTGGTCGGGGTGACCGACACCTCCTATACCGAATCGGTGCATTTGGCCGAATATGCCGCGCAGGTAGGTGCTTCGGCGACGGTGCTCTCGGCGCCGTATTATTTTCCCGCATCTCAGGAGGATCTGGCTTCGTACGTGGAGCATTTCGTCGAGGCGATTTCTTTGCCCACCTTTCTGTACAATATGCCCAGCCATACGAAGATCTCGTTCGAGATCGACACGCTTCGACGCCTGATTCAGCACCGTCAAATCATCGGCCTGAAGGACAGTTCCGGCTATATGGGCTATCTCCATCAGGCGTATCACGTCGTGCGGGAACGTGAGAATTTTTCGCTGCTGGTCGGTCCGGAGCGGCATCTGGCCGAGACGGTTCTCCTGGGCGGCCACGGCGGGGTCGCCGGCGGAGCGAATCTCGTGCCGGCCCTTTTCGTCGCCCTGTACGAAGCGGCCGCCTCCAACGAGCGCGCCAAGGCCGAGCAATTGCAGGAGCAGGTGGTGCAGCTCGGCCAGGGCATCTACTATCACGGCAGTAAGGAAGGCTCGGTGATCAAGGGCATCAAATGTGCTCTCGGCGCCCTGGGGATTTGTGACGATTATGTCGCCGAACCCTTCTCCCGACACCTAGCTCCGGACAAGAAAAAGATTATCCAAGCAGTTCATTCTTTGGAAGCATTACTCTCCGATGACGAGAGTCGTTGAGACGCGATTTTCCTGATCGGCTCCGGAAGTGTCATTCCCCTCGATCGCGGCGAAAAACATTGACGGTCGCATTACGATCCGGTAACATGATATATAGTGTGGATTTGCGCTTATGCCGTCGACCGATTTCCCTTCCCGCCCCTTTTTTCTCTACGGAGAGGATCATCATGCCGTTTATTCATCTCCCCTCCCGTCGGACTGGCTTTCCCGCTTTTTTTACGAAAAGCTTCCTTGTTCTGTGGATCGTTCTCGGTAGTTCCGCATTACACGCGGCCGATGCCCCGAAGGAAGAAACGGGAGGGAATCTGGAGACGATCGAGATGCGTCACCAGGAATGGCTCCGCCAGGCGCCCCTGCTGAAAACTTATCCGGCGACCGACAATTCCCGTGCCGCGGCCGATGGGACGATTCCCGTGGGGACTGCGCCGCAACCTCAGCAAAAGATGACCCCCGCGCTCGATGCCGCCGGCGCCGTGGACGGTCTGATCGACGGCGGCTGGGGGTTCCACACCAGCGGCGAAGAAGTTCCCTGGTGGCAGGTCGATCTCGGCGAGGTGCAACCGATCGGGCGAGTGGTCGTCTATAATCGTTGCGACGCCCCGACCCGAAGTGTCGGTATCCGACTTTTGCTTTCCGACGACGGAAAACAATGGCGCGAGGTGTTCCGGCACCGGGGAGCTCCCTTCTTCGGCCGCACCGATCGGAAGCCGCTGGAGATCGCATTGGACAACGAATCGGCTCGATTGGTCCGCCTCGCCCTGCCGGAAAAGGACTTTTTCCATCTCGATGAGGTCCAGGTCTACGCGCTCGACGACGCGAAGGAAAACTTGGCACTCGAGCAACCGGCGATGCAGAGCAGCGTTTCGGAATGGTCGCATCCGCCCGGAACGTCGCAGACCCGAATTCAAGACGGCCCACTGGCCCGGGAGAGTGCATCGATCGGCGTCTCCGTCGAAGCGATCGAAGCGGCCCTCGTTTTGACCCGGAAGACCCTCGATTATGTCGGTCGAAGCGGTGTCGACATCACGGCTTGGGAAAAACAGTTCCGGGAGCTTCGAAAACAGGCGGAGGCGGGCATCGCTCCGGAAGCGAGTACCGATCTCTACCTCGCGATACGACGGCTCCGCCGGGACGTCATCCTGAGTCATCCCTTGCTCGACTTCGAGCAATTACTGATCACCAAGCGTCCTCCCGCCGGTTTTTCCCACCAATCGGATCAGTATCTCGGCCGGCACAGCGGGATCGGCGACGGCCTGGTCGTGCTGGAGGATTGGAAAAGTGATCGGCCGATCGAGAAGGTGCTTCTGGAAGATCATCTTCCCGAGGGCTCCGTGCTACACCCGGATCTTTCGTTCGACGGCAAGAAGATTCTATTTTCGTACTGCAATCACGCCGCGGAATCGCGGCCGGAATATCGCCGTTTCTTCATCTGGGAGATCGGTGTCGACGGGAAAGGGCTTCGCCAGATCACCGGCACCGCCGACGACCCGCTTTTGGGAGCGTACGGTCGCGAGACGGTGCTGATCGAGGATTTCGATCCCTGCTATCTCGCCGACGGGCGTATCGCGTTCGTCAGCACCCGGAACCAAGGGGGAGTGCGCTGCCACCACGGCAGACGCTACTGCCCCACGTACACGCTGTATCGTTGCGACGCCGACGGCAGCAACATCGTGCCGCTGGTGCACGGCGAAGCGAACGAGTGGGACCCCAGCATGTTGCCCGACGGCCGCATCCTCTGGACCCGTTGGGACTACATCAATCGGCACGACACGATCTACCAGAGTCTCTGGACGATCCGTCCCGACGGCACCGGCACCGCCCATTTCTACGGCAATTACACGATCAATCCCTGCTCGCTCTACGAAGCGAAGGTCGTCCCCGGCAGTCACAAGGTGGTCGCGACCGCCGGGGCGCATCACCATTACACGGCCGGTTCGCTGATTCTGGTCGATCAGCACCAAGGCCAAGACGGCCCGGAACCGATCGAGCGCATCACGCCGGAGTTCTCGTTCCCCGAAACCGAACACTGGCCGCAGCGAACTTGGCCCGATGGGGCGATCGCCGGCCCGGTCGCGCTGAGTGAGGATCTTTTTCTGGTCGCCTACTCGACCGAATCGATGAAGCCGCAGGGGCGACATTCCTCGAAAGACGCGTTTTCGATCTTTCTGGTGGATCGTTTCGGCGGACGGGAGCTGATCTATCGCGACCCGACCATCTCCTGCTTCTCTCCGATTCCGGTCGTCCCGCGCGAGAAGCCGCCCGTCTTGCCGACGGCGCTGCCGGACGACGACCGCCTCGACGCCCCCGACGCCTCCGGTCGATACTATGTGCAGAACGTGTACCAGTCGACCGAGAAGATCCCCGAAGACTCGGTCAAGAAGATCCGGGTGGTCCGTATCTACGAGCAACCGACCCAGCGGGTGCCCGACCGCAGCGCGACGTTGTTCGAATTGCCCAAGGAGATTCTCGGGACCGCACCGGTCGCCGAGGACGGATCGGTGGGCTTCGAGGCGCCTGCCGGCGTGCCGCTTTTGTTCCAATTGGTCGATGAGAACGAGATGGCCGTGATGAGCATGCGTTCCTTCGTATACCTCCAACCCGACGAAGAGGTCAGTTGCGTGGGGTGTCACGAACCGCGTCACGGCACTCCCTACTCCGCGGCGATGCCCCAAAAGGTGACCTACCATTCGCTCGATAAGCCGGTCGGGCCGAAGTACGAGGGAGGACTGAGTTTCACCCGCACCGTGCAACCGGTGCTCGATCGGTATTGCATCGAGTGCCATGGCCTGGAAAGCACCGAGGGCGGCTTGAATCTATTGGGGACGATGCGGCAGGAGGATCTGAAGCTGGGGCGTATCCAGGGAAGCGTTTCCTACGACGCCCTGACGCAGACCGAAGGCCTGGTTTCGATCGCTTACCGGAATCACGAGACGCCGCGGAGCAAGCCGATGGACTACTTCTCCCACGCCGGACGCCTCGGCAAGCTTTTGCTCGAAGGCGACGAGCACCATCCCTCACTGGCCGAGCGCGACCGCGAGGCCTTTCTCCGCGTCATCTATTGGCTCGATTTGAACGCTCAGTATTTCGGCGATTACTCCTGGAACAAGCAGGAATGGCGGCAGATCGATCCCGACGGGGAGAAAATGCTTCGAGGCTACGTCGGGGAGCTTTTCGGTTCGGAGTTGGCCAAGCAGCCGATCGCCGCGTTGGCGAACATCAGTCTTCCGTCGGAAAGCCGCCTATTGAAAGCGCCTCTGCCGGAAGAGAACGGTGGTTGGGGACAGATCGCCGGTGGTTGGGACCGTCCTGAGGATCCACGCTACCAGAAAATGGCGAAGTTGATTCGAGAGGCGTACGAGCCGGTGACCAGCGTCGACGTGCTCGGCACCTGCAACCAAGAGCCGTGCGAGTGCCGGAGTTGCTGGATCCGCCGGGCCAGGGCCGAATACCGCATGAAGGTCCGTCGATCGATGAAGCAGGCCGACGAGAAATAGTCGTCCCTGGAAGTCGCTGTTGGAAAATGCAATGGAATCGCGATTGCTCGAAGACAAATGGATCCACTTCCTGGGAAAGCTCGCCGGGATGTCCCGCCGCGACGCCACGCACTTGGTGCGCCGTCACGGGGCGAAAGTCGCCCGATCGTTTTCGGCGAACGTCAATCTGATGATCATCGGCGAGGCCTCGATCTTCAGCGAAGAGTGGATCGACGCCCTCGACGAGACCACCCGAGAGGCGTTTGAGGAAGATCATCTCGAGATCTGGTCGGAGACCCAGCTATGGGAGAAGCTGGGTATGGTCGAAGCACGGAAAAATACGCATCCTTTGTACACCCCGGCGATGCTCGCCGAACTGGTGGGCGTTCCGGTCTCGATCATTCGCCGCTGGCACCGTCGCGGGCTGATCGAACCGACCCGGCAGGTGAAGAAACTTCCTTACTTCGATTACCATGAGGTCGCCACGGCCCGACGTCTCGCACAGATGCTCGAAGCGGGGATGAGTCCGGAATCGATCGAGAAAAAGATTGCCGCGGTGCAGCGTTTTCTGCCCGAGGTCCAACGTCCCCTGGCACAGCTTTCGGTGATGGTCGAGGGCAAGAATATTCTGTTGCGACAAGGCGACGGCCTGATCGAACCGGGAGGGCAGCGTCGTTTCGACTTCGAGGCGCTGGAGCCTCCGGAGACGGAATTGGGGATGGCGGAGGCGGAAGCTTCCCACGAGTCGACCTTGGAAACCTCGCCGGTGGTGCGCGACCCGGAAGAAGATCGCCTCGCGATGGTGCCGGAGGTCTTTCTTCACCGTCCGCCCGAAGAGAAAGCGTTCGATGTCGCCTCGCTCTGCGAAGCGGCGTGGGAACTCGAGGAGGCCGGGCACCTCGAAGCGTCGCTCGGCACCTACCGCACCGCGTTGCTCGCCGGGGGACCGGAACCGTCGATCTGCTTCCAGGTGGCGGAATTGCTCTACCGGCTGGGCGACTTGGCCGGCGCCCGAGAACGATATTACATGACGATCGAACTCGATGAGGACTATGTCGAGGCCCGGGCGAATCTCGGTTGCGTCCTCAGCGAAATCGGAGAGTGGGAATTGGCGGTGTCCGTTTTCGAAGGAGCCCTCCGTTCACACCCCGAATATACCGATGTACATTATCACTTGGGCAAAGTGTTTCAGGAGCTTGGAAAAACCGATCGGGCCCGGCATCACTGGCTGCAGTTTTTGGAGATGGCCCCCGGCAGTCCGTGGGGCGATCGTGTCCGCCAGTGCTTGGGGAAGCAGGAAATGTCGTCCATGGAATCTCCGTCGTGATCCGGATCCCCCCATTGACCGATTTCCCGAGGTAGAAACGTACCCTTACGAACATCATCGTGGCGAAACCGAAATGAGAAGTGAACGACCGCGTTCCGATCAATCGACCGAAACGCTCGCCACACAACGCAGCCGGCCACCACTTTATGCCTAGTTCCATTTTTCATTATGAAATGCTCCCGGTGACGTGGTTTTATCTTTCGTCACTGATGATTTTGGTGATTTTCTTCAAATTCAATCGCTTCTGGAGCGTTCGGAATTTCGATCTGCTTGGCGTGATCTTCTTCACGCCCGGGCTTCTTTTTTTGTCGATGCATCAGAATCTGTCCGGCTACCTTTGTCTTTTCGGGATGGGGTTGATTTTTCTGATCCGCTTGTTATTCGATCAAGTGATGGTCCGCCGTCCGTTATTGGAACCGAATCTCACTCCCGACGCTCTGGGCTTCGCGGCGTTCACGCTGTTGATTTTCATGCTGGCCAATGTGATGGTCAATCGCGGCGACCAGATCGATTCGGTTCGCACGGTGCGGTTGGAACAGATCCTGTACCTGCGATCGGAACTCGCCGACGAGCCGCCGCCGAGTTTGCACGACGCGGGGTATCTGCCGTTTCTGCATTACTGCGCGATGACCGAAAAGGCGATGGCCCCGCATCCTTCCTTGGCCCGAAAGCTGGTCGTTTCCCAGAAACTGGGAACGCCGATCGAATCGGACGTTTCCGAAGCCGTTTTCGATGCCGTCACCGCGGAAGAGACCGATCGGCCGATACTGGAAGATCCCGAAGCTCTTTTTCCGGAGGACCTGGAAATCTCCGGTGAAGAAGCCGACGACGTCTTGGAGATGGATTCGGAGGATCTGCCGGATCCTCCGCTATCGATCTGGAAGGATGCCTTCGCCCTGTTCGGGATCATCTTCGGGCAAGCCGGCATGGTGGGGGGACTGATCGCGATCGGCTTTCTGCATTTCGGCAAGATCCGCACCGGGATCTCCGCCGCCACGCTCTATGCTTTATTGCCGTACACCAACTTGATGACGGGACGACTGGACCACATCATCCCCGGAATGTTGATCATCTGGGCAGTCGTCTCCTACCGGCGGCCCATCGTCTCGGGCCTATTGGTCGCGCTGGCCGGTGGACTGGTCTTTTACCCCCTCTTTTTGATTCCCATTTGGTGCAGCTTCTACTGGAAGCGGGGGATCGTTCGTTTCTTGGTCGGTGCCGGGTTCGCGCTGGCCGTGATGGCCCTCCTTCTTGCTTTCTCCCCGGAGGCCTACGGTCCTTACGCCACGCAATTATGGCGCATGCTCGGAAGCGGGACCTTTTTCTCCGGCCCTCCGGGCGGTCTCTGGGAATTTATCAGCCCGATTTACCGGATTCCGATTCTCGTCGTCTTTCTGGTGTTGGTGGTCCTCATGCTTTTCTGGCCTTCGCAGAAGCATCTGGCCTCGCTGATCAGTTGCTCTGCTTTAGTCCTCTTGGCGGTTCAATTCTGGATGCCGCATGAAGGGGGACTGAATCTCGGCTGGTACCTGCCGCTGCTCATCTTGACGATCTTTCGCCCGAATTTGGAAGACCGCGTTGCCTTGACGACTGTTTCCGAACATTGGGAAGCTCACGGAAGAAACTGAACCATATTCCCGCGTTGCCTTTTTTTCATAACGCTCTGGTGACTCCCGTTCCTTCGATTCCACTTCTCCTTAGTTATGGCGCAAAGCCGGAAATACCGATGAAGTTGAACTGGTACCTCCCTTTTCGAAAGAATCGCTCCTCCGAGGCCGATCCCGATCATCGCTCTTTCCGAAGTTGGCTGCGGCCGCTCGGGCCTGCCTGGGAACGTTCCCCGCTTCGGAAGATCATTCAAATAGTCGCCTTGGTGCTGTTCCTCTGGCTCTTTCTCTATGTCGCCTGGCCGTATACGGCCGAGCCCCATCGTCACTGGTCGGTCCGCCCGATCGCGGAGAAGATGGAAGGGGAGCCCATCTCCTGGCGAAGCGATTCTCCGCTGGAAGGTCTAAACGGAGATCAGGAATACTATCTGCACCTGGTCGATGCGACCGACTTCGATGATCCGTTTGGGGAAACTCTCTGTTTCGGACCACTCGAGGTGCTCCAGCAGAGCGAGCGAGAGGTGACTCTCTCGATCACGCCCGATTTGGAAGAAACACTGTCAGAAGAAGGATCTTCCGGAGAACGTTCCTGGCAACTCTCCGAATCGGGAACCGCCTACCCTTCCCACTACGCGGAAGATCTCCAGGAGAAGGCGGTATTGCCTCCCGATCTCTTTTTGTCTTTCGATCCGTTGGTCGGGGCGAGCAGCTCCCTGGCAAGTCGTCGATGGACCGCCGCGATGACGATCGGCATTTTCATCATCGCCCTCTGCGCGTTCATCCCTAGGGGGTTCTGTAGTTATCTCTGCCCGATGGGGACGCTACTCGATCTGAGCGACTCGCTGGCCATCAGAAGGTGGAGTCCCCGGCAGATTCGCGATGGGAACCGCTGGCGAAGCATCAAATTCATTTTGCTTGGAATCGTCCTCGGGGCCGCGGTGTTGGGGGTGATGTTTTCCGGCTTTCTGGCTCCGCTCCCTCTGTTGACCAGGACGCTGGCTTTTCTGGTTTCGCCCTTGCAACTGGCCGGCATCCGGTCGTGGGACCAAGTCCCGCCGATGGAGGCGGGCAAACTCGTTTCAGTCGCTTTTTTTCTAATCATTGTGCTTCTGGGGTGGTTCGCGTCGCGATTCTGGTGCCGTTACCTCTGTCCGACGGGAGCGATGCTTTCCCTAATGAGCGTCTTCCGCCTCCATGAGCGGCACGTCCGCAAACATTGCATCGGGTGTGGTCGTTGCCGAAAAGCGTGCACCTTCGACGCGATCCAGCCGAACTATCAAACCCGTCCTCTCGACTGCACCCTTTGTCAGGAGTGCGGGGGTAGCTGTCCGGTCGAAGCGATCCAGTTCGAATCGCGCTGGAGCCATCGCAAGGAATCGCTCGGCAACGCATCTCCGCGAAAAAGAGCGAAACAAGCCCCAACACCTGCTCGGGACGCGAAAGCGGCAGGTGCGAAAGACGGTTCGGCCTCGAATGCGTCGACAAAACCGTCGACCATGAGACACCGTCTTGCACGGCGAGGATTTCTCGGCGCCGGCTTCGGCCTGGCCGGGGGGCTTGTCGGCGGGGGGGTGGTCGGAGGCCTTTTCGGGAAGCCTCAGGGCGCGAACGGAGCGGAGGCCTATCCGGTGCGTCCGCCCGGCGCCGTGCCGGAAAAGGAGTTTCTCGAGTTGTGCACGCGGTGCGGAGAGTGCTTCCAAGCGTGTCCCAACAATGTGCTTCAACCGATGAATTTTATGTCGGGGTATTTGAACCTTTGGACGCCCGCGGTGAACGCCGATTGGGCGGGTTGCGACGCGAGCTGCAACAATTGCGGGCAGGTTTGTCCGACCGGGGCGATTCGTCCTCTGCCGTTGGCCGAAAAGCGGGTGGCCCATATGGGACTGGCGCTCGTTAACGAGAAGACCTGCCTCCCGTACGCCGGAATCGAGGAGTGCCGTCTCTGCTTCGAGGAATGTCGAGCGGCGACCTACCATGCCATCGAGTTCATGCGCGTCGGCACCGAGGTCGATCCCTTCGGCCAGCCGATCGAAGGTAGCGGCATGCTCGCTCCGGTGGTTCTCCCGGAAAGATGCGTCGGATGCGGACTCTGTCAGAGCCGTTGCTATTCGGTGAACAAGAAGGAAAAAGGGTTGCTGGATGAATCAGCGATCATCGTCGAGGCGGGGCCGGGAAAAGAAGACCGCATGATGAGCGGTTCTTATCGTCAATTGCGCAAGGAGGAAGCCCGGCAGCGGCAAGCCGAAAGGCGAAAGCGCCAAGAATCCTCCACGGAATCGAGTGACAGCTACTTGCCCGATTTTCTCGATTGATACCGGTCTTTCAAGACGCGATTTCACGGACCTTCACGAATCACGGTCTCGGAGATCGACTCCCCGAGACCGTTTCTTCTCAGAAAACCCGGTTTTATATCGCAAATTCTTGATGATTCTCAAGATCGGCGTGGGATTTACTGTTCTTCCTTGTCGAAGGCGGCGTCGAAGGCAACGTCGCTCGGCGCGAAGTCGACCCGACGGACAAACTGGCAGGCTTCTTCGGCGCCATGGTCGCGGTCCATGCCGCTGTCTTCCCATTCGACCGAGAGCGGGCCTTGGTAGCCCAGATCGTTCAGAGCGCGAATGATCTCTTCGAAGTTGACGGCTCCGTGGCCGAGGGAACGGAAATCCCAGCCGCGTCGCCAATCGCCGAAGTTCAAGTGGCTGGCCAGAATACCACTTTTGCCGTCGAGTGTGACGATCGAATCCTTCATGTGAACGTGATAGATGCGGTCCGGGAAGCGTCGCAGGAATTCGACCGGATCGACTCCCTGCCAGATGAGGTGGCTCGGGTCGAAATTGAAGCCGAACTCCTCGCGGTGGTCGATCGCCTCAAGGACTTTTTCGGCGGTGTAGAGGTCGAAAGCGATTTCCGTGGGGTGCACTTCCAAGGCGAACTTCACGCCGCATTCGGCGAAGACGTCGAGAATGGGATGGAAGCGTTCGGCGAACAGCTTGAAGCCGTCTTCAATCATGTCCGGCGGGACCGGCGGGAACGAGTAGAGCCACTGCCAGATGCTCGAACCGGTGAACCCGTTGACCACTTCCACGCCGAATTTCTGCGCGGCCCGGGCGGTGTTCTTCAGCTCTTCGGCAGCGCGCTGGTTCACGCCGTCGGGGTTGCCGTCGCCCCAGACTTCGGGGGGAAGAATCGCCTTGTGCCGGGAATCGATCCGGTCGAGTACCGCCTGACCGACCAGATGGTTGCTGATCGCCTTGCATTCGAGACCGTGATTTTGCAGCGCTTCCCGCTTCTTATCGCAGTAGTCGTCCTCGGCCATGGCCCGGCCTACCTCGAAATGATCCCCCCAGCAAGCCAGTTCCAAGCCGTCGTAGCCAAATCCTTTCATCTTGGCCGCAAGCGTTTCAAACGGAAGATCGGCCCATTGGCCAGTGAACATGGTAACGAGTCGTCCCATTGACAGTCTCCTTCATTTTGATGGGTGGAATGGAAGTATTCAATACATCGAAGACCCGAAGCGACGATGGCAGCCGATCCGGGGAGAGTCGTCCCACGAACGCGCATCCGACGAAGCGTCGCCTTCGGGAATATGATTTCGAAGCGGTTCTTCTCAGCGCCATTCTTTGAACGGATGGTCCTTGAATGCCTTCCCCGTCAGTGAAATGAAACACTCGAAAGAAGATGCGATCAGCTTGAATTGTGATGGTTTTCCGAACTCCTTGCAACCCATGGGCGGGGAGGATTTCAAGAATTGAGCAAAAAACCTCTCATCGTCCGCATGTTCCACAGCGGGCTTATTTGTCGTATCTTGTGTATTTGCATCATGTTTTGCGTGCTGTGTCCTCGTTCGGAATATTTTACTACCCCGGTCACAAAAGAGCGAACGGTTGGAATCGCGGTCGGCTAGCCTGGTCGTGAAATGCCGGGCAGTGATGTTTCCCCCTATGTTGGTGCCGGTCATGAAACGCCGAATTTTTCGTCGATGATTCTTTCGAAAGCTATGATCCTTTAGAGGTTCCGGTGTTTTTCTCCGTCGATCACCGCGGAACGACACGATTTCCCGAAAGGAGATTCGCTCATGTTCACATTGGCAGTCCCCCGCCTTATGCGCGACTTGGTCTTGTTGGGGAACCTTTTTTTTCTCGGTCTGCTCGCCCTGGGTACGACAGGCTTGACCGCGAGGGTTGCGGCACAAGTCACTCCAACAGGGGCCGGCTCGACCGATCTTTCTCGAGTCGAGTTGATCCTGGTGTTGGATCCCGATCTGCCGATGGGCGATGCCCATCAGTGGCTGGAGCGTCTCTCGAAGGCGGGGATCGAACGGGTCCGTATCCGCGCATCGCGGGAAGGGGATCGGCCGGAGGTGGAATCGATCGGGACCGGCGCGACTGCCCGGTTTCGGGTGACGGGAATCGTCCGCGCGACGGAGCTTCGCCTACCGGAGGCCCGCTTTCGCCCCAGCCAGATGAACGCCTTGAAGGAGTGGTTGACCCAACTTCCGGCGAGGGAGGCATCTCAGGATGCTCCGGATCTCTCGGCCACGCATGGGTTGGATCCGGAAGTTTTTGAAAACGTTTTCGCGGAACTTGCCGAGCCGGTCGAAACCGAGACCAAGGGACTACCGCTCGGTTTTCTCTTATCGAAGATCGCCGGAAAACTCGATTTTCCGATCCGCATCGACGCAAACTTGGAAAAGGCGCTGCATGAAATCTCCTTGAAGCAGGAGTACCGAGGATTTTCTCGAGGAACGACGCTCGCCTCGGCATTGCGACCCTTGGGACTGATACTCAAGCTCGGAACCGAAGAAAAACAACCGGTGGCGTATGTGATTGCTCGAACCGAGCGGAGCTCACCCTGGCCGGTGGGTTGGGAACGGGAGAAGAGCCAAAAAGAACTGATTCCCGGCTTGTATTCCACCTTACGGACACAACTCGACGGCGTTCCGCTGGACCAAGTGTTGCAGGCCGTTTCGCAACGGTTGAACGTTCCCCATCTGATGGATCAAAAGGTGATGCAGTCGCTCGGAATCGATCCGACGTCCAAGGAAGTGACGCTCTCGACACGCGAGATCACCTACGATCAGCTCCTCGGGCAAGCCTTGTATCGTTGCAAGTTGAAATACGAAGTGCGTATCGATGCGACGGGCAACCCCTTCCTCTGGATCACTTCGTTACGCCCCTTGGAAGAAACGCCGGAGAACCGCCGACCGTGATGACGGCTTCGCGGCACTTTGTTCTCAGCGTCTCTTGTCCAGTCTTCCGAGATTCGTCGACCGGAGAACTCTCCAAGCTCTTCGCCCTCGGCCCAGGCTTGGTTTCTTTCCAAGCCGGGGAATTTTCCCAGTCGAGGTTTTTTGATACAATCGTTCGACCTTCGGGAATTCCTATCAACCGAACGATCGGCTTCAGTCGATTTATTCAAGGATCCATTTCAATACATCGGGAAAGGACTTGCCGGAGAAGGGAAAAGTGAAGGATCAGGGGACGATCCACTCCGGCACCGGGATCTTTTCGCAGGGGGCAATGTCTCGGTCACGCGTGAAGACCCTCGCGAATCACATGGCAGATTGAGAGCAGAATGGGTTTCGACATGCAAATCTTATGGAAAAAGATAGAAAATAGAGATCGTGTTCGGCATGCATCCGTGGCTTTTTTGGCCGTCGCGGTGCTGGTGGCTGGGTTGGGGAACCCTTTGCGTGCCGATGACTCCGAACCGCAACTTCTGCCCATGCTCGGTGCGAGCGCCGACGAAGGCGCGGCATCCGGGGAAACGTCGGAAACCGGCCCGGAGGATTCCGAGAGTGCTTCGCCTGAATCATCGACTTCGAAGGATTTGGATCAACCTGAAATGGTGGAGTCGTTGGTGGCGGCCGTTTCGAACAGCCAAGGCGAAGCGTTGGGGAGCGACTCGGCGCCGCGTCCGGAAGACAAATATGCGCTAACCAGCGGTCGTGCCGCCGGGGAAGTCGATCAGGTGGAAATGGTCCTCGAAGCGGTCGGGGAAGTCAAGGAAATCGTTCCCGATGAAGAGAAGGAGCCGACCAAGCTGGAGACCAAGAAGATGGAGATGCTCGCCGCGTTCGAGTATGAGGAACGGACCGAGCTGTTTTCCAATTCCGTGCAGAGTCGATTGCGGTCGGTGCGTTATTACGATAAATCGATGGCCAAATGGACAATCGGCGAAGAGGAGACCGTCTCGACGCTCAATGAAAAGCATCAGACGATCGTTTGCGACAGCTACGACGACGAGGTGACGCTCTTTTCCCCGGAGGGACCTCTCACGAGTCGCGAACTGGTTTTGATCGAAGAACTCCCCGGCAACAGTCTTTTGATCGATAAGCTGTTGCCGAATCGTTGGGTGGAGCTCGGGGAGACGTGGGAATTGAGCAATCAGGCACTTTGCGGGCTGTTGGGTTTGGAGGCGATCAAGGAGAATCATCTGAAAGCCGAGCTCGCGAAAGTGACCGATTCGATCGCACTGGTGGAGTTGAGCGGAAGTGTCACCGGTGCGTATCTCGGGGCACTCAGCGAAATGGAGATCCAGGCGAAATACCAGTTCGATCTTCAGAAGAATCGCATCACTTGGCTCGGATTGGTCATCGAGGAAAACCGTTCCAACGGCCCGATCGCGCCCGGTTTGGAAATTCTGGCGCGGATTCAGGTGAAGATCGAACCGGAGCAGTCGCCGGAACACTTGACCGACGCGTTCATGGAGCAGATCAACACGTTGCCGAACCCCCAGAATCTTCAGCTTTGGTATAATGCCGCCAAGGGGCCCTGGCGTTTTTCACACGACCGCAAGTGGTACATGTATCAGGACGATCCCGAGTTGGCGACCTTGCGTATGCTCGATCGCGGCGAGCTGGTGGCCCAGTGCAAAATCATGGCGATGGAGCCGGTCGATGTCGCATCGATGGACTCTCTGGAAACGTTTCAGAGCCGTCTGAAGCAGAGTCTCGGCGACAGTTTCGGCCAATTCGTGGCCGCCAGCCAGCGTTCGAACTCCTCGGACTACCGGGAATATCGGGTCATCATCGATGGCGAGGAAGAAGATTTCCCGCTCCGCTGGGTCGCTTACCTCTTGACCGATCAACGCGGTAATCAGGCGATGCTCTTTTTCGTGCTGGGAAGAGACAACCTGCCTCGTTTCGATGATTCGGATCGATTGATCGCCGCTTCTTTCCAGTTTGTGGAAAAGGAAGAGCCATCGGGAGAAGAGTGATCATGGTCGAAGGTTCATCGGCGACAGAAACAATCCATCGATCAGGCGAAAAGGTTCCCGCGGAGACTCGCTTTCTTTCTCTTCCGCCATCATGAGATGGGGCTCGCGATTCCGAGGGGGGTTCATTCCTGGAACCATTTTTCATTGGTTTGCTTTTCGGCGAACTCCGATTCCCGACGATCGTCACAAACTGAACAGCCCGATTCTTAAAACAACGACCTTCTAGGGCGTTTTTGTTTGCATATCTCCTCACCGGGTATTACCCTTCATTTAGGCTTGATCGTTTCTGAGGCAAGGAATCCGCATGCTGTGCAGATCGGCATCCCCCGGGATGCGTTTCCCAGACACGATGATGGCGAACGGCGGCGAGAAACGGGGGCTTCTCAATTCGCCCGGTTTGCCGTTGTCTATTCGGGACACCATGTCGATTCAAAGTTCCGTGAAGGAGTGGAAGGAAATCATGTCGGGCACGAAGACGATTGACTTGAAAAAGATTCTCTCGGTGGATCAACTGCCGGCGATGCCTCACAGCGCGTTGACCATTCTGCAATTCAATAACGAGACCTCGCAGGTCAACATCGGCGATTTGGCGCGACCGATCGAAGCCGATCCCGGATTGACGGCTCAGGTCCTCAAGTTCCTCAATTCCTCCTACTTCGGCTTTCAGAACAAGGTTTCGAGCGTGAAGCAAGGCATCACGCTGGTGGGAGTCCGCGTTGTCAAGAACTTCGCGCTTTGGAACGCCGTATTCAGTCTCATTCCCAATCCCCGGGGCAGTACCTTCTCGGTGAAAAACCTCTGGCAGGATTCCCTCCGAAGGGCGATGTTCGCCAGACTGATCTGCCTGAAACTCAGTGGGGGGGATCCGGAAGAGGCCTTCGCCGCGGCACTTCTTCAGGACATGGCGATTCCTCTGTTGCTCAAGGAACTCTCGGAGGATTATGTCGACCTCTTGAATCAACTGGCCGAAAACAAGGGGAATGTCCGCCTTTCCAGTTTGGAGAAGGAACACTTCGGTTGGGACCATGCCGATGCGGCCGGTGTGATGGGCAGCGAGTGGGGACTCCCGGAAAAGCTGCGTTTGCTTCTCGCTCAGCACCTCGAGATCGAGAAGTACATCGACAATCCTCGGGAGCATTCCGAACAGGTGGCGGTGGCGCTTTCGGCCTTTCTGCCGACGACGACATTGGAAGGATGGGCGGAGCGCGAACGGTTCGAGCATTATTTGGAGAAGATCCTGCCCGGTGAGATGAAAAAACTTGACGATATGTTCGCTCAGGTCGACGAGGAATACGCACAGTTCGCGGCGATTCTGCAATTGACCCAACCGAAAGTCTCGTTGGTGGAGATCAACCAAGCGGCCATGCAAGAGGAATGATCCGAAGCCGACGAATCAGATCGAAATCTTGACGATGAGAGCGCCTTCGGGAAGCAACTTTTCCGAAGGCGTTTTTGATGCGCGGGGTTCGCTTGATCGGCCCTTCTCGAGGTGTGGCTAGGAGAATTTTGCCTGGCGGGCCCATTGTTCGAGTTGGTGTTCGATCTCCTTGCGGGTCAGGCGGATCTGCGGCAGAGGCGGTGAGGTGTCGAAATGATTCTTCTTCCCCTCCTCTTCCGATTTATCGATCCTCGTGGCGAGGACCTCTTCCTGCAGTGCGGTCAACCATTCCGGCAGTTCGAACCCGACGGCCATCGGCTCTCGGGCAAACAGCTCGATTTGCTTTTCCAGTTCGGCGAACGCTTCCTTGGGACCGGGTTTCCGAACCTCGTGCACGGCCTTGGGCACCAGGCCGCACATGCGATCGATCTGCAAAGGACGCACGAATCGTTCCTGGAGTCGCTCGTGGATGCTCGGAAGCCAAAGTGCATATTTCTCGCTGAGTTTGTGGAAATAGCCCAGGTGTTCTTCCGCGGCATTGGTGGTGCGTCGAGCCACGGCCCGTTCCCAGAGCGAGGCGGCGCGGTTTCTCCCGCAACGGATCATCGCGTCGTGCACCCAGTAGACCGGCTTCAGATTCCACGAAACTGTGTCGTATCCGGTCTGAACCCTGAGCAGATCGAGGAGCATATAGAGTTTTTCTCCATCGTCCGACTGCGTGGTCGTACTGTTGTAATCGAGGTATTCGGAGTAATTCTCGGCGATTGCCTGGAAGATGATTTCGAGGCTGAAGACGGCCGTTTGCCGATCGAGGTAGCCGTTGCGGAGATCCTCGATCAAGAGCGTGGCCATTTCGAGTTCGCCGTCTTCCTCGAGCATCGTTTCGAGCGACTGGAGGAAGGAATCGACCCCCTGCCGCAACACGGCCCGGATGTTGCTGAATCCTAGAAACGATTGCGTGAAGATGTCGTGTCCATAGCGCTGAATGAACGCGCGGATCTCTTCCCAGGTTCGGCGATCGGCTACCGTTTCGAGGGAAGAGATGCGGATTTGCCGGCTATGCGAGAACCAAGAGGTCAGGAGCAGTTCGATCGCCCTTTCCATATAATCCACCAGCACCTCGTCGATGACCTCGTCGCGAGAGAGTGTGGCGGACTTCGGAAAACGCCAGTTCGAGGCCGATTCGGCCAAGCAGGTGCCGATGCCGCGACAAGCCGTTTCGAAGAAACGGTCGAATTCGCTGATCGCCCCGGGCCGCACCGGATGGAGCTGCTCCATTTGGTGGATGGTCTCGAGCAACTGGAAGGTTTCGGTCAACAGGCCGAGTCGGGGCGCGTAGTCGAGCATGCGCAGGATCACCTGTTGCAGACACCGGCATGTGACGATCGATTGGGGATCTCCCCCGCGCGAGTTGGGAACGAACAGGAGCGTTTCCCGTGAGAGGATTTCCAGCATCTCGGGCCAGAGTCGCTTCACTTCTTTGGGGTCGTTTTGGAACATCGCCGCGAGAGTTTTGAGGACCGATTCCTGCCAGGGAGCGATCAGGCAAACAGGCTTTTCGTCGGCCAGCGAAGCCTGGATCACCAAGATCGTATCACCGATTTCCACGCCGGTCCAAATGATGCGGTCGAGCAGAATCTCCTTCGTTTCGTAATGGCGATCGTAGGCCATCAGCGAATCCGGGGTTCCCCGAGCAGGCGGCACTTTATAGGCCGCTACGATTCCGAGCAACTCCTTCAAATTCTTCCACCAGCGTCGGCATTGCCGCAACCACCCTCGACGGAGTTCCCCGGTCATCTCCTTCAGCTCTTCGGTTTCCGCCGCGAGCTGATCGCCGGTGGTCCGCCCGGCGGAGAATTTCCAAAGCTTCAGAACGGTGATCAAAAAGGCCAGCCGGTCGCTGATCCGATCGGTCTCCTCGGCCAGTTCCATTTCATCGGCGTCTTCCAGCCAGTGACTTCCCCCCTCGAGGAGATCATCTTCGAATCCGTCGTCGGCCGTGTCGCGGAAGATCATGTCCTCGTACGCCGAGCGATAGAGTGGATCGATCCCGTCCTCTTCTTCCTCCTCTCCCTCCATCTCTTCCTCTTCCTCGATGAAATACTCCGTTTCGAATTCCAGTTCCAACTCGGGAACTTCCCAGTAATGATCGGCGTTGGCTTCGAGGAAATCGAAAAACTTTGGGGTCAGTTTCCAGCGTGTGTCGGTGGTTTCCGGCAGCGCACTTGGCTTTCCTTTTTGCGCCGATGCCGGAGGGTCGCCGGAAATCTCTTTCTTCTCGCCGTCGTGATCCCAGACGAGCTCCATCCACCGGAGGGCGATCGAGTGAAAAGAGTAATCGCCTTCGGTGAGCGGGATCTCTTCCGACTGGCTCAGCCAGTGCATCATCAAGGCCATCGAAGCAACCGGATCCTCCTGTTCCAAGAGTGCTTCTCCGAGAAGAACGAACGCCTTCGGCGACTTGAAGCGGTGAACGTGTCGGCTCCAGAAGGCGATATCGCCCGAGGCGGTCCCGGCCTGGTGCCAGGCGGCCAGCGCAGTGGAAACCATGGCGGCCGATTCCCAGGCGGCATCGGCGGAGAATCCCTCGATGCCGGAAACCTCGATGCTCCCGAATTGATCCCACCACCCGGCCAATTCGCTCATGCGGTCCGACAGATCGCTCTGAAGGTCCGAATGTCCCGCCGCTGCCGCTTCCTTTTGCAATCGGCTGTAGAGGTCGAAGATATCGTTCATGAGGAAGATCAGCGTATCGACGCGGTGATCGTGAATCGTGTTCTCGATCGCCGGGAAAAGGCTGAACTGGGCCCCGAAACCGAGGATGTTCCACGGATCGACCAGGGCCCCGCATCGAATGCCCCGATGCAGGAGCGTTTCGATCGCCGGGAGCAGATCCGAGGCCGTCGGGAGATCGTCCTGATCGATCGCCAAATGGGACTGGGTGATCATGCAATCCATTTTGCACAAGAATCGGGCCGAGGCGACCGAGATGATGTTCGACTGCTTGCGGGCCGCATCCGCGTACCCCATGCGGGCGTAGGTTCTGCCCAAGTGAAATCGTTGCATCTGATCGGCGCGCCGCTTGGCCAAACGTCGGTTCAAATCCTGCCGGGCTCCGCCGAACGGTTGCTGGAGGCGCTTCGCTTCATTCTGCAATCGGATCC
This sequence comes from uncultured Planctomycetaceae bacterium, assembly GCA_964632505.1. GTDB lineage: Bacteria > Planctomycetota > Planctomycetia > Pirellulales > Thermoguttaceae > CAZWCE01. The sequence continues at coordinate 64,609 of CAZWCE010000004.1, read as the reverse complement.
GCATGCCCGGCGGCACCTTTTCGAGGAGCCGCTTGTAGAATTGATCTCGGTAATTCGCGATCCGCGGCAAGAGCGACCCGAGTGAAGTGGAGGAATCATGTGTCTGGGGGGTATCGCCGCTCATGCCGGAGCCCATGAGCATCGTTCCGACCAGGGTGGCGGCCGCTTCGAAAATGAGATCTTCCGGCGGAACGACCGAAGCCTCCGACTCGCCGGTGTAGGCGGTCTGGATGCGGCAAAGAATCCCGTCGAGCGTGACCTGCTGGAGCACGAATCGGCGGTAGTATCCGCTGTTGTCGATGTGGTGCGGGTCCCACATGCCGAAGAGGTAGTTGGGGCGGCGATTCACCGGATGATCGAAATCATACGCCCGGGGGTCCAGTGCGAGTTCGTCGAGCTTGTCCGGGTCGAACCAGGCGTCGTGGAGGATTTCCGGATCGGTGGAACGGAGGATCTCCAGGGCCTTTTCGATCAGGGACTGGTAGCGACCGTAGGCGACGCCGGCTCCGGCAATATAGAGCGGGATGGGGGCTACGAACTCATGCGGATAAGCCTGATGCTTCTCCTGCCCTTCCAGCACCGGAATGGGGCGATAGCCGAGCAAGACGTTCAAATGCCGAAGTGCCCGGGAAATGATGCGATCGGTTTCTTCCCAGGGGCCGCCCTCGGAGAGAACCGCCTCGCAAGCGCGACCGATGAAAAACGGCTGGAAGAGGGTATCTTCGCGCTGGTGGAAAAGAAGATCCTTGTGAAATTCCCGATATTCCGGCAGGAGCTCATCGAAAACCAAGTGGAGAACCGTCTCGGCCTGTTCTGAATGCTTGAACGCTTCACTGGAAGCCTTCAGTTCCTCAAGCGATTCGCATAGCGTCGCCTGCAAGCGGCGCCAAAGCGGAACGCCGGCTTCCTCACGCGATGGTTTTCGACGGGTGTGCCCCTCGCAGTCATGGGAAAACGCCGAAGTGTCCCCCCTCGCCAGAATGGTGTAGAGCGAGTTCAGATCGCGCAGAAATCTCGGATCGGGGGCACCCGATGAAAAATTCAGATATCCGAGGACTTCCTTGATATAAGCTCGGGCGGCGTTGCCCTGCGGCTGAGAGTTCATAGAATGTGGTCGCTTTGAGTCGGTGCGTGCGGTGCAACTTACCCTCAATATTAAGCGCCACCGGTCGATCGGTCTACCGGGACACCCCCTCAACGTCATCAGTTTTTCGAATCCCCGCAAGCAGATCACTTTCTCATGCTGTACGAGGAATAGGGTGCTTAGGAAATATAAGAGATTTAATCGCGGGGTATCTTTCCGTTTGCTTGTGTTTCATTCCTTTTCCGGCGAGTCTGGAAAACGCAGCCTCCGAACGTTATAACGAAGGAGGAAAGACGAATGCGGGGTTCACTCCTCCTCTCAGCAATCCGGCCGATCCCATCAGCATAAGATTTCGGCAAGGCAATCCTATCGATAAACCATCCTTCCCTAAGGAGTCGACGATGACGTTTGAACAATACCGGCCTTCTTCCCGCAGCTTCAGAGCATGGGAGCCCGTCTTTTGTGGATTTCTCGTGGTGATCGCCGTTTTGGTCTGCTTCCAAGCGAACGCTCGGTCGCCTCGAATTCCGTGGGATCTGGACCGGCTTTCCCGCGTGCCACAGGCGGAATGGGGGCCGTGGGAAGACGGGGTCTGCGAGGTCTTCTACGAGGGCGAGCCCCTCAAAGGGCGGGCCACACGGGTCTTCGCCTACTGCTCAAAACCGGAAGGTGAGGGGCCTTTCCCGGCCATGGTGCTGGTGCACGGTGGTGGGGGGACCGCCTTTCGCGAGTGGACCGAATTGTGGGCCGATCGGGGATACGTGGCGCTGGCGATGGACCTCGCCGGCTGCGGCCCCGAGCGGAAGCGGCTCCCCGACGGCGGACCCGATCAGACCCACGCTGAAAAATTCGCTCCCTTCGATGAAAACAGCGATGACCAGATGTGGACCTACCATGCCGTCGCGGCGGCGATGCTCGGACACAGCCTGCTCGAATCGCTGCCGGAGGTCGATGCTTCCCGAACAGGCGTGACGGGCATCAGTTGGGGCGGCTATCTCACCTGCATTCTCGCGGGAGTCGATCCCCGCTTCGAGGCGGCCGTGCCGGTCTACGGATGCGGATATCTCGACGAGCACAGCACCTGGACGCCGATTTTCGAGCAAATGTCCGAAGAGCAGTGTCGGCGCTGGGTTCGCTATTTCGATCCCTCGCAATACCTCTCGGAGGTTGAGTGCCCCATCTTCTTTTTGAACGGTACCGACGATTTTGCGTACCCCCTCGATGTTTTCCAGAAATCGGTCGACACCGTCCCCGGTGAAGCACTTCAGCGCATCGAGGTTCACATGAAGCACAGTCACCAACACGGTTGGGCTCCGAAGGAGATCGGACTGTTCATCGACAGCGTGCTCGATCACGGCACTCCGCTGGCGAAGGTCGGGGAATTCACGTTCGCGGAAGATCGGTTCGAGCTGCCCGTCGAGGCATCCGTCTCCTTGAAACGTGCTCGACTGCACTGGACGATGGATCCGAAAGCGTACCAGTCCCGGCGCGAGAACGTCCGCCGATGGCAATCGGAGGAACTCGAAATCGAGGGCGACCGTTGCATTCGGGGGAAGATTCCCGATGGACGCCCGATCGTGTTTTTCGTCACCGTGACCGACGAGCGGGATGCCATGATCAGCTCCCGCGTGATCGAGCGCGGCGACGACTCATCGTGACGTTTCGCCGCCGGTCGCCTGCCGCGGTGAAGCGGGAGAAGTGGAGACGAGCACCCGTTTGTCGAGATATTTTCGAGCCACTTCAATCACTTCCTCGAGCGTGACGGCGTTGATGCGTTCGGCGAACTTCTCGTCGTGCTTGTATCCGAGGCCGTAGAGATCGTCGAGTGCCGCTTGTTCCGCCTGTTGACCGATCGTGGTATTGCTCTGGGCATGCAACGCGATGATCATCTCCTTCGCCCGGCGGAACTCCTCCTCGGAGAACTCTCCCGCTTTCGCCTTGGCGACATTCGCCTCGATGCGACCGATCACTTCTTCCATGGCATCGGGGCGTGTCTGGGCGTAGATGATGAAATAGCCCGGCGCAGGGCCGGTGAGCAGATCGGCATGCACGGCGTAGACCAACCCTTCGCCGCGGAGTTCGTTGTGGAGCCAACCGCCGGGATAATTATAGCCCGACATGATCGCGTCGAGGACCGTCAGGGCGGCGTTCTCTTTTTCGTCCCGGAGGCTCACCGCGGGATAGCCGAACATGACCATCGCCGTCTGCTTGCCGGTTTGCTTATGCCGACGAACGGACTGCTCGATCTCGTTCTTCCGATCGAAAGAGATCGATGGGAAATCGGGAGACGGCTGGAGCTTTCCGAATCGCTTTTCGATCCATTCCAGCGCTCGGTCGGGGTCGATATCGCCGAAGACGGTCACCAGCATGTTTTCCGGCACGAAGTACTTCCGATGATACCGGGCCACTTCGTCGATAGTCATCGGCTCGACCGTCTCTTTCTTGCCTCCCCGGACGATATGATACGGCGTGGTCGGGGGCAAGGTATCGGAAAAGACTTCGAATAGCTCGGCGAAAGGGTTGTCGTTCCGCCGGGCGATCGCTCCCAACGCGAGCGTTTTCACCTTCCGGAACTCTTCCGGCGGAAAGGTGGGGTGGAGGAAGCAATCGGCGAAGATTTCGAGCGATCTCTCGAAGTCATCGGCCAGCACGGTCGCCGAACCATAGACGGTATTGCGGCCGCCGGCCATGGAGAGTTTGCCGCCGATCGAATCGAAGTACTCGGCGATCTGCCGGGCGTCGAGATCGGGCGTTCCCTTGTCGAGCATCGAGGCGACCAGCGAACTTCGGCCGGCTTTCTCGGGAGGATCGACCAGCGCACTGCCGAGCGTGTACGCACGTATGTTCACCATCGGAAGATTCGCCCGGCGTTTGACCAGAATACGGACGCCGTTGGGGAGTTTTACGGCTCGGATCTGCCCGGTTTCGCTCTTGTCGTTCCGCCCGCTCTCTTGCGGGGCCCCGTCTGGCGGAGCGATCAGAATGCGATTCCGCCGCGGGGGAGTCAGGTAACGGCGCGCGACGCGACGGACGTCCTCGGCGGTGACCTGTCGGATGCCTTCCACGTATTTCTCATCGAACAGAGGATCCCCGGTCGAGATGAAATTTCGGCCCAGGCTGTCGGCCGCCTCCTGAATGGTTTGCTGGCCGAAGACCAATTCCGACTCCTTCTGCTTCTTCGCCTTGGCCAGTTCCTCCGGCGAAACCAGCTCCTCGCGCAATCGCTCCACCTCGCGGAGAATCTCTTTCTGGGCCTGCGCCCACTTCTCCGGCATGCAGGTCGCCATGACGCCGAAGAAACCGTTGACGAAATGCGGCGTGTAGCTGAGGCTGCGAATCGAGAGCACCAGTTGATCCTGATATTGCAGTCGGCGAACCATACGGGAACTCTCACCTTCGGCCAAAATGTAGGCCGCCACGTCGAGAGCGTACAGATCGGGATCGGCAAGCTCGACCGTCGGCCAAACCAGGGACAGATCGTAGGTCGAACCGTCCATTTCCCGGATCGCCTCGCGGGGCGTCATCTGACGAGGTTCGTTCACCAGCGGGATATAGGTCTGGAATCCACGCTTCGTGCCGGAGAACGATTCCGCCACTTTCCGGAGGATCTTTTCGGTCTCGACATCGCCCACCACGACGAAGACCTGATTGTTCGGCACGTACCGCTCTCGGTAGAACCGGATGATCTCTTCGTTCTTCACCTTTTGCAGGACATCGAGATAGCCGATGATCGGATTTCGCACCGGATGCTCCTGGTAGAGCGTTTGATAGATCATCTTCCAGAGGACGCGGCGACGATCGTTTTCCCCGTCGCGAAGCTCCTGCTGGACCACCTTGAGTTCCCGCTCGAATTCGCTCGGCTCGAAGGCGATATGCTGCATCTGATCGGCGACCAGTTCGATCGTCGTGTCCACATGCTCGCGGGTGCTGTCGATGAAATAGGCGGTCATGCTGGTCGAGGTGAAGGCGTTCGTCGCTCCGCCGATCCTATCGACGAGCTGTTCCACTTCCTTCTCGCTCCGCTTGGTGGTCGTGCCTCCCGCGACGACATGCTCGAGCACATGGCTGATGCCGGCACCGAGATATTCCCCCTCGAAAGCGCTGCCGGTATTGTTCACGTAGCAGCGGACCGTCGCGACCGGAGCGGAATGATTCTCCTGAACGATGACCGTCAACCCATTGGAAAGCTCGACGAGGGTGACATCGTGGTCGAGGGTTTGACGTTTGGCGAACGTCGGCACGTCCGAATCGGCGTTTGGCGAACCGGATGAATCGGGGGACTGGGCTCGGGCCGAAAAAAACGAAAACCCGGCAACCAACAGCAAACCGGACAGCATCCTCACCATCCATCGAGCGGTGGGAGAAGAACCTCGGGAACGTTTCCAGAGAAGGGCGGCCATCGAAAGAGTCCTTTCCAGGGCAAGAGTATCAGGGGATGCCGCCTCGGAATTCCGTCCTCTCACGAAGGGAGCGGGACATGGAGCGAAGCGCATCTTCCAAGCGAGTCATGCGAAGTACACCCCCGCACGAGAGAGATATGCCGGAGATGCCGTTTTATTGTATCGCGAAAGAGTCGCTGGAAAAACCCCTTTCCCCGGCCGCGCGACGATCAAGGCAAATCGGCCAGCTCCGCGCTACGGATGCGGTCGATCAGCGAAGCCGGAACATACCCGTGTCCGCGGCGTTTTCCCTCCTCGATCGCCCGGACCGCCAACCGGCACACGCGGCGGGGGTTCCCCTGCGTCCAATGATAGATGCGCCGGATCGCTTCCGGAGTGAGGATCGGCCCGACGCGCAGGAAATGCGGGCCCAATTGTTGTAGATGGAATTGCATTTCCCGGAACGTCCATTGGGTCAACTCGATCGGCAAATCGACTCGGGCCACCAGTTCTCGGGACATTTCCTTGAGAAAGCTACGATCGACGACCGGAATCAACGTTCTCCGGATATTCGAAACATCGTGCCATTGCATCCAACGGATGATTTCCGTCATGACCGGGCGTTGGGCCAAGTGGAGATCGTCGAGCATCAAGACGGTCGGCTCCGACTCCGGTGGACGGCGTTTGTCGGTGAGCAATCGCCAACAAGCCCCCGGCGTCGGTTCGCTGGGAACCTCCTGGCAGAAAACTTCGAGTAATTTACAATAGAATTGTTCGGGCGAAGCCCCGCGAAGATTCACCAGCGCCGCCCGCCCCCCGTTTGAGTGGATTTCGTTGCGGAGCTGGTGTAAGAGCAGGGTCTTCCCGGTCCCCGAATCGCCGAACAGCAGGCCCAGACGCATCTGTTCTTCGACAAGGAAGAGGAGCCGGGAAAGGGCCTCTTCGTGGGTGGCGCCGAAAAAAATGTTCCGTTCCAATTCGCTCTGAAGCGATGACGAATTGGAGCATGCATAAGAAATCGTAGACATGGAAGCGATGCTATCTTTGCGTGGGTCGGACAAGAATCGAACGGAGCGAACATGCCTCTCCCCGCCTTGCTGTTTTGCGGGCATTGCGTGCGTTGCCTATTTTTCGATGGGATCGCTCGACGTTCTCTTGTGAAGTGATTTCGGTAGCGGCTCGTGGACGACTTGATCCTCTTTTTCGATTCCGAAGAAGAAACAGAATACACAAAATAGGGTATGGAGTATTGGTCCATGGCGGAACGGTATTACTCCGGCGGCCCGATCACCGGAACCCCCTTTCGGCTGATCGGCGACGAAGCACGTCACATGACTCGCGTGATGCGAAAAGGCGTGGGGGACCGGGTCTTGTTGTTCGATGGGCACGGACGGGAATATGCTGCGATGATCGAGGCGGCCGGTCGCCAAGAAGTGCTGCTGGCGGTGGAAGAAGGGCGGGAGGTCGATCGGGAACCGAAGACCGAGATCACGGCGCTGGTGGCTCCTCCCAAGGGGGATCGCCAGAAGTGGTTGGTCGAAAAGCTGACCGAATTGGGTTGCCGAAGACTGGTTCCGCTGATCACCGAACGGAGCGTTGCGAAGCCTTCGGAGAAGGTCATCGCCCGATGGAAGCGACAGGTCGTGGAGGCGACCAAACAATGTGGACGCACGCGACTGATGGAGATCGGTCCGGCGATGCATTTCTCCGAAGCGATGAAGATGGTTCGACGACCGGAGGAATGGTGCGGGATCGCCCATCCGCAAGTTGAAAGCGGGCGATCGTTGGCGGATCATTTTTCGACGAAACCGGCGCCCGCAGAAGTGAGCTTCGCCGTGGGACCGGAAGGAGGTTTCACCGACGAGGAACTCGCCGTGGCCGCCGCTGCCGGCTGGCATCTTTTCCAATTGGGAAACACCATTCTCCGCATCGAAACGGCCGCGATGACGGCGACCGCCTCCGTCCTGTCGATCTCTTCCGGCAAAGCTCCTTGACGGCTTTTTCCGTTCCATTTCGTGAAGGAGCAAGAACTTCCGAGAGGGATCTTGTCGCCTTTTTTTGCTTTGCGGTATAATAGGAGTGGAATCTAATGTTCCCCCGTTGCGTCTTTCCGAAGACTTCCGCCGTTTTTTCGACCTTTCCGTCAATCGACTTCACCAGCTTTTCATTTTTTAGGAGTCCTTTCATGGTACGGTTTCCCCGGCTCTGCATCGCAGTGTTGATTCTACTGACTCTGTTTTCGTTCGTTTCGCAGGCGCGGTCCCAAGAGAACCTCTCCGTGCAGAACGGCGATTTTCGAACAGGAACGCTTGGAGAAGTGCCGCCCCATTGGAGCTGGTGGTCGCGAACCGGGGCGGGGAAGGCTGAACTGGTAGAAAAGGATTCCCGGAAAGTCGCGAAGATCGAACATGATGGTCCCCGGGATTTCGCTTTCTCGAACGCGACGACATTTTCGGTTCGACCGGGGCAGATGTACCGAGCCACGGCCGAAGTGCTCGTCGAACAGGGAAGCGTGGAACTGGCGATCGTCGCAAGGCATGACGGCGAGCTGGTCGATTGGAGTCTCGGTTCCGATGTGGTCGGAGCTCAATCGTCCGGCGATTCATGGCGTAAGATGGCCGCCGTGTGCGAGGTGCCCGAGGGAGTCAATGAGATCAGCCTGCGTTTCATCGGCCAAGAAGACACCGAAGCATGGATCGACGACGTGGGCCTCTCTTCGTTCACTTTTGAGCAACAGAATCTCCCCCGTGTCGAAGGTTTCGCAAAAAACCGCGTCACCGAGAAGCTCGATCGGGCCTTGATCGCGCGTCGCGTAGGCGATCAATTGTATTTGAGTTGGCGACTGTTGGCCGAGGATCCCCAGGATGTCTCTTTTCATGTTTATCGATTGGATCCCCGAAGTGGAAGTGTGAAGCGAGTCAACGAATCCCCGATCCGCCGAACCACCGATTTTGTGACTTCTTACTCTCCCAAAGACGAACGGGCCCACTGGTGCGTGCTTCCCGCTTCCTCCGAAGCGCCGGATCGGAAAGCGTTCGACCAGATGCGCTTCCTGCAGGCGAATGCCGATCCGAACGAACCGCTGCAAGTGATTCCTCTCAAAGATGCCGACTCGTTCCAGATGATCGCCATCGCCGATCTCCAAGGGGACGGTCGGTATGATTATGTGATCAAGCAACCCGGCGACAACATCGACCCTTACGAAAAATACTGGAAGCCGAGCCCCGACACCTACAAGCTGCAGGCTTACGATCACGCGGGGCGTTTTCTTTGGGAATACGACATGGGCTGGTCGATCGAGCGGGGCATTTGGTATTCCCCCTATGTGGTTTACGATTTCAACGGCGACGGCAAGGCCGAGGTGGCGTTGAAAGGCGGAGAAGGAGATCCCCGAAGCGAGGACGGCCGCGTTCGACAAGGACCGGAGTACCTCCTTCTGCTCGACGGCGAGACCGGAAAGCAACTCACCCGGGTCGACTGGCCGTCACGAGAAGGTTTCGGCGACATGCAGGCCCGGGGCTACAACTACTCTTCGCGGAACCAATTGGGAGTCGCCTATCTCGACGGCAAAACACCCTGCTTGATCGTCGCCCGGGGGACGTACAACCTGATGAAGGCGGAAGCCTGGATGCTTCAGGGAAATCGACTGATTCCACTTTGGAAATGGGATAACGAGGGACTGCCGCGGAAGTATCAGGGACAAGGAGCCCACTGGATGCACTGCGCCGACATCGACTCCGACGGCCGCGATGAAGTCCTTCTCGGCTCTTTGGTGCTTGATGACAACGGCGGGCTTCTGTGGTCGACCGGTCTGGGGCACCCCGACCATTTCTACCTGGGCGATCTGGATCCCCGACACCCGGGCTGGGAGATCTACTACGGCATCGAAACCCGCCGGAAGCAGAACGGTATGTGCATGGTCGACGCGAAATCGGGAACGGTTCTTTGGGGACATGAGGCCCCGACCCGACATGTTCACGCCAAAGGACTCTGCAGCGACATTCTCGCCGAGCCGCTTGGTTGGGAGTGCTATAGCGGCGAACGCGACTATCCCGATGATCGCTTCCTGCGCGACTGTCGAGGAAATCTCCTCGCGAAGGAGGACCTCGGCGGACTTTCCCCGATCGGCGTGTACTGGGATTCCGATCTCCAGCGGGAAGTGCTTCGAGGCAAAACGATCTACGCTTATCCGGAGAAGGAGGCGTTGCAGGAAGTTCCGGGACGATGGACCGGAACGGTTGATCTTCTGGGAGACTGGCGGGAAGAATTGGTTGTTTCGGCGGAGGGTGAAATTCGCATTTATGCGACGACCATTCCCGCCGGCGACCGTCGAACGTGCTTGATGCAGGATCCCATTTATCGAAACGATGTCGTCCATCAATCAATGGGCTATCGACTGGTGCCCTGTCTCTCTTACGATCCGGTAACACGTTCCAAGAAGGCGAACGGAAGCAAACGTTGACGAGACGCCGCCTGGCCGACGTGGGGCGATCATTGAGCGGCATCATTCGCCCGAGACCGGCTCGATCAGGACCTCGCATTCGCCGGAATTGTTCGCGCGGCTGCCGGGGGAGTCGTTGATTCGGAGATACAGAGTGCCGTTGAACGGGGCCCGCCACCGTTTTTCGCGGCCCACGCTGATGGGCATGGGGAAGCTGCCCGGCCGAGATTCTTGACGGAGGAAGTCTCGCTCATCGAGCAAGATCGTCGCTTGCAATTGCCCCAGCGGCTTGTGCTGGTAATACTCCAGCGTCACTCCCTGCGGCTCGCACCACCACGGCACGGGAGCGTCGTTCACCTGGTAGCGTCCCCGCGCGAGAAGGCGATAGGTTTCGCCCGCTTCCAAGAAGAGGCCGCTGCTCTGCCAGCCACGGTCGGCACGAACCCGGCAGCGTATTTCCTCATCGGAAAGCTTCTCTCCTTTTTCCAACGCGACCAGACTCCTCGGTAAATCATAGCCGTATTCCAAATGAGTCACGTAGTCGGCCCACTGGATGTCGAGTTGCCGCCGATCCTCCTGGAGTTGTTCGCGGAAATGCTCGGTCAAGTCCGGGGAGAGCACGTAGTGGACCATTTTCCGTAAGGTTTCTCGGTGGCGGGGATGACGATCGAAGAAATAGGCCAGGCCCCAACTCCAGGCGTAAGAGACCGTTTCTCCATGTTCGGCCGGCGAACAATCGAGGACCTGATCGATCGTCCGGGCTTCGTTCTCGGCCACGGAATCGACGATCAAGTCAACCCGGCCCCAATAAGGCGCTTCGCTGGGAGTTTCCGGGAGATGGTTCATCTGAAGTTTGCCGTCTTGCCAACGGTGGGTTGCAAGCAATTCGGCCATTCCTTCCATGAACCAGGGCGGCCCACACGCACCGAACACGTAGTTCATGAAGCCATGAGTGCCTTCGTGAAGAAGCAGGTGCCGCCGATAGTAGGGGCTGTCCTGACTGTACAACCAAAGCCGCTTTCCGATGGAAAAACCGTTCTTGAAATCCGGGACCCTTTCGAGAACGCCCGCTTCTTGGAAACGCTCCTCCCGTTCGATCAAAAACCCGATCATATGCCACGATTCGTACGGTTCGGAGGGAATTCCGAAATAATCGCACCATAGCTCGAATGCGGCATCGAAGACTTGCGGCAACTCCTCAACGTCGGGGTAGTTCGGCAAGTCGGTGTAGAGCGTCAGATGATCGCCGGTCAGCTTGCGGATGCCCAATTCGGCCAGTTTCCGATCATTGGGCGGGGGAATATCCGGCCACCGGTGGCGGACCACTTTTCCTGAAGCGAGAGCTTCCTCGAGAGTCGGCTCCTTCGGAACGGCTTGAGCATCTTCGAGGGTTTTTCGGAAAACGCCCATTGGGTCGGACGGCTCCCTCGGCGCGTTCTCCCTTTCCGGTCGAGTGGAGTGATGTCGAGAAGGGGATGGGGTCGATGCCTGCCGCTTCACCGCCGGGGAGGATGTCTTCGGCGTCTCCGATTGCCTCGACTCTCTCGGATTCTGGATGGAAGCCGCCGACTCCGGGGCCTCGTTCGAGCAACCGAACCCTCCCAACAGCCATAGAATGGCCAACCCCAGACCGATCGGATAAGAGGACCGACCGAAAGCCCGAGAGCAAAAGAGGAGGATCTCTCCTGTCTGACATGAAACGGAATAAAAAAACAAGCGAATCATCATCGATCGGAATTTCATGGTCGCAAAAGCCGTGTCCCCTGCCTCTTGCATCGACTGCCGGCGGAGGGGATCTGCCGGGGGATGCACTCGGTTCACGATGGCCTGCGACACTCAGAAAAAGAAGAAATAGAGAACCGACTCTTCTTCTATTATATTTTCTCACGACAGGAAGGAAAGGGAAAGATGACGGAACCATGAGGAGGTTTCCGTTCTTTCGGACATGCCGGGAGTGGTTTCGGCGGCAAGCGTGATGCCGAGAGGCACGGCAGATCTCCTCCGAAAGCGATTTTTCTTGACACCGGAGCCCAAAGAGGAGAAGATCATTGTGGAAGACATTTTTTTCAAGTATTTTCTGAGCGGAAGGAAGGCACGTCATGAGTTCCCCCCAAATCGATCGGCGCAAGTTCTTGTGTGGCAGTGGCACCGCCGCTTTGTCGGCCGGTTGGCTTCTTGGAAAAGAGGACTCGAGCCGTGCCGCGGATCCCTCTTCCAGCGGTGAGATTACCGAAAAAACTTACCGGGAACCCGCGCGGGAGATTCCCATCGCCTACGATGCCGATGTCGTCGTTTGCGGTGCAGGCCCTGCCGGCGTGACCGCCGCAATCGCCGCTGCCCGGGCCGGGGCTCGAACCCAGTTGATCGAAGTGAACGGTTGCCTCGGCGGCATCTGGACGGCGGGACTACTCGGCTGTCTACTCGACCAGGCGAATAAACCGGGCATCATGCGGGAGATCGTCGCCGGACTTGAAAAACGAAACGCCTGGCGCTATGGGCGTCTTTTCGATCCCGAGATGATGAAGATCCTTCTTGAAGAGATGTGTGCCGATGCGGACATCAGGCCGTTATTGCATACCCGGGTGGCCGCGGCGGCCGTCGATGATCGGAAACGGTTGCAAGTAGCGCTCTTGGAATCGAAGTCGGGGCGGCAAGCGGTCCGGGGAAAGGTGTTTCTCGATACCACCGGCGATGGAGATTTGGCCGTTCAGGCCGGTTGTGGCTATGATTACGGTCGTAGCGATGCCGACGAAGCACAGCCGATGAGCTTCATTATTATGCTAAGCGGCATTCGGACCGACGAGGTGCGTCCCTATGTTTCTTCGCTTCCCGGCGATCCTTGGGCAGGACCGAAAGATCGCCTCGCGAAACTCATCGAAGAGTCGAGCGGGATCGGTCCCTCCTACGGCAAACCGACGCTCTTCCCTTTCCGCGACGATCTCTTCGTGCTCATGGCGACGCATCAGTACGGGCTTCGAGGTTTCGTGACCGAAGAGCTCACCGAGGCAACCCTGATGGGGCGCAAGGAGGTGCACCGCATGATCGACGGACTCCGAAGCCTGGGAGGGTCCTGGAAGGATGTCCGCATCTGCAACACACCGGAACATATCGGAGTGCGTGCGAGCAGGAGAATCCACGGTCGGTACACGATCACTTCCGAGGATATCGACGCCGGACGAACATTCGACGACGCCGTTTGCCGGTGTCGTTTCGGGGTCGATGTCCACTCGACGAATCCGGAGAAGAACAAGGGCATCGACAATCGCGGGGTGCACAGCAAACCGTACGATATTCCCTACCGTTCGCTTCTCTCTCGGGACGTCGGAAATCTCATGATGGCCGGACGATGTATCAGCGGCGATTTCTACGCCCACTCGAGTTACCGCGTGACGGGCAACTCCGTGGCGACCGGCGAAGCGGCGGGTGTGGCCGCGGCGATGGCCGCCCAACAGAACGTCCTCCCCGATGAACTGTCGTGGGACGCGATCGAGAAACGCATCGACGACATTCGCGGGTAGCGGAGCTCGAGTCCCGGCATTTGAGTCATTTTATTCGGTCGCGCCGAAGCAAACGACCTCACCTTTGCGGTTGGAGAGGTAGAGCTGCCCCCCGGCGGCCATGCCATCGAAGACCGGAGGGCTCGTCAGGGGGATATCGCCAAGCGATCGGCCGTCCTCGGCGTCGACCACCAAGAGCCGACCGCCTTCTTCCGAGTCGAGGGCCGCGGCGAGGGGGTCGGAGGATTCCGGATCGTGGAACGGTCGGTCGGAATGACGGATGCCTCCTAAGTAGAGCTTGTCGCCGGCGAGCAGCATCGCGCGCGCCATCAGGTTGATGTCGCGCTCCCAAGTGACGGCCTCTCGTTTCACCTCGGGCGCCTCGCGGCGTTTTTCGGCAGGCGGCCGAGCATCGAGCGGTCGGGCGAAGAGGCGATAATCGGTCCATCGTCCCTGTTCTTTTCCGATGGGCGCCCAAACGCCGCCGGCATCGACGCCGACGTGAGCGCCGGTCCGATCGTACTGCGTCCGGCCGAAGCCGAAGATCGTCGCATCGTCGAAAACGAGCAGCCTCCCGGCCGGCACTTCCTGCCCGACCTTCGGCCATCCGCCCCACCCACTGTGCATGGTGGTGCCGAACAGCCAGTAGGTGCGATGCCACCAGGTGTCGTCGAGAAAACCGACCGAGCTCCACAGGTGGGGCACCTCCGGCTTGAGTTCCTGGAAATCGAAGCCGAATCGGTGGCTTCGCATGAACAACGACCGTCCATCGGTCGAAAGAAGATCGGGAAGATATCCCTTGCCGACGATTCCGGCATCCCGATTCTCGCCGGTAACGGTCAGAGCCCGAGAGCGTCGCTTTCGGCCGGTTTTCGCATCGAGGCAGACCAGGGCCATCCCCCCGTCGAGATAGCTGTTTCTCCCGACGGCGAAATAGACGGCGTCCTTCAGGACCAGTACACTTCCGTTGACCGGCCAGACCGACTCGATCTGCTCGTCGGCGACGATCCGGCGATCGCTGGAGGCCGGCCGATGTCGCCATACCAACTCGCCGGTTTCAAGGGTCAAGCAATAAACTTGTCCGTCGGCCGAGCCGAAATAGACGCACCCTCGCGAAATCGTGGGTGAGGAATCGATGCGTCCGCCGGAGGAATAGCTCCAGAGGATTTTTCCGGTTTCGGAGTCGAGCGCGTGGATCTGGTGAGTGTCTTTTCGGGCGACCACCACGATGCCCCGGTCGAGGACGGGCGGAGTCAACTTGCCTCCCAGGGAGGAGGTCCAGCGCGGGCCGATGTCCTCGGGGAGGCGGGTTTCGGTGGATCCGCTCCGGGCGGAATCATGGCGATACATGGGCCACGAAGCGGACGCCGGCGTGAGGTCCTCCTCTTCGGCGGCTCCATAAGCGGGGCCCTGGAACCGTTTCGTATTTTCGGAAAAAGAGACCGTCACCGAAGCCGAGTTCTCCGAAGCGAGGGCCATGAAGCCCGACTTGAGAAGATCGTTGTGCGAACAGGCGCAGGAATGCGGAGGGATGTAAATCAAACCGTTCGCGGGCATCACGCCGTACTGGCACATGCCGCGAACCCAGCGATTGGCGGTCATGTGGCCGGTTTCCAGATCGATCATTTCGATCCCGCGACGTCCGAGGATCAGATATTCTTCGGTCGCCTTCGCCCGATGGCAGCGTGCATGGCCGATGCGGGGAAGTACTTCGGAGTCTTTTTGCCGGGTACGGACGATTTCCCCGGTTTTCAGGTCGCGTCCGGCGGTCACCCCGGGATCGTTCCCCCAGGCGTATCGGCCGGTCCAGAGCAACCCGTCGGCGATGAGGATATCGACCGGCGCATTGAACCCTTCATAAGCAGGGCAGCTCCAAAACTGCTTTCCGTCGGCGGCATCGAGGGCGACGAGCTCTCCTTCGGCCCCTTCCCCCCGAATATATTGATGGTAGCCCCCGCTGGGCATCCAGAGCAATTCGCTTTCGGTATCTTCGGCCCGACGGTCGGCGGAGTAAACAACGCCGTCGTAGGCGACGAGTGTCGGGGTGGACCAGGCGAGCCGGAGCTTCTGTACCGGCCGGGGCGTGGTCCAAAGCAGTTGGCCGTGTTGCGCCTCGAGACAGACGATCGCCTCTGGGTTCTGAAAGAAAACCCGCCCTTCGGAGACGGCCAGCGTCGACGGCATGATCTGTTGGGTGGCCGGGGTATCGGCTTTCCAAATCGTCTTTCCGGAATTCGCCTCGACGACCAGGACCCGCTTCCGATGCGTCGGCGGCGATGTCTCTTCGACCGGGGGATGGTAGTCCTGCTGGCTGACGATCTCCTTCGCCTTCGCGGCATCCCAGTCGACATCGCGTTCTCCGAGCACCAGATAGAGCCGTCCCTCCGAGAGCAGGATTTCTTGGGTGCCTTCGGTTTGCGGGAACGTTTGAAGGGTGCCGCCGGTCGCCCCGTCGAGCACGCTGACCGGTTCGTCGTAGCCGAGGGTGACGTAAACCCGATCGTCCTTGGCCACCAGACGCCGGGCGATATCGGCCGGACCGCTGCGGAAATCGCGGAGGTGATGCTCCCACGCGGGGATGTCGCGCTGCCAGAGCATGACCCCGCTGAAGGCGTCGCGGGCGACCAATTTCCAGTCGGCCCGGGCACCGGCGAAGGCGATCGACCCCTGGTCGACGATGTAATAGATGCGTCCCCCCGAGGTGACCAGCGCGCTGACGCTGGCCAGATGATCGTGCGTTCGTGAAAACCGGGGGCCGGCGATCCATTGCGTACATGTCGGCGGACCGACCACCGTGTCGTTCGCGACGGCGTTGTTATCGGCCCCGTAGAGATAATGGGGCCAATCGTCGATCTGCTCCGGCCACTTTTGACGCCGGACGGACCAGCCGTCGGATCGGCGCACGCAAATCGCGCCGCCGGGAGCCATAACACGGGCGATCTCGTCGGAATCGAGCGCATCGGCCTCCTCCAACACCAGCAGGTTCACCATGTGATCGGCATAGGGCAATCGCTTCCCCTCCCAGAGCTCGACCGAAACGGCCCCGTAGCGCCCCATCGATTGAATCGTTTCGCGGGCTTCTTCCAGGCGATTCGGATCGCGCGTCCATCCTTGCACGAGGAGCGTCTCGTTCGCTCCCAGCGCGGCGGTCAAACGGCCGTCGTCGCCACCCACATGCACGATCAACCCACCGACGATGCCGCTTTGTTTCAAGATCTCTCCGGCATCCTGTTTCGCCGAACGATCGCCGGGTGCCGCGGCTAATGCCATCGGCAAGAGAAGAATCCATGTAACGGCTACCAAGGCGTTGAATACGCGAAACGGCGTTTTTCTCATGACGACGATCCTTGTTCTATATGAAGCGGACGCGATGCGAACGAAGAACTTGAAGAGAGCGAAGCCCCCACCCGGTGAAAAACCGGGCCGCGGCAAAAAACAGCAAGAAAATTGGATAGTCTCTCCAACCGACTCCTTAGTTTTGAGTATACACGACATGTGATCGTATTCAAAGAGTCGCCATGTCGATGTTGTTGAAGTTGCGTTGGTAGAAGCTCATGTACTGCACTTTTCGCTCGATGGCGGAAATGACGGCGGGGGAAAAAGTGACGTTTTCGAACTTCTGGGCGCTTCCCAGTCCGCCGGGGCTGAAAACATTGATCTCCATCAATTTGTTTCCCACGATGTCGAGACCGACCAGAAACATACCGTCTTCGACCAATTTCGGTCGCACGATTTCCGCGATCCTGAGGGCGTTGTCGTCGACGGTCGCCTGGGCCTTCGATCCCCCGGCGTGGATATTGCTTCGGATGTCTTCTCCTGAGCGAAGCCGCCGGAAAGCGGCATACTTGCCTCGATGCCGCAACGGGGCGCCGTTCATCATGAACAGACGCATGTCGCCCTCGGCGGCCGCCGGGAGATACTCTTGTGCCACGACATATCCGTCCTGCGAGATCGCTTCGACCATCTGGTTGAGATTGCCCAAGTCATCCTTGCGAACGCGGAACACGCCGGTGCCGCCCGAGCCTTGCAAAGGTTTGATGACGATATCGCCCATCTCGTGCGCGAAATGTTTGATGTCGTTCCGGTCGCGGGTGATCAGCGCGTGCGGGCGAACTTCGTCGGGAAACATCTGGAAATACATCTTATTGATCGCTTGGGCCAATCCGTTCGGATCGTTCAAGACGACCACCCCGTTGAGCAGGGCGACTCTTCCGAAAACGATGCCGGCGTTTTGCGCCCAGGAACGTCGTCCCCGGTCTTCGGCCGGATCGTTTCTGAGCATCAATACGTCGAGATCGTCTACCGTGATGCGATCGGTTTCGGCTTTCGGCCCCTGGAGATCCTCGAGATACGTATGGGTCGATTTGTATTTCGGTTTGGGAGCACTTCGAGCCCGCGCGCGAACATGTTCGTCGGGATCGAACGCCAGGTCGCCCGTGCCGATCAGCCAGGACCGGTGTCCCCGATTATGAGCCGCCATGGCAAGACGGGTGGTCGTGTACTCGGAACGCTCGGTGGAGATGTTGTTGACGACAAATCCGATATTCATTTTGTTTATCCTTCAATAAGATCGTAAACGGTTCGGCCGTTCCGGACTTCCCGGAGTCGCTGCAACGCCTTCGGATCGTTCAAGTATCGAGGTTTCAAAGGGGGAGGTTGGATCACCTGACGGTGTTGGAGTTCCTGAATCAACGGGATATGCTCGGCGGCGAATTTTCCGACCAACAGCGGTTCGAGCGCTCCGCCCGAGCGGAGGTGTTCGAGTATATCGATGAGTCCCTTCAGGTAAAGATGATCCTTGGTCAGTCCTCCTCCACGGAATGTTCTCAGTACGATCATATAGGCGACGCGTTGCTGGAAGGCGAATCGATCGCAGAGCATGCGGAAAGTCTCAATAAACGTGGCCCCCTCGATCAATTGGGCGGTCGCCACAACCCGCGCGGCGAGGAGACGGATCCGCGGGCGACTCAGTCCTCCCACCAGATATTCGCTCAGCACGGCCAGACCTTCCTGCATGGCATCGTAGCCGGCCAACCCTAAATGAAGCTGCTGAAAAGGACCGGCCAATCCGTTGTAATAGGTCAACAGATGGGTTCCCACTTCGTGTTGCAGAAGGGCTTCCACTCGGCTAGAGGGGATTTTCGTTTGTCTGCCGATGAGCAACGCGCCGCCGGAACAACGCAGGCCGGAGAAAATATCTTCGCGTACGCTCACTCCGGGAGTAAAAGCGGGATAATCTCTTCGATAATCGTCGATCTCTTTCCGAGCATATTCGGCGAAGGTTTTTGCGTCAACCTGTCCCCCTTCCGAGCCCTCACGGATACGGGGGGAGATACGATCCATAAGAAACGAGGCGATGTTCAGGAGGTTCGAAGAAGGACGGCCATAGACCTGGAGGCTCCCCAGGAGGAACCGCGGGGTGCCGACATCGGCGATCATGGTGATCTTCCGGTCCAACTCATCCTGCCGTTGCCGGAAGAGATGAGCCAAGGTGGGGTCCTCGATGCGCTCCACCGGCACATCGAACAAACGACGTTTCAAAATGGCCGGTTCCATGGCCAAGGGGGGATAATAAAACCGAGGGATTTGTTCGAATTTCGCTCGTTTGAATTCCTTCCAGGCTCCTTCGGCGTTGACGGGTGTGACATGGTGAAGAAAATCGAACGAATCGCCGATTTCCGAGAGCCGCTGGTCGACCTCACGGACCGCCTTGACCATGGTCCGCCGACCGAAGGATTGAAAATGGGCAAAAGAAGAAATGCCGCGGGATTGCGCGAAGGTGAAAACCGCCTGTTTGAGAGCGCGCCCTACTCCACGTCGCAACGTTCGGAGGACGGCCGGAAAGGTATCGCCGGTCTGAGGATCCCGATAGATAGGGCGAACCGCCAATCCGATGGTTTTACAGCCCAGCTCCCGACGTTGGGCCTGCGTGAGCAAGGGAGAAAGACCCGGCGGATGGCTGTTGACCGTGGGATCGATCTCGATCGAAGCCGGTTGTCGCAGGTAACGGATTCTCGAGAGGCCGCGAGAAAGTGTTTCGACCGTCGACATCGTGGCTTTCGATTCCCGCGCCGCGATGGTGAACGCCGGACGCAACTCGGTCGGATGGATGAGGCTTTCCTCGACCGCTTGCTGAACCTCTTGGTCGGAGGTCGACCAGATTTCCAGCATCAAAAAGGCATCGAATCGTGCGATCATTGTTCGCGCGACCGTCTCCAAAAGCGCGTTCATGCTCCTGCGAATACCGGGTGCGGCAGGGACAATGAGAAAAGCCGCTTCTCCCAACAACAACTCACGAGTTCCTGCATCGGTGCGCAGCACGGGCTGTCGGTAAATGCAAAGGAAGGGAAGCGGACGATCCATATGCAAACGTCCGTGGCCGGGAAGCGTCCGACGGATCGGTTTTCCTTCAGCGAGGCGCGCCCCCACCTCTTCGATCAATGCATCGGTGATCGGTTCGAGCGTTCGATAACGTCGGTTCACCATTGCTCCAGTTCCTCCAGAATCCCCGGCACCGTCGACAGAAGTGCTTTCCGAATGGTTTCCGATTCGCGCGGGAACAACTCGCCGGTCCATTCATCCATGAAAAATTTCTTGAATTCGATCGAGAGCACACACACCGAAGAAGGAAAATGGGCGTGGGTCCACTTCGCGAATTCCCCCCCAGAGAACTTGACGTTTTCCCGCACATCGAGCTGCCGTCCATGGTAGTCGAATCGGCGAAGGTCATCGATAAATCGATCGATCACCGGGGCCCAGCGGTGCCGATCCATCGTCCCGGTTCCCAGGTTCACTTCCGGATTGCGGGTGGAATTCTCCGGATTCGACTTCGGTCCCAGACGCCGATGGTTGAAGCTGTGCAGGTCGTAGACCACCAGTCGGTCGAACCTCTCGACCAGGGACCGGAGCAATTTTTCCCATTCGTGGTAGAAACGATCATACAATGAACGCGATCGATCGACTACATCCTCCGGCAATTCGGTTTTCCAAACCCGAAGGCCCCAGGAATCCCGCGGAGTCAAATAGACGGCCTTTTCGCGTGGACGATTCAGGTCGACCTCGAAACGAGACTGATGACATACGACCCGGTTGGGAGCGATGACCGTCCACCGGCCGGTGAAAGGATCTTCTTCGCGAAGTCTGTCCGATTCGGCGATCGCCAAGAGAGGCTCGATCTCCTCTCGAACCGCGTTGCCGTGGTGCAAGGCGATCGCGACCAGTGGTCCATCACCGTGAACGATTTCCCATGGTTCCATCGAAGAACGATCTTTCATTCAGGAGGAGGCAAAACCAAGAAGGCTCGTCGAGCCTTTGAAAAGGATTGGAGATGATTCATGTTCGCGTAAATAGTGATCCCTCGGTTCATGCAGTGACGCCCGTGAGACCGGGCTCTCGCTGTTCGCCCGGGGTTCACTACAGATGCGACGCTCAATAAATGATGCTCGGTCGGCATGTCGCTTGCAAGGCACTACGGATCGATCAGCTTCCGGGCGATCGCTTCGGCGATCAAAGCCTCGATCGTCGAAAAACCATCTCCTTGCATGACCAACTCCGTCATGACCGCTTCGGTTTCGGGAACGGTCAAGCGATATCCCCGCGCCTCTCCCCAAACAAGACGAGCTTCGCGGCAAGGCTGACAAAGCGTATACATCTGATCCTTTTCCTTCACGAATAGTACTTCGCCGTGTTCGTGACAAGAGGCGCACTCGCCGGTGTATGTTTGGGATTGGTCCAATGCCTCGAAGTACTGTCGGGAAAGGAAGTCCTTGGCCGCCAAAATGTGATTCAGGTAATTGCGTGAGGGGATGAGCCCTGCGGCGGTTTTGTTGGGTTGTGCTTTGTAGCAACAGCATTCCTGATCCCCCGCCTGCGTCTGAACCACGACGATGATCCGATCGTAGTGAGAGGGATAACGTTCCGATTCATCGAGAAGGGGCAGTGAAGCATCCTCTATTTCATAAAGAATGCCCTCGACCGTTCCTTCGGGATCCGGTTCGATATTCGCGAACCCGATCGAATCGGGCAGTTTTTGCCGAAGCGACTTCTTGTTGAACTGCAGGCGATATCCCGGCAAAACCGCTTTTTGTCTCGAGGAAAAGGCAACTCCCTTTTTTTGCATCACGGACGGATTACAATTTGAACCGTAAGCGAAATATTTCGACATGAAAAGGTCCCGATAGATGGCGGATGAAAAAAGAAATCATGAACCGAGCATCCCGAATTATAGGATCCTGCGAGGAGGCTTGCCAGCCCTAATTCCATCGGAAAAGGGGATTTATGACTCGTAACCACATATTGGATTGTTCGTCTCGATTGTGTCGTGACCAATGCTGGGATCACTTCCGACAATGTCAGCCAACGGGCCATGTTCCTGGGGAAGCGTTGAAAATGTTCCCGATCGCCGTTGCTTTTTCGATATTGCCCATGCATCCCTAGGTTTGTGTGCTATGTTGCTCGACGGCAAAGCCAGGGTGCCGGAAGGCAGTTCCCGACCGGGCGTTCACGGAAAAATCGGCGTGGGAACGTCGGACGACATTGCGTCTGATCCAGGAACAGGTGGGCCTATACGCGACATCATGAAACGCTGTCCTGCCTCCCAGATCCTGATCCCTATGCCGTGAGAGTCGATGATCTTTTTTAGCGAAGAGACTTTCAGCAGCACACGACGGAAGAAAAGGCATACGGCTGAGCAGATCATGAAGAAGCCGCTCGAGCGTTGCGCGACGTCGCTCGCTGTGGTTCCGTCAAAGTGATTTCCGGTGCTGTTCGCATAGTGATTCTTCTTTCACTATCGTATAACACCGGAAATCGACCTATGTTCCGGCATTTATAAGGCACTACGCTAGGGAGACCGCACCATCACGCGTCCCGTCTCCCGAAGCTCCGTAGTGCCCAGGCCCTGGCAGGCATCCTCGGGGAAAAGGTACGAAGGAAGCGGCAACTCTTCGAGCCAGTGAAACATGGCGTTCCAAGGACGTTTTTCGAGGAATGCCTCCACGCCGTCGTTGGAGGGAATCGAATTGTAACCGAAGTGTCCGCTGTTGCTGGTTTTGATCGATCGCTTCGTGCTCCAGAGCGTTTCATCGCCCGAGAGAATGGCCACCTTGCAGCGGATCAGCATGTCGGGCACTTTCATGTGCGCGATGCCGCGCCCGAGCAGACGGAAATAAAAGTCTTCTTCGGTATCGATACTTTCCATCTCCACCTTCAGTTTGAGCGGCTGCTCCGACTCGGAAACCTTCATGCCGGCACTGCCGAGGTTATAAATCATTCTTTCCCGGAGCGTTTTTTTGATCTCCTCTTGTTGATCGAATTCTTTCGAGAGATTATCGATGGACAGATCGACCTGGAAGGTCTTGCCGGGGCTGAGCAGGTAAGTCACCGGTTTTCCCTCGTGCGATAGGAGGATTTCGGCTTCTTTCTCTCCCGGCAGGGAAACGGCTTGAACGCTTTTATTTTTGTTGGAGTATTTCGAGTGTTTCCAGAAAAGGTGCCCTCGCTCAATATTCTCCAGAAGATGGATAAAGCCGTCTTCCAGATGGTAATTCCAGAGGAATTGGCCGCTTTCGGCATCGACGAGCACGATGGTTTCTTCTCCGGGAGAAGTGGGCCCATGAGCCAGAGTTTCCACTTCTTCCTTCTGCTGATGTCCCATCAGAACGAGATCGTCGTTGGTCGACCAAGTGATCCTTTTGGCATCGAATGGAACGGGATACTCCGCCAAAAGTTTGCCGTTGGTCAAATCCCAGACCCCCACATATTCAAGGTTCCGAGTGCTCTCTTCCGAGAGGATTGCCAGCTTTTGGCCGTCACGGGAGAAAGCCCCTGCGCCGAACCGGAATTCCTGCGTGATGCTGATATCTTCGAGCATCCCCAACGGTTCGCCGGTGAGCGGGTTCTGGAGATAAAAATGTGAGGAATACGGAAAAATGACGGCCCCGTCGTCGGGAGTCACGAGGATCTTCCTGAATGAGCCGTTGACCTGTTGGTAGACCTCTTGACCTTCGGAAATATTGATCAAATGTAACGATTTTCTACCCGCCTGAAGGAGCAGATGATCGTCGCCGATATAGAACGCCTGATGAACGGGCCCCCCCTTGTGAGAGAGACGGAAGCCCAAAAGATGCTCTTTGGAATCGAGAGACCAACAATCGACTCGGTCGGTCCGATCGCGGGTTTTGAGTATGAGGGCCACCTGGGAGAAATCATCGGAAACATCGCCTACCTCGGCCGGATATTCCATTTCGAAACGGGAAACGGTCTTCGCCGTGTTCAAATCGACGGTATCGAGATAGACCAAAGGGTGTAGAATCGCAAATTTTTCACGGAATTCCGAAAACAGCCCCGGAGCTCCCTCGATGCAGAGAAGGGCTTTCCGCACATCGGAGTCGGCAAAATAGATATTCGCCGGCTTCTGGTCCTTGTTCAAAGGGTTGGGGGAAAAGACATGGGGAAAGCTCCATTCGGTGGCGCGCTTCTGCGGTTGGTAGAGATATTCATCAGGATCACTCGGCAAGGGAAGCGTCTTGAAATCTTCCGCTTCGGCGAGTTCGGTCAGCTCCGGAAGCAAGACATCCTCTTTTTTCCCGCCTTGTGCGGCGAGTTTGCCCATCTGTTTCAGGTTTTCCATATTCAGGGTCTTGGTAACAAGGCGGCTATTCACCATCAACATCACCCGATTTTCTCCGATCAGACGCACGGCATCTTCGGCGTTGGAAGCTTCGACGGGAATTCGCACCGCTTCACTTTCTTCATCACTCGGAATGAAAAACTGGCCTTGGACCAACCAGCCGCTTCCTTCGGGAAACCACTGGAGTTTTATCCATTGGTTCTTATGGCTGAATAGACTCGTGAGGACAAAGTCGGAATCCCATTTCACTTTCCGAAGCACGAGGTCCGGTTTGGCGAAATCGAGCAACAATAGGGTATATTGCTGCCCTCCGTCATCGATCAGCGCGGCGAACGCTTTTCCATCGGGGGAGAAACTCATCGCCTTGGGCTGTTTTCCCAGGGGAATTCTGAATCGCCACACTTCCTTGAATTGATGGTTGACGTCCAAAAATCGAATCCCGCTTTTTCGTCCCGCGAGCACCACGTAGCGACCACCGGGGCTGAACGTTCCCAGGTTCGAGAGCGGTTCCACCGGCGCGTTCAGGTACTTATCCGATGGTAAATCGTAAATAACACATTGCTTGTTGCACATGAGAAGCAAGCGGTCATCGGGCATGAACATCACCCCCTGCAACGAGCAGAGGGACAACCGTCCGGCTTGCATCACCTTGGGAAGCTGAGCGGTGCTGATCGTCTTGACGGTGGCATCCTCGAACGACGCCACGATCACCTGTTTCTGCGAGGGAATGTAGGCGATCTTTTTCCCGTCGGGGCTGAGTGAGGCGGAATCGATCGTCCGGTCACTGGGGAGCACGCGACCGTTCTTCTTGCCGGTTTCCAATTCGTACCTGGTCCAAGCCGCCTTTTCCAGGACCGCATAATAGGGGCATGTGTACATGGAGTGGACCGCCTGGGGAGAAAAACCAGTGAATCCCTCGTCCACGTCGACCTTGGTCGGATCGATGTCGTAGGTGGTCTTCGGAGGATCCGGCACGATGACCGACTTGCCGCCTGTGGCTTTGATGGAAGTATCGGACTTTTCAATCTTGACCGGCTTGGAAGGCTCGGTCTCGGCGGAATCACTTTCGGAAGCGCTTTCGGAAGCGTCGGAAGGAAAAGGATTATCGTTCGAGGTCCCGATTTCATCGGTCAATTCTTTCATCGTCTCGCGGATGTGCTTCAGATCGCCCAGCGACAGCTTCTCGGCCGGCACCTGGATGGTTTTCCCGTTGTCGTCGCGTTTCAAAAAGGCGGTATTGTTCTTGAAGTCGACCAGCTCCGCCTCGACCGTGAACCCGCCGCTTCGGGCGGTCCAGGTTCGGGCAAACGCCGAGGACGCTGCCCAAAGCAATGCACAACATACCATGCCGCATAGTATGCCCAAATTTGTTCTTTTCATCGAAAGAGACTCCTTATGAAGAGGAAGGTTATCGATTGAAACAATCCTGAGATCCTCAAGGGAACCTATCGCCATACCGAGAAGCGGGAACCGACAACACCTTCAAAACACAATAAGGTCGAGGATTATTCTAGCGGGTCGATCCACCTCTTGCAAGAAAAGTGATCATTTTTTGCCACTTTTTTTCCGAGTCTCCTGGAAAGGCATAAGACGGAAAGCGATTTCCTGTGGCGACGCTCCATTCACTTGATAGAGGGGCGATCGCTTCATGCTCGTCGCGGACGAGGAACCATGAAGGGGTGCCAATCGGCAAGCAGATCTCGATAGAAATTGTACGAGTTCAAAAAAGGCCAAAAGAAGACTATGCCACCCCGTCGCGTTGGAGACCTTGAAAGAAAGTGCTCTCCGAGGGGCTTCATGAAAACGGGATCCCCGAGCGGAAACAGCTCGATTGAGGATCCCGATGAATCATGATGGGTTTATGTGTACATAAAATCGAATCGCGGGCAATCGGTCATGCCCCCTCTTCGTTAGTAGATGTACTTCGATTTCCAAAGTGGGCGATGACTACGTACATCCGCCTCGACACGACGCCACGAAAGCACTTCTTCGAGCTCTGCGGATGTTTGACGGGTTTTTTCCGCACGTTCGGTCTCTCCGATCCGTTCATAGGCTTGAGCAAGGGCCTCCCACGCCGGCAGGAACATTTCATTCGTCGAAATGCAGTGCTTGAACTGACGAATCGACTCTTCGGCGAAGCCGTTCTCCATCAGTTCCAACCCCTGGGTATAATAGGACCGAATATCGGTGAGATGCTCTTCCATTTTCAGGCGGATCGCTTCTGTGGCTTTCATCATCACGACCGAACAAGGCAGATCGCGCAGTACCGTCCCAGCCACCCCTCCCATCAGGATTTTCGCCAAACCGGTGCGACCGACCGACCCCATGACGATCAACTGCGACTGCAATTCACGCGCCACCTCCAGGATTTTCGGCCCCGGATCGCCGAAAACGGAAACAAAGTCTTTCTCGACGTCGTGGAAGTCGAATTCCTTGAGGAAAGCATGGAATCGCTTGGTTTCCATATTGAAGTAGTTCTCCCTTCCCTTGGAGTCGCTGGGCAATTCGAGCCCGATCAGTGTGGAGAGGGGGCGAACGACGTGCAGGACGGTGAGCTTCGCGCCGAACCAACGCGCCAAGTGGATGGCGTTACGCAGCGCGCGACGCGAGGGTGGCGATAGGTCGACCGGGCAAAGGATCGCCTGCTTCCGGGTTTTCTCCTGAGGATGCACGACCCAGACCGGTTTCGCCGATTTCCGACAGACACGTTCCGCCGTGAATCCGAGATTGCCGTTCCCGGTCGCTCCGGATTTCACCGAGGCACCCAATACCACCACGTTCACGTCGAGCTCCTCGGCGTGACGGATGATCTGATCGAAGGGGGTTCCCTCGACGATGAGAACCTCCCCCACCTTCACCCCCTCGCGAACCATCTCTTCCTTGTACTGGGCCATCCGGGCTTCCAACCCCTCGCGAGCCATTCTGAGGTACTGCTTGATCTCTTGATTCTCCGCCTGTTCCGACGGAAGGACATGAAGGAGAGTGACTTCGGAATGAAATTTCTTGGCGATCATCGTCGCTTCGGCGACGGTACTTTTGGAGCTGCGCCGCGCGTCGATCGCGACCAGGATGCGTTCGAGCAACTTCATGATAAGGCTCCTTGATAAGATGCTTTTTCATCTTCGTGTCAGTAGTGCCGTCCATGGTTTCTGTGTTTTCATTCGCCGGTTCGGACTCTTGTGGTTGGCCTTTGCGTCACGACCGAAGCGATACTCAATGAGCGCGTTGAGGTCTTTTCGTCACACACGTCGGTAAGTTGGGCTTGATGCAGCTCGCAAAGTTCCACGACACGACGAATCGCCCACCTCGGGGAAACGCACGCCACCGATCCCGGCTAGCAATCTCTTCATCATGGTTTGTTCCCGTGGGTGGATGGATGGCGGTTCGTTTTCGGACAATCATCCATCCACGATTCCGTCAGAAACGTGGGAGAGACCGAATCGGCCGAAACGGCGTTTTCTCATACGGTCTGCGGGGTTGTCTTCGCTGCCATTGCGATTGGCTCTTCTCACGATATCGCATTTGTTTCCTTCTATCTTCCTCGTCGAGTCCCTCGGCATTCCAACGGGAAACCGAACGACGTTCTTTTTGTTTCACGCCGCAACATGGGTCCACTTCAGGGGTGGTCAACCAGTTCGCCGCGGCCAACAGGCAAGCCATCAGGCCCAGGGTCGAAAACATGCTGAAAAAACCGGTGGGTTTCTGGTAAACGTTGATCATTGACCGGCCTCCTTTCACCTGAAAAAAATGGGAAGTCGCTGGTGCTGTCCTCCAGGTCTTACCCTCATCATAGACACGCTTTTCCCTGAGGACTAATAGAAAAGAACCGAATCTTATATAGAAAAAACCTATACTACGCCAGGCTCGGCGGTCCTCTCGTAAATGCCTCATTCAGCAAGACTTACAAACAAACATCACTCATAAAGTCGTGCTTCGGCATGCAGGATCGGCCTCGAAAAAGACGTCCGTGCCTCCCGGTGAGGGAGAACCCTGAGCTACACTTTTTTATTCAGGGATCCCGAATCGCGTTGCATTCGGGCAAATGATCGAAGTCCGAGCACTTCTCGGGCAAAAAAGATGATTCGTTCAATGGGAGAATGAGAAATGCTGGAAATTCTCGACAAAAGTCATCAGAACGTCTTCGCCGTGAAAGTCCATGGAAAGCTGGTCCAGGACGATTACAAGAAGCTCGTCCCTCAATTGGAGGAGGCGATCGCGGAGCATGGCGCGCTGAAGTGCTATTTCGAGCTGACCGACTTCGAGGGCTTCTCCGCCGGAGCTCTCTGGGAAGAGGTGAAATTCGACGTGAAGCATTGCCGTCAAGTCGAACGATGCGCCGTGGTCGGCCACAGCGATGCCTTGAAATGGTGGACCAACTTGAGTGGAAAGATGTTCCCGAAAGCCGAGATTCAATACTTTGAAGAAAATGAATCCGAGAAGGCCTGGGATTGGGTCAACGAGACGGCCGCCTGCCAGACCGGCTGCGGTTGCCACGCCTCCGAAGGGTAAGCACGCCATCCTCCGCCAATAATACCCAAGCCACGGTTGCCTATCGGGAGTGATGGAATACCGAAAAAGAGCAACCGTGGCATGTTTTTTTCTCGTCGGTTGGCCGATCGATGCCATTCTTCTTATCCTCCACGTCTACCCCTTCGCTCGAGGAAGATGACCCTGAAGAGACACCTGGAGGACGTCGGGAAAAAGGATCGATCCTGGCGAGATCGTCAGGGAATCACTTCTTCTCCGGCATCTCGGTGATCCACTCTTCGAGAAGATCGAGCGCTTTGCGATCGACGATGTTGGTCGCCAGCGGAGGCATTTGCCGGGAACCGCGATCGGCCATCCGGTAGAGCAATTCGCTTCGCTCCGGGTCGCCCGGCGCGATCAGTCGGGTTCCTTCGGGGCCGAGTTGTCCCTGACTGGGCCGACGTCCTATCAGATTCGCTTGCTCCAGCGGTGTATGGTAACGCAAATCGGGAGATCTGCCGCCGACCGCTCCCGGCTGATGACAGAAGCTGCAGTTGGTGTCGAGATAGGCTCGACAACGATCTTCGAGGTTCCCCTCATTCTCTCGCCAGTCGGGGTATCGCTCCAGCGAAGCGGGCTCCTCGGGCAATTTCTCGGCGAAAACGCCCATCGCGGAAAAGAGATTCAACTGTCGGTCCCTCTCGTCGATCTCCGAAGCCCGATTCATCTGCCGGGTGTTGGGGCCGAGCACGAAGTCGGCCGCCTGCGTGTGGCATGCCATGCAGTCGGCACGGCTGGGGAAGTACCACTCTTGATCGATCTCTCCCCGGTCGGTCTTCACCCGGTAGGTCTTCGTGGCGGCGCCTTCCAGAAGATGCGCTTCCGTCTCTTCGTCATTCCAGAGGTAGGTGTAACCGTTCCATCCCCGTGGCGAATGCACGAAAAACCGCGTTTCCAGTTTTCGCAACTTCCCCGGCTGGGTCCGGTCGAGATCGAGCTGGAAATCCTTCACGATCACCGTTCCAACAGGGAATTGCCAGCTTTTCTCTCGATCGAACTTCACCGAATGAGATTCCGGTAAGACGAGGTGGCGGAACTTCGCGGCTCCGTCCGACCAGAGGGGGACGTTCACATTGTAGGGAACCGTGCCGGCGGCCAGCTTCAATGTTTCGAGTGATTCGACGAATCGGATCTCGGAAATTTTTCGGGGAAACGCCTTCCGCACCGCTTCCAGATCGATCTCCCGCGGACGGAACCGGTAGATCTTGCCGTCGAAAGCGGTGATGTACATATTTCCTTTTTTATCTTCCCCGAAAGCACTGATCGCGAGATTCGTCGAGGCGATCTGCCGATTCTCGGTGACATTCTCTCCATCGTAGCGGAGGATCCACACTTTGCCGGAGACGTAATCGGCATAGAAATAGGCCCCCTCGTATTCCGGAAGCCGCTCTCCCCGGTAGACCATCCCGCCGGTGATGCTCATTCCCTCGCTATGGAAGTACTCCGCCAACGGGTCGATCAAAGGTCCGCCCGTCTGCTCCGCTTCCGGCGCGAACGAGTGGAATCCTTCGCGGATCTTCCAGCCATAATTCCCGCCTTTTCGCAACAGATCGACCTCCTCGTAGCGGTTCTGGCCGACATCGCCCGCCCAAAGGTCCCCCGTTTTGCGGTCAAAACTCAGTCGCCAGATATTCCGGACGCCGTAGGCCCAAATCTCCCCCCTTGCACCTTCCCGGTCGACGAAAGGATTGTCTTCGGGAATCGCGTATTTCTTTCCGGGATCCTCGCGATCGACGTCGATACGCAGCACCGATCCGAGCAAGGTGGAGAGATCCTGTCCATTTCCGTAGGGATCGTGAGCCGCTCCGCCATCGCCGAGGCCAATGTACAGATATCCATCCGGACCGAAACGGATGCACCCGCCGTTATGGTTTCCGAACGGCTGGTCGATCGTCATGAGCACCTCTTCCGAATCGCGGTCCGCCTGGAGAGGGTTCTCCGGAGAGACATGAAACCGCGAGACGATCGAGGCGCGTGGCTTGGTCGAATAATAAACGTAGAATTCGCCGTTTTCGCGATAGTTCGGATGAAACGCCAGCCCCAGCAGTCCTTCTTCGTTGCCTTCTCGGGAGACCACTTCCCGGATGTCGAGAAAGAGATGGGGATCCCGAGCTTCAGGGGTGTTCTCGAAGACGAAGATATTGCCCCGTTGCTCGACCACGTAAACCCGATTCGAACCGTCTTCGGCGTAGGTCAACTCCAGGGGGCGCTGAAAGGACAAATGGGGATAGGCGACCTCGACGGTCAACGGCATCGGATTCGGCGAACCCATCAGTTGCGAGGTATCGATCGTCTTGACTTGCAACGTCTCCGCCGACGTTTGCCCGAGGAGGGGACGTCCGAAAAGGAAGCCGGAAAAAAGCGCTGAAAACATCATCGCGGCGAGCAACGAAACGGCGTGGCGTGGTTCTTTCATGAAAACACCTTAAAGAAAGCGAAAAAGGAATAGTTCAGCTTTCTTCACTCTACCGCATCTCCGAGGAGTTCGCCACCCCCCGATAGGGTTATAGCCAATCGAACCCGGCCAGGAAGCGGGAGGTTTTCGAAAGGGGGAGTCGGCGGAGGAGGCTCAGAAAACCCAGCTCCAGAGCGTCCTCGAGAGGTGCTCGACCCAACCGATTTCGAAGATATTCCCCAAGGACATCCATATCCCCAAGACAATGAAGATCCATCCCGCGATATTGCGGACCCACCATTCCACCTGGGTGAGGATATGGAATGTCTTCCCGACCGATTGCGCGCTGTAGGCGATCAGCAGGGCGAAGCCGATCACCGGCAGGCCGGTGCCGATGCCGTAGACGACCGGGACCAAGATGAGCGAATCGCCCGACTTGGCCAAAGCGAGCGCGGCGAAAAAGAGTCCGGCGGAGGTGGGACAAAAGGAAAGGGCGAAGAGAATGCCCAAGAGAAACGCGCCCCAGATACCCAGACCATGGACATGTTTCTGAATTTGGTCGGAGAATCGGCCGGTGCCGAAATGCAAGGGGATCAGTCCCAGCAGCAACATGCCGATGAAAAGGAGGACGGGCCCCAGAATTTCATACATTCGCGACTGGAGGAAGAGTGAAACTTCGGCTCGCTGGAGGGCTGTTTTGAGCAGAAGAATCGTCAGGAGGGTGTAGGCGAGCGTCCTCCCGATGGTATAGAGGACGCCCCCGAGGAAGACGAGAAATCCACTTTCGACCCGACGCCCCAGGAAAGTGATCGCGGCGATATTGGTGGCCAGCGGGCAGGGCGAGATCGAGGTCTGGATCCCCGCCCAAAGCGCCAGGCCGAGAAGCTGAAACATCAACAAGCTCCCATGGATGCGAGGTTCATTCTTTTTCGAGGTACGCTTGGATGTTCGCCTGGACGTAACGGGCCAACTTGTCCTCGTCGCCGACCAGGGCGAAGAGCTTCGGCAGGGTTTTCCAGGAAGTTACCTTGTCGTCGTGCACGTCGGCCAAAACCAGCGCCGGACCGGAAATCTTGTACGCCTTCGTCAGTTTCTCATTCTTTTCGTCCTGAAAATCGACGAAGTGCAACGAAACCTCTTTCGACTTCACCTTTTCAGCCATGCCTTTTTCGATCGCCTTTTTCGTATAAGTCCCCGCCTTTCGGCACGTGGGGCAGCGTTCGGTCCGGTGGAAATACATCGCCACGACCCGGTGCCCCGGAAGCTTGCCCTGTTCTTGCTTCTCCTGAGCGGAAAGAGCCGTGACCGTTCCCAGAACGCACACGAGCGAGACGAGGGAAATGATCGTTTTTCGAAACATGTTCTTCTTCCTGTTCGTTGGAATTTGAGAATTACCTCAAGGCAAGCCGGGCAGCGGTGTCTCTTGCTCGGCTTCCTCGTTCGAGAGGTCGTGCGAAGGCTCGATCAACGGCGGCTCGTCTTGTGGCGTTTTCTGAGGAGGCTCGCCGTCATTCGTCTCCTCGAGAAAGGCCGCCAACTCCTTTCGCACATATTGGATATAGCGATCCGGTTGATTGTAGAGATCCCAGATTTCCACGAGATTCTCGTGCGCGGTGATCTCGCCGTCTTCATGTCGCGTCAGCAGGAGCGTGGAAGTCACCACGTCGAAACGCTTCGCCAGCGACTGATTCTCTTTCTCGCGGTAATCGACATCTTCCCACACGACCCGCCCCGAGGCAACCTGTTCGGCAAAATGATCTTCCAGTGTCTTATGAGCGAGAAACTCCATCGTCTCACAAGTCGGGCAAGGCTCACCGTGGAGGTAGTAAACCGTCACATAATTTTCCCGTCGGGGCACATTGGAAAGGGAAGGCCGCGAACCGAGCCGCTCGGTGATTTTTTCGGCCAACCGGTCGAGATCCTCCTCATCGAACTTGGCCGATTCGATGATCGACTTACTCGCCATCACGAAGATCGACATGACCAGGAACACGGCCAGCACGTAGGTGATCGGTTTTTTGAAATCGCTCATCGGTTATTCCTTATGGAGACGAAGAAAATGCCGCCGGTGTCCCAGAGACCTACATCACTCGAGCATTCCCTTGATCTCTTCGACCGAGGGAATCTTACCCGTCACTTTCACCTGCCCGTCGACGACCAGTCCCGGCGTGCTCATCACTCCGAAACTGGTGATCTGCATGATGTCCTCGACTTTCTCGATCTGCGCGTCCTTGCCGAGATCCTTCACTGCTACCTCGGCGTTCTCTTTCAGTTGGTTGCACTTGGCGCAACCGGTTCCGAGAATTTGAATCAACATGGGTTCGTTCCTTTCTCCTTCTTATGGGAATACTCACCACTTCATTGTAGTCGCTCAAGCGGGAATTGTCCGCTTTTTTGTACGTTCGGGCCGGTATTCTTCGCGATTTCTCATATCCTGATCTTGTCGATTGCATCTTGGGACGGCCCTCTCAAGAATGGCCGAGCGGCCCGGTCCCCAGTGGGATTTCCATCACGGGATTCTCCGGGAAAAATTGGCCGAAGACCATTCCGGCCAGCGTAGCCATGAGAACGACTAGAAAAATAAAGGCGATCGTTTTCGTATTGCCGATGACGGATCGAATCACCAGAATGCTGGGGATCGACAGCGCCGGGCCCGCCAGCAAGAGCGCCAGCGCCGGCCCCGAGGCCATGCCGTTGCGCATGAGTGTTTCGAGGATGGGAATTTCCGTCAGTGTGGCGAAATAGAAGGCACAACCGATCACCGACGCGATGAGGTTCGACGTAAAGCTGTTATCCCCCACCCAGCGGGCGACCTGTTCTTCCGGCACAAGAGCGCCGAGGAATCCGACCAGAAAGACCCCGCCGAACAGGAGAGGCACCAGCAGCTTGGTATAAAACCAGGTATTGTGCATCCACTCGATGCGGTCCTCCCGATCGAGCCAGGCGAAAGCCATCAAGAGCAC
Organism: uncultured Planctomycetaceae bacterium; assembly: GCA_964632505.1. GTDB lineage: Bacteria > Planctomycetota > Planctomycetia > Pirellulales > Thermoguttaceae > CAZWCE01. Next base: position 30,693 of record CAZWCE010000004.1, on the reverse strand, counting down.
GAAAAAGCCCATCACCCCGGCGAGATACCAGCGGATATGATGCACGCGCACCACCCAACTGTCGACATCTTCAATCGAATCGATGTTCTCTTTTTCAAACCGCACCACTTCGCCTTCGTCATGATCGTCGACCGACTCCTTCAAACGCAGATCGTACTGACCGGTCGTTTCGTACTGCTGGGTCGCCTGGAAGGTGGTGCCGTCCTTGAGGACCACGATCTTGTCGCCGGGATTGAACCAATCGCTGAAAACCAGGAAGAGGATCATGCCGCCCAAAAGGAACACGCTTTTCCAGAGAGGCAGCTTCGCCGCCGGAGGATCCGGCATCTGCATCACTTGATCGTTTCGCTGTTTCTCACTTTTCCGGAAAAGGAGGGCCATGATCAGCCCGATGACGATGCCGAAGACGATCGCCCCGATGACTCGAGCCGCCCCCAGTTCCCAACCCAGCACCCGGGCGGTGAGGAAGATCGCCATGACGTTGATCGCCGGGCCGGCGTAGAGGAAGCAGGCCGCCGGTCCCAGCCCGGCTCCGATGCGGTAAATACCGGCGAACATCGGCAACACGCTGCAAGAGCAGACGGCCAAGACCGTTCCGGAAACGGAAGCGACCGAATACGATTCGACCTTGTTCGCCGTCGGTCCCAGGTGCTTCAGAATCGCTTCCTTGGAGAGGAACGTGGTGATCGCCCCGGCAATGAACAGGGCGGGAACCACGCAGGCCAGCGTATGATTCCGGGCGTACCACTGCAAGAGAACGAACGCCTCGTAGATGCCGCGTTTGACGTCGGGATGTCCTAGGGGCAAGAAGTAGGCGACCAGAAAGATGCCCACCAGCCATGCAAGGATTTTGATCTGTTTCTTATCCATCGGGTTTGGTTTCCTGAATTCGTTTCCTGAAGTCGATGTGGAGAACACCGGTGGTCGTACGGCTTTTGGTGGCTGTTTTGCCAAAAGGCCAAGTAATCGCCCAAAAAAATTTCGCTCCGGGGGCGATGGCCCTCGAGAAGCGAACTTACGATTCGAGCAACTCGGCCCATTGTTTTTTTTGTGCTTCGATCGTGGACTGAAGGCATTGGGAGAAGCCGATGACGCAGGGGCAGGTCAGGCGGTACATGACCATGGTGCCGCGTTTTTCACGTTCGACGATTCCCGCCTCCAGCAGTACGCTCAGGTGTTTCGAAACCGTCGAGATATCGGAAAGGCTGAGTTTTTGAAGCTCGCAAACGCATTGCTCTCCTTCGGCGAGTTTTTCGACGATTTCCAATCGAGTGGGATGTCCCAATGCTTTGAACATCTTCGCCTTCATTTGCAATGTATATTGGGCTGCGTCTTTATTCATGATGCGTTTTCCGAAAGTGGTGATGAACTTCCGTCGGCCCGTCCCGACCTCCTCAATCACGTGAAGACGATTCATCGAGGGAGGACCATATTACAGTATCGACGATCAGTACTTGGCATTTTAGCCAAATAAGGTTTTTTCGTCAAGACAAAAAAAGCTGATTGCTTCATGATGTCTTTTTGATTTCGATGTAGAATTCCACATCGCGGTAGGTATCCACATCGGGATAGCCGTCGGTTGTCGGCTGAAGACGGTAACGGGATTCCCCGCTCGGAAAGAGAGATTGCCGATACATTTTTTCGCGTTGGCGGGGATCTCCCGGAGGCGATTCGCCCGGTTGCATTGTCGGAGGGACGGAACCGTCTCCCTCACGCCGAACGGCCCAGCCGCCGGCATAGGCGTCCTCCACTCCTCCCAGAGACGCCGGTCCCTTTCTGCCGGCCCGATTGTCGTTGGCCAGGGTGAATCCCCGATGGGCCCCCGGTTCGGTGAATCCCACCATGAAGGCGTAACGTTTTCCCGACTTTAAGGTCACTTCATCTTCGCCGGTCAAGTCCCACCGGAGATAGGTGAGCCGGCCGTTTTGACCGGGGAGTTCGTTTCCTTGAAGATCTTTCGTCGGTGCGAGATCGGGAAACCGTCCCCCTTCGGCACGCATGATCGGAACGTAGCGGACTCCGGTCAGATAGTCGTCACAACGATGATTCTTGGAAAAACCGTGCTTGGCGGCGGTCCCCCGGGGAGTTCCGTTGTCGTTCAGTTCCGGGCGGCCTTCCACTTCGAACAATTGCAGGAAGACCTCCGCGCCCGGCGCCCCGGCGAGGACGGCACTGTCGGCCGGGCCGGTCCGAAGGATGATCGCATCCAGGATGATATCGCTTTGCGGTGTGAAAACCTGACCAAGATCGCGGTTGCGTTGATAATATCCTTGCGTCTTCCAGATCAAGTGGTCCCGATCGGTATTGCGAACGCTCGTATTGCCGCCCATGTTCGCCCGATCTTGAATGACGGGAACTTTCTCACGGTCGGGCTGATAATCTTTTCCCAAGAGAGTCACCTCGAGCCCCGCGGGCAGCGTTTTTCCCATCAAGACCAGACATAATAGTAATGCGCAACGGAGGATTGTTGATAAGCGGTTCATTTGTCGATTCCTTTCTCGGTCCAGCAGGGAGAGGAAAAACCGTTTTGCCGAACGGGCCGATTCCATTTGATATTTTAATGAAGCACGAGAATAGGCGTCAATGGCTCGGGGCCGTACAAGCCGTGAAATAGACGGTCTTGCGCGCGAAATCAATCTTGCTCATGAGCGACATTTTGTCGGGAGTAGCCGAAATGAGCGATCGTTTGCAGGAAATCGTGTCGATCGATCGGCTTGGTCAGATAGCCGTCGCAACCGGCCGCCAGACACTCTTCCCGGGCTCCCTCCATGGCATGGGCGGTCAAGGCGATGATCGGAATGGTGAAGCCGAAGTGTCGGAGTTTTCGTGTGGCGGTGTAGCCGTCCATGACGGGCATTTGCATGTCCATCAAGATGAGGTCGAACGGCTTGCCGTTCTCGTGCGCCTTCCAGGCCAGTTCACAGGCGGCTTCGCCGGTCTCGGCGACCACGACTTCGGCGCCCGCCTTTTTCAGGAGCAGCGAGATCAGACGCTGATTATCCTGCCCATCTTCGGCTAGTAAGATGCGACCGTCCAATCGCAACGCAGCAAGCGAGGGAATGCTTTGTTTCTTTTCTTGAGGCCCGATGGATTCCCGAGGCGAATCGATCCAGTCGATTCCATCGAGTGAACCGGAAGAGATGGACAACCGGAACGTGCTCCCCACCCCTACCGTGCTCTCGACGGAAATGCCGCCTCCGAGCATTTCCGCCAGTCGTTTGCTGATTGCCAGTCCCAACCCCGTGCCTCCGAAACGCCGGGTGGAAGACTCGTCGACCTGAGTGAAAGGTTTGAAGAGCTTTTTCATTTGCTTTTCGGTCATGCCGATGCCGGTATCCACGATATCGAATTGTACTTGTCCACGTTCCTGCGCGTTGGGGACGAATCGGGTCACCAACCGTATCGAACCCTGCTTGGTGAACTTGATCGCGTTGCCGACTAGATTGATGAGAATCTGCCGGAGTCGGAGCGCATCGGTATGGATGCTCTCGGGCAACTTGCCCTCGAAGATGACCTCCAGCGACAGCGGCTTGCTCTTGGCACGCCCACGCATGAGGCTGGCGACCCCGGAAACGATGTGGACCGGTGAGCATCGCTGATGGTGGAGTTCCAGCTTTCCAGCCTCGATCTTGGAGAGATTCAGGATACTGTTGATCAGTTCGAGGAGATACTCGCCGTTCCGCTGGATCGTTTCGATCGCTTCTCTTCGTTGCGGTGGAGCCTGGTCCAGCCCCGATTCTTCCATCAGTATATCGGCGTAGCCGAGGATGGCGGTCATGGGAGTGCGGATTTCGTGGCTCATGTTTGCCAGGAAGGTACTTTTGGCCATGCTCGCCGTCTCCGCCTCGGAAGCCAACCTTCGGGCGATGGCGGTCTGTTCCTGGAGATGCTCGTTGAGCGATTCGGCGTCTTCCTTCGCCTTCTTGAGGTTTTCTTCGGCCATAATCTGATCGGTGATATCCTGACAGGTTCCGAGCACTTTGGAGATCACCCCGTCGATTTCGATGGCACGCCCTTTCACCCGAACCCAGAGATGCTTTCCCGCGGCATTGACAATGGACATGCGCCGGTCGAACGGTTTTCCCGTCTCTTCGCATTCCTCCAAAAGCGTTTGCAGTTCTTTTCGGTCGTTTGCTTCAAAGAGCTCCAACGCCTTTTCGAGGGTCAATTCTTCCTCTTCGGGTAGTTCGGTGATTCTGTAGATTTCCGGTGTCCAATGAAGTTTCTTGGTGTCGACATCGATCTTCCAGCCGCCGACGCGGACCATCGTCCCGACTTCATGGAGAAGCGTTTCGTTTTCTCGAAGCGACTCTTCCGCGACCTTGTTGGCGGTGATGTCGGTCGTTCGACCATAGGCTTTGATCGTACCGTCGTCGAGCTGCGTGGCAATCCCGGACGAGTGAACCCATTTGATTTTTCCAGTCGGGAGGATGAGCCGGTATTCCATGCCGAGAACATTCTCGGGGGAATACAGCAGCTCGTGGAGCTTCGCGCGAACGTTTTCCACATCGGCGGGATGGACATGCCGAAAGAAAGTCTCGAAATCATCCCCGATGGATCCCTTTTCGATTTCCAGGAGATCATCGGCACGTTCGGTGATGGAGCTGTCCAGGACGTTCCCTTCTTGGTCGATATGATACCCCCAGAGCACATCCTGGATGGAATCGGTCAATTCACGGATTTTCCGGTAGCTTTTTTCCAGTTCCCGGCGGTTCTGGCGAATCAGTAATTCGGTCTCCTTGCGTTCGCTGATATCGCGCACCACGCCAACCGCTTCCCATCCCTCTTTCCCTTGGACGGCCGAAAGTGAGACTTCCACCGGGAGCTGGTGCCCGTCCTTGTGGTTCGCCTCCAGTTCGGTGGTGCGGTGAATCGCGCTGCCCTTTCCCGTTTCCCGGAACCGGGCGAACGCTTTTTTGTAGGCCGTGTGATACTGGTTCGGGGCGATCAGCGTGTGGAGGTCCGCTCCAATCGCCTCCTCCGAGGTGAACCCGAAAGTGTTCTCGGCGGCACGATTCCAGAAGGAGATCTTCCCTCGACTATTCATCATAATGATCGCATCCTGGGCCGACTGAGTGATGACTTGCAATCGGGCTTGACGGTCCTTGAGAATGCGATGGGTTCGCGCTTCCTCGGTCACATCGCGAAATGAAAACGCCACCCCGATCACACCGTCGGAATCCAATCGGATGGGAGTGGCGCTGAAGGTGATCTGACGATCGTTCGCCTCGCGAAGTTTCAGAAAGACCTCGCTGTCGGAATGGACGGGCCGGCCGGTCCGAAGCGCTGCTTCCACGGGAGAATCGGGCAGTTGGTTCCCATCGGCGTCGACGATCGCGATCTCCTTCTCGAAAGGACGATGCAGCACTTCTTCCATGGTGACACCGGCGAGTTTTTCCGCGAGGCGGGTCATGTCGACGATGTTTCCCGAAGCATCGGTGCGAATCACGCCGTCGTCGATCGATTGGAGCGTGGTGTAGAGGATCTTCTCGCTTTCCAAAAGCTCTTTTTGCTGTCGGTGGATGCGATGGCTACCGCCGACGATCCCCGCCACCACGAACAGCCAAAGAATGCCGTGGGCCAGGGCCAAGTCGACCATCTTCTCTCGGGCGATCGAAAGAAAGGGCTCCATCGGTTTGGCGACACTGATCCCACCCCGGATTTCCCCTTCCCGGTATCCCTGCACGGCATGGCATTTCAGGCACCCTTTTTCGGTGACCAATGGTCGCATCAATCGCATATGCCGCTCGCCGTGAATCGTTTCCACCGACGCGACTTCCTGTTCTCCCTGCTCAAATTGTTTCAGAGCTTCGGATTCCCAGGCATCGGGAGCATTTTGTGGTCGGATCGGATTCAAGCTCGTGATGTGGCCGAACACCCCGTCGGTTTCGTACCCCAACTCGTGGACCTGGCGGGTCATGTAAGCCGGATTGATGAGCGTCAGTTTCTTTCCCGATTCGGTCATCACTTCCCGATGAGGCACTTCGAGATGAGGATTCGGTGGCGAGGATTCGGTGGCGGGGACATAGACCCCGCCGTGCGACGCGTTCCATCGTCGATAGAGCACGTCTTTCTCGAACTCCGCACGCGCAGCGACCTGCGCCGCCAGATGCGCCGCTTGGTCGAGACGCGATCCGTTCCAGATCATCGAAAGGCCGATCATCAGCGTCCATGCGACCAAAAGATAATAAGTATACCGTTTCAACTTGTCTTTGAAATAACGCATCAAATTCGACCTTCACCGGGCCACGTTCGATTTCGAACCTCTCGGTTCGATGCCATGGAGATGCTATATCTCTAGTAATATGCGATATAATGTAGCACGGGTGATCTGCCCTTCTTATCGAATTCTCTTGATATCACGATAATTCTCCGCCCAAAGTTCCACGGGAGGATACTGGTAAGAAGTTCCGCAATCGAAGCGATTGGCAAACTCATGTTGCTTGTGATTGATGACCGATTTGTAACTGCTGTGCAATCAGCATTTGTCTAGTGATATTGCGAAGGGGGCAGGCCGCCGATGGCCGTTTCCCGCCGTTGTATGAAAGCAGAAACCTGTTATCATGATCGCATTGCCGGAAGCGGCTTATTCATGTTCGTCTAAGAAGTGACCCTTGGGGTCACAGTGGGTGACGCAAGTGAAGCTCGTGGGAGTTGTACGAAAACGGCGAACGACGGCAATGTTTCATTTCGCATTCGCCATGGAGGGAATGATGTACAAAAGATCTCTTATTTATCTTGTGGTCTTCCTCCTGCTCGCTTCCGTTGGGAGCGGTGAGTTTGTGTCTTCGGTGAACGGAGAGGAGCTGATCGCAGGCGGCGATTTCGAAGACGCTGTTCAAAGTGAAATCCCAGGTTGGAACGATTTCTGGGCTCGAAGCGGCGAGGACAACGGAACGGTTGTCACAGTCAATTTCGGAGCGAACGATTACCGAATTCCCGGAGGGCCCCCTATCCCGGCAATGAGCCACCGGGTGGAGGGTCTCCCTTCAAGCAACCGGTAATATTGCATTTCCGCGATTCGATTTTACCGATGCCACTCGGGAGCAAGAAATTCGGTGGCTTCCTCGAAAGTGGCTTTCCGACGGAAATCGGCCGGATCGTAGTCGGGTTGATCCGGATCGGCCTCGACCCATTGGGGATGCTGTCGACCGAAATAGCAGCCGTAGAACTGATAGTTCGTATCGACCCAGCGGCTGAAGATCATCAATTCCATCTCGGTGAGCATCTCGGTATGGTCGTCTTTGGCGTTTTTCGGATGGTCCGGATCGGTCAGGATCGCGATCATCGGACTCTGGGGACAACCGAGGCTCTTCGGGGGCAGGAACGCGCCGTTGTAGTTCCCCTGGTCGCCCTGGAGAAACGAGGTGAATTCGGGGATGATCGGACCGGCGAGTCGCTTCTTGGCCAGTTCCTCGTACGAAGTGTTGTAGAACCGGGTGAGCTCGCCGGTGAGTCGGAGTTCGCCGGCCGGATCCTCATCGCCGTGGCAGGAAACGCACTTCGCCTCGAAGATCGGCTGGATGTCGGTCGGGTAATGGATCACCTGTCCGGCGAGTCCACTTCCGCCGTGCTCCTTCAAATCGCAAGGCTGGGGTTGCGGCTCGCTCGGGAGACGCATCAGCGCCTTCGGCGGTTTCCCCCCGCGGCCGAAGGTGGTGGTGACCCGATTCGATTGTCCGTGACATCCGGTACATGATCGCACCTCGCCGGGCATGTAGTTCACATAGGTCCGTTCCCTTTGAATCTCGTGGAAATTTTCATCGAGCGCCTGGAAGAAGACGGCACGATTCGCCGGCACCACGAAGTGGGCCGATCCGTCCTCTTCAACCGGAACCACGCCCCATTGGACGCGGGGCCAGAGCGCCGCTTTCCAACTCGAGCTGCTGTTGGACGGCGACCAACGTCTCCCGGTCGACCAGTATCGCGGCAGCGCTTCGTTGATGCGGAGCCATTTGACCTTCCCCGGCTCCACGTTCTCCATGCCCTGGTAGATGTTCGTCAGCACGCACAGCGCCTGATCCTTCTTTTCGTAGCGGGGGTCGTGCATCGGTTCCAACTTCGGCGGAGTCTTTCGCGCGACCAGCGGCCGGGCATGCCAGAGCGAAAGATTCGCATCGCTACGGACCAAGCGATGGTTCCCTTCGGTATCGAGAAGATAGAGCGCGTAGGCCTCGGGGACCTGCTTGTAATGATCGGAAGCCTTCACCTTGCAGGAAACAAGGAAACGGTCCTCGCCGACCGGAAAGGGGTGCGTATAGAGATGTCCACTCGTTCCTTCACGATCGTGGACGTATTTGCCTTCGGAGACGAGAAAATGCCAGCCTGGTTCGGTGCGACGCTCGACGAAGACTTGCGGGGTCAGGTTCACCACCGGGGTGTTGTCGCCCCATTGCCGGTAATCGGGCTCGTCGGGATCGGGACCGCGCGCTTGCTGCCCTTTGCCGAAATCGACCAGCATCACCGCGCCGACGCAACCCCCTTGAGGAAAGTGGCACGTCCCCACGCAGACCAACTGATGATCGCTTCCCGGAATCGGCTGCGGATACATGTAGACGGTCGTGGTGTCGTCGTCCAGTCCATAAAGCTGTTGCGTCTTACTGCCGTCGGGGTTCATGGTCCAGATGGTTTTCGCCACGCGGGCTCCCTTGTCGATGTACTCCCAGCGATGGTACATCACCCGACCGTCGTCGAGGACCAGTGGGCAGAACTCACTGACCGGACTGTTGCTGAGCTGTTCGATGTTCGAGCCGTCGGCGTCCATCCGGTGAAGCGTGGGGGCGACCAGCGCGGCCGAGCCGCCGCAAAGCACGGTGTGCTCACACCGGGTCGAGGAGAACATGATCTTGCCGCCGGGAAGATAACAGGGGTGGATGTCGTCGGTATGCCAGCCCTTTCTCCATCGGAGGACTTTGTCGGCCTCGTCTTTCGGAGGAAAGGTAACTTGACGAAGGCCGCTCCCGTCGACGTTCACTTCCCAAATGCGGAAACCGCTCCCCGGGTCCTCGCGAAAATCAAAGAGGACCTTCTCGGCATCGAAGGAGAGGCTGATCTTCCCGATGAAGCCCTTTCCGCCCGGCAGGTCGGCGGCGGTGACGACGGGACGTTCCTTCTCGGTCTTCAAGTGATAGATGTAGATGCCGTTTTCGGGAAGAAACCGATCGGCGCTGGTGCCGTTGTTGATGTCGGTGTAATAATGATCGGAACTGTACGGTTTTCGCTTGACGTAAATGATCTCCTGAAAATCCAGCGTCTCGGCGTCCACTTTCTCACCGGGAAGCTCCGCCGGCAGTGGTTGGATCGCGTCCGCGGCGTCTGCCGGCGAGAGACCGGGCAGCATGGGAAGGCCGAGGCCCCCGACAAGCATCGTCAACGCGATGGCAACGATCCATATGCTTTGTCGCGACATGGGAAAACTCCGTTTCAAAAGGAAGGAAAAATGGAAGCGGGTATTTTCCATAAACTTCTATAGAAGAATGGCTTGCAAAAAAAACCGCAAAGTGGGGTTCGTGGAAATGCGGGGAACCGGACTCTTTCCATCCTAGCAATTCGAAGACGCCCCGTCCAACACGTTTCACATTTTTTCCGGTCACTCCAGATCGCTTTCTCTAGTGAAAAAAAGCAAGAAAGATAATGACAATGGGGGCTGGACCGGAAGGTGTTTTTTTGCCGATCCCACTTGCAGCCCCCCCCAGAAGCTTGGCGATCCCGAAAATAAGCACAAACATACTTTTTCAAGATTTTATGGTTTTTCTATGTACAAGTGTTGCAATTTGCATATATAAATCGTATATAATACTTTTTAGAGAGTGAAAGGGGGACATGGTGTTCTCGCTAGGACTTTTTCGTTCATGAATTTTTGAGGTGGAGCGATTTTTTTCCTTACATTTCTTTTCTAAGGAGGTTCGAAAATGCGCGGGCTGAAAAAGAGAAAGACCGGTTTTACGCTGGTCGAGTTATTGGTGGTGATCGCGATTATCGGTATTTTGATTGCGTTGTTGCTTCCGGCGGTACAGGCGGCCCGGGAAGCGGCGCGTCGCATGCAGTGCACCAACAATCTGAAACAAATGGCGCTGGCGATGCACAACTATCACGATACGAACAAGACCTTTCCGAGAAACGCCTATCGGAACCCTTCCTGGAACGGGTGGCATTGTTTCAGCGCCAATGTGAGCATTCTCCCGTTCATCGAACAGACGGCACTTTTCGAGCAGTTCGATATGCAAGCGCACAGTTGGGGTTGGCACTACAACAACCCGATGATGGTGAAGCTCGACGCCTTCCTTTGCCCCTCCGCGCCGAAATACCAAGGCAATATCAGTTGGTCGGGCGAAGGTTGCAACTACGGTTGGTGTTCCGGCAGCTCCGTCTACACGGCCTGGGGCGGCGGTCAAACCGGCCAAAACGGCTGCATCTCGGTCCAGGTGGAGCATACGATGGGGGAGATCGTCGACGGCACCTCCAACACGATCCTTTGCTCGGAGTTTCTTTCCGGCGATGGAGACCCGAGCCAGGCGACCTATCCCTACGACATCTTCTACACCGGGAGCGATGATGTGTTCAACAGCATGGAGAATCGCCACTTCCCCACCCAGGAAGAACTCCGTGCGGTCGGCGAAGCGGCGCAGAGTCCCGCGGGCGAGCGCAGTAACAATGGTTCGCTCTGGGCCTGGTATGCTCACTCCCAGTCGATCTTCAACACGGCCGCCCCGCCGAACTGGCAATATCCCACTGCGGGTGGAAACTGCTGCCCCGGCGGCGCCCACGACTGGGGACGAGGCATCATCCCGCCGCGAAGCATGCATCCCGGTGGCGTCAATGCCGGTTTGGCCGACGGTTCGGTGACTTTTATCTCCGAGACGGTGAATCTGTTGACCTTCCAGCGGCTCGGAAATCGTCGTGACGGACAGACGATCGGCGAATACTAATCGAAAGAAACAGGAATACGCCGTTCCTTCAAACGATCTTCAAGAGGAAATCAGTATGATACGACCATTGACCGTTCTATTCCTGGGAGCGGGGATTCTCTGTGCCTCCGTGGCATTCATCGGGTGCCAGCAGACCTCGCAGAAGGAAAAAGTCTATTCCGTGCCCGTTGCCACGGGCGTGGAACGTGCCAAGCAACTGCTCCAAACTTACGCCGGCGGGCAGCCGGTGGGGAGTGAAGCGGAGAACTTCTCCGAAATCGTCGAGCAGGCCTGGGAAGAGGATCCCGAAAAGGCGAAGATTCTCGAAGAAGGATTCGAGCAGATCAAGAAGAATCCGCAGAATCCCTCCGGCCCGGCCAAGCAGTTGCTCTCGAAGCTGTAACCGATTCTCATCAAAAGACGTTTCGATCGGAGGCTCAGGGAAATCCTCTTTTTCCTGAGCCTTTTTTTTTCGCGTAAAGCGTGGTCCTTTTTCTCGTGATCGAGCCTCTCCCGTTCTCTGATCGAAACAGCCAACACCGGCCGACCCCTCTTGGCGGAATCGGGCCATCTTCGCCATTCTTCTCCCTTGCCTCCTCTTGTTTTTCATGCAGAAAACCTTTCCGTTCGATGAAAGAGGTCTCGGGGAGAGTCTTCCTCATCGTCGTCGGAAAAGGCACTCGTCGCATGCGAGGTGTGATATCGGCTGCATTTGGGTTGAGAATCCGAAAGATAACTTTGTTATTCTATTGCGTTTATATCGTGAAGCTAATACAATATAAGTAGTTTCGCTTCTTATCCCTTCTTGTTTCAGGAGACGAAAATGGTTTTGATCTTGATCGATGCCGCCATCCTCTTAGGTTTGATCAGTGCCATCTACGATACCGACATCAGTTGGGTGACGGCAATCTTCATTGCATTGGGGACTTCCATCGGGGCCACGCTGGCTGCCGGCGCCCTTGGCGCGGTGATGCCCCCGATTCTCGCCCTGCTTGTTTGCATGGTTTTTCTCGCGGGCCTACTCGGCGTGCTCATCTCCGCCTTACTCGGTGCAGCAGTGAAGGAATCGTTTATCATCTCCGGCCTGTTTATGTTTATCTGGCTGTGCATACGTATTGGATTGCAGCTGGTCATGGGGGCGTAAGGCTCCGGAGCAGCGCATCAAAAAGCCCCGGCCTTCTTGAGAGAGCCGGGGCGTCGGTTTTTTCAGAGGACACCGCATCATCATCGCGGCGCTACGCCCATGGTAATGGTGCTTTCATAATCTTCCGCGGTCTCGAAAGGACCGGCGTCGAGATTGACTTCGATCACGTATTCATCTTCGGGGTCTTCGGGTACTCGCCACGAGTACGAACAGGTGAAGCCTCACCCATAGCGGAAGTTGCCGGAGGCGACTTCCTCTCCCTGGGAAGATCGGATCGTGAAGGTCGGTGCGGGGGGACGTCGCCCGTCGACGCGGAGGTCGGCGACGATCTCCTTGCCTTGCCCGGTGATCGCCAGTCCCAGCCGCATTTCCGGGGCACCGCCCATCGCTTCGACCTTCGGAAGGTAGGGAGGACCGAACGGGAAGTCGACCGACTCCCCGGCGACCACTTCCAATATCGGACCTTCGGTCGACCCAGTGGCGGAAACCATATTCATCGGCCCTTGACGTTTTGGCGGGGGGACGGAGTCGTCCGCCTCTTTTTCATCCTCCTCGTTCTCCTTATCCGGCATTTCAGCGAACATGGTGTAGGCGATGAGCTTCCATTCGCCTTCCGGCAGTTCGGCCGGCTGCTCGGGCGATCCGTGCACCGTGAAGATGCACTGTTCGCCGGCCAGCATCGCGCGGAATTCATGGTCGCAGGCAATGGTCCCGGTCTTGACGTCCTTCTCGTTTAGGGTAATGGAGGTCCCGGCCGGGTCGACGGAGAGCTTGAAGAAATGGTCCTTGATGCGGATCAGATCGCAGACGTTGATCCGCGAACTGCTCGCGGTCATATCATAGGGATTGGTCGCGCCGGCGTTCTCGGGGTTGAGCACCAGCACGTCGCCGCGGTCGGTGTAGATGCGATTGTTCGCCACCCGCACGTCGTCTCGAATCTTGATGGGATCGTCGTACCGCCCATTCGAGTTGAAGTCGACCAAGGCAACGGGGATCGTCTCGCCGTCGACTTCGATCTCCCCCTTGGCGTAAGCCGCCGCGGAGAGACGACAGTTCGCCCGGCTGACAAACGCCTCTTTGGTCGAATCCCCACTACGGGTCGTGATGGGGTAGGTGTACACATAAGCACTCAGATTGAAATGGTAGTCGATCGTCTCGTCGTCGACCTCCAGTTCGATGGGAATGGCGTGGTAATCGACCGCGGAGTATTGCGGAGGATAGGCCTCGTTCTGTTCCCCTTCGATCGGGTCGTCGTCGGTCAAATCGCCGTTGCCGTTCAGATCGAAGTAGAGCAGGTCGTAGGAAATGGTAGGCGGCGCGGGGGGCCGCTCCTCTTGACGTTCTCCCTGCAGCGCCGAGGTGACGTATTGCAACAGCTTTTGGGTCGAAGACTGTTCGGCACCGTCTTCATTCTCCTCTTTTTCCTCCGCTTCTTCTTTCGCATTTTGCTGAGCCTTCTTGAAAGCGGCGAGCGAGTCTTTGGAGGCATCGAGCGCGAACGGGTACTTCTTGCCTCCGAGAGTGGCGACGAACTTCAGAGGCTTCTCGGCCCGGTAATCCGGCTCCTCGGTGACCACTTCCTCGAATTGCTTCAGAAGTTCCTCCTGTTGCCCGGCGATGCGGACACCTTCTCCGAGATCATCGGCCATGGAGATGTGGAAGAACTGGGGCGACACGGAGCGGATGGCCGCGTCGGCGGGGCGTTCACCCGACGTGGGGTCGACTTTTTCGTAGGTCTGGATTTTCAGCGGAAACGTCTCCGCGGTGGCGCGATCCGGTGGGGCAAGCCATGCCGTGCCCATCGTCAGGAACAACACCGCCGCAAGACAGACCGCCTCGCGTGGTCGGATCATCATCGATCGGACCTCCTTTCATGAATATGGTTTTCCACAGAGAATCGTCGGACATTGTCCAAACTGGCGACCGGCCGGCATGCACTTTCACGAACGTTTCCACTCTCCAACGCGGAACGCTCTCCGTTCAGATCGGGCAGCGTTTCAGCGCGGAAAAAGGGGCCGGACCAAGAAATCGTCGTGGGGGAGGGAGAGTTCACCTCCGTCGAAGACGCCCGACACGGACGTCGCGGAGCGTGGCCTCATGTAGGACACCCCATCAGAGTAGGCAGAAAGAAAAGGGAAACCACAAGAGGTGCGAAGCGTCGAAGTTTCATGCCACCTGAGGTGGGTGAAGTTTTCCTTCGGAAGAAGGAGATATGCTGAGACATCTTGGCCGCCGATCTTCGCAAATGGGAGGAAAGATCAAACTTGGGTGCTTGGAAAAGACGAAGCATCGAATGGCCTGAATATCACAGATTCACGCAACAATGCGATTTCCCGTCTTTTCCTTATTTGAAATCATAGCGATTCCATAAGTGCCTGTCCAGCAATTTTTATAGGGAAGGGAAATATTTCGTCGCTTTTTCTTCTATTAACACAGATAAAATCGTGAAAACATGGAAGCCTGGGCCGGATGCGCATGATGCGATGTTTTCGCAAGTGATTATTCTCGGGAATTCTACGTTGCCTGAAAGAGATTTTTTTTCTATAATCGATGCGTTCCCGTTCCTCGGAGCGTGGCGCGACCGGTGATCGCCCTCGTCCCGATTTGATCCGATGGCCTCATCGGACCTGATTTCGATTCCCAACCCGACAAGGAGGTTTTCTGTTGTGCCCAGCGTCTGCGTACCGCATCGGAATCGGACATGATACCCATCGGTTTACCAAAGGAGACCACTTCCATCTGGGGGGGTGCCGGATCGAGCATTCTCGGGGATTGCAAGGCCACAGCGACGCCGATGCCCTGATGCACGCAGTGACCGACGCCCTTTTGGGCGCCGCGGCGATGGGGGACATCGGGGAGCACTTTCCCGACACCGACGAGGAGAACGAAGATCGCGATTCCGGCGAGATTCTCCAGGAGGCCTATAAAATGGTTCGTCAGGCGGGCTGGAAGATCGTGAACATCGATTGCATCGTCTTTGCCGAAAAGCCGAAATTGGGCAAGCACAAGATGGCGATCCGGCAGCGGATGGCCTCACTCCTGGACATCGGTTTCGAGCAGGTCGGCCTCAAGGCAAAGACGGGGGAGTCGGTCGGGCACATCGGCAGGGGGGAAGCTCTCAGTGCCGAGTGCGTGGCGATGCTGCATGCAGAAAAACCTTCCGACGACCGCCTGAAAGTCATGGAGGCCGCCCAACCCCATTCCGATTTGACGATCCGACATAATTGACCGGCGCGACTTTTGCGAATGCAAGCAGAGCCCGGGGTGAACCCTATCGCTACCTCTCTTCACCATAACCCTTCCAAGGTTCTAGACGGATAACCCCCATGATTCGAGTCTACAATACGTTATCGAAAAGCAAGGTACCCTTCGAACCGGTCGAAAAGAACAAGGTCGGCATTTATCTCTGCGGTCCGACGGTCTACAAGCCGAGCCATATCGGCCATATGGTCGGGCCGGTCATTTTCGACGCGATCAAACGCTACCTCGCCTGGTCCGGGTATGAGGTCACGCTGGTGATCAACATCACCGACGTCGACGACAAGCTGATTGCCGAAGCGCAGCGACGCGACATGCCGATGGAAAGCGTCGCTTCCGAGATGATCGCCGATTATATGAATAATCTCGACGCGATGGGCATCGACACGATCGACCTGTTTCCCAAAGCGACCGAACACATGGATCACATCATCGCGTTCACCGAAGACCTGCTCAACAAAGGGTTTGCCTATGAGTCGGAAGGCGACGTCTACTTCGAAGTGGCGAAGTGCCCGGAATACGGCAAGTTGAGTCACCGTTCGCTTGAGCAGATGCAGGGCGAAGGGGGCGATACCGCTTCGCGAAAGCGTTCGATGTACGATTTCGCTCTCTGGAAAAAGGCGAAGCCGGGGGAACCTTCTTGGGAGAGTCCTTGGGGGCAGGGCCGGCCGGGCTGGCACATCGAGTGCAGCGTGATGAGCCGCGAGATTCTCGGCGAAACGTTCGAGATCCACGGCGGTGGACTCGACCTGATCTTCCCGCATCACGAGAATGAAATCGCCCAGAGCGAATGCCGTCACGGAAAGCCGATGGCCCGTTACTGGATGCACAATGGATTGATGCAGGCTTCCGACGAAGTGGGCAAGGTCGGTGGGCGGAATACCCGGCAGAGCGAAACCGAGGCCACGAACCCCCAGGCTCAGGAAGCGGGGAAAATCAGCAAGTCGAAGGGGGCCAGTGCTTTCCACGACATGCTCGAGGAGTTCGCCCCGGAGACGATCCGATTCTTTTTGCTTTCGACCCATTATCGTCGTCCGATCGACTTCAGTGTCCGGCGAATCCAGGAGGTTGAGCAAGGACTCGAAGGGTTCTACCGCTTTTTCAAACGTTATGAGCGCGTCACCGGAGGGAATTACTACGATTTGGAAACCGCCGGTTCTCGGAAAAAATCGCTCCTGAAGCCCGGCAACAACAAAATGCTTAAAGAAGTCGCCCGGCTGCAGCAAGAGTTTCTCGATGCAATGGACGACGACTTCAATACCGGCGGAGCGATCGGGACCCTCTTCGACATGCTCCGTACTCTCAACAAGTTCGTCGACGAGCACCAATTGGAAGCGAATCCCGAGAAGAAGGAGGCGAAGGTCAAGAGCCTCATCAAAGGAACGGCGTTGCTCAAGGAGATGGGCAACGTGCTCGGCCTTTTCCGTCAACCGTCCGAGAAACCGGGCGCCGCGGGCCAGGGCGACGACGAGATGACCGGCAAACTGCTCGATCTTCTGGTCGACATCCGGAGCAACGCTCGGAAGAATAAAGATTTCGCTACTTCCGATCGCATCCGCGATGAGCTGGCCGCCATCGGAGTGGCGCTGGAAGATCGTCCCGACGGAACGGAATGGACCCTCGCCTGAAGTCTCTTTTTTCCACGAAGCGGCGTTTTCGTTTCGCCGAAGGAAAGAGCTCCCTAGAATCCGCCTTCTCAAGGTTTCGAGAAGGTGTCCTCGAAGCAAGGAAAGCTTGAGCAGTCCCTATGTCCCGGGTTCTCGGCATTGATCCTGGTTTGAACATCACCGGTTACGGCGTCCTCGACACCGGCGGGAAAATCCGTCTGGTGGAAGCGGGTGTCATTCGCGGTCGCGGGAAAACGCTCGCCGAACGGATTCATGAAATCCACGACGGGGTTCGCGAGGTGATCGAAGCGTTTCAACCCGACGTCCTCGCACTGGAGGAACTTTATTCCCATTATAAACGTCCCCGGACGGCGATTCTCATGGGGCACGCACGCGGGGTCATCTGCCTGGCGGCGGCGAGCCGTTCGATCGAAGTCTACCCCTACGCGGCGACGAAAATCAAAAAGATGCTGACCGGTTCGGGGCGGGCGTCGAAGGCGCAGGTGCAACGTGCGATCCAGCGGGAGATGGCGTTGGAGACCGTCCCCGATCCCCCCGACGTGGCCGATGCCCTGGCGATCGCGCTCTGCCACCACTACTCCCGCCGCCTTCCCGAAAGTCATCTTGGGAAGACCGCGAGCCCCTTTCCTCTCGCCTCCAAGCAGTCCCCGCTCTCCGAGATTCCCTCACCGCGGCAACCTTCGTGACGCTTTCCCTCATGGAAGCCCTCTCGCTCGGGCGACCCCTTCGCGCCCATTGCAACTTCCGGGAAATCACCTTAATATAATGGGGGAGCCCTGTTGGTTTTTCCCCGTATTCATGGCTATTCTTGAAGTGGCTTGATTTCGGAGAAACGAACAGGTCGCGCCAACATGATGCACCCCCCCAGGATCGGGTGCATTTCGGTCGTATTGGCTCGGCGGCTGCTTCCGGTCGCGCTTCCGCCCCCTCACGGAGCGTCGGTGCGAAAACCAGCCGGCGTGGAAGAGTTGTTCCCAGGAGCCCGTTGCTCGAGCAAGAATGGAGTCCGATTTTGATCACGAAAATCACAGGCAGGCTGATCGCCTTGCATCATGATCGCCTCACGCTCGCGGTGGAGCCTTACGAGCGGGAAGTGATGATTCCCGAATTCACGCGTCGTCAACTGCAATCGAAAGTCGGCACGGAGATCAGTCTGCATACGATCGAGTACTTCGAAGGCAATCCGATGCAGGGACGCATGGTCCCGAGGATGCTCGGATTTCTGACCGAGGCGGAACGGGAGTTCTTCGAAATGTTCTGTTCGGTCGACGGCGTCGGTTCGAAGAAGGCGCTTCGAGCGATGGTTCGCCCAGTGCGGGAAGTGGCGACCGCCATCGAGGAACAAGACGCCAAATGGCTTACGAGTCTGCCGGGCATCGGCGGAGCGACCGCAGACCGGATCATCGCGAAGTTGCGCCGGAAGGTCCCCAAGTTCGCCTTGATGGTTCCCCGCGACGACGTTCCGCGTCACGAGGTCGCGACCGACGTCGTCTCGGAAACCTACGAAGCGCTTCTTGCCCTCGGTCACAGCGAATCCGACGCCCGACATTTGATCGACCTGGCCTTGGAGACGAAGGAAAAGTTCAAGGATACTCAATCGCTGCTTTCGGCGATTTACCAGCAGACCCATTCCTGAAAGAAGCGTCCTGCGCCATTTTAGCGGCTTTTTCCCCGACGTCCGATCAACGCCTGTTCCTATTCCATCCGACTCATCGCTAAAGAAAGGAATGCATGCCGCGAGAACCGATGCTGGGCAATTCCGACGACTGGGATGCCCCCGATTCCGAAAGGAACGAAACGCCGTATCGCGTGGAGAACGAAGACGATCGCATGCTCCGTCCGCAGAAGCTCGCGGACATGATCGGTCAGCGTGAGGTTTACGCGCGAATCGAGATCGCCGTCGAAGCCGCCGCCAAACGTGGGGAACCGCTGGGACACATCCTCTTCGACGGCCCTCCGGGACTCGGAAAGACGACGTTCGCCATGTGCATTCCCCGCGAATTGGGAACCGGTTTGCAAATCAGCAACGGGGCGACCCTCAAGGCTCCCAAGGATCTGGTCCCCTATCTGACGAACGCCGAAGAGGGGTCGGTGCTGTTCATCGACGAGATCCATCGCATGCACAAATCGGTCGAGGAGTTCCTCTATCCCGCCATGGAGGATTTCCGCATCGACCTGACCCTCGGCGAAGGAGTGAACGCACGCACACTCAACCTGCAACTCAAACCGTTCACCCTGATCGGAGCGACCACGCGAACCGGCATCATTTCCTCACCGCTTCGCGATCGGTTCCAAATGCGCGAGCACTTGAATTTCTACACGGTCGAAGAACTGGCGGAGATCGTCCTGCGCAGTGCTCGAAAATTGAATGTTCCGATCGAAAACGACGCCGCCGAAGAGATCGCCTCTCGGAGTCGGGGAACGCCGAGACTGGCCAACAACCGACTCCGTTGGGTCCGCGATTATTCCGATGCACGGGCCGATGGCCGCATCGATCTCACCGTGGCCCGGGACGCGCTCCGGATGCAAGGCATCGACCCGCTGGGGCTCGATCCCCAGGACCGCAAATGCCTGGAAACGATCCTCCGGGTCTTCCACGGCGGGCCGGTCGGTGTCGAGGCGGTTGCCCATACGATGAACCTCACTCCCGATACTCTCATCGACGAAGTGGAACCGTTCTTATTGCGATCGGAACTCTTGGTACGTACACCACGCGGTCGTCGATTGACTGAAAAGGGATTCCTCCATCTCGGCGCGAACCCCGAGAATTACGACGTTCATTTTACCGGTCGGAAGGAAGATTATCCGGAAGGAGATCCTCCGCCGCGACTTTTCTAGAACGCTTGGGAGACATTCCACGTAGAGAAAATACTTTTTCCAACAATGAAGGAGGAACAGGATGCGAAAGACACTCATTGGAATCTTCGCGGTTATCTCAATGGCCGTCCTCTTGGCGAGTCGTTCCGCGACGCTTACCGCTCAGGAGAATCAACCGCTGCCGAACATCCTCTGGATCACCAGCGAAGACAACGGCCCTCAACTCGGCTGTTACGGCGATGATTACGCCGACACGCCGAACCTCGATCGGCTGGCCGGTCGCGGAATGATCTATCGGAACGCTTGGTCGACCGCCCCGGTGTGCGCGCCGGCAAGGACGACGATCATCACCGGATGCTACCCGCCGTCGCTCGGCGCCCAACATATGCGCAGCCTGGTGACGATGCCGTCGTTCATGAAGATGTATCCCCAATTCCTGAAGGAAAAGGGATACTACTGCACGAACAATTCGAAGGAAGATTACAACGTGAAGAAGCCGATTCCCGGAGTGTGGGACGAGTCCAGCCGTAAAGGGCATTGGCGCAACCGGGAGAAAAACCAACCGTTTTTCGCGATCTTCAACTTCACCATCTCCCATGAAAGCAAGCTCCGCAACCGGCATGATTTGACGCACGACCCGGCGAAAGCCCCGGTGCCGGCCTATCACCCCGACACTCCCGAGGTCCGTCGGAACTGGGCGCAATATTATGACCGGATCACGCAAATGGATGCCCAAGCCGGCGGAATTCTCGATCAACTCGCCGAGGATGGTCTGACCGAAGAAACCATCATCTTCTACTACGGCGATCACGGCAGCGGCATGCCGCGGAGCAAACGCTGGCCCTATAACTCGGGACTGCATGTGCCGATGATCGTGAGCATTCCCGAAAAGTTCCGGCACCTCGCTCCCCCCGAATATGAAGTCGGCGGCGAGTCGGATCGGCTGGTGGGGTTTGTCGATTTGGCCCCGACGCTCTTGAGTCTGGTCGGAATCGCTCCGCCGGAGTACATGCAGGGAAAGGCGTTTCTCGGCCCGCATCGCACTCCGGATCCGGAGTACATGTTCGGTTTTCGCGGTCGGATGGACGAACGCTATGACTGTGTCCGTACCGTCCGCAACGAGCGGTTCCACTACATTCGCAACTACATGCCGCATAAAATCTACGGGCAGTACATCCGCTACATGTTCGTCACGCAGACGACCCGGGTCTGGAACGATCTGTACCAGCAGGGCCAACTCGAGGCCCCCCAAACCTATTTCTGGGAAACGAAGCCGGCCGAGGAACTCTACGACCTGAAAAACGATCCGGACGAAGTCCATAATCTGGCCGACGATCCCGAGTATCAAGACGAGCTCCAGGAGCTTCGTCAAGCTCTCTACCAATGGCAATACCGGATTCGCGATTTGGGCTTCTTGCCCGAAAGCCAAATGCATGCCCGGGCCGAAGGGACCACGCTCTACGAAATGGGACACGATCCCGAAAAGTACCCGATGCATGAGATCTTTCCGGTGGCCGATCTCGCCTCGTCGCTCCAAGCGGACGCGACCGAGGAGTTGATCGAAAAATTCGACGCCGAGGATCCCGCCATCCGTTATTGGGCCGCCATGGGCATGTTGATGCGGGGACCGGATGCCGTCGCGAAGTCCCGCCCGCAGCTCCTCCGGGCACTGGAGGATCCGGTTCCTTCGGTCCGCGTCGCCGCCGCCGAAGCACTCGGCCGGTTTGGCAACGAGGAAGACCTCAAATTGGCCATGGAAACATTGTTACGGTTGAAATCGATCATGCAGCGAGACAACTACGTGGCGATGGAGGTTCTCAACGCGATCGACAAGATCGGCGCGAAAGCGAAAGACTATCGCGAAGAGATTGCCGAATTGCCGGTCCGCGGCGAGGGATACAACCCGCGAGCCGGGGGATATAACAAAAACCTTCTGGAGCATATCGAAATGAACTTCGAGTGATGGGAGCGAACGTTTCCGGTTCCCATTCACGTGCGTGATATGACTCTCGCGACATGCCACAAGGGCGATACTCGGCCGGCTCTTTTGGCTCGCTGGGTACGCCCATTTTTTGATACACAACTTTTTTTTCATTTTTTTCGGTCATCCCATGAAGGTCATTTCGGATCCCAAATGGAGCTATCTGATACGATTACTGCTCCTCACCGCTTTGGTGTTTTTCGTGTGGGTGCTGTTCTTTGCCAAGAAACGCTATTCGGGCGAAGAAACGGCCCGGCTTTGGATTGCCCAGGTGCTCGGCCGATCTTACTATCGCGTTCCGTCGACCTCGACCATGCAAGAGCTGGAGTGCGATGAGAAGGATTATCGTGAAGTCGTTCGTGTGTTGGCCGACCGATACTGGTCGAAAGATATGGTGGTCGACCTGGAGCAGGAACCCGAGTTGGGATGGAAGGACGGCTCCTGGCGATCCCTTCGCGTGAGGGATCTTTACGAGTTTTTCTCCCAGCGGCGCCGATCGATGGCAGAAGCGGAAAAAGAGGCGGAGCCCGTTCTCCGAGAAGCGTTGGAGTCGGAACTGGGAAACTTCTCGACCGTTCGATACCGCCAGAGTCCGACCCCCACTCCCCTTGCGGAGATCGAGGTGACCGAAGAGGAGTACGAAGCGATCTTGCGCCAACTGGAAGAGGCGTTGGCGATCGACCTCGATCCGGTGAAACTCTTCCGACGGGAACCGCCGGAGGAGGTGATCTCTTGGAAAGACTTGACGTACCGGCATCTACTCGACGCGATTTCTCTAGGGCTGGCGCGCAAGCCCCGAAAAAACCCTGAACCAGCCCCATCGGAAACGGAGGGGGAAACGACCCCTTCCGGCGCGAAACCGTTGCGGGGGGTCAGTGAAACCAACTCAATACGTCAGGAAGCTGTTTCCACAACCGTTTAGGGGCGATGGTTGTGGGCGAATTCGCACAACGCGATGAGGTTTTCCTTCGGCGTATCGCGGGGAACTTCGCAACCGGCACCGACGATGTAGTTTTTTCCCGCCGCATGATGGCATTCGGAAAGGGCTTCGGCGATCGACTCCGGCGTTCCGTTGCGGAGGATCTGCACGGGATCGATGTTGCCGGCCAGAACCTGGTCGGGCCCCATTTGCTCGCGGGCGTCGCTCAGGGGGGCTTTGGAATCGAGGTCGACCATTTCGGCGCCGAGGGTTCCCATCTCTTCGAGAATCCGACTGGTGTTCCCGCAAATGTGCAATCGGACCTTTCCACCGGACTGCTGGATGCCTTCGATCAGGCGTTTCTCGTAAGGCAGCACGAACTCCCGGTAGATTTGGGGCCCCACCAAGGATGCGGCGGCGTCGCCGATGCCGATGATATCGCAGCCGGCTTCGATCTGCGCTCGGGCGAAACCGAGCTCCATTTCGAGGATCCAATCGAAGAGGTCGCGAACGAAAGCGGGATCGTCGATAAAATCGATCATCAGGTGGTTGATGCCCCGAAGATCGGCTCCTTCGGCGCACGGTCCTTCGACCCATCCTTCGATGTATAACTCCCCTTTGACTTGCTTGGCGAACGCTTCGGCACCGCGGATACGATCGAGCATTCGGCTTCCTTCGGCGAAAGGATCGGGCGAGGCGATTTTTCCGAGAGTGGCCTTGTCGGCCAAAAGGGCGTTGACCTCGTCGATCGCCGGAGGCTGGTTGTCGTAGTATTTCACGTTTGCACCGCAGTCGGCGGCTTCGCGCCCCGGATCGGAAATGACCGAAACATAATCGAAGCCATATTCCTCGGCGACGGCGAGTTGAGCCTCGACCAGGACTCGATGGTCGGAGGCGTACTTGCCGTACGGCTGGTCGATGAAGTCGCCGGCGAACATCATCGTGATCGGCATGCAGGGCAGGCAATCGGGCGTGCCGCCGGAGAGAAGCGTTTCGATGCGCTCGTATCCATTCATGAGGTTTCCTTTTCTTGAAAACGGGAGAATCCGGGAACAATCCATTCGATCTTCAGTGAGTGATTCGCGAGATCAGCAGTCGGAGCTCGAAAAACTACTTGTATACAAACGTCCATTTTCCGGCAGGAACTTCGAACCAATGATATCCCTGTTCGACGGCAAGCGGTCGAACCGGTGCGTCGGGCGTCTTGCCGTTGACGGAGATCTCTTGAAACCTCTGAATCTCAGGAATGGCGATCTCGGCGCTCGTCTCTTCAGGCACGGTGACTTCCAGGAGAAAACGTTCCTCGTCGCGGTCGAGGAGAAGATGGATCTCACCGCGGACGGTCGGAACGATTGTCCGGATCTCTTTCAGGGGACCCATCTGAGGGCGGACCTGCCATTTGGCGTAGCCCGGCTCGAGCGGAGAAATCCCCGCGGCGAATTGCGACAAGCAGGTGAGACCGCCGCCGCTCCAGGCGTGATTGATCGTTCCACCGCCGAAGCCTTCCTTGCCGATCCCCCACCCCTCCCAGAGCGTGGTCAAGTCGCTTTCGACCATCGGACGAAAACGCTTTTTCATTCGTGCGAAGGCGTCTTCGGGGGATCCCATCTTGAAAAGTGCTTCGAGAACATACTTTTCCATATAGGGGCTGGAATGCTCCTGCTTGCGGAAGACTTCGCGAATCGCCGGGTACTGTTCCGCTTCGGCCAGTCCGGTGACAACCGCCAGGGCGTGGGCCCGGTCGTCGGTCTTCCCTCCGTAATCGGGGGATCGATACTCCTTGCCGTTCCAGAAGGTGGCGTTGAAGTTCTCCTCGATCGACCGCATCTTCCGATCGATTGCGGGGATGTCTCCTCGGGCGTCGGCCAGCCGGGCCATCTCTCGCTGGGCCTTCAAGGCGAGATAATACCAACCGTTGTAGAGGATGGGCATGTCCTTGTTTTCCCCCCAATCGCCCCAGGTCCAATCGCCTTTTCGTGGGACGACCAGTCCGTCGGAACCCAACTTCCAGACGGCCAGATAATCGCGGACGCGAGGGTAGAGTTCGACGATCGGTTCCGCATCGCCGCAGTGGAAATACCAGGTCCAGAAGCCGTACCAGCCGACGCTGTTGAGCATCTGCATCGGCAGTTCCTTGTTCCAGTTGCCCGAGGGGATCGGGGAGTAGATGGTATCGTCTTCCCGCTGCCACCACATCAGTTCGTACATCCCTTTTCGGGCGAGCAGGCGGCTTCGCGGATCGAGCGCGTAGAAGGCCTCGCCGAGTTCGTTCACCGCGTCGCCCCACCACTGGGCCCGCTCCCGGTCGGGGCAGTCCATGTAGGTGTCGCGCATGGTGATGTAGAGCGTACGGCGGGATTTTTCCCAGAGCGTATTGCAGAACTCGTCGTCGCACTGGAAGTGTCCGGCAAATTCGCTGTTGTACCCGGTTTCTCGGAATTTCAGCTCGAGGATTTTTACTCCCGGCGGAAACGTGTAGTGGACGGCGTGGCCGTTGAACCAGCCGGGGGACTCAAACTCCTGCACGCCGCCCCTGGCGATGTATTCGCTCCGCACGTTGTAGGCGCTGCCTCCCTGGTAGTTGTCGGTCCGCATGTCGCAGACGTAACCGGCCGGGGAATCGATCTTCAGATAAGCAGTCACCTGAGCGTTGTAAGGCAAGCGACACTCAATGGTGCTGCCGTCGGAAACCTCCGGGATCTGATCGGCATTCGCGTATTCGCGTAATCCGTAATCCTTCCAGAGGGGAATCGGACGCAAGTAAAGTTTCCCCCACGGCGCGACCGGCGGTTTCCCATGCGTTGCGACGGCCGGCCATCGGGAATCGTCGAAGTCGACAGCATGCCAGGGACCTTTTTCGAATTCCAGGCGGGCATCGTAGCGGATGTTCGATTCCGGAAGGCGATAATTCGGTTGGGGATCGGCGGTCACGGCGCGATAGGCCGGATGCTTCACTCCCCGCCAGCTTGCGTCGCTGACGATGCCGATCGCCGGCGCCTCGACGATCAATCCGGGTAGGCTGCTGTCCTTATGTGAAAAACCGTCCTTGCCGAAGTACCACAGCAAAACGGCGATGGTGTTCTTGCCGTCCGGTCTCAGATAGGGAGCCAAATCGAGTCGATCGCAATAGGTATCCTCGGGCGTGGGGCCTCGCTTAAGCTGACCTTCGAAAACCACCTGTTCCCCGTTGACGTAGAGCCAGTATTTCGAATCGCAGGCGATGCGGCAAGGGACCTTTTCGGGAACCCCCTGCAACGAAAAACTCCGCCGGAAGACGTACCACTGGTTCGCCGTGACCGGTTCGGGCAGATCGCTCACGGTGATCCACTTCGCCGACCAGCCGGTCGCCTCCTCGGTCGCCGGGCAAAGGGCGTTGGACATCACGAAAACGGTCGCCAGCATGGCGGTCAGCACAGCCGGCTTCGCTTGAAGGGAGATCGCACGGGTCATCGAAGAAGTTCCTTCCTGCTTGAAGATCGCTATTTCCCATCCCCCATTCCGCAAGGGTGAATGCCGAGAGCAATGGAATGGGAGCCGAGGGTTGATTGGAATCTATTTGAATCGATTTGAACCCGATGTTCAAGGCACACGTGGAAAAATCGTTCCCCGTGCCGAAAGCGCATGAAAATGCCGCTTCGGCCCATGAAGCCGAAACGGCGGTGATAACGATGATCGCGGATTCTCTCGAAAAGGTCAATCGGCGACCGGCACCGGCCCCGCGATCAGCTCGTATTCATCGATCGTCTGGGTGTTGCCGCTGGTGATCTGCCGGCATCGCATGGTGATTTTCGGGAGATTGCGGTCGAGGAAGAGTTTGGCGACGCGTTTCTTCCGATCGCCGGCGTTGGCTTGGCGAATGAACAGATGACCGATGATCAAGTCGATCGCCGAATCGACCAGTTGCCGGGCGACCAGTTCGACGTACATGCCGGATTTTGTTTTCAAGAAGGCGATCGCCTCGAACAGCTCTTCACGAGAGGCGACCAGTGCCTCTTTCAGTTCTTTCAGCAGGGGATCGTCGACTTCTTTCGCTTCGAACTCATCGAGGTACTGCTTCAGGGGACCGGCGGTCACTCCGCGAATGGCGGCCACGATCTGCAGTTGGCTCGTTCCTTCGTAGATCGTCGTGATGCGGGCATCGCGGGCATAGCGCTCGGCGGCGTAGTCCTTCATGTATCCGGAGCCGCCGAGAACCTGGATCGCCTTGTTGGCCACCGTGATCGACATCTCGCTCGCGTAGTACTTGCTCATCGGCGTGAGCATGGCATTGAGCCGTTTGACGCCCCGGGCCGTTTGCTTGCACTTCTTCTTCTCGGCCTTGTCGAGATCCGAAGCTTCGGCCAGCCGCATGTTGTTCTGTTCGATGTCGCAGATCATCGAAGTTTCGTAGGTCAGTGCCCGGGCCGCCTCGATGTGGATCTGCATATCGGTTACCATGTCGGCCACCGCGGGAAGCCGTTCGATCGGTCCGCCGAACTGTTCCCGGGTGTGGGCATAGGTGCGGGCCAATCGGTAGGCGGCTTCCGCCACGCCGAGCGACTGAGCGGCGATGCCGACGCGGGCCCCGTTCATCAGTGCCATCACATAGGTGATGAGTCCCCGCTGGCGTTCTCCCACCAACCGGCAGGGAGCGTGATTGAAGACCAACTCGCAGGTCGGCGATCCGTGGATGCCGAGTTTTTCCTCAAGGTGGCGGACTTTCACTCGTTCGGATCGTTCGCAGATGAAGAGGCTCAGACCTCGTCCATCGACGATTTCCGGTTCGCTTCTGGCGAGCACCAGCAGGATTTCGCCGCACCCGTTGGTGATGAAGCGTTTTACGCCGTCGAGATACCAGTTGCCGTCTTCGTCCTGTTCGGCACGGAGCCGGACCGCCTGCAGGTCGCTGCCGGCGTCCGGTTCGGTCAAGACCATCGCCCCAGTCACCTCGCCGGAAGAGAACCTGGGAAGGACTTCATCGCGAATCTCGTCGTTGGCGAAGGCGTAGATCGTATCGGCGATCCCCTGCAGGCCGAACATGTTCATGAAGGAGCAGTCGCCACGCGAGACGATCTCGGTCGCCATCGTGTAAAGGATCACCGGGCAGTTCAGTCCCCCATATTTTCGCGGCAGGGTGAAGCCCATCATGTCGGCCTGCGAGAGCCGATGGAGGTTCTCCTGCACCCCGGGATGCAACGTGACCGTGCCGTCGGGGTTGAGGGTATTCCCCTCTTGGTCGACCTCCTCGGCATTGGGTGCGAGTGTTTCCGCGGCGATTTCGCCGACGACCTTCAGAATCTGGCGGTAGTTGTCGACCATGTCGGCCGCGTCGACCGGAAGATAATCGGCGTCGCCGTTGGGCGTCTCTCGCTCCTGCAATTCGGCGACCGACTCGAGGTCCATCAAATCGAAAAGAAACTGGATGTCCTGGTTATCGAGAAAATAATTGGGCACCTGAGCACTCCGAATGTTTCAAAAAAACTGAATCGTGATTGGTGGTGGGAAAGGGGGCGGTCGAAGGCGATCACGCCCGTTCCTTGAAGGCGTGGATCATCTTCGGGACCACCTCGTGGATGTCGCCGACGATGCCGTAATGAGCGACGGAAAAGATGGGGGCGTCGGGGTCCTTGTTGACGGCGATGATCTTCGCCGACTCTTCCATCCCCGCCCGGTGTTGCACCGCGCCGCTGATGCCGCAGGCGATATAAAGCGCCGGCCGCACGGTCGTTCCGGTTTGCCCGATCTGGTGTTCGTGGCCGATGAAACCGCCGTCGACCGCCGCGCGACTGGCACCGACCGCCCCGCCGATCGCTCCGGCCAGCTCGAACAGCATCTTGAAATTCTCCCGACTGCCCACGCCGGCGCCGCCCGCCACAATCGCCCGGGCCCCCTTGAGATTGATCTTCCGCTCCTCCACATGACGCTCGAGGATCTCCACGGACGTCAGCGACGAATCGATCGACACCGACTCCTTCACGAGATTGCCGACCTTCCCGTTTTGCGGATCGAGCATCGGCATCACCCCTTCGCGCACGGTTGCCATTTGCGGCCACCACTCGGGGTTGATGATCGTCGCCACAATGTTCCCGCCGAACGCCGGACGAATTTGCAGGAGTAGGTTCTCGTGTTTCTGCTTCGACTTCGGCTCCTCGACGTCGCTGATCTCCAGGTCGGTGCAGTCGGCCGTCATGCCGCTACGGGTCGCCGAGGCCACGCGCGGCGCCAAATCGCGGCCGAGATTCGTCGCCCCGTAAAGCACGATTTGAGGGCGATGCTTGCGGATCAGTTCCGAGACGGCCTTCGCATAGGGTTCCGTCCGGTAGTGTTCCAGGGCGGGATCTTCCACCACGTAGAGATTCTCCACGCCATGAGCGAAGAGCACCTCGGCCATCGTCCCGATCTCGCGGCAAGGAAGCACCGCACCGACGGAAACCCCCAACCGGTCGGCCAACTCCCGCGCCTTGCCGCACAACTCCAGGGCGACATCGTGCAGCGTGCCGTCCTCCTGTTCCGCGAATACCCAGACTTCCCCTTGCAGATTCTTCTCAATCATCGTTTCTTGGTTTCCTTCATTCGCCTCGATTCACCTACCATTGCGACTTCCTGAGTGAAGTCGATTGCCGACAGCACCCGATCGGGATGATCATCCCAGCGTCCGATCCATGACGAGTTCGTGAATCATGTCGTGGATGCCCTCGTCGGTGGGCGGAACCTCGGTATACCCTTCCTTTGTCAGCACGATCGATTGCACCCGGTGCACCTTCGTCGGGGAGCCCGACAGGCCGCATCGTTCGATTTCCGCCCCGATGTCGTCCAAGTCCCACTGCTCGATGAGATTTCCCGCCGCGCGGAGCTGTTCGATCCGTTTTTCCGCCTCCTTCTGCCGCGCTTCGGCATCCCCTTTGGGGTCCTGCTTCAAGAGCTCGATTTCAATCTCCGCCGGAACCTGCATCCGCTTGCAACGCATCATCCGCTTCGCCGCCCAAGGACGCGGCCGATTCGCCGTTTCCATCACCGTCACCAGCACCGGAAGAGGCACCTTGACGATCTCCCAGCCGTGGCCGATGTTGCGGCGGAGACTCGCTGCCTTCTCATCCGCGTCGACCAGCGATTCCAGGTAGGTCACCTGAGGAATGCCCAGCTTCTCGGCGCATTGGGGCCCGACTTGGGCCGTGTCGCCGTCGATCGCCTGACGCCCGCAGAAGACGAAGTCGTATTTCCCGACCGTTTTGACTGCCTGGCTGAGAATATAGCTGGTCGCGAGGGTATCGCTTCCCGCCGCCCGGCGATCGGTCAAGAGAATCGCTCGATCCGCCCCCCGGTAGAGACTGTCGCGCAGCACATCTGCCGCTTTCGGGGGGCCCATCGTCACCACCGTCACCGTGCCGCCGAACCGCTCCTTCACCTCCAAGGCCGTTTCCAGCGCATGGAGATCTTCCGGATTGAAAATCGCAGGAAGCGCCGCACGATTGACGGTGCCGTCCTCCTTCATTGCCTCGGCCGTAACGTTCGCCGTGTCGGGGACTTGCTTCACTAAAACGACTGAATCGAATGCCACGTTCTGATCTCCGCTACTCTCGGGCCGCGCCGCGGTGCAGCCGACTTGCTGTGTTTGCAACCTAGGATGAAGCCATTACATTACCCGTTAGAATCTTATGCGTCAAGAGCAGTAGGCAAAATAGGGGTTTTTTGCCGAAGTGTCCTTCTCGTTAGCTCCTCTCTCGGCCTCTCGGCGGGGAGCGGAGGTGTTTTACGAAACCCCTCTTGTGAAACGGACTCAGCACGTTACAATAGCGAGCTGGAGTCGGAGAGAAAATCAGCCGATAGCAGTTTCCGTGGATCCGTGATTCGGGCATTCTCTCAGCCTTTTTCACCGGCGAGCTTGTCGTCGGTGATGATGAATCCGAGGCCGATGAAGCGTCGAGCCTTTCAGAGAATGATCCTGGCTTACCTCACCGACCAAATTCTCAACATGCCCCTTTAGCTCAACTGGCAGAGCAACGGACTCTTAATCCGTGGGTTGAAGGTTCGAGTCCTTCAGGGGGCACTCGAAAAAACGC